>CAWGWT010000001.1:0-45059 GCA_963826325.1 Vulcanimicrobiota bacterium
CGGGGACTTGGAGAGGTGGCAGAGTGGTTGAATGCGGCGGTCTTGAAATCACCTGCGGCCGTCCCGATGCGTCACCGCAAGCACGGCTAAGGCTTCGGAGTCAGGACTATCGTGACTTGCGAGAGATCCGCCGGTACGTAATCCGTTACCAAGTCGTTACCAAATCAGAGACTTGATAACGGCGTCCAATGTTAGGTGCTCAGCACTATCAGAATACTGTCGGCAATTTGGGCTTGCCAGCCCGCATTATAAGAAGCGGTCGGTCTCGGCGCCCACCCAAAAGCGGCCAGCCGTGGCCACTTGAAAACCGGCTAGAGGCGGGTGGCTACTTGAAAACCGGCCACGGCTGAGCATCGGCTGGAATCATCGTAGGGTTAGGACGCGGACTCCCTGGGCCAAAGCCGTAATTCATGGCCCTGAGAATTCGCCATTGCCGTCGATGACCGTTAAACCGGCGCTGGTTACCGTAGACCCGGCGACGACCCCAATGAGGCTACGGAGCCAAGAGATATGTTGGTACTGTCGGTCAAAGTTCAGCAACGTGCGTAGGAGATGGCTGAGTGTGCGGTTGTGCGGGCCCGCCCTCTGGGATTTTAATTATCCGTATTGTGCCAACGTTTTCGTGGCCGTTAGATCGCTAGCAGGTCTCGTTATCGGGCCATGTAGCGATGCAGCGCGTAGCTTGCGTCTGCGCTGCCGGCTCCCCAAGAACCACCCGCGAGCACTGAGTTCTGCAACACTAGCAGACCCGCACCTTGGGTGCGCGAAAATCCGCAAGTGCCTCGTTTCCCTCGGTTCGGGCTGCATCTTCACGCTCGAAGAACAGACCATGCTTCCGCGCGCACGCGATGAAGCTCGGAAAGGTAGAGGCCGATGTGCGGATTTTTTAATTCCGCTATCATGCTAGCAATGACGTCGAGCGCTTCATTCGCATGGCCGGCACCGAGCAGCCGCTCCGCCATGAACGCGGCGAGCGGGATTGGCAATGGGCTCAGCGGCATGAGCCCGCAAGTAATCCGGCTCGATTTTGTCGTAGATTTTGCAACGGCACCATCCCCATATATCTGCGGAACAAGAAATTAACCAACCGCCGCATGCGGCAGGAAGTTGAACTTTTCTGCAACCGCGATAAGGCGCGGCGTGTAGCGTCTCAACGGCTCGATGTCTCGAGTGCAGGCACAGGCGAGCGCCGCATTCAGGAGACCGTGGGCAATGCTATGCGGGTGCTCCGAGCGAGTCGGCTAGTTCAACACCTTTTTGGGCCCACAACCCTCCTTGAACTGGGTAGCCATGCAGCGCAACTGTGGTGCCCCCGGCCACGTAGGCGCAAACTCCGGGATCGTGGCCGCCAAATAGCGCCGCCAGGTGGTGATGCCGTGTGGCATCGTAAAGTTTCATGCCGCGTTCGGCATCAGACACGGCCAATCCGACCTCGCCGCGAAACAAGGCGGTGGACCAGCGGGAATGTCTTGCTTCGAGGAAATGATCTTCATTTCCGGAGCGCTCACTGAGCTTTACGAGCTCTTCGGCGAGAGTCGGTGCGGTGTCCAGGCCACGGACGTTGGAGGGACCCATAGGCCCCAGACCGCCTGAAAGAGAGTGCGTTCGTCGCCGATTGCTCGAGCGATCGGCACCGCGCGTTCGTAGGCGGCGCCGGCATCGGGATGGTTCTGCCCGAGCATGATGCTCAGTGCGGTGCCCAGCTGAGCGACAAAGCCAGCTCAGCTCGATCCTTCGCGACATCAGGTGCGAAGCGCTCAACTTGCGCGAGTGCCGCACGAAAGCTAGCGATCGCTTCAACATAGGCGAAGCGCGCAACCGCGCGGTCTCCCGTGCGCTCATGGTAGAAGGCTGCGCGGGGAGCATCCTCCGCTTCTGCGTAGTGGTATGCGAACAATCCGGCTCGTTGCCTACCCATTCCGGGAAGTCGCGCTCGATGAGGGCAGCGACATGACCGTGAAGCCGGCGCCGGTCGGCAAGAAGCAAACTTTCGTATGCGGCATCGCGCATCAAGGCGTGTTTGAATTGTAATTGCCGGCGCCGGGGCGCCCGATAGGATAGAGCACCCCCGCCGCGACCAAACCAGAGAGTTCGGCATCGAGCACCGACGGTGGTAAGGACAAAGTCAGTCCCAAGAGTTGTCGGGTGAAGCGGCGCCCCAGAACGGCGGCTTGTTGGGCGACGGCTTTGCCGCCACCGAGTTGATCGAGCCGCGCCATCAGCGCGTCCTGCAAGGTATCGGGTACGACGGACCCGGATGCACCGGCCGCCGTCGCGCCCATTGCCAACTCTTCAAGAAAGAGCGGATTACCGTCGCTTTTCTGGACGATTTGCTCGATCATGCGACGATCTGGAAGCGGTTCGTTGAGAACTGCCGTAACGATCCGCTCGCAATCGGCACCGTAGAGGCGATCGAGCGTTATATGCGTGACCTGCGGACGGTCGATCCACGGCGAGGTAAAACTGGGCCGCGCTGTCACGACGATCTGTTGGGGAAGCGTCGCGACACTCTCGATCAGGCGCGTCAACCATTCGAGCGTCGTGGCATCGCTCCAATGCGCGTCTTCTAGCACGAGCAGCACGGGGCAGCGCGCTGAAATTTCGGCGATCCACGTCGCAAGTCCACCGATCAATGCTGCCTTACTCTGAGCCGGTGTCAGTCCGAGATCCGTCGAGGGCTCCGGCAAAGAAAGCATTTTGGAAACGAGCGGCACGAGTGTTTCGGAGCCGCGCACTCCCGAAAATAAATCGTTTAGACGTCTTCGCTTGGTCGATGGCGAGTCTTCACTGAGAAAACCGGCGGCCTGCTCGATGTGGCGTCCAAGGGAAAAGGGCGCTGGTCGCGTGGAACACGGAACACTGAAGGCGAATATCGTGCGAGGCGCTTGCGTGAGCGCCGCGTAAAGCTTCGACCAAGCGAGATTTGCCGATCCCGCCTTCTCCTGAAATGACGAACGCACTCCCTCGGCCCGCGATCGCTTTGTTCCATCCATCGAGAAGTAGGTTTAGTTCCTGATTGCGACCAACGAGCCCGGCGCGCATGGCGCGTACCGCCGCGAACCGGTTTGTCTCGATCGCCTCGCCCTGCACCGACCATGCCGTGATCGGATCGCTGTACCCTTTGAGGGCAAGCGGGCCCGTGCTGCGGCAGTCGAACAAGGCGCCTATTAGTCGATGCGTGTCGTCGCTGATGACAACCTCATCGGGCTGGGCGGCTGCCTGCAGCCGAGCCGCGAGATTGGGCGTGGCGCCTGCAATCGTGTCTTCTGTGGCCGATCCGGTGCCCGTCAAGTTGCCAATAACGACGTTTCCAGTCGCGATGCCAAGCCGCGCATGAATGGCCGAAATGCCGGGCACACTGATACGTGAGAGAGCCGACGTCATCGCGAGACCGGCCCTCAATGATCGCTCGGCGGCGTCCTCCTGAGCCCGCGGCCAGCCGAAATAGGCCATTACGCCATCACCCAGGAACTTGGCGACGTACCCGCCGTACCGCTCGATTTCTTGGGAAACGACGTGCTGATAATCCGCGAGCAGGTGCCCCATCGTTTCTGGATCGATTCTGGACGCGATTTCGGTCGAACCAACCAAATCGGCGAATAAGACGGTAACGTGACGTCGTTCTGCCCGCGACGTTACCGCGATTTCGTCATCCGCGCTCTTTTCCGGCGAAATCTTGTCACCATGCAAAGCAGCCAGAATTTTGCGGCGCGGGCCAAGCGGAAGACCGAGATCGATAAGGTCGCTCTCGGTTAGCTTGGTGAGCGTCTCTAAGTCGATTTCTGCGCGTTGGAACTCCCCGGCGTAGCGTTCCAGCGACAGCAATTTTAGCCAGTCAGCGACATTGGACATAAGAGTGAGATATCGACGGCGCTCCAGACAGAAAGTACGAGGGACGAGCACATAACTCTAACTTCCGCGACCTTTGGCCCAGCCGCCGACCGAACCTGCGGCGGAAACGGCAATCGGCGCGCTGGCGGGTCCGGCGCCGGCCGCGGCGACACCGCACCCCTCCGGCGATGGCAGTATCGATTGCGGCCACCGTTGCAGTGCGCCCATGTGGAATTGGCCCGCTTTCGTGGAGTCTCTCCGCTTTGGCGAAAAGGACCCATTATGGCCAGAGAGCGGAGTTGGTTCGCTCCCGTAAAAACGTGAGTCCGATCGAGGCTTGCTTATTTGGTAACGATCTTGATAACGTATTTTAGGCATCATCCTGCACGTATAAGTCACCATAAGGCTGGTTCTAGGTGACTAGCGGTGCTTGCGAGGACTTGGAGAGGTGGCAGAGCGGTTGAATGCGGCGGTCTTGAAAATCACTAAAGCCGTCCCGACAAGTCGCCGCTAGCGTCGATTGAACACGGATCCGGGAGCTGTCGTGACGTCCGAGTACCCATCGGGACCTATTCCGTTAGCAAATTGTTAGCAAATTCCATCGACGCGTTAGCAAGTCGCGTTAGCAGATCCAGGGGCGCCGCTGGCGATCGTCGTTAGTCCCGAGCCGACTACTTTCCGTGGTCGTCCCCAGTCTGCGGTCAGTCGCTCAGATCGGCCCTCCAGCAGGCGGCTGGTAAGGATAGCCTCTTGCGAGCTATACGCCAATGGAGTATACTGAGTTGAGTGTGGGGCGCGAGTTCGCTGGCTTTACCTGGGATGGTGACAAGAGTGAGCGCTGCTACGAGGAGCGCGGATTCGACTTCGATCATGCGGCCAAGATCTTCGAAGGCGACTCGATCGAGTGGGAAGACCGCCGGCACGATTATGGCGAGCCGCGGTTCCTCACCGTCGGTCAGGTCGACAACCAGGTTCTCGCCGTTGTGTGGACCCCGCGCGACAACATGAGACGCATGATCTCGGCGCGACCGGCGTCGAGGCAGGAGAGGGAGAAATTCTATGGCGACCGTGAAGCGCACCAACAAAGAGGTTCGTAAGAGCCGTGGCCGGGTGGATGCGAAGAAACTCGCGTCGTTTACCGATCGCGACATAGAGCGGTTTGCGCACCAGGATGATAGCGACACGAGTGAGCTCGGCGAGCCTCGGTACGTGCCGCCTCGGACCGATGTTCGCGCCTTACGCGAGCGTCTCGGCCTCTCACAATCGGAGTTTGCGCGGCGATATCTTCTTTCGGTCCGCACGGTGCAGCAGTGGGAGCAGGAGCAGCGCGAACCGTCGGAGCCGGCGCGGGTACTCCTGTTTGCAATCGCGCGCAACCCTCGCACCGTTGAGCGCGTATTGCGCTCGCGACAGCGCCTGAGTTAACCATGACTCAGTCAGAAAGAAGAGGAGGATGAACTGCGGCGTTCCCGGTGGCTTCTACGCGGATGCCGTTGATTTCAAGGAATACCATCGCCGCTGCCCAGGCAACGCGCTTGTTGCGGCCTGTGCAGGGTTGGTTTTCAGTAAGCGTTCGCAGGAGTGCGCCGGCCATCTAGAAGATGTATCGCGTCGCACTTGCCGGCGTCACGCTCGTGGAACAACGGCAAACCTCCGTCGCGTTTACCCTCAAGCGCGATCAGCATTATGCCTGGGTAGCGTTTTACTATTATCTCTTTAACCCGCGACAGTCCATCCTCTTTGCCGCGTCGGGGCCCTTGCGTCAACGAGATAAGGCTAAGGAGATTTTGGCAATCAGTCCGGAAGCTGCCGCCGGCCCGGCTCGTCTAAAACAGCTTCGCGACCACGAGGAGACGGCCGATGCGCTGTATGCAAAGTTCCCCGATCTGAGAGTTCTTAGGGGCAGGAGTGGCGCAACGAACAACCCGGTTCTCATCGATTGGAGCGAACCGAGTGAATACTCGATGGCGGAAGCGATCGTTCGAACGTGACCCGAAGAGCTAGAGAAAGAAGGCAAAACCTACCGCCCGAGGACAAGCTAGAAGAGTGGGTTAAACAGCAGGTTTGGTCGATGCAATTCTACCATTCGTCCTTTCCGTCTCAAGAAATGCATGGAACGCCGATGGGCCTAATGGGGGATCTGTCGGACGAAGACGGGGACTTCTTCCCCTCGCTTAACGTTGATCCACACGAACCAAACGGTTTGCTCTACATTTACCTAATATATCCGCTGGGAGTCGCGGGCAAACTACTTGAGTTCTCCGGCATTGATCGGTTCAAGGACCGGTGGACGAAGATTACAAAGGCTGCCGATAAGTTTCGTGGCGTATTCGGAGGGAGCGAATGAGCGTCCCACGTGGGGACGTTTTGACGACCCAAGAGCTGCCATCCAGAGGAGTCGCGATCGAGCCCGCTATCCAAACGATCTATGACCGCGACGTCGGGCCGCCCTTGCGTGTCTGGCTGGACCAGCAGGCGCCGGGCACGATCGCGCGACGAAGCTACGCCAGTAGGGGCGCTCGCTCTGCACTCGAATCGCTACGGCGTCTATCGCCGAGGGCTACTCTTGGAACTCAACCTATCTTTGTTGCTCCGATGAGGCATCGAAACCGCTTGTCACAACAGAAAGAAACGACAACGTGCAAGGAACTGTCAGCCCCGCTGAGGCTCGCGCCGTCGCCAAGGAGGCCTATATCTATGGATCTCCAATGGCGGACAGCTATCGCATCCAACACGCTTACTTCGTGGATCGCGACAATCCGGAATTCAAAGCACCCTGGAACCAGATTTGTAACATGCCGCGGGTTTACACGCCTGACGATAAAACGATACAGACGCCGAACTCCGATACGCCATACTCCATGCTGGGCATGGACCTCCGCGCTGAACCGCTAGTCCTGACCGTACCTGAGGTCGAGAAGGGCCGCTATTACAGCATACAACTCATCGACCTTTACACGTTCAATTTTAACTACATCGGCAGTCGCGCCACCGGCAATGATGCCGGCAGCTTTCTCATCGCTGGGCCGGGCTGGCGAGGCGAGAAGCCCGAGGGGATCAAGGAGGTAATCCGCGCTGAGACCGAGTTGGCGCTCGCTGCATATCGGACGCAGTTATTCGAGCCTGGCGACATTGATAGCGTGAAGAAGGTCCAGGCTGGCTACAAAGTTCAACCCCTGTCAAGCTTTCTAGGTAAACCGGCGGCAGCGGCAGCGCCCGCGATTGATTTCGTCGAGCCGCTTAATCCTGACATGCAGAAGACGTCGCCTGAGTTTTTCAACATTCTGAACTTCGTCCTAGGCTTTTGTCCCACGGACCCTTCCGAACAAAAACTGATGGAACGTTTCGCCACCATCGGTGTCGGCGCCGGTAAGACGTTCGATGCCGACGAACTTTCGCCGGAAATAAAGATGGCCATCACGCAGGGCATCGCCGACGCCTGGACGGAGTTCGCAGCCTTTAAGAAAACAAAGTTTGAGACGGGGCAAGTGACGGCTGGCGACGTGTTTGGCACGCGGGAGTACCTGAAGAACAACTACCTTTACCGCATGGCCGCCGCGGTACTTGGTATCTTCGGCAATTCAAAACAGGAGGCGATGTATCCGGCCTATCCTGTCGATGCCGACGGGCAGCCCCTCAATGGCGCCAACCGATACGCGTTGCGCTTTGGGCCCGGAGAACTCCCGCCGGTAAACGCGTTCTGGTCGATAACGATGTATGAACTGCCGGAGAGCCTGCTCGTTGCTAATCCGATTAACCGTTACCTGATCAACTCCCCGATGTTGCCGCAGTTAAATCGTGACGCCGATGGTGGAGTAACGCTATCGATCCAGAGCGCGTCACCCGGCGCGGGAAAGGAATCGAACTGGCTGCCCGCACCAGAAGGGCCGTTCATTATGTTCCTGCGCCTTTACTGGCCAAAGGCCGACGCGCTAGAAGCGAAGTGGACTCCCCCCCGGGTTGAGCGTTTGCGGTAGGACAACGATCGCGTTAAGCGGTCGCGCGTGGTAAGTGAATGACGAGCGGCTCGGCCGAAGAGTCAGGGCAGCGCCTGGCGCCGATTATTCCGAAGCCCTCCTCGAACAAGAAGCGCTCGATGCATCGCACACGGGCATGCAGCACGACCTAATGCGAAAAAGCCTTATACCATATAGCGTTTTCAATGTCTCGCGGTTTTTGCAAACGACGTTGCAAAGTTTGCACGAGGCCCCATGCTGGGGCGGCGATCGGCGGATGCGCGAAAAAGGCTTATTTCACAGGCATTTTGGCCGCGAGCTGAAGATCGCCGCGGCTGTAGCTAGGGGGCCCGGAATTGACCCCTTAACCCTATGCCCACAAGGCTGCTGCACCGTGGCATTTCTTGTATTTGCACGAAACGCAGCCCGTTGACCCGAATGTGCCGTCAACCGCGCGGTTGGGATACTGGCTCCCTATGGCTACGCTTATTCCTAGTCACGGGCGACCTATGCGATTTTCAGGCCTGCAATCTGGTCGGCTCGATTCTAGCGCACTCCCCGGATTTTTCTCACTAAAAATAGAAATCGATTAGACCCCATAAGCATCAATTGGTTCACTGGCTACGCTTAGTTAAGGCTTGCGAAGACTTGGAGAGGTGGCTGAGTGGCTGAAAGCAGCGGTCTTGAAATGTTTGCAGCTAACCTCGACAAGCCCTCGCAAGTATCGTTTAAGCACGCGAAGCGGAACAATCGACCCCTTATCGAGAACTAGCGTATCTTATTCGGTGAGAAAATCTGTGAGAAGAATCGCTTTTCTCACGGGCACGGGTTTCAGGTCCGTAAGTGACGCTTCGACACGTACGATCAAGCCAAGGCCGCAATTACGGCCTGGGTGAAGCATTACAACGAAGCCCGTACACATTCGCGGCTGGGTTATCTTCCGCCGGTCGA
Source organism: Vulcanimicrobiota bacterium (assembly GCA_963826325.1). GTDB lineage: Bacteria > Vulcanimicrobiota > Vulcanimicrobiia > Vulcanimicrobiales > Vulcanimicrobiaceae > Cybelea. The sequence goes on from CAWGWT010000001.1 coordinate 8,739, forward strand.
GTGGCGCCGCCGGCAAGCTGAAATAAGCGCCTGACTTGTCCAGAAACCGCGGGGTCACTTCAGAAATGCCACGGCTGGCGACGCGGCTTTGTTGATGTTACTCCCTGTTGCGCCGGTCGCCATGTTTACTTTTCTGGGCCGTTCCGCTCGTCGCAGTCCCGGCAGAGCCGATAGTTGTTTTTGCCTAGACTGGACTGCCCGGCCGCCTTTATGTTGCGGCCGGCGAGGCAGGTACTGTTGTTATGGTAGACGCGATTTAGCAACGGCTTCTTGAGCTCATTAATGGAGTGGAAATCGGCCGTACGCGGCATAGGGCATCCCTTCCTCAGTTAAGTTGTTGAGCCAGCCGCTTCATGGATAGGGCAAAGCTCGATCTTAAATTTGTTGCCGGGGATCATCTGACCAAAGCAACCACACTCAACCCTGACGGTAATCGGGCCACCCATTTGCATCGACTCTCGGACGTCATATCCCTTAAAGAACGGGTAGCATTCATCGAGAGTAATCGTCTTCTTCAAGCGGGGCCTCCAGAACGGCTAGCCGAGCCATCATTTTACCACTGGCCGCAGGTTATCGAGGTTTCCGCTCCGGGGAAAATCGGCGGCTTTTATGCGCAGGCTCGCCTAAAAGGGTAAAGCCTAGCCACGGCATGGAGTGAGGCGGCTGGATTTTACTCCATGAACTCGACCTTGACGGTTGGAAACGTGGCTCCCCGCCGAGGCCGTTGACGTCGCGACGATCGGCAATAGCTCAGGACAACGCGCAGCGGCGCGGAAAGGCGAAATGTGACCCGAAAAGTTTGGAGCATTGCACCGGCCGCTCCAGTCTTCGCCATAGAGGAGTGCAAAAAGTGCGGCCTGACAACTACGCTGACGACTTGCGTGCCATGTGAGTGGTTGGCGGCGACAACGAGCGTACACGAGCATCTTCGACGGCTGCACAGCCAGTTTGAGGCGATCGCGAAGGCCTTTGAGCAGTCGAAGCTTACTGGCCCTGGGAGGTCGGCCCGTGGCGTCGTCTTTAGAGACATTGAGGCATGTAGCCGCTGGATGGGACAGCTCAACGATCATTTGTTTCCGGGCGAGGCGTACCCGCGCGCTTCGGTCGATTACGATGATCTAGCGGATGACTTTAAGCGTCTGAGCGAGTCTTTCGGTCGCCGGTGCGTGGAGCTTATCCATCGATCTTGGGTCACAAAAAGGGCCGGCAAACGATCGAAATAGAGTTCCCCTTGCGACACACGGGGATGGCGGGGATCGCGGTATCAGCCATCATAGGCACGAGCCTCTGACTCCGGAGAAGTGTGAACAGGGCACTCACAGAATCCTCGAGTTGCTCATGAAGGCTCACGCATGCTGGCTCCTGACGCAACGGTAAACGTGAACATCGACGCGCGCAAGCAGGTGCTGACGACACTTTCGCGCTTGGGCGAGTCGGAACCGCGAGCGATTGCGCGGGCGAACCACTTCCGGCTCTCGCGGGCGAAATAGAGACGCTGTTTCGGACGCAGACAGCCTGACTCCAGCGTAATCGCGGATTCGTCCCGCAAGGGAACGGTTTCGAGACGTTGCGCTCGACCTCTCCGCAAGTAACGCGATCGCGGATAGTGCCAACGAAAGTACCCCCCTATGTCTGCATAGTGCCACATAACAAGCATGGGGGAGGTTGATAGCACAATAAGCAGCGACAGCCGTTAAGTAGGGGCAAAACGGCTGCCACTCTGCTCGTGTGTGCTGGTGAAACGACTCCATCCAGAGTTCAATGCCCCGGATGCGGCCATTAGCCCCAACGGGAGGATGCAGCGCAGCCGGTGCCGCTCAATCATACCACCTTGGAGTCAAACTGAGTCACTAGCCAAATACGCGCCGACGTTCGATCATGTCATTCCGCGGTCGAGCTTTGCAGCTTCAGACTGGTGCATGCGGCCTCCAACCTCGCCAGAGGCGACGGGAACGGGTCAAAAACGGCCTTGTGGTCTAAAGCGGCGGCTCACGCCTTCGGGCGGCGCGCCCGTATGCGGCCCGGTTTAAGCGCTGGCTGTGTGGGATAGGCACGGTGGTTAAGGCAATAGCCGCTCTCGGATGTTGTCCGGGCCCTGCAATCAGATTCCTTACACTTACTCGGCTGCGGACGCTTTTTTGACCACCGCGCATGGGCGGCTTTCATGGCGCTCGCCTTACGCTGCTCCGGCGTCAAGGATGCCATCCTTGCCTTGCCGCCCTTGAGGCCGCCGCGACGCCCTAGCTCAACGGCCATGGCGTCAAGCCTTGCTAGCATTCCGCCCGTGCTAACCGGGACGAGACGCGAACTACGTGGCGCGGTGGACATTGGCTATTCCGTTACTTCAAAAAAATGCGTCGAAGCTTACAATCTTTAGGACGCGCCGGACGTGCTCATTGGCACCCGTCAGCGTTATTGATTTGGCTCCGGCTCGGCGCCGAAGCATGCTTAATTCGCGCAGGAACGTCGAGTCTATGTATGTGACCGCCGTCATGTCCATCACCACTGCGCTTTCGCCGTCGATGCTGCCAAACAGCCCGGCGATCTCATCCTTGCGCGTGAGGTCGTACTCGCCATCAAGTTTAATGAGGCGTTGGGATTCGGTGGCATCCACCATGCCGACGAGAAGGCCGCGCTCCGCGTTGCCCCCTGCTCTCTCTTTGATGAGTTCCATTTCCATCATCTGGACCGGTCCTTTCTCTCGCGGAGATGCGGATTGGCCGGTCGCTGGGAAATGCGGTCAAAACTTATTAGGTTGAGGTATCCAACATATCACAGCTCCGGCAATATAGCGCAGAAGGCGCGGAAAGAAACCCGCGGCGTCGCAAGCAGAGGGCGTCAGGATTCAATAAAATCCCAGGGCGACGGGAATGGGTCAAAACGGCACCGTGGATGCCTAGGGTGACGCGGCGGTGGGTAATATTACAAAACAGCGCAGAAGACGCGGAAAAGAGTCGCATATGTGGTCTAAGGATTTCCCCGAGCATGACCCGGACTCGAACTATCCCGCGCCCTCGGCAAAGCAGGTGCTTTACGAAGCAGAAGCTCAACGCTATCTCAAGGGCCTTAAACGCGCTCTCACGCACCTCACGGTGCCGCAACAGCGAGCAATCTTCGCGGAGCTGAGCGGCGGCGTCTACAGGAACGAGGTACCGACTGGCGATGATCACACGATCAAGAACGAGTACCCCGCGCACTAAAACGAGTACCCCGCGCCCTAAAGCGAAGGACAAGCGCTCACCGAGGCCGCGCGGGCGGAGCTCAATCCGCGGTAGCTAGTGTTGAGAAAATGTTGCGAGCAATCATTTTCGAAACAACCCTCCGAACTGAAGTTCCTAATACGACCGAGCCTTTCGACGACTGGTTGCCACCTCAGGCCAAGGCGCGGAGTCCGGCGGTCTGCGCGGGCCGGATTTCGCCGTAGCGACGCAAGCCGGCCTTCTCTCGCGGCATTTGGCGGGGTCACGGCCTAGCCGGGTATTCAGGACGACCGTAGAAGGAAAACGTGAGGACTGACTGTAGCGACGTGACTTCGTGAGAAACCATAATACGCAAAAAACTCAATGACCATAAGGGTTTTCGGGCACTTGGAGAGGTGGCAGGGTGGTTGAATGCGGCGGTCTTGAAATACTTGCAGCTAGCCTCGGCAAGTCCTTGCAAGTGCCATTTGACCCTGGTTAGCATACCTATCAATACCTGACGGCCGTTATCCGTTCTTATTCGGTGAGAAAATCGGTGAGAAAAACGCACTTCTCACAAGATCGGATCGCGAGTTTTTACATGTGCGAGAAAGGCCGACTGCTGCACGTTGCAGAGCCGAGCTTTCATAAACCGCAGCGTGATCAAAAATGCGAAGCTGATTACGCGGCGCCAAGCTCGATCACCAATGGCAAACCAATCGAGGCGGCGGCAGATATCGGCGACCATATATGGCGCTAGGCTTTTCGCTAAGCTACGCGATGCATGGCCGAAGGCGATGTTCGGGCGCTCTTACTCAGCCGCTACGGCTCCTCAAGCGCGAGTGTGATTGCAGCCTTGGGCGTAAGTGCAGCGCCCTCTGCGTTCAGCGGCGCGAGTTCGTCGGGTGCGTATCGCTCGCGCAGGAGCGCGGCGAGGCGGTCGTGCGTCGTCGTCTCCGTGAACTCTCGCTCGTAGCCGTGTCGCTGTAACGCGGCGGCGGCGTAGCCTTCGAGTATCGCCGCGGGCGCGGGATCGCCGCGTAGTGCGAAGACGAGCGCCAGGTGCTCGATCGCAATTGCGAGGTAGGCACTGTCCGGCTCGCGCGCGGCATGGATTCCGATCGACTCGCGCGCCGCTTCGGCCGCGCCGGAAAGATCGTCCATCGCGGCGAGATAGCCCGCGAGGTTGTGGAGCAAAATGCCGAGCGTGCCCTCAGCGGCGCCGGACCGCAGCGCGGGGAGCATTCCGCGAACGATCGCGATCGCTCGCTGCGACTGGCCTCGCGCGTGCTCGCACTCCGCGAGGTTGGCCGCAGCTATCTGCTCGTTGCGGGTGTTTCCGAGCAAACAATGCTCCTCGCGGAGCTGCTTGTGCATGCGCGCGGCGGTTTCGAAATCGCCACGAAACTCGCTTAAGAGAGCCCGCGTTTGGAGCAAGCTAATGCGAAGGGTGGCGGAGGTCCCCGGGATCGCGTCGGCTTGCGCTAACGCCTGCTCCGCGTCGTCAAACCGCTGCAGGAACAACGCCGCGCTCCCATACTGGATCAGCGCGGCAGCGAGCGATGGGGCGTCCCTGCTTGCCCGCGCATGCTCGACCGCCTGCGCCGCGAGCTCGAGTGAGCGCGCCTTGTAGCCGCCAAGGCCAAGCGAATCCGACAACTGGATTGAGAGCCGAGCGCGCAGCCGCGATTGCTCCGCCGGGAGCACCGCAAGATACGCCTCGCACCGTGTCATGCCTTCCGCCTCGATTCCGATGGCCTGCCAACTCGTGTAAATGTTGGCAAGCAACTCGGCGCCGTCGGCAACCTCCGAACGCGCCAACGCAACCTCGAGCGCAAAGCGCACGTCGTCCAGTTCGGTCTGCAGCATCGCGTCAAGATCGGTGCGTCGTGCGGTCCGCTCTAGCTCTTCTCGCAGGTCTCCGAAGCGCTCGCGCAGATAACGCAGATGGCGCCGCACAACGCGATCGCGCTCGCCCGCATCGTCGAGCTTTTCCAGGGTATAGGCGCGCGTCGATTCGAGCAACCGGTACCGCACCGCGTCTTCCTGCGGTTCGGCAAGCACCAGCGACTTATCGACCAGCGACGCCAGCAGGTCGAAGACGTCGAGTTCATCGAGATCCTCACCGCTGCCAACCGCGACGGCGCCCTCCAGCGTGAACCCGTTGACGAAAATCCCCAGCCGCCGGAAGAGCACCCGCTCGCGCTCGTCGAGTAGGTCGTGGCTCCAGTCGATGAGCGCGCGTAACGTCTGTTGTCGCGGCAACACGTCACGGCTGCCACCGGTAAGAAGGCGGAACCGCTCGTCGAGCCGTTCGCGCAGCTGTTTTGGGCTGAGTATCTGCACGCGCGCGGCCGCCAGTTCGATCGCGAGCGGAATGCCGTCGAGCCGTCGGCAGACGTCGGCGATAACCGGCGCGTTCTCGTCGGTCAACGCAAATTGCTTGTTCGCGGTCAGCGCGCGATCGACGAACAGCGCTACGGCCGCAGAACGAATAGTATCGCGCGCCGATAGGTTTTCCGCATCGCTCTCCGGGGTAACGTCGAGGGACGGCAGGCGGTAAGTCTCCTCGCCTTCGATTCCCAGCCCTTGACGGCTCGACGCCAGGACCTTGACCTTCGGACAACTGTGCAGAATGGCGGAGATCATTCGTGCGGCGGGCTCGACCAGGTGCTCGCAGTTGTCGAAGACGAACAGCGCGTGATTTTCCTTGAGTTCGCGAACGAGGTTCTGCACCGGATCGCCTTCCGGTGTGAGCGTGAGTCCGAGTGCCTGCGCGACGGTCGATGGAATGTAGTCGCCGCTCGCGAGCGGTGCGAGTTCGATGAACCAGACGCCGTCGCCGGAGCCGTCGAGCAGATTTGCCGCGACTTGCAAGGAGAGGCGCGTCTTGCCTACGCCGCCCGAGCCGACCAGCGTGACGAGTCGATGCTGCTCGATGAGCGCCGTGATTTCGGCGATCTCCGTCTCGCGCCCGACAAACGACTTCAACTGCAGCGGCAAGTTGTTCGGGAGGACGTCGAGCGAGCGCAGCGGCGGAAACTCCGCAGCGAGATCCGGCGCGAGCAACTGATAGACTCGCTCGGGGCGAGCAAGATCGCGAAGTCGATGCTCGCCCAGATCGCGCAGGCTTGCCCGAGGCGGAAGCGCCCCCTGCACCAGATCGGTCGTGACACCCGAGAGGAGCACCTGACCGCCGTGCCCGATCGCGAGTAAGCGCGCAATGCGGTTGAGCGCCGGTCCGAAGTAATCGCCGACGCGCTCGTCGGCCGTGCCGGTATGAACCGCCGCGCGCACGCGCAATCCATCGATTGCCGAAAAATCCTCTGCGGCAAGAGCGCGCTGTGCATCGAGGATCGCCGCAACGGCGTCTTCGGGCCGCGCGAATGCCGCGCAAAACGCATCGCCAATGGTCTTGAACACGTAGCCGTCGTGTTGGGCGATCGCCGTTCGCATCAGCGCGTCGTGCCGGCGCACGGCATCCTGCATCGCCGCCCGATCGCGTTCCCAGCGTTGCGTGCTGCCTTCGATATCCGAAAACAGAAACGTCACCGTGCCGGTAGGCCGAGTTGAGGCCGGCGTTCCCGGTTTCACGCGAGTCGCCATTGACCCGCGTTTCGTGCTAGGGGCGTTACCCTCCGCCGAGCATCCGCATCAGCGCTTGCCAATGGCGCGGGTGCAGGGTCTCTGAGCCCGCACGAATGCGCGAGCAGGCCGCAAGCCACAGACCCTTAGCACGCGATCGCATTCAGAGGATAAGCTGCGAGTTTAGGCGCGATCGCGCTGGAACCACGCGGCATCGCAGCCGTCGCTACAGTGGTCGCGCGCCCATTGGTTGCCAGCCTCGCCGTCTGGAACTTGATGTCGCCGGGTTACGACGGCACGGGTACGTGCGAGAGTTCTCCGAGACGACGACGCACGATCGCTCACCGCACTCCTGTGCGAGAGATTCGCACCCGACGAACTGCGTGACTGATCACAGAGCTCGACGCGCGACCGGCCGAACGACTTTGGAAACCGGAGCAGGTGTTGCCGCTCTGCCAAGTCGAGGAAGCTTGGCGCGAGAATCTAGCTGAGCAATACAAACCCAAAGCGCCCACGGCAGAACATCCGGATTACGCCGGTAACCGAAAGCGGAGTGCAGAGTCATCGAACGTAATTCCTTAGATGCGCTCCGCTGCCTGCGGCCAGTACTCGATGCCGTAATGCCTGAACTCGCTCCAGCGCGCTGCAAGCGACGGGTGCATGTTGCGGCAGACGACGATCGGCCGATTGCGTTCGTACGGCATCTCGAACGGCGAAGTTCCGTAGCGCGCGACGAGCGCGACCGACCCGCAAAGCGGTGCCAAGGCAGACGGTTCGAAGCCAACGGCAATTACGACGGAGCCGTCATAGCCGCGGGGCCCCCACAGATAATATTGATTGTTGCCGCTGAGCGCGGGCGGTAGGCCTTTTCCATAGATGTCGATTGCAGCGGCCTCGCCGTAGTTGGACGCTAAAACGGCCGCCTCGTCGCGATCGGCGCGCGGGAGTGCCCTGTAAACGTCGGTGGTACGCCGCGCAACCTCTTCCCATCCAAACTCCAGGGAGAAGATGCATCCAAGTGGTGCGCCGATACACGCTTTCTCCATGGGCGGCGGACGAAAGTTCATTCGGTCGAGCATCTCAGCGAGCCGCCCGGGCGGATCCAGCGGCAGAACGAACGGCAGCGCGAGCGCCCCAATTGCCGCAGCGAGTACGGCCCAGAGCGCGACGAACCAGCGCCAAAGCCGCGTGCACGCAGTGGCGCCGACGGCATACATAGCCGGATAGGCGCCGGCCAGATAGTAGTCCTTGCCGTGCGTGGCGACGACCAGCACGGCGGTTACCACAAAGGCGACCGAGAGAAATCGCGCCGGCGCCATTCGCTTCGACACGAACGGCGCGACGATCCCTGCGATCCACAGCGGCGCAAGCAGGCCGTTCATCAAGAAAACCTGATCCAGCAAGAAACGCAGCGGGCTGCCTGTTATGTTGCCGGCGTTGTCGCTGCGTACCAGTTCGAAAAACGGAAGTCCGTGCGCGATCTGCCAGGCGGCATTCGGAATCACGAGCAGCACCGTGATCGCCGCACCGATCCAAAAATCGCGCGAGCGCCAGACCGAACGATCGCGGAAGAGCGTCAGACCCAGCGCGAGTCCCAATAGCCAAAATACGATGCCGTACTTCGCTTCCAGCGCGATGCCCGCGATCAAACCCGCCCACCGGAACGCGCGCGATTCTGCCAGAAGCACGCCGCGCGCGACGAAGTATGCTACCGCCGTAAATGCCACAGGCTCGAAGGTGGAGGTCGAGAGCGCAGCGGTCATCGCCGTTATCATCGCAGAGGCCGCTGCAGAGACGGCCGCCAGCCAGGCAGCGCGCGTGCTGCCGCCGAGCAGTTGCGCGAACGCCACCGTCAGCGGCACGAGCGCCACAGCCGCGAGCACCGCGGGTAGGCGCAGCAGCCACGCGTTGGTGCCGCCGAGCTGCGTCACCGCGGCGAGCAGCGGCAAGAGTGGTGGCTGGTCGACGTAGCCAAATGCCGGATGGCGGCCGCAGACGATAAAGTACAGCTCGTTTGCAAAGATGTCATAACGACCGGCGCTGACCAGATGCACGATGGCGACAACTGCAGCCACGAGCGCTGCAGCAAACCACATAGAGCGGCTCATGTCCTCTTACCCGACATTCCTTATATGCGGCGGGCTCTTCGAGCCCGGGCGAGCGTCTTCCGGCGTACCACGTGCCCCGCCAGATGCTTCGCGATACATTCGAGAGATCCAAGCGTTCATGTCGGTTGCCGCTTCCCTTACGGTTTGGTAAGGTAACTTGAGGCGTCAAGACCTCGATAAGCCACGGACGATTCTGCGGACTGAGAGGCTTGCGAGGACTTGGAGAGGTGGCTGAGTGGCTGAAAGCGGCGGTCTTGAAATCACCTGCGGTCGTCTCGATGCGTCACCGCAAGCACGGCTAAGACATCGGAAGCATGACTATCGGGGCTTAGCGATGCTCTCCAGTACGTAATCCGTTACCAAATCGTTACCAAATCGGGGACTTGGTAACGGCGCGCCAGCGCGGTCGACTAGACCGCAGCGCGTACGTCCGGACAGCCGTTGATCCCAGACTGTAAAGGTCGACGTTTCACCGTTTGTGATGCCTGTCGCGTTGACCTACGCCTTACAAAGGCGGTTCGTGGATATCGGCTTCGTCCTCAACCAAGCGGCCATTTTGCTGGCGTTTCGACTCTCGTATTCGGCACGTTCGTACTCGTCGAGTACGCGTTATCAAATCTTTTCGTTAATTTAGCCATACCGCAAGCATTACGATTAACTTTTTTACGGCTTTAGTGTTAGGTCTTTCGATCGGGGTGATCCAGCGACGAGTCGACCGCGCCGTCGATTTAGTGCTCTTTCGAAAGCGTCACCAGAACGAGCGCGCATTGCACAATTTCGCTCACGAGGCGGGTCTTATCGGCGACGCTGCGACGCTGCTCCGTCGCACGGAGGAAGTCGTTCGGTTGCACATGGATGCTTAGCTCGCGGAAGCCCTCGCTTTCGGAGTGAACGCGGTGACATTGGATAGCGACGACCCGGCCCTCGTGTCCATGCGAGCCTGGCATCGGGAAGTCGACTTGCGTGGCTCCGGCAGTGTGCTTTCCGGTCAGCTCGCCTTTCCGATCACGGCGCGCGGACGATCAACTACTAAGGGATTGCAATACTGGGTTCCTGAGCTAGCTCTGTCGAGCTAGCTGCGAATGAAGCTGATTCATTTTACAAGCGTGGCGTGCGAGCATTTTAACGTTACCGCGGGAAATGAGTTGCCACGAGCGAGATTCGAACGCCCCTCCGGCCGCTCACATGACCGACATCATGCGGCTGCGCGTGCGCGCGTAGAAACGCATTCACCCCTTCGCGCGCCGAGATTCGCCGTGACTCGGTGTCGCCGCCGCGATTTGCCAGCCTGATTTTTGCGTGACCCACTCCATTGACAAGGCCAATAGAAAAGCGCAGCCTTGAATTGCCAAGTCGCTTTCATTTTATGGATCTCGCTAAGCCGTTGCTTGACAGAGAAGCTACCAATGAAACGCACACTCGGGGTGGTACTATCCGCGGTTTTTCCTATTGTCGCGGCTCTATCGGCATGCTCGAGTAATTCCGGCGGGCCTTCATTTGCGCCCGGGGGATCCGCCCTGCCGGCGCGCACCAGGGCGCATCAGATCTTGCCTGCGATGGCGTATCAAGTGTTGCACCGTTTCGGTGGCACGCCCGATGGATCAAATCCCTCCGCCGGTTTGATCGACGTGAATGGTAAGCTTTACGGTACCGCCAGTACCGGCGGGCCTACCGGTGGCGGAACTGTCTACGTCATGAGCCCAAATGGCAAGGGACGAGTGCTGTACGGATTCAAGGCAGGGTACGATGCGGCAGTTCCGTACGGGGACCTGATCGAGGTGAACGGCACGCTCTACGGCACGACGGCGCTGGGCGGGAAGTACGAAAAGGGAACCGTCTACAGCATAAGTACGACCGGCTCGGAAAAGGTGTTGCACAGCTTCGCTGGTGGCGCCGACGGGTTGCAGCCCTATGCGGGCTTGATCGACGTCGGCGGCATGCTGTATGGCACAACACCTTACGGCGGCGGTTCGGGATGCGGCAGCAACATTGGCTGCGGAACCGTTTACAGCATAACCACCAGCGGCGTAGAGACGGTGCTGCACCGTTTCGGCAGTGGCACCGACGGAGCGTACCCGTACGGGGGTTTGACCGATGTGAACGGCAGACTGTACGGCACGACCAACATCGGCGGCAAGTACGGCAATGGAACCGTTTACAGCATGGACCCAACCGGCAAGGGGCGAGTGCTGTACAGCTTCAAGGGACCCCCTGACGGGGCGCTCCCGTTCGAGGGCTTGATCGACGTGCACGGCACACTCTACGGCACGACGCCTTCCGGCGGCTCCGTCGGCGGAACGGTTTACAGGATAAGCACGACCGGCGTTGAGACGGTGCTGTACCGCTTCAAGGGCCCCCCCGACGGGGCGCTCCCGTTCGGGGGCTTGATCGACGTGCACGGCACGCTCTACGGCACGACCTACGTCGGCGGCTCATCCCGCGATGGAACCGTTTACAGCGTAAGCACGACGGGCGTTGAGACGGTGCTGCATAGTTTCACGGGCCTCCCAGATGGGTATGCTCCGCTTTCTGTCTTGACCGACGTGAAAGGCACGCTGTACGGCACGACGGTTTACGGCGGCGTTTCGAGATGCGGCAGCAACATTGGCTGCGGAACGGTCTTCGCATTGTCCCCGTGACGTTTATTCTGCCGCGCAGTTAATCAGGGCGTCCGGTATAGCTTAGTTGTGCTATGGTGTAAACCAAACAAGCTGCGCAAGGCAACGCGGCAGGGATAATCCTTGCGGCGTTGAGATTCGCGATTTAAACACGCGCCAACCGTCCCCACAAATTTCTAGTGCGGGAGCCGATTCTGAATTGCGTCCACACCGGCTTGTGCACAAATTTCATCATTTGTGTCACCCGGCGAACCACCAACCCCAAGCCCTGCCACGATTTCATTGCCGACTTTGATTGCGACACCGCCTGCCAGCGCGATAACGTTCGGCAAAGTCGCGAGCACCGGAGCGTTGCGCGAGTGTTCGACCTGCTCGACAAATTGAGCGGTATTATCCAGCTTGAAGATCGGACCCATCGTGACGATCGTATATGCTTTGCGGAATGCGGTGACGGGTGTGTGGATTGTACTATAATCGCCGCGCAGGACGACTTTCGGAACGCCGGATACGTCGACGACTGTCGCCGTAACGTCCCAACCCCTTGCCGCGCAGGTATGCACCGCTTCTTCCGCGGCGGCGACGGCAAGGGTGAGCGGCAACACATAGGGGCGTTCTGATACTTGAGCACGTGCGGATACGGGCAGCGCGATTGTCGCTGCGACAATAAGGCTTAAGATACGGATGCGATTCATGTTTGTTTCCTTTTGGGGAACGTGCGAGTTAGCGACGGGCAATAGTGGCCGCGCGCAACCGTAAGGATTAAAGGATCATCGCCTTGTATCTCGCTGAGCTTGCGCACTTCGGCCGTGTGATCGGGCAGTTCGTAGTCGGGGAAAATGCCTCCGGGCACGATATCAGAACGCATATCGGGCCCCTCGCTTGAGTCCGTGGTGCTACTTACCTTGGCAGATCCTCGGCCAGACACTCTCGCGACTCCAGAAATCGAGGCGATGGAATCAGGTCCCCTCATGCTCTAAAATCACTTATCTCGCTGACCAGAAACTGAGTCCGCATATTGCCTAGCTTGTCTAGAATGGACTCATTCAGAATGCGAATGGTTATCGAGGAAAGTGCATCGGCCACAGTCATCGCCTCAATCGCGAAGTAAGGGACTTCGTACATATAGTACCAGAGCGTCTCGCAAGGGATACCGCGAGTTTCATTTCTCGACGATGGATACGCGAAGTCCCGTAGAACTCGTGGACGTACTCCGTACGCTCCAAGTCTCTCGGCGATTAGTTTGAGGTACGGGTTCTTGATATCCATAGAATCACACCATTCCCAGCACGGCGCCGCCGAAGCCTGCCGGTTCAAGTCGCGCGGCAAACCCAACCAGCGACCGGAGAAGAGATCAAAAGCGTCCGAACGGGAGGCGATTCGGCCCTTTTCTGACCCGTCCGTTCCAACAGGTGTTACACGTTGTGTAAAGCGGGAAATCCCGGCTGGGGCTTCTGCTACAATGGCGCCATGCTAAACCTACTTGGCCTTGGGCTCGGAGCCGACCGATTCAAAGAGCTCTGCCGCACGTTCAACGAGTGAGGGTCACCCGCCGGTTCAAGGGCGTTACATTCGCGCGGCATATCGAACAGAAATGAGTGCGTCAAGCAACATGAATAGTTCGTTGTGGCTAACGCGCACCGACAAGCGGTGCCCTAATACGTGCAGTCGCTCTCTATCGGGGGCGATTCGATTATTGAGTCACAGGCTGACGGCAAGCCATTCTTTCACTGTAACTACTGCGGCTTCAAGACGTGGAACGAGCGGGACCTACCCTCGGCCTCACCGCAGCCAAAGCCTAAACGTCGCCAAACCAAGGGGCAACACTACACGTAATCGCGGACGGCGTTAAACGCCTAAGAAACCTGGGCGCGACCGCCGGGAAACAGATCGAATGCCTTTCCTGAGCCCGGGGGCCGCCCCGTGACATATAGACTCCGAGCATCGGCTTCTCAAGATCATGACCAGGAGGGCTGCTAACCCATGTCATGGTTTCGTCATCAACCGTGATAGTGAATGATGACTTCAGTCCAGGTAAACCGGCGTTGTGTGCACTGTACAACATGCTTGTTGCCCTCGAAGCTGTGCTTCGGATGACCTGAGGTGGCGTTTAGCATAAGGAGGGATTGTGAGCAGGTATCATTTTAGTGACATATCGCCTCGTTAGCGTTGCGCGGTTAGCGCTCGCGGGCACCGTTCTGAACCGAGAGCTCCCAGCGATACCCGTCCGGATCGTGAAACCACAGGCCCATATGCGGCGAGCCCGGCGCTGTGGGGCCGATCTCGTCGCCCGGATCTTCCAGTTCTACGCCGTTTTTCTTCAGCATCTCGAGCGCTTCGTGTAGCGCGCGCATACTGTCGAGGTAAAACGACATGTGGTCAATCGTGTCCGGATGTGGTGTGCCTTTGAAGAACCCGATGATAATTGCGTCGTTCGTCAGCGCGATGGCCTCATCGGACCGGAACATTTCATGCAGATCGAAGTTCTTGGTCCAAAACTGCGCGCTGTTCTCCGTGTCTCTGACGGCAAGGCTGAAATGCCAGACCGCGCCAAGTTGTACTTTCACGTCCATACCTCTTCGTAACGCATCAAGTCGCAGCTTGTACGCGCGGATGATGCGAGCTTTCTGCACATTCGTCAGGCCCCCGTCATTCCATCCCCGACACGGTAAATCACGCCGGCTATGAACTTCCCGCGATCCGACACGACCAGCGCGACGGCCTCAGCGACCTCCTCGGTGGCGCCGATGTGACCCAGCGGAATATGTGAGCCGCTGGAATTACAATCTCGACGCGCGAGCTCAACCAGCGCTTTACCGAAGTCGTATCGCCGAAAGGTGAAATCGTGGAAATCTTCGACGACGCGGAGAACGTGAGCGCTCAAGACCTTTTGGCAGTTGTGCGTGCGTTACTGTAGGGGAGTCGTAACACGCAACTACCGACCCGACGAAGTAGAGCTAGAACGCCTTGCCGGGCGGAGAACCGTCAGAGCGCGTGCTGATCGGCGAACCGCCGAGCCTCATGACACAAGCCAACAGCGGACCATGCCTCGATAGGAATCCCGGCCGAGCGTAAATTGCACGTGTACTCTGACCGGGACCTACTCGATTGGTAACGCGGCAAGCCGCCACCATTCTATCCTGCACGAGAAAATCGAAGTACTGCGTAAAGCGGTGGACGAGCTTAGCGCTGAAGACTGAACGCAACGGCGCTCGGCGTCGTTTCAGCGGCGGTGAGAGTCAGTCCGCAGCGCCAAGCTGGCAATGCCTCGTGCCGGCAGCAGCTTGGGCGCGCTTCTCAAAAGGGACTAAACCACCGCCAGTTGCTTATTTGGTAACGATTTTGGTAACGTAAATCTCGCACCGCCCTGTACCCGTATGTCACCATTAGGATGATTCTAAGTGATTAGCGGTGCTTGCGAGGACTTGGAGAGGTGGCAGAGTGGCTGAATGCGGCGGTCTTGAAATGCACACCGCTCATCTCGATAAGAGCCGCCAAGTGCCGGGAGGTGCGTGGAACTCGAGCTCCCGCCCCTTAGCGGCACCAGCCGAGGCTTATTCTGTGAGCAAACGGTGAGCAAAAAGGGATTTGCTCACAGCATCCCAGCGTTGCAGCCAGTTAGGGGTAGATCCTTCGCACAAGCCAAACGAAATGAGAACTCGCAACCAACGGTCCCGGTCCATCCCTGGCAATCTCGAAAAGGTTTAGCTTGTAAGGTTTAGCTTGTATGGTTTCGGCGCAGGAGGTCGCGCTTGAATACCATCAGGCTCACCTGTGTCATTGGAATCGTCCTTGCGGGATTGATTCTAGTGGATACCGACCGCAAAGTGATGGGCGCCCAAACGTCCGACGGCAAGTCCGTTTTTCTTCTCAATTGCGCGGCTTGCCATCAGCCCAACGGTCATGGCGCGGGCCTTTATCGCTGCTCGCGGCAAATCCCGACGGTCTGCAGGCGTGCGCGAGTGCCGATCGTCGCTCGAGTTGCTCATGAAGGCTCACGGCATGCTGGCTCCTGACGCAACGGTAAACGTGAACATCGACGCGCGCAAGCAGGTACTGATGACACTTTCGCGCATGAGCGAGTCGGAACTGCGAGCGATTGCGCGGGGCGAACCACTTCCGGCGCTCACGGGTGAAATCGGGACGACGATTCGGGACACGGAGAGCCTGACTCCAGCGTAATCGCGGATTTGTCCCGCAAGGGAACGGTTTCGATACACCGACGGAGCAGCGTGCAGAGCTGGCGAAACCATGACGAGGAGCAAATCAGAGCGAAGAGACGCTCGAGATCGCGAAGCGTTTGCAAAATGAGTTAGGGCTCTAACGAGACGAGCGTCGGGGAAAAAGCAGCTCTGCGCGCTCGACAACAGCTTCAAACCAACCGCGGTCGGTGATCCCGACGACCTCTTGAACCACGCCGAAGAGCGCATCGGCGTGGCCGCCGAATGCTAACCTTCAAGGCACGTCAGCGCACCTTCGCACAAGTACGCACCTCAACGCACCTTCAACGCATCTCAGCGCAACCCAACGGGGGTCGAGCGCCATCCCCGCAATAGTAGCGCAGAAGGCGCGGAAAGATTCGCACATGCGGTTTAAGGACTTTCCGGAGCACGATCCGGACTCGAATTATCCCGCTCCGACGGCGGAGCAGCAGACACTTATGAAAGTCGCGGAAGCTAACCTTGAGCGGCTCAAATTCTGGCTCGCGCGCCTCACCGTACCGCAGCAGCGCGCAATCATTGGCAAGCTCGTCGGAGCTGTGTACCGGCAAGAGCGGCCGGCCGGTGATGAGCATACCGTTGAGGTTGAATACTCGGCGCACGAGAGCGAAGGACAAGCTCTCACCGAGGCATCGGAGACCGACGACTAGGAGAGCGAACTGCCCCCAGTGTGTAAGCATACAGGGAGCGTAGACAGTCGCGATTCCGTTTGTTCGTCGCCGACGGGCCGGTTCGTGGAGCGTCGCCCGAGCATGAGCGAGCCGAGGTGAGGAAGATTGGTCAAGAAACGCTGGCAATTGCAAAGCGCCTGCGGGACGAGCTGAAACTGTCGTTTATCGGCGAAGCTCGCCGGAAGCGCCAAAGGTAATGTTCGAATGACCTCAGCAGCAAAGGGCCCAGCGAAGTAGGCAGCGCCCCATCTAAATTCGCGCAACGATAACGAGACTGTCTGTAAAGTGCCTCATAACAAGCGGTGGGGGAGGTTAATAGCACAATAAGCAGCGACAGCCGTTGAGGACGAACAAAACGGCTGCCACTGTGCTCGTGTAGCGACTCTATCCAGAGTTTACTGCCCCGGATGCGTCCATTGGCCCCAACGGGAGGATGCAGCAGCCGGTGCGGGGTCAATCATACCACCTTGGAGTCAAACTGAATCACTACCCCAATACGCGCCGACGTTCGATCGCGTCATTCCGCGGTCGAGCTTTGCAGCTTCAGACTGGTGCACGCGGCCTCCAGCCTCGCCAGAGGCGACGGGAACGGGTCAAAAACGGCCTTGTGGTCTAAAGCGGCGGCTCACGCCTTCTGGCGGCGCGCACGTATGCGGCCTGGTTTAAGTGCTGGCTGTGTGGGATAGGCACGGTGGTTAAGGCAATAGCCGCTCTGGGATGTTGTCCGGGCCCTGCAATCAGATTCCTTACACTTACTCGGCTGCGGACGCTTTTTTGACCACCGCGCATGGGCGGCTTTCATGGCGCTCGCCTTACGCTGCTCCGGCGTCAAGGATGCCGCTTTGGCATACCCGTAAGCCTAACATCACATCAGCCGCCGCACAAGAAGTACGAAGATGACGACGACCGCTCCGACGACCACTACTGCTAGAGCAATGGGATGAAAGGAGATCGCGTGGCCGGGCACCCTCGCATTATACGCCCGCCCGCTTTCAAAAGGGACCACTACCCAAAACGGCACCGTCGATGCCTAGGGTGACGCAGCGGTGGGTAATATTACAAAACAACAGCGCAGAAGACGCGGAAAAGGGTCGCACATGTGGTTTAAGGACTTCCCCGAGCATGACCCGGACTCGAACTATCCCGCGCCTTCGGCGAAGCAGGTGCTTTACGAAGCAGAAGCCCAGCGCTATCTCAAGGGCCTTAAACGCGCTCTCAGGCACCTCACGGTGCCGCAACAGCGTGCAATCTTCGCGGAGCTGAGCGGCGGCGTATTCAAGAACGAGGCGCCGGCTGGCGACTAGCATACAATCAAGGCCGAGTACCCCGCGCATGTAACGGGCCGGTAAAGGGTTTCCCTCCCTCGTTGCTCCTACTTCGGCGGAGGGGAAGACGGGCCGTTGTAAAGCCGTTGCAGCGGCTCCCTCCTAGGCGGAACCAAGAGGCGTGATGCTTCGGCATTGCGCCTCCTGTTTTTCAAACGAGGTAACGTCCACGCTTCCTGTTTTTGATGACCGCGTAGCGGTCGTGCCGGCCGCCTTTGAGTCGATCGACAATGTGACTTCGGAGGTTCAAGAAAAGCTGCCAGAAAGCCAACATACTCAGTGAATGCCGGCGCCGGCAGAACTTCGTACCTCGGTCGCAGCGTCGACGTGAGAAGAGCCTTCGCGCTCGGAAAAGGTGTGGTTCGTGAACGCCATCGACGTGCGCGTAGCGCTCTCATCGATAGTCCGCGACGAGCTCGCGCGCCGTCGCCTGCCCGACTTCATCGAGCTGGTCGAGCCGAGCTATGAGCGTGCGCGACACACGGTCGTGCTCTGCGATCACCTTGAAGCAGTCGAACGCGGCGACGTCGATCGGCTGATCGTCATGCTGCCACCTCGGCACGGTAAGACCATGCACGTAAGTCAGGCGCTGCCGGCGTGGACGCTCGGGCGCAATCCGCGTGTACAGATCATTCTTGCGTCCTGTGGTGCGGAGCTCGCTGAGGGAAACTCGCGCAAGGCGCGATCATACATGCGAAGCGATCGGTGGCCCTTCGAGTGCCGGGTGTCTGAGGAATCGCGCGCGCAGCCAGTGGCGATCGAATGCCGCCGGCATCCGTCTGCCAACGATTCTGGCGGTACACAGCTCCGACGAGCTTGCCAATGATTGCGCGGTGCTGCGGTACGGTGAGGCACTGGAGCGAGAATTTGAGCCGCTCAATGACAGCTTCCGCGACTTTCACAAGTTTCTGCTGCTCCGCCGTCGGTGCTGGATAATTCGAGTCCGGGTCATGCTCGGGGAAGTCCTTAAACAACGTTTGCGAATCTTTCTGCGCCTTCTGCCGCTATATTGCCGGAGCTGTGATATGCTGAATACCTCAACCTAATAAGTTTTGACCGCATTTCCAGCGACCGGCCAATCCGCATCTCCGCGAGAGAAAGGCCGGTCCAGATGATGGAAATGGAACTCATCAAAGAGAGAGCAGGGGGCAACGCGGAGCGTGGCCTTCTCGTCGGCATGGTGGTGCCACCGATTCCCGGAAACGCCTCATTAAACTTGATGGCGAGTACGACCTCACGCGCAAGGATGAGATCGCCGGGCTCTTTGGCAGCATCGACGGCGAGAGTTCGGTGGTCATCGACATGACGACGGTCACATACATAGACTCGACGTTCCTGCGCGAATTAAGCATGCTTCGGCGCCGAGCCGGGGCCAAATCAATAACGCTGGCAGGTGCCAATGAGCACGTCCGGCGCGTCCCAAAGATAAAGTCGCGAACCTCCGTTTCGGTAAAGTTGCGACGGTGTGCGACTGTTTCCAACATACGTTTACGGAGATCGTAGTTGGTTAATGGAAGAGGACGCGAATCCGTGCAGTCGGAGTTGTGCGCTCCTGAAAAGATTATTGGAGTTCTCGAGGTCTGGCCTTACCCGAAGGCCGGAGGGCACGAAGTCGCTGCGCAACGAAGAGATGATGCTAGCCGATGGGCTCTGAACTCGGATGGATGGACGCGATTCCAGAAATTACGTGGACCGCAAGATGTAACGGTCACATAGACTGCCTCAACCGCAAGTGGTACGAGTACACGGGTCTACGTCACTTAGCGGACGCAAGTTCGGAGGCTCTTGAGGCGCAATGGTGGGAATCGGTTCATCCCGACGACCGCGAAAGCGGCCGCCAGGCATTGCGCAAAGAGGTCAAGGGCAGCGTGCCGTTCATGCTTGACGTACGGTTGCGCCGTTCCGACGGGATCGCTGAGTGGTTTTGCGCACATGTATCACCGTTGCGTCGCGTGAAGCGTAGCGCAGCTGCGTGGCTCGGGATATGCACCGATATAGAAAACTACAAGCGACAAGGGCAGCGATTCGCATTCATTGCGAAAGCCGGGGAGGTTCTCGCAGAATCGCTCGACTTGCAGACGACTCTCGAGCGATTGCTCGCGATAATTGTTCCAGAATTCGGTGATTGGGCGGCGATCGATTTATTCGATGAAAACGATCGCCTCAAGACCGAAGCCGTTATTCACGCTGATGTCCGCAAGATGCGACTCGTAAAGAAGCTACTGGACCGTTACAACCACGCTCAGGATGCGGAGCCAACCATCGCTGCAATACTGCGCAAGGGCCAGCCGCTCATCCTACGTAATGTTAGTGACGAACTGGTCGCGAAGGCCGCAGCCCCCGAGCTGCTCGGCGTTATTCGCGCGCTTGCGCCGCGTTCTGCTGTGACGGTTCCACTACGCAGACGGGGCCGAACGCTTGGATCGCTGGTCGCATACTGGGCCGAGACTCCCCGCCAATACGAGCCTAACGACATGCCGCTCTTTGAGGAGCTCACGCGGCGCGCGGCCGTCGCGATTGAAAATGCTCGGCTGTACGAACGACAACGTGAGGTCGCTGCGGAGTTTCAGCGCGCCGCCCTGCCCACTGCGCTTCCTCAGATCGCGGGCATCCGCTTCGACAGCATCTACGTTCCTGCTAGTGATCGGGAGTTGCTCGGCGGCGATTGGTACGATGCGCTGCGCCTGAATGACGGCCGCGTCGTCATTTCGATCGGAGACGTCGCAGGCAGCGGCCTCGCCGCGGCTGTGATCATGTCCTCAATGCGACAGGTTCTACGCGGCGTGGCGCAAGTCTATCCCGATCCGATCGCAATGCTGTATGCTGCTGATCGCACGCTCAGAATCGAGCATCCCGACATCTTCGTTACAGCATTCGTCGGCGTTTTCGATCCCGTTGTGCGGATCCTTAAATATGCCTCGGCGGGGCACCCGCCGCCCTTAGTCCGCGATTCTACCGGATCGGTGACGGAGCTTGCCCCCGGTGGACTGCCGCTTGGCCTACGCGTCCGCGGCGAGACGTCGGCTAGCGTTATGCTTCCAGAATCCGCGCTGCTAGTTTTCTACACCGATGGTCTGGTTGAAGCCGAGCACGACATCGTCGGCGCCCAGGAGCGGCTCTCGCAGGCTGTCTCACGCTCCGATATTGCCAACTGTTCGAATCCCGCAGATGCCCTCTATCGCGCTATGTTAAACACCAGAAATAACGATGATGTCGTGGTTTTGACGCTTCGCCTCGACGTCCCCATTGAAAAAAGTATGGGCACGGCGCTCGGCAATCGTGCTGCTCGTTGGGTTTTCGGCACAAGCGACGCACGCGCTGCACACAACGCACGCCAAACATTCGTCAGGACACTTAGCGTCCGAGGCGTGCACGCCGAAGACTTGGATGCAGCGGAAGCCATTTTCGGCGAGTTGCTGGGCAACGTAGTCCGCCACGCGCCGGGTCCGATCGAAATCATGCTTGACTGTAGCGAGGCCACACCGGTCCTTCACGTACTCGATCGTGGTCCCGGATTCACGATCGTACCGCTCCTGCCATCTGACTTACTTAGCGAACGGGGACGCGGGCTCTACATAGTGTGGTCGTTAGCCGACGATTTCAACGTTACTGAGCGCTTTGATGGCGGCTCGCACGCCCGAGCGGTGCTCGGCAGGACATAACGGCGCTTTTCGGGGCGGGGCTAAACGCGAAAACCCTTGTAAAATAAGACTTGGAGAGGTGGCAGAGCTGTTGAATGCGGCGGCCTTGAAATGTTTGCAGCTGACCTCAATAAGCCCCCGCAAAGGATCATTTGAGCACGCGAAGCCAACCAATCGATCCTTGTCGAGGCCTCTTGTATCTTACTCGGTGAGAAAATCTGTGAGAAGAATCGTTTTTCTCACGGGCGGGGTTTAACGTCGCTAAGGACTACTGGGCAATGAAGCCTAGAGCGCCCAGCCGCTTCAACTTCTCACACAAGCAAATCCGCCTGACTGAACGGCTTGCTAGACGCAGCGGGGTTCGATGTGTAAACCGGCGGTCCTGGCTAATCCGACCCGCTACTAAAAACTTCGATAGTTGTAAGGAGTTTCCGACACTCGCAAGGGTAACCGATACTGCCCAAAACGGCGCGTTCCTATCCTGTCTGTTGCACTTTCGATGCACGGCTAGCGTTTGGACCAGTGATAAGGTGCTGCTGTGCGATCGCGGCCGCAAAAACAAGACGTGCCACGGTGCGGCAGCGTTGTGGGAAAGATACCGTATTCCGCGTCAAGCGTAATTAGCGTCAAAACGCTTCCCAGATCGAAGAATGCCGTACGCGAGGACCAGCAGTTTGCGCATGACGGCGCCGATGACGAGTCACTTGTTCTTCCCGGACGCCACGAGACGATCAGCAAAGATTTTAAGAATGGGATTGAACCTCAGGGCGACGATGGCCGGCATGTAGAGCGCCTTGCGAAGGCGCGAGTTGCCGGTCTTACAAAGCCGCGGACGGCCATGAATCGATGTCCCCGAGCGACGATGCCGCGGCGAAAGTCCAGCAAACGCTGCGACGGCCTTGGCCGATTCGAAGCGATCCAAATGCGGGATCTCGGCCAGCAACGATCCAGCGGTCGTTTCCCCGATTCCCGGGATCGACGTCAGCAGATCGCGCTTGCGCTTGAGGTCAGGATGATTGTCGAAATGCTGCCGGATCTCCCGTTCAACCTGCACGATTTGCTCGTCTAAGAGTGGCGATCACCTCGCGAATGGAAGCTTTTACGATGGGCGCCTCAGACGATTGCTCGTAGACCGATTGCTGCACACGGGTTATCTTGAGGTGTTCGTAATGACGCATAAGAGCTTGCAGGACACGGATTTCCGTCGCCGGCGGAATCCATCGTTCAGGGCTCTGACTCTTACAAAACCGGGCGATCAATGCCGCGTCGACTGCATCGGTCTTGGTGCGGAGCAGCTCGCTTTGCGCGAACGCCTTGATGCGTGCCGGGTTGACGACACTGATCCGGTACTCCAGCTCGTGAAGGTAGAGCGCTAACGCTTCCCAATACGCGCCCGTCGCTTCCATGCAGATGTCGACATCAGCAGCCTGGCGATTTCTAAGCCACGCGACTAGCTGCTCGAAGCCTTTCGGCGAATTCGGGAAAACCTTCTTAGCTTCGCCACGATCGCTCAAAAGGCAAGCATGAAACGTTTCCTTCGAAAGATCGATTCCCAAGAACGATGCCACGTGCGCAGCCTCCAATGACAGCGTCTCCTCTGGATCGACCTTGTGCATTCGAGCTGACGCGACATGCGCCGCTCACGATACCGTCCGATCTCTGTAGACGCTACAGGCAGGCCGCCTATCTATCCCACGGGGTTGAAACCCTAGGAGCTAAGTCAGCGTGTCCTGCCCTACGGTCATAATACAAGGAGCTATCGATTTCAAGACGAGACACCCCGGCCGCCGCGCTCCCGGATTCGAAGCTCGCAATCTCTTAGCGATCCAGGTCGCGGCGATCTAAGCTGCTAGACTGCGAGGCTGCTGCGAGCTCTGCTGCCGCGACTGCGAGGCGCTCGCAGCTGCGTCACCAATCTTCGCGCTCTTAGCTCAATCCGCGGATCATTACGGCTATGCAGACGAGGCTAAGACAACAAGGGCTAAGCGGCACGACGTGCTTGCACGTGCATCGCGTGCTTCACACAGCGCTGAACTTCGGAGTTAAGACTTTGAGAGTCGTAAAAGCTAATGCCGCGTCTGAAGTTCGACCGCCGAAGCCCTGTATCCGGAGACTGGACGTCGATGAGAACGGCATCATCGTGCTCTTAGAAGCGACGAGGGGCACTCGCCTGAAAATGCCCGTCGTACTAGCGGCGGCTACGCGTGACACAGCTGCGGAGGCGGGCGTGCAACGAGTTGAGCAGCTCCTCAATCTGGCTCATTAGCCCCAGCGTCGCGCACTCTTAGTTCTGTACCAGACCTTCGCGTGCCTCATTTAGCATGGGCGGATTGCCCAGACTTACGTTTCCAGGCGCTGTCAGCTGTAAAGGAAAAGAGTAAAGCCGCCTTTAGCGAGCGTGCGCTTCAACCAGCCATTCGTTCGGGTGAAGATGCCGTCTGGAGCTATTTGTTGGCCCTTTCGCCGCAAATGCATTGCTTTGCGTGCAACGCGATGCACCGCTACAGAATTTCAAAAAACCTGCTCACCATCGATCAAATCGATCGTGCAACCTTATTCTGCTTTTTGGGTTCACAAAAGTAGGACAAAAACTCAAATTGAAAGTTGAGCATTTATTATATGGACCTAACCAAAACCACGCCGCGTAGCGTCAGCACAACGATGCTTGGCATCGTGCAGCTCGCCCGCACGATCGACAAAGCAAAGGCCGTAGCGCACGGTACTATTGGTGAGTACAAGTACGATTGCTCCATGGACCAAGGCCTCTTCGAGTATCTTGGCATGGACCAGAAGGCATTCCTCGATATCGTGAAGCACGCGAAGAACGATTCTGAGATCGAAGCTTACGCGAACACATTCGTCGCTAAGAAAGATCCGCGATCCGTCGAGGCCTTCAACAAGAAGTGGCTCTCGGCAGTGCCGACCGGGGAATCGTTGAAGCACTTCCAGGAACTGCGAACCAAGATCGCTCCCAGCCGGACTGACGTCGTGTCTTGGTCGGACCTACTCGATCTAGAAGAAGGGCGAACGGTTCCCAAGCGCGAGGTTTACGCCTAGCAAAAACTAGACGCGTAGCAAACTAGAGAGGGAGCGCGATGCGAATCGCGCTCTTTTTTTCGAATCCTCCGTGCTTGAAGGGACGAACCATGGAGAGCAACGACCAGAAGCGAGGGCGCATAACGCGCCATCGGATAGAGATCAAGGTATCTTTGGAACAAAAGGACCTCATAGCGCGCGGCGCAGCCTTGTCGAAACAAACGCCGTCTGAATTCGGTCGCAGCGCAGCGGAACGAGCGGCGCGCGACCTCATTTCGAAGATTCACAAATAAAAGGCCCTATTGCCTCCCATATGAGTCGTGAGTCTATAAAAGCCTGACTCAACTTCCGGAGGGATAGGGGGCGGCGACCGCCGCGCAATCGTGCGAGATCCAAGCGGGAACGAGTGGCAAATCGCGATCTACTGCAGAGTTCAGTTCGCGCGCCGCGTCAGTGTGATGGGCACACCCCGTGACCAGCGCGGTGAAGAAGAGTCCCCATCCGCCGATTCTGACTCCAGCGAATGTCGCAATAATAAATGTCGCAATAGAAGTCTTGGTACCAATTCGATTTTGGGTGTTTCGGCGTTCAAGGCAAGGCAGGCTGAAGAGTCCGCGATCTCCATTGAACAGGCCCAGCGCCACCATGAACAATCGCTAATGCCGATTGTTTTGGTAAGGACTAACTGCAAGCGGATTATCGAACAACCCCCTGAACAAGCTACACGGATGGTCATCGGCGTTGACGTGACCTTAATCAACTCCGGCTTAGGCCCAGCCGTTGCCGTTTATTTGCATCTCAAGATGGCAGCGTATAATCCGCAACATACGATATATTTGGGACTTATCGGACCAAAACAAGAGCGCACCGCTCAAGCAGTCTTTCCACTCGACGCGCCTTTTCAGACGCTCTTATGGTTTCCCTACGATTGCGTAACACGGTATCGAACCATATTCGACTCGGAAGGGGCGATAGTGCAGTACTCGCATTCGGTAAAGAAGAGGACGCGGTGGTGACTCGGAATATCGCGCCGCCATCTGAAAGCAGAACAGAAATTGAGAAATTCCTGACGGACAACTTCTTCCCGACGCAGATCGTGCAGTAGCCAGGGCCCACAGTTCGACCGGCTCCGGGGCCGCGCCCGATAAACCAAAAGCGCCCGCGAATCGCGAACGCCTTTGGAAGGTCAGGGATCGATACCCGTCCCGGTCATCCTTGCCGCCCTGCCCGCGACGGTGACGATGATGGCCTCGCGCATCCAAGCGCACTCATCGCGGTGATGGCATGTGAGCGTAGAACACGCCAAACGTCACGGTGATGACGATTGCCACTGCATAATACCACACAGTATGGCGAGGAAAGGCCATACGATGTAGTGATTGCTAAACGCGTGGAACGGCGTCATCGCGGGTGCCAGAAGAAGCTGAGCGTGACGTTGACCGCAACGACCGCCCAGGTGATAAGCCTCAGCCGTTGCGCCGCTTCTTGCGAGTACGCCTTTCGCTTCCAAAATAGGAACGCGCCGATCAGCAGCAAGTAGGTGAACGCCATCGACAAGAACGGGTTGACTGCGGCGATAGCGTGCAGTGTCGCGTGGATTACTGACATACTTGGCCCACCGCTTGACGGGCGCCGTTAAACGCGGTCATTGCTAATCCGAAGAATGGAGCCAATGGGCGTATCGGCAATCGCGGCGAGTTGCAGGACGCGCATCCGCCCAACGCCGTTGCGCAGAGAATGACCGCCACTTGTCCCGTTCCGACTATTGCAACCCGTCGTACGCGATCAGATCGCTTCGGAAGGACTATCTCGATAAGGTGCGACCGTTTAAACGAAGGCGCTGCATTATTGGTGGACGGCCCGGTCTGTGCAGCCATATTCTCCTCCCCGGGCTCAAAAGAGAGACCCAGCGAACCTGGCAGGCCCTCTCCCGATTATGCCAGAGAAGCGGTAACGCGTCAACGAAAATTAACAAGCATAACCGGGCGTGAAGACGGGGGGAGGGGGCGATGCGGCTCCCGCCCGTCGAGCAAGTCGGTTAAGTTTTGGGGTGTCGTCCAACGCCCGTCCCTAGCCAAACGATACGCCGCGAAGGTCAACTCTGAGAGCAGCCCGGAACGTTCGACGGGAGCGGGTGGTGGGAACCTCGATTTTTACTCCAGCGGGACCACAATTCCGAGCCGCGTAATCGGCTCCTTGAACGGAGGTCCCCATGGCTCGCAAACGTCAGTACCCCGAGTCGATCGCCGCGTGCTGCGCCGCGTAGAAGCCGGGATTCCAATCGCCGAGCTTGCGCGTAAAGCCGGCGTCCACGAGAACACGATTCATCTTTGGAAAAAGAAGTATGGTCAGCTCGGTACCGCTGAGATTTGTGAGATCAACGCGCTACGCGACGAGAATACGCGCCTGAAGCGGTCGTCGCCGATCTCACGCTCGACAAAGTAATGCTGCAGGATGTGCTCTCAAAAAAGCTCTAAAGCCGGCCAAGCAGCGCGTCTTACGCCGGCGAGCTCCGCGAGCGCTATGGTTCAAGTCAAGCGCCATATCTGCGCGGCGCTACAATTCAACCGGAAATCGATTCGCTACCAGTCCAAACGCAATCCCTTCAACGAGGCGCTGTTGCTTCGCATCAAGGAGCTGTGCGCCGCTCGCGTGCGCTACGGCCAACGACGGATCCACGTGCTGTTACAACGCGAAGGATGGTCGGTCAATCACAAGCGCGTGGCACATTTATCGAGCCAAGAGGTGCGACAAATATGAGACAAACTTTCATGAATGGTTAACTCACGTCCCGTGGTCCGAGTAGGTGGCGCGCGATAACTTCGGATATTTTTCCTGATGGGTCCCGCTCGCCAAGCGAAAGGGGTATGTAGCGGTCCTTCGCGCCGAACTCTTTCAGCGTGACACGAAGCCCCGACGGCAGGCCTTCGACTGCGGGCCCGCTTAGCGTAATCACGGCCTCATAAGGTGCCCGTCTCCAGCAGTGGCGGCCCGTGATAGTTCTCACTTCTGCCCCGGGACAACTAAGGGCAAGTTCTGCCTCGACGTGCTTTATAAACGAGCGAAAGGTCATGGTGCCTTTTTACCTCTACACGATCGCGCCGACAGCAGCCTCTCCCGCACCGTCAAGGTCACGAGTGGGCTAGTCTGCGACGTTCTTACGCTGCGCCTTCTTCTATCTACCCCGGACAGCGGCCAGGTCGTACACCACTCCCTGGGACACGATCCCGTGCGCAGGCCCGGTGCTTGAGCGACGCAACTACATTACAATAGAAAGGGACCGCAGAATAGGGACCGCCTCAGGGCTAGGTCGGCGGCTAGGTAAGGAAAGGAACCAGAAGGCATGCAGACCACCGGTCCACAGCGCGAACAGACGCCAAGTGCTCCGCCACAGCCGGCGGGTCCCGGGAAGCTGCCTGGAATCAAGCACGTTGTCGCGGTGGGCAGCGGCAAGGGCGGAGTCGGGAAATCCACCGTCAGCGTGAATCTCGCGCTCGCGCTCCAGCGGATCGGGGGCAAGATCGGTCTCGTAGATGCGGACATCCTTGGGCCGAGCATTCCCGTCATGCTGGGACTCCCCACTGGTACGCCGCCCACGACGACTCCGGAGGGGAAGATCGTCGCTGCGGATCGCCACGGTCTTAAAGTGATCTCGATGGGCATGCTCGTTGGTGACGACAACCCGGCCATCTTACGCGGACCGATGGTGAGCAAGTATCTGCGCATGTTTATCGATTCCGTACAGTGGGGCGAGCTGGATTACTTGATTCTTGACCTCCCGCCGGGGACGGGCGACACGCAGCTGACGCTCGCGCAGAGCTTTCCCTTGTCCGGCGCGGTCATCGTGACGACGCCGCAGGAGGTCAGCCTCAAGATCGCGCGCCGCGGGTTACGGATGTTCGAAACGGTGCACGTCCCCATTCTCGGCATCATCGAGAACATGAGCGCCTTTATTTGTCCTCACTGCAGCAAAAGCACGGACGTCTTTGGTCATGGCGGCGGCGAGCGGATGAGCCGACAGCTCGGCGTTCCGTTCCTCGGCAACGATTCCTCTCGACGCCGAGATCGTCACGGGCGGGGACGCAGGGCGTCCGATCGTGCTCGAGAAGCCGAGCTCGCTCCCGGCCCGAGCTTACTTCACTATCGCCGCCGACCTCGCTGGTCGACTCGAGGGACGTTCACCGACGGCGCTCCAGCCGTTCACGTGGACTTGGGAAACCAGTGACGGTGAGCCGGAATGGGTGGAACGCGCCGCCCAGCCGACGGGCTCTCGCACGACCGCAATCGGTTTTCGCCGGCGCGATGCTCGCACGCTATCCGTGCTCTGGGAGGACGGAAACCGCAGCGACTTTGACGTTCGGGACCTCCGGCTAGCGTGCCGTTGCGCTGTCTGCGTTGAAGAGATGAGCGGGCGCCCTCTCTTGGATCCAAAGAACGTGCGACCGGACGTAAGCCCGCGGACGATCACCTCCGTGGGCAACTATGCAATCACGATCAATTGGAACGACGGCCATAGCACCGGGATCTACTCGTTCGAGCACCTGCGGGGGTTTGGTGAGCGTAGCAAAGCTGGGGTCGTCGAAGATGTCTGACCTTCCGGTCGACCCGACGATCACGATCCGCGCCGAAACGTTGCTCGTCGACCCAAACATGTGCAAGTTCACGGTGAGCCGGACCGTGCATCCTGGAGGCGCGTTCTTCTTCGAGAACAGGGAACGAGCGGGTGGCTCGCCTCTTGTCGAGCGTTTGTTCGCGCTTCCTGGCGTTGCGCACGTACTTGTGACCGAGAACGTTGTGACGGTCGGGAAGGAGCCGAGTGCCTCGTGGACGGGGCTGACAGCGGCAATCGGAACGGCCATCCGCACGCAACTGCTGACTGGCGTGCCGGCGATCCTCGAGTCTCCTCACCACGCAAGCACGGGAAGGCGACCCGACGCCGAGATTCGCGCCGTCGTTCAAGCACTGCTGGACAGGGAAGTCAACCGTTCCATCGCTGGCCACGGCGGACAGATTTCGATCGTCGACGTCCAAGATGGCAACCTCTTCATCGCCATGAGTGGCGGGTGCCAGGGATGCGCGGCCTCTCAAGTGACTCTACGGCAAGGGTTCGAGGTCATGGTGCGTGGGGTCGTACCGGAGATCGTGGACATCGTCGATACAACGGATCACGCATCGGGCAAGAATCCATTCTACGAGCGCGTCGGATGAACTCAAGTAGCGAACGCACCGTGCGCCAAAAAAGTCGGGGGTGTATAATCGCCGTATGAGCGAGCCCTTTTGGGGCTGCGGGTGCAGCGGAGAGAAGCAAGGGGATTACATTTGCGGCCGTTGCGAAGATCATTGCACATGCCCTATTGCTCCCGACCCTAAAGGCGCTATTAGGTCGCGGGCGGGTTAGGCGATGGAACTCCAGCGCCCACTTTCCGATCTCGGAAGTCCGCGACCGCCTCGCACGTCTCCGACGGTTTGAGAGTTGTGCGTGAGGTTGCCGCGGCGCGCGGGAGGCTTGACGTACCTACCAGGCCCTGCGAGCGAAGGGTAGGGCCCGCACTCCAAGCCGACGTCGGCAGTTACGCGCGCGAGGCGTGGTGGGGGGCAGTGCCAGGGTGAGTCTTAGAACGATTCGATCGTGCGAATACGCTGTCCGATTTCAACGATCTGGACGATCAGCTGACGCAGATCCACGCTAGCTGATTCTGAGGCATCTTCATACGCACGCTTGGCGCCGCCAGCGGGCATGGAACCGTCTTCGTACGGCTCGTCGGAACCCAAGCGGATGTCAAGCGTGTCTTTGTCGGCCAGCATGGCGTTATAGTGGTCGCAGAGCGAACCTAACTCATGGCGCAAAGCCCGCGATTTATCATTCATTGAACTTTAAGTTTAACACGCTACGGGCGACGCTGTTACTGCGGCGTACGCTCGATTGCACGGTAGCGTGGACGGCCGTGCCCCTTTGGGGATATCACCGGCACCTCACAATTAGCACAGACGTGACTATGGCATAAGCGGAGGGAGCCGCATCGCAACGCGGGCCCGCGCCGGCAGCCTCGTTGCATTTTTGAGCCCCGAATCGGCACTCACCGCCCCCCGCCCGCGCACGGCTTCGCGATCGCAGGGTCGTTTCGCATTGCGGATTAGCGTGGAGCACTCCAAAACTCAACATCTGTTGCACCGCAGGTCGCCCCAATTCTAAGACCTTAGGTGTACCGTGGGTGACGGATGGGTGACGAATAATAGGAGAAATAGGCGAAACCGAAGCACTTGGAAGACGCGCAGCGGCGGATTCGTGCTCGTCCGTTACCTCAGTTTTCCCAGTTTCCGATTGAGAGAAGGTTCGACCCTGTTGGCAAACGCGGTGATCGGTATCGAGATTGAGTTTATCGAGAGCTAGACGATGTCACCTAGCTGGCCATGATGCTCGTCCTACTGGTCGTCGCGATTCTCGTCTGCGGGATAGCGGAATTCGTTCGCTGCGCGGCGGAACGAGCGGCGCGCGGCCTCATTTTGAAGATTCACAAATAAAAAGCCATATTACCTCCCATAATGTGTTATCGTGGGGATGGACACGTAGGCTCGTTTCAAGTACGAGCGGCCCTGAACGA
Organism: Vulcanimicrobiota bacterium; assembly: GCA_963826325.1. Lineage (GTDB taxonomy): Bacteria > Vulcanimicrobiota > Vulcanimicrobiia > Vulcanimicrobiales > Vulcanimicrobiaceae > Cybelea. Next base: position 39,721 of record CAWGWT010000001.1, read on the forward strand.
GAGTCAACTCTCCGGGCCAGGGTCTCCAATAAAAAGCCACGTAAAACTACGCGGCTTTTTTGATTTCACGCCTTACCTTACCGGGCCGTTTCGCGAGTCGCAGTCCCGACAGAGTTGGTAGCCGCCAGTGCCGCCCCTGTCGTTACCGACCTCCTTTATACCACAGCCCGACGGGCAGGAGCTGTTGTTGTGATAGACGCGCTCGTCCACCCGTTTGTAAGCCTCATTAACGGAGTAGAAATCCGACGTCCTTGGCATGAGGCGCCTCTCCGTTCGGTTGGTGAATATGGCCCTGGTTAGGCACTGACGCGAGCGTACCTATGCGGAGTTTTATGTGCAACCAACCACCATCCGCCCCGAAGGCGCAGTGAAGCCTCGCGAAGTGTGCAAGCAAGCCACTTTTGAACGGGGTTGGCTAAAATGCCGATCTACAAACGATTTAGCGAGCTCCTGAAGTTAGAGGTCGATGCGTTCGATACGATTCACAGCCCCGTGCAAGTACGCCATTTTCAGGAATTTACTGCAGCACTATCTGCGGCTGGGAAGAGGTTTCCGTCGCCAGGACAACCTGCCGCTTCAAAAACCACCACACGCACGCGCGGGCCTAGGCCATATTCTGTGGCGACTCTCAGCGTATGCTCGCCACGCAGCTAACTGATCGGGGTTGAACGCAGGGTAACGGCCTAAATTTCCATGGGCTCGACCTGCCCCCGCTTAAAGCCGTCGGGCCATAGATGGGACTGTTTGTCACGCGAGCAGCGCCTCGGACATGTCGACAAAGCGTTCCCGCGGCGCTCAAGGCCTGGCACTTCAGGCGATTGCGGGTAAAGACCAACGGGCGAGTGGCAGAAGCCAACTGCAAACGCGGAACGGCAATAGCGGAGCAGCATCTTCACAACCATGAACGGTCGCGCAAGCTTCGATGAAAGAGAATACTTGGGTAGTCTACGCGCACTGGGCCCACGATGAACCCGAAACCTCGGACGAGATTTCGATCGGCCACATGCACCAGCATGGCGACCGTGTGCCGCAGGATTACGCGACGGCGCTGCACTGGTACCAACTGGCTGCGGCTACTCGTACACAGCTGCGGAGGCGGGCGTGCAACGAGTTGAGCAACTCCTCAATCCGGCTTACTAACGCCGCTTCGCGAGCCAACGCGAGGCGCTGCTCCAAATAAACGGGGAGCGGCCTATTCCCTGGCCGCCCTTTGCCGGATTGAAAGACCCGTCGCCCTCAGACTGTGACTTGAGCGCCGATCTTGTGGCAGGTCGAGCTGACGACATCGTAAGTCTTGACTTGCGGACTTCCCTCAAGCAGGTTCGTTAGTATCTGGGCCACTTGCGGATAAGCTTTGTGACTGTAGGATTCGGCGTTTGCTTGCCGATCCCACAAACTGATTGCAGTCGCGTCCTTTCCGTCTGAGCTCACGAAGAAGAATTCATCCTTAAAGCCTTCCTGTTTCCGGAGCATAGGAAGTACTTGCTCTTCAACTGCCTTCGTAAGTTGGGCAACGCTGTTGGGTTTTGGATGCATGGTAATGATTCGAGAAAACATATCACTCCTTAGATTTCATCAGCCCCATTGATCGGCCCAAAAAAAGGCTGCCCCGTAACTTGATACCGCTTAGAAGGCGGCAGTAACGGTGGGCAGCTTTTGCATGGTCGCCTAGAGTCGCTGTGAACGCAGTATAGCATACTTTGCTATAACCGGTCAGAATGTTTGAAAAACTTCCAAGCACATGCAGCGCAAGCAATATGAGCCCAATCCAGGGAAAAGCGCAATCCAGAACATGCGCTTGATTGCTGGCAAAACCTGCGACGGTAAAGCACCGGAAAACGCTCAACTGATGAAGGTCATGACCGTAACCAGAAGCGCCCGCGCAGAGCGAGCTCCGGGGGCTTTTGGTTTGCGGCTCGAATCACAAACATAGAGTCTCCGATTCTGGAGGCGCGCCGCTCCCAGCCTCGGGAGCAAAAATGAGTAGATGTCATCGAACCCGTAGCCACGGTCAAGAAGCGTGCGAAAGCCGCCGCAAAAGAGTACGGCCCCCACGAGCATTTTGGAAATCCGCTGAATATTTGTCGAGTCTGCGGTGAAAAGTACGCCTACGTTCAGAAGCCGCCCGGCCCGTTCCGTGAGAGCAAGAACTAGCGTATAGCTCGAGGCTTGAGCTATTGGTCGTTGGTCATGCTTCTGCCAGGTCGCCAGCTGATCTCAAACGAGCCCCACAACCTGGAGGAAATCATGTATATTGACGAGAGCCTGACCTGCACCGATTGCGGCACGACCTTCACGTTTACCAGCAGCGAACAGCAATTTTTCGCTCAAAAGGGATTCACGAACAAGCCGAGCCGATGCCCTCCCTGCCGTGCGGCGCGCAAAGCATCCGGACAAGGCGGACGCGGTGGATCCAGTTACGGCGGCGGAAGCCGACCTGACCGGCAAATGCATTCGGCAACCTGCGGCCGGTGTGGCAAGGAAGCCCTCGTGCCCTTCGTGCCAAGCGGCGACAAACCGGTCTACTGCCGTGATTGCTTCGAGTCCCGCCGCAGCTACTAGCGCCAGCGCCAGCGCAAGAAGTGCGACGATTGAGATCAATATCTTGAGGAAACACGACGACGGGTTGCAGCCCTACGTAACATTACGTGTTCCGTTGCGATTTACGAGATCTGGCCGCACGCAGATTCTAGCCAATGGGCGAGCGGACCATCATACTGAGCCGGGCCGTCGCAGCTCTTCGTCGATGTAATCGACCGCCGGCGTAAGGTGCTTTGCGGAGAGCGTGCTCGTAATGGTCCGGCGTGAGTCCCTTGGAGTCAGGACGACTTACTCGAAGAGCCTAAATCATACGCCGGAGTTGATCATTTGGTAACAATTTTGGTAACGTATCTCGTATCGTCGTGCACTCGTAAGTCACCATAAAGCTCATTCTAAGTGATTAGCGGTGCTTGCGGGGATTTGGAGAGGTGGCAGAGTGGTTAAATGCGGCGGTCTTGAAAACCGCAGAACGTGATGAGCGTTTCGTGGGTTCGAATCCCACCCTCTCCTTAGCGTATCGGAGTTTTCAAAAATACCGGCGAACTAAGACGGGGCGACAAAGGAGATAGATAAGATGAACGACGCCGCTGCAACTCGGTCGATTGAGCCTACCCTTCATGCTCTCGAGGAAGCCTGGGCTCGGGGTGACGGGAGAGCCGGGCGCAAAAATGCACGGAGGACGTAGACTTCATCAATTTGCTCGGAATTTTATGTCAAAGGCCGCGATGCCGTGGTCGGCATGCACGACAAGATCTTTAAGGGCCCCTACGCGGGAGCAAGCTAAAGTTCATCGTCGAGCACGTCAGGGTGCTATCCGAAGATAAACTTCTTGCCCTCGTGGCCTCTGAGTTTAAATTCCGCAAGCCGGTAAAGGGAATCTTCCGCACGATCGCGACCGTGCTGATTGTGCGTGACCAGAATGATTGGTTGGTTGCAAGCTTTCACAACACCAAACGCGAGGCGACGCAAGCCAATCACACCGCCATCATGCTGGACGCCGTCTCGAAATAGTTAACTAATGCACTGCTCTTCGCATAGACGGCTGCATTTTATCGCAGCGGCGATTGCGCCATTACTGTTCTATAATTTGCCTTGTAACCGAAGCCGGCACGATTTCCGTCTCCAAAGTCGCGAGCGTCGTGCGCAGTTCGATGGCGGAAAACCACCTAAAGGCGGTCATCGTACAGGTGCGGTCGAACGGAGCTGATGTCTACACCGGCGCTTTTGGCGATTCGATGACCGGCGTGCCGGCGACGCCGGAGATGCACTTTCGCAACGGAGCGCTTGCGTTCACGTACATGTCGACCCTGTTGCTCGAGTTCGTCGATCGCAAGAAGGTGACGCTCGACACGAAACTGAGCGCGTATTTTCCCGATCTTCCCAGCGCCGGCCGCATCACGCTCAGGAACTTGGCGCAAATGACATCGGGCTACGCCGATTACGTGTATCAGCCCGAGACGACGCAGGGCGTTTATCTCGACCCATTTCGCCAATGGACACCCACGGAACTGATACAGATCGGCGTATCGAAGCCGATGGAGTTCGCGCCCGGCGCGACCTGGGGCTACTCGCATACGAACTACGTGATCCTCGGCCTGGTTCTCGCGAAGATCGCCGGCATGCCGCTTGCTGATGCGATACGGCAGTACGTCTTAGAACCGATGGGCCTGAAGAAGACGCGCGCGTCGACCAACCCCGAGATTCCACAGCCCGTCTTGCATTCGTTCAGCTCCGAGCGCCGGGCGGCGCTCGCCATTAAACCCGGCGTCCCGTTTTACGAGGAGGCGACGTTTTGGAATCCGTCGTGGACGACCGTTGAGGGCGCCGTCGAGACGACCGACATATCCGATCTAAGCCTTTCAATTGAGGCTGTTGTGTCGGGTAAATTGCGGTCGCCGGCGTCGTCTGCCGCGCAGATCCGCCCGAGCCTTATCTGGTTCGGCTACGCCCAGCCGAACTGTTCGGCATGCCGCGAAAACACCAGTGCGTTCAACTACGGCCTCGGGGTGATCGACAGCGGGCCGTGGATCTCACAAACGCTGGGCTTTGCCGGCGCTTCCGGCATCGTCGGTTATCTACCCGCGCAGAAGCTCACGATTGCGGTAGAAGCGACGAATGGGCCTGAGGCGTATGACGACAAAGGTAACGCTGGACTCGGCGCAATCGCTGTTTTTCGCGATCTCGCAAATGCGCTCGCACCCAACACGCTGCCCGCGCAGCCGCGCTGAGAAAAGAGGCGGCGATAGCTTACCCCAGCGGTGCGGTCACGTTCTTATTTTCGGACATCGAAGGCAGCACCGCGCGCTGGAAATGCGACCGCGACGCCATGGCTGCGGCGCTCGGCTACAACGCCCTCATGCGCGCTGCGCTCGAAGCGCGAGGCGCATACGTCTTTAAAACTATGGGCGATTCATTCTGCGCAGCCTTCGGCAGCCGCACCAGGAACGGCCGCCGCGTTTGACGCGCAGCGCGCGCTTGCCGCCGAAGATTTCTCAGCCGTCGAAGGCGTCTTCGTGCGCATGGCAGTGCACACCGGGACAGCCGACGAGCGCGAGGAGGATGATCTCTGTCCGGCAGTCGACCAGTAGTGGCGCGATTGCTCGCAATCGGTCACGGCGGTCAGGTGTTCGTTTCCGGTACGACGGCCGACTTGCTTCAAGCGCAGATCGGCCGCAGTTCAGCTTGCGCGAACTCGGTGCCCATCGGCTCAAAGATTTAGCGCAGCCCGAGCGTGTCTATCAACTCGTCGCACCTCAGCTGATCGAGGAATTTCCGGCATTGCGCTCGGTCGACGCATT
>CAWGWT010000002.1:0-188032 GCA_963826325.1 Vulcanimicrobiota bacterium
TACGACAAACTCTCTTCCCTCGGTATTGCCCTTTTGTAAAGGGTTCCACCGATATGAGCCACTGTTCATCGTCCGATCGCTCGGACGAGGAGCCCTTCTTGACTCTTGGGGGAGATAAGCCTGTTATCCCCGGAGTAGCTTTTATCCGATAAGCGACGGCCCTTCCATTCGGAACCGCCGGATCACTTAGCCCTGCTTTCGCATCTGCTCGACCTGTCCGTCTCGCAGTTAAGCTCCCTTATGCCTATGCACTCTGTACGAACGGTTTCTGACCGTCCTGAGGGAACCTTTGGGCGCCTCCGTTACTCTTTAGGAGGCGACCGCCCCAGTCAAACTGCCCACCTGACCATGTCCTACCACCAGATTATGGCGGCTAGTTAGAATCCCAAGATCATCAGGGTGGTATCCCAACGTTGCCTCCCCGACAGCTAGCGCCACCGGATCATAGGCTCCCACCTATCCTGTACAGACAATCTCAAAACCCAAGATCAGGATACAGTAAAGCTTCACGGGGTCTTTCCGTCCTGCTGCGGGTAACCAGCATCTTCACTGGTACTGCAATTTCGCCGGGATCCCCATCGAGACAGTGCCCAAGTCGTTACTCCATTCGTGCAGGTCGGAACTTACCCGACAAGGAATTTCGCTACCTTAGGACGGTTATAGTTACCGCCGCCGTTTACTGGGGCTTCAGTTCGCCGCTTCGCTTGCGCTGACGACTCCCTTTAACCTTCCAGCACCGGGCAGGAGTCAGCCCCTATACGTCTGCTTTCGCATTCGCAGAGACCTGTGTTTTTGTTAAACAGTCGCTTGGGCCTATTTTGTGCCGCCTCCCTCAGCTTTCGTGGTAAACACTAGACCAAAGGAGGCACCCCTTCTCCCTAAGTTACGGGGTTAATTTGCCGAGTTCCTTAACAGGGATTCTCCCGTCGCCTTAGCATGCTCTGCCAGTCTACCTGTGTCGGTGTACGGTACGGGCACCTACGATCTACCTAGGGGCTTTTCTTGGCAGCGTGGAGTCAATCACTTCGGCTCCGAAGAGCCTCGCATTCGCTTCTCGGCGTTACGTGCTGCGGACTTACCTACAGCACCGCCTACCAGCTTAGACGCGCACATCCATCCGCGCGCTGACTTATCCTCCTGCGTCACCCCCTCGGCTCATAGACCTTTCGAACGGTATGCCAACGCCGCGGGTCTTTTTGTCGATCGCGTTGTCGCGCCTCGGTTACGGTCCATAGACCACTCCCTCGGCGCTCCTAGCGCTCGAACAAAAATCCCTCGCGGTAAATCCGTTAAACACTGTACGGCAAGGTCTAAACGGTCGTCGGTGGTAGCAGAATATGAACTGCTTGTGCATCGCCTACGCTTCTCAGCCTCGGCTTAGCTCCCGACTCACCCTGAGACGATTGACGTTGCTCAGGAAACCTTAGACTTCCGGCGTGCGGGGTTTTCACCCGCATTTCTCGCTACTTATACCTGCATTCGCACTTGTGGATCGTCCACACGTCCTCACGGTCGTGCTTCAGCCTACGCCACAACGCTCCCCTACCGATTATTTTAGTAATCCCAAAGCTTCGGTTCGATGCTTGAGCCCCGTTGGATTTTCGGCGCCCCATCACTCGACTAGTGAGCTATTACGCACTCTTTCAAGGGTGGCTGCTTCTAAGCCAACCTCCTAGTTGTCTGAGCGACAGGACTTCCTTTACCACTGAGCATCGATTAGGGACCTTAGCTGTTGATCTGGGCTGTTTCCCTTTTGACCATGGAGCTTATCCCCCACAGTCTGACTGCTGCGCAGTTCGCCGCGGTATTCGGAGTTTGATTGGGTTCGGTAATCCGGTAAGACCCCTAGCCCTGTCAGTGCTCTACCCCCGCGGGTTAACGCGCAACGCTAGTCCTAAAACTATTTCGGGGAGAACCAGCTATCTCCGAGTTCGATTGGCTTTTCACCCCTATCCACAACTCATCCAATGTTTTTTCAACAACAACAGGTTCGGGCCTCCACGTGAGGTTAATCACGCTTCACCCTGGCCATGGATAGATCACTCGGTTTCGGGTCTACTGCAACGGACGAACGCCCTATTCAGACTCGCTTTCGCTACGGCTCCGGCTCAACACCTTAACCAAGCCCGTTACAAGTAACTCGCAGGTTCATTCTTCAATAGGCACGCGATCAGCCTTGCTTGCGCATTGGCCTTTCACGGTTTGTAGGCACGCGGTTTCATGTTCTCTTTCACTCCCCTCCGGGGGTTCTTTTCACCTTTCCCTCACGGTACTAGTACGCTATCGGTTTCCACAGAATATTTAGCCTTGGAAGATGGTCCTCCCAGTTTCAAACGGGGTTTCCCGTGCCCCGCCCTACTCACGAACAGCTCCGCGAGATCGATCGCTTTTGTATACGGGACTTTCACCCTCTGTGGTGCGGCTTTCCAGCCGGCTTCTACTAACGATCGATTTTTTGACTCGCGCTCGGAGATTCGGCTCCGAGACGGCTGTCGTACAACCCCGCTCATGCAACGCCCGAACGCTTGCACATGAACGGTTTAGGCTGTTCCCTGTTCGCTCGCCACTACTAGGGGAATCTCGGTTGATGTCTTTTCCTCCGGCTACTTAGATGTTTCAGTTCACCGGGTACGCTCACTCACGACTATTGGATTCATCGTGGTGTCCATGCCCATGACGGCATGGGGGTTGCCCCATTCGGATATCGCCGGATCATCGCTTCTTAGCAGCTCCCCGACGCTTTTCGCAGCTTGGCACGTCCTTCATCGCCTGTGGAACCAAGGTATCCACCTGCATGCCCTTAATTATTTTAACTAACGCAAAATTGCACCACCCTCACGCGAAACGCATAGGATGACCATGTCATGCCTGAGCTTGTCGAAGGACGGCCGCTTTTATGTGTCTTCGTGACACATGAAAGTTCTTCTCTATACAGTTTTCAAGGATCTCGTCGCGGCTGTGTGTTCGTGCGGACTTCGTTCGGGAGCGATCTCCTCGAACGCCGTGCCGAATCGAAGACTGCACTTTGAGGAACGTTCGTTCCCTCAAGACTGAACAGTGCAGGCGAAACGCATGTTTCTAGCCTCCGGCCCTACGATCGAGATGATCGATAGACTCCTCGGCTGAGATGTCCCTCGTCATCCTTATAATCCTAGATCTTTGACGAGTTCGGAATAATCCGACGCTTCGCGCCAGAAATCGAAAACGAGGGTCTGTGGTCGACTTAAGTTTTTGTACGTCATCGCGGTCGTGCAAGCACGATCCGATGACATGCACTCCTTAGAAAGGAGGTGATCCAGCCGCACCTTCCGATACGGCTACCTTGTTACGACTTCGTCCCCCTTACCTAGCATACCTTAGACGCCTTGCTCCTTGCGGTTGCACGGGCGGCTTCGGGTACACTAAACTCAGGTGACGTGACGGGCGGTGTGTACAAGGCCCGGGAACGTATTCACCGCAGCGTAGCTGATCTACGGTTACTAGCGATTCCGACTTCATGAAGGCGAGTTGCAGCCTTCAATCCGAACTGAGAGAGGGTTTGTGAGATTAGCTTGCCCTCGCGGGTTCGCGACTCGTTGTCCCTCCCATTGTAGCACGTGTGTAGCCCGGGACGTAAGGGCCATGCTGACTTGACATCATCCCCACCTTCCTCCGGCTTGTCACCGGCGGTCCCGCGTGAGAGATCTTGCGACCAACACACGGCAAGGGTTGCGCTCGTTGCGGGACTTAACCCAACACCTCACGGCACGAGCTGACGACAGCCATGCAGCACCTGTCTCTGCGTCCGGTTACCCGGAAACCTAATCTCTTAGGATGTCGCAGGATGTCAAGCCCCGGTAAGGTTCTTCGCGTTGCGTCGAATTAAACCACATGCTCCACCGCTTGTGCGGGCCCCCGTCAATTCCTTTGAGTTTTAACCTTGCGGCCGTACTCCCCAGGCGGGACACTTATTGTGTTAACTGCGGCACAGATGGAGTCGATACCACCTACACCTAGTGTCCATCGTTTACGGCTAGGACTACCGGGGTATCTAATCCCGTTTGCTCCCCTAGCTTTCGCTCCTCAGTGTCAGGTTAGCCCCAGATGATCGCCTTCGCCACTGGTGTTCCTCCCGATATCTACGCATTTCACCGCTACACCGGGAATTCCATCATCCTCTAACTACCTCAAGATCAACAGTTTCCACACGGATTCCCGAGTTGAGCCCGGGTCTTTGCTTGCGGACTTGTTGATCCACCTACGAGCGCTTTACGCCCAATAATTCCGGACAACGCTTGCCCCCTACGTCTTACCGCGGCTGCTGGCACGTAGTTAGCCGGGGCTTCCTCCAAGGGTACCGTCAATATCGTCCCCTTCGACAGTGGTTTACGACCCGAAGGCCTTCTTCCCACACGCGGCGTCGCTCCGTCAGGCTTTCGCCCATTGCGGAAAATTCCTCACTGCTGCCTCCCGTAGGAGTCTGGACCGTGTCTCAGTTCCAGTGTGGCTGGTCGCTCTCTCAAGCCAGCTACCCATCGGAGTCTTGGTAGGCCGTTACCCTACCAACTAACTAATGGGACGCAGTCCCCTCTCCGTGCGGATTGCTCCTTTCATCGCCTAGGGATGCCCCAAAGCGATCGTATGCGGTATTAGCTAACCTTTCGGCTAGTTATCCCCCACACAGAGGTAGGTTGACCACGTGTTACTCACCCGTCTGCCACTGGGTATTGCTACCCCGTTCGACTTGCATGTGTTAGGCACGCCGCCAGCGTTAGTCCTGAGCCAGGATCAAACTCTCCATAAAAAACTATGGAGCCTTTGATGATGGCCCTCAAACTCTATGATTGATAAGAAATCTCGCGACCAGAAAGACGATGCCTAACGGCATCCTCTTTCGAAGGTCGGAGACCCACAGACTTATGCGCTTGCTGCACTGTTCAGTTTTCAAGGAGCGAACGAAAGCCCGCGACGACCCTCACGCGAAGTCCACCGACCGCGTCGGGCGCCGAACGCCTTTCAACGCTACGGGCTGGCCCGAGCGACTCCCGCCGCTCAGGGCACGACGGCTATCATATCGCCGCCCTTTGGGGCTGTCAAGGAAGATTCGGAGAACGGCATGACGTTATTCGACCACGTCGACCTGAGGGTCGGCGATTTCTCGAAAGTTCGCAGCCTCTACGACGCGTTGCTGCCGGCGATGGGTTTCAGTCGCCTCAACGAGGATGCGGACTCGATCTGCTACTACCGGCCGGATGGCGACCGCCGGGACCCTTTTTCGGACTTGTCCTCGATCCGCGCCACCGTCCTAACGGCACCCGCCTCGCGTTCCGCGCGGCCAGTCGAGCCGAGGTCGACGGCCTAGCTGAAACGGCGCGCGTGGCTGGGGCGATGGCCTTCGAGCCGCCCCACGTCTGCGAGGAGTATACTCCCTTCTACTACGCGTGTTTTTTTGAAGATGCCGACGGCAACAAGCTCGAGATCTGCTATCGCTCGGCGCCGTAAGCCGCACTAGAGCTTTCGCGAGATCGATTTTGCCTGCATGAAAAGCAGTAGGTAATCGCGGCCGCCGGCTTTGCTGTCGGTGCCCGACATGTTGAAACCGCCGAACGGATGGACGCCGACCATTGCGCCGGTACTCTTGCGGTTGAAGTAGAGGTTGCCCACGAAGAACTCGTCGCGCGCGCGCTCGATCTTCTTTTCGTCGCAGGTGTAGAGCGAGCCGGTCAGGCCGAACTCCGTGTTGTTCGCGATCGCCATGGCGTCGTCGAAATCTCTTGCTTTGATCACGGCGAGCACCGGTCCGAAGATCTCTTCTTGCGCGATCGTCGCGTTCGGCTCGACGTCGGCGATCACGGTCGGCTCCAGGAAGTATCCTCGATCGCCGACGCGATTGCCGCCGGTGATCAGACGGCCTTCGGTTTGCCCGCTCTCAATGTACGCATAATTGATTCGAGCGCTCCTTCGTTCACGACCGGACCCATAAAGTTTGCCTGATCGCGCGGGTCGCCGACGGTGATGGTGCCGACGCGCCGTCGCAGTTTGTCGACGAATTCGTCGTAGACGATCTCTTCGACGATCGCGCGCGAACACGCCGAGCATTTCTGTCCTTGGAAGCCAAACGCCGAAACCGCAACGCCTTCGACGGCCGCGTCGACGTCGGCGTCGGCCGCGACGACGATCGAGTCTTTGCCGCCCATCTCGGCGACGACGCGCTTGATCCATTTTTGTCCGGGCTGCGGCTTGGCGGCCAGCTCGTTGATGCGCAGGCCGACTTCTTTCGACCCGGTGAACGAAACGAAGCGAATCTGCGGATGCGTAACGATCGCGTCGCCGATCTCGCTGCCCGAGCCGGGAATAAAGTTCACAACGCCCGGCGGTACTCCGACTTCATGTAAAAGGTCGACGAACCACGCGGCGATGACAGCCGAGTCGCTCGACGGTTTGAGCACGACCGTGTTGCCGGTGACGATTGCCGCCGCCGTCATGCCCATCATGATAGCGCCGGCGAAGTTCCACGGCGGAATCACCGCGCCAACGCCAAGCGGGATGTAGACGAGCTCGTTGCGTTCGCCTTCGATCGGCACGACCGGCTGCGGCTGCGCGTAACGCAGCGCTTCGCGCGCGTAAAACTCGAGGAAGTCGATAGACTCGGCGATGTCGCCGTCGGCTTCGGTCCAACTCTTGCCGACTTCGTAGACCAAAGCGCATCGTAATCAAAGCGCCTGGCCCGCAGCAGCTCCGCCGCTTTGAAAAGGTAGGCGGCGCGCTCCGGAAGCGTGCGGTGGCGCCAAGGTTCGAACGCGCGCGCCGCCGCCTCGATCGCTTCTACGGCTTGCTCCTTCGATGCGGAACTGGTGATGCCGACGACCTCGTTGGGGATTGGCCGGATTGAGCGAGCGGATCTTTTTCTCGGTTTCGATCTTCCGCCCGTCGATGACCAGCGGATAATGCTCTCCGAGGTCCTGCTTCATCGCGTCGAGCGCAGCCGTCATTGCCGCGGCGTCTGCCGGATCGTTGAAGTCTTTCACTCGCTCGTTTCGAAAGGGCGCGACCTCGAGCGTGGGCTTCGTGGCTGTCGTCGTCATGATGTAATAGTACAAGGCGATGTTGCGTGGGCCTATGCGCGAACCGCGGGGGCTCGGTTGCTGTGAGGCGAAACGTCCATGATGACGCAGTTGCGGCAGTCGCCATTGCTGCTTTCTTCCTTGGTATCGGTATGGCAGGCGAACCGCTGATGCCGTTGCACGCTCTGCTCGCCAGAGGTGTATTGCTTCTGGTGGTCACGCCTTTAGAGGAAAGATCGACACCTCTATTGATTTTCTTGGTGGCAACCATTGGCGTGTTGTTGACCTGTTATCTGCAGCGCAGCAATATTTACGATCCCGAACGAACGGCAGTTGTGGCGATTGGTTTGGGCGCGTTGGCGGCTGCTTCTTTCGGAAGACGCACCGCCCCGGCTGCTACTTTCGTACTTGGCACTCTAATCGGAGTCGGACTCTTCTTCCTATCGCCGGAGTAGGTTCGTGTTACAAGACTGCTATCGGCTCGCGGGCGCCGCAGCGCAGTGCCGCAATCAACGAGCCTGGGTCGTCCGCCTTCATGAGCGCCTCGCCGATGAGAAAGCCGTGCGCCCCCGCCGCGCGTAAGCGCGCAACGTCCGAAGCGTCGCGCATTCCGCTCTCGCTGATTGCGAAGACACCCGCCGGGACCTTTGGAAGCAGATGCTCGCTAACCGCAAGATCGGTTTCAAGCGTTCTCAAATTGCGATTGTTGATCCCGACAAGCCGAGCCCCCGCCTCAATCGCCCGTCGAAGTTCGCTTTCATCGTGCACCTCCGCGAGGACGTCGAGAGCGTACGATGCGGCTTCGTCCATCGCTTCGCGAAGCGCCGAGTCGTCCATTCCCCCGACGATGAGGAGCACGCAGTCCGCCCCGTACGCGGCAGACTGCGCTACTTGGTAGCGAGTCCACATAAAATCTTTACGGAGCAGCGGACGGGACGTTACGGCGCGCACTTCGTCGAGATAGGAAAGCTCGCCGAGAAAGTGATCGCGCTCGGTAATGACGCTGATGGCGTCGCAATCCGCGGCATCGTAAACGCGTGCGGTCGCAACCGGATCGAAGCTGCGAGCAATCAATCCGCTCGAAGGAGAGGCGCGCTTGATTTCCGCGACGATCGCTCCTCCGGACGCCTTTTGAAGGGCCGCTAGAAAACCGCGGCGCTCGCCCGAGCGCGCGAGCGCACGAGCGCGCACGACTTCGTACGGCTCGAGCGCTTCTTCCCGCTCGAGGGAAGCGGCCTTGACGGAGAATATCTTCTGTAGCGTATCCGTGATGCTACGTTGAACTCGACGTGGGCGAGGTCGATGGAGTCGTCGAAGGTGTCGGCGTCGGGACCGGCGCCGGGCCGACTTGCACCGTCGAACCGATTGCGTAGCCGCGTATCGTAACGTTTTTCCCGGTGACTCCGGAAGCGAACGTCTTCATTCGTTTATACTGACCGCTTCGATTCGCCCCTTGCTGATTCGGATTCCATGTATCGTCGAGCGCGCTGATGGTTTCGTTACGACGCGTAATTAAAATTTCCGTGCTCCGCGCGCCGATGAAGTCGTTTCCGCCCGTTGACGCAGCGGCGCCGCCGCCGAAGTCGATCGCTCCGGGGAAAAGCACGGGCACGATCGGCGCGATTGCGTCGGCGTAGGCGTACACCCCTTGTTCGAAAGTCTCACCCGCCGCGGTGACGTTCACGCTTCCATCGGTGACGAGGTCAGCAACTTTGGCCACGATCGTGCTGTCGCCCGTCGAGTGGCTTAACGTAACCGACGGGCCCACGGAGTACGGCGGAGGGCTCGAGGACGGCGCAGCGCTCGAGGGCGGCGAAGCGCTCGAGGGCGGGGCGGTCGCGACCGTCACCGAGAGAGCGCCGATTCCAAAGTCGTTGCCGTGGATTTGGCACGAGGCACAGGTAAACGACCCGCCCGCGACGAGCACGCCGCTGACGTTACGAAGCGGCGATACGATGCCGGCACCGAAGCTGGAATCCGATCCGCTCAGCGTGGCGAGGTCGTCGACTGATGCATAGGCGGCACGCGAACTCGGGAGCGAGATTTTCGTGGCGCCGACGTAGATGTTGCTGACCGTTGCGGTCGCCGGCATCGGGAACTCAAGCGTCGTGTAGGCTGTATGCGCCGGCGCATGCACCAGAGCTTCGAAAATCTTGTCCTCGCCAACACCGTTGATGAAGGCGCCGCTTTTCGGTCCGGAGCCGAAGTTCGCGCCGGCAATCGATACATTGGTCGGAATCACGATAGGAAACTTTTCGCCATTGGCAACATCGTAGTCTCCGCTCGCCAGATTGACCGTGACGCCACTCGGAGAGAGCGACTTGGACGATGTGAGCACCGCGACGGCCTTGGTCAGCGTTTTGTATGGCTTGGTTAGGCTCCCGTTCCCGCTCGTGTCGCTTCCGGTGACCGCGTTTACATATATGGAAACGAGCGGAGCAACCGTCGGGGTGACGGGACCGGGCTGGCCCCAGCGCGTGCACGCAGTACCGCTAACGACTCCAGCCGCGGCCAACGCAGCGACCACCGCGAAAAATAGGCGCGTGAACCAGCGGCTCTGCATTGCGCTGTCCCTTTGCCGCGCTGCGGCTCGGAACCTCGGGGAGTCGCACTACGCGTTCCTGAAGAGATGAAACGATGGTTAGGAAACCCGTCCGCTCCATTATCGACGCGATCGACGCCGCCGCGGCGCGCTGGACCGATCCCGGTTTCGCACCACGAGCGCGAGCCCGCGATGCCGTCAGCGCGCGGACCGGATACTCGGTCCCTATGGTGGAGTATGCGTTCGACCGGCTCTTCGGCGCGCTACGGCGCGACTCAATGGAAGCGGTGATTGCCGACGAGCTCGGCTGCATCGACGTTCTCGATCGTTTCGCGCATCGCGCCGGACGTCCGCCAGCGCAGGCACTTCCGCTCGGCCGGGTTTGCGTTATTTCGAGTCGTACGACGATCGGAGTCGCTCTGCTGCCCGCGATCTTTGCACTCTGCTCGAAGTGCGAGGTGCTCGTCAAGGATCGCGAGGATTATCTCATCGCCGCGTTCTTCGAAACGCTTGGGGACGAGCTCGCGGAACTTCGCGATGCCGCGACGGCACAGACCTGGACCGGCGAGGACGACGCAATCGATCTGAGCGGCTTCGACGTGGTCGTTGCATTCGGAAACGATGATACTCTCGCGCATCTCGCGGCAAAGCTGCGTCTTCCGGCGCGCTTCATCCCATTTGGTTCGAAAGCGAGCGCCGGTTATATAGCGCGCGGAGCATTGAGCAACGCATCCGAGGCACGAGCCATGGCATGCGGCGTGGCGCGCGACATCGTCCTTTACGAGAGCGAAGGGTGTCTGTCGCTTCACGCGCTCTTCGTCGAAACCGGTGGCGCGATCGCGGTCGAGCGGTTCGCAGCGATGCTCGTCGAAGCATTGGCCGCCGCTTCGACCGAGTTTCCACCTGCGGCGCTCGACGCCCCGACGGCGGCGCGTCTTGCGGTCGCGCGCGATCTCGCAACGTTTCGCGCAGGAGCCGCCCGTGTCCATTCGGATCCACATCCCGGCTGTCTTGCGATCCTCGACCCGCCGTTTGAAGAGCCGCCGCTCTTTCTCCCTCGCACGATCGGAATTCGAAGCGTCGAAAATTCGTCGCAAGCCGCTGAATATCTCGAACGTCACGGCATCGCTCTCGAGGCACTCGCGGTAGCCGGTTGCCGTCCGGATCTGCTCGAGCTTGCGGCACGCGCCAAAGCAGGCCGGATCGCTCCTTTCGGGACGCTTCAGGCCCCGCCATTAGGCGTCTTTCATGGAGGCAGGCCGCGCATCGCCGAATTCGTGCGCTGGCTCGGCAACGAAACGTGAACATACCCGGCCCGCGCAGCGCCGCGCTCGCACGCGATCTTCGTACCTACGAGCAGCGCAACGTCACGTTCCTGGCCGACGATTTTCCGATTTTTTGGGATTCGGCGCGTGGCGCGACGGTGACCGATGTCGACGGAAACCGGTACATCGATTGCACCGCCGCGTTTGGCGTAGCCAACGCCGGTCATTGCAACCCACAGGTTATCAGCTCGATCGTGAGGCAATCGAAGCGCCTCATGCATGGCATGGGCGACATTCATCCGACGTCAATCCGAGTGCGGCTCTTTGAGCGCCTGGCGAAGATCCTTCCGCGCGGTTTGAACAAGATGTTCTTGGCGACGACCGGTTCCGAAGCGATCGAGGCGGCGCTCAAAAGCGCGATGCTGTCAACCGGAAAGTCTCGCTTTGCAGCCTATCGCGGCGCTTATCACGGCCTTTCGTTCGGCGCGCTGTCCGTCGGCGGCATCGAGCGCTTCCGAGCGCCGTTCGCCGCGGCTCTCGGCGCAGAGCCGTTGCTGCTCGAATACCCGCGCAGCGGCGCGCTACCCAACGCTGCAGAAGCCGTCTCGCATGCGCGTAAAGCGCTGCGCGCCCGTGACGACATCGCCGCGCTCCTGATCGAGCCGATCCAAGGGCGCGCCGGCTGTATCGTACCTCCGGCCGGCTATCTCGCTGGGATCCGCGCCGTTTGCGACGAGCTGCGCATCGTGATGGTCGTCGACGAGATCTTCACCGGCTTCGGGCGCACCGGGACTTGGTTCGCGATAGATCGCGAGGGAATCGTCCCGGACATTCTCTGTATCGGCAAGGCGATGGGCTCCGGCATTCCGATCAGCGCCGCAATCGGCCGGTCGCGCGTCATGGATGCGTGGCCGCCGTCCACCGGCGAAGCCCTCCACACTTCCACCTACCTTGGAAACCCGCTCGGCTGCGCCGCGGCGCTCGCGACGATCGATGAAATGGAGCGGTTGCAGCTTCCGGCGCGCGCCGCGGAACTGGGGGTGCGGCTACGTCCCCGCCTCGACGCTCTTGCGTCCCATGCCGGTGTTGTCGACGTCCGTGGTTGCGGGTTGCTATGGGGCGTGGGATTCCACGATGCTTCCGCCGCGTTTGCGGTTGTTAAAGGCGCGCTGAAGCGAGGCGTGATCGTTTCTCAATCGGGTGTTAACGGTGACACCGTCGCGATCACGCCACCGCTCACCATTGACGAGAATGAACTCGATCGCGCGATCGAGATTCTCGAGCTTACCCTCCAAGAAAGGCCATCGCCGTGAAGCGTTATCGCATCGGAATCGTCGGCGCAGGCTTCGGCGCAACGGCTCACCTGCCGGCGCTGACGAATCATCCACGCTTCGAAGTCGTTGCCATTGCCTCGCCGTCGAGCGCCGCCGACGTCGCCCGCCGTTCCGGCATTTCCCACGCCTATCGTAACTGCGCGGAGATGCTCGCCGATTGCGAGCTTGACGCCGTCACCGTTGCGTCGCCGCCGTTTAACCACCGTGAGGACGTTCTGACTGCGCTTGCGGCCCGCAAGCACGTGCTTGCCGAAAAGCCGTTCGCGCTTTGCGTAGAGGATGCGCGCGTGATGTGCGAGGCGGCCAAGACGGCCGGCACCGCATGTGGCGTATCGCATGAGTTTCGATTCGTTCCCGAAGTGGCTGCGGTCAAGGAGCTCGTCACCAATCATCACCTCGGTGCGCTTCGAAACATCGAGACCACCTTGTTGCGCTCGACCCTGAGGCGGAACGAGCAAGATCGGTCGCGTGGGTGGTGGTTCGAACGCGAGCGCGGAGGCGGTCTTGCCGGGGCCGTACTCTCGCACCTCGTCGATCAGGCTAACTGGCTCGCCGGCCGCGCGCCGGTGCGCGCGGTAGGCTTTCGCAGGACCGCAAATCCCGATCGTATCGACGATCGGGGAGCCTTTCGCTCGACGGTCGACGATGGCGCGTTTGTTTTGATCGAATACGCGGAAGGCTTAGCGGCCAGGGTCTGTGCGGATGCGACTACCGCCGTCGAATCCTTTACGTGCGCCGTTCACGGCGAAAAGCGCACCGCCGTGGCGAGTGGACCCACCATAGGAGATCTCACGCTCTATGCTGCCGATCGCGACCAGACCGATGAGCTTGAGTGTAGGCCTTCGCCTTATCGCGACTTCGCATCGATTAACGACAACGTGCCGCTCCTCATGGAGCTCTACGACGAGTTCCTAAAGAAGATCGAGGGCAAGCCCAACGCCCTACCAAGTTTCGAGGAGGCGCTGCTTACGCAAGAGACCCTGGCGGCAATCGGTTACGAACTTTGACCGCTGAGGTGTCGCCACAGCATACCCAATGCGATCGTCGTTGCTCGCTGCGCAATCGACTCGCGCTCGCCGGATAGTTGAAAGCGTTGCGTGCTTCCAGTCCCTTGGGCATCATCGAGGGCAATCCAGACCAAACCCACCGGCTTCGAGGGCGTGCCTCCGCTGGGTCCAGCGATGCCCGTAGTCGACAGCGCGATGTCGGCGCGAAGAAGTATCCGGGCTCCGCGCGCCATCTCGCGTGCGACTTCCTCGCTGACCGCACCGACCCGATCGAGCAATTCAGCGCGTACGCCGAGCTGTTCGATCTTAACCGAATTACGGTACGCAACGAGTGATCCTGCGAAGGTTTCCGACGATCCAGGCACGCTCGTCAGTGCGGCTGCCAGTCTGCCTCCCGTGCATGACTCGGCGATGCCGAGCATTCGGTCCTGCGACCGAAGCAAAGCATGAATCGCGCTCGCGGGCGTATCCGAGTCTCGGCCAAAGACGTATCCTTCCAACCGGCGCTCGATCTCTGCTAGCAGCGGCGCGAACGAAGCCTGCGCTGCGGTGGCCGAGGGTGACTTCACGGTGAGCTTGACGTCGGCCCGAAAATCGTGCGCGAGTACGGCAATCTTCGGATTCTCGCAAGTTCGAAAGAGATCGGCGATACGATGGTCGATCTCCGACTCGCCGATGCCGATCGTGTGTAGGACACGCGTGTAAATCGCTTCGCCCGTTCCCAACCGCTCCCTCAGGAACGGCACGACCAGGCCGTCGAGCATAGGCTTCATCTCGCGCGGGACGCCCGGCATGCATGCTACGAACTTTCCGTCCGAAGTAAAGGCGATAAATCCAGGCGCTGTTCCGTTCGGATTGTCGAGCGGGCGGCTGCCGCGCGGAAGTTCGGCCTGTTTGCGATTGTTCGGCCGCATTGGGCGGCCCAGTGCGGCAAAGGCTGCCTCCATGTGCTGCAGCGCCGGCAGATAGGATTCCGTCTCCAAATCGAGCGCCTGGCACACTGCTTCCTTTGTGAGATCGTCGACCGTCGGGCCAAGGCCGCCCGTCGTGATCAAACCGTCGGCACGCTCGAGTGCCTGCGCAATCGCCGCCGCGATCCGGTCGCGGTTATCGCCGACTGCATGCGTCGCACGGACGTCGATGCCGTTTTCCGCCAGGCGCTGCGCGATGAATGGCGTGTTGGTATCGACGAGCTGGCCGAGCAGCAGCTCCGTGCCAACCGCAAAGAGCTCAACTCCCGGCATCGATGTCGTCAAACCATCGCGGATACGAAAAGCGCACGTCGGCTTGAAAGCCCCGCGCGGCGTCGATCATGGCTTCACGCCGAACGTTCGAGCTCTCGGGCTTCGGATGACTAGCGCGTATCCGTTCTCTCCCAACCGCCAAGCGTTCGATGAAACGCGCAAATCGTTCATCCATGGCTTTTTGCAGGCCGTTCTTCAACGCTTTGGCCACTCGCGGCGCGAGCCCCGCGGTCGAGATCGCGACGCGCACAGGACCGGCCTTGGCAAGCGCTGCCATTGCAACGAAGCCATACCGCGGCTGATCGATGCAGCAGAGCAGGAAGCGATGGCGGTCCGCAAGCGCGCGCAGCCGCGCTGAGAGCGTGGCGTCTTGCGGGGTCGAGATGACGAAGAACGCGTCGACCACCTCCTCATCACGCAGGGATTGCGCATCGTGCACGCGGCGGACGTCGGCTCCGGCTTCGCGCAGCGCCGTTGCCTTTTCAATCGCCTCCCGGTCGTCGGCCGCGCCGATGACGACGCAACGGCGACCTTCGAGATTGAGACCAACCGGGAAAAACGGCCGGCGCACGTCAGTAGTCGACGGGCCGGAGGTAGAATTCGTTGATAGCCGTGCTCGTTAGCATGGCGGTCGTCGGAAGGTGGCGCTTCCAGTGCGTTGCGTCGACGCGGCGCCGCACGAGAGTAACTTCGTCGTGGGAGAAGCCGCGTTCGACGAGTTGGGCGTCGGAGTATCCGAGCAAGAGCTGCGCGAGAATCGCATCGGCGCGCGCATAAGTGATTCCAAGGTCCGCTTCGTCGGTTTGATCCGCTTGAAGATCCGCGGTGGGGGCCTTGTCGACTAAACGCTGCGGAACGCCGAGATATCGAGCGAGCTCCCAGACCTGGCTTTTAAAGAGGTCTCCAATGGGATTGACCGGCGGCGTATCGTCAGCGTGCCACGTAAAGTACCCAAGAAGACGTTCGGTCTTGTTTCCGGTGCCGATCGGCAGTGCATCGAGCTTCGCCGATTGATCGAAGAGCACCACCATGCGCGTGCGTGCCATGACGTTTCCTCGTCGGCGGGCATCGGCATCCGGCTCCCATTGCAGGTATCCGTCGACGGCTGCGCTGATGTCGATTGTCCGGCAAGGAAGATTCAGTGCGTCGACCACAAGTTGCGCATCGCTCAGGCTCGATGCATGCGACGTCTTGTACGGCATACGTATCGCATGGACGTTCTCGGCGCCGAGCGCACGCGCGCAGAGAAATGCCGTGACGGCGGAATCGACGCCTCCCGACAGGCCGATCACCGCTCGCGAGATGCCGCGGCGGTTGACGAGTTCGTCTCGTAGAAACGCCACGAGCCACTCGGTGGTAATGGTCGGATCGAGGGCGGGCGGCTCTGGCCGTATCTCGCGGCTCTCAAAGATCGGCAGCGTCATATCGTCGTCCCGGCAAAGGAAGATCGTCGTCGAGCAGCAGATCGGGGAGAACCGTCTCCAAATCTCCAAGGAGGGGCAGGGTCGCGCGAGCGAGGTCTATATCGCGCAAATCGAGGTCGGCGCGGACGATGCACGCTTGCGTCGGCGGCGCTTGCACCAGGATACGCCCACGCGGATCGACCACGCATGAGGATCCGGTCATGCCTTTGCCACCCTCGAATCCGGTTAGCCCCGCATAGATGACGTAGACGCCGTGCTCGAGCGCGGTGAGCCGCAGCAGAGCGCGCCACTGGGCAACGCTCTCGAGCTCGCCGTCGCCCTCGACTCCGCGTCCCGGCGAAGCGCTGGGAATGATTAGGACGCGAGCACCTTTAACGGCCGCAACGGTGCTAACGATAGTATGACACGCGTCTTCGCAGATCAACAACGCCATTGCGCCGAAGCGCGTCTCGAAGACGCCTAATTTGTGACCGCGCGACAGAAAACGTTCCTCGTCAAAGACCCCGTATGTCGGCAAGAACAGCTTGCGATGGAGGTGCACGATCCTTTCGTGATCGGGCTCGACCTGCACGTAGATTGCGCTGTTGTAATACGTTCCGCCGTCGTTCTCGAAGAACCCGGCGACGAGGTCGACGCGCTCGCCGCATGCCTGGCGCCACGTCCGCGCGAGATCGCTCGCGAAGCTTGATGCCGAGAGCGCCAGATCGTAAACGGCACCTTCCAGAAAGTATCCGGTCAACGCGGCTTCCGGTAGGACGACCAAATCCGGCGCGTCGCCCGCGAGTTGAGCAAACGCTTCTCCGGCTGCGGCGAGGTTGCGTTGGTATTGCCCCTTCGCCGGCTTGGTTTGCAGCAACGCAACGCGCAGATGCGCGGGAACTTCACTCACCGGCGATGCTCGTCGCCATCTCCACCTGCTCGTCGCCAGGAATCTTCCGGCCGAGCTGTGCCGCGCAGGATTCGGCCGGATAGGTCCAGATCTCTGCGAGTGTCGGGTGAAGGTGCGGAATACGCATGAACTGATCGACCGTCGACGAAAAGTTCATGGCGACGATCACTTCGTGGATGAGCTCAGAGGCCTGCGCGCCGAGCACCGCAGCACCGAGAATGCGCCCGCTCTCGGAGTCGGCCATCATCTTCACGAACCCCTTGGTTTTACCCAAGCATTGCGCTTTGCCGTGCTCGGCGAAATCGTAACGGCCACAGACGTACGCGGTTTCCTTGCGCCGCAAGTCCTTCTCGCTCATCCCGACAGCCGCGAACTGAGGATCGGTGAAGACGGTGTGCGCGCCGACCAGACGATAATCGGCCGCCTCATCGACGTGAAGGCACGCGTTGCGTGCCGCGACCTCGCCTTGATAGATCGCGACGTGCACGAGCATATACTCTCCGGTCACGTCGCCTACGGCATAGACGTTTGGGTTGGTCGTGCGCAGCCGCCGGTCAACGGTAATCCCGCCCCCGGGCCCGTACGCAATTCCCGCCTTTTCGAGATCGAGGCCCGCAATATTCGGCGTGCGGCCCAGCGCATAGAAGATCTCGTCGCCGACGGCCTCCCGCTCGGCACCGCCTCGAAGATAGCGCATGATCTTTTTTCCGTCTCGGCGCTCGGCGCCCAAAAGTGACGAGTGAGTGACTACCTCGATGCCTTCTTCACGAAAATACCCCGTGAGTGCGCCGCCGATGTCCTCGTCGCTCTGCGTCAATAAGTGACCACTGCGAATTAGTATCGTGGCGCGCGCGCCCATGCGTGCGAGGAACTGGCCCAGCTCGCAGGCGGTGTAACCGCCGCCGAGCACGACGACCGAATCCGGAATGGTTTCCAACTCGAGCACCGCGTCGCTGTCGACGTAGCCCGTTTCCGCCAGACCCGGTACCGCACTCGAGGCCACCACGCTTCCCGTTGCGATGACGAACTTCGGTGCGTCCAGCAGTACGTTAGCGCCGACCTCGAGGCGCGTGGGCGAGAGAAAACGCGCCGCGCCCAGATAGAGCGGGAACTCTTGAATTCCCTCGATTCGATAGTCCGCGAATCCACGCACGAGCTGCCGTTTTCGAGCCGCGACGTACGGCATATCGACGGCGAGCGCTTGCGCGTCAATTCCCAACGCTCGCGCCTCCCGCGCATCTGCAGCGCGTCGCTCGACGCCAAAAACGTCTTACTGGGCATGCAACCGCGTAGAATGCAGAGACCGCCGAGCGGTCCCTCGTCGACGAGCGCAACGTCGCAACCCACGCCCCGAGCGGTGCGTGCGGCCGCATAGCCGGCCGAACCGGCACCGACGACTATAAGGTCGTGACGACGGGGCTGATGGCGCATCGAACGAACTCAGCGAAGGTGAGGGCGGGCACCGAGCCGGTGCGTCGACTCGATAAAGCGCACCGTCCCGCTGGAATGGACGAGAATCGAATGCGTTCGGGCTTGGTTCCCAAAGAAGCGCACGCCGCGCACGAGGTCGCCGTCGGTGATGCCGGTGGCGCAGAAAATCACGTCGTTGCTGCGCACCAGATCGTCGAGCTCGAGGATGCGCTCGACGTCGCCGAAACCCATCTCGATGGCACGGTCCGTCTCGGCTTGATTGCGCGGTTGAAGCCGGCCCATGAAGTTTCCGCCGAGGCACTTAATCGCGGCGGCCGCCAGCACGCCCTCGGGCGCACCGCCCGTTCCCATGGCTACGTGAATGCCCGTAGATTCGATTGCGGTCGCGATGCAGGCGTCAACGTCTCCGTCCGAGATCAATCGAATCCGCGCGCCGGCCTCTCGCACCTCGCGGATCAAATCGGCATGGCGGGGACGATCGAGGATGATGACGCAAACATCGTTCATCGGCTTTTCGAGCGCGTTGGCCACCGCTTCGAGGTTTTCGCGCACCGGCGCGTCAATGTGCACGTAAGGTGCCGCCTTGGCGCCGACTGCGAGCTTTTTCATATAGGTATCCGGCGCGTGTAGCAGACCGCCGCGCTCGGCGATCGCCATCACCGCGATGGCGTTGGGCAAGCCGTTCGCGACAAGGTTCGTGCCTTCAACGGGGTCGACGGCTATGTCGACCTCTTTACCCCCGCTGCCGACTTCCTCGCCGATGTAGAGCATCGGCGCTTCGTCGCGTTCCCCTTCGCCGATGACGATGCGACCGGCGATCTCCATGTCGCCGAGCGATTCGCGCATCTTTTCGACGGCTGCGCCGTCGGCTGCATCGCGTTCGCCGCGGCCCATCCAACGTGATGCCGCGAGCGCCGCGCTCTCAGTCACCTTCACAAAATCAAGCGAATGAACCGGATGGTCCAGCACCGCTCGCATGATCGACCGTGCCATTACTGAGAGCCTACAAAGGAAAGCGGCGTATTTCCTGTTAAAATCGTTCCGGCGTGTTCGCCGGTACCAGCCTCTCGCGACCCATACATTCGCAACGCATCCATTTTCCCGACCTGATCGTTGGAGGATGGCCGGCATTGGTCGCGGTTGCGTTCGCCGGTCTGACGCTTGGTTTTTTCGGCTGGTACGCGCTGATCGTTCCCCATCACCACGGCGCAATCAGCGAGCTTGGGCTGTTGGCGGGACTCGCAGCCGGCCCCCTTGTCGCGACCGGCGCCTGGATCGGCTACGCGCGCTATTTTGCGCGCCGCGCCGGAATAACGCTTCCGCGATCGCTCCAATACGACGCACTTACGTGGCTTCCGCTCCTGCTTCTTTGGCTCACATTCTTCTTGGCACCGCAGTTCACGCATGGCGCCCGGCTCTTCCTCGTCGCCATTACCCTCGCTTGCGCCGGCAAGGTTCTTATCGCGGCGCGTTTCAATCAGACCGTCCGCGAGGTCCTCGTCGACTTTGCCGCAACTCGCGTCGCGATCATCGTCATAGCCGAGCTTGCGTCGGTCATCATCGGTCAGCGCGCCGGGACGCACGTGCAAGAATCTTCGTACGCTCTTCTGGCGGTTTGGGGACGCTGGGACGCAGTTCACTACCTGGACATTGCGACCAAAGGTTACCAGGGCACCGACATGGCGTTCTTCCCGCTCTATCCGCTGCTGATACGAATCGTCGGATCGCTCTTGGGCAATCACCTCGTTGCCGGGCTGCTCATTTCCAACGTCTCGTTTTTCTTTGGCCTGCTCTACCTCTATAAGTTGCTCGAGCGCGAGTACGACCGCGCTGTGGCGCGCCGCGCGATTTTCTACGTGTCGATCTTCCCAACCGCCGTCTTTTTCTCGGCCGTTTATCCCGAATCGCTGTTCTTCGTGCTCACCGTCGCGTCGTTCTATTACATGCGCACGCGGGCGTGGGGTCTAGCGGCCCTCCTCGGCTTTTTCGCCGCGCTCACGCGCGTCGAGGGCGTTCTGCTGATCGTTCCGTTTCTCATCGAATGGTCGGCGCAGGACCGCCCGCTCCAGCCCGGTGCGTTGTACGATCTTGCCGCCGGCCTTCTCATTCCACTTGGCCTGTCCGTCTACATGGCTTACCTTTGGGTGCTGCGAGCCGATCCGCTCTACTTCTCGCACGTCCAGATTCACTGGAATCGCCACTTCGCAATGCCGTGGGTGAGCGTGGCAAATGCTTTCGGCAAAGCGTTGCATGCGACCGGAGGACAGGTCGTCGCGAACCAAATGCTCGAGCTTGCGTTCACCTTCCTCATGATTGCCGTCCTGCTCGGCGGTTGGCATCGGTTGCGCCCCTCGTATATCGCGTACATGGCGCTCTCAATTCTCGTGCCGATGTCCACCTCCAACCTCATGTCGATGCCGCGCTTCGCCCTCGTCCTTTTTCCGATGTTCGCCATTCTGGCGCGTTGGGGAGAGCGCCCCTGGGCAAACAACGTGATACTCGCCTTTTCACTGCCTCTGCTTGGACTTTTCACGGTCCTTTTCGCCGACTGGTATTGGGTTGCGTAAGCGGCGCGGCGTTCGACAATTTGTCAAGTTCGGAATCGTAGGGGCCTCGGGAATGGTGGTGAACTTCATCGTAGCGCATGCGCTCGAAAAGACGACCACGCTGTCATGGTTCGCCGATTTTGCGATCGGATTCATGGTCGGCGGCGTCTCGAACTACATCCTCAATCGCATCTGGACGTTCGGCTCGCGACGCAATCCGATTCTCGAAGGCTTGCAGTTTTTGGCCGTTTCGGCGATCGCGCTGGTTGTCGGGGAAAGTTGTCTTCACGATCGCAGGGAAAACTGGCTTCCATCATTTTACGACGACGTGGCTGGTCGCAACGCTTTCAGGGGTCTTCGTAAACTTTTTCCTCAACAAATATTGGACATTTCGCCACCTGAATTGAGGCCCTACCGCTGGCCGATCGCATTGGGGGCAGTGCTGCTTCTTGCGTTGGCGCTGCGACTCCACGGCATTCACGATCCAATCCTCGACCATCCGGGCTGGCGCCAGGGCGACACTGCGGCGATCGCGCGCAACTTCCGCGGCTTCGGTTCGACATCATGTACCCCCAGACGCTCTACAACGGTCCGCCGCCAAACTACGTCGAGCTGGAGCTCCAGATCGTGCCTTTCTTGGCCGCATCGCTCTACAAGATCTTCGGCGTGCACGAAATATTCGGGCGCATCCTCACGATCGCTTTCAGCCTCGCGACCGTCGTCACGCTCGCATATTTCGCCCGCTGGCTATTCCGCAGCGCCTTGGCCGGACTCGTCGCGGCATTCTTCTACGCCGTCTTTCCCGGAAGCGTCTACTACGGCCGGACGTTCATGCCGGACTGCGCGATGGTCTTCTTCTTGACGGCGGCGCTCTATGCCGTGACTCGCTATCTTGTCGAAGATGAAGACTTCACTCTCGCGCGACTTAGCCGAAAGCACCGCGCTTCTCACGCTTGCCTATCTCGCGAAGCCGGTTGCGACGTTGGCCGTGGTGCCGTTGCTCGGGCTTGTCGCCGGCGCAAGCGCGCCGCGCGCCCGATGCGGCCGCTGTCCGTCGCCGTCCTCCTCGCGGTTCCCCTGCTCGTTCTTGGCTCTACGATCGACGCGTCGACTCGTACGCGGAGTGGCATTGGGCCAGCGGCATCACGCGATTGCACGTGCTCCCGGCATTGCGCGACGCTCTGACGACCGCGCAAGGCTTCAAAGCTAAACTCGGGCAGTTTCACGTGGTCCTAGGTCTGTTGCGCGATACGCTCATCGGTAAAGTCGCGTTCGCGCTGACGATCGCGTGCTTCGTCGCGTTGCCATGGATGCCGTCGCGCAGCAAGACACTGCTCTGGGCCTGGCTCGCCGGGGGCTCGCCTACGTCTACGTCGTTGTAACGGTCGAACGCGTCGACTATTACATGCATCCGCTGCTGCCGCTTTGCGCGCTGGTCATCGGCGGCGCGGCCGCGCGTTTCGTTACATACGTACGCACCGCCGACATTGCGCCGAGCGCGCGCTACGCCTTGCTGGCAATCGTTCCGATCGTTGCCGTGGCGGCGCTTCTCGGCAGCCGCGCGCCCATAGCGCCCTACTATGACTACAACAAGGAAGTTTACCGCAATGCGGTCGATCTCGACCGCACGCTGCCGAAAAACGCGCTGGTCGTCATCGGACATTACGGGCCCGACGTGCAGTATTACATCGACCGTTTTGGCTGGGAGGAAGACCCCGCGCTTTGGACACCGTTGGATGAAGAGAGCGCGATCCGCAAGGGTGCGCGTTACTTCATTTCGATCGAAGACGGTCGTCTCAGGCACAATCTGGAGCTCTGCGCGTGGCTGCAGCGCTTTCCGCTGCGCGCCGCACCGCGGCGTGGCCGGTATATGAAACGGATCCCGCCAAGGTTTCCCCGCAAGCAGAGCGATTCTGGCGCGGATTTCGCAACGCGCAACGTGCCGGAGCGGGGAGAGCCTTCCTCGATGCGGCGGGGGTTTGCCGCGCGACGAATGCCTAGAAGCGTCGCTACCCGCCGATCGCGCTGAATGTTTCGAAGAGAGCGCGGAACGCCTCCGGCTGTACGTAAATGCTGCCACGGAACGGATAGTCCAGCGCAATGATCAAGAATAGCACCAAACCGATCAAAAGACTCAACCCTCCGATCATCAACTCTTGCATAAGCGTCTGATCGAAGCCGAAGAGATAGGTAAAGGCTACCGTAATAAACGCCCCGGCGATCAGCACGACCCACATAAGGCGGTTGATGCCGCTGGAGTCTATCGTTAGACGCGTTTGGCGGTCCATCAGCGTCGTATCCATCGCCGCCAGCATCTGAGTATGAATGTCTCCCAGCCTAATCGTATTCGCGGGCAGCGCCCGAACGTAACGATCTGCCGCCTCGAGCAAGGCGTTGGAGATCCGCGATCTCTCGCCCCTCTTCATTTGCGGCCATTCCTCATAAATGATCGAATACACATACGCGCGAAGCATTGCTCGTAACTTGGCTGCTCTCGGAAACGACCCGGCGTCGCGATAGACCGTCGCAATCGCGCTCGCCTCTTCATACGTACGCGTTTCGGCCTCCTCGAAGCGCTCCCAGACGCCGATCGCAACGAATGCCAGCAGCACCGCATAGATGACGCCGATAACCGCGAGAATGAATCCAGCGCGGTCGTTGTGCGCCATGCGAACCTCGCGGGAGGTGAACCTCGATACGAGATATCCGATCGAAAGCGCCATCAGAACGAAGCCGCCTACGATCACGATGCCGGCTGCGGTCGTCGACAACGATTCAAGCCAAGGGATCATCTAATCGCTCCGTCTTCTCTACGGCAGCGGCAGCAGCGAACTTGCGCCGAAGGTGGTGGATTCCGTGGGGGCTTCGGGCACTCCAGAGGTGACGAGCTGACGGTAGAGGATCAACCGATTTGTGTTCCTCGCAAGCTCGAGCTGGAGCTCGTAGCTGCGTTTGATGGCACTGGTCAGCTCGGTCGTGTCGAACGTGTATCCAAAGCGCTTTAGGTTTCGCAACAAGAGCGCGTTGTTCAGGTTGAGCTGTTGATAGGCTCGCTGAATCTCCAGCCCGGCAACACGATAAGTAGGGTAGTTCGAAAGCACGATCTCGCGCTGAAGCTTTGCCTGATCGATCGTCGACTTGAGCGCGGCCAACCGCACGCTCTGCGAATCGACGGCGAGCCCTTCGTCCACCGTCGCCAACGCGTCGTCGAAGCTTCCCTTTGTGTACTCGCGCTGAGCTAGGTCGGCCGCGGCCTCAACGAACCCGGCACGCGCCCGCGCGTCTTTGGAATCCACGCGCAGCGCCAGCCGGTACGACAGCTCCGCATCCCGAGCGTTGCCGCGAGCAAGCGCGACGTCCCCTTGATGGACCCGCGTGTTCACGATCCAACGCTCGATCGACCCCGCGCATCCCGACAGGAGCGCGACCCCGAAGAGGGCAGCTACGACCCTAAAAATGAACTTGCCCCGCAAATCGTGCAACCACCTCAATGATCACTGCGGCCGGATAGAGTATCGCTTGCGAGAGCAGCGACCCGATGATGGCCGTCAGCGATAAGTAGAACACCATCGAGCGAACCTCCTCGATCGTGCGCTTTCCGTGTATTGCCTGATCGGTAATCATCGAGGACGTAGGGTCGACGAAAAGCGTAAAGGCAATGGTTCCCACCCCATTGATGACGCCCGAAAGGCCGATGGCCGTCCGTGCGACGCCCGCGTCGAGGACCGATGCAAGGTACGACGCCTGCACGCCGATCGCATAGACGCACATCACAACGGTGTTGAAAATCAAAAGACGCTTGGGCAAGATCCGCCAGTCGAATGCGCGTAGTTCGGCGAGTCGAGGCAAACGCTCCGATCCGAGCACGTCGGCGATCACCGACCGCGCGGAAAGCCGCAGCAGCGAGTGCGGGACGGACCCGCGCGCCTCGAACGAATGGACGCCTCGGCGAAATAGATAGGTGAACATCGGCAAGAACAGCGCGAAAGCGATCATTCCGAGCGTACCGGCGAACACGATCAGCCGCAGTTGGGTCTCGAAAAGATGCTGCCACGCAGCGACTGCCATGGGATCGGACCGCAGTCTACCCGAGGCATTACCCGCCTCGTCCGCGAGCGGGCCGACGAAGAACGCCATAAAAAGGTTTGCCAACCGTCCCGTCGTCACGAACAAATTGAAAAGCGAGATCGAAGTCGCAATCCGCTTCGTTTGAACGCCCGCCAGCCGAGCCGCATATGCTCCAATCGTCACGCCCTGAACGATGAACGTAATGGCCATCGCTCCCACCAATTTTCCAGACCACACATGTGGGACGATCGCCACCTCAAGGCTCGTCTGCACTGGCGAGCTACATGCCTCGTGAGGGGCTCCGACGCGAGCGCCATTGACAGGAGGTCAAAACTTTTCCGGCCACGGAGGGCCGTAATGCATGCGGGCACAGGATGTGCCAGAGCATGCGCCTTAACAGGTGGCGCGAGCGCGGTGCAGCAGGAGCGGAGCACGGATGCGGAGCGACGAGCGACCGGAACGAGGCATGTAGCTCGCCAATGCAGGCAATGCCGGCGTTAGGCAGCGTGGGAGCCCCACACGATTGCCCCCTCATCCACGGGACCAATGATGCACAAGCCAAGATTTTCTGCAACGAGCAGTTCGCCGGCGAGTTCCTGCACCTCTTGCGCAGTTACGGCATCGATCCGTTGCTCGATCTCCTCCGCAGTCACCTCGCGGCGCAACGCGAATTCGTTGCGACCGAGGCGAATCATTCGGCCCGACGTCGATTCGAGCGAAAGCGTGAGATTGCCCTTGATGTGCTCCTTTGCGAGGTGGAACTCCGTTTCGTCGATCGGGGCGGTGCGCACCCGCGCAAACTGCTCGAGAACGACGTCAATGCACGACTGAACGTTGCTCGGCGAAGTTCCCGCGTAGACGCCGAAAAGTCCGGCGGCGCGGTAGCCGGCTTGAAACGAGTAGACGCTGTAGACGAGCCCCCGTTGTTCGCGTATCTCTTGAAAGAGCCGGCTCGACATGCCTCCACCGAGTACCGTGTCGAGTATCGAGAGCGCATAACGGCGTTCGTCGCGGATGTCGATACCGCGAGTACCGATGATTACGTACGCCTGCTCGCTGTCCTTATATCGCACCTTCGTGGCGGGCGTCGCTGCGGGGCGCTCCGGTTCGGGCAGCGCGCAAACTCCCTCGAATCCGGCAAACTGCTCGCAGACGAGCTCGACGAAGCGTTCGTGCTCGACGTTTCCCGCCGCTGCGACGACTACCGAGTTCGGCGCGTAGTGGGCACGCATGTGAGCGCGTAGGTCGTCCGGCGTGATGCGCACGACGGTATCGGCGAATCCGATGGTCGGCTCGCCCAGGCTCGATTCGCGCCACATCGTTTGCAAGAAGACGTCGTGAATGAGATCGTCCGGAGAGTCCTCATACATCTTGATCTCTTCGAGCACGACCTTCTGTTCTTTGGCCAGCTCCTGCGAATCGAACGTTGAGTGGAGGAACATGTCGGCGAGCACGTCGAGAGCCAGCGGGACGTGCCGGTCGATGATCTTCGCATAGTAGCAGGTCGTTTCTTTGTCGGTAAACGCGTTGAGATTTCCCCCGACGCCGTCCATCGTTTCGGCGATCTGTCGTGCGGTTCGACGCCGCGTTCCCTTGAAGAGCATGTGCTCGACCAAATGAGAGATGCCGCGGCGTTCGCGGTTTTCTACGGACGAGCCGACGTCGGCCCAGATGCCGACGGTAGCGGAGCGCACGGCCGGCATCGTTTCGGTCAGTACCCGCAGGCCGTTGGGAAGCGTCGTTTTCTCGTACATTACGCCGGCTCTCGGAAGGCCGTACGCGCCCACTGTGCGTCCCAGAAGACGCCGTCGCTCTCGCCCGCCAAACGGGCCCGCAGCGACCCGGCGCTTTCGCCTCGGCGGGTGCTCAGAGTAAATACCGTTCGCGACGTGGGCTTGGCCAGATCCCCGCTGACCACCGCTCCCTTCCCCACGCCGATCGGCACGCTCGTCCAGAGATCGATCTCCTCCGTGTCCGGAGCGGCCGCAAAACTTGTTTCGACCAAGGCAACGACTTCAGATATAAACTCGTCCCGCGTCATCGGTCGATGAAACTTGACCCCTAAAATGCGAACGCCGACGATGAGATGCCCGGAAAGTGAGTTTGCCGAAATTTGGCTTACCTCGGCCGGCCATCGAGTCGAAAAGATCGACGCGCCGATGCGCTGCGCAACGTCGCGGCGATTGCCGGCCGCACGCGCCGTCGCGTCGAGCTGCGCGACGCTCGGAGCGTAGGCCGCCGCAGCGCTCCGTGCGATCTCGATCGCAACTACGACGCCAAGGACGATCCTAATAAGATTGCGCAAAATATGCCCTGGCTTTCGCCGGCTCTCCGCAGGCTACGCAAGTCAAATGCGGCTCCTCAAGGTTGCGCACGACGCGCGGGGTCGCGGTCGTTAGCGCCTTTACGTGGGCCTCGCACTCGGCTCGTTCGCACCACGCGATATCGATCATGCCCGCGCGGCTCTTGCAGAGATGGAAGAACTGGCCGCGGTCTGTCGTCGCGAAGGTGTGCTCGTCCAAAAATGCTTTCGCCTGGCCGTAGAGCGAGTCTTGAATCTCGTCGAGCAGTTCCCGCAACACGTCCGGGACCTGCTCCTGCGCCACGCTACGCCGCTGCCCCGGCTCTTGCTTGTCACGATCGCGCCGCGCAAGCACGGCCGTTTTCGCATCGACGTCGCGCGGCCCGATCTCAATGCGAACCGGCACGCCGCGCAGATCCCATTCACTATATTTCCAGCCCGGCTGCTCGTCGCGCGCGTCGACGCGAACGCGGAAGCCGGCCTCACTCAAGCGGCTCGCGAGGCTGGTGCATGCTTCGATCGCCCGATCGTCGTTCGACCGAACGATCGGGATGACGATCGCTTCGATCGGCGCCATTTTTGGCGGAATGCGCAGGCCACGATCATCGCCGTGGACCATGATCAGAGCCCCGAGCATGCGCCACGATACGCCCCAGGATGTCGTGTAGGCGTGCTTGATCGAGCCATCGGCGTCGACGAATTTGATGTCGTATGCCTTGGCGAAATTCTGTCCCAAGTCGTGCGACGTTCCGGACTGCAGCGCCTTACCGTCAGGCATTAACGCCTCGATCGCAAAAGTTTCGATTGCGCCCGGAAAGCGCTCGCCGGCGCTCTTGCGGCCGTAATAGACGGGTACCGCTGCGACGTTTTCGGCAAAATCGCGATAGAGCTCGAGAATTTTCAAAGTTTCTT
This sequence comes from Vulcanimicrobiota bacterium, assembly GCA_963826325.1. Lineage (GTDB taxonomy): Bacteria > Vulcanimicrobiota > Vulcanimicrobiia > Vulcanimicrobiales > Vulcanimicrobiaceae > Cybelea. The sequence continues at coordinate 28,008 of CAWGWT010000002.1, forward strand.
CACGCGCTTGCGCGGCTGAGGCGTGAGCGGTGTGCCCTTCCTGCCACAGAAACTCCATCGTACGCAGAAACGGCCGCGTCGCTTTTTCCCATCGCACGACGTTCGCCCACTGATTGATGAGGATTGGAAGATCGCGATACGACTCCACCCATTGCGCGTACATAACTCCGATGATCGCTTCGGAGGTAGGCCGGACCGCGAGCCGCTCGGTTAGCTTTTCGCTGCCGCCTTGGGTCACCCAGGCGACCTCGGGTGCGAACCCCTCGACGTGTTCCGCCTCTTTTACGAGCAAGCTTTCCGGGATAAAGAGAGGGAAGTACGCATTTTCATGGCCTGTTGCCTTGAAGCGCGCGTCGAGATGCTTGTACAGGTTCTCCCACAACCCGAAGCCGTAGGGACGAAGGACGACGCATCCACGCACGGGCGAATATGAAACGAGCTCTGCCTTGAGGCAAGCCGCCGTATACCATGCGGAGAGGTCGGCCGCCTTCGGAGGAATTTCCTTGACGGCGCCCGCGCTGAGCGCTTCGGACATGACCGGCCCCGCTTCGCGCGCGATATTGAAACGGCCTCTCCTAGGACCTTCCGCCCGCGGAGCGCATAGGAAAGCGATGCCTAAGCTGACGCGCATCTACACTCGCACCGGCGACCAAGGGATGACGGGACTGATCGGCGGCGGGCGCGTCAAGAAGAACTCGCCGCGTATCGAGACATACGGCACTATCGACGAGCTTTCGAGCGCAATCGGCATAGCGCGAGCCGCGTTGCGTCCTCTGCTGCACGACCACGAACGCGGGGCCCGTCTTGACGCCTGGCTTGCATGGACGCAAGACGCGCTGTTCAATCTCGGCAGCGAGCTTGCGACGCTGCCGGCAGATCGCCGCGACGACCGCCCCTCGGTCGGCGGTGCCGACGTGCAAGCACTCGAACGCGCCATAGACGAAGCGCAAGCTGACCTCCCGCCGCTCTCGAACTTCATCCATCCGGGCGGCTCGATGCCCGGCGCGTGCCTCCATTTCGCGCGGACGATTTGCCGCCGCGCCGAGCGCCTTTTGGTCGCACTCAACGATCGTGAAGAAGTCGGGGCGACGAGCCGCTGCGATATCTCAACCGACTTTCGGACGCGCTCTTTGTATGGGCGCGCTGGATCAACGACGGAACCGGCGTTGCGGAGCATATCTGGAACGCCTCGAGCAGGCCGCCAAGCTCGTAGTGCGAAGCGTCGCTCGAATGTCGTTCCTTTCCGAACTCTTCGCGACGACCGACGTGGAGAAGTTGCGCGAACTCGGGAAGCGCAAGATCCTTCGCAGAGCGCTGACCGCGAAGGACTTGGTCGCCATCGGACTGGGCACCATGATCGGCGGTGGGATTTTTACCACAATCGGAACCGGCGTCAAGGGCGCCGGGCCTGCCGTCATCGTCTCCTACCTGCTGGCCGGACTTACGTCATTCTTTGCGGCCCTCTGTTATGCGGAGCTTGGAGCGATGGTGCCGGTAGCCGGAAGCGCGTACACGTACGCCTACGCTACCATGGGCAAATTGTTTGCTTGGATCATCGGCTTTGCCCTCATCTTCGAATACGGCATCAGTGCCGCGCCCGTCGCTCGGCAATTCTCGGCCGCTATTCAAGACGTTTTCAAGGACGCCGGCTTGGTGCTGCCCGGATGGGCTCAGCAGTCGAGTCTCCTCCTACACGGCGCGTGGTGGCTACCATCTAGCTGGGACCTCGCTCACTCGCAATACGATCTCGTCGCCGCCCTCTTCGTCATCGGTTTGAGCCTTCTGCTCTCCGTAGGCATTCGCGAGTCGGCGACTGCCAACAACGTCTTCGTCGTGCTCAAGATATCGGCATTGGTCGTCTTTGTTATCGCCGGCTTGTTTCTGGTTCACGCCGCCAACTTGCACGACTTCAACCCAGTCGGATGGGGACGTCTACGGCCCTTTGGAGGCGTTGCCGATTATTCGTCGTCCGCGCAGCCCTACGGCATCATCGCGATCGGCGCCTACGTCTTCTTCAGCTACATCGGCTTCGATACTGCGACGACGACCGCCGAAGAGTGCAAACGTCCGCAGTTCGACGTCCCGGTTGGAGTGATCGGCGCGCTCGCGATCGGAACGGTTATCTATTGCGCTACCGCGATCGTGCTCGTCGGCGCGGTGCCGTGGAACAAAGTACCGATCAAGAATCCGCTGGTTTATGCGCTCGCACCGCTGCACATACCGGCCCTCACCTGGGTGATCACCGTCGGCGTGTTGGCCGGCACGACGAGCGTTGCGCTGGCCTCATTGCTTGGTCAGTCACGCATCTTTTATGTTATGGCTCGCGACGGCATGCTTCCGCCGGCCGTCGCTGCGATCCATCCGCGTTTCAAGACACCTTTCGTTACGACGCTTTTCACCGGCGCTGTCGTCGCGATCCTCGCGCTCATCGTCCCGCTCAACAACTTGCTCAACCTCGTGAACATTGGAACGCTGATCGCATTTACGGTGGTGTGCGCCGGAGTGCTCTACTTGCGCCGGCGACGTCCGGACCTCCCGCGCAGCTTCCGCGTGCCCTTCGTGCCTCTCTTTCCAATCTTGGGAATCGTCTTTTCGCTCTTCCTGGCAGTATTCGGTCTCTCGCGAGCGACCTGGACTTGGTTTCTCATCGCGCTCGTATGCGGGCTCGTATTCTTTTTCGCTTATGGATTCCGAAATTCGAATCCAGCAGAGGTCGTGCCGGTCCAGGAGCCGGAGGGCTTAACGGAATTCGCCTAGCCCAGCTTCCACGTTATTGAGGGGCCGCGCCTTCGGGGTTGGGCGCTTGGCCGATCCCCGGAGTCATCACCTCGATGCGTGCGTTTCGCGGGTCGTACTTCGCATGGACGCGTAACGCCCGCGCGACCGCGTCCAGCGAGATCATGACGCGGCCGCGTACGCGGAACGGGGCGTGTTTGAGAGTGAACCGCATACCGTTGAGCGTAGCGCGCGGATCCCCGACGCGCACGCGTAGCGACTGACCGCCGAGCACGACCTCGACGACACCCGTCTTTGGGTCCAACTCGGTTTCGGCGCCAAGCGCGTCGGCGATCGAACGCAGCGGCACAAAGGCCTTTTCGCTCGTCGTGGTCACCGGCGCGACGTCGCTGTCGACGCGCTCGCCGTCGACGAGCATGACGATCGGTCTCGAGAATGCCAGCAGCACTGAAATCGCGAGGGCCGCAACTGCGACGCTCGCGAGTCGCCGCAGGCTCAGGGCTCCGTACAGCTGGGCCGTGCGGCGTATCATAGGACCGCTTCGCCGATTTCTTCGAGATAGGCAGGATACTTTTCGGCGATAACCTTTTCGATCTCCAAGCGTAACATGCCCAGCAGCTCGTTCTCCGGATAGGTGCCGACGAGCTCGCCGCCGCGATAGATTGCGCCCTTTCCCTTACCTCCCGCAACACCGACGTCAGCCATCTTCGATTCACCCGGGCCATTCACCACGCACCCCATTACTGCCACCTTCACGGGCGCGGTGTACGACTTCGCAATAGCTTCCACGGCACGGCCGAGCTCGAGCACCGATATCTCGGCGCGTCCGCACGAAGGACACGCCGTTATTTCAAAGCCCTTTTCTCGCAGTCCGAGCGATTTGAGGATGCCCCAGCAGACTGGGACTTCCTCGATCGGATCGTCGGCCAACGAGACTCGGATCGTGTCTCCGATTCCCTCCCAGAGAAGAATTCCGAGCCCGATCGACGATTTGATCGTGCCATCGCGCAGCAACCCCGCCTCCGTAATCCCCAGATGCAGGGCATATGGGGTCCCCCGCTCGCGCAGCCGCGCGTCCATCAAGCGATAGGCGTCGACCGTCGTGGCAACGTCGTGTGCTTTGAGCGAAATCGCGATCTCGCTGTGCCCGTGCTCTTCCAAAATCTCTACGTGACGAAGTGCGGAGAGCACCATCGCTTCGGCTGTATGACCAAGTGACTTTTCCAGGTCGGCTGCGAGCGAACCCATGTTCACGCCAACACGAATCGGAATGGCGCGCAGCTTGGCCGCTTCCACAACCTCTGCCACCTTTTTCGGGTCGCGGATATTTCCGGGATTCAACCGCAGCTTCGCGACGCCGGCTTCGATCGCCGCGAGCGCCATCTTGTGATCGTAGTGAATATCCGCCACGATGGGTACCGGCGAGCGATGTACGATTGCCGGCAGACCGGCCGCGTCGGGAGCATCTTTGACCGTAACGCGGACAACCTCGCAGCCTTCCATCGCGAGACCGTAGACTTGCGCCAGCGTCGCATCGGCATCGGCAGTATCGGTTGTCGTCATAGACTGCACGACGACGGGATGATTCCCGCCGATCCATACGCTTTTTGCGTCCGCTTTTCCGGTCTTGTTCTGTAAAAAGATCGGCTTGCTCTTGCGCCGCACGCGCAACATCACATCACCCCTTGCCCGTTGATGATACGGGCGATGTCGTGGAACGCGACCAGCATTATCAGTGCCATGAGAGCTGCGAAACCGGCAATGTGGACCATTGCTTCCTTCTCCGGATCGACCGGGCGCCCGCGAACCAGTTCCGCTATGATGAACGCCGCTCGACCGCCGTCGAGAGCCGGAATCGGCAACAGATTGAAGAGTCCCAGCGCAAACGATATCGTCGCCGCGAGCGAAAAGTACGGGCCCCAGCCCCAATCCTGCACGGTCGCAGCTACCTGGCCCATGCCGATCGGCCCCGCAATCTCGGGGGCGTATTTTGCGAACTGCGTCACGAGCAGCGCAAGCCCTGCGAACGTTTGACTCGCAACCGCCACAAATTCTTGTGCGCTCTGCCGAACTGCCGTTCGCAGCCCCACCCGCTCGTAGGCGGGAACCGGCGAGAACCCGATGCAGCCGAGGTTCTTACCTACTTGCGCCGGACACGGACGCGGGGCGACGTAGACCTCACTTCGAATGCCGTTGCGCTCGTAAACGAGATCGAGCCTTTTGCCCAAACCGGCATGGATGGTATCGACGAGGCTTTTGCCCGACGTGATGGCGAGGTTGTCGATTCCGACGATCCGGTCCCCAGGCCGGATCCCGGCGATCGCCGCCGGGGAACCCGCCAGGACTTCACCGACAACCGGCTGGTTCGCTTTGTCGCTGGCGACCCCGAACGCAAGCGCGCCGATCAAAAGAATCGAGTAGCAGAGCAAAAAGTTCGCAAACGGTCCGGCCAGCACGATCGCGAGCCGCCGCCAGGGAGATTTCGCCTGGAAGTTGCTCTGGGCGATTCGCTCCCCTGCGAGGAAATCGCGTTGTTGCTGCGCCTCTGAAACCCGATTGTCTTCGCCTTCCATCGCGCAGAAGCCGCCGATCGGCAGCGCGCGCAACGTATACTGCGTACCGCTGCGGGGACTCGTCCAGGCAAGGAGCCGAGGGCCGAAACCGATCGCAAACTCGTTGACCCGCACTCCGTTGCGACGGGCCAAGAAAAAGTGACCGAGCTCGTGAAGGACGATCAATACGGAGAGCATCACCATGAAGGTGACGACCTTTTCGAACCCGATGAAGGTCACGACGGCAAACAGATTCAACGAGTTAGCCTTTCGATGGAGTTTACGATCTCTCCGGCGGCTTTGCGCGACTCTTCATCGGCTCTTCTTACCCCGCCCAAGGTTAGTTCTTCGGGTCGGACTCGATGCATGGCCCCTTCGATGACCTCGGGAATCCGTCCGAAATCGATCCTGCCTGCTACAAAAGCCTCGACCGCCACTTCGTTTGCAGCCGAGAGGACGGCGGGCTGCGTTCCGCCTGCGGCCAGCGCTTCGTAGGCAAGACGGATGCAAGGGAACCGAGCGGGGTCCGGCGCCTCGAATTCGTAGCGGAGCGCCGTTTCGCCGTCCTTTGCTCCGAGCATCCTGAGAACATCATCGTTAGGCTGAGCGCCGCTAAAACCGTCGGAGCCCCAGAACGATTTTAGTCTTTCTGGGTAGCTGAGCGCATAGCCGATCGGAACGCGCATATCGGGCGCAGCGAGCTGCGACTTGATGCTGCCATCGGTAAAGACGACAAAGCCGTGTGCAACCGATTGCGGGTGCACGACGATGCGTATGCGCTCACCTTCAACGCCGAATAGCCGGCTTGCCTCGATCACCTCGAGTCCTTTGTTCATCATCGTCGCCGAATCGATAGTGTTCTTCGTCCCCATCCGCCATGTCGGATGCATGAGCGCTGCCGCGAGGTCCGCTCGCTCCATCGCTTCTCGCGGCATTCGCCAAAAAGGGCCGCCCGATGCCGTGAGCACGATGGCGGCGACGCTCGAAGGCTTCTCGCCCGCTAAGCACTGGAAGATCGCGCTGTGCTCGCTGTCTACGGGCAGCAGACGCGACCCGGTACGGCTACTTGCTTCGACCAGCAACGCGCCGGCGGCAACCACGAGCTCTTTGTTTGCGACGGCGACGTCGATGCCGCGCTCGACCGCCGCAAAGACCGCTTCGAACGCTACCGCACCGTCCGTCGCGGCGAGCACGACGTCCGGAGCGCTTTCCACCGCCACGCGATACAAGCCGGCGGGTCCGTCAGCGGCCGTGCTCAGGACGCTCACGCCAAAGCTGAGGGCCTGTTCGCGCAGCAGCTCGACGTTGCGCCCAGCAGCGAGCCCAACGACTTCGAACTCATCGCGGTGGCGCGCGATCACGTCCAGCGCTTGGGTGCCAATCGATCCGGTCGATCCTAAGATCGCGACTTTTTTTCGCGACATCGCTAAACTTGGAGGATACCGAGAATGTGAAGGGTCGCGTAGAAGCCGACGCCGCCCAACAAGTACGAATCAAAGCGGTCGAGAACGCCGCCGTGGCCTTGGATCATCGCCCCCGCGTCCTTCACGCCGGCATCCCGTTTGAATGCCGACTCGACGAGATCGCCGACTTGGGCCGCGACGCTCGTCGCGAGTCCGAGGGCGGCTCCCTGCCACCATTGGAGATGGAGCTGCGGGAGCCAGGTCGCGGCCGTGGCGACGACGACCACGATCGCTAACGATCCCACCGAGCCTTCAACGGTTTTATTCGGCGAAATCTTCGTTAGACGCCGGCGCCCGAGACTCGTGCCGACGAGCATGCCGAACGTATCGGTGAGAGCGATAATAACGATAACGTAGAAGGTGAGCCACATGCCGTAGCCTGGTATCTGACGGATGAAGACGAAATACGTCAGAAGCTTGCCAATATAAAGAACGGCGAGCAGCGTGTAAGCGGTGCGTGCGAAGTATCCCTTCTGCTCCCCATACATCCCGGTGGCAAAAGCGGCGATTACGATGGCCGCTAGCAGCACCCCCTCCCACTTGTGCAACAGGCCAAAGACGGCCATGGCTATATAGGCGCAGACCCCGAGCACGGCAACCGAGTACTCCAAGGGCTGTCCCTTGATCGCACACAGGTAGTTAAATTCGTAAATGCTCGCGAGTCCAATCGCGACGATCAGCGCGTAGAAGGCCCACGGAACGAGAACGCAGCTAAGCCCGACCGCGGCGAGGATAAAACCGACGACGATGCGTCGTTCGGTCAAGTCGCGCCGAAGCGCCGTTCCCGCTGTTGAAACTCGATCAACGCTCGTACGAAATCATCCTTCGAGAAGTCCGGCCAATAAACGTCGGTCATCACGAGCTCGGCGTACGCGGCCTGGTAGAGTAGAAAGTTCGAGAGCCGGTGCTCGCCGCCTGGGCGAATCAGGAGATCGAGCTCCGGGAGATCCGCCGTGTAGAGATACCGCCCGATGACGCCTTGGTCGATACTCTCAGGAGCGACGGTGCCCCGAGCAACATCGCGCGCGATCGCTCGAACGGCACGTTCGAGTTCGGCGTGCGAGCTATAGTTCACCGCCAGATTGAGAAGCAGGCCGTTGTTCGCCGACGTTTCTGATTGTAGATGGGAGAGCGCACCTCGCGGTGCAGCCGGAAGTGACTCCCACTCACCGATGACGCGAACGCGGACGTTATTGCGACGAAGCTCGATCAGCTCGTTACGCGCGAAGTACACGCAGAGCTCGAAGAGAAGCGAGATCTCGCGCGCATCCCGGTTCCAATTTTCCGTCGAGAACCCATAGACCGTAAGGACGTCGATGCCAAGATCGCTGGCGGCGCGTGTAACGTGACGCAGCGCGATCATACCTCGGCGGTGCCCCTCGATCGCGGGCATGCCTCGCTCTTTTGCCCAGCGACGATTCCCGTCCATGATTATCGCGACGTGCCGCGGGAGATTCGGCAAATCGAGGTCGGCTCGGATGCCGGCGGCCAGCGACATGCTCACGGCTGATACGACTCGTATCCGACCGTCAGCTCCACTTCTCCGTCATCCTGACTCGTGCCGTCCTCGTCTTGTCGAAGGACGACGGGCTCATCTACCTTCAGGCGGAGCACGCGGAGCGTCCCGCAACCGATCCACGAACCATAGGGGGCGAGTACGCGCAAACGTATACGCCGTTCGCGCAGAGCACGGCGCGCCTGCACCTCCGGCACGAGCACGAAATCCTCGCTCACACTTCCATGATCTCTTTTTCTTTGGCGGTGACGAGTCCGTCGATCTCCTTGACGTACCGATCCGTAAGCCGCTGCAGCGACTCTTGCATGCGCTTGTTGTCGTCTTCGGTTAGGTCGTGAGATTTCAGCTGCGCTTTGAGCTCGTCATGCGCCTTGTGCCGCACGTTGCGGACCGCGATGCGGCCGTCCTCGGCCTTCTTCTTTACCAGTTTGACGAGGTCGCGGCGCCGTTCTTCGTTGAGCGGCGGGATCGCAAGCCGAATCGCGGTGCCGTCGACGTTGGGCGTCAAGCCGAGATCGCTCTTTTCGACCGCTTTGCGAATTGCCGGAATGAGCGCTTTATCCCAAGCGGTGATCAGGAGCGTCCGCGAGTCCGGAGTCGAAACGCCGGCCACTTGTTTGAGGGACATCGATTGATCGTACGCTTCTACCACGAGCCGATCCAGCAGCGCGGGCGCCGCTCTGCCGGTGCGAATCGAGGCAAACTCGCCGCGCGTCGCCTCGACGCACTTGTGCATTCTCGAGTCGATTTCGTCGAAATAAGAATCGGCCAAGCTAAGCCCTCCCCACGGAGGCTGCTTCGGGGCGCCCAACGTACGTGCCGATCGGTTCGCCCCAGATCACGCGGCGGATGTTTCCCGGAACCGACATGTCGAAAACGATCACGGGTAATGCATTGTCCATGCAGAGCGCCATCGACGTCGAATCCATGACTTCCAACCCAAGCTGCAATACTTGTATGTACTCGAGACGCTCGAAGCGGGTCGCAAGCGGATCTTTTTTCGGGTCGGCACTGTAAATTCCGTCGACCTTCGTTGCCTTGAGGATCGCCTCAGCATTCACTTCGACTGCACGCAAGGCCGCGGTTGTATCGGTCGTGAAGTACGGATTGCCGGTTCCAGCAGCGAAAATGACGACGCGACCCTTCTCGAGGTGGCGAATCGCACGGCGCCGGATGTACGGCTCGGCGATCTGGTGCATCGCGATTGCAGTTTGAACGCGTGACGGAACGCCCATGCGCTCCAAGGAGTCCTGCAGGGCCAATGCGTTGATAACGGTCGCGAGCATTCCCATGTAGTCGGCCGTTGCGCGGTCCATGCCGGCCTCTTCGTGCACCTTGCCGCGCCAAATGTTTCCGCCGCCCACCACGATTGCGACAGATACACCCGCGCCTCTCACCTCGGCGATCTGCTCGGCCATGGCGTCGGTGGTATTCACGTCGACGCCCGTGCCGTTTCCGACGAAGGCCTCGCCCGATATCTTCAAAAGGACGCGCGCGAACCGCGGGCCGCCCACCTTACTCACCAAGGGCGTAACGTACAAAGCGCCGCACGCGAATTTTTTCGCCCAGCGCTCCCACCGTGCGATAGATCAACTCGGCCACGCTCATCGAGTCGTCTTTGACAAACGCCTGATCGAGCAAGCAGTGCTCCTCGAACCATTTCGTCAGCTTCCCTTCGATGATTCGTTCGCCGATCTCCGGTGACTTTTCTGGAGGAACGCCGGCGCGGAACTCGGCGCGCAACTGCTCGACCACGTCGGGCGGCACGCTCTCGCGGTCGAGGTACTTCGGTGCCATCGCCGCGATGTGCATTGCGATGTCACGCGTGAGTTCGACAAACTTTGGATTTCGAGCGACGAAATCGGTTTCGCTATTCACCTCCACGAGGACGCCGATCTTCCCGCCGGCGTGGATATAGCTCGTAACCAGCCCTTCGTCGGCGGTGCGCCCGGCCTTCTTTGCAGCCTGGGCGGCACCACGCTCGAGAAGGAGCGCCTTGGCACGCTCCACGTCGCCCGCCGCATCGACGAGCGCTCTGCGGCAGTCCATCATCGGTGCGCTCGTCTCTTCACGCAGCGCCTTGATCTCCTCCGGCTTAGGCTGATAGGAAATCAAAGGCCGGCCTCGGCCATGGTCGCCGGGACCTCCTCCGCCAATTCTTGCGCCGGCGCCTCGTAGACGCCTTCGTCGTACGCGCTCTCGGTCTCGGTCTTGCCCTCGATGATCGCGTCGGCAATTTTGCCGACCATCAGCTTGACCGCTCGTATCGCGTCGTCATTGCCCGGAATCGGGTAGTCGATTTCGTCGGGATCGCAGTTTGTGTCGATCACCGCGATGATAGGTATTTTCAGTTTGCGCGCTTCCAAGACGGCGATCCGTTCTTTCTTTGGATCGACGACGAAGATCGCATCGGGTAATCGGTGCATGTCCTTGATTCCACCCAGAAAACGCTCGAGGCGATTCATCTCGTCCTGAAGCTTCGCGACCTCTTTTTTTGGAAGCCGCTCGAAGTCGCCCTGTAACTTCATGTTCTCGAGTTCGCGCAGGCGCGCGATGCGTTTCTGAATCGTCGCGAAGTTCGTCAGCGTGCCGCCGAGCCATCGCTGGTTGACGTAAAAGGTCCCGGCCCGCTCCGCCTCCTCCCGAACGACGTCTTGCGCCTGCTTCTTCGTTCCGACGAAGAGAATGACGCGGCCTTCCCGGGCGAGCTGTTTCACGACATCGTACGTTTCGCGTAGGCGTTGCACGGTTAGCGCGAGATCGATGATATAGATGCCGTTGCGCTCTTGAAAGATGAACGGCTTCATCTTGGGGTTCCAGCGGCGCGTTTGATGGCCGAAGTGAACGCCCGCTTCCAAGAGCTCCCTCATAGTAACGACGGTCATAGTCTAACCTTTCTGGCTCCCGGCCGCCGCCCATCCCTGGCATTGCGGTCGCGTCTCGGAGCCATCGCCACCCCGCGTCCATACGAGGTGAAATGATGGACAACCGCGCGATTATAACACGAGACCGCGGACCCTCCAAGGGCCGCGCCGAAGGCGCGCGGCATGCGCTGGCTCGTCACGGGGGGATTGGGCTTCATCGGCTCCCACTTCATCCAGCTCGCCTTGCGCGAGCGGCCGCGCCTCGAAATCGTCAATCTCGACGCTATGACCTATGCCGGAAATCTTGCAAACCTCCGCGATCTCCAAGAACATCCTCGGTACCAGTTCGTCAAGGGGGACATCTGCGATCGTATCGCCGTACGCGCCGCAGTGGCACAAGGAGTGGACGCGATCCTCAACTTCGCGGCGGAAACGCACGTGGACCGGTCCATCGTCGACCCCGAAACATTCCTGCGAACCGATGCGCTCGGAACGCATACGTTATTGCAGGCTCTTCGTGAGTTCGCGATTTCGCGCTACCTTCAGGTGTCAACCGACGAAGTCTACGGCAACGTCGCCCACGGCGAATCTCTCGAGAGCGATCCGCTGAGGCCGCGCAGCCCGTATGCTGCAAGCAAGGCCGCGGGGGACTTACTGGTCCTTGCCTACCATGCGACCTACGGAGCGCCGGTGCTGATTACGCGAGGCAGCAATACCTATGGTCCGCATCAATACCCGGAGAAAATCATTCCACTCTTTGTCACGAATTTGATCGATGATCTGCCGGTGCCGCTTTATGGCGACGGTTTGCAAATACGCGATTGGCTTTACGTGGAGGACCACGCCCGGGCGATTCTCGACATATTCGAAAGGGGCGAACTCGGAAACGTCTACAATATCTCCGGCGAGACGCCGCGCACCAACTTGGAGCTCACGCGCACGCTCGTGCAACGCTGTGGGCGATCGATGGAAACGCACGTCGCGCGCGTCGAGGACCGTCCCGGTCACGACCGCCGTTACGCCGTCAACTCCAACAAACTGCGCGCGCTTGGATGGAGTCCGCACGTGTCATTCGACGAAGGCATCGCTCGCACGATCGACTGGTATCGCGCCAACGAACGTTGGTGGCGCCCCTTGAAAGCTCAGCATGCGCACCGGTGAGGGCCCGGCGACGCTCCGTCAGGAGAATCGGGGGCCCGCGCCGCGTAGTCGGCGCGGGGGCGTGGAGCCGAGTTTCGGGGGCAACGTCTCCGAAGCGAAGGCGGAACGCCAAAGCACCGCGCGAAGTGCGGTGCGTTTAAAGTGAAAGGCATTGTTCTCGCCGGTGGTCTCGGCACTCGGTTGAGACCGCTGACGAAGGTGACCAATAAGCACCTCCTGCCTGTCTACGACCGGCCGATGATCTACTATCCCCTCGACACCCTGTGCCGTGCGGGAATTCGGGAGATCATGCTCGTGACGGGCGGCAACTCTGCGGGGGACTTTCTTCGCCTCCTTGGCAACGGCGCAGAGTTCGGCCTCAACAACATCTACTACGCCTATCAAGAAGGAGAGCGCGGCATCGCCGATGCGCTGCGACTCTGCGAACATTTCGCGGAAGGCCAGCGCATCGTAGTCATCCTAGGCGATAACATCCTCCAGGATGACATCGCGCCTTACGTTCGTAAGTTCCAGGCGCAGAGCTCCGGCGCGCGCATCCTCTTGAAGGAAGTTGACGACCCCCAGCGTTTTGGCGTGCCGGTTTTGCAAGGCGATCGCATTGTCGAGGTCGAGGAGAAACCAGAGCGACCGAAGAGCCGCTACGCCGTCACCGGCGTATACATGTTCGATCGGCGCGTCTTCGACTTCATCAAGTCGCTGATGCCCTCGCAACGCGGGGAGCTCGAGATCGCCGATGTGCACAATCAGTACATCCTCGAAGGCGATCTTTGTTATGACATCCTCGAAGGCGCGTGGAGCGATGCCGGCACCTTTGAAAGTCTGTTACGGGCGAACGAACTCGTCGCACGCCAGCGCGCACGGAGCGTCGAGACGCATTAGGAGTTAGCCCTTCGGGTGGGGCAGGATCGGCAACAGCGCGAGCGCGACAACGACGAGTACGCCCGCGAGCGCGCCGCGGAACCACCGTTCCGGCAAGCGCGTCACGAGGTATGCGCCGACAAAGACTCCCGGAATCGAACCCATCAGCAGCGAGCCCGCAATTGCCGGGTTGACGTCTCCAATCCGCCAGTGTCCAAGCAGCGACGGCACGAGCACCACGACGGCAAAAGCGAGGTCCGTTCCCACCAGTCGCCGCAAGGCGACGACGGGCGCGACGAGCAGCAGCAACGGGAGCGTAAGCGAGCCGGCCCCGATCGACGTGATGCTGACCGTCAAACCAACGAAGAATCCGATGAGCGCCAGCCGCAACGTGGGAGGCGCGGTCGAGCTCGAAGTGTCACCAGCGAGTTTGCGGTTGAAGATAATTCCGGCCGCTGAGATCAGCAAAGCCGCTGCGACGGCGATGCGGAGTACGTGCTCGAGCTGGTGGATGTCGAGCGACCGGTGCAGTTGTGCGCTGACAATGACACCGATGATTGCTCCGGGAAGGCCTCCAAGGGAAAGCCGCCAGAGCACCGATCCCTGTACCGTGCCTTTCTGAAGGTGCGTGATCATCGCCAGAACCCGCGTCCCCAGCGCGAACAGCAGATCCGAGCCAATGGCCTTATCGGTACCGACGCCGAGAAAGATAAGCAACGGCGTCGTGATCGCGCCGGCACCGACGCCGCTGTAAGCAGTGCAGGCGCCGACGATGAATCCGACCACAATGTACTCCCAGTTCACCGGCACCTCATGGCTTCGACGTGGGTCACGTGACGCGTATTAGTGGAAACGGCACCTCGCCTGGGAACGCCGTGCGAATGCTGCGCTTTGCGAGCGGCGAAGCGGACGTGGATGCCTCGCGCATAATAAAGATCACGGCGGACTCGAGCTCGTCGAGATCCGTGTCAGTTGCGGTCGGCATCGCGGCTTATATCGGCCTCGTTAGCTGCTTTTCCTACCGAGCTTAGCTTGCTTGATGAAACGGCAGACGCACCGACGCGGTGGATCTCGGTGAAAATTTCAAAGCGGTGGACCGGCACGTCACGCGGTGCCTCGATTCCGAGCTTTACTTGATCGCCATCGAGGCCGACAACGAGAATTCGAATATCGCTGCCGATCATGATGGACTGATTCGCCTTGCGGCTAAGCACGAGCATGCATGCGCTCCTTGGCCAGTCGTATGCTAGGAGGCTCCCCCTTTCGAGCGCTAGGGTTCCGCCGCCTCTGCATGCAATCGGCAAGAGCTGGAGGGTCAGCCGATGGTCAAGGATATCGCGTTTTTCGCCTACTCCGTACGGGACGTCCCGCGGGCGCGCGCTTTTTATAGCGAGACGCTCGGCCTGCAGCCGGGCGATTCGTTCGGCGAGCACTGGACCGAGTTCAACGTGGGGAACGCGACCTTTGGAATCGGAAACGGCGAGTCGTTGGGATTCGAGCCCGGATCTTCCACCGGCGCAGCCTTTGAAGTGGACGACATGAGCGTCATGCGCGAACGGCTCAGAGCCAGCGGCGTCGAGGTCGGCGAGGTGCACGAGTTTCCGGCGTGTATAACGTGCTTTGCCCGCGACACTGAAGGCAATCGCTTCGCGCTGCACCAGCGTCGCGCGCCCGCGCAGCAGAACGTCGTTCAAGGACGTACTAAAACCGGGTTCGCGAGTTACGCCGATGCGGGTTCGCGCGAAGCTTCTATCAAGATCTGGGCGACCTCCGGCCGCGAGAATTCCGGCGGAGGCAACTCTCCCGCTCGGAGCATCTCTCGCACTTTGGTCCCGCTCAATGAGACGTGGTTCTCGGGATCATGATTGCACGTTTTCTTCGAGCCCATCTGCTGACAACGCCGGCAGTAAAAGCTGTTTTCAAACTTGAGCGGCATAATGCCCAATTCTCCTGGATCAAACTCGGCGAAAATCTTCTGCGCGTCGTAGGTTCCGTAGTAACTACCAACGCCCGCGTGATCGCGTCCGACGATAAAATGGGTGCAGCCGTAGTTCTTGCGGATCATCGCATGGAAGATCGCCTCTCGGGGGCCGGCGTATCGCATCGCCGCGGGCAGCGTGCTAAGCAGCACGCGGTCGGCCGGATAGTAGTTTTCCAGTAGCGTTCGATAGCACCGCATGCGCACGTCGGCCGGGATATCGTCCCCCTTTGTCTCGCCAACCAGCGGGTGCAGCAGCAATCCATCGACGACCTCGAGCGCGCACTTCTGAATATATTCATGCGCGCGGTGCACCGGGTTGCGCGTTTGAAAGCCTACGATAGTGTTCCAACCGCGGCGTTCGAACTCGGCGCGAGTTTCGGACGGCGAGAGACTCTCCGGATCGCGCTCGGAGGGCAACAACCGAACCGGACCGCCGACGAGCAGGCTTTTCCGCTCGAAGAGCGCCGCGACGCCCGGATGTTTTTCGTCATCGGTGCGGTAGACGTTTGTCGCTTCGCGAAGCTTATCGTATTCGAATACGTCCTCGACCTCGATGATGCCCCGCAGCCCGCCTTCTCCGTCGTAGAGTGCTGCCCGGGTTCCCAAACTGGGCGCTTCTTGCCGGTCGACCGCCAGAACTACCGGAATGCTCCACGGTAACGCGTTCGACAAGCGCATCGAGGTAACGACGGGCTCGTAGTCCTTTTGAGTCATGAAGCCCGTGAGCGGACTGCAGGCGCCCATACCGATCAACGCTAGGTCGTTCAACTCTCGACCCGCGAGCGTAAGACTGCGAAGTCCTTTGGCCCCCTCGCGCAACTCGCGTTCCGCCTCCGGCGATTCGGCAATTCGATTGACCAGCTTGCCACCGTGAGGAGCGATCATCGCACGCCCTCGACGGAGGTTGTCTCGAGCACAGTCGCAGGGCTGAGAATTGGTCCGTTGCGATCGGCGTGCAGGTAGCCGCGTTCCGCGAGCTCCGCAAGGATTTTTGAGACGCTCACGTCGACCGTTTCGAGTTCGCTATCGACCACGACGTCGGGATTCTCGGGAACTTCGTACGGATCTGAAACGCCCGTGAAGTGCGCCAGTTCGCCGGCGATCGCTTTTTTGTAGAGGCCCTTCACGTCGCGGCGCACGAGTTCGTCTAAAGAACAGCGCACAAAGACCTCGACAAAACGCGCGCTCCCGATCCGCTGACGTGCCTCGGCACGCGCTTGGGCATAAGGCGAGATGGCCGCCGTAATGACGGCCGCGCCGTGCTTGACGAGCAGCGAGGCCACAAACGAGATACGCCCGATATTGATGTCGCGGTCTTCCCGGCTGAATCCAAGTCCTTTCGAGAGATGGGTGCGGACCTCGTCGCCATCAAGCACCTCGACATGGCAGCCGAGAGCGGTCAGCTCGGGCGCGAGTACCTCGGCAATAGTGCTCTTGCCCGCGCCGGACAAACCCGTAAGCCACACGGTGAATCCTTGGTTCAACTGCGCTTCCTTTCTGGGAGGCTAATTTAAAGGGGGGCACCCCTCGCTCAAAAGCAAGCACTTCGAAAGGAGGAAGTCCCCAGATGGCCGTCTTCTTCGCGGCCACATTGTTGTTTTCCGGCTTCGAGACCTTGGAAGGCTCGCCCAGCGACGGTTTTGAGGCAACCAGAGTTAGGGAGTCCTAAACGAAAACTGGGCCGCGTGCAGGCGCGCATAGGCGCCCCCCTTTGCCAGCAGCTCGTCGTGGGTACCGATCTCGACGACCCGGCCGGCCTCGATGAACAGCACCTTGTGGGCGCGCCGGACCGTCGAGAGGCGGTGCGCGATGATCAAGGTCGTGCGGCCGGGCAAGAGCCGATCGAGAGCCTGCTCGATCATCGCTTCGGAATGGCTGTCGAGCGCGCTCGTCGCCTCGTCGAGAATCAAGATGCGAGGGTCTCGCAAGACGGCCCGCGCAATCGCGATGCGCTGGCGCTCTCCGCCGGAAAGACGGATGCCCCGTTCCCCAACTTGAGTGGCATAACCGTCCGGAAAGCTTTGAACATACTCGTCAACATTAGCGTCGCGTGCGGCCGCGCGCACTTGCTTGTCGGTCGCGTCGATGCGGCCGTAACGAATGTTCTCGAGAATCGAACCGCGGAAGAGCTGCACGTCTTGCGGAACGATCGCGATCGCCGCTCGCAGGTCAGAGAGCCGGACCGTTGCTATGTCGAGCTCATCGAGAAGGACGCGACCCTCTTGAGGCTGATAAAAACGCGGCACGAGATTGACGATCGTCGTCTTGCCGGCGCCTGAAGGTCCGACCAGTGCGACGATCTCTCCCGCCTCGATGGTAGCGTTGACGTGGTTAAGTGCAGGCGGTTCTTCGGGCATGTAACGGAACGTGACGTCGACGTATTCGATGCGGCCGCGCACCAGCGGCAGCGGCACCGCACCAACGGGATCGCGTACTTCGACGGGAAGGTCTAGCAGTTCGAGGACGCGACCGGCTCCAACGACGGCTTTGCTGATGTCGCCGAAAAAGGCCGCTACACGATTCATCGGATTCATCAGGTTCACCAGCAGGCCCCAGTACATGAAGACTCGTCCCGTGTCGAGGCGGCCAACCAAGACCTCCCGAACGGAAAGCCACATGATCGCTACGACGGCCATAACCATGATCGTCGAAATCACGAGCGGCTGCGTTTGAATGAACTGTGTCAGTTTCATGTACGCACCGAAGAAATCGTCGTTTCGATTGCGAAATCTCGCGACTTCGAACTCCTCGCGTGCGAACGATTTGACGACTCGCTGGCCTCCGAGAATCTCTGCAAGATTCGCGGTTAGGTCGGCTATTCGCTGTTGCGCGCGATGCGTGCTCGCCGAGATCAAGCGTTGGAAGTTCGAGACCGCCAGCGACACGATTGGGGCGACTAGCACGAGGGAGAGCGTCAGGAGCCAATCTAGATAGATCATCGTCGCGAACGACGACGCAAAGGTAGCGAGCGCGACGACGAGTTGAGGGACCGAAACGCTCACCGCATCGATCATGATTTGAAGGTCGGTGGAAAAGCGCGCCATGAGCTCGCCGGGACGCCATTTGTCGAACTCGCCGAGCGGCAGGTTCAGCAGCCGGTCGAAGAGCCGCACTCGAATGCGCGCGACCAGATGCTGTCCGCTCCACGCCGTGAGGTACGTCTGGCCATAGATTGCGCAGTTGGCAAGCACGAGCGCGACCGCAGTGAGGCCGAGTGCCAGGTACAACGCCTTCAGGTCAGGCGAGCGACCGTGTGTCGGGATGAGCACATCATTGATGATGATGCGAAAAGCAATTGGAGGAACGATGGAGAGCACACCGGCCAGTACGCCCATCGTCATGGCAAGCGCGAGGCGCGGGTAGTAGGGCCGCGCCTCGCGCACCAACCGCGAGAGAATCGAGCGGCGGTTCATCGGCGGCACGGTCTTGCGGTCTCGCACGGATGAAACCTCCCCCGGCGCAGTCCGGTACGTGATGACGGCAACACTTTCAGGAGGACCGGAAAAGGCAAATGGACTGCTATTTTCACTCGAACGTACCGTCGGTCGCGCCCTGCGCGGATTGCGGCAAACCGATCTGCGCGACATGCCGCGACGAACGCGGCGGCTGCCCGAGTTGCCGACTCGCAGCCAAGGTCGAGGCGGCCACCGCTACCCGCCAACAGATTGCCGGTCAGGTGCCGCCGCGTTCGGCGCCGGCGAGCGTGCGTGGGACGGCGACCGTCGCCGCGGCCGCGGATCCAGTCGAGTCCCGCGCGCTCGTCGCACTTGGCTATCCGCTCTGGCCCTTGGCGCTGCTTTCTCTTCTGGACCGCAAACAATCGCGTAGCCTGCGGCGCCAAGCATTCCAGGCAATAGCCTTTAACGCAGGCTTCTGGGGTTTCGGGGCGTTGCTTTGGCTAATAGCGCAAGTGCCATTCATGGGCTTCTCCGCTTGGGTACTGCTGCCGTTGCTCCCGATACTATTTCTGATCGCCAGCGTCTATTACGGAATCAAAACTTGGAACGGAGACGACGTCCGCGTTCCGGTCGTAGGCAGCTGGATCGACGACCGCATGCCCAACGGAGCCTCTGATTAACACGCTGCTGTAAACTCTCGATAGCGGCGCAGAAATGCCCGAGCTGCAATGCCGTGGTCGACGGCCGGTTTTGGATACGCCTGGGAGGCGTAGAGCGCGAGCGCTAGTTGCGCTGAATCTGACGATCGCCCATGCCAAGCTTCGAGCGGTACCTGCTCCAGTTCACGTATCCAACGTCGCACGTAAAGCCCCCCCGGATCGTAGCGGCGCCGCTGTCGCTCGGGATTGTAGATGCGCGGATACTGCGCCATGTCGGCCCCGACGCCGGCGATCCATTGCCAGTTGCCGGTGGCAAGGGCGGGATCATCTTCAATTAACCAACGATCCCATTCGTCGCGCCCGACGCGCCAATCGACGCCGAGGTCGAAGCAGAGCCACGACGCCGCCACGGCTCGCACATGCGGATGCATCCATCCCGTCGCGTGCAGTTGCCGAATTCCGGCGTCGACGAGCGGGTAACCCGTCGAACCCGAACGCCAACGGTCGAGCGCAGCATGGGACCGCTCCCAAACGAAGTCGCGCATCTTCTCCTGCAGCGGTTCGTGTTGCGTCCACGGGTGAAACCACGAAAGCTGCACGAAAAAATCACGATGCGCGAGGGCCCGTAGGTAGAGGCGCAGCGAAAACCTTTCCTCGCTGAGCGCGAACGGATCGCTAAGACGCTCCCGAACGGCTCGCGCAATCGCGCGCGCCGAGATGGTGCCGAAGGAAAGATCCGCCGACAGCCGCGAGGTCCCGTCCTCCGAAGGGACATTCGCGGCGGCCGCATAGCGCGCCGCTCCCTCGCGCAGGAACCGCTCGACGCAACGGCGCGCGAGGGCAGGTCCTGCGACCACGCTCTCGCGCGTCGAGCCGAACTCATCGGGACCCGGAAGAGGCTCACTCTCGACGTCCGAAACAGCGAAACGCAGAAGCAACGGATGCTCGTGTGATGTAATCGGAAGGCTGCACCATGTATCGAAGTAGGGCGCGAACGCGCGATAACCTGGGCCGCCGGTGCTGCGGGCTGCTGCGCTTTCTTCCGGCGGGATTGCCGGAGCGTCGTGAACGATCACCGCCGCCAGCGCACGATTCTCGAGTTCGGATTGAAGTTGACGATCCTCGTGCATGGCATCAGAATCGTACGAGGCGCTCCATGCGACGCCGACCGCATCAACGGTGCCGGCTATGCTCGCAATCGTGCTTTCGGGCTTACCGCGACGCACGACGAGCTTACTTCCGCGCTCACGCAGCTCGCTATCGAGAGCAGCGACGGCGGCGCAAAAAAATGCAGCTCTGCGTGGCGATGACTTTAATCTCGTTTCCGCTTTGCGGTCTAGAACCAGCAACGGGAGCACCGGTCCACGCGCGGCCGCCGTTGCTAACCCCGCATGATCGTCGAGGCGCAGGTCCTTGGTAAAGCGATAGATGAACGGCCTCTCCACCATGAAGGCCGTTTCGGTGCTTCTCTAGCGAGCTCCAGCTAACGCCGCATTGGCGGCGAATAATGCGCGTGCATGGCGGCACGGCAGACGGACCGATCGACGACGCGAAAACCCGAGCTTTTTGTGATCGTGCACCGCCGCGGGGTTCCGCGTTGGTCCACCGCCACGTCGAACGCCGTTGAAAACGTAGTGGCAGCGTCGACGCTGAGGGACTCGGCGCGTCCTTCTCGGCGCGGCACCGTCTGAGTATTGAGCGCTGCGATCGCACCCGGGTCCCGCGACGAGACTGCCTGCTCCGGCGGGGCGGAAAGCCGCGGCTTCTCCGCCGGCAATCCAATGGCGAGTACGACAGCCGCGGCAAGCGCCGTCGCGAGAGTCCACGTGTTGTGTCGCATGCGCCGCGTTGCAAGCGTTGCCAATCGCACGGGCTCCCAGCGCTCGTCGTCGCGTGCGTGCGCGACGGCGCTCATCACGCGCTCGATCTCACGCTCGCCGCCCAGGGCATGCACGCAGCGGGGGCAGCCGGCGAGGTGCGCACGATAAGTGACCCGTTCCTGATCGCCGGCTTCACCGATCGCTATCGCCCCGGCTAGCCTTTCCGCTACCGTACAATCGCTCTGAACCATCGTCACTCCATGCCCTCCTTCATCACCGTTCGCAAAACACGCATCGCACGGCAGACCCGCTGACGGACCGCGTCTGAGGTTGTACCAAGGATCGCGGCGGCCTCCGCTGACGAATAACCCGCATAACTTGTCAACAGCAGTGCCGCGGATTGCTCGGGAGCCAAACGCGCCAGCGCCGCTTGCAGGTCGACCGAGGCCGCACTGCGCTCATCAACGCGCCACGTGCTTGCGTCGATCTCACGGTCGAGCGGAAGCATGCGCAGGATTTTCCGACGACGGAGGAACGAGATTCCCGCATTCGTTGCGGCCCGGTAGAGCCAGCCGGCGTTGAGCTCTCGCGCGGGGTCCGCTTGGAGCATGCGGTACGCGGAAAGAAAGACTTCCTGCGTCAGATCGAGCGCGACCTCGCCGTCGCCCACCATGCGGCGGACGTACCGTGCGAGCTTCGTCCGATACTCGAGAACCAGGGCCTCTGCGCGGGCTTGCGCAATCGCCGTTGCGTCGATACCCTGACAAGCCTCCACGCCTTTACCCAACGGCTCGGTGCTTACAATCGTGACTGAAGACTCCTAACCGCCGATTTCGGAGAAGGCCCGCATTCTCGACGCGGCCTCGCCCAGACGCAAATGATGGCGCTCGGGCTTGATGAGCATTGCCGAGCGAAGGAGGCTTGCGAGCTCATCCTTCGTGGCCCCCTTTCGCAGCGGTGAGCGCAGATCGAACGCGTGATCGCCGAAAAGGCAGAGCCGAAGACGGCCGTCGGCCGTCAATCGCACGCGGTTGCAACGCTCGCAATAATCGTGAGAGAGAGGACTAATTACTCCGATCGCTCCGGCTGCGCCCGGCAGGGCAAAGTATCGTGCCGGACCGTTGCCGCCGGGCCCCAAGACAGGCTGTAGCTCGCCGATTGCAGAGATACGCTCGAGAATCTCGTCCGACGACACGTAGGCGTCGCGCTGCAGCCCAAGGTTTTCGTGGACCGGCATGAGTTCGATGAAACGGACGAAGATCGCCCGCTCCCGCGTCAACTCCGCAAAGTCCGAGAGCTCATCGTCATTTTTGCCTCGCATGACCACGCAGTTGATCTTCACCGGCGTAAGGCCCGCCTTCACCGCCGCGTCGATCGCGCGCAGCACCGCCTCGAGTCCTGGACGCCGCGCAATCGCTTCAAAACGGTCTGCTCGCAAAGTATCGAGCGAGATGTTGACGCGGCGCAGCCCGGCTGCGACGAGTTCGTCGAGCTGCGCCTCCAGGAGCAGCGCGTTGGTCGAAAGGGCTATGTCGTCGATCCCAGGGACCGATGCGATCGCCGTGACCAGTCGGCTCAGATTGCGTCGCACGAGCGGCTCGCCGCCCGTTAACCTGATCGTCCGAACTCCGATCGATGCGCCGGCGCGCACGATCTCCGCGATCTCTTCATAGCTCAGAATCTCGGCTCGCTGCAGCCATGGCAAGCCTCCTTCCGGCATGCAATAGATGCACCGAAGGTTGCACTTGTCGGTGACGGAAACGCGCAAGTACGTGATCGGCCGACTAAAGCCGTCGATCAGCGAGATAGCCATTACTGGCTCTCGAAGACGCTATCTGGAAGCGTCGGATTGATCTTGTAGTCGCCGATCGTCGACGTGATGTCCGCCACGTAGCCAGGCTCCTGAACGTGCCCGGTCTGTGACTCCACGAGCAGGTTCCCCTCGACGCGGCCATAGTGGTTGGCCATCTCGGCATAGCCGCCATTGTTGTAGTTCCACCGCATCGAGGTCACCGTCGCGCTCTGGTCGTCGACGGTTGCGTCGATGTGCTCGACGTTTCCGCGTTTGCGGGGCACCAGCTTAAAGATGGCCATCCTGCCGTCGTCTGATACGATCGTCACGACGTAGAGCTCCTGCCATTGCGACGGGCTCTCGATGTGTGCGTAGAGCTTGTCGAACTGTTGGGCGACGACCGGCACTCCGCCGGTGAAGCTCACTTTGTTCTTGTCCGGTTGCTGATAGTAGTAGGTCCCCACGAGATCGGCAGAGAGGAACGGAAACGATTTCATCGCCACGTGCGCGCGCAGCGTCGCGGTGAACGAATGCAGGTTGGGATTGACGGCCTCCATTCGCGCGAGCAGCGTTGCAGCCGTCGCGACGGCGAGCAGGTTCACGCGAAGCGCTCCAGAGCGGAGTCGATCTCGGCGCGCACGCCTCCCGCCTTCTCCGCAGCGTGGTGACGGCGCAGCGCTGCAATCGCAAGAGGCGAGCCGATCCTTCCAAGGGCCCATGCGACGTGACCGCGGACCATCGGGTGTGGGTCGCTCTGAAGACTTTCGATCAACACGCCGACGGTGGATCGATCAAGCGCGTTTCCCAGCGCCACGGCCGCATTGCGCCGCAAGACCGCCGCCCCGCGCCAGCCCATCGCAGTCTTCGCATAACGCTGCCTGAAGGCGCCGCTGCGCAAACGCAGCAGCTCGACGAGGGAAGGACGTTCTGCCTCGGCGTCGCGCGGTCCCCAGTGCGACGAGGGCGCCGAGGGCGCTGCTGCGGTCGGCGGACAGACGAGTTGGCAGATATCGCAGCCCCAAATCCAATCACCGATAAGCGGACGCATCGCAGACGGAATCGAGTCGGTGCGCTGCGTGAGATCGGAGATGCAGCGGTTCGCGTCGATTGTGTAGTCGCCGCGCAGCGCACCGGTCGGACACGCCTCGACGCAGCGCGCACACTCGCCACAGGTTTTGCGCAACGGCGCATCTGCCGGCAGTTCGAGCGTAGTAAGGACTTCGCCGAGAAAAACGAACGAGCCAAGTGCCGGCGCGATGAGATTCGTGTGCTTGCCGATCCAACCCAGACCGGCTCGCGCGGCGAAAGCCCGCTCCGCCAAGGGGCGCGTATCGCATGCGATCGCCGTCACCGGCGCGCCGGCAGCCGCGTCGATTTCATCGGCGACCGCCCGCAGCAGGACCCGCAGGCGGCGATGATAGTCCGACGACCACGCATAGTTAGAGACCCGCCCCCGAAGCGGAGCTCTCCTTTTCGATGCCGCTGTGGCATAGGGTAGGGCGAGGCAGACGACGCTGCGCGCATCGCGCAGAAGCTCGCGAGGATCGCTAGCCCGGCGTGCGTACTCGGCGTCGTAACCCCACGTCTCAAAATCGCCGCGCCCAAAGGCGGCTTGCATTCGCCCTCGCGTTTGCGAGTCGGCCAAGGCCGGGACAACCCGCACCGCGCCGGCACCAAGCTCGAGCGCCGTGCGGATCGCACGTTCCTTGATTGCCACGGAATCGCTGCTCGCTATCACAACGTCGCTAGCGGCCCCGGAGTCCCTCGTGGAAACGCTTCATCGATGGCGGCCAGGTCGTCCGCGTGGAGCTGGAGTTTTCCCGCATCGGCATTCTCTTCGACGTGTTCCACGCGTGCGGCTTTTGGAATCGCAAAGAGACCTTGCTCCCGGGTCAAGAATGCGAGCGCTACTTGGCGCGGGGTCGCGCCAAGTTTCCCCGCGATTCGCTCGAGGATTTCACGATGGCGGGTCGACCGCAGGAAAGTTCCACGCCCGAAGGGCGTATAGGCGACGATTGCAATCCCCCGCGCTCGCGCCGCCGGAATGATTTCATATTCTACACCCCGTTCGCAGAGATGGTAGAGCACTTGATTACAAGCAAGGGGCGTCTTGCGGAGATACGACGCGGCCTCGATCATCTCATCGGCTTCGAAATTGCTCACGCCGACGAACCGGCTCTTCCCTTGCTCGACCAGCGCTTCAAACGCGCGCATCGTCTCTTGGAGCGGATGAGAGCCGGGCCAATGCAAAAGGTAAAGGTCGAGGTAGTCGCACCGCAGACGCTCCAGACTCCGCTCCGCGGCGGCGAGCGTTCCCCGATAGCTTGCATTGCTCGGAAGGACCTTCGTGGCAATGAAGAGCCGCTCGCGCGGTATCGCGCGAATCGTTTCCCCGACCAGCTCCTCGACTCTCCCCGCGCCGTACATTTCCGCGGTGTCAATATGGACCATGCCCAGCTCGATCCCGCGTCGAATCGCGCGCTGCGCCTCCTTCAGACGCGTCCCACTCTCCGGCATGTTCCACGTGCCCTGTCCGATGACCGGTAGCTCGACGCCAGTTGCTCCGAACGCCTTATACTTCATCGTAGGGCCAGGGCTCAGCGGCTGGTGCTATTTACCTTTCCAGTTTGGTTTGCGCTTTTCGAGAAACGCGCCGGTGCCTTCTTTGATGTCTTCGGTATCGACGAGCGTTCCGAACTCGAGCGCTTCGAGCTCGAGCGCATCGTCGATGGAAAGATGGGCGCCGTTGTTGATGGCGCGTTTGCAGGCCGCGACCGCAAGCGGTGCCTTTGTTGCGATCGTTGCCGCGATTCGCTTTGCTTCGTTCAAGAGTTCGCCGAGCGGCACGACGCGCTCGACGAGCCCGATTCGCAACGCTTCTCGAGCGTCGATCATCTCGCCCGTTAAGCACAAGTAAGTGGCCATGCCTTTACCGACGCGGCGCGTCGTGCGGGCGGTGCCGCCGTAGCCGGGGATTAAACCGAGATTCACCTCGGGCTGACCAAACTTCGCGTTCTCGCTTGCGATAATGATGTCGCCGGCCATCGCAAGCTCGCAGCCGCCGCCGAGTGCAAAACCGTTAACGGCCATGATGGTCGGCTTACTCATACGCTCGATTTGACGCGTCAGAGCCTGACCGCGGCGCGCTTGAGCGGCGCCCGATCCAGCCGAAGCGAGCGCGTTGAGCTCGGAGATATCCGCCCCGGCGGCAAACGACTTTTCTCCCGCTCCGGTCACCACTACAGCCCGGATGCGGTGATCCCGCTCCATCTCGGCGAGCGCTTCAGAGACTTCGTTCAGTAGGCGACTTCGCAACGCGTTGAGCACGTTAGGCCGGTTGAAGGTAATGATACCGATCGGCTCTTCGGTTGTGACCAGGATATCTTCAAACGTCATTTCAGAGTTTCCATTGGCAAATGTTATGATTTGATAAAGGCCGCAGGTTCCTTCGTTCCGTTGCAGGGAAGTGCCCTTTGGCCTATACTGAGAGCGAATTTTACGGGAGGTGGCAGTGGCAGTTCGGACGGCGTACCACGAGGCTTTAGAGGCGACACGGCTCGACGTCGTGCGCCTTGGAGCGCTCGTCGGCGACGCGCTCCGCATTGCCGTCGACGCGCTCGACCAACGTGACGCCGCGGCGGGAGCGCGCGTCGTCGCAGGAGATGACGTCATCGACGATCTGCGCCGGCGCGTCGAGGCGCATTGCATCGAGCTGATATGGCGACAGCAACCCGTTGCCGGCGAACTGCGGGAAATCGCCGCTATGTTGGAAATCTCAACGGACCTTGAGCGAGTAGGCGATTATGGTGTCGACATTTCGAAGAATGCGATCAAGCTTTCCGATCAGCCGATGCGCCCGCAGCGCGTGGAGATCGATCGCATTGCCAGCGTCGCCCACGCAATGCTGCTCGATGCCATGCGCGCTTATACCGAGCGCGACGCCCGCCTGGCGAGCGAGGTGATCGATCGCGACGACGAGGTCGACAAGCTCTACAAGCGCAGCATAAAATTACTTCAAGGCGAGATGCGAGCCGATCCCGAGATTATCCGCCCGGGCACGCGTTATCTTTTCGTGCTTGCGTCGCTCGAACGCGTGGGGGACCGTGCCGGAAACATCGCCTGGCACACCAAGGACATGATCGGCGCCGAGTGATCACCGCGCTTCCGCGCTCCGAGTTTGCCGTCACCCGGCGTTATGTCTATCTCAACCACGCATCGGCCGGCGTCTTACCGCTCTCGAGCACAACTGCGATCGAGGCCTTTGCGCGAACTCACGCCGAAGCCGGCATGCGCGGAACCTTTCCCCACGATCTTCGCATGCCCGAGTATCGCCAGAGGATCGGCCGCTTCATCGGCGCCGAGGGAGCGCAGATCGCGATCGTTGCGAACACCAGCGCGGCTGCGAGCACGATCTCAGCCGGTCTGGATTGGGCTGTCGGCGACGAGGTCTTGCTCTGCGACAACGAGTTTCCCGCAAACGCGATCCCTTGGGTTGCGCTACGCCGCCGCGGCGTCAACGTCAGATTGCTCGCAACGGCCCGCGAGCGACTGACGCCCGAGGTTCTGCAGCGCGAAATTTCGCCGCGTACGCGCGTCGTCGCCGTCTCCTGGGTTTCGTATGCTGACGGCTATCGTCACGATTTGAAGCGGCTCGCGGACGTAGCGCATGAGTCGGGTGCGTTCCTCTGCGTGGATGCGATCCAGGGGCTGGGCGTTTTTCCAATCAACGTTGCGGATGCCGGTATCGACGCGCTTTTTTCAGGCGGTGCAAAGTGGATGCTCGGCCTGCACGGCGTGGCGATTCTCTACCTCGGCAAGCGTCTTGGGGAGCGCTTGCAAATGGCAATGCCGGGCTGGCGTTCGGTGCGCGATATGTGGGATTTCCACAACTACGAGCAGCCATTTTCACTGGAAGCGATGCGTTTTGAATGCGGCACACCGAACTTGATCGGCACGCTTTCACTCATCTGCTCAATCGATCTTTTCACGCGCTGCGGCCAGACGGCGATCGCGGATCACGTCCTCGCGCTGACGGATCGGCTTTGCGACGGATTGCAGCGCCAGGGCGCCGAGCTCTCCACGCTGCGAACCGACGGCGTCTCGTCGGGCATCGTTACCTTTTATCTTCCAGGGTGCGACAGTATCGAGCTGGGGGCAGCATTGGAAAGTGAAGGGATCCTCACCACCTACCGCACGAGCGGCATTCGCGTCTCGCCGCACGGGTACAACAGCGTGGCGGAGATCGATTTCCTTTTGGAAACGCTCGCCAAGCTCGCTGACGCGCACGTGGTGGCGTAGCGTCGATGCTGCCGGCAATGTTGCTCGCCGTCGTCGCGAGCGCAGTCTTCCCTGCGCCCGGGACGTACCGGTACTCTGCTTCGCTCGGCGGACAACGGCTCGGAGAATGGTCGGTCAGCGTAAAGGCTAGCGCCGGCGGCACCGAGATCGACGAGAACTCGGCGGCCACGTTTGCGGGTATGCAGCTCGCCGCGACTGCTTCACTCGAGCTCGGTTCCGACCTTGCGCCAACGCGATACGAGGGCAGCTATCGAATGGCCGGTCAGAGTCCAACGGTGACCGTCACGCTAACGCCGTCATCCGCAACGGTTGTTGGAAGCGTCAGTGGATCGACGCGCAGCTTGGCGCTCCAATCGAATACGCGCCATTTCGTCGTGATCGAACCGGCCTTGTTGGCGGGACTCTTTGCGCTGCCCGCGCAGCTGCGAGCGTGGGGTGACGGCGCGGTGACATGGATCGCGCCCATCCCGGGACAAGAGCAAACGATTGCGACGGGTTCAGCGAGTCCCGCACCGCGACCGACCGCAGCACCACTGCAGGACGTTGCGCTGTCAATGCAAGGTCAAATCCCGTTCACCATTTGGTATGATCCCGTTACGCTCGTCCCCGACGTCGTCGTCGTGCCATCGCAAAACGCGATTCTTATGCGCGAACGACCCTAAATTCGCCCGGCTGCAGCCCCACAACTAGAGGTGAGTCCAGCGGCAGATCGCGCATTAGCCGCTCCAGTATACCGAGGGTCACGCGATGACCGATCACCAGAGTGTCGTCGCCGGTTCGCAACGCCTGCGCAAGCGGACACAAACGCTCGGCCGCATCTTCGAAACTCTCGCCGGCCGGCGGTCGAAAATGAACGGGGTCGCGCTGCCGCTGCGCGAGCATCTCCGGCGCGCGCAGCTCGAGCCATTCGAGGGTCTTCCCTTCCCAGGATCCGAAATCGACCTCGCGTAGCGCGGGCTCGATCTCGAACGGTAGCGACGGCGCAGCCCTCTCGCGTGTCTCTAAGCAGCGCCGCATCGGGCTGACGAGACACCTGTGGAAGACGAAAGCTGCAACGCTTCACGCAAGCGTTCGCACTGCGCTCGTCCCTGTGCCGCCAACGGTGGATCCGAGGTGGAGATGAAGCGTTTCGACAGATTGCTTTCGGTAGCGGCGTGCCGGCAGAGGACGACGGTTCTAGACACGGATGGACGATGTCATCACGGCATCGTTCATTCCGTGAATGAGTCGCTTATCGGCGGGCGCGATGGTCGCCAACGCGCCGCCGAGTTGTACGCTGTCTTCACCGGTAACGAAGTAGTACGGACAAAGGCGAACGCGCCCGTCGTACTCGCGGATTTCGTCGCGTTCGCGGTCGAAGTAACTCTGCCGCACGAGCTTGCCTTTGTGAAAGCGCTGCAAGATCCACGGCGTGTGCCCGTAGGATGCGAGCGCCGTTTCTATTGCCGAGCCCCACTCCTCGCGCGTGAGATCGTCGCCAATCCTGACTCCGCGCGAACCCCAGGCGAGTTCCGAAAATCCCGAGGGCTTAACGACGTAGGCCCGTTCACTTTTCGGAAGTGCGATGAGTTGACGAAAGTCCGAGATCGGCGCACCGCCGGCTTCCAACCCAGCGATTATGCCTTGCGGCGGCAGCGGGCGCGGATCCATCACCCAAGTCTTTGGGAAGAGACGCCGCAAACGTTCAAAGGTCTCTTCGCCGAGCTCCGAACGCCAGAGCGGCGCAAGCGCATGATGGTGAAGCAGCGCGAAGGCAAGTTTCTCTTCGAGTGGCGCTTTCGGCGACGGGATGATCTTGACGCGATTGTGACGCGCGGCGTAGAGCATCAGCTCCTGCTTGGGAACGTTGAAGAGATCGAAAAGCTCGAAGTTGCGATAGATCGCATCGAGCCTCGACTCCCGTCCGTCCTCGTGACGAATGAATAAGCCCTCTTCGGTAAAGGTAATCTCTTCCGGCCGGCGCAGCCACGCATCGGCAAGATCTAGACGGCGCAGTGCGGCAGCGAGCCAATCCATCTCCTTGCGATAATCGGCCGATTCGTCGGAAACGACGATTGCAACGGTCGGATGTTCGGCGCGCGTGACGTAACGCAACATTGCGGCAAAACTCACCGGAATACCGTCGTCGCCGCCAAAGCTCTCTATCCCAAGACGGCAGTACGCCTCGGTCATCGCTCCCAAAAAGCCCATGCCGCCTGGGATGCTGTCAAGCTCGGTTGCAACGAAGCCATCAGCGGTGAGGATCAGATCGGGCCGGATAACGCCGGGCACGTCCTGTTTGAACCGATTCTGCCGGGCGAGTTTGACGATTTGTTCGGGCTTGCCACCATCGAGATACTCGGCGATAAACGCCGGGGCCGTGCCGCGCACGCTGCGGTTATAAAGGTTGTTGAGCGCGCGGTAGAAGCGTAAAAGCACGACGCCGAGGCTTTCGATCGCTTCCGCTTCCTTGGCGGACAATGCAAACGGCTCGGGGCTGACGCGCCAGGCGATACGCTCGTTTTCGTCCTGAACCCGGAAGAGGCCGGGTGGTATCGCTTCGTACAGGTGGTGCGCTTGCTCGCGAGCCGTGAGGTTCGGGATCGTCGCCGTACAAGGCATGGTGAGGGCAGTCTCCTCTATCGACAGCCGTCAGGAATCTTGGAGCTATTGAAAGCGATGTAGCGCCGGCGCATATGCTCTTCTAGAGCCCTGAATCCCCAGATTCGGTTGCGATAGCGGTACCGGGGCCAGGCGTCCGGCTCACTTGATAGTAATCGCCCCAGGGGTCAGCAAGGCGCCTTCGAGTCGCACCAGGCCGTGAGAGTAGGCTAATGTGAGATGCAAGGTGCCCGTCAGGCCTAGCTTGACGAGATCGAGGCTCTGGAGCACTCGCGATATACCTTCTCCCGCAATGAAGTGCAGGTCGATCGGGCCTCGCACCGTCCCGCCGGGCGCGGAGTAGCTCGCCGTCACCGGGACAACGATCTCGTCGGCTCCGTTGGCGCGAAGCGGCCCGGCAATACAGTAGCCGATCGTCACGGGAGCCCCCTCGACCGCGAGCGTCTCTTGGGTGCACGGCGGGGCTGAGAGTGCGGCGGGAACGGTGCTTACCGTCAAGACGATGAAGATCGCCAGCGCGCGTGTCATGTTGAAATTTCGAAGACGGAATTCGGTACGAACGCAAGCGTTACCCGTCGAAGAGGGGTAGATGCAGATTCGCGTGTTGCTTTTCGCACGTCTGCGGGAAGCCGTCGGAGCGCCAGAGCGGAGTCTTGACTTGCCGGAAGGCGCCTGCGTCGAGGATGCATGGGAAGCGCTCGCTCGAGGACGTTCGGGTTTGGACCCGGAGCGCCGCTCGACGCGCGCGGCGCGCAACGGCCGACTTGTCTCGTTCGAGGAACGGCTGCGGGACGGCGACGAGCTTGCGCTCTTGCCGCCTGTGGGCGGAGGATAGGCCGCAGATGTTTCGCATCGTCCGCGAGGCGATCGAGCCGTATGCGCTCGAACAGATAGCGCGCTCGACTGACGGGGGGATCGTGACCTTTCTCGGCATCGTGCGCGACGCTGCCGAGGACGGCAAGCGCGTCAGCGCTCTGACGTATGAAGCGTTCGAGCCGATGGCGCTGCGCGAGTTCGAGGACATTGCGAGCGAGGCGCGGGACCGCTTTGGCGAAGTTCGCATGGCGATCGTCCATCGTGTCGGCGAGGTGCGCGTCGGGGAGATCTCGGTCGCCGTGCTCGCCGCGGCGGCGCATCGGGATGCGGCTTTCGATGCGTGCCGCTACGCGATCGATCAACTCAAACGGCGGGCCCCGATTTGGAAGCAGGAACGTTATGCCGACGGCACCGCGCAATGGAGAGCTGGTGAGCAAGGTTGAACTTTTCCGCCTCTCCGCTTCGCGCAACCCCGTTGCAGTGCTTCGTTACGATCCGCGACGGCCGCGCGGCGCTTGCGTGATCGCGGGTCACGGGTATTCGTCGAGCAAACAGAATCTCGATTTTCTGTGTTCGTTTCTCTCCAGCCACGGGTTCGGCGTTTACAGTTTGGATTTTCCGGGGCACAAGCTCGGTTCAAGCGGTGGCGAGCTGCGCGGCGTTGACGACTGCATTAACGCCATGGTCGCGGTCGTGAAATTTGCGCGCGAGTACGGCGACGGCGCAACGTACACGCTAGGGCACAGCATGGGCGGAATGACGGCGATCTTCACCGCCGCCCTCGATCCGGACATTGCAGGGACGATCGCGATTGCGACCGGCTACGGGCGCCCCACCTCGCTTGAGGCGCTGCAAAAGGTCGGCGTTGCCGATTTTCGTTCCTCATATGTCGTTGGTGTCACCTTGCCTGAGCTCGTAGCCGACGTCGATCGGCGCTACGGGGAACTACTCGCGCGCCTGGCGGGACGGCCCGCGCTCTACGTGGCCGCGAATCGCGACGCGATGGTGAGTCCCAAGAGCGTGAGGGAGCTTTACGATCGGGCACCCGAACCGAAGTCGTTTGCTACCATCGATAGCGATCACACCTATGCTGCCGAACGCGCTCGCGCAGTCGTCTTGGAATGGCTGAACGAGCATCATCCGTTATCGGAGACCGGCAAGGAATGAACGCGCGCGAGCGGCGCCGTTACAGCCGGCACCTTTTGATTCCCGAAGTCGGATTGTCCGGACAGGAGCGGCTCGGTGCATCGCGCGCTCTCGTGATCGGTGCCGGTGGTCTAGGATCGCCTGCGCTCCAGTATCTCGCGGCAGCCGGAGTCGGGCGGATCGGAATCGTCGATGACGACTTGGTCGACGAAACGAATTTGCAACGACAGACCATTTTCAGTGAGTCCGACGTCGGTCGGAGTAAAGCAGCAGCTGCCGCGCAGCGGATACAAGCGATCAACCCCCTCGTCAACGTCGATGCCCTCAACCTGCGCTTCGATTCGAGCAACGCACGCGAGCTCGTTCACCTCTACGATGTCGTGCTCGATTGCACCGATCGTTTCCCGTCGCGGTACCTGATCAACGACGCGTGCTTTTTGGAAAAGCGAGCCGACGTTTACGGTTCGATCTTTCGCTTCGACGGTCAAGTGAGCGTCTTTGGTGCGCTGGCCGGACCATGTTACCGGTGCCTCTATCCCGAGCCGCCACCGCTGGAAAGCCGACCGACCTGCGCCGAGGGAGGCGTGCTCGGGGCACTCGCGGGGATCGTCGGCGCGTGGCAGGCGAGCGAGGCGCTGAAGCTGTTGCTTGGTATCGGTGAGGTGCTCGCGGGAAGACTATTGCTGATCGATACGCTCAGCGGCCGTACGCGCGAAGTTCGCTTCGATCGCGATCCGCAGTGCAGTCTCTGCAGCGAGCGCGCGGCGATTTCGCAGATCGCACCCGAGATGTACGAAGACGCGCCGACGGATTCGCCGGTTGAGGAGATAGAGGCCCACCAGCTCGACGAGGCGCTGCGAGACGCACGTTTATTGGACGTCCGCGAGCCGCATGAAGCCGTGCTCGGATCGGTTGACGGCGCGATCCGCATTCCCGCGTCCGACCTCGAAGCGCGAATGTACGAGCTCGACAGCGCGTCGAGATATGTTGTTGCATGTCGCGTCGGCGCGAAATCTCTTTGGGCGGTGCGCCGGTTGCGCGACGCCGGATTTACTCGCCTGCAGCACCTTCGCGGCGGTCTACTCTCGTATGCATTGCGCCATGAGGAATTCGAATTTTTCTAGAGCGCGCTTTCGGCGTTGGTTAAGGCGAAATCGATTGCGGGATTGAGCCCTTCCCATTTCGCGCGAATGTGACCCGTAGAGTCCACGACCACCATCGTGGGAAAGCCCTGCACGCCGAAGAGCGCTCGGGCGGTGCTTCGCGGATCCAGGGCCACGTTCCCAAGTGAATATCGTCGCGCGAACTCGGCGGCGACCGAACGCCGCTCGCCGACGTCGATCGGCATAACGATCGCGTCGCGATGCCGGCGCCACCACGCTTCCACCAGCGGCAGCTCGATCTTGCACGGCTCGCACCAGCTCGCATAAAACTCCAGAAACACGACGTGACCGCGCTGGTCGGCTACGCGGAATGCGTTGCCGTCGAGACGCCTGTACACCGCGCGCGGCGCCGGCTGGGATCCTGCCGGGTTAAACGAGCGCGGCGCAACGAATATCTTCCAAATCGCAAAGGCGATCGCAATTCCCGCGAGTGCGTCCCAGAACCTAATCCGCACGCAAGACTGCAGCGATCCCTTGACCCCCTCCGATGCAGGCCGACGCCACGCCGTAGCCGCCACCGCGTTCTCGCAGCTCGTGAAGCGTCGTAAGCGCGAGTCGCGCACCCGATGCCCCGAGCGGATGGCCGAGCGCGATCGCGCCTCCGTGCGGGTTAAGCGAGGTGCCGGCTTGTGCTGAACCTGTCGAACCATTGCCCAGTTCGCGAAGACATGCAATGACTTGCGGGGCGAACGCTTCGTTGATTTCCAATACGGCGATGTCGCGGAACTCAATACCGCCGCGCTGCAAGGCTTTCGGAATCGCAAAGGCCGGACCGATTCCCATGATCGCCGGATCGACGCCAACGACGCTGCCGGACACGATGCGGCCAAGCCACGACACTCCGTCGGCCTTCGCTTGCTTCGCGGTCGTGAGAACGACCGCTGCCGCGCCGTCGGTGATGCCGCTCGCGTTGCCCGGCGTGACGACACCGTTTTCAACGAAACGCGCCGGCAACTTTCCGAGCTTCTCCATCGTTAAACCGGAGCGCGGCCCTTCGTCCTTTTCGACCCGCACGGTCGTGCCTTTCGGTCCGGGAGCATCGACCCCGACGATCTCCTTCGCGAAGTAGCCGCTGCTTTGCGCTGCGATGGCGCGCTCCTGACTTGCCAACGCAAACTCGTCGGATTCCGCGCGCGAGACGTGGTATTTCTTAGCGAGATTTTCTGCCGTAATCGCCATTGGCGTGTTGCCATATGAGTCGATGAGCGCCGTCCAAAGCGAATCCTCGAACGCAACGCTTTGGCCGAGGTGGAAACCCTTGCGCGCGCCGCGCACAACGTGCGGCGCCTGGCTCATGTTTTCGGCGCCGCCGGCCAGCGCGTATCGCGCGTTCCCGAGCACGAGCGATTGCGCAGCCGAAAGAATCGCTTGGAGCCCCGAGCCGCAAAGGCGATTGACGGTCAAGGCCGGCACGCCCACCGGCAGGCCGGCACGCAAGCCGACATGACGCGCGAGATAAATCGCGTCGGCGCTGGTCTGAATCACGTTGCCGAAGACGACTTCGTCGATCGACTCCGCGGGTACGCCGCTACGCGAAATTGCCGCCTCGGCCGCCGCGACGGCGAGATCGGTGGCAGAGAGATCGGCCAACGCTCCGCCGAGATTGCCAAACGGAGTGCGGGCTCCGGCGACGACGACCACGTCACTATCCTGCAATTCAATGCTCATAACGCGTCGGTGTATTCCGCGTGCGGCAGGCGCGGTCATGCAGCATCACTAAGACGGATCAAGTATGCCGATGACTCGACACGCTGCCGCGACGCTCGACGCCCGGTCGCTTTTAACCGCCAAGAAAACTGAAAAGATCCTCGAGGCTTTCGACAAGCTTCAAATCGGCGGCTCGTTAGAAATCAACGAAGAGACCGACCCGCGCTCGCTACGCAACGAGATGGCCCAGCTTCGCCCTGGGCGTTTCTCGTGGGACGCCCGCAACCTTGGAGGAAATCGTTGGACCGTTCGCTTGGAACGAATAGACGAAAACGCCGATGGTGAAGGTTTTCTCACGCACGTCGCGGCCTTCACGTCGGCGAAGGCCAGCACCATCAAAGAGTTAGCCACTCAGATGGCCGAGCGCAGCTACCGGTCGGGCGATACCATTTTCGACGAAGGCGAAGTCTGGCCGTATCTCGGCATCGTTAAAACCGGCAAGGTCATTTACACGCTGCTGTCACCCGACGGCAAAACGCACACGATCGGCGAGCGGCTTAGTCACGACACGCTCAACGAAAGCGGCACCTTCGACGGCGGTGGAGCGACGACCCGAGCGGAAGCTTTGACGGACGCCGGCATCATCACGCTGCCTAGCGAGGCCGTGATTCACGCCGCACGCAACGACGCCGAGCTCGCGCTCGGATTTCTCATCGCTTCCTCACAGGCTCGACGACGCTCGATCGATACCATTACCGATCTTGCGTTTGCACACGTTCTGCAGCGCGTCGCGAAGTTTTTGCTTGGCTACGCGCGGACGTCGGTCGGAATGGCCCGGGGTCTCCCCGGCGTCGAAGAACTTTCCCAGGCGCAGATTGCCGCGGCCGCCGGCACGGTCAGGGACATGGCCGCGCGCGCGCTCTTGCGCCTCAAGAACGCAAGCGCGCTCGAACTCGACCGCGGGCGCGTCCGTGCGATCGATCGCGCACGCCTCGAAGCCTTCGCCCATAATGTGGAGGCCCCACCCGTCTAGGCCAAGCCGCCGATCTAAACGATTTAAGCTATTTCTTTCCTTTAGAGTTCAGCTCGACCGCAGCGCGAATTATCTCCTTGAAGGCAGCTGCATTGATCTTGTCGCCTTCGTACAGATCGATTGCGCGCCTTAGGTTCCCATCTAAGCTGGAATTGAAGATCCCCTTTGGGTCTTTGATGAAAGCGCCTTTCGCGAAAGTGAGCTTTACGTGAGTCTTGTAGGACTCGCCTGTGCAGACGATTCCGCCGTCAGACCAGACCGGAACTCCCCTCCACTTCCATTCTTCCGTTATCTTCGGATCTGCCTCTTTGATGAGCTTGCGGACGTGCGCAAGCGTCTCGCCACGCCAGTCGCCTAGCTCCGCGATCCTTTCGGTGATGAGCGCAGAAGGCGCTTTGCTTTGATTATTGTCGGATTTCTTCATGTGCGGTCGCCGAAGACGCTGCAATTAAATGTGGTAAACGTCCTGGGTGGCGTTTGGATCGACGAGCGCGGGATGGATGCGCGGTCCGCTGCACATGATCGCGTCGTGTCCGATTTCGATTCGCATGCGCGTTACTTCGCCACCGATTACATCGTCGACGGCGCAGCCCTCCACCTTCCCTGGGAATCTCGCCATGATGACGTATCGTCCGGGATCGAGCGTCACATCGCTAAAAAATCCGCGCGCATTCGTCTCGAGCTTCATGATGCGATTGTCGCCGTGCTCGTGGTAGGGGCTACGATAATAATAGAGTGTGGCGTGAGAGATCGGCTGTCCAGTTTTCGCATCGACGACCGTTCCGGAAATCCCGCCCGGTTGGTCGGCAAAAGCTGGGCTAAGGAGTGAGCCGACGAGCGCGAGCACGATTGCTATCTGTTTCATGCCACGCCATTTTCCCCAATCCGCCGGTTCCTAGTCCTTAGACCGATTCGAGCGCGGCCGTCTCTTCGGCCGCCGTGGTCAAGTCGAAGGCAGCCCGCTTGCTTTTCGCCGCCGCTTCGGCGAGCGGTTGAGCGGAAGCCTGACGTCCCCGATCGAGCATCTCGCGACCCTTACGCACGGCTCCGAGCGCGCCTCCGAGGCGCGTCTCCATCTCCGCGAGCACGTCGGCCGCGTACCGGTCCGCCCCTTCACGGATCACGCGCGCTCGCTCCTCTGCCTCGCGCAGTACCACGTCGGCGCTCGCACGTGCGCGCTGCACGATTTCGTTTTCCCCGACCAGCACTTCGTGTTTGCTGGAGGCTTCCGCGACGATCGCCTGTGCCTTTTCCTGTGCGACGCGCATCATCCGCTCGTGATCCTTGGCGATGACTTTCGCGCGGCCCACTTCTTCAGGCAGCGATGCGCGAATTTTTTCGAGCAACTCAATCAAGCGCTCCTCCGAGAGAATACGATAGCCGGCGGGCAGCCACGTTCCCTCGTGAACGTAGGCTTCGAGCTTATCTAGCACGCGATAGACCGACATTGCTACCTCCGTTGCAAGTTTATGCGTTTCTCCGCCATCACGCGGAGTACCGGTTCGGGCACGAGCGCGGCGACCTCACCGCCAAGGAAGAAGACCTCTTTGACGAGACTGGAACTCACGAACGAATACCTCTGGTCCGACATCAGGAAGAGCGTATCGACATCCGAAAGCGAGCGATTCATCAATGCCGCCGACATCTCGCTCTCGAAGTCCGATATGACGCGCAAGCCTTTCACGATGACGTCGGCGCGCGCCGCGCGTACGTAATCCGCCAGCAACCCGCGGAAGTGCTCGACCCGGACGTTCGATAGCGTGGTAACGCTGGCCTTAAGCATCTCTTCGCGTTCCTGAAGCGAAAACATCGGCGCGCGCTTCTGCGGATTGACGACGATTGCGACGAGAAGCTCTCCAAAACAGCGGGCCGCACGCTCGATAACATCGAGATGGCCGTTCGTCGGGGGATCGAACGACCCGGGATAAACCGCGCGCGTCACGCGCATCAGCCTACCGTTCGTCAAGAGTCCGGCGACAAGAAGGCGAGAGCAACATCGCCGTAGACTTCTTCGCGTACGGAGCGATACCCGGGTATCTCGGGCAAGATCCGTTTCGCGGCGTGTTCGTAAACGACCAAAGCGTCGGGCGCCAACAAGTGGCGCTCGCGCATCAGACGAAGCAGCTGTAAGGGGACGGGATCGGCGTATGGCGGGTCGAGGTAGACGATGTCGAACGGCCCCTCCAAACGATAGAGCGCGCGCTCCGCAGGCGCAGGAAAAACCGTTACCACGTCATCGACTCCGAGACTCTTCGCAGTCTCCTCAATTGCGTGCGCCACATCGCGGGAAGCTTCGACGGAAACGACGCGCGCGGCTCCTCGCGAAGCCGCCTCGAAACCGATGGCACCGGTACCGGAGAACAGATCAAGCACGCGCGCGCCCTCGAGCCGGTCCATCAGAATGGAAAAGAGTGATTCTTTCACGCGCCCCGGCGTGGGACGAACGTGCACACCTTTGGGCGAGCGCAGCTTTCGGCTTCCCAGCGATCCTCCGGTGATGCGCGGCGGCATATGGCTTAGAACCCCTGCGGTGACAACGGCTCGAGCGACGGGCGCAGCCAGGTGTCGTCCCCGAGCCATTCGTAGCGAATCGTTGAATACGGTACAGTTCCGTACGAAAGAAGCCGGTCGTGGAAGCCGCGTTGTTCGAAGGCCGCCCCTTCACGATCTTGGACTAGCCCCAGCAGAGTTTCGATTTGCGTCTTTCCGACGAGATAATCGATCGCCTGGCCCGGATCCATAGCAAAGCGAGTCGCCTCTCCGCGCGCTGTAACGTAGTCGATTCCGGCGTTCTTCTGGAAGTACGCGATCGCCGCCGGGAGCGTCATCGCCCCAGTCGCCAAGCCCACGTCGACACCGATCCGAGTTGCGCGGTGACGCATCAAGTGGATCACTTGGCGGCGCGCGCCGGGATCGGCGTCATAGAGGCCCTCCCGCATGAGCATCTCTTCTCCGTAGAATGCCCAGCCTTCGGCGAAGACGCCGTCGTTCTGGACGTGGCGAACGAAATCCGGATTATGATATGCGTACGTGAACTGCATGAAATGTCCGGGAATTCCCTCGTGCCCGAGCAGCGGCAGCACCGACTGACGCGTTTGCTGGACGAAGAAGCTTTGATTGCTCGGACTGAAATCCGGTACAAAATAGAAACCCTGCGGATCGCTCGAGAACATCGGCGGCGGGTTCATGAACCCGCCCGGATAGGTCGCCGCCAGGGCTTTGGGAACTTCGACGATGTGGAACGGACCGATGTACGGTGGGATCGTGACGATTTGATGCGAGTTTATGAACGACACGAGCTTGGCAAGACTCTGTTCGTAATAGGATAGGAAAGCCGTTTTCGACGCGAACGTGGGCGCGGGCGCGGGAGACGGTTCCTGTGCGTCGCGAGCCGCTTCCCAGATCTCCAAGGCCCGATCGCGCGCGAGCTCGACACGCCCGATTTCGGCCACTTGGCCGGAATCGTACGGCAGCAACAAAACGCGGCGCAGATACCACTCGTACTGCTTGCGCCCAACGGAGAAGCCTCCGGCATGCAAGCTTGCCATGCGTGCATCGAGCCAAGCGCGATAGCCGTGTAGCGCACTCAGCGCAACCGCCTGCGCCTGGCTCAACTCCCGACGCGTGGGCGGCGAAACGTCGCGCGCGACTTGATCCAGCGTCGTCGTGTAGAGCGAGTCGCCGTCGCGAATATCTTCCGAGGCGATCTGCGCAAACTCTCGCACCATTTGCGTAAGGTTAGCCCGCCCCTGTTCGAGCACTCGAGGGCAAGCACGCAGTCGAGCGATCGCAGCACGAACGCGCGTTTCGTCACTCGCGTACTCTCGCTTCACGATCGAGAAAATACCGTTGCTACATTCCCCTTCGTAGATACTGGGATTGCGTTGTAGGCCTCGCAAGACCGTTCGACTCCACCAGTCCCCCTCCAGATTCGCCCGAATCAGGAGGTAATCGACCCGCGCGTGGGCACTCGCGCCGGGCGGCGGCTCGAGCGCGGCGAGGGCGTTGCGGTACGCGCGCAGTTGCGCCATCTGGGCGGCTTGCGCTGCGGGCGAGAAATCAGCGAGACGATTATCGAACGCATGAATCCCGGCATCCGTTGCGGAGGTTGGGCTCTGCTCGAACGACCAGAACGTGTAACGTCGTTCAAGCTCTACGAGCCTCTGTTGGTAGTCCGACGGCGGCGAAGCACCCGTGCACAGAAGCATGCATGCGATGCCGAAAACGACGAGGTATCGCATCAAGTGACGCGCTCCGGTGCGGGCAGAAAGTCTAAGCAAATCTTGGAAATTCCGCACGGTGTAGGCCGGAGGCGCCAAATCGGCGGGGTACGCATCGCGCTCCCAATCGATCCAAACGCCTTGCATTCCGGCGGCTTGCGCGCCGGCGACGTCGTCGCGCGGACTGTCTCCGACGTACCAGGTCTGCCGCGGATCCGTTCCGAGCGTACGCACGAGCATTTGGAACGCAGCCGGTGCCGGTTTGCGTTCGCCGATCTCGCTGCTTACCAAAATCGGACCACGAAAACCAGCTCGTTCGGCCTTGCGCGCCTGCAGCGGATTCCAGCCGTTGGTCAGCACCGCCACCGCGATCTTACGCTCGCGCAGCGCTTCCAGCGTTGGCTTGACGCCCGGAAGCGGTACTACGAACTCGTCGACCATTTCGACCGCGCTGGACCGGAACCGTTCAACGTAACGGTCTGTCGGTTCCAAACCTCGCCTAGCGACGAACCGTCGCACGGCATCGTCGATCGAAAAGTCGCCTTGCCGCTGACGCGCCAGCAGCTCGTCAATGCTATCGATCTCATCGCCAAGCGTTCCCACCGCCCGTCCGCCCTCGGCCAAAACTACTTCGAGCAGGTGCAGGAAGGCGACTCTTTCGAGGCGATTGTCGATCGCCATCGTATGGTCGATATCGAAACCGATCCCGCAGACGGCATCCATCGCCGCCGCGTTCGACGCCGCACGGCATCGGCCCTTAGGCTTAGCGGGGACCCGGCCCGGTGACGATGCGCACGAATCCGTTCGGGCGCACGTACTTGGCCAACGCCCCCTGGACGGTTTGCGCAGTCGCCGCGAGCTCGGCTTGCGCGTCGACCACGTTCTGATTCAACGGTAGACCGAGCGTCGCGTAATCGAGTAGTTGCGCGGTGACGCCATCGTAACTCGACTCCCGAATCGGCACCTCGCCCATCAGCAGCGCCTTCGACCGCAACAGGCGATCCGGTTCGATCGGCTCCCCCTGAAGCTGAGCTAGCACGGCCTTTACGAGAGCCTCGGCCGGAACGATGTTCTGCGGCTCGCACGCGTAGTCGATGCTGAACGTCGCCCTCACCTTTCCCGCCGTGACGCGACTGCTGACGGCGTACGCGTAACCATGAACCTCACGCAAGTCGTGATAAAGCAGCGACGAGTAAAAACCGCCGGTCAGCACGGCGTTGGCGAGTTGCAATTGCGGCCATGCCGGATCGGCACGCAGGAGCGGGACGGTCTCCACCAATCTCACCGACGACTGCACGCGCCCGGTAGCTGGAACGTTCACTTGGCTCGGTGCGTTGGGCGGAGCAGGCGGAGGATCGACGTTCGGCTTCGATCCAGCTGCCGTCCAGCCGCCGAAATACTGTTGGAAGATAACCTTCGCCGCGTCCGGCGTAGTGTCGCCGATAACGACGATGGTCGTGAGGTCCGGCCGATACGCCCTCGTATACCAGGATCTTACGTCGGCTAGAGTCAATGCGCCGACGCTGTTCGGCGTTGCAAAACGCTGTGCCGGATCGCCTGCCGGATAAAGAGCCTTTCCGAGCGCTATTTGTGCGAGGTGATTGGGGGCGGTCATTTCCCCGGTAACCTCTCCGACGCTCTGCTGACGAACGATGGAAAAATCCGTCGCATTGAAGGTGGGATGAAGTTCTTCGTCGGCCAGCAGCTGCACACCCCGATCGAATTGCGACGACAGCACTTCCACACCGAAATCCGTACCGGCGGTTGTGGTCGCCGCAATCTTGTCCAGCTCGGCTTGCAAGGCCACTCGATTGTAGGTTGTAGTTCCGTACGGCAGCAGCGACGCAGCGACGTCGGCAACCCCTTCCTGATCGGGCGGCTCCTGTACTTGCGGATCGTTGAGAATTTGGCCGGCCACGACGACGGTGTGCGAGATATGCTCGGGTTGCACGATCAAGCGAATGCCGTTCGACAGCGTCATGTCTGCCGGCGCCAACGTCTGCTCAGGAACGTGGAGATGCGCGAGCACGCTCTGTGCCCAGGCCGGGAGCGGCTCGTGCGAGGTCGGCGGGATTTCGTTATTCTCTTTGGCCATTGAGCCGCCCGAGATTGCCCCTCCGGCATTTTTGGGCACCGCGTAGGCGGCGACGGCGCGTTTGTTATCGAGGTAGGTCCGCAGCACCCGATTGACGTCCGACGCGGTGACCTTATTGAACTCGGCGATCATATCGTCGGGTGACGAGAGACCCTGCACCGCGACGGCCTCGCTCCACTGCGTGGCCTGTCCCTCGATCGAGTTGGCGTTGAACTCCAGCTGCGAGATCTCGCGCAGTTTCGCCGCCTCGACGAGATCGGCCGGCACCCCTGTCTTCTGGTAGTCGTCGATGATTCCGCGCATCTCGCCGTCGATCGTTTGCGGCGGCGTCGTAATCGGCACCGC
This sequence comes from Vulcanimicrobiota bacterium, assembly GCA_963826325.1. GTDB lineage: Bacteria > Vulcanimicrobiota > Vulcanimicrobiia > Vulcanimicrobiales > Vulcanimicrobiaceae > Cybelea. Next base: position 71,172 of record CAWGWT010000002.1, read on the forward strand.
GGCGAACGCAATGGCGATCCCCACCTTCGGATACGGTTGAATGAACAACTGCGTTGCAAGAGCCTTACCCGTGAATGCTAACCCGCCAAAAGAACTTCGCTGGCTGGAGAGAACGTCGCCCAAGATTTGCCCGGCGGCGTAATCCGGGCTCTCGTAACCGGGAAACCGATAGCCAAGCAGAACTCCGGTATACGGCTGATCGGAGACGTCGTGATAGACCGCTCCTTTTAGGGGCGTCAGACGTACCGGCTGGCGTGCGGGCAGCTTCGCAGCGGGTATGTCCCCGAAAAGTTCTCTTACGCGCGCAATCGTCGCCGCCGGATCGACGTCCCCGACGATAATGTAGATCGCGTTATTGGGATGATACCAGGTATGGTAGAATTTCAACAGTTGTGCGCTGTTCACATTATTTGCGAAATCCGTCACCGTCCCGAGCGTATTCTTATCGTAGGGCGTTCCGCCAATGAGACGTTTCTGCATTTTGATAAATAGCCGATAAAGGGCGATGCTGTTGTCCTGCTGCACTTCTTGTGTGATCGCCCCTCGCTCTTGATTCCATAGGTTCTGTGACATCAACAAACCGGTCGCGCGCGAACGTTCCGCCCGCAGCCCGATGTCGAGGTACTGCGACGGCATGGTGAAAAAGTATTGCGTGACGTTGGTCTGCGTATCGGCGTCAAAGTCGCCGCCGGTAATTCCGACGGCCTCCATGAGCTGCGACGACGAGAGCGTGCGGCTCCCGCGAAACATCATGTGTTCGGTAGCGTGCGCGAGCCCCGGAATCCACTGCTCGTCGGATCCAACCTCGTAGTTAAGCATCATCGTGACGACCGGCGCGAGGGTGTTGCGCACCACGATCACGCGAAGACCGTTCGAAAGGGTCGCCCGGGCTACCTCAGTCGTTTCCGCATGCGCGACGAGCGGGAGTGCCGGCAACGCTGCAAGCGCCAGCGTCGCGATGAAAGCCAGACGATTCTGCATGCACCGGCTATTCGCTTTGCCCTGGCCTAACCCTCACGACGAAAGCAGCAGCGCGCGCGTGTTCGGCTGCGTTTCGAGGGCAGCTCGTAGGCCGGCGTGCTCGGGGCGTGCAAGTTTTGGGTCGCGTGCGACGATCTCTTGGGCGGCGAGTTTGGCGGCACGATAGACGTCAACGTCGCGCAACAGATCCCCGAGCCGAAGTTCCGCCGCTCCCGATTGCACCGTGCCGGCGAGCTGGCCGGGCCCACGAAGACGAAGATCTTCGTCGGCGATTTCGAATCCGTCGGTCGAGCGCGTGAGAATGTCGAGCCGCTCGCGCTCGCCGGCATCGTCCGGATAGACGAAGATGCAAAACGATTTGGCGGCGGCGCGGCCAACGCGTCCTCGCAGCTGATGAAGCTGCGCGAGGCCGTAACGCTGCGCGTCGAGGACAACCATCGCCGTGGCGTTTGGAACGTCGACGCCGACTTCGATGACGGTCGTCGAGACGAGCACGTCGAGGTCGCCGCGGACAAAGTTCCCCATGATGTCCTCCTTCTCTCGCGAGGAAAGGCGACCGTGTAACAGCCCGAGCCGCAAATCCGGTAAGACCTCGTTCTTCAGCCGCTCGCCTTCTGCAACGACGCTCGTGAGAGTTCCCTCTCCTTCGTCGATCAGGGGCGCGACGATGTACGCTTGATGACCGGCTCCAACATTCTTTCGCACGAACTCGTATACTCGGCTCAGTCGGCTCGTTCGCACCGCAAACGTCTCGATCGGCGTCCGCCCCGGCGGAAGCTCGTCTATAATGGACAGATCGAGATCGGCGTAAACCGACTGGGCTAGGGTTCGCGGAATCGGTGTGGCCGTCATGTGCAGCGTGTGCGGAGATAGGCCCTTGGCTCGCAGACGCGCGCGCTGCTCGACTCCGAAACGTTGCTGTTCGTCGATGATCGCAAGACCGAGGCGCTGAAAATCAACGCCCTGCGTCAGCAGCGCATGTGTGCCGACGCCGACCGAAGCTTCACCGCTTGCAAGTCTTTCGAGGGCTGCGTTGCGCGAGCGCGCGCTCTGACTTCCGAAGACGCCCTCGAGCGTGACGCCGAAAGTTAGGAGCAATGGCGCGAGTTTATTTGCGTGCTGCCATGCAAGCAGCTCGGTCGGCGCCATGAGCGCCGATTGCATGCCGTTTCGAGCTGCAAGCAGCACCGCTGCCGCGGCGACAAGCGTTTTGCCGCTCCCGACGTCGCCCTGCAACAGCCGGTTCATCGGGATGTCCCGGCTCATATCGCCCCAAATCTCGACCACGACGCGCCGCTGCGCGCTGGTGAGCGCGAATGGAAGCGTGTCCTCGAAGCGTTCGAGCAAGTCGGACGGTACGCGCAGCGCGCAAGCGTCATGATCGCGCTCGCGCTCGCTGCGTCGCAATTGCGCCGCGGTTGCCAGCGTGAGAAACTCGGCGAAGACGAAGCGCTCCCGGGCGCGCTCGGCTTCTTCCGGCGTGCGCGGAGCATGGACGGCTCGATACGCGTCCGCAAGCCGGCCGTACCCGCGGGCGCCCGCCAGCGATGGAGGCAAGGGATCCGGCGGTGCCGAGTCGAGCAAACGCGGCAGATTCTTCCGCAAGACGATCGCGATCTTTCGACTAGCCAGATATTTGGATGCGGGATAGATTGGAACGAGCTCGCCTCGGTAGCGCTCGTCCTCGCCGAGCTGCGCATAATGAGATACGCTGACGACCGGACCGGAAAGCGTGCGCTCGACGCGTCCGCGGACGAAGAGCCGCATTCCTTCGCGGAAGCGGCCATACACATAGCGGTTACGCCCGATCCACTTCGCAGCGAAGGGATCTCCGGCGTCGTCGGTCAGCCGTACCTCGACGATCTCGAGGCCGCGCACCCGCCGCTCCTTCACGGCAACGACGCGACCGACGGCGTTCTCTTCTCCTCCGCTTTCGCCCAGCCGCCGTGCCGCTGTAGGAAAGCGAAGATCGTCGTAACGAAACGGCAGATACTCGAGCAGCTCCGCACCACTACTGACTCCTAGCTCGCGAAAGAGCGGCGCGGTTTTCGGACCGACGCCGTGCAGCGCGGCAATTTCATCCGCGTCGCTGTTACGCGGCGCGATCACTTCAACGATTCAACCGCCGTCAGACGGCGAAGGCGTTCGTAGGCAGCGCGCAAATTCGGGACGAGCACGCCATATCGTTGGCCGAGCTCAATGACCGCGCCCAAAATTCGGATCGAGCTCGAGTGGCCTTCCGCGCTCGTAATCCTGCAGCATCGAGGTTTTCACATCGTCCAGGCGTGCGGCGTACGCGATGCGCTCGTCAACGTCCACAGTTGAAAGTACGCCCATTGCCTGGCCGACGCGCAACGTTTCGGTCATCATCTGGCGCACCTCGGCACGCGCGCCCGGATCGGCGAGCATCGGTCTAATCGTCATGCCGCGCAGGACGCTCGTTGGATTGAGACCGGCATTATTGACCAGCTTGAGCCAAACCGTTGCGCGAACGTTCGCATCAATTTCGGGCGCTAGACCGGCGTTTCGAAAAAGTGCGCCGAGCGCGCCGAGCCGATCGCGTGAGGCGCCGCTCGGGTCGCCCAGCACGTAGCGCAGACCGCCGCTCTGCCGGACGACGCCAGGTGCGACGATTTGTCCCGAGACGTGCACCACCGCTCCGATCACCCGATCGTCGGCGAAGAGGTTGCCGATCGTGCCCCCGGGATCTATGCTTTCCACCGGCGGATCGCGCACGTACCAAAACGGGAGGCCGTTCTGCATGGTCACGATCGTCGACGGTCGCACTGCAAACGGCTCGAGCTGCGCGCGGAACGCCGGCCATTGGTGCGCCTTAAAGGTAAGCAGCAGCACGTCAAAATTCCCGAAATGCCGCAAATCGTCGCTAGCGTCGACGCGCACGGCAAAGTTGCCCAGCTCGCTCTCGACCCGCAGCCCGTTGCGCCGGATCGCCGCGAGATGCGCCCCACGTGCAACGATTGCGACGGAGACGCCGGACTTGGCGAGCGCCGCTGCGAGAAATCCTCCGATGGCGCCCGCCCCTACGACAGCAACACGCGTCACGTCGAGAAACCTTTAGGCGACGGGCAGATTCGAACTGCCGAATGGGGCTTTTGCAGAGCCCTGCCTTACCACTTGGCTACGTCGCCGCTGAACTGCCGGAGCGGGTAGTGGGAATCGAACCCACGCATCAACCTTGGGAAGGTCGCAGGCTGCCATTACATCATACCCGCCCACCGCGAACTTTCCGGTTCGAGCCTCTCCATAATGCGTCCTACAACCCCGGATTTGCCCGTACGGTTGGGCTCGCCCGCGAATCGGCTACGCTATGAGGCTGATGGCGCGGGCGAGCACGATCGCGATCGTAATGAGCGCGACAATTGCCTCGGCACCCATTAGCGCCTTGGCTTGCCGGCTCAACGGCATGACGTCGGTCGGGCTGAAGGCCGTCGCGTTGGTGAATGCAAGGTAGAGATAATCGAAGAACTGCGGCTTCCACGCCGGATCGATGCAGCTGGACAGCGCTCCACCGCTCGCAATCGTCATCTGCATCTGCGGAAAGAGGAAGTCGGTGTTTTCGAACTCCGTTGCCGCATTAGCGTGGGCGCGCGCTTCCGGACCGTCACTATCGAGTTCCCAGAACCACAGCGCAAAGACAAGGATGTTAGTAAACCAGACCTGCGCGCCGGTACGCAGCAAGAAACCCGGCTGATGCAGCGCCGCCGTTTCCGGTCGAAAGAACGACGCGACGAGCAGCAGCACCGAGCCGAGGTTAAAGAAGTTGACAATGGCGATCAGCACGATGCTCGCAAATCGCGTACGGCGCGTCTCCATGTGCCGGCGAGGCGCAAAGATCGAAAGCGGAATGAGCAGGACAAGTACCAGCGCCGGAGCAACCCAAACCGGCCCGATCGTCAAACGCGGTGGAAGGGTGACGTAGAGCAACACCGCTATTAAAACGGCCAGTGACGCATGCCAGCGCGGCTCGTGCTGGGGCAGAGCCTTTTGCTCTTGCATGACCCATCGTTCGCTCGCCTGGCCGGCGCAACCCGTCGCCGCCGTCGCGCATTATAGAGCGCATGCCTACCGATTTTCGCGATGGAAAAACGTTTCCGCGCCGTGGCCGCGAGGCGATCGGCGACGTCCTGTGGCTGCTTCGTGTGGCCGACAAAGGCCGCGCGTCGGCCGCCGGAACGATACACGACTACATCTATCCATGTCCGATGGATAAAGGCATGATGGAGCGCTGGAGAATCTCCGCTCCCGAGTTCGACGAGGCCCTGCAACGGAATCCCACCGACGACGATCTCTTCGCGTGGTTCACCGGTCGGGTGCGCTCTGAGGACGTTCGTGCTGCCAACGAGTGGCTAATCGGCGAGCGCAGCGAGAATCTCGATCGACAGGATGCTGAAGAGGTCGCCGCAGTGGAACGCCGCTGATGAGCTCGACGATCGAGTTCAGGCGACCCGACGGAGAGACGGCACCCGGCTATCTGGCACAAGCGGAACAACCGCACGCGCCGGGCATCGTTTTTTTCGAAGAATGGTGGGGACTCGACGATCGCGTCAAGGCAACCGCCGACCGGCTCGCGTCACACGGCTTCGAGGTACTCGTTCCCGATCTGTATCGAGGACGCAGCGCGGCGACCGGCGACGAAGCAAACCATTTGATGCAGGGCCTCGATTTCAAAGACGCCGCAACCCAGGATGCGTCGGGAGCTGCGCGCTATCTGCGCGAGCGGGGCGCAAAGCGAGTCGGCGTTATCGGCTTCTGCATGGGCGGTGCCTTAGCGATGCTAAGCGTCATGCACGGTCGCGAATTCGATGCGGCTAGCATTTGGTACGGCTATCCACCTGTGGAAGCGGGTGATCCCGCAAATATCTCCGTCCCGCTGCAGGGACACTGGGCGCTCGACGACGAGTTCTTTAAGATTGACGGATCGACGCCATCGAACGCAAGCTCAAAAGCGCCGGCGCCGCCCTTGAATTTCACCGCTACGACGCGAAGCACGGGTTTTTTAACACCGGCGAACCCGGCGAGGGCGGCCTTGGACATTACCATCCGCAGCACGCCGAGACTGCGTGGCGCCGCACCGTAGAGTTCTTCGATAGGACGCTGCGCTAGCTCGCGTCACGAAGCTCCGCTCGTCCCTACCGATCGCCGCCATACGCATTGCGAAGGAGCGCTCATTTTGGTGTTCGAGGTCGTGACGCCATTTCATCGGGCCTCTGTATGCGGGAGGCCCGAGCCGCTCGGGCCTCCCTTGACTGGTGCCAAGGGCGCGAATCGAACGCGCGACACCGCGCTTTTCAGGCGCGTGCTCTACCGACTGAGCTACCTTGGCTCGATTGTCGTCGAGCGCACCGCTCTCACAATGCGCTCGACGCAAGCTGGCGACGCTGATGGGGCTCGAACCCACGACCTTCGCCGTGACAGGGCGACGCTCTAACCAACTGAGCTACAGCGCCAAAGACCGGCACCACCGACCTGGTGGGCACGGTTGGGATTGAACCAACGACCCCCCGCGTGTGAAGCGGATGCTCTCCCGCTGAGCTACGCGCCCCGACCGGTAGCGGCTCCTTGGACAAAAGCGTATCTTACCCTACCGTGCGCAGGCTGTCTAGCACGGAGTGCTGGACGTCACGGTTGAAAAACTTCGCGTGAATCTGCTTGCATGCGTCCTCGTTGCCACGGTTTCTGCGGCCGCGTCGGTTCACTTACCCACGTCGACGAACGATCCGCAAGCGCAAGCCGCAATCGATCGCGGCCTCTTCCTCTATTACGCATACAACGGCGAAGATTCCAAGCGAGCCTTTACGCAAGCTGCTGCCATCGATCCGCGTCTTGCGATGGCATATTGGGGAACGGCGCTCGCCGACGGCCCGGACTTGAATACGCCGCTGACCGAGGACCGATTCAACCTCGGCGCGCAGGCCATCCGCAAAGCGGTCGTGCTCGGCCCCGGCCTTCCGGCGCGCGAGCAGCGTTTCATTGCGATCATGGCGTTGCGATACCAAGGCACGTTTGCAAACTGGCTAGGCGACGATCAAGCGTATCGTCGCGCTATGGTGGATTTTGCGAAATCGTCGCACGACGAAAATGCCGAGCTCTTAGCGGCCGAAGCCCTCCTCGAGCACGGCGGCTTGGCATGGCAGCATGGAATCCTCGCCGACGAGGAGTCACGCGAGGCGCTAGCTCTGGTCTCGAACGTGCTGACCGACGATCCTCCAAACGTAATGGCAAATCATCTCTGCATTCACCTTTACGATCTTGCGCCCGATCGCGCTCCGGCGCTTCCATGCGCGCAACGCCTCGACACCACCGTCTTTCCTGCGCAAGCCGAACACCTCGCGCACATGCCCGCGCACTATTGGATTGAGACGGGCGAGTATACCGCGGCATTGCGCTCGAGCGAACGGGCTTATACGCTGCTGAACATGCTTAGCGGCGACGACGCGGAGTCGGAACACGTGCAACGCTACGCGAAGCACGACGTCTCCGTCGGGTACTCAGCAGCGATGATGCTGGGAAACTACGAGGTCGCGCGGCAGTGGAGCCAGCGCATGGGCGTTGCCTTGGGGACGAGCTTTGATGGGATCACCGCACTGCGCTTCGGCCGGTACGGCGCGGCTTACGCTACGTATGAAAACGAATTCGCCGACAAAAGCGTTCGCGGCCTTGCCGCGCTGCACTTGGAGCATACCGGTGAGGCGCACGCCATCGCCGCGCGTCTTCCGGCCAAAAACCAAACGCAAGGCTATTTGCCTCAGCTCTTTTTGGCCGCTCTCGCGGAGGCCGATGACCAATACGTCCTATCCGAGCACTGGATCCAGATAAGTCGCACGAATCAAAGCTCGGACTTCTCCGGTGAGCTGATTCCACTCATCCCCGCGGATGAAGCATTGGGCGGTCTGCTCTTGCGCCGCGCCGACAATGCCGGCGCAGCCGCGGCCTTCACCGCCGCCCTCGCAGCTTATCCGAACGACCCGCGCGCGCTCTTCGGTTTGGCGCAAGCGCTGGCCGCAAGCGGACAACACGCGCAAGCGGCGGCGGCGCGTGCGCGTTTCGAAAAAGAATGGGAGGGCGCCGATACAAAGATCGAGGACGCCCTCCCCTAGCCGTTAAGCGGTTTCACCGTTCCGCAAGCTGCGCGCTAGCGCAGCCAGTGCGTCGCTCATCGCCTGCGCACCGGCGGCGATACGAACGCGCGTCCCAGTACTTCGGCCTTTCGTCGCTAGCCGAGCTAGTCGGCTGCGACAGGCGTTTTCCAAGGCGTTGGCTCGGCGAATCCGGATCTCGGCTTCCAGCCAAAGTTCCATGGTTCACCTCGTGAAAGAAAAGTGCAGGGTAATTGAAAAGGCCCCCGGTCGATCTGCGGAGGCCTTCGTCCTTCGAGTGGCTCGCTTCGCGAGCCCGGCTACGACAACAGGGCTTCTTCTCGATCCCTGATCCAACCGTTTTCAAAGGAAGAAGGTCCAAAGCACGTCGACCCAACGCCGATGTGCGGCGTGGTGGAGGAAAGCTGACGCATTTGATTCATCGTGCCTCCTTGTGTCGAGTGAGTAATACGCGAGACTCTATCATGCCGAGATTCCCTTGTCAAACGCGCGGGCTACGCTAATTCAGATCTTACCCGCGAGGCCATCGTCCCGCGCGAACCTCGAGCAAAGAACGAGCGGTGGCTCCGGTAAGATCTTATGTGTCGCGATAATCACTCTTCCTAATAAACGGGTTGAATGGTGCGAAGCGGCGCGCGTCGTTGGAGGTACACAAAACGCGATTCCGAACCTTGAAACACTTCTCGCCATCGGCGACGGGCGGTTAGCTCAGTGGGAGAGCGCTTCCTTGACACGGAAGAGGTCACATGTTCAATCCATGTACCGCCCACCATTACGGCCCTTATTTTGCAGTGTCTTTAAACCCCCAAATTCCGACGGCATCGTACATCAACCGCCCGCCGGAACCGATCCAGGACCTCTCAGCAGCGTTGCAAACCGAATCGCTCGAGCGCGATCACGTCGCAACGATCGCTCCAATCGAAACCCTTCAACTAACCGCTTTGGCAATTAAATCACGCACATCTAACATCATCGTAAGGCACACTAATCACCTGCGACGCGTGGACTTATGCGTACTGGAAAAATTCTGCAGGCTGAAGACCGTGCCACAGCCATCCGCGCAGGCGGCGCTGGCCCCGCCCGCGGCCGTTGTCCCGTAGAACTCACCGTTCTTGCCCTGGACTAGCGCCGCTTGGGGCGCTTCGCCGTCCGCGCCATTGAAGCTGAACAGCGTGGTCAGCGTACCGCTTAGGGTGAGCTTAAATACCGTGCCGCAACCGACAGGACCCGGCGGGCTGCCGCCGCAGTCATTGTTAGCCCCGCCCACGCCAGTTGTCCCGTAGAGGTTCCCATCGGTGGCCTGGATCAGCGCTGCGACGGGATTGGCGCTGCTGGTGAACGCGAGCAGTGTGGTCAGCGTACCGCTTGGGGTGACTTTGAAGACCGTTCCACAACCACCGTCGCAGGCGGCGTTGCCCTCGTACTCCGTCGTCCCGTAGAAGTTCCCATCGGTGGCCTGGACCAGCCCCGCGTACGAGGAGGAGACGCTGGCTAGCGTGGTCAGCGTGCCGCTTGGGGTGACCTTGAAGACCGCGTAGGGTGTTGTACTGTAAAAGTTCCCGTCAGTGGCTTGGATCAGCGGCGAAAAGGGGAAAAAGCCGCCCGCCTCTCCGAAGCTGGCCAGTGTCGTCAGCGTACCACTTGGGGTGATTTTGAAGACGGTCCCGCACGTTACTGAACGCCTGGGTGGGACAGTTGTGATTGGCCCCACCTCTGGAGGTTGTGCCGTAGAAATTCCCATCAGTCGCTTGGATAAGCGCCGCTTCGGGGCTTGGCCATCCGTGCCGTTGAAACTCGCAAGGGTGGTCAGAGTGCCACTTGGGGTGATTTCGAAGACCGTCCCACGCCCGTTGGCCCCGCCAAAGGCCGTTGTTCCATAGAAGTTTCCGTTAGTGGCCTGAATCACCCCGTTCGGCGAGCTGCCGTCCGTGCCGTCGAAACTGTGCAGCACGGTCTGCGTCCCGCTTGCGGTTACCTTGAAGACCGTGCCACAGCCATCTGCGCAGTTGCCGCTGGCTCCGCCTTCGACTGTTGTCCCGTAGAAGTTCCCACTGGTGGCCTGAACCAGCGCCGCTCGGGGCGAATCGCCGTCCGTGCCGTCGAAGCTGAAAAGCGAGGTGAACGTCGACGTTGGTGTCTTAGCCGAGCCAGCGTCGGACGCGGTCCGGTCAGCACTCGGCATGCCTGAATCGGTCAGTGTACCGGCGGATTGCGCGGCACATGAGACGAGAGTGAAAGCCAGCACGGCGCTGGCGGCGAGAAATGCAATTCGAAACATTAAGTCATCGCCTTTCTGATTATGCTCGACGCCAAGCTTAGTCGACGAGTGTGAGGAAAGGATGAAAACAGAAAAGTCGGGCTGTAGCTGGGACTCCGCGAGATGAAACAAACATGACGCTACGCGGGCGCCACCTAGCCCCTTCTGAGATCGTTGCAGGCGCTGTTAACACGGATTGCGCCGCATCGTAAGTCGACCAAATAGAAAGAGGACCGGCTTTCACCGATCCCCTTTCCCAGCTCCCTATTAGGAGTGCCAACTCCGATAAGCGCTGTTCCGTCTCATCACGATGCGTACCTTTTAGGACCCGTCCGTCGTGGTTCTGTTTAGGGTGTGGCGCGCCTCGGCAACCTGCGATCGGCGTGCGATCTCTTTGTTCCGCTTTGCTCATTATCGGAGGCTTCTCTCCAGCGTTCGATCGCGTCGAATAAATCTGCCCCGGTTTCGTCGGCGTCCGGGCAAAGGAGTCTAAGCTTAAAATGAGTCCTAGACGCGACGTGCGATTCATCACCATCCTTGTGCAAACCTAACCTTTTGTGGTGCCCGGTTCGGAGGCGAATGAGACCTTACGCGAAAGTTCCTTGACAAAACCCTTAGCTTGACGACAACGCTAAGAAAACGAAACGGCGCCCGATTTCTCGAGCGCCGTTCCTTGCAAGGGCCGTTACAAACGCTTACGGATTCGAGGGCGTTTGCGGATTTCCGGCGAGCGGAGCAAACGGTGAGAGGGCATACTGCGAACCGTACGGCGTTCCGTTGCCGACGACAAAATTGTAACCCTTGTGCGATGCATACCCATTGTTTCCGGGAATGTCGTTGTGGAAGATTGGACCGTTTCCGATCGATCCGGTTTTAGCCAAGGTGTAAATAAGGTAGTTGACGTTGCCGGCGCGGCCGCCGAGGACTTGATCTTGCACGGCCTGCAATCCGGCAAACTCCGGACTCGAGCCGCTCGTTCCTATGAGAAGATAAAACGCTCCGCCGAGAGCCGTGATGAAGGCGCTGCGAAGAGGCTTGAAGGGAGCAGTGGTGCAACGCGGCCGCGAGCCGAAGGGACAACCGCCCATCATCATCGCGAGATCGGGAACGGCCCGCGTCGACGAGTTGGTGTCAACGTAGTGCTGGTATGGCGGTTTCGACCAGATCACGCTCCTGCCGCCGCCGGAGCCCCAGAGCGCTCCGGGCGCGAAGCCTTCTCCGGGTGCGAACGCATCGTGGTCAGCGTTTTCACTCTTATATGTCGACCGCAACGAGCCGCTTATAGATGAAGTCTGGAGGTTCGTGCCGCCGACTCCGGTGACGTTCGGATCGTTGGCGAATACGGAAACCCCGAATATTGCTCTGGAGCCGCTGACGTCGGTACATTCGCCTCCCTGCGCGCCGTTATCGCCCGAAGAATTCATAAACGTGATTCCTTGGGCATTCCCCTGACGGAAGAGGTCATGGAACATCCGCAGGAGGTACAACTGGCTCTGACCGTCGTTGTAGCGCGGCAAGAAGTAGAGTTCGCAAAGCCCAAAAGAGGTGTTGACAATGTCGGCACGGTTGTCCTCGTCGATGGCCGTGTACATGTCAATGAAGGATGGCGTGAAGCTCGCGTCGGGTGCTCCGTATACGATGAGCGTGGCACCAGGAGCGGAGCCCCCCGCCTGCTGGACGTCGAGCGAGATTTCGTCTGAACCGCCGTTGTCGATGTTGAATGGAGGAGGGCCTCCATCGACCGGCCTGCGCACGATTCTCGGCGGCGCCAGATTTTCGTGGCCGAAATATGCCGCGACGTCGCTGGCGAGGAATTGGCTCACTGCGACGATCGCGATCCTTCTTCCCGAGCCGTTGGCGACCGTGTAGGACGGGTACGTGTACGCCTGTTTGAGATCGTCGAACCAATAGAAGGGCATGTCACGACCATAGCGATTTTCGGGATTTATCGGAGTCTTGCTTACCATGGCGAGCTGTGGTTGCGCCGCTGGAAGCGGGGCAAAGGCCGCAACCTGCGCGTGAACGCTGGAGAGCGCGGCCGGAATCGTCGGAGCGCGATCGGCTACAAGCGAAGGAGTGCCGGACAACTTCGCCGGCTTCGGACGCATCCGCAGCTGCACGTGGAAGGTGCGTTCGATGACTGCTTGCGGAGCGTCGGCGATGACGCCTTGAGACGTTATCGTCGTTTTGAATCCGTCTGATCGAAGCACTCCGGCGGCCTTTTGCAGGTCTGCCGCAGTCGGACCGTACTGCGCCCGGAATTGAGCGACGGAGAGGAAGCGATGGAACATGGGAGAGTTCTTCGTGCTTTGTTCTTGGATCAAACGATCCAGCTCAGCACTATTCCGTAACGGAAGGTGTACGTACGTGCGAGCGCCGTGCGGCGCCGAACTCAGAAGATCAGAGGCACGCAAAGGATTGGAGTTCCCTACCGTCGCGGCCGAGTTGACGGATGGGAGGCCGCTAGAACCATTAAAGCCTCCACCTCCGCCTTGACATGCTGCCAGGGCGGCAATAGAAACGAGTGCGAACACAGAACGTGACCTTAAAGCCATACCGTGAAACCTCGCTAGTAGCAAGTTGTGAAGGACCACGAGTATTGGCGTCGGTTTTCTCGACCCCTTCAGTTGCACGGGGTAGAAAACGGCGCTGGTTGCCGAAGGGAATCATGAAACGAGCGGTGATTATTGGCGGCAGGACTGGCGGTCACTTGCTGTTAATCAGTAGTTCGCCCGCTTGATTGCCCTTCGTTACGCGTATGTTAGGCAATATATCGACCTGGTGGTGATTAACCGCGCTCGTAGCGGCCATGGCGGATATCCACAATGCCCTGGTTTACCGAATTGGTGGGCAATTTAAGGGAAGATGTCTCTCTTCAGAGTTTCCTTGACACGGAGGTCACTTGCTCAATCCATGTACCGCCTCCCACCATATATAGCGCGCTATATAGGATCAGGTTGTGGCCCCGTGATCAGGGGCCTTCGACTTTTTGGAGCGTGCTATCGTGGAACGAGCAGGCGATCGAAGGAAGAACTCGTTGTGACGGCGGCAATGCGTGCTTCATACTTCGCGATCGCTCTCGCGATTTTAACGCTCGCTACGCTGTGCCCTACGAAATACGCCGACGCGCAAACCGGAGCAATTGCGTCTCCGAGTCCCCATCGCTCCGATCCTTGCGCCGGCCCGAGTCGTTTACTCGCCACGGCAAACCGGCCCACCATTGGATTTAGCACCTGTGCGGTCAAAAAAGGTACCGCCGTTTTCGAGCTCGGCTACCAGAACGAAGTGCAAGGCACGTCGAGCGTGGGATCGATTCAGAGCCAAGTACCGCAAAACTTCTTGCGACTTGGCGTTGCGTCGCGTTTCGAATTGGACGTCATCGGCCCCAACTACGAAGGCATCCGCACGTACGCGACCGGTATGCGGGATACGATAATCACGGGGTGACCGATTCCGGTCTCGGCTTCAAGTACGAACTTCCGCCCGGCGACCGATGGACGGTCGCCTTCGACGGGCTATATACGGGACCGAACGGCTCGAAACAGCTAACGGCGGGCAGCGCCACCGTAACGGGAAACTTCGACGCTTCTTACGCGATGAGCCCGGCGACGAACCTCGGTACTACCATCGCCGTGTCGTCGACCGGCAATTACGCAAACGCCGTGCGCACCCAATACGGCGTTACGACGCCTTCCTTCGTGGTGACTACGGATATTCCGAACTTCTATCAGTTCTACGCCGAATATGTTTTTGTATCGAAAATCGCACCGGATCGAGGTGGCCGGGCATTCACCGATTTCGGAGTCCAGAAGCTGCTCGGCAGCCGCACGGAAGTGGACGTGGAGTACGGTCATGCGTTCACGGGCATTCCCGCGTTGAGGTTCAACTACGTCGGTGCGGGACTGGTCCTGCAGCTCCGCTAAGGCTTGCAAGTACTCTTTGTTGAAAGTGCCTCGCCTTGGGTAACCTGCCGTAAAGGAGAGAAATCGTGCCGTTGCTTGAGATAGTGGTCGTGTTGATTGTCGTCGGCGTCATCCTGTGGCTGATCAATACGTACATACCGATGGCCGCTCCGATCAAATCGCTGTTGAACGCGGTGGTCGTGATCGTCCTTGTCGTCTGGATTCTCAAAGCGTTTGGGCTTTGGCACTACCTAAGCGACCTGCGCGTGGGTCATTGACCCTCCACACTCAAGGCATTCGCTCCAAGGAAGGCGCTGCCAAAACGATGGAAACGTGGGCATGAAGTTCGATTACCATGTCGTCGACGTTTTCACGACCGTGCCTCTGGAGGGGAACGCGCTGGCCGTCTTTCCGGATGCATCCGGGATGGACGCCGTCACCATGCAACGCGTGGCGCGCGAGCTCAATCTTTCGGAGACGACCTTCGTTCTTCCACGGGAGTCTGAAGGCGATGCGACGCGCGTGCGGATCTTCACACCCGCTGCGGAGTTGCCGTTTGCGGGACATCCGACCATTGGGACGGCGTACGTGATGCGCCGGCTTGGCTTGGTGCCGGCGAATGCCCGCAGCTTTGCGTTGCACGAAAACGTGGGACGCGTTCCGATCCGAGTGGACGACGGAGATGATCCCGTCCTGTGGCTAACGACGCCGCCGATTCGCCGGCTCGCCGAATTCGCCAGAGACCGGTGCGCCCGCGCGCTTTCCCTCTCTCCGGAACGGCTTTTGCCCGGCGTTCACTGCGAACTGCTTTCGGCCGGCAACGCGATGATTTTCATTGCCGTTAAAGATCGGGCGGCGGTCGACGAGGCAAGGGTCGACAGCGCTGTATTTGCCGATCTGATTCGCGCCTGCAAGGAATCGACGTCCATTTTCGTCTTCGCGCCGACTCCGGACGGCGCGTACTCGCGCATGTTCGCGCCGCAATTCGGCATCGTCGAGGATCCCGCCACCGGCAGCGCGACCGGTCCGCTCGCGGTCTTTATGATGAAGTACGGCCTCGTTTCCG
This sequence comes from Vulcanimicrobiota bacterium, assembly GCA_963826325.1. Lineage (GTDB taxonomy): Bacteria > Vulcanimicrobiota > Vulcanimicrobiia > Vulcanimicrobiales > Vulcanimicrobiaceae > Cybelea. Next base: position 86,496 of record CAWGWT010000002.1, read on the forward strand.
GCGCCGACGGTACGCGCTTCGTCAGCGAGCAAGGCGTCAAGATGGGACGGCGGAGTCTGCTTTACGTTTTCATTCACGGCGATCGCGGCGAGCGCGGAATTGAAGTCGGCGGCAACGTTGTGCACGTTGCCCAAGCCGCGATGCAGCTCGCGGAAGGTTAGGCGCTCTCTTACCCCATGCCGGCCGGCGCCGCAATGCGGTCGAGCGCCGCGCGTTCTGCTTCGCTCAACGTCAGCTGCGACGCCGCGACGTTCTCGGCCAGATGCTCGAGCGACGACGTTCCGGGGATCGGCAGACATCGCCGGCGAGCGTTGGAGTAACCACGCAAGGCCGACTTGCCAAACCGTCGCGGCGTGCGCCTCGGCGATGGACCTGAGTGACTCGAGCGTCGCGAGGTCGCCGCCGTCGAGCGGAAAGTACGGGATGAAGGCGATGCCCTTCGCTTCGCAATACGCGAGCACTGGTTCGCTCACGCGATTGCCGACGTTATAATTATTCTGCACTGAAGCAATCTCGACGATCCGTTCCGCGCGCTGGAGCTGCTCGAGGTTGACGTTCGAGAGCCCGACGTGGCGTATTTTTCCGGCATCGCGCTGGTTGCGCAGCGCGCCAACCTGCTCTTCGAGCGGAACTTCCGGATCGATTGCGTGCAACTGATAGAGATCGATGCGATCGAGCCGCAACCGCCGCAAGCTTCCTTCGCATGACTCTTCCAAGTACGCGGGGCGTCCGCAGCGCTTCCACTCACCGGGCCCGCTGCGAGTCAGGCCGCCTTTGGTTGCAATCACGAGATCGTGCGGGTACGGATACAACGCCTGCGCGATCTGCTCTTCGTTGACGTGCGGCCCATAGGAGTCCGCGGTGTCGATGAAGTTTACTTCCAGCTCGACCGCCCGCCGAAGGACGTGCAGGGCGTTCTCACGATCGGCCGGCCAGCCCCAGATTCCTGGGCCGCATAGGCGCATCGCACCGAAACCGAGACGCTTGACGGTGAGCTCTTTGCCGATCGTGATCGCCGTGGCAGCGTTCATCGCGCAGCCTTCGCCGGGTTATAAGAAAGACCGCTCGGCGTTTGCGCGAGCGGTCTTGATGCGAAGTGGTTTCGGGTTTACTTGCTTTGAGGCGCCGTAGGACGATTCACGGCGGTCGCAGAGGCGGTTGCGGACCGGAAGTTTGATTCGCCCTGCTTCTGCGTCTCGACGAGCATCTCGGCGATTCGCATCGTGAAGGCTTTGCGCAGCTCGAGCATCTGGCTCGCGAATCCGAACGAAAGCTCGACGAGCTGGGTCGGCGTCGGAATGTTCTCAAAAGTCGGCATGGCACCGGGCTTCTCGCTCATCTCTTTGGTGAACTCGCGAAACGAGTTCATCGCTTTCAGGCTCGCGTCTTGCGTCTCTTTGATCGCGGCAAGCCCGTCCTCCTGAAACTTGTTCATGTACTCTGATACGTTGATGGCCATGGTTGCTTTTCTCTCTCCTAAATGTCGTTTGGGGTTGTGCTAAGTATACCAAGCAGATGCTATACCTGTCAACAGATCGGAGAAAAGCTTCCTAGTGGTCGTCTACTCGCTTCCGACAAAGCTCCGGTAGATTCGGATCAAGGCTTCCTTTTGATCTACCGTGAGCCGTGGGTCTAGCTTCACGGAGTGTTCGACCCCGTGGTGGCTCTCGTCGCGGTCCTGCGAGTCATCGAGGAGACCCGCCTGCGTGTACATTGTCTCGGCCGAGATTTGCAGCGCGTTGGCGATGCTCTTGAGCACGTCGGCCGACGGCTTATAGAGCCCCCGCTCGACCTGGCTCAAGTATGGGTTCGAAATCTTCGCGATCTCTGCCAGCTGCCGCATCGAGAGGTTGGCCAACTCCCGTTGGCCGCGAATAAAATCGCCGAGGCTGCGCCAGGCTCCGCTGGCAGCGCCCTTCTCCTCCTCGCTCACGACCGCGCCTCAACTTTCGACCCGAACGCGTCGCCAATCTCGTTTCGCACGTACCGGCCCGGCGCCGGCTCGCCTTGCGGAATGGAATACGGATCCCGCATCGACCCGCCGTGCGGTTTGCGCCCATTCGGCCCAATCGAGCCACCACGACCCGTTGCGGCGATCGGCGCTCTCGAGCCACTCGTCGGCGCTCTCGCCGCGGCGCACCGAGGGCTTGGTGTAGTGCCAGGTTTTTTTGCCGCCCGGCGGATTCACGATGCCGGCGATGTGACCCGGAATTGGTCAGCACGTACTTGGCCTCGCCGCCGACGTGCTGCGTGGTCAAATAGGTCGCGCGCCACGGCGCTATGTGGTCGTTCTCCGCCCCCAGCACGTAGAGGGGCGTGGCAATTTTGCCAAGGTCGATCGGCGTGTCGCCGATCGTGAACGCATTCGCCTTTACGATCGAGTTGTGCAAATAGCATGCACGCAGATACTGTGAGTGCATCTCGACCGGCATCCGCGTCGAATCGTTGTTCCAAGCCAGGATATCGAACGCCGAGGGCTGCTTGCCCTTGAACCAGTTGTTGACGACGTAGCTCCAAATCAAATCGCTCGACCGCATCCAATCGAAGGTTCTCGCCATCTCCGCCGGATCGAGATAGCCTCGCTCACGCATGCGTTTTTCGAGCCGCGCGATGGTGTCCTCGTCGGTAAACACGCCGAGGTCCCCGGGAGCGCTGAAATCGACCAGCGTGTTCGTAAGTGTCGCCGATTCAATGCGCCCGCCTTCACCGTGCGCGGCGAGATACGCCATCGCAATGAGGGCCAGCGTCCCGCCCAGGCACAGGCCGGCCAGGTTTACTCGCGGCGCGCCGCTGATCTCTTGCACGGCGTCGAGCGCCGCCAGCACACCCTCGCGCAGATAGTCGTCCATCGTGTAGTGCGCCATCGACTCGTCGGGATTCCGATACGAAATCATAAACGTTTGATGGCCATGCGCCACTGCCCACTCGACAAAAGATCGTCCCGGCGCCAAATCCATGATGTAATATTTGTTGATCCACGGCGGGCTGCACAGCAGAGGGATTTCGTAGACCTGCCGGGTCTGCGGTTCGTACGCGATGAGCTCAATGAGGGCGTTGCGCATCACGACTCGTCCAGCCGTAGCGGCAATGTTTTTTCCGAGCTCGAAACCGGACTTGTCGACTTGGCGTGGATATCCGCCGTTGTTTTTTACGTCGTCCAGGAAATTCTGGAGCCCGCGAACGAGGCTCATCCCACTCGTTTCCGTCGCCTCTTTCACGACGCCCGGGTTGAGCCAGGGCACGTTGCTCGGAGCGAACGCGTCGCACATGAGCTGCATGGCAAAGCGCGCCTTACGCCGCGTCGTCGCCGGCAGTCGCGCCGAATCCACGAGTTGCAGCGCCGCCTGAGTACGAGCTCGATAATCCTCCACTAAGCCCGCAAGAATAGGGTTGCTGCTCCACTCCGGTTCCGCAAATCGCTTGTCGTCACCGGAACTCTGCGTCGGTGCCTCGCCGCCCAGGCGGCGCAGCATATTGAGACCGACGTTCTGCTCGGCAAGCGCAAAGCCCGTGAGCCAGGTAGTCATTCGCATTGGGTCCATCATGACGTCGGAAATGACCGCGCGCACCGCGTCGGTCAGCGACGCCGGATCGAGTCCGGTGACGTCGATGCCGTAGCTTAACTCCTCGGGCGCCATGCTTGGAGTGGGCCCAGCAGCTTCGTCCATCACATATACCATCCGCCGCTGATATTGTAGACCACGCCCGTAATGTAGCCGGCCTTTTCATCGACGAGCATCCGCACCACATGGGCGACCTCTTCCGGTTGGCCGAGCCGGCGTTTGGGCGTCTGAGCGACCGCGTTTTCGAGCACTTCCAAAGGCATCGCTTTCGTCATATCGGTATCAATGAAGCCCGGAGCTATCGCGTTGACGGTAACGCCCCGCTTCGCTACTTCGCGCGCCACCGTTTTTGTTAATCCGATCACGCCTGCTTTGGCGGCGGCATAGTTCGCTTGACCGAAGTTTCCGGTTACGCCCACGACGGAGCTAACGTTGACGATACGGCCGTAGCCTTGCTCGAGCATCGTGTCCAGCACGGCTTTTATCATGAAAAACGGCCCTGACAGATTGACCTGCAGGACCGCTTGCCATTCTTCGATCGTCATCTTGCGGACGGTATGATCTCGGGTAATTCCCGCGTTGTTGACGAGAAAGTCGATTCGGCCGTGTTCGCGCAATACTGCGGCGACGGCATCCTTACACCGTTCGTAGATGCCGACGTCGGCTTGGTAAAAATGCAACCGGGGCGCGGCTCCGTTGAGGCGCGCCGCAAGATGCTCGGCGCGCGCACGATCCTCGGGCAGGCCGAGCACCGCAACCGTGGCGCCGTCCTGTGCAAGTAGGCTGCTGACGGCGCCACCTATGCCCCGCGAGCCGCCGGTAACGATGCCTACTCGTCCTTTCAGCGGTAAACTATCCACGCGCTAAGTTTACCCAACGTCGGCCGCTAGCCCTCCATTCGACCGGCTCGCATCGCGGCTACATATCCAGGCCACCGTTGATTGCAAACTCAGCCCCCGTGATGTAGCTCGATTCGTCCTCCAGCAGAAAGCGCACCACTCGGGCTACTTCATCGGGGCGTCCGAGCCGGCGTTGGGGAATCTTCTCGACCACCTTGGCGAGCGCGGCCTCAGGAATCGCCGCCACCATTTCGGTGGCGATGAATCCCGGCGCGACGCAGTTGACGGTGATGCCGCGCTGGGCCATCTCGAGCGCGAGGCTTTTCGTGAAACCGAACAGACCCGCTTTCGAAGCGGCGTAGTTCGCCTGACCGATGTTGCCCGTTTCGCCTATGACCGAGCTGATGTTGACGATGCGCCCTGAGCCACGCTCGATCATGTGCTCGAGCACCGCCTTGGTCATTTGGAACGCACCCGACAGATTGACTTCGAGCACCTGACGCCAATCCTCGACGGTCATTTTGCGCACCGTCTTGTCAACGGTAATGCCGGCGTTGTTGATCAAGTAATCAATTCGGCCGAAACGATCCATCACTTCTTTTGCGACGCGGTTGCAATCCTCGACATCGTCGACGCGTCCCTGGTGAACCGATACATTCGCGCCCTTGTCGGCCATCTGCCGCGCAAACTTCTCGGCGCTCTCGCGTCCTCGATTGTACCCCGCCGCTACCGACGCTCCGCTGTCGGCTAGACACTCCGTGATAGCCGCGCCGATGCCGCGTGTGCCGCCGGTAACCAGTGCCACTCGATCCGCAAACACAACTCTTCCCTCCGCCCGGCGCCCCTTCGCTCCCAGGTCTTAAAAGCCCGCACGGACAGCAGCCCCTCGGAAGCTCGGCATGCCCGACGCCGGAAATGCTTGGGCCGGCGGATCGATGAAAAAACGAGCGCCTACGTGGAGACTGAGTCGCCTCCGATCGACGTGGACAAGAGCTTTACGCGTTGCAAGCGAGACGAATCAAGCTCTCCGTTCATGCTCTCGAGACTAGGGCGAATGTCAAATAGAGCCTCGAGATGGCAAACTTCAAAAACGCGGCGCACCGAATCGTGCAGACCCACGAGGACGAGGTCGGATTGGCTCTCTTGCATTTTCTGGCGAAGGATCAATATGCAGTGCAGAGCGGACGAATCGATGTATGTGGCTCTGTCGAAATCGACGATAACGCTCGACGAAGCAGCTGCCACGGCAAATGCATCCGTTAAACGCCGGCGATCGCAAACGTCGAACTCTCCCTCGAGGCTCACAAGCGTCACGAGACCCGCGATCTCAGAGGGCGAAAAGCTTTCCATCGTAATTATACTCTGAATGGGCTGTTGCGAGCCGTCTGCACGATATCGAACATTAGCGGCCAGCCGTCTGCACGATAACGCACATTAGCGGCTAGCCGTCTGCACGATATCGAACATTAGCGGGCAACCGACCCCGTTTGATCCTCAAACCTGGTATACTAAGCAGAGATCGGAAGCTCCGATTCCCAGGTAACCGCCGGAAGTAGCGTTCTGCCGAGTGCCTCTTCGAGTGCCTCTTAACGAAAGGGCTACTTATGGCGAACGCGCCGCCGGCTTCGGCCAATGTCATTCTTGACCATTTGCCGCCGTCCGAACTTGCCTCGATCCAAAACGATTTGCGACTCGTTAGCTTATCGCTCAACGAAACCGTGCACGATGCAAACGCGAAGCTCGCGCACGTCTATTTTCCCACGTCTGCCGTTCTCTCCGTACTCAAAATCATGAACAACGGATCGGCAGTCGAGACCAATGCAATCGGCCGCGAAGGAATGGCCGGCGTCCGGACGATCTTGGGAGCGGACCGAGTCGTTGACAAAATGATCGTTCAGATTCCGGGCGAGGCTTATCGAATGCCCGTTGCTCGATTTCACGAGCACTACGCGCGTCGCCCGAGCTTTCGAGCTCTCCTGCAAGACTGCACTCTAAAGATTATCGATTCACTCTCCCAGTCGATCGCGTGCAATCGGCTGCATCACGTCAATGAGCGCTGCGCCAAGTGGCTGCTCCTGACGCACGATCGTGTGGGGGCCTCGACGTTCCCGATGACGCAAGAGTTCCTCTCCATGATGTTGGGAGTCAATCGAGCTGCCGTCAGCATTGCCGCCGCGACGCTTCAGTCGGCCGGGTTTATCCGTTATTCGCGCGGAAAAATGACCATTCGCGATCGGATCGGCCTCGAAGCTGTCTCGTGCGAATGCTATAGCGTCGTAGAAAATGCCCCATCCTGATATTGCTGCCGCTCTGGCCTTCTGCTGCATTTTTTGCGACTATCCGAATCGTCCGGTGATGTAGTCTTCCGTTCGCCGATCGCTCGGCTTCGTGAAGAGCTTGGCGGTGTCGTCGATTTCGATCAACCGCCCGATGCCGGTCTCGTCGGCCAGCATGAACGCCGTCACGTCCGATACTCGCGCCGCTTGCTGCATGTTGTGCGTGACGGCAACGATGGTAAAATCCTCAGCAAGCCTGCCCATCAGTTCCTCGACTATCGCGCCGGCGATCGGGTCTAGCGATGCCGTCGGCTCGTCCATGAGCAACACTTCGGGCTCTGCGGCGATGGCTCGCGCGATGCACAAGCGTTGCTGCTGGCCGCCGGAAAGGCGCAGGGGACTGGTGCGCAGCTTGTCTTTGACTTCATCCCAAAGCGCAGCCGATCGCAAGGCACGCTCCGCCGTTTCTATCCTCTGACGGCGAGTCAAGCCCGGTCCGGCGCTGGCGACGGCGTTGTCGAGAATCGAGAGCGTCGGAAAGGGGTTCGGATGCTGAAAAACCATGCCGACTCGCCGCCGGATCGACATCGGATCGACATCACCGCCGTAGATATCGTGACCATCCAGAAGCACGCGTCCCTGGACGCGTGCGTCGAATGCAACTTCGTGGATCCGGTTGAGGCAGCGTAACAGCGTCGTCTTGCCGCATCCCGAAGGCCCGATTAACGCCGTCACGGCCTTACGAGCAAACCCGATCGAAACGTTCCCCACCGCTTTGCGCTCACCGTAGTATGCGCTCAAATCGTCGGTGGCGAGCAGATCATCGCGAATCGGCAGCGCCGCGGCGCTCAACTTTCGAGTCCCCGCATAGCGCGGCGCAGCATCAAGCGCGCGCCCAGACTCAGTACGAAGACCGCAACGATTAAGATGAGCGCACCCGCCCATGCCTGCGCCTGCCAGTTCGGGTAGGGTGAAATCGCATATGTGAAGACTTGCAGCGCGAGCGCTGCCATCGGCCTATTTGGACTCGTCTCCCAAAACTGGCTTCCGAAAGCAGTAAAGAGCAACGGCGCGGTTTCGCCGGTGACGCGCGCGATTGCGAGCAGGAGCGCCGTAATGATCGCGGGCCTCGCGGTTGGAAGCACGATGCGCACCGTCGCTCGGAAGTTCGACATGCCAAGCGCCAGGGCGCCTTCGCGTACGGTCTGCGGCACCGATCGGATCGCCTGCTCCGACGTGCGTACGAGCAGTGGCAGCATCAGCATCATGAAGGCGAACGAGGCAGAGAACGCGGAGAAGTGTTTGAGCGGCGCTACCAATACCGCGTAGGCGAAGAGCCCGATCGCGATGCTCGGCACTCCTGAGAGCACGTCGGAAAGGAATCTCAGTGCTTCGGGAATCGGTCCGCGCCCGAAGAGTGCGAGATAAATTCCCGTCAAGAGCCCGATCGGTACGGCCATCGCCGTCGCGATGCCGATGATAATGAAGGTCCCGAGAATACCATTTCCGACGCCCCCGCCTGGAACGCCGACGGGATGCGGAAGTTGGGTGAGAAAAGCCCAATTCACGGCGCCCACGCCTTGTACGACGACATAGCCTAAAATCGCGAGTAACGCGCCGGCCGCGAGCGTTGCGCAACCCAGCGCTAGCGCTATGCCAAGCGATCCATGCGCGCGCCGACGCCCCAGCCGCTGGTAGCGCGGCGAAAGCTCGCGCTCGGAAAGTATATTCGTCACCGCGCACATGCGCTCAGGTCCGCTCCGATCCGCGCACGCTCCAGATCATCAGGCGCGCCAGTGCGTTTACAACGATGCTGACCAGAAAGAGAATCAGTCCGAGCTCGATAAGCGCGCTGATATAGATGTTCGTCGTCGCCTCCGTGAACTCGTTGGCGATCACGCTTGCGAGCGTGTATGACGGCGCGAAAAGCGACGCGGAGATTTCGGGGCGGTTTCCAATTACCATAGTTACTGCGATCGTCTCGCCCAACGCACGCCCAAGCGCGAGCACGCACGCGCCGAAAATGCCGACTCGCGCCGCGGGTAGGACGACTTGCGTCGCAGTTTCCCACTTCGTCGTGCCCAGGGCCATCGACGCCTCACGGAGATCGCGAGGGATCGCCGCCACGACGTCGCGCGAGATGGCCGTAACCGTAGGAACGATCATCAGGGCCAGGATGATTCCCGCGGTGAGCAGTCCGACGCCGTAGATCGGCCCCGAAAAGAGCGGGGTCCATCCGAGCACCTTTTGCAGCGCGGGTCCGATTGCCGTTCGGACGAACGGTGCGAGCACGAAGAGGCCCCATAAGCCGTAAACAACGCTCGGGACCGCGGCAAGCAGCTCGATGAGAAACGAAAAGGGCGTCGCGAGCCAGCGCGGCGCGAAATCAGCTAGAAAAACCGCGGCCATGATCCCGACGAATGCCGCGAGCACGATCGCAATGAACGACGTCACTACCGTCCCGTATATCATCGGCAGCGCACCGAACTTGCTCGTGATCGGATCCCAAGCGCTTTTCCAGATGAACGACGGGCCGAACGCCACAATCGACGGCCACGACCCCAGCACGAGCTCGAGGAAGAGACCGACGATCAGCAATGCGAAAAGGATGCTTCCACCGTAAACGATCGCCGCAAAGCCGCGATCGGCGGGGCTAACGAAACGCGCTACGCGGCGAAACCGCGGCTCGGCGTTTTCCAATCAGCGTTGCATCTGCTTGAGCGTCGCGGCAGCCGTCTCTTGAACGTTCCGCGGCAAGGGGACGTAATCCACGGACTTAGCGTTCGACTGACCCTGCGGCGCGACCAGCCACGAGAGAACGTCATAGAGGAGCTTCGCGCGACCCGCGTCCGCCGGCTTCTTGTAGACAACGATCCACGAATATCCGGAAACGGGATACGAGTTCTCTCCGGTCGCGTCGACAATTGAGTAGTTGATCGAGCTTACCTCCGGCTTTGTGGCGGCCGCGGCGGCGACCGTCTCCGTACTGCACGCCACCCACTTTCCTGCGCGATTCTGCAAGAGGGCCGCGGGCATGTGGTTTTCGATCACGTAAGCCAGCTCGATGTAGCCAATCGACCCCGGGGTGCTGCGAACCTGCCCTGCGACGCCTTCGTTACCCTTGGCGCCAACGGAACTGGGCGCGGGCCACGATACGCTCTTCCCAACGCCCACCTTGCTCTTCCATTCCCCTGAGACGCGGCTCAAGAAATCGGTGAAGATATAGCTGGTGCCGGAGCCGTCGGAGCGGTGCACGACCACGATCGACATGTCGGGAAGCTTCGCCCTTGGGTTCAGCTTGGCGATCTGCGGATCGTTCCACTTCAAGATCTTTCCGAGGTAGATGTCAGCCACGACTTGGCGGGTAAGCCGGATAGTCTCGTTAACGTCCGGCAGGTTATAGGCTATTGCGGCCCCACCGAGCGTCACCGGTATCTGCAGCACCGGCTGCCCGGTGCGCGCCAACTCCTCGGAGTTCATCGGGACGTCCGTCGCGCCGAAATCGACGTTTCTTGCGGTGAACTGCTGAATGCCGCCCCCACTACCGATCGACTGATAGTTGACCGTCACGTCCGGGTGCTTCTCATTGTAAATGTAGAAGGCTTTCGAAAAGAACGGGTAGTCGAAGCTCGATCCCGCCCCGGTCAGCTGTGTTGCGGCCGCGGCCGGAAGGACCATGGTGAGCGCAACGGCGGCCATTGTAAGGCAGCGAACGAAGGACTCTCTCACAGAAAACTCCTTATTAAGGTAGGTACGCTCTAGTTTTAAGCCAGCGCCATTAACGTAACGTTAAGGGTCGGAAGCGCGGGCGAAGGATGACCCGCCACCCCGCAGAAGGCGCGGCCCCATGGTTGCGGACCCAGCCGTTGACGATCGCCGACCTTCGCTCGCCGAGCTTCGCCATACGGCTGCGCACGTGCTTGCTTACGCCGTTGCGGATCTCTTTCCCGAAGCGAGGCCTACGCTCGGTCCGGCGATCGAAAACGGCTTCTACTACGATTTTGACCGCGACGCGGCGTTCACGCCCGATGACCTGACGCGCTTAGAGGAACGCATGAAAGCCATCGTCGCAGCCGATTATCCGATGACTGGGCGAGAAGTCACGCGCGCGGAGGCGATCGACGCGTTTGCCGGCAATCCGTTTAAGATCGAGATTGCCCGCGAGATTCCCGACGGCGAGCCGATCACGCTTTACACGATCGGGAAGTTCACCGACCTTTGCCGCGGCGGCCACGCCGACTCGACAGGGCGAATCGGTGCCTTCAAATTGACGAGCGTCGCGGGAGCGTACTGGCGCGGCGACGAGCGGAAGCCGATGCTGCAACGAATCTATGGCACGGCGTGGTACGATCGCGCGCAACTCGAGGAGCATCTCGAGCGGCTTGAAGAAGCGCGGCGACGCGACCATCGGAAGCTCGGCGCCGAGCTCGATCTCTTTTCAATCGAAGAAGAGGCCGGAGGCGGTTTAATTTTCTGGCACCCCAAGGGCGCGATCGTGCGTAACGTCATAGAGAATTTTATCCGCGACGGATTGCGCGAGCGCGGCTATCAGCCGGTCGTTACGCCCCACGTCGTCAGTGAGCGTCTCTACGAGATTTCGGGACACTTGGAAAACTTCGCCGAGAACATGTTCGGTCCGATCGAAATCGAGGGTCAGCAATTTCGCCTGAAGCCGATGAACTGTCCCGGACACATTCTCATTTATAAAAACCGCCTGCGAAGCTACCGCGACTTGCCAATGCGCTTTTCGGAGTTTGGTACGGTTTACCGTTTCGAACGTTCAGGGGTGCTTCACGGGCTCACGCGAGTACGCGGTTTCACTCAGGACGATGCCCATTTGTTTTGCACTCCCGAACAGCTTCAAGGTGAGTACGAGCAAACGGTCGACGAGGCTCGACGCCTGATGGCGGCCTTCGGATTCAGTGAGTTTCAGTACGTGCTTTCGACGCGCGCGCAAAACGACCGAATCGAAACCGACGACGTTGCCGAGAGCGCGATTCGCAGGGCGCTAGAGCATTATGGACTGGCGTTCGACGTGGACGAGGGCGGCGGCGCGTTCTACGGTCCTAAACTCGATATTAACGTGCGCGATGCCATTGGCCGCTCATGGCAACTGGGAACGGTGCAGGTCGATTTCCTGTTGCCTGCTCGCTTCGAATTGAAATACCGCGCAGCCGACGGCCACGACCACCGTCCGGTCATGATCCATCGGGCGCTTGCAGGGTCGCTCGAACGTTTTTTCGGCATTCTCATCGAACATTATGGCGGCGCCTTCCCTGCCTGGCTGGCGCCCGTTCAGGTGGTGGTCGTGCCCATTTCTGAGGAGCAAGCCGAATACGCCGGAAACGTGGCCGCCAGGCTGGAGGGGGCGGGCTTTCGGGTACAGCTTGACGAAAGCAATGAGAAGCTCGGGTACAAGATTCGGTATTGGAAGACGCAGAAAGTGCCGTACATCTTAGTAACGGGTAAACATGAGGTTTTAGGCGGTACGGTGAACGTCAATCAGCGCGGCGTCGACGAAAAGCGCACGATCTCGGTCGAATCCTTCGTCGAAGAGTTACACAGAACGATTGAGGCGAAGCAGTAAACGATGAGGTTTGACGCTCGCGCAGTTTTTGCAGCATGCGCTCTGATCCTGGCCTCCTGCCAAGGCAGTGGTCTCGATAGCGGCATGGGCGGCGAGATGTCCCCGCCCGTTTCGAATCCGGGCTCGATGACCGGCGGAATGGGTAGCAATGGTGCGACCTCAGGCGGCATGGGGAACCAAATCTCCGGTCCGAATGTCGCAGCGAACGGCCAAGAAGAGCTTACCAATCCGGGCGCCACGCTTGCGCCGAACGAATCGCAATATCCCATCGGGCAGGGGCCCAGCGGCATGAAGTGCGCCGTCGTGCAGCAGTTCGAACAGCAATACAACTGCACGCTCGCATTCAACATCCCCGCGCCCTCAGCGTCACCGAGCGGTTCGCCGCATGCGGGCGGCACCGCGACGCCGACCGCCAGTCCAACGCCGACTCCGCAACCGACATCGTCCGACGGCGACGACAGTGACGACAGCTCCGACTCGCCATCGCCGTCGCCTACCCCCGCCGGCATGATAACGCTGCTAGTGGAGCCCTTGCCGCGCGACGTTCCTACAATGACGAATCCAAATCCGCTCTTCATGCATGTGACGCCGCTGGTTGCGATCCGCTTGCAGAGCAACATGGATTTTCAGCTGAACGGCGGCGCCACCGTGCAATACACGCTGCCGGCAATGCAGTTCACCGGTCGCGTCTTCGCGCTGCAACTCTACAACGAGACGTACCTTCGCGGAAAGCGGATCGATCAGATCCTCGGAACCTACCAGAAGTTTACAACTCCGCAGGGCAACACGGTGCAGTTCCAGTTCAGCGTTCCAAAACTAACGGTTCGGCACACCCAGATCTGGCTGCTCGCGATGTACGGCGCTCAGCTTCCTCCAGGTACCACGCCGACGCCCTCGCCGACGCCTTCGACCACGCCGTCGCCGACTGCTTCAGCCAGCGCTTCGCCGTAAACCCTCTGCGGTCGTTCGCAAGGAAAACCGTGGCATGAGCTTCGTTCCGCCTGTCAGCGTCTTCATAAGCTAGTTTAATCCGACTCTCGTCGCAACAGCTGACGGAGGTGGTTGACCGCCTGCGCGTGGACCTGAGATACGCGTGACTCCGAGACCCCTAATTCGCTTTTTATCTCCTTCAGCGTGTCGCCCTTGAAATAGTACCGCTGGATGACGGTACGCTCTTGCGGCGCGAGGGACTCAACGGCGCGCACCAGCTCGACGCGAAGCTCCTCGCGTTCGATCTTGCGGGAGACGTCGCTCGTGGTGTCCTCGAGCATGTCACCGACGAAAAGCTGATGGTCCTCCGCGTTCGACAACGGTTCCTCAAGCGAAACGACATTCGTCCCACGAACGCGCTGGCGAAACCGATCCAAGTCGCGCACCGTAACGTCGAGCCGTTCCGCCAACTCCTCGTCGGTCGGGTCGCGTCCCAGTTCGAACTCCAAGCCCTCGTTTGCGCGCTCAACCTCTCGCGCACGCCGCCGAACCGTTCGCGGAACCCAATCTTGTGAGCGGAGCGCATCGATGATTGCCCCATTTATTCGCGTGATCGCATATGTCTCGAATTTCACCGCGCGAGAGTCGTCGTACTTTTCGATCGCGTCCATCAAACCGAAGACGCCGTCGTTGATCAGGTCGTTAATGTCAATATTCGAGGGTAAATTGACGAATATTCTGCCCGCAACGTACTTGACGAGGTGCAAGTACTTGTGAACGACCTCTTCGCGTGAAAGGGAAACCCTAGCCACGGCATGCAAACGAGCGTAACCCAAAGTGCAATGCGCGTCGATAGAGATAAAGGCGATCGCTCATCGTTCGCTCGCAATCTTCCTTGAGCAATACCTCGCCCAGCCGTGGAGTCCTCGCGAGCTCCTGGAAGAGGATCGCGAAACGGCGGGGTTTACGTTCGAGATAATGCATGATCCGCACACGGTGCTCGAGGCGCCGCCGGAAGCGATCGGCCACGAGCGAGGCATAGCGCGCGCTCGTGCGCTGCGCATCGGTTCCCTCGCGCACCACCGCCTCCGCGGCAAACCGGCCGCTCATTGCAGCTTCGAAAATTCCCTCGCCGTTGGTCGCATCGACCAACCCGGCAGCCGTGCCGCCTACGAGAATGCCGGCATCGGCAACACCCGGCCGCGGCAGGCCGCCGTAGAGCAGATGTCCCTCGGTTTTCACGGCGCGAACGCCGGCCACCGGGTAGAGGCGTGTGCGGACCCGCTCGGTGAACGCGTCGAGCTCGGTGCGCAAGGCCTCCACACCAATCTTTCCCATAACGCCGAGCCCTATCGCCAGATGGTCGCGTTTAGGGAACATCCACGCCACGATCTGGCGCCCGCCCCGCGCGGCGAAATAATGCAGCTCGAGCGTGCGATACGTTAGTGAGGTGGCCGGGCGGTCGAGATAGACGCGATGCTGGAGCGTCGTCAACAATCCCGTGCGCCACGTTGGCATCGCCAGTTTGCCAAAGGCCGGGGTATCGAGCTGCGCCGTGGCACCCGGAGCGAAGAAAACGAATCGCGTGGCTACCGTGCGGCGCTCACCGACGGCGAGATCCGCATACTCGACGCTAAAATGCGCGCGCTCGCGGTGGATCGTACGAAAGAGCGCCCGTGTCCGAATTTCGGCGCCGTCGCGCACGGCGAAATCCGCCATGGTAGCGTCGAGCTCTTCACGCGTCGTGGTGTGCCCAGGGCCAAAAGGAATTTCGTACTCTGCGCCGTCGGCGCCAAAGAGCGCGAGCCGGGGGGTATCGCAATGCACGATCCCGCGTGGCAGGTCGAAAGTCTCGCAAAATCCCGGACGCAGCCCAGCCGCGCAGACGCGTTTGCGACCAACGACGGCGTCGCGTTCGAGCACGAGTGTAGCGAGGCCCGACCGCGCCGCTTCGCGGGCAGCCGTCGCGCCGGCCGGCCCGCAGCCGACCACCACCAAATCTAGCACATCGAGTCCTCTACCGAAAAAATAGTTGACTTGCGCGAAGGATTCAAGAGCGTACGCGCGCGGTGCCCCAGGCAACATGCGTGGATAGGACTTGCGTCCCTGCCCGGAGTAGCCAAGCCGCTCGGCCCTCTTGGGGCCCGTATTTTTGCCTAATGGCGTACCTTGCCTAATAAGGATAGGGAATGACCGCACACATACCGATCGAAGCCGGACTTGTCGGAGGCGCCCTTGCGGTGCTCTATGGAATCGCGCTGACCTTTTGGGTGCTCGCCCAACCCGCCGGCAATCAGCGCATGCGGGACATCGCCGCCGCGATCCAGGAGGGGGCTATGGCCTTCCTCCAGCGCCAGTACCGTACGATCGGCATCGTCGCAATCATTTTGGCGATTCTTATCCTGTTCGCTCCGACCCTTGGCAAGGAGGCCGCCGTCGGTTTCCTGATAGGCGCCGTGCTCTCGGGCGCCGCCGGGTTAATCGGCATGGTCGTTTCGGTGCGCGCCAACGTCCGCACGGCGGAAGCGGCGCGCGGCGGTCTTACGCCGGCACTCAACGTCGCTTTCCGCGGCGGTTCCGTCACGGGCATGCTCGTCGTCGGTTTGGGTTTGCTTGCCGTCTCCGGCTACTACGCCATTCTGCTCCGCGTCAACCAAGGTGACGCGACGACTTCGCTCAACGCGATGGTGGGACTCGCGTTCGGATGCTCGCTCATCTCGGTCTTTGCACGACTTGGTGGTGGCATCTACACGAAGGCCGCCGATGTCGGCGCGGACTTGGTAGGTAAGGTTGAAGCCGGAATCCCCGAGGACGACCCCCGCAATCCTGCGGTGATCGCCGATAACGTCGGTGACAACGTCGGCGACTGCGCCGGCATGGCGGCAGATCTCTTTGAAACGTACTGCGTCACGACGGTGGCGGCGATGCTTCTGGGAAATCTCCTCTTCGGCGCGACGGTGCCAGGCGCGACGACTTTTCCGCTTCTGCTCGGCGCCATCTCGATCGTCGCATCGATCGTTGGCGCGTTGTTCGTCGGGGTGGGCGGCGTTCGCCGCTCGAAGATCATGAACGCACTTTACCGCGGAATGATCGTGGCGGGCGTCCTCGCGTTGATCGGCTTCTACTTCGTCTCTCAGCGCGTATTTGAAGGCGCTACCGAGGTGAGTGCAACGGGCATTTTCATCTGCGCGGTGGTGGGCGTCGTCATCACCGGCCTCATCACGTTCATCACCGAGTATTACACGGGCTCGCAGTTTCGGCCGGTGCAGAGCATCGCCAAGGCCTCGATCACGGGCCATGCAACCAACATCATTGCGGGGCTCGCCGTTTCGATGCAGGCGACCGCGCTGCCGGCAATCGTCATCGTCATCGGCATTCTCGTGAGCTACGCGATGGCCGGCGTCTACGGTGTCGGCATCGCCGTCATGGCAATGCTCTCATTGGCCGGAATCGTGGTCGCAATCGACGCGTTCGGCCCGATTACCGATAATGCGGGAGGCATTGCAGAGATGGCCGACATGCCCCACGAGGTCCGCGATGTCACCGATCCGCTCGACGCCGTTGGCAATACTACCAAAGCCGTCACAAAAGGCTATGCAATCGGTTCCGCGGCGCTTGCCGCGCTCGTGCTCTTCGCCTCGTTCCTCGAGGAACTTACCAAACATAAGTGCGCCGGCAATGAGACCGCAGCGTGCATCGCCGGGGTGCGTAATCTCTTTGCGCTCGGCAATCCGTTCGTGATCGCCGGGCTCTTTCTGGGCGGCCTGCTTCCCTATCTCTTCGCCTCCCTCTCCATGGAGGCGGTTGGACGCGCCGGCGGCGCGGTCGTTGAGGAAGTACGACGGCAGTTTCGCGAGATTCCCGGAATCATGGAAGGCACCGCGCGCCCAAACTATGGAACGACCGTCGACATCGTAACGCGCGCAGCGCTGCGAGAGATGATCGTTCCGGCGCTGATTCCGGTCGGCGTTCCGGTACTCGTCGTCGCACTCACCTACTTCAACATTTTTCGCGGAGACACCGGCGCGCAGATGATGGGCGGCATCCTCGTCGGATCGATCGTTACCGGCTTCTTCGTTGCGATCTCCTTTACGTCCGGCGGTGGTGCCTGGGACAACGCAAAGAAGTATATTGAAGACGGCAACTACGGCGGGAAGGGGTCGATGGCGCATCAGGCAGCCGTCACCGGCGATACCGTCGGAGATCCTTACAAAGATACGGCCGGACCGGCGATCAACCCGATGATCAAAGTGCTCAACATCGTCGCGCTCCTGCTCGTCGCCTTCCTCGTCCACTAATCGTCTCACTGCGCCTGCGAATGGGAGTTCGTCCGATTATACTCCGGACCGTCCGAACGTGAGCGACACCACTTAGGAATGCTGTTACGCTCCTCTCACACTTGAGATGGAGGCGTATCACATGAAATTCCGCATTGTTACTTGTTATTTGCTGGCCTCGATGCTTGCTTCATGCGCTTCGGGCGGAATTCAACGGCTCAATTCCGAGCGGGCAAAACGCCGCTCCGCCGGCTGGAGCCGCTAGCCCTGCATGGAATTATACGGTCGTAGATCTTGGAACGTTGGGCGGCGCATCGAGCGGTGCCAGCAGTATCAACGACAGCAACTGGGCGAGCGGACTATCCGGCCTCGCATCGAGTTCCTACATACACGCCGCACTTTGGAAAAATGGCGGCTCACCAATCGACCTCGGTACGCTCGGCGGCCCGAACAGCGCTGTTGAGTGGCCGGTCAAGAACGATCGTGGTTTAATTTCCGGCATTTCGGAAACCGGCGCTAAGCAACGCCTGGGAGAGATTTGGTCCTGCGCGTCAGGCTTTTTCCCTCAACCACCGAGCGGTCACATCTGCCGCGGCTTCGCTTGGCAAAACGGCAAGATGACAAAGCTGCCGACACTTGGCGGCAATAACGGTTTTGCGGCGGGCGCCAACAACTTTGGGAAGATCGTTGGCTGGGCCGAAACGAGCCGGCACGACTCCACCTGCACAAGCCCGCAAGTACTTGGCTTTGAAGCGGTCGTCTACGACATTTCAAAGCGAAAGATCCGTGAGTTGGCGCCTTATGCCCGCGACAAGGACGGCGCCGCGACCGAAATCAACGACCGCGACCAAGTGGTCGGTATTTCCGGTAAATGCGATCAGGCTGTCGGCCGGTTCACCGCCCGCCACGCCGTTATGTGGGATCGGGGCAGAATCGTGAATCTCGGCAGTCTTGGTGGCGTCGCTTGGAATACACCAATGGCCATCAACAACAAAGGCGACGTCGTTGGGTTTTCTGATCTCGCCGGCGACCAGAACGGGACGCCGAACTTCCACGCGTTCCTATGGACGAAACGCCAAGGAATGGTCGATCTCGGCACCCTTCCCGGCGATGCCTACAGCGAGGCTTTGGGAATCAATCAAGCCGGGCAGATCGTAGGCGCTTCATATGGGGTCAGTTTCTCTACCTCACGCGCCTTCATTTGGCAGAACGGCAAGATGACCGATCTCAATGCACTGATTCATTCCGGTTCGCAGCTCTATCTGCTTTTCGCCAACGACATCAACGACAAGGGCGTCATTGCAGGCGGCGCGTGCGTCTTGGTAAGTGGGGCGTGTGGAAGCAACGCGCCCGCGTTCATGGCCACTCCTACGAGCGCCGATCGCTCCTCAGCGAGTTCGCTGCCGGGTGCCATCGCGCAGCCCAAGCTGCCCGAACAGCTCCGGCAGTTGTTGCGCAATCGACTGCTCATGCCGTAATGAGCCATCGACTCTCCATTCTCGCCGCGATGATCCTGTCGCTTCTGCCCCTACGGACCATCGCAGGCTGTGACGCGCCGGTCTACCGAGAATTCGACTTCTGGATCGGTAACTGGCGCGTCACCGATACTCGGGGCAAGCTGCTTGGTTTCGACTCGGTCACGAAACGCCTCGGGGGTTGCGTGATCTACGAGGAGTACCGAGACGCGAACGATCCCAGCGTTGGAATTGGACTTACCGGCTACGGTTTGCGTCCCGGTCAATGGCATCAGGACTTTATGGACGACTCAGGTTTCGTGCTTACTTTGGACGGCTCGCTCCGAGGCGGGCGCATGGTACTGAACGGCACCGATTACGTCGGTGGTGTCGCCCGATTGAATCGCGGCGTTTGGAGCCGGCACGCAGACATCGTTGAAGAACTGTGGACCAGTTCGACCGATGGCGGAATGACTTGGAAAACGCGTTTCGACGGCTGGTTCCACCGTTTGCCCTAAGGAGGTTTCCAGGGAGTCACGGCCGGCCTCCTCATCGCGTTATGTCTAATTCGACATGTGGCAAGAACGCGAGTGGAGCAAGCACGAGGATCGCGAGATGGTCTTCCGCGTTCGCTCGAGCAGCGCGGAGCGCCGTTGGAACGGTTTCGACGCGATTATTTATGAAGCGACCGCCGGCTTCTCGGAGCAGCAATTCGTGCGGCATAACGTGAGCATGCAAGTCGGGAGACCTCTGCTGGTCACGAGCCGGTGCAACGGCCAAACCGTCCGGCGGCTGCAAGTACCCGGCGACCTCAAAATCGTTCCTCCGGGGGTGCCGCGCGTCTGGGAAACTGAATCCGCAACCATCAAGCTCTCGATGTACCTGAGCTCTCTCCTGATGCTCTCCGCCGCCGACGCGATGGGCGTCAATTCGGACCGCGTTGACATCCCGCCGCAACTGCACGTTCGAGATCCGCGCATCGAGCACATCGGCTGGGCAGTCAAGGCCGAGTTGGAAGCGTCCGAACCTTTGGGCCGCTTATACGGCGACAGTCTTGGCCTCGCGCTAGCGGCCCATTTGTTGCGAGGCTATCTGCCGGGCCGCCCTGCCGGAAGTGACGTCCGGCTCTCGCGACGCCGCCTCCAGCGGGTCGTAGATTACATCCACGACCATTTGAGCCAGGACCTGTCGCTCGCGGAACTCGCACAGCTCGTCGACATGAGCCCGTCGCACTTTAAGGTGATTTTCAAGCAATCCATGGGCTTGCCGGTCCATCAGTACGTAATTCGAAGCCGCGTCGAGTACGCAACCGATCTGATCGCTCGCGGCAAGCTCTCCCTAAGTGAGGTGGCGTTTCAGGCCGGTTTTGCCAACCAAAGCCACATGGCGCGCTCGATGAAGCGTCTCACCGGCGTTACCCCGAGCGCCGTCCGCTGCTAGCGAAGGCTACGCATGGGCTAGCTGCTCGTATTTACGAAAAATAACGAGATAGCTCGTCGCGATGAATGCGATCGCGAATGCCAAGAGCGCGTCGCCGACCGCACTAGAGAGGCTCCCTCGGTGTGGTGCCGCAAAGCGAACACCGTAGCGCAGCCCGAAGGCGACGGCGAAAATCGCCAGCGTCACCCACGACGAGCCAAGGTACATTACTCCCCGTCGCTCGGTCGGACGCACCTCGGTATGCATGCCGCGCAGAATCCCAAACGGAATGCCGGCCAGCGCGCCGACGAGTAATCCCAACGCAATCTCAAACGCGGGTGCCGGATTGAGCATGTTGTTGGCATAGATCACCCACGCCGTCAGCCCGCACAGAATAATCGGTGTGAGCCACAAACGGGTCACGCTGATTTTTTGCGGTCGTATCATGCGAACGGCAAGCAGCGCCACTACTACGACTAGCGGCAGCAGTTGCGCCCACGCCGGAACGCTTTGA
This sequence comes from Vulcanimicrobiota bacterium, assembly GCA_963826325.1. Taxonomy (GTDB): domain Bacteria; phylum Vulcanimicrobiota; class Vulcanimicrobiia; order Vulcanimicrobiales; family Vulcanimicrobiaceae; genus Cybelea. The sequence continues at coordinate 107,355 of CAWGWT010000002.1, forward strand.
TTGGCCTGCGGCGTTACTTGATCTCCACCTTGGCGCCCGCGTCTTCGAGCTTCTTCTTCACTTGCTCGGCTTCGTCTTTAGTCACGCCCTCTTTGACCGCCTTGGGCGCGCTTTCGACAAACGCCTTAGCTTCGGTGAGGCCGAGACTCGTGAGCTCCCGAACCGCCTTGATGACCTTGATCTTCTCCGGCCCAATTTCGGCCAAAATGACGTCGAACTCGGTCTTCTCGGCCTCCGGTGCGGGCGCGGCTGCGGGCCCAGCGGCCATCATCGCCATCGGCGCGGCCGCGGAGACGCCGTATTTTTCTTCGAGCTGCTTGACGAGATCCGCCAGCTCGAGGACGGTGAGCTTATCGATTTGTTCGATGAGTTCGGTAAGTGCCATGGTACGTCGTTATCCTTTTAAGCGTTGGAAGTTGCGCCGGCTTTTTGCTCACGAATGCGCTCCAGCACGCGCACGAGACCGCTCTGATTTCCCGAAAGCACCGTGACGAGCCCGCGGATCGGATTGGCGAGCGTACCCACGAGCATCGCGATGAGCTCGCTTTTCGGCGGAAGTTTCGCGAGCTGCTCGACCTGCTGCGCATCGACGATCTGCCCGTCGATGTAGGCGGCCTTGACGGCCACCCGCTTGACGGTGTCGCTGAACGTTTTGAGAGCCTTGGCAGGCGCCACGGGATCGGCTCCGGCGAAGACAATTCCGGTCGGACCAGTGAGAACGCTCTCGAACCGAGTAGCTAGCTCGCCGCCCGCGATACGAAAGAGCGTGTTCTTGACGACCGAATAGCTGTTTCCGTCTTTGCGAAGCTCGCTGCGGAGCCGGGTAATCTCCGCGACGGTCAAGCCGGTATAATCGGTCAGAAAGAGGCTCTTCGCCGCGGCAAGCTTTTCGGCGAGGTTTCCTATAGCGGCTTCTTTACGAGCGGTCGGCATGCGTTGTAGTTTCCAACAAAAAGCGATCTGCGGCTAAAGAAAAGCGCCCCGTTGAGGGCGCCTCATTCAAAGCTCGCATCGTCTAGCGCGATGGGAAGCTCATCGTAATCGCGTCCTCGGTAACCCTTCGACTTCGCTCAGACTTCAGCGCTTCGCGCCCACGTCCGAAGGAAGTTTGAAATTAAGGCCTTTTCGGCCGGCTACGGTCTTTGGAGCCGTCGGCTAGACTACCATAAGATCGCCCCGGAACGCAAGGGTTTGCCGAGAAGGGGGCTGGCCAGTCGCATTAGGGGGCCCCCCTCGGCCGACTTGCGCGAAATGAAAAACGCTATGGTGACCCCGTCCGGCATCGCTCTGGAGCGTCAAAATGAGTGCCTTCGATTATCTAACCGTCCTAATATCGATCGTGCTTGGGCTCGCGATCGCAAACGTTCTTACGCGCCTCGCGACGGTCATCACGGCACGTGAGCGCGTAGATTTCTATTGGCCGCCCGTGGCCTGGGGCATATTCCTCTTCTTCATTTCAGTGCAGCACTGGTGGGCCGAGTGGGGCGTGCGCCACACGACCGTATGGAACTTCGGCACCTTTTGGCTACAACTACTCACGCCTGTCGATCTGTTCTTACTCTCCGCACTCGCGTTGCCCGAGCGCGAGGAAAACGGCAAACTCGATCTTGGCGCTTGGTACTTTCATAATCGTGCCTGGTTTCTCGGCTTCCTGTTTTTCTTACCCGCACTCGGCATAGCCGAAGAGGTCGCGAGAACGGGGCATATGGCATCGCGGCTCAACTTTGCGTTCTTAGTCGCTTTCGAGGTCGTCATCCTGGTAGCATATCTTCTAACGTCGCGAAAAGCGCAGGAGTGGCTCACTGCCCTGGCGATGGTGATGACAATCGCGTACGTTGTACTCCTGTATCTCCATTTACCGGTTTAGCGCCGACGACCAAAATCGGCGCGGAATTCACATAAGCCCAGATAGGCGACGCAGCGTTGCCTTCGGCGCAGCCGCTAGGCCGTTGGCTTCACTCGACTCGGATCGAGCTTCACGCCGGGGCCCATCGTGCTGGCAAGCGTGACGCTGCGCAGATAGGTTCCCTTCGCCGCCGACGGCTTGGCCCGAACGATTGCATCGAGCAGCGTGGTGATGTTTTCGATCAAATGCGCTTCGTCGAAACTCGCCTTCCCAACGATCGTGTGAATGATGCCGGCCTTGTCGAGACGGAACTCGACCTTGCCGGCTTTGATGTCTCGAATCGCAGCGGCGACATTCGGCGTCACCGTTCCGGCTTTAGGGTTCGGCATTTTCTGGGCGAGAATGCGTCCGAGCTCTTTACCGACTTGCGCCATCATGTCCGGCGTTGCGACGGCCACATCGAACTCCGTGAAGCCGCCCTTTACTTTGTCGATCAAATCCTGGTCGCCGACCACGTCGGCACCGGCCTCCTGCGCTGCTTTCGCGTTGTCACCCTTGGCAAAGGCAATAACCCGAACGGTGCGTCCGGTGCCGTGCGGCAAAAGCACGGTTCCGCGAACGCTCTGATCGCTTTTCTTGGGATCGACGCCGAGCCGAATGTGCGCCTCAACCGTTTCGTTGAACTTGGCATTGGCGTTCTTCTTCACGAGCGCAATGGCCTCAGGGGTCGAGAATAGCCGCTTTTTGTCGAACGCGTCGGTTAGCGCTTTGAAACGTTTGCCATGATGTTGCGGCATCTCAAGCCTCCACGTCGACGCCCATCGAGCGCGCCGTGCCGGCGACGATCTTTTTGGCCGCGTCCATGTCGTTGGCGTTGATGTCCGGCATTTTTACCTTGGCGATCTCTTCGAGCTGTCTTTGGTTCAGCTTGCCGACCTTATTGCGGTTTGGCTCCTTGCTGCCGGACTCAATGCTGAGAGCCTGCTTGATGAGGAAGGACGCGGGCGGCGTCTTCGTGATGAAGCTAAACGTCCGGTCTTCAAAGACGGTGATTTCCACCGGAACGATCATCCCGGCTTGCGACGCGGTACGCTCGTTGTACTGCCTGCAAAAGTCCATGATGTTGAGCGAGTACGGCCCAAGTGCCGGACCGATTGGCGGCGCTGGGGTTGCCTTGCCCGCCGGAATCTGTAGGCCGATCTTGCCCACAATTTTCTTAGCCATGTATTTCCTTTCGTAATCCCTTAGGATAACTGCCCCTCGATAAGCGCGCGCGATCGGGGTAGCTCCGCGCACACAACCGCCAAAGAATCTACGGATGGTCCCTAGATGAACTCCAGGTCCTAAATACTCAAACTTTTTCAACCTGGAAAAATTCCAGCTCAACCGGGGTTTCTCGGCCGAAGATCGAGATGAGCGCGCGCAGGCGCTCCTTCTCCGGCGCAATCTCGTCGACGACGCCGGTGAAGTCGAAGAACGGTCCCGACGTAACCTTAACGCGATCGCCCTTCTTGAAGTCTATCTTCAGCTTCGGCGCTTCGATGCCCATCTGCTTGAGGATCGTCTTCACTTCTTTGTCTTGCAGCGGCACCGGCTTCTCGCCAGGGCCCGGACTTCCGACGAAACCGGTAACGCCCTGGGTGTTGCGCACGACGTACCACGATTGATCGTCCATGATCATCTCGACTAGCACGTATCCTGGAAAGACCTTCTTCGGCGTGATCTTACGCTTGCCGTCTTTGAATTCTACTTCGTCTTCCATCGGAACGAGCACGCGAAAAATCTTGTCCTGCATACCCATTGAGTGGATTCGGCGTTCGAGGTTCGCCTTGACCTTGTTCTCGTAGCCAGAATAGGTGTGAACGACGAACCAGTTCCGGTTATCCTTTGGTTTGACCGGTGTCGTCTCGAGCGCGGCCTCGTCTGACGTCATCTCGAGCGCGGCCTCGTCTGACGTCGTCTCGACTGCAGCCTCTTCCGATGCCGTCTCTATAGCGTCCGCGGTCGCTTCCTCGACGACCGGTTCTTCAATCGCAGCCGCAAGGTCGCCCATCTGCGTGTCGTCAATCTGGGTTTCCTCGACCGACGGCTCGTCGGTGGCGTGTTCTCGGTGTTCGATATCGTACATGACGTCCTGCGTTACTGCGTGACGCCCTGTGTCACGGGATGGATCACATTGAAAACCCAACCGAAGAGTTGATCGACAAGGAACGTGAACAAGCCGATTCCAACGACTAAAGCGATCGTGAGAATCGTCGCAGATATCCACTCCTCGCGGGTCGGCCATGTGACACGCCGAAGCTCCGCGATGACACCACGGACGAAGTCGCCCCCTGCGATCGACTGGGCTGCTTTCTTTTGCTGTTCGTTCACCAAAGGTTCATTTCCGAAGGTTGGCAGGGCGGACAGGACTCGAACCTGCAACAACTGGTTTTGGAGACCAGGACTCTACCAATTGAGCTACCGCCCTATCGCGTCTCCCTATGCGGCTTGTGCGAGCGGCAGAAGCGGCAATATTTGCTGAGCTCCAGCCGGTCCGTAGTCTTCTGCTTATTTTTTTGCGTGTTGTAGTTGCGGCGTTTGCATATCGTGCATGCCAGAACCACCATCACGCGCGTTTCTTTCTTTGCCATTAGTAGTCTACCACAACATGAATAAACGGACCCCCGGTCCGTTCGGAATGTTCATGCTAACACACCGTCTGCCGCTCCGTCTATACGGCGCAAGCGAAAGCAAGCAAGCGTTCGTGCGCCCGGCCAGAATCGAACTGGCAACCTTGGGCTTAGGAGTCCCCTGCTCTATCCAGTTTGAGCTACGGGCGCGCATGTTGATTTCCTTTCGGCTCGAAACAGCCCGATGCCGCCGATGCAATTCTCAGCACTCCCTTGAGGTGCCTGCGGAACTGCGATACCAAGCAAGCGGCGCGCCTAAACACCGCTAACGTCCAGCGCTCCCGCTGCAATGCAGCTTTCAAATGCGATTCCATTAGGCAGATACGACGATGAGAATTGCTCCTGCGATTGCTACGCCGTCCTCCATGAGAGCCGCCGGCATGGTCCCGATCAACTTGATCGCTCGCATCCGCGCCGCCAGCCCGAGATAGGCGCCGATCGCAGCACCACATGCACCAAACATTGCGTTTAGACTCGGTGAGGCTCCATCGCCAGCGGTCAAGGCCCACCCGCAGAACGTCCCACTGAGTAAGCGTACGATCAGACTGCCGGGGCTGGTACGTGCGGGCGCGCGCGGATCGAGATCGACCCCATACTCAAGGAGCGCGAGCACGCCGAGTACGTATGCCGGGCGGGCACGGTGCCGGAAAAGCCAAAGCACCGCCGGAGCGGTGAACGTTCGCAATCCTGCAACGAGGCCGAGAAGCAGCGCGGCCATCCATGCCATCCTTTCTCCCGCTGCAGAGTTCCTTACCGTAGCCTGATAAGCCTTATCCAACGTCTAGCGAGCAAAACACGTTGCGATCGCGCTTCCGATCCCCGTTGATAGCCTCCCCTAGTGCAGAATGCGGCCAGTCTTCACCACCTCGAACGCGGTGCCGGGGACATTCTTGAGCTGATCGAGATCGGTGTCGTTCCAGCACCCCGATGCGCTGCCGCCCTCACCTTGAAAGTACCAATTGGATCCGTTGTCCGCAACGAACATGCCGTACTTCTTCATTGCTACGGCGATGACGTGCGCCTGCCCGGAGATGCCCGAGATGTCGTACGAGCTCTTCATTCGAAACCTCAAGCCCATCGGCGGCAGATTCTTGGCACCACTGTCGCTGGCGTAATGCGTTGCCGGGTGAATGTAGCCGTCTTGCGTTTGGTCAAACGTGACGCGTAACGCATGGTCGATCGCACCAGCCTTGACCTCGGCGCATTTTATTAGCGCCGGAAGTATCGGCAGCCCGGCAGCGTCGGCCGAGGTCCATCCGTTAGGTCGCAACTTATTCGTGTTCAGCGGAAAGATCGCGCCCGAACCTGCCTTCCAGCTCTTGCCGCCATCGGTGGGATAGGCCTCCCACATTTCGTAGAGCTTACACGCACCTTGCTGCAAAACGAGCACATGGCGATCGCCCGTCGAGTTCGGACCGCCTTCGATTTGCGCGTTGGGTGGAATTGGATAGGGTCCGGGATTGCTCTGCGATCCGTAGCCAAAGTCCACGGGGACTTTTTTCTGCGTGACCGGCACGATGTTGAACGGAATGCCGTATTGCGGATTGCTGCCAAAATCGGGGTGAAGATTTCCGGGAAGCGCCGCGATATATTGCGACGAAAGCGGATCGAGCGGATACATCGAGATATCGGTATTCCACCAGTTGCCGGCCGGAAAGATTTGGCAGCCCCCGACGACCGGTACCTGCGCGGGCGTGACGGCACGCACGACGTTTGGCACGAGCGGGGACGGCGCGAACGGCGCACCGTTTGCGGTGCATGAAGAAAGTACCGCGAGCGTGAGAAGCGGGGCGAGTGCGCGGTGCATAGTAGGGCCTCCTTGCTTGCTTATGTGAGCTTCCCGCGAGGCAGCGGACCCCCTGCTCTCACGGACGAAGCATCGGCCGTGCCACTCATTGCGCCGGCCGCGCTAGCATGTTCGGTCAGAGTATTTGCGCGATACGGTACGTTCGCGCCCACCCCGCGCCTTCACGGCCCCGGCTTGCTGCTCGATGGCGGCGGCGCGCTGGAAGCGCCGAACTCGTCGCTACAGTGGCTGCATCGGCGGCTCGTCGGCAACACCTCGCAGCGCGGCGGCAACGTCGTCGTCTTGCGCGCGTCCGACCCGAACATCACTTACGACCGGACGTTCTATCGCTACGCACGCGTCTCGTCGGTGCAAACCGTGTTCATCCCACCCTGCGCACCGCATACGCAGGTCGACTCGGTGGCGCGAATTGTGGACAAAGCCGACGCGGTATACTTCGCGGGCGGCGACCAAGCGCATTACGTCGCGTGGAAAGGTATGGCGCTGATGAGCGCCGTCACGCGCCTCTACGCGCGCGGTGGCATTGTCGGGGGTGGGAGCGCAGGTTTAGCAATACAAGGTGCGGTGATTTACGACTCCGTCGCCGCCGATCGCTTAAACTACGAGACTCACACCAGCGACGCTGTCGCGAACCCGCTGGAGGCGCGCATCAGCTTCACCACCGGCCTCTTTGCATGGCCCGCACTCGCCGAGACTCTTACCGACACGCACCTCGTCGTCCGCAATCGGTTCGGACGGATGGTCGTATTTCTCGCGCGCATTCTTCACGACCACCTTCTTCCCGGAGCGCGCGTTGTCTATGGGCTCGGTATCGATCAGGCGAGCTCGGTGGTCGTCGATCCTGACGGCACCGCGACGGTGCTCAACGGCATGGGAGGTCGCGGCGCCTATCTCGTGCGCGCCGACTCGATGCCGCACCTCGTGAAGGGCCAGCCGATTCACTACACCGTCGGCGTCTCGCACATCGGCGGCAACGGCGAACGATTCGACCTGCTTCGCAAGCAAACGCGCGAACCGTCCTATACCGTTACGGTTGACGGCTCGCGCAAGCCGATCTATAGCCGCGACCCCTATAGCCAATGAGTTCAAGCGTCTCCTACGACCTGCTCGAGCAGCAGCTACGCGCGCTGCTCGCCGGTGAAAGCGACTTCGTTGCCAACGGAGGCAATTTCGCGGCGTTCGTCTATCACGAGCTGCCCGACGTCAATTGGTCGGGTTTTTATCTTTTGACGGAATCGAAAGAGCTCGTTCTCGGGCCTTTCTGCGGGCGGCCGGCCTGTACGCGTCTGCCTGCGGGGCGTGGGGTCTGCGGTGCCGCAGTGTCGCGACGCGCGACGCTCGTCGTGGACGACGTCAGCGCCTTCGCCGATCACATCGTCTGCGATACGGCGTCGCGTTCCGAGATCGTTGTGCCGCTCTTCGTCGGCGGCGACTTTGCCGGCGTTTTCGATTGCGATAGTCCTAAACCGGCGCGCTTCACCCAGGCTGACCGCGCCGGCATCGAGCGCCTCGTTCGCGCGTTCGGCGAATCCGTAACGTCATGCGGGCGCTCCTGATGTTTTTGCCCGCACGCCAAACAACACCCAGCCTAAATTTGCCAGCGCCATACAGCCAAGTGTAAGAAAGACGGTCTCGAAACCGAAGCGCGCAGCAATCGTTCCGCCCAGCAGCGGTCCGGCAAACATTCCCATGAACGTCGCGCTCGAGGTGATTCCGAAGACCTGTCCGCGCCGCTGCACCGGGAAGACTCGGCCGATCAGTGCGTTGGCCGTCGGCAGCACGCCACCTAAGAACAAGCCGACGCCGAAGCGCAGCGCGATGAACGCATTGACGCTGTGAACGAATGCTTGGGGAATGGTAAAGGCGGCGACGCCGCCAAGCGAGATCAACAGCACGCGGCGATAGCCGATTCGATCGCTGCGCTTGCCTAAAAACGGCGAGGCGAGGAGGTCGGCTAGACCCGTTACCGCAAAAGCCAAGCCCGCGGCGGTCGCAATCCACGGAACGTTGCCGGCGAGATCCCGTACGAAGAGCGCGACTACCGGCTGGACGCCGAAAGCGACGACTTGTGCGAGCAGCACCACGACGAACATCGGTGCGAGTGACGGATGCGTCGCGACCTCGTGAAGGCTTGCAAAGAACGACACGCGCCGATTCGACGTCGTATCGGGCGTAAAGCGCTCGCGCACGAAGAGGATGCATACCAGAGCTGCGGCGAGCGCGAAGAGCGACGTAACGTAGAAGACTTGGCGGTAATCGTGGAGGCGATCGGCGAGAAACCCACCGAAGAGCGGCCCGCAGAGACCACCGACGAGCTGACCCGTCGTCATCCAGCCGAGCGAAAAGCCAAGGCTTTCCTCGGGAACCTGCGTGCCGACCATTGCGATCGCGGCGGCGGAAAACCCGCTAAAGATACCCATGCAGGCGCGCGCGCTGAAGAGCTGCCAAACGTTCTGCACGACGCCCATGAGCGCCGTAAATATCGCCACGGCAACGCACGAACGTATCACCATTGCTTTGCGTCCCGTGCGATCGGCGATACCGCCCCAGACCGGCGAGAATATCGCCGCCGCCAAAAAGTTCACGGACGCAATGACGCCGGCCCAGATCGACACGGCCGCGATCGGCTTAACGCCGAGCTGAATGATGAAGAGCGGTAGAAACGGACCCGAAACGGAGAAGGCGAAGGACATCAACGCCTGCACCGTTACCATAACCCAGAGCGTGCGCTGCCATGCGTTGGGCGTCACGCCCTGGCTGTACCCTTATTGCGGGGGCGCGCCCTCCATGTGCATCATGCCGGGACCGTGCCAACCCATCATGCCGAGCGGCCGCGGCGTAAGCGCCATCAGCAAAAGCGTTCCGGCGTCAAGCTGAGGGTGCGACGGCATCGCGCCATTCTGGGGCCTATGGCCCATGAACTGCGGGTGATCCGCCGGCATTGCGCTCTGCAGCTCGGTCCGCATCTGCTCGTGCAGCTGACGGCTCTGGGCCTCGAACGCGGCGTGGGCCGCGACGATCCGTTGCCGCTCGGCCCCCGAGAGCATCTCGTCTAGGCGCTTCGTGGCACCTTGAATATCCGGGCTTTGCGCGATCGCAAGGTCGCCGATCGTTGCACCGACCGCGCGACGATGGACGGGACTGAGCGCCGAAAGTATTTGCCAGCGCATCTGCTGATGGAGCTGGTCTTCTTGCTGAGCGAAGCGCTGCAATGTCTGATGGATCGCCTGACGTTGGTCGGCCGTCGGGGCTGCCGGGGCGCTGGTATCCTGGGCCAGCGCCATCACAGGAACTACGCTGAGCGCGAGCGTCAGCGCGAAAATCTGTCTATTCATACGCGATTCTACTATCTTCTCTCGTAAAGGTTGCTGAGGGCCGTGTTAAAGCGGGCTAAGCCACCAGGTCGCGCCAGCTCGAGGCCCTCACGGTGATGCCGTAGTATCCGGCGGCGGCTTTGATGTTGGCAAAGGCTTGCGAGCGTTCATTCTCCGTCACGCCTCGCACTTCGCCAAAACGCGCGATTGCGCTGCGGACGTGCGCCGCATCGGTAAGGGGCTCTTTGCGCTCGTTGGGAAAGGCGAAAGCACTATCGGGCAGCTTCGCGCGAGCAGAGTCCACATCGCCGCGCACCGGTTTCCACGTTACTTGCATCTGCGTACCGTAGCTCAATCTTGTGAACGGCGCGTTGTCATTGGTTGTCGCTTTTTCGACGGAGGTCTGCGAGGATGGCATGCGCGGCGCGTTTGCCTGGGAAGCCGCTGACGCAACCGCCCGGGATGCGCGCCCGAGCCGCAAAGATAAAGGTTGCGCAGCGGCGTGCGGGTCGAGAAGCGATCCTGATAGATTTGTCCCGGGAGCAGCTCACCGTGAAAGATGTGGCCGCCGACCAGACCGAACCGCGCTTCTAGATCGGGGGGCGTCAGCACTTGGCGGCGTTCGACCGCGTTGAGGAGGTTCGGCGCGTAGCGAGCCAGGATCGCGACGATCTTATCAGCCGCAGCTTCGCGCTTCGCACTGGTCCATCCGCCGGCACGGTCGTAAGGGAAGTATTGCGCGAAGATCGAGAGGACGTGCTTGCCGGCTGGTGCGAGCGACGAATCCGTCGGCGTCTGAAGAAAACATTCGATCAGGGGCTCGTCGCTTTCGCCGCGGCTGCATGCATCTGTGTACGCCTTCTGCAGATAATCGATCGACGGCGCAACGTGAATCGTCGCCCGATGGTGCGGCTGAGGGTTCGTTCCCGGCCGGCACGTAAAGTTCGGCAGCTCGCCCAGCGCGAGATTTACTTTCAACGAGGGGCCGGCGCTCTTCCATTGCGTTACTTTCGACACGAATTTCGGCTCGAGAATCGAAGGGTCGAGCAAGTCAAGGAAGGTCGTGCGAGGATGTGCGTTCGATGCGACGACGGCCGCCCGCACTGCCACGTTGTCACCGCCTTTCAGGCGAGAATGCTCCACCCCGCAAGCGCGATCGTCTTCGACGAGGATCTTCGTAACGGCCGCGTCTGCGAAAATTTCGGCACCGTACGCGACGGCTGCCGATGCCAGTGCGCGCGAAACCGATCCCATGCCGCCGCGCACGAACGCCCACGCGCCTTGCGCTCCCAGCAGCCGGCCGGCAAGATGGTGCGCGAGAACGTATCCCGTACCCGCATCGCGCGGACCCAGATGCGTGCCGATTAGTCCGTCGTTGACGAGCTCGGCTTGCAAGACCGGCGTCGAGACGTAGCGTTCCACCATCTCGGCCGCGGAGCCGCGCAGCAGCCGCTGCGTTTCCGGATCGAAGCGCTCGAAGCACGGATCCTCATCGGAAAACGAGTCGAAAAGGGCCTTCCCCAGAGCGTCCGTCCGCTCGACGTAAGCATCGAAACCGGCGATGTCGCGAGGGTTGAACGCGGCGATTTCCCGCGCATTCTGCGCTCGATCGGTGCCCAGCAGCAGCGATCGGCCGTCGAGCAGCGGCGTGAAGGCGTAGGGATCTTTACGATAGTAAGAGAGTCCGCGCTCGCGCAGACTCAGCTCTTCGACTAGCCACGGATCGAGCAGGCTGCACACGTACGAAGCCGTCGAAAGCGTATAGCCCGGCCATACGTCGGTTTCGCTGACGGCCGCGCCGCCGATGGCGTCGCGCCGCTCGAAGACCCCGACGGTACGTCCGGCTTTTGCCAACAGCGCCGCGCACGCCAGGCCATTGTGGCCGGCGCCGATGACGACGGCGTCGTAGGAGCGCTTAGGGGGTGACTGAGAGCGAAAGTTCAGCGATACGACGGCCGCGAGGCAAAGCAATCCCGGCAATAGACCGGTTTATCGCCGCGCGGGTTGAACGGAACCTCGGCCACGCCTCCACAGTTGCTGCACGTCGCAGTGAACATCTCGCGAGGGCGTGACGTGCGCTCGCTGGTCGTTCCACTGCTCGTGCGCATCTGTTTGCGTGCTTGACGGCAATCGGGACAGCGATTCGGTTTGTTCTGAAAGCCTTTTTGCTCGTAAAAACGTTGCTCGCCCGAACTGAAGACAAACTGACGTCCGCAGTCCACACAGTTGAGCATTTCATCTACGTACACGAAACGAAACTCCTTAGACTCTGCCGACGGTGTGGACTTCTAAACGGAACAACCGAGAATCCGACCGCGAGACGAGAGCAGCATTGTGCGGGGCTTTTGCGACCTCGACCGCGCCGGTCCCTGCCGCCCGGAAGGGACCCGGAGCCGCCGGGCCGTAGCGACCGCGCAGCGCCTTGGCAACGATTCCCGACGTCATCGCCCCTGCCTCGCTGGCCGACTACTTTGAAGTGATGACGCGGGCCGTCTTCCAAGCGGGCGTGCGCTGGAAGCAAATCGCCGACCAGTGGGGCGCCTATCGTGAGGCGTTCTCCGACTTCGATCCCGTCCGCGTCGCGGCGTACGACGATTTGGACGTCGAACGCGTGCTCGCGACGCCCGGTATTCTTCGTATGCCGCGAAAGGTTCGAGCGACGATCGCCGATGCGAGGGCGCTTCTTGAAGCGGATCGCGAATATGGCGGATTTCAAAAGTATTTGCGTTCTTTCCAATCGTATGAGTCGCTAGCAAAAGATTTCAAACGACGCTTTGCGCTCATGGGCGACATGAACGTCTGGTATTTTCTCTTCCGCACCGGCGAAGCGGTGCCACGCTTCGAAACGTGGGTGAAAACGATTCGCGGCGATCACCCGCGGATGCGGGAAATGGTCGAGCGCGCGCGCAGCGCCGGACGCTCCCGCGAATTTATCGTGAGCGGTGCGGAGCCTGTCGAAGCGGAGTCGAAGGACTCACGGTGACGGCGAACGTCGCGGCGCCGGCCGAACCAGATAGAGGCCGAGGCTGGGCGCGTAATTGAGCTCGGGGATAGGCTTGCCGTCGAATCCGCGCTGCGAGAGCTCTTGGGGCGTCGTGGCGGCAATGCGACCGCAAGCGATTATCGCCGGAATGACGGTCGCATCGCCGGGATCCAGCTCGTACCATGTGCCCGCTTTCGCCGCATGCGCGGTGATCGTCCAGCTCGGCGTCGGCGCATCGTTTACAAAGTGCTTCTGCAGCTCGGCAAGCGATTGCGTAGCGAGGTTGCTCACTTGACCGGTGCACGACGATGACGTCCGAACCTCAAACGGATCTTTGATCGGCGTCGTCGGAAGTTTGTAGAAGCGGAACATCTCCTGTCCTGGCTGCGGTTGACGCGCGACGAAGTACAGTCCTACGGCCGGCATGAAGTTGAGCTGCGGCACGAAGAAGAGCGGGCTCGAGGGTGTAAAGAGCTTACGCTGCGCGACATCACCGGTGCGCGCGATGTGCAGCGACATGCAACCAGCCAACGCGCGCAGCATGCCGGTGCCTTTAGGAATGATCGCGAGCGCATAGGTCGTGCCGAGCCCATGATAGGTAACCGTTGCATCGGTCAGCAACGGCGCCGGCATGGTCGCCGGATAGCCGGCCGCGGTTCGCGCCGCTTCGATTCGTGCAACGTAGGCTTTGAGCTCAGCCGAAAGCTGGCGCGCCTTCGCGGCATTCTCCGCGCTGCACGTGGCCGGATTGGCGGTGACAAAAAACGGATCGGCCGGCGGCGTTTGGGGCAGCGGTGAAAAGAGCGATTGAATCCCCCGGCCGCCGCCTGCGCCTGGACCACCCGGAGTGCCCGGCGGACCACCGTTATAACCCGGACCACCGGGACCCCCTGGACCCCCTCCGCTGCCGCGAGCGTGGAAGGCAGTTGCGGTCTGCGACGAGAGTACGCCCTGGCCGAAGCGCGCCGAGTACGTCAACGAGTAAGTGCGCGGCACCAGCGGGCGCGCGATGTTCGCGATGTCGTATCCCCCCAGGGTCGTGAACGGTACCGCGTTGGCCGGGCTTGCGAATACTCCAGCATAGGCATCAGTGACGTTCGTCGCCGCAAGGGTAAGCGTTCCGCGCGTGAGCTGCGCGGTGACGCCGGCATCGAAGGTGGTGTATGGCGGCAGGTTGTTTGGATTGTTCGTGCCGACATGCTGCGCATCGGCGAGCCACTCGAACATCGAGTTGGGGGCCTTGTAATCCAGCACGATACCGGCCTTCTGCAACGGCACATTGGGAAGCTGTTGGCCCGGAATCGTGATCGACCACGGGTTATCGAAGATGTAACTGTTCGAGGCTGCCTGGGCGCCGGTAAGATTGTAGTACGGCTGAATGACGAGGTTCCCTAGCGTGACATATCCCGTCAGCTCCGCGCCTTGATAGAGCCGCTGCACGCCCGAGACCGGCGTCAAAAAGTAGAGCTGCTGCGACGAAAATGGTGTTGCGGGCGGCGTGTTGCAGCCGGCCGGGGAGTTGTAAATCTGCGCAACCTCTTGAAGATAGCCCGCCGGCAACGCGCCAAGCTGATTGAGCACGTAGCCGTCAACGTAGACCGGCAGCAGCACGCCGTTTTGCACCTGGCGGTAGAGCGTGAGCGAAACGTTACCGCCGTGCAGCTGATGAGTGTAGCTGACGCGAAGCGAATTCGACGAATTGTTTTGCGGCTGTTCGCCGGGCGCGTTGCCGTATGCGACCTTGCCGACGCAATCGAATCGCAGCGACGCCGGATCGCTGAGGATTTGGAGTCTGCCCTGCGTCGCTGCGGCGCCGCCGAGCGCAAACGATGCGCTGTAGGCGTCGCGCGTCGTGGGCCGCCAGGTCGCGCCGGCGCTCGCGAGCTCCGAAATCCCCGAGTTGCCGGTAGCGGTGCTCAAACCAGCCGATCCTGTCAGCGTGAGCTTATCGCTCGAGTGGATCGTGTCGGTCGCTTGCAATACGTTATACTGTGTCGTTTGCATGCCGCTGTAAAACTCTGAAGCTTGCGGAGTCAGCGGCGTGGTGGTGAACTCGGACGAAGTCCCGTACGCCTGGATTGAGATCGTATGGCGCTCTTTCGCGGGCAAGGTGGCATTCACGACGTATCCGGTCGATCGGGTGTCGCTCGAGTAGCCGGTCGGCGACGGCAGGCCGTTCACGTAACGTGCTAGCTCGTTCAAGAGGCTGCTCGAATCGAGCGAGAAAACCGAAGTTTGAAGCTGCGTCGCCCCGATCAAGGCATTGTCGGCAAGCGAGTAGAGCTGCACGTTGCTGCTGTCCGTATTGTTCGGTCCATATCCGCAGGGAAGCGTCGTCGCCGGCTCGCCGTTGTAGCGCAGGCACACGATGTTGGTGTTTCGAGTCGAGTTCATGAACAAGCCGGTCATCGAATTATCGTCGCTAAACTCGTAACGCGTAGAGAAGACGTTTCCCGAGATCGTGCTATCTCCGTCGTGGACGTAATCGAGGCCGCTGGCGTCCTCATAGAGATCGCCGTCGATCAGGCTTGGATAAAGCCGATCGACGGTCTGCACCGCGAGTCCCAGCTTGCCGGCCGATCCCGTTTCGGCGAGTGAGTAGTTGTAGCGGCCGTTACTGCCGGTGGAAATTTGGATCTGCGAGATCCAGCTCAACGTCGGCTGCAGCGTACTAAAATTCACCGAACCGCCGAGTCCTCCGAGCGTCGGTCCCATGTGTACCGAGGCGCCTTGGAAGAGATCGGTTGCAAAGCCACCGAGATTACCGGTCGAGCCCGGCGCGTTGAGCGGAATGCCGTTGAGGGTGAGCTGTGTCTGCGACGGGTCGTGCCCCTCCAGCGAGATCGTCTGCGTCGCGTCGCTGTCGTCGCTCGACGTCGAAACGGTTACTCCGGAGAGTTTATTGAGTGCATCGGCGAGATCGCTCGAAAGGCGCCGCTGCGGCGAGTTCTGATCGATGCTGGTGGACGAAATCGTCGCCGAAGCCTTGGCCGTCACCTCGCCGATAACTTTTAGGCCGCCGGTTGCCATTGCCAACGCGAAGCTTACCGTAACGATTCGGCCGTCGAGCACTTCGAACGAGGCAGACGTCAGGCTTTGGTAGCCGCGACGGACGAGTCGCGCGCGATAGATGCCGTCGGGGACATCGGTAAAGACGACTTTGCCGTTCTTTCCGGTAAGCTCCGAGGTGATGACCGGACCGTCGAGAAGCACGCGAGCCAGTTCGAGCGGCTGCTTGGTCGTCGCATCTACGACGACGATATCGATTTCTCCGGAATCGGACTGTGCAATCGCGCTCGGCGTTAGTCCAGCCAATAGCAAAAGCAGCGAAACTGTCGCCGCAGCGCTCCGTCTGAGCATGTCCACACGATTATAGGTAGCGCCCGCTTCGAGCGCCTGAGGTTGTGCTGTGAAAGTTAGATTGTGATCGTGACGGCGGTGCCGTGACCGGGCGCACTGTCGATGGCGATGCCGCCGCCGGCGCGCTCGACGGCGCGCTTGGCAATCGCCAAGCCGAGACCCGTTCCGACGATTTCGCCGCGCTGGTCGCCGCGGTAAAACCGTTCAAAAGCATGAAGACGCTCGGACTCCGACATGCCGGGGCCGTCGTCTCGGACTGTGATGACGGCATGACCATTGCTGCGCGCCGCGCTCAAATGAATTGGCGCGTCGGGTGCATATTTCAATGCGTTCTCAATGACATTCCAAACAGCCTCGGCCAGCTCATTTCGATCGGCTTGGATCGTTTTGAGACCGTGCACGCTATAGTCAATCGTCCGGCGATCGTCCAAACGCCGTGCGGCTTCGCATTGACTGCGCAAAAGCTCGGCCACGTCGACGTGCTCGATATACGGCGGAGCCTCCGAATCGAGCCGTGCCAAACGCATGAGCCGGTCGATCAATCCGCGCATGTGCTCTTTCTCGAGAGACATGGTCGCGAGGATCTGACGTGCAATCCGCGGCTCCTCGATTGCGCCACGGCGCAATACGTCGATATAACCGGCAATCACGGTAAGCGGCGTGCGCAGTTCGTGCGAGGCGTCGGCGGCAAACTGGCGCATGCGTTCCTCGGCCTTCCGGCGATGGTCGATTGCCGTCGCAACGCTCGCAACGGCATCGTTGAAGGCCCCAGTGAGCGAGGCTATCTCGTCGCCGCCCGCCATAACGAAACGCCGCTGCGTGTAATCGCCGTCGGCCAATGCTCGCAAGGAATCGCTCACTTCGTTGATGGGCCGCAGCGATTGCTGCGCGAAGAGGCGTCCGACGAACCAGGAAAGCAGAATCGCAGCCAATGCGATCGTGAGCACGATCCGCCAATATGGGACGAGCGAAACGAGCAGAAGCGGGAAGGACGGCCCGAAGCCGACATACCCGCCTTCGACGTGGGTAAGCGAGAGCGGCTCGAGCAGGGTGGGATCCGGCGGAAGCGGCGAAAGCGGGCCGCGGTAGTTATAGGGCCGGCCCGCCCCATGCGCAGCGGGGGTTAGTTGCGGCCCGCGGAGCGACGGCGGAATAAAATGTTGCATTCCGCCTGCTGCCAGGACGCCGGCCAGCGGTTTGGGACGCAACGTCTTGTCACCCGCGAGGTAACGCCCTTTCAGATCGAAGATGGTCACGCGCAATCCGATTCCGCTCAGCGCGTTAACGATTTCCGGCGCAGCCTGCGCAAGCGTCTTTCCTTCGCGCCGATATTGATCGACGAGGATTCTCGCCTCTTCGTGCTTGGCCATTATGACGTCGCCGGAAAATTGCCCCAACTCAAAGACTAGAGCAATGGACGAAGCAAGGATGACCACCAAAACGGTCACGCCGAGCAGCACGGCATATAGAGCGGATAGGCGCGCCGCTAGCTTCACTGTTTGAGCGCTATCCTATTGCGAGAGGCCGTAGCCGACGCCTCGGACCGTCCGAATGAACGAGCCGGGTTCGCCAGGCCGATCTACCTTCCCACGAAGATACGATATGTAAGTCTCGACAATATTTGGCCCGCCCTCAAAGTCGTGTCCCCAGACGATCTCTAGAAGATGATCCTTGCTGAAGACGCGACGAGGCTCCCGCATGAAGACTTCCAGCAAGTCGAACTCGCGCTGGGTGAACTCGAGCGGTTCCTTTCCCCGCCAGGCCTCGCGCGTGGCAGGGTTGATTGAGATGTCCCGCCAGCGCAGTACGTTCTCTTCGATGAGCTGAGGCCGTCGCAGCTTGGCCTGAAGCCGGGCGATCAACTCTTCGAAGACAAACGGCTTAACGAGATAGTCGTCGGCGCCGGAGCTCAATGAGCGCACCTTGTCCTCGGTGCCGCCCTTGGCGGTAAGCATGAGGATCGGCGCTTGCGTGATCTCGCGGAGCCGCGGCAATAGCGTCACCCCATCGATCTTCGGCATCATGATATCGAGCACGATGAGTTCGGGATCGAAGATCTTGACGAGCTCGAGCGCAGCCAGCCCGTCCATGGCGGTCCGCACCTCGTAGCCTTCGCGGGAGAGTCCAAGTTCCAACATCTCCCGCACCATGCGATCGTCGTCGATGACCGCAACGCGGGCATTGGGCATTGTATGCATTTCTACGCTGCATCGTCCGTTCTCACCCTTGGAACCACCTGAACGCCGCTCGCTAGGCAGCGCGGACGGGCGACTGCCACCGCTCGAGGCGCTGCCCCGAAACCAACGCCGCCTGGCCTATGGCTTCGAGAGGGTGCGCCAGAACCTGGATGCCCCGCTCGGCGAGTAAAGCGCTGGTTGCCTCGTCGGGGAGCCAATGAGCGAAGATATGGACTTCCCGTGCTTCGGTCGCTTCCGCAAGGGTCGCGATTACGTCGGCAAGCGTGCATTCACGCTGCTCCAGGAGTTTGGCCAGGATCTCGGCTCGAAAGCGCGCTCCGCTCCAGCCTGCCGCCACTATAAGAATGCGCGAAACCTCACTAACCTGCGTGGCCTCGAAATCCACCAAGGCCGCCTCGATGCGCCCCGCCAAGCCCGGGATAGTCTGCGCGTGGAGAGTCGCTCCGGCGATGGAGGCCGTTGGCCCCGCCGTCAGGAGCGCGCCGGCCCCTATAAAGTACTCGTCCATGCTGCAATGCTGGCATGGACGAGTGCCAACTGGGTGGCGCACAAGCTAGTGCGCCACTGTAAGTCGCCTATATGGGCGATGCGAGTAACGGCCGGGCGGCGAATCGCCAGGCCTATAAGGAGAGCTGAAAATAAACTAATGCATGCTGAACGGCTCCCGATCAATGAGCAAGCTAGATTGACAAGTGCCGATTTCCGCCCTGTCAGCTAATCCTAGGTTGAGAGCACAGCTGCAGCACGGACTAGAGTAGGCCTATGCGACGAGCGGATTAGTGCTTCTGCCTCGCCCATGGCATCCGAGCTTTGCGATAGCGTTAGCAACATGCACCCGAACAGTGTGGACGCTGCGTCCGCTCCGCCGCAATCTCCTTCGGCATCAAGCCCTCGGCCAGCAACCGAATGATTTCGCGTTCCGATCTGGTGAGACCGCCGCCGCGAAAACTTTCTTCACCATAACTCAGCACCGCGGTCCACGGCTCCCAAAGCCGAGCAATGTCCCCATAGCCGAGGGCGCTAAGGCCTTCGATCGACTCTTTCTTATTCGACCCGAGTCACGTCTCTCCGACGCGAAAGCCACGCGACAGCATGCTGTCGCGCCACCTAACGACGAGCATAATCACCACATCACCATCTACTTTTACACCCCTCAAAACGCGATCCGCGTGCGTCGTGCGCCCGTTCACGGCCTCGACAATTGCGCAAAGCGACTTTACAATAGCCATGGCGCGGACCCGAAAAAGGCCTGTAACTGCTGACGAGGCAAGCATTCCAAGATCTCACTTACTAAGCTTGTTGCTGAGCTGAGGATGCCCGTCGACCGCTAGAAAGAGAGCATATCACTCCCACACAGGATACGATCGGAATTAAACGGCAGCTCCTCCAGCACGCAGACAGCAGCTGATGTGCCTCGCGGAATCGACCTACCCATGCAAGCCGCAGAGACCGGAAAAGTGCAAGGTATCTCGTCGCTAGGTCGCTTTTTCTTGTAGTTTCCAATCTCTGCTCGATATCGGTACTCTTCTGCACGTCGCCTCGACGCATTTGCGCACTTAGCAGTTGTAGTAAAGCAGTCTGAAGCGCGAACGCATCGCCAGCCTTCGTCGCTGCTTGCGCGGCAGATTCAGCATAGTGCAGCTGCTCGATCAACATCATCTTCTTCGTGAAGTGCTAAATTTGACAACACGGCGCTTGCCCGACTCACAATGCTGTACAAGTGAAGGTCTGCAGCCAGCTCGCTTGATTGTGTAAGCACTTCAAAAGCTCTGCTCGCCATTCCAAGGTGATGAAACGCGATTCCCATGTGATGTAGCGACTTTCGCACGGACCGAGTCAGAGTCGATTTCGGGCATCAGCGCCTCGACAGTCGGCAAGTGCTCTTTGCGCCGTCACTGAATCCCCAGCAACTGCCCGTTGACCTGCGATTAGAGAAAGTGCCTCAGCTCGATGTGCCGTACTTTGTGCGCCGTCTCGCTTCCACCGGGATGGAGAATTCCGACAACATCTTCGCCCTGGTTTGCCATTAGCGACGCAAGCCTGAGACTTACGGTTGCCGTCAAATCGCGGTCGTTGCCGGACCGAGCCAGTGCACGGCGAAGCAGCGATTCGGCTCGCGCGAATTTACCTGCAACTGCTTGAAGCGCTCCCTGCAGCGCGAGGATGGTCGGGTTCTCGCGGCGCATTTTTTCGTCGATTGCTTCGATGGCGCGCGCTACGATGTCGCCGCGGGCACGCTCCAAAAGATCGAAACCGTGTCTTTCGAGCAAGCGCAACACATCTGCCGACGATACCGATGCAACATAGGACGCAATCGCGTGCTCGATGTCGCCATTTTCCTCGAGGGCGTGTGCAGCCCGGCGCTGCACGAGCTGCTGGGCACGCTTACCACCCAGCGCCGCCTCCCGCCGGAGGAACTCGCGAAAGAGGTCGTGGCATTGATAAACACCCGGCGATTCCTCATGGATGAACGCCGTCCGCTCGCGCAATCGTTCAACAATGGTGAGCGCGCGATCGAATCCCGCCCGTTCAAGAACCGTCACCTCAATAACTGGGAGCGCGACCGCGATTTCGAGCAGGCTGCGCTCCTCGTCATCGAGAGCAGCATAAACCTGCTCCGCGAGCAGCCGGTAAATCATCTCTCGGGTGAGCGCCGAAACGTTGCGTAACTCCGAGGAGCGCGTTGAGGTGCGTAGGGCAAAGCTCATTGCGGCCGGCCAACCTTCCGTCAGCCTCAGCAGTTCGTCAAGCTCTTCGTCACGTATTGCAAGTCTCAAGCCACGGGCGCCTTGGAGCACTTCGTCCAGCGTAAACCGCAGGTCGTGTTCGTCGATAGGAAGATCCGCGTCGCGATAAGCGAGCCATGTCCCCACGGGAAGACCGGCCATTGAGCGTGAGGCGAGAATCCATCGGATTCTTGCCTTGGTTCGCTCGATGAGAGAAGTCACGAATCGCGCGACCTCCGGATCGCCGTCAGCTACGTGAAGATCGTCGATAGCGATCACGCCGCCGAACGATTCCAGGTGCGCATCCATCCACCGAGCGAGATCGGCTCCTCGCTTTGGGGAAGAGGCGTTTCGCTCGTAGGCGCCCGCTAGCGCCGTGATTGCGTGCGGTGCTTCCTCTCGCAGCGCCTCCGTTAGCCCTCGAAGGAAGCCCAGAAGAGTTGCATGTTCCGCGTGCAGCGCAAACCGAACATTCGGCTCAACCAGCGTGGCAAGATATTGACGAAGTATGACTGATTTGCCGTAGCCAGCGGGAGCGATCAAGAGCGCGATTGGATACTTTGCCGATACAGCCAACCGTTCGATCAGTCGCGAGCGCTCGATCGACGCAGATGCAGTAAATTCGCTGCGATCTTCGTTCGGCAGCGTGCGGATCATCGCGCTTCGTTCTAAGGCACTCTCGTCCTCGCCTGTCCTCGATATGCTCCCGGATTCGGAACGCTGCCTTTACCGATCAATTCGCTTAGGAAGTGCGCCAGCAGAGCCCCCGTCCACTCCAGACGCGGCGCGAGCCACGCATGCTGTGCCGGGCACGTAATCTCACCAAGCTCGAGCACGAGGCTTGCGTCGCGCGCATCAACCTGGCGGTAAGCGTAATATTCGCGCAACCCGATCGTGAAATTATCCGATTGAAACCCGAACGGCCAATAACGCTCGTACAGCGACTGCCACATCGCTGCCGCTGCAGCGTCGCGCTTGTGCGCGTATCCGATCGACGCGCGGCTGGCGCAGGGTGGATCCGAGCCGTCGAAGTGAATGAAGACCGCCGCCGCGACCAGATATTTTCCGGTGAAGTCAGCCGGAAGGCGCGCAACCGTCAAGCCGTGAGCTCGGAGGATTTGCGTCGCCTCATCGGCGACGATCGGCGTCCAAGCGCGCTCACCGGCCGCGCCGAGATTGCAATGGTGCGCCGGGAAATGCACGCAGCTCGCGGGACGCCCTTCATGACCGGCTGAGATCAAAACGTCGTAACTCAGCATGGAAACGCCGAGCACTAGCCCGAGCATCGCGTCACCAGCCGCCTGAAGCGCCGCCGCCTCCGAAGCCGCCGCCACCGGCCGAGAAACCGCCTCCGAAGCCCCCGCCGCCAAACGAGGATCCGCCTCCGCCTGCCAATCCGCCACCCCAGAACCACCAATTTCGCATGGCTCTCCTTGCCGCCGGCGAGCCCTCCCGCATCACGAGGTACCCATAGCGAATGCTCCCGACGATCTGCATTACGACCATCACGATGATCAAGATGACAATCAAAGAGAGCACCACGATCACGATGCCGCCGTTGAGTCCGATTCCTGTCTGCTGAACCTCGGGCGGCGCCGTGGCGCCTTTGTACGACGGTGAGATTGTGCTCAGCATCGCCGCGACGCCGCTCGTGACGGCGCCATCGACATCGCCGGCGCGCATGCGCGGACGAATAACGTCTTGAATGATTCGATAGGAGTCGGCATCGGTCAGCGCGCTCTCCAAACCGTAACCAACCTCGATGCGAACCTTGTGATCTTGCATGAAGATAAAAAGCACCGCGCCGTCGTCGTGACCGCGCCGCCCGATCTTCCATTGGTCGGCGGTTTCGCCGGTCCACGTCTCTAAGGGAACGTCGCCGGTCGTTTGGCCGATCCAAACGACAATCTGATGTCCGGTCGACGTTTCGTAGGCGTGAAGCTGGTTTTCGAGCGACGCCCGCGTGCTCTCCGAAAGCGCGCCGGCGTTGTCGGTGACGTAATGATTCGGCGTCGGCGGTACCTTGAAACCAGCCGCCATCGCCGGCACCGCCCACGCGTACGCAAGCAACGCGGCCACGACAAAAAGCAACCGCATCTTCACGTCGCTTGATATCCCGACGGCTGCGCGAAGTGCTCGTGCAGCGCTTCGCCGATCCGGCGGATCGCGTGGAGAATCCCTTCGAAAATCTCATCGCGACTAAAGTATGGCCGGCTTTGCTCTACGACGTCATTCCAAAACGCTTCCCCGACGCGCTCGTGCAGCGCCCGATCCCCCAGTACCGCAAACCGCCGCGCGTGGGGCGCAACCAAGATCAGCGCGGCGTTGGCGTGCTCATGGCGGTGCAGCCCGAGTTGCTCGAACTCGCGTTTTGCCCGAGCGAACGCGTCGACGTTTGCGTCGGGTATAACGCGGACGGCGATGCGGCCGGTCGTTCCATCTTCGGCGGCCGTGATGGAACGCGCAATTGCGGCGCGCTGGTCGGGCGTCACGGGCTGAAATTCACAACGGGGGGTTTCTCGGCGCCGGGTTGTGATTGAAAGTACGGCTTTTCGTTGAAGCGACTGCCGAACATGCCGGCAATGAAAACGGTAGGAAACGTGTCGCGCTTCGTGTTGAACGCGCGCGCGGCGTCGTTATATTTCCTGCGTTCGAAAGCGATGCGATTCTCAGTACCCTCGAGTTGGGCCTGCAGCGTTTGGAAGTTTTCGGTTGCTTTGAGCTGAGGGTAGTTCTCCACCACCGCCAGCAGCCGGGAAAGCGTAGCGCCAAGCTGATCCTGTGCGGCGGCGTATTTTGCGAAATCCTGCGGGTTGTTTACGGCATTTTGCACGACTTGGGGCGAAATTTGACCGACGCTCGCGCGTGCTTTTGCCACCGCCTCGTAGGTGCTCGACTCAAAGTTGGCCGCGCCTTTGACGGTGGCCACGAGGTTGGGGATGAGATCGGCGCGGCGCTGATAGACGTTCTGAACCTGACCCCACTGTGCATCGACCGCTTGGCCGAGCGTCACGAGCGAGTTGTACGAGCCCGCGACGAAAAGCGCGACGACTACCACGATTCCAATGACCACGAGAGGTCCGACGAACGAAGGGCGTTGTTGCATAGCGTGGCGTAAATGCGCCGCTATGCGGTCTGCCCCTCCCTCGAGCGCCCTCTTGCTGCGGATCTTGCTGGCGGCGCTGCCAATTGCGGCGCTGACGGTCGCGGTGCCTCTGGTTAATCGCATCGAGCCGAGGATTCTTGGATTGCCCTTCCTGCTGTGTTGGATCGTGGCGTGGGTGCTCCTGACGCCGGCCTTTCTTTGGACCATCGGCCGCTTGGAACGGCACTGGTGATTTCACCCGCTACTACCGCGCTTGCGATCGTTGCGATCGTCGTGTTTGGCACGATCGTTTTTGCACTGCTTGCCGTGCGGCGCGTCAAGATGGATCCGCAGCAGTATATCGTCGGTGGCCGTTCCTTCGGCACCCTCTTTCTGTGGGTGCTGCTCGCGGGTGAAATCTACACGACGTTTACGTTCCTGGGCATCGCCGGAATGTCGTATTCGCAGGGTGCGCCAGCATACTACATTATGGCCTACGGCACCTGTGCCTACGTCATCGCGTATTTTCTCACGCCCGCCGTTTGGCGAGTCGGCAAAGATCATAACCTGCTCACCGGACCCGATTTTTTCGAGACTCGCTACAAGAGTCGGGCGCTCGGTGTTGCGACCGCCCTCCTACAGTTCCTCATGATCGTGCCCTACGTTTCGCTGCAGCTTAGCGGCCTGCAGATTCTTCTTCGCATTGCGGGCTACGGAGCCTACGACGCTACGGCGGCGGTCGCCATCGGTTTCATCATCCTCGCGCTCTTTGTCTTTAGCGCTGGGCTGCGCGGCACGGCGTGGGCGAGCGTCATCAAAGACATCTTTGTGTTAGGAGCCGTAATTTTCGCGGGCATTGCCATTCCCATACGCTTCTTCGGCTCGCCGAGCGCAATGTTCGATCGGGTGTTCCAGTTGCACCCGCAGATGCTGGCGCTTCCGACTGGGAGTGCATTTCATGGAACGATCTGGTTTGCTTCAACGGTGCTCTTGTCGGCGATCGGGTTCTTCATGGGCCCACAGTCGTTCAATGCCATATTTAGCGCACGCAGCGGCGACACGCTGCGCCGCAATGCGATGCTCTTGCCCTTCTACCAATGCTTCCTGAGCCTGATGCTTTTCGCCGGCTTCTCCGCCACCTTGATTGCTCCGGGATTAAAGGGCACTGCCGTCGATCAATCATTCCTGCTGGTCGTTGCGCACTACTATCCGTCGTGGCTGCTGGGGCTGGTGTGCGCGGCGGGCGCGCTGGCCGCACTTGTTCCGGGTTCTGCCCTGATTCTCGGCGGCGCGAGCGTCATTACCAAAAATGTCGCCGGGGATGCCTTTGGCATCGCAACGAGCGACAGGGCACGCACGATGCTCACTCGCGTCCTCGTGCTCGTGGTCGCCGTGATGGCGCTCAGCGTGTGGCTCGTCGCGCGGCGGACGGTCGTCGAACTGCTCTTACTCTACTACAACGGCATCGCGCAATTTGCGCCCGGCGTCATTGCGACGTTCGTTTGGCCGCGCGCGACTGCATGGGGTGTGGGCGCGGGTATCGCTGCCGGATTGGCCGTGGCAATACCGCTTGCCGCGCTCAACGTCGCGCCGTGGGGCATCAACGCCGGGTTTGTCGGGCTCGTTGCCAACGTCGGCGTGCTCGCGATCGTTTCGCTTCTCGCTAAGTCCCCATTACCAGTGGCGCGCGGTTAAGGGGTTGTCGGAGTCGGCGCCGCGTGGGACGAGGAAATAGACGACGATCGCGAGGTACAGCGCGAAACTAAGCAACGGCAATACGAGAGCCACCAGCGTGGCGGCCACATAGACCACCCAGCCCGTTCGATATCCGCGTACGGTGGACGCGATCGCCGCCCGGTCGACCTCCGGCTCAAACGCATCGGAGCGGACGAGATGTAAGAGCATGAGGTTATAAAACGTCGCGCTTGTCGAGAGAACGGCGCCGTAAAGAAACGTTGACGCGGACAGGGTCGGGTATGAGCCAAGCGTCGTCGTCGCAAAAGGGACCAGTACCGTTGCGGCGAGGAGCAAGAGGTTCCAAAAGACCGTCTTGCGATCGACGCGATGCACGAGACGAAACAGCGCGTGATGATTTTGCCACATCAGTCCGATGACCGAGAAGCTCAAGGCATATGCGATCAAGTTCGGCCAGAGCCGCAAAAGCGCGAGCGCAACCTCGCGATTTGGCGGCATATGCATCTCCGGCAGAACGAAGCCGAGCGCCAGCAGCGTAATCGCAAATGCGAAGACGCCGTCAGAAAACGCTTCGAAACGCCCCTTGTTCATCGCCTTTTCATCCAACGATCACGGCGCAATGACCTGCGGGGCGTCCGGCGTAGAACGGCCCCACAGATGTGGGGCCGTTCTTTTCCTTTGCGCGTAGTGCCGAGTCGAAAGATCAGTATGACACTAAATAAGGGAGGCTACAGATCTTCCGGATTGATCCCCTTGAGGCGGTCGTACTGCGTCTTCTTCGGGCCGGCGTGCGGGCTAAGGTGATCCTCATATTCGCCTTCGTACTGGACGGTAAGCGGCTCGCGGTTGCGTTCGTAAGCGGTAACTAACCGGCTCAAACCGTCGCCGTTCCCGCCCATAACCTCGGCGAGCGCGGCTTCGTCGGCAGTCATTGTGGCGTAGGGGACATCGTAATCGTG
This sequence comes from Vulcanimicrobiota bacterium, assembly GCA_963826325.1. Classification (GTDB taxonomy): domain Bacteria; phylum Vulcanimicrobiota; class Vulcanimicrobiia; order Vulcanimicrobiales; family Vulcanimicrobiaceae; genus Cybelea. The sequence continues at coordinate 134,000 of CAWGWT010000002.1, forward strand.
CCTCGGGCGCCCGTCGTCGTCGACATCCTGTCCGTCCGGCAGGATGTCGACGTTGCGGTATCGCGACATTCCGGTACCGGCCGGAATTAGCTTGCCGATGATGACGTTCTCCTTCAGGCCGAGCAGCGGATCGTATTTGCCCTTGATCGCCGCATCGGTCAGCACACGCGTCGTTTCTTGGAAGCTCGCCGCGGACAGGAACGATTCAGTCGCAAGGGACGCCTTCGTGACGCCAAGCAGCACGGGATTGGCGCTCGCCAACTCCTTGCCGGCGGCCCGCATACGCTCGTTCGCCTCGTGGAACTGGGCCGCTTCGACCAACTGTCCCGGAAGCAACGGCGTGTCGCCGCCCTCGACGATCTTCACCTTGCGCAACATCGAGCGCACGATTACTTCGATGTGCTTATCGTTGATGTCGACGCCTTGCGAGCGGTAGACCTTCTGCACTTCCTGAACGAGATAGTTTTGCAACGCAGTCTCGCCCTTGACGCGCAGGATGTCGTGCGGGTTGAGCGAGCCTTCGTTGAGCTGATCGCCCGGCTCGACGCGCTGCCCATCCTGCGCCAACAAGTGCGTACCCGGCGGGATCTCGTACTCGTGCTCCTCGCCGTTGGAGTCAATCACGAAGACGAGGCGTTTATTCTTCTCGTCGCCGAGTCTGACGGTGCCCGCCACTTCGGCGATCGTCGCTTGACCCTTCGGTTTACGCGCCTCGAAGATCTCCTCGACGCGCGGCAGACCGGTGATGATGTCTTCGGTCGCGACACCGCCGGTGTGGAACGTCCGCAGGGTTAACTGCGTGCCCGGCTCGCCGATCGACTGCGCGGCGATGATACCCACCGCTGTGCCGATGTCCGCATGGCTTCCGGCGGCCAAATCGCGCCCGTAACAGAGCGAACAAACGCCGTACTTCGATTGACATGCCAGCACCGAACGGATCTTCACCTGGCTGATGCCCGCGTTGATCAATGCATTGGCCTTCTCTTCGTCGACCTCTTGATTGCGCGTAACGATCGCCGTCGTCGGACGCTTCGGATCGAGACGGATCTCTTCGGCCGCGCGCCGCCCGATGATGCGATCGATGAGCGGTTCGATGACCTCTTTTCCAACGCGAATGTCGCTCACGACGATCCCGCTGCTCGTTCCGCAATCCTCCTCACGGATGATCACGTCTTGAGCGACGTCGACGAGGCGCCGCGTGAGGTAGCCGGAATCGGCCGTTCGAAGCGCGGTGTCGGCAAGGCCCTTGCGCGCGCCGTGAGTCGAAATAAAATACTCGAGCACGGTCAGGCCTTCTTTAAGGGATGCCTTGACCGGAATCTCCAGAATGCGACCTGACGGATCGGACATCAACCCGCGCATACCTCCGAGTTGCTTGACCTGCGCGATGGAACCGCGCGCGCCCGACGTCGCCATCATAAAGACGGGGTTGAGGGGATTCTGCGACGATTGCATCGAGGTCGTGACCTCGTCTGAAGCCTTCGACCAGATGTCGATTGTCTTGTTATATCGCTCGTCTTCCGAGATGAAGCCCTGTTCGTAGAGCCGGTGCAGCTCGTCGACTTCGTCTTGCGCCTTGCCGACGATCTCATATTTGTTTTCGGGCACGATCACGTCGTTGATTGAGACGGTCGTTCCCGAGAGCGTTGCGTAGTGGAAGCCAAGCTCCTTAATCGCGTCGAGGAACCGTGCGGTCTCGGCGTTGCCGTACCGGCGATAGCAATCGGTGATCGTTTTCTTGAGGCCGCCCTTGTCGACGATAGCGTTGAAAAACTCGTGATTCCATAGCTCCGGGAACGCGTAGTTGAAGATGACTCGCCCGACCGTGGTCTTGATGAGCGCACCGTTCCAGCGCACGTAGATCCACTCTTGAAGGCCGATCTGTTTGTTCTCGTAGGCCATTATCGCTTCTTTGCCGTCGAAAAAGGTCGGAATCGCTCCGGCCGCATCGGCGGCGGGCGCGTTCTCCTTCTTCGCACGCTCGAAGCGTTCGTAATCGTCGGGAATCGCGGCCTTTGCCGGGCCGGTGTATTCATCCCGATGGAAGGTGAGGTAGTAGAGTCCCAGCACCATATCTTGGGTCGGAATCGAAACCGGATTTCCGTACGCCGGCAACAGGATGTTGTTCGACGAGAGCATGAGGATGCGCGCTTCAGCTTGCGCACCGGCGGAAAGCGGCAGATGGACGGCCATCTGGTCGCCGTCAAAGTCGGCGTTATACGGCGTACAGACGAGCGGATGTAAATGCACGGCCTTGCCCTCGACGAGCACCGGTTCGAAAGCCTGAATTCCCAGACGGTGCAGCGTCGGTGCGCGGTTGAGCAAAACGGGATGCTCTTTAATCACCTCTTCGAGCACGTCCCACACTTCCGGGCGCACCCGTTCGACCATACGTTTCGCGCTCTTGATGTTGTGAGCCAAGCCGCGGTCGACGAGCTTCTTCATCACGAAGGGCTTGAAGAGTTCGAGCGCCATTTCTTTGGGCAAGCCGCACTGGTGCAGCTTGAGTGTCGGGCCAACGACGATAACGGAACGCCCCGAATAATCCACGCGTTTGCCGAGCAGATTCTGACGAAAGCGTCCCTGCTTGCCTTTGAGGATGTCGGAGAGCGATTTGAGCGGACGGTTATTCGGCCCGGTCACCGGACGCCCGCGGCGGCCGTTGTCGATCAATGCGTCGACGGCTTCCTGGAGCATCCGCTTTTCGTTTTTGATAATAATTTCCGGCGCGTTGAGCTCGAGCAACCGCTTGAGCCGGTTGTTCCGATTGATGACGCGGCGGTAAAGGTCGTTTAGATCGGAGGTTGCGAACCGTCCACCGTCGAGCTGCACCATCGGTCGAAGCTCGGGTGCAATCACCGGCACCGCAGCGAGCACCATCCACTCAGGACGGTTACCGCTCGAAAGGAATGCCTCGACGACCTCGAGCCGCTTAATCGCCTTGAGGCGCTTTTGCCCACTCGTCTCTTTGAACTCTTTACGCAGGTCCTCTTGGAGCTTGCGCAAGTTGAGGTCCCGCAGCAGCTCACGGATCGCTTCCGCACCCATGCCGGCCTTGAAGCGGTTGCCGAACTTATCGCGCGCTTCTCGGTACTTTTGCTCCGAGAGAACTTCACGCTTGGCAAGTGTCGTATCGCCGGGGTCGATCACGACGTATGCCGCGAAGTAGATGACCTTCTCGAGCTGGCGCGGCGACATATCGAGCAGGATGCCGATCCGACTCGGCACTCCTTTCAGGTACCAGATATGACTGACCGGCGTCGCGAGCTCGATGTGCCCCATGCGCTCGCGCCGGACCTTTGCGCGCGTTATTTCGACGCCGCAGCGATCACAGATCATCCCCTTGAAACGGATGCGCTTATATTTGCCGCAGTGGCATTCCCAGTCTTTGGTGGGGCCGAAGATTTTTTCGCAGAAAAGCCCGTCGCGCTCGGGTTTGAGCGTGCGGTAATTGATCGTTTCAGGCTTCTTGACTTCGCCGAACGACCAAGCGCGAATTTGCTCCGGCGACGCGAGGCCGATGCGCATTGCGTCGAAGTTGTTGACGTCGATGAGGTTCAAAGGATGGACTCCGGTCCGGCCCGCGCCGCCGCCGCTTACGCAGGGAGATCGCGCTCACGTCGTCACGTAAGGGCTCCCACCGTCGCCGCTGGCAGAGGGCACAGATGGCGAGTATATCACAGCGCCGAGCGAGCGTTCAAGTCTGAAGAGTAGGGGGACCGAGCCGTCGCCGGCCCGGCCCCCGTTGACTGCCGACTCGTGCGGCGCTCGGTGTCCTTATTTCGAGCGCTTCGGCTTCGGTACTTTACCCCCGGCGCGGCGGGCTTCGCTCAAGCCGATCGCGATGGCTTGCTTGCGGCTTTTCACCTTCTTACCCGAACGGCCGGATTTTAGCTCGCCGCGCTTCATCTCGTGCATCGCGCGCTTGACCTTCCTGCCGGCTTTCGGCCCGTACTTGCGGCCCGACTTCTTGCGCGAGCTGGTCTTCTTACGCGAGCTGCTTTTTTGCGACGTGCTCTTTTTACGTGACGCGCCCTTTTTCCGAGAACTCGATTTCTTGCGGCGAGCCATAACGTCGGTCTCCTTTCCTCGGTGCTGCTAGACGCGCAGGCCTCGGCCCGTAACCAAGTTGACCACGACGAGGATGAGCACGACGAGCAACACGATATGGATCAAGCCTCCGCCGAAGTGAAGCAAAAACCCGATCAGCCAAAAGAAGAACAGAATCACGATGATCGTCCAAAGGATGCCTACCATTTCCCCTCCTACATGACGTTGAGCGCCTTTGTTGCACGCGGTCTTGCCCAATTTGAGGCTTGCTGAATCAGGAGCGAATGAGCAGCCGTACCGATTCCCGCGGATGAGTTCTTCCACCCAGGAGCCGCCTTCATGCGCGTCTTTATTAAACCAGCGAGATAACTTGAACGGGGAAACCAGCAAGTGTTAGCCCCCATACCGACAGGCTTTTACCTACCCTGTAGCCTAAACAGGGCTGCCCGGTATGAAGCGACTCAGCGAACGAGAACTCTCGCCCGTCCCCGCCGGATCAACGATGTGTTCCGTTCGAGTGGTCATGGCGCAGATGACCGACGTATTGTGGCGAGCCGATGCGACCGGTCAGATCGTAGCGGTCACCCCCTGCCGGCCGACGCTTACGAGCGGGCAGGGGGAGCTCGACGAGACTGAAGTTCGCCGCATCGAACAGCTGTGGGACCGCTGCGTTCGTTGCTCCGAACGTTTCAGCGCGGTCTATCACGTCCGCGGCCCCGACTCGTTGCGGCGCACCTTCTTAGTGCAAGCCTTGCCCGTGCTCGACAGCCGAGACGAGGTCCTCTACTGGTCGGGAAGCGCGGGCCAGATCGACCGCCTTGCGGACGCGGGGAGCCGGCTCATCTTCGAAGCGTCCTCGGTCCTCTCTTCGTCGCTCAATCGCGCAACGATCGTAAATCGCTTGGTCCAGGCATCCGTCGACCAGTTTTGTGATTTATGCGCGATTCACGCTTTCGACGACGACGGGTCGATGCACGTAGAGGGTGTTGCGGATCGTCGGCTTGAGCGCGAGATAGAGCCCGACGTGCTCGGCCAAGCGATCCAGGAAGCGGCACGCATCCGCCAACCGCTGCTCCTTCTCTCGGCAACACTTCGGGACTCGGTCGACGAAAAGATGCAGCACGTGCTTCGTGCGGCAAAGGCGCGCTCGGTGATCGTCGTCCCGCTTTTAGTCGGAAGCAGCTGCATCGGTGCGATTAGCTTTCTCGACTCCGAGCGTCCCGCAAGCTTCGAGGCACGCGACGTCGATGTCGCCCTCGTCGTAGCTCGTCAGCTCGCCATGGCTCTTGAAAACATCAAGACGTTCGAACGCGAGCAGCGCATCACCGAGCGCTTCCGGTTCCTGGCCCGCGTAACCGAGCGCCTATTCACCACGCTGGACCCGACGAAAATGTTCGAACTTTTGCTCGAGGCGCTGGGCGACGGTTTTGCCGATTATGGGATTGCGGCTTCGTTATCCAAGGGCCGCCTCAGAACCCTCGCCGCGGTCGGCACCCAGGCGCAGCTCCGAGAAAGTGTCGTGGGAGAGATTATCGCCGCGCTCCGGGGCCGGCGCTCGCTCCTGGCGGGGAAGACGGCGCGGATCGGACAGCCGGCACGGCTCACGAGCGGCCCGCTCGCGGAAAAAGTTCAACCTCGCTCTTGGATGATGGTACCGGTTTTCGTCGGCAACACCATCTATGGAGCGATTATCTGTTGCTCGAACTCGCACCGTTACGACCCCGGCGAGCTGGAAGTTCTCCAAGAAATAGGGCGGCGCGCCTCGCTCGCGCTCGAACACGCCGAAAGCTCCGCGCGGGAGCGGCGGCTCATCCAAACGCTTCAGCAAGCCACGCTCCCGTCGCGGTTAGCGAGCGTGGAGGGAGCCTCGTTGAGCGCTATTTACCGTCCCGCCGCCTCTGAAGTGCAAGTCGGCGGTGACTGGTACGACGCCTTCGATCTCGACAATAACCGCGTGCTGCTCACCGTCGGCGACGTCACCGGACATGGCCTCGAATCGTCGGTCGTCATGGGCAAGCTGCGGCATGCGATCAACGTCGTCGCGATGTACGAATGCGATCCGGCGCGAATCTTAGACGCAGCCGAGCGCGTTCTCTTGCGTCGCTTTCCGGGTTCGGTCGCTACCGCCTTCGTTGCGATTTTCGATTGCCGAGATCGTAGCCTTGCCTACGCGAATGCAGGTCATCCTTATCCGATCTTGCGCTTCAAGGATGGCTCGCTCAAAGAGCTCGAAGCCGATGGGTTGCCGATCGGGCTTCGTTCGGAAGGCTCACGGATCGAGTCGCGCACCGCGCGTCTGAACGACGCTTTACTTCTTGCCTTCTATACCGACGGATTGACGGAAGCGACGCGCGATATTTCATCGGGGGAGCGGCTTCTGCGTGAGGCGCTCAGCAGCGACGCCATCTTTTTCGTCGAGAGTCCCGCGCAGTACCTCGAAAGATTCTGCCTGCGCGATCAATCGTCCGACGACGTCGCCATACTTCTGCTAAGCTTCGTCCAGTCGAGGCGCTGGACGTTCGACTCGGGTGATCGGCGCGCGGCGAGCGTCGTGCGCCGGGAGTTTCTAACGGAGCTTGCGGCATCGGCCGCCCCGGGCAGCGACCTCAGGCCGGCGCAGCTCATTTTTCGCGAGCTGGCTGCCAACGTCGCGCGCCACGCCGGCGGTCCGGTCGACGTCGCGCTGGAGTGGCGAAACGGGAACGCCGTTCTCCACGTCATCGACCGTGGGCAAGAGACCGATCACGAACGCGGACTGCGGGAGATTCAGCGGCTCGGCGTGCGCCTCGACGTCGAAATACTTTCCGGCTTCGGAACCCATGTCTGCGCCACGCTTCCCATTTCCGCCGGTCGAGCCGAAACCTAGATCTGCTGGATTCCTTCGTTTTCGCTCTGCCTGGCATCGAGGAGAGTCAAACAAGCCGAGGAGAGTCAAACAAGCTTGGGTATGATGACTCCATGAAAGCGACATGGAAACCCCACGAAAAACACGGCCGGTTGACTGCACAAAGTGACCTTCCCGATAGCGTGTATGCGTTCCCCAAACAGCGCAAAGAGCCGTTAACCGACGCACGTCACGTCCGCAATGCGGTGGCCCGATTCGATCAAGTCACTGGCGTCTCCGATGCCGATCGCGAGTTGGCGTTTGCGAACATCAAAAAGGCGGCGAGCCACTACGGGGTCGCGCTGTCCGAAGCGTCGTGGAAAGAACTCGGCGTCCATCCGCAGCCTCGGCGCAAGCAAAGCGCCCGAAAGGGAGCAACGACTCGCCTCCGCACCGGTCAGGCGAAAAAGGCCGCAAGTAAAGGAGCGGCCACCCGCAAGCGCATGAATGTCGCGCGGGGCGCAGCTCCTAAGGCGGACGCGAAACGCAAGAAACGGCCGCGAACTTAGGCCAGGTGCGCGTTTATCGGATGTCACCTTGCGGGGATATTCACGACATGGATGATTTGAAAGTAAAACGAGTTGCCGTTTTGGCAACCGACGGATTCGAAGAGAGCGAGTTGACCGAACCCGTAAAAGTGCTGCGGCAAGCGGGCGCGACCGTTGAGATTGTTTCGCAGAAGCGCGATCCGATCCAAGCCTTTAGACACCAGGATAAGTCGATTAAAATAGACGTCGACAAAACGCTCGACGAAGTCTCGGCCGACCGCTACGATGCGGTGCTTCTTCCAGGCGGCGCGCTTAACGCCGACGCTATCCGGACCGACCCGAAAGCGCAACAGTTCGTGCGGCAGATGAACGCGGCCGGCAAGCCGATGGCCGTGATTTGCCACGCGCCGTGGCTTCTGGTCTCCGCCGGTCTGGCAAAAGGTCGAACTCTGACGAGTTGGCCGACCATTGCCGACGACTTGCGCAATGCGGGCGCACAATGGGTCGACCGCGAGGTGGTGGTGGATGAGAATCTCGTCACGAGCCGAGGTCCACAGGACATCCCGGCCTTTAACGACGCGATGCTCGCTCAGCTACGCCGAACGGCTGCGCCGGTTTAGTCGCTTGCCAACTGCCGCTTTCGAGAGCGAACCGCAAGCGTCGGCCGCGGCAACGGTCTTGCGTGAATTGGGCTTTAGCTCCGAAGTCTTCGTGCGCGGCGCAAACAACTTCGAAGACCGGGCACGGGATTTCTTTCGCGGCAATCCGCCGCCGTTCGAACCTAAAGCCATCCTGGTCAGCAACGACGCGGACGAGGAACGCTTTTTAAGAACCGTGCAGCGCCATTACGGCATCGTCGTTCGCAGTGAGCTCTGACCGCGCAACAATGTCGCCGGCACAATCGCGAACGTAATGACCCATGTCCGCCGCTTCCTATTTGCCGGCTCGCCTTTCGTTAACCAGCTTACGCTCCGCGGCCGCACGTTGCCGCGGCTGCGAACTCTATAAGCACGCAACGCAGACGGTTTTTGGCGAAGGTCGAGTCAGCGCGAGAATGATGCTCGTTGGGGAGCAGCCCGGCGACAGCGAAGACCGGCTCGGCCATCCATTCGTCGGGCCGGCTGGAAAGCTGCTCCATAACGCAATGGAACGTGCCGGAATCTTGCCGGACGACGTCTACGTTACCAACGCGGTCAAGCATTTCAAATTCGTCGAGCGGGGGAAGCGGCGAATCCATGCCAAGCCTAGAGCGATCGAAATCCGCGCCTGCAAGCCGTGGCTCGACGCGGAGATTCAAGTCGTGCGCCCCGCATTGATCGTGGCATTGGGCGCGACCGCGGCACAGTCACTCTTGGGCAGCGGTTTTCGGTTGCTGGCAAATCGGGGGCGGATCATCGCTACCGTACTGCCGCTACCAGTCCTTGCGACGGTTCATCCTTCATCAATTTACGCGCGCCGGACGACAAGACGAGGCACCGAGAAATGAACAAGTTCGTTGAAGATCTTCAAGCCGCACAGGCTGCCTGTGCGGCTTAGGGTATAAGCTGCGCATGCGTAACGTCCAAGAAACGCGGTCCGGGTTCGCAGTGCTCGAAAACGGGCAGCACGTCCAGACGGCTGTGATGGTGCTTGAATCGGGCGAGCAGAGCGGGCCGCTAGGAAACGACCATCCTTCCAGCGAGCAGGTTCTGTTCGTGGTTGAGGGCAGGGTCGAGGCCGTTATCGACGGCAAGAAATTTGAGATGTTCGCCGGCGACAGCACGATCGTTCCGAACGCTGTCTCGCACCAGTTCGCGAATCGCTCCAGCGAACGCGCGGTCACGTTTAACGTCTACGCGCCGAAGGCGTACTGATCTCGACTAGAGCGTCTGAACGTAGGCGGCGATGTCGCCGGTCTGTTTCCTACTTAGCTGCCCGGGATAGAGCTTAGGCATCGGCGGCTCCGGGTCTTCGATCCACGAGGCGAGCGTTTCGAAGTTCATCCTTCGCGATTCGCCGCGAAGCGACGGGCCAACGCCGCCGCCGGCGCCGTGCGCACCATGGCAGCTCGAGCAGTACGCTGAAAAGAGCCTCGCACCGGCCTTTTTGTCGCCGCCCTGCGTAGCCCCGGCGCCGACGGCGACGGCATTGCCTCCGTATGACGCCGTCGTGCAGCCGCCGAGCAGTAACGCGAGAACCGCGAAAATCGGTAGCGTGACGCGCATTCTCTTTCAATCGTACCCGCCGACCGGCTGGGTAAAGAGCAGTACCATGAAGCTCGCGGCGGCCGCTCTGGGCTTGCTCGCGGTCGCGCCGCTGGGGGCGCGCGCCGCGGACGACGGCGCGACGCTCTATGCGACGTATTGCTCGTCGTGTCACGGAGTTCGCGGACAGGGCACCCAGGTCGCGCCGTCGCTCATCGGGAGATCGGCGGCCTACGTTCACTTCATGCTCGATACGGGTCGAATGCCCGCACCGGCTCCGAACATCAACGAGATCCCGCGGGTGCCGCGCTTCACGTACGCACAGATGGACCAGATCGTCGCCTACGTGGCCGGCCTCTCGCCCGGGCCCGTGAACACCTCACTGCCTCTGGTGACATCGGGAAACGTCAACCACGGCCGCACGCTCTTTGCGGAGAACTGCGCGCAGTGCCATGGCGCAGTCGGCGATGGGGCCTCAGTTGGAACGGATAACGTCGCGCCTGACCTGGCGACGGCCACCGTCTTTCAAATCGGCGAGGCGATTCGTTCGGGTCCCGGCGTCATGCCTCGCTTCGGTCGCGACGTTCTTAGCGATCGAGACGTCGACGACATCGCGTACTACGTCAACTTCGTGGAAACGCACGCCAACGAACCCAATGGACCAAACGCCGGCGGCTTTCCGCTCGCGCACCTGGGTCCCGTCGCCGAGGGCTTCATCGCGTGGGTCTTTGGGCTCGGCGCGCTCGTTCTGTTCATCCGCAGCATCGGCACCGCCGGAGAAGAATCGTAGCGCCGGCTGTTACGCGCTTGCGGCGCTGCTTTGGCGCAGGCCGGTTTGCGCCGTCGTCGTTTTCGACGCGACGGAACCAAAGTTCTTGGCGTAGACGTGGGTGAATTCGGCTCCTAACAGCATGATTTGCGCCGAGTAATTCACCCACACCAAAAAGACGATAAGGGCGCCAAAGGCGCCGTACGTGGAAGAAATTCCGGTTCGACCGAGATACCAGCCGAGAAAAATTGCCCGACCACGAAAAGAAACGCCGTAGCCGCGGCGCCAAGCCAGACGTCGGCCCACGCGATTTCGCACTCCGGCAGAAATTTGAATAACAATCCAAAAAGCGCCGTGATGAGCGCAAACGACAGGACGAAGTCAGCGATTTTGATGAGCGTCGGAAAGAACGGAAAAACGTGCGCGAGGGCGTGCCCAGCAATGGTGAGGATGGTGTTGGCCCCGAGCGCAACGAGCAAGAGAAACGCGATGCAGAGGACACCGGCGAACGACAACGCTCGCTCCCGCAGCATGTCCATGAGGCCGCGCTTTTTAGGTTCGACGTCCCACACGGTGTTGAGCGCTTCTTGCAACGATCCGAAAAGCCCGATCGCCGCCACGCCAAAGAAAACCCAACTGATGATTTGCGCCAGCGGACCCGCGCGCTTTTGGGTAAACGTGGCCGAGACGATCGTGCGAATTCCGTCAGCAGCCGATTTGCCCGCCGTCTGCGACAAATAACCGTAAAGGGTATCCAGCACGCCGCGGTGCTGCCCGAGAATAACGCCCGCAATTTCAACGATGATGATGATCAACGGCGCGATGGCAAATACCGTAAAGTACGCAATGGCCGCCGCAAGCCATTGTCCCTTATGGCGTTGAAAACCCGCGATGGTTTCTTTTCCTAAGAGAACTATCTCTCGGCGGAGTTGAGCCCACTGCGCGCCCATTCCACGTCCTCTTTCACATTTTCAATGGTCTGCTCGGGAATAAATGGCGCGGCGTTCTGAATTTTTCGCTTGCCCACCAACGAAAGCTGCTTGATTGAGGCCGCCATGCCTTCCGGCTCGGGCGAGCCATCCTCTGTCGCCATGTTCCACCATCTTCCACTGGAGTGATTGCTAGAATGTCTGCGACACCGTACCCACTCTCCCGAGCGTTCAACACCAGCTAAGGTTTTGCAGCGTTACGTTCGCGCGCTCTCGGCCCCTAAACGCCAAAAGCAGAGCAGCATCCCGATGAGTCCGGCGATTCCCAGCAGGGGCGACCATAGAGTGCCGGTCAGCATGGCCAAGGCCGATACCGCGATCAAAATCGGATAGGGCGTCTGCGTCGTAAAGATGCCGAGGTCTTCACCCGCAACTTCTTCATTGCGCTTGTTTGGGTAATCGCCCTCGAGGTCGGCGTCGCGTTCGGCGACGATGGCGTAAAGAGCGGCGAAACTCAGTGCCGCCGTCATGATTCCCAACAGCGCCGTACCTGCGCCTTCTTCGTGCGCGATGAAGAAGTACGCGATTGCGACCGCGCAGCCGAAGGCCGCCGAAAATCCAAAGAGGCCGACGAACGACTTCATCGGTGCGGAGCTTCGGACGGAATGAGGTCCCAAACCGGGCGCCGGCTGCGAATCGGCGGCAGCTCTTCAAAGTTGAACTCAGGCGGCGGCGACGACGTCAGCCATTCCAAACTATAGCCGCCCCAAGGATTAGCCGCCACGGGCAGCCGCTTGTAAACCGAAATCGCCACGTCCACGAAGAACAAAATGGCGCCGACCGCGATAAGCCGAAGCTCCCGCGGTCGCTATCGCATTGAGCAATGCGAGATGGCCCGTCGGCGGATACGTGAAGACGCGCCGCGCCATGCCCTCCATGCCCATGAAGCCCATCGGGATGAACGTCGCGTTAAATCCCGCGAACATGAATGCGAATACCCAGCGGCCAAGGCGCTCGTCGAGCTTAACCCCGAACATCTTTGGGAACCAGAAATAGAGCGCCGCAAAGAGGGCAAACATGCTGCCGCCGCCGATCGTGTAGTGGAAATGCTGCACGATAAAGTAGCTGTCGTGTGCTTGATAGTCGAGCGGCGGCGACGCTATCATCACCCCGGTAATTCCGCCGATTAAAAAATTGAGCAGAAAACCTATCGCGAAGAGCATCGGCACCGAGAACTCGATCGAACCCTTCCACATGGTGCCGATCCAATTCACGAACTTGACGCCCGTCGGCACAGCAATCAAGAACGACATTCCCGCAAAAAACTCGTTGCTGACCGCCCCGGTCGTGAACATGTGATGGGCCCAAACGCCGAGCGAGAGTCCTGCTATCGCAAAAGCGGAGATAACCATTCCCACGTAGCCGTAGACCGGCTTTCGCGAAAACGTGGCGATGATCTCGGTGACGATACCGAAGTACGGCAGGATCATGACGTAGACTTCAGGGTGACCGAAGAACCAAAAGAGGTGCTGATAGAGAATCGGGTTTCCGCCGTAGAGCGGATCAAAAAAGTGGCCGCCCATGTGCCGGTCGATGAGGGCCATCGCAAAAACGGCTGCGAGCGACGGAAAGGCCATAAGGACGAGCAGCGCGGTAGCGACCATCTCCCAGGTGAAGATCGGTATGCGCCACATGGTCATTCCCGGGGCGCGGAAGAGAAATATCGTCACCAGGAAGTTAATCGAAGTGATGATAGTCGAGACGCTCGCCATCAACAAACCGATGAACCACAAATCTTGCCCCGCCCCCGTCCCTTCATATAATTCGTTGAGCGGAGCGTAAGCGGTCCAGCCCGACGCGCCCGCTCCGCCATAGGTGGCCAAGCCGGCAAAGACGGTGAGCCCGCCCAGGATGAAAAGCCAGAGTCCCGTCGCGTTGAGTCGGGGAAAGGCGACGTCGGGCGCCCCGATTTGGAGCGGAATCAAGAAATTCGCCAGTCCTATTCCGAAGGGCGCGATGACGAAGAATATCATCGCGGTTCCGTGGAGGGTGAAGACCTCATTGTAGGCGTGGCGCGACAAAAACGTGTTGTCCGGGACGGCGAGTTGGGTCCGAATCAGCAGCGACAGAATGCCTGCCGCGCAGAAAAAACACATCACCGCGACGATATACATGATGCCGATCTTTTTATGATTCGTCGTGGTGAGCCACTCGATCACGGCGTGGTCGCTCCTCTCGAGGCGATGAAGCGATCGTATGCGACGCGAGGAACGACCTGAACCGTAAACGACATCAGGGCGTGGTCCAGCCCGCAATACTGCGCGCACCGGCCGACAAAGCTTCCGGTACGGTTCGGGGTAAGGTCGAAAACGTTCGTCATGCCTGGAATGGCGTCACGTTTAAAAAGAAAGGCCGGCACCCAGAACGAGTGCGTGACGTCGGCCGAGCGCAGATCGATTTCAGTCGTTTCGCCCTCGGGCAGATAGAGCGTCGGGGGCGACGCCGGAGTCCCAAACGCCGCAATACCCCCGGGATACTGGAAGTGCCACGACCAGCGGAACGCGGTGACGGCAACCTTGTTGCCGGGATCGGCTACAACGTGGTCGACCGGCACCTCGATCGCATAGGTCACGCCAAAGAGTCCACAAACAATTAAAAGCGGAAGCGCAACGTAGAGCAGCTCGAGCGTCGTATTCCCGCTGAACTGCTCGGGCTGGTCGTTCGCTCGCCGGCGGTATCTGATGATGCACCAGAAGATGCACGCGTAGACGTAGAGCCCGACAAAAATCCCGGCGCCAATGAAGACGTACCAATCGGTACGCATGAGAACGCCGTGGCTGGAGGCCGGATTCATCAGCCAGTTCACATGCGAGGTTGTACCCCAAACTCCACGTGGTGTAGGAGGCCCCCTCGGCGGGTAGGACGAGGCATGGCCACTTCGGCGAAGGATAGCGCCAGGTCGCGCGCGCCGTTGCCAATTCGTGCTCACCCGCTCGTCCTCGGCGTCGTGCTCTTCCTCGCCTCAGAGCTGATGTTTTTTGCGGCGCTCTTCGCCGCTTACTACGAGCTGCGCGCGAACCGCGCGCAGTGGCCGCCGCCGATGGTGCAGCTCAAACCGCTCGAAGCCGGATACGGGACATTTTTGCTCTTCGTCGCCTCACTCGTGATGGTCTTGGCAACCAAAGCGATGGACCGGCACAAGATGCGTGCAGCCCGCTGGTGGACGCTTTGCGCGATCGTCGCCGCAATCGGTTTCGTATTGGAAACGATCCATGGTTATGCCGACGATGCATTCGAAATTTCGACGAACGCCTACGGCTCGATCTACTACACAATGACGGGCTTCCATTTACTTCACGTCATCGCGGGCATCGGCATCCTAACCGCGCTGGTCGTCGGCATGCGCAGCCCCGCGCTGCAAGTCGACCGGCGCGCAGGTGCCGAGGCTATGACCTACTACTGGCACTTCGTCTTCATCGTTTGGGTCGGTATCTTCGCCACGATTTATTTCGTGCGGTAAGAAAACATGAAGAAAGACGGCGCGATCGCCTCGGCCCTCTTCGTCGCGATTCTCGGCAGTGCGATCTTCATCGCCGCCTACTTCACGACGGCGGACCGCCTCTTTGAAGGTCTCGGCCTCGCCATAGCCGCCGCCGGTTTGTGCGCCGCCGCGGTCGGTTGGGCGTTTTGGATCATTCCCGACGAGCAAGTCGTCGACGAAATCGAAACCTATCCGTCGCCGCCCGGCGAGCGTGCCGCCCAAAGCGCCGAAGTCGCCGAGGACGTGCGCGAGGTGACGCGCCCACGCGTGCTCGTCGCGCTGCTGGGCGCCGCGCTCGGGTCGTTTGCAGCGGCGATGGTTCTTCCGCTTCGCTCGCTGGGCCTGGCGCCCGACAATCTGCTCTTTCACACGCGCTGGCGTAAGGGCGAGCGCATCGTTCGCGAAGACGGGAGCCCCGTCCACGTCGACGATCTCAACGTCGACTCGACTCTCACGATTTTTCCCGAAGGTGCGACCGACGACGCGCAATCCGTGGCGACCTTGATCCGCGTTCCGGAACAAACCCTCGGGACTGCTAGTGGCTACATGGTTTATTCGCGGCTCTGTACGCACGCCGGGTGTCCCGTCGCGCTCTATAGAGCCGACGTCAAAGAGCTAATATGCCCGTGCCATCAGTCCGTCTTCGACGTGCTGGCAAACGGCTCGGTCGTCGAGGGTCCCGCCGATCACCCATTGCCGCGTCTGCCGATCGAAGTCGGCGAGGACGGGGTTTTACGTGCGATCGGCGATTTTCCCGATCCGGTCGGTCCCGGTTTTTGGGAGCGCGGATGAAGCGAACATAGAACGTTTTTTGCTCTGGGTCGACGATCGGTTGGGAACGGCGCATTTTCTGCGCCACGCATTGCGCAAGGCCTTTCCCGATCATTGGTCGTTCATGCTCGGCGAGATCAACATCTACATGTTCGTCATCTTGCTTGCCACCGGAACCTTCCTGGCAATGTTCTTCGACCCGAACATGTCCAAAACGGTTTACAACGGGCCGTACACGCTGCTCGACGGCGTCCGCATGTCGTACGCCTACCGCTCGGTCATGGCGCTCAGCTTTGAGGTGAACCTCGGGCTTTTGGTTCGACAGATCCACCACTGGGCCGCGCTTCTGTTCGTCGCCGGAATTGCGGTCCACATGGGACGCATCTTCTTCACCGGCGCGTTTCGCAAGCCGCGCGAGATCAACTGGGTGATCGGCTTTCTGCTCTTCTGGCTAGCGATTTTTGAAGGTTTCTCCGGATATTCGCTTCCCGACGATCTACTCAGTGGCATCGGGCTGCGGATCGCGGTTGCCGTGCTGCAATCGGTGCCGGTCGTCGGAACTTGGCTCGGCTTTCTCCTGATTGGCGGCGTCTATCCGACAAAACAGCTCCTTGTCCGGCTCCTCACGCTGCACATCTATCTCGTGCCGTTCGCGTTGGCCGGATTGATCGCGTTGCATCTGATCGTGCTTTGGCGCCAAAAGCACTCGCAGTTTCCCGGGCCTGGCAGAACCGAGGGCAATGTCGTCGGCTCACCGCTCGTTCCCAAGTACGCCGCGAAGTCGCTGGGCCTTTTCATGGCCGTGATCGCAACTGTGAGCGCACTCGGCGCACTCGTTCAAATCAATCCTATCTGGCTCTGGGGCCCGAACGAGCCTTGGAATGCCGTCAGCCCGGCCCAACCCGATTGGTACATCGGCTGGCTCGAGGGAGCGCTTCGTCTCGGACCGCCCTTCGCCGTTCACATCTGGGGACACATGATTCCGTCACCGTTTTGGCCCGCGGTGCTGCTCCCGATGGTGCTCTTCGCGGTCTTTCTCGTCTGGCCGTGGATCGACGCCGCAATTCGCAAGGATCACGCCTCGCATCAGCTGCTCGACAATCCGCGCGATGTGCCGTGGCGCACCGGCGTTGGCGTAGCGATCTTCATCCTAGCATTCGCCTTACGGCCGCGGGCGGCGACGACGTGCAGGCGCGCTACCTGCACGTCAATATCACCGCGATCGTGACCTTCTATCGCGTCTTCTGCATAATCGGACCGATCCTCGGCTTCTTCGCCGCCTATGCGATGGCGAACGAATTGCGTGAGCGCGCCGGCGTGCATAAAGCGCCGCGCATTCGGCTGCGCCGCAACGCCCAGGGCGGATTCGAAGAGGAGCCGCTGCCGTGAACGCGATTTCTAAAGCAGTGCTGTTCATCGCGGCCGCGCTGCTCGCCGGAATTGCGGCGGTCGGACCTCCGCTCGACCGCCTCGCCGACACGTCGTTCGCGTGGCACATGGTGCAGCATCTCGCGCTGTTCTATGTAGTGACGCTTTTGCTGCTGCTGGCACGGCCATTCGACGTCGTCGCGCGAATCGCCGGAAAGCGCTCGACGACGGCGTTCGTGCGCATCACGCGCCCGCTTGGAGTGCTTGCGCTGCCGCCCGTCGCCTTGGTCATCTTCGTATCGACGCTTTGGGCAACACACTTTTCGCCCCTTTACGAGCTTGCCTTGAATGACGCGTGGGCGCACGTCGCCGAGCATGCGCTCTACGTGGCGGCCGGCCTCGCCTTTTGGCTCCCCGTCGTTGCGCCGCCGCCACTTCGCCCGCTCGGCTATCCCGCGCGATTGCTTTATCTCGTCGTCGCGCTGCCGCAAGGCGCACTTCTCGCCATGGTCATCGCAAGCGCCCGCGAGCCTCTCTACTCGCACTACGCCGCTGCCGCCGGTTCGCGCGCGGCCGCGCTTGCCGATCAAGGCAACGCCGCAGCCGCGATGTGGATACTGGGAGGCCTTGCGATCCTCGGCGCGCTCCTGGTTACCGTTGCCGCTTGGGCGCGGCGCGAGGCCGAGCAGAATCCCGCACGAGCTCAATCACGCAGAACCCCAGTGCATCCAGATCGATCGCGAAGCCCACTTCGAGCTTTCGCGCGTCCAAGCTCTCGCGCTCGATCCATTCGCCGATCAAGCTCGTGAAATAGCGGACGCGGTACCGCCCGCGCGGCGGCCGAGCAAAGCGAAGCGGGGTGGTAACGGTGCGCGTCGCCGTGTTACCTATGAACAGGATAAGGTTGCCGCGTCGCTGTAGCGCGATCTCGGTGACGTCGTCGCCCAGGCGCAGCATGGGCGTGACATCGCGCTCGTACGTTTCAAGAGTGAATTCGGAAGCGCACTTAAAGTTCGCGTAGAGCTTGGGTTCGGGAATGCGGGCGACAAACCAGGCGAGGCGTTTGCCGCGAACAGACACGTTACGGGCGCCAAGCCACTTCCACTGCGGCGCAAGGCGAGGATTACAGACCAGTTCCGCACCGCGGACTTCGAGACCGCATGCACCCTCGATCGCCGACCACACGTAGCGGGGCGGATACCAAGGCGAGAGCATCATTCCTTGGTTCGCGAGCGTCTCGCCGTGCAGCCACTCCGAAAACTGGCCCGGGACCGTGTTGTGTCGTCCGGGGTCGCGCGAATAGTGTTGGAAGCTCGTGCCGAGCGCATAGGCCATAAAGCCTGGATTGAAGCGCGCTGCCGCCATTGCATAAAGGAAGGTGCCCCCGACCCAGACTCCGCCGAGTAAGCCCCAACTTTGGATGGGACTATATTCGAGATCGTCGCGGCTGACAGTCCGGATACCGGCCTCGGTCCAAAACGACGGGACGCTGAGCCGGCTGACGATGCGCGCAGCCGTGTCGTGTTCGGCGACGCCGAGTACCACGGGAAAGAGCATGTCGACGGTAACCTTCGAACGCGGCCGGCCGTCAACGTCGATGTTGAGGTAGTAGAGTCCGGTGTTCGGATCGATGAGGTGGCGGTTTATCGCGGCACGCAACGCGAACGCCTCGTGTTGGAAGCGGTGCTTGTCCTTCTCCTTTCCCAGCGCCTCGGCCATCATCGCCATCGCGGCGAAGGCGGCGTAACATTCGGAGTTCACTTCCGTCGAGGCGCCGGAGATTCGATAGTCGTCGATGATGTTGCGCCACCCTACGATGCCCCACATGGAGGTCTTCGTTGACGTGCACCATATGAGGCCGCGCGAGTCGCGCTGTTCGAGAAGGTATTCCGCCGCTCGTTTGGCAGCGGCGTAGGACTCGCGAAGGAACTCGAGGTCGCCGGTCACGAGATGATGGTGGTTCAATGCCAGGATAATCAACGGTGTGTCATCGTTCACGTTCAAGCCGTAGTCGTTGGCTTCGCCGTTGCGAACGTCGTAATACTCGACGATTTTGCCGCTTCGTTGAGCGTTTCGAAAGTACCAGCGCAACGATTCGCGCGAAAAATCCGGCGTTACATAATCGGAGCCGAACGCGAACGAAGCGGTGTCCCGCCCTACGCTGTTGTTCGAGCGGGTTGGGTCGTTGACGAAACACCAGCCCGTCGGCGCATAGAGCTCGGTGCGCAACATGTTCGCCTTCGCCCACAGCACGCCGCGGTTGACGTTGGCGTCGGGCGTCACGACGACCGTGCGTCCGAGCACCTCGTCGTAGTGGCGGCGCGTTGCGACAAGCGCGGCCCGTGCGGAAGGCGCGGCCCGGTAGGAGCGGCGCGCGCCGGGAGCGCCTTCGGGTGAGCCGACAAGCGTGAACCACAGGCGCCGACGGCTCGCCGGTAAGAGACGGTGCCGATGATGGAAGAGCGCAATCGGGTCGGCGGCATCACGGATAACGGAGTTTGAAAGCTTGCCCGCAAAGTGTGGGCGCGTCACCTTGCCGTGGTCGCCGCTTACTTCAAAGCTCGCCGGCGTGCGCGAAGAGCCGATCGCTCTTCCTTGATTGCGATCTGAGCCATTCCACGCTACGAAGGCACGAAGCACCTGATCGTAGGTTGCACGCACGTCACGCAGCGGTGTTACCACGCAGAAGTGCGCCCGTGAGACTATCGAACTCGTGCGTTTCTTGCGAATCGTTGCGCAATTCAACGATCAGGTACGCCGTCAACGGATCGACGCGGTTGCCTCGAGGCTTGCCGTTGAGGACGAAGAGTCTTTCGACGACGCTCACGCCCTCGTCGATGCGATACTCGTACTCTTGCGAATCCGTGTGGATTCGGAACCGACCGCCCACTTTGGGGCGAGCCGCACCGGAGGGCGCATCCCAAAACTGAATTGAAACGCCGCAAAGAAGCGTCAGCCCCAGGTCGGAGGAGTAAAATTTATCGATTGCCCCCGAGGCCTTGATGACGATGGCGCCTTTTGGGCCGCCGAGCGTACTGCCGACGGCGAGCTGCGTGTCGTCGACCTCATAGGCAGCGATTCGTTCGCCGGAACCAAAGATTCGAGCGCTCACGGCAAGTCGATTGCTTGCTTTAGAGGGCCGCTCCTTCTATCCGCCAATTCGCTCCGGCGTGCTCACGCTTGCCATCGAAACGTCCTGCGACGACACTGCTGCGGCAGTTGTTCGCGATGGGCGCGATGTGCTCTCGAGCGTTGCGACCAACCAAGACGCCTTTCACGCGAAGTACGGCGGCATCGTTCCCGAAATCGCCAGCCGCCGGCACGTAGCCTTGCTCTCCGCAGTGGTCGAAGACGCGCTACAGAGCGCGCGCGCGAGTTTTGCGGATCTCGATGGGATTGCGGTAACGCGTGGTCCCGGCTTGATCGGCAGCCTTGTCGTCGGCGTCGCCGCGGCAAAGGCCTACGCTTTTGCTTTGCACCAGCCGCTCTATGCGCTCAATCATCTGCACGGCCACGTCTTTGCGCCCTTCCTCGACCGTTCGGAGACGCCGCCGTATCCGTTCCTCGCGCTTTTAGTTTCGGGCGGACATTCGCAGCTCGTAGCCGTGCAGTCGGCGACGCGCATGCAGGTACTCGGTCGCACGCACGATGACGCTGCAGGCGAAGCGTATGACAAGACCGCGCGGCTTCTCGGCCTGCCGTATCCCGGCGGCCCCGCACTCGACGCGTTGGCGCAACGCGGCGATCCGCGTGCTTACGCTTTTCCCCGCCATCGGCCCGCTGCCGACTCGCTCGATCTCTCGTTTTCAGGGCTCAAGACGTCGGTACGCTACTTCTTAGAATCCGAAGCCGGCCGAAATGCCAAGCGCGAAGACGTCGCCGCTTCGTTTCAAGCCGCGGTCGTCGACATGCTGATGACGCGCCTGCAAGCGGCTTATGAACGCGATTCTTATCATGCCGTCGTGCTTTCGGGCGGCGTCGCGGCGAACTCCGCGCTCCAAACCGCATTCCATTCCTGGAGCACGCGCAGCGGCATCGCCGCCTTCACTCCCCCGCCGAAATACTGCACCGACAACGCAGCGATGATCGCCGCGGCCGCCTACTACCAGGGTGACGCGGTTCGCGCCGATCCGCTGACGCTCTGCGCCGATCCGAACTTGCCGTTCGCGCCGTCCGGTTGAGCGTCTCCTGTTTAGCCGTCACCGAGTATTCTAGGTATCGCGGTCGGAGGGGCTCGAACCCCCAGCCTACAGGTTCGAAGCCTGTTGCTCTATCCAATTGAGCTACGACCGCTCGCTGAATCACTGAGTGTAGCATAGAGATCCCGTCTTGTTGCCGGCACCTTTACGCGGCCATCTTCATCCGGCCGGGCCAGCAACGACTGAAAGACGCCGATCCGGCCGACGTTGAAGCCTTGCGCGCTTCCGGCAAGATAGAGACGCCACATGCGGTAACTCGCTTCACCTGCGGCAGCGATCGCGTCGCTGCGATTGCGCTCGAGATTCGCGGTCCAGGCGCGTACGGTACGCGTATAGTGCTCGCGCAAGTTCTCGATGTCGCGCACTTCAAATCCGGTCTGCTCGGCGACGCGTAAGGAATCGGCGACGGCAACAAGTTCTCCGTCGGGGAAAATAAAATGACCCAGAAATCCCCTCTCCGGACCTCGACGGCGGCGCCCGGGGCTTTGATCGGCGATTGAGTGATTGAGGAAAAGTCCGCCCGGGCGCAGCGCGTCGTAAGCGGACTGGAAGTATTGGAAAAAACGCGCACGCCCCACGTGCTCGAACATGCCGACGCTCACAATCTTATCGAAACGCTCGCGTCCCAGCTCGCGGTAATCGCGCAGCTCGACGCGAGCCCGATCGCCCACGCCCGCAGCTGCGATACGCCGGTGCGCCTCTTCGCGCTGTGGGCGGCTCAGCGTAATGCCCAGCGCCTGCGCTCCCGATTGCGCGGCCCGAATGACCAACGCACCCCATCCGCAGCCGATGTCGAGCAGCCGTTCACCGGGACGTACCCGCAGTTTGCGCAATAGGTAGTCGAGTTTCGCCGATTGAGCTCCATCGAGTGAGTCGATGCCTTCATCCCAATACGCGCACGAGTAGACCATTTCCCGATCGAGAAAGCTGCGATAGAACGCTGCCGGCTGGTCATAATGGAATCCGATCGCAGCGCGATCGCGCGCGCGCGAATGAGTTCTTCCGCGAAGTCGAGCTTCGCGTAAGCGCGGCATCGCAACTTTCGGTAACTTGTACAGCACGCGAAGCAGCCGCACGATATTGGCGACCCCCAGCGATGCGCTGGCGCGATAGAGGGTATCGACGGCATGCTCCAGATCGCCATCCACGTCGAGCAAACCCGCGCCGAAAGCTCGCCCAGCCGAAAGATCGATCGGCGGCGTGAAGGCCGCCCGGAGCGCTCCCGGAGCGTTGACCTGCAAAACGAATCGCTCGTCGTTTGATGCGCGCACGCGCGTTCCGTCCCACAGCCGAGCTCCGAAGTCGCGTCCGTATTCTTCTCCGAAGAGCAGGCGGAGCACCGCGACGGCGAGCCGGGTGTGCGGATCGCTCGACGCGAATCGTTCAGCGATCAAATGCGACGATTTGATTCGCCTCGCGGTGGCTTGTCCAAAACTTCGAGCCGTCAAAGGCGAGCGAACGGGCCGCAAAGGGGATTCGAGCAAGATCTTTGGTTGCATTGCCGCCGTTTGCGGAAACTCGAGTGAGAAAATAGTCGTCGCTTTCTTCGCGATCGGTCGTCACGAGGTAAAAACTCCCGTCCACGTAGCACTGTCCGCAGATTCCATGCGGTACGTCGATCTGGCGTACCACATTGCCCCACTCGTCGAGCCCCAGGATCCGGCGGTTGTACCACTGACTGAGGTAGAGACGCGTGCCGTCGTAGCTGAGCTGCGATCCGGTCGCGTCGGGACAATCGATGGAGCCCTGCGACTTGAAACCGTGCCCGGGAACGAATCGGCGGATAACGCGGTCGTCGTTCTCGCCGATACCGCAAACGACGCGCAGTTCGTCGCCGACGACCGTCATGCCCCAGGGTTTGCCGGGAACGTTCTCCTCCTCGATTAGAGTCCATTGGCGGGGATCGATCGCGTAAAGTCGATTGGTCTCGATCGATCCCATCCAAAGCTTTTCGCCGTCGAAAGCGAGCGCCTGGGGGCGCGGTGCGGGCGACGGCAGCCGCAGCGTCTCGGTTACGTTGTGCACGATGAGGAGCTTACGTCGTTAGCTGTTGACTACCTCTCCAAGGCCTCGACGGTTCTCGCATTTTGTAAGCGGTCACTTACCACGTGTTTTTTTTCTTTAACCGGGGCTGTTTAATCACTCTGGCATTAAGCGCGGTCAACGGCGAGGATTGCGGGCTGGTGCCGCCGGAAGACCGAGCATGCCCATCGTACCGGTAACGCAGGCGCAGCCCGTTAGACCCGGGGGAAGCTTCGATTACGTCGCAGTCGACGCGCAGCGCCGTCGCGTCTACGCCGCGCACGGCGCGGGCGGAGGCTTGCTGATCGCGGATGCCGATACCGGCAATGTGCTCGGCATCGTCAGGGTCGGGCCGATGGCAGGCGTTGCCCTCGATCTCGCAACCGGACACGTATTTACGGGCAACGGTAGAGGGCGGTCCGTAAGCGAAGTGGATCCCAACGCGCAGACGATCCTACGCACGGTTGCCGTCGACGGTGCGGTCGATGCGATCGCGTACGACCCCGGCCTCGGCCGTATCTATGCGGATGAAAACGACGGCACCCGCCTCTTCGTCATCGATTCTAGAACGTTCGAGCAAATCGCCACGGTCAACTTGCCGGGTCACAAGCCCGAATACCTTCAGATCGATCCCGAAACGCACGACGTCTACCAAAATATCTCAAGCGACGACCCCGTCGTGAGCCGGATTGTCGTGATAGATGCGACGTCTTTAAAAGTCGTGCGCTCGATTCCGACGCCATCGCTTGCGAGCAATCACCCATTGCAATATGACGCTGAAGATCACGCGCTCTTCGTGGCCGGCGAGAATAGGGTTCTTGCGGTCTACGATCGCGCGGGAAACCTTCTGCATAAGGTTACCTATCCAGGGCGCGTCGATCAGTGCAGCTGGGAACCTTCGCGGAGATGGCTAGCCTGCGCCGGCGGCGGTATCACCCTCTACTCGTACGACGGCAGCTCCGATCCGAAGCTCCTTGGGACGTTGCCGATCGCGCAAGGCGTGCACACTACCGCCATCGATCCGACCACCGGCACGATCTGGACGGTCTGGAGCGACCGCGCGACCGGATCGGCGTCGATTCAGGGATTTACGTACAAGAACTAACGCCGCGGCGAGGCCGACGGGGCGGGGAGCACGTTGCTGCAGACCGCAGCACTCGACATCACCGCGTTTGCGGCTTCGTTTTCGCGCGTTGCAGTCTGGTCGATAGTCCAGTGAAGGGCTTCGAGCAAGCGCGTCACGGGATTGTAGCCAAGCGTAAGGCCAGGAACGTTCGCCAAGTCGATGTCGTATGGATTGGGCGGAAGGCCGGCATAGTTTGGGTTCGCTGCGAGCGGGTTGAGGGGTCCGGGCGTCGAGATCTGGGCACCGGACACATCCGGCTGCGCTATCGAGCTTATGTACTCCTCGCCGGCATGCTGTAAATCCGCCATCTGTTGCGTATCCACGAAGCCGCTGATGATGTCGAGAGACGCGTTTTGAACGGCGAGCGCCTTGAGCAGCTTCTCGCGAATATTTTGAAGCTGTTTATCGTCGTCTTGACGTCCGGTACCGGTGAGAAGGTGTGGCGAATCAAGCATTGTTTGAATCGCGATGATGTTGTTGGCGATCGGACGAATCAGGTTTTCCATTCCCTGCAGGGCCATATTCTGCGAAGGGTTTAACGGGCCGCCGGGATCGCGCCCTGCGGGGTTGTTCTGTGTTGCCGTTGAGTTGTCGCCCTCGAGAGCGGCGTCGTTGTACCGCTTGAATAGGTTCGGGCTCTTTTTGATCGTCGCATCGTTTTGCAGCATCATGCCGATGGCCGGCGCGATGTGCTCGTGAAGCTCGGCACAGAGCGGGCGGGTCACGATGTGGTAAATCTGCGGCGGCGGCGTTGGCGTCGGCGTAGCGCCGGCCGCGAGCAGCACAACCATCAGCGAAACCGCCACTCGCAACACGAAAACTCCTCTACTGCTAGGACGTCCGGCGATACCTGCCTGTGACGGCAAGCAGGCTCAAATATACCGGCCGAGCCAGTCCAAAATGAGGTGCAGGCGCTCGACTCGGTGGACGGGCGAGCCGGTGCGCGAAAGATCGTGATTCTCATTAGGCACGGCTACATATTCGACCGTCCGCCCCAGTATCTTCAGCGAGGTGTATTCCTGGAGCGTCTGATCGATCGGCGCACGCGTATCCTCGTCGGCGTGAAGAATCATGAGCGGCGTATGCACGTTTGCAACGTACGTCAGCGGCGAAAACTTTGCGTAATCGGTGCTTGCCGGGTCCCACGGCGGTCCCCAGTTGTAATAACCGCCGCCTAATCCGTTCTTTCCGGCGAAATCGGCCGCGAGGTTTTCGCTTTGCAGGTTGCTGACGGCACGCTCGGCCACCGCCACCTTGTAACGGTCGGTGTGCGCGATCACCCAGAGGGTCGCGTATCCGCCGTAGGAGCCCCCGAGTACGCCCAAGCGGCCGGTATCAACGTCGGGCCGGCGCGCGGCCGCATCCATGACCGCTTGCACGTCTTGGAACATCGCGTCCCCGTAGTCGTTTTCGAGCGCTTCTTCAAAAGCGTAGCCGTGTCCGGTGCTGCCTGCCGGATCAGAGAAGACGACGTTATACCCCATGGACGCGTACAATTGAAATTCCGAAAAGAAGGTGTCGCCGAACTGCGTTTCGGGGCCACCGTGAATGTCGAGAAGCGTGGGATGCTTCGCTCCCGCGGCGCCACCGGTGGCGGGCATGAACCATGCCTGTACGGTTGACCCAGCCGGATCTTTAACGGCGAACTCTTGCGGCTGCGATAGCGTCACCGATGCGAGGTAAGCCGCGTTGACGTTCGTGAGCTGACGTGGAGCCTCGCCGTTGACGCTGGCGACGTAGAGGTCTGCCGGATGTGTAAAGTCGCTGTACAGATATGCCACGCGGCTACCATCTTGCGAGACGGTGCACGACCAGGCCTCGCCAGTCGGCGGCGTAACGTTCGCAAGCGCCCCGCTGGTTAAATCGATCCTTCGGAGGTTTGAGTAGCCCGCGCCGTCCACGTTGAGCAGCGCGTTCCTTTCGCTGGGTAGCGGCCAGGCGCAGAAACCGCCGCCTTCCTTCATATCAGCGAGCAGCGAATCGCCCCAAGAAACGGTATCGCGGGCGACAACGACTTGTCTGCCCGATCCATCACTCTTTGACGAAACCAGCGCGGGCAGCGCCGCCGCATCTTTCACGTCCGTGCTTAGGAAAAATACCCGACCGCCATCGCCGCTGAAGAACAAGCCGAAATTTGCCGGCAGCGATGAGGCGAGCTTTTGCATGGTGCCACCCGCCGACGGAATCGTGTAGACGTCGTTACGGCCGCTATCGACCGATTCGTAACGCAATGAGTCGAACAGGATGGTGCGATCGTCGGGCGACCACGCATCAAAGCCTTCGGAGTAGCTGCCGGAGGTGAGCTGCTTGGGCTGCGAGCCGTCCGCATCAATCGTCCAAATATGCTGATGGTCGCGATAGGTGTAGCCTTGTCCGTTCGTTTGGAAGAACAATTCGTTTATCGTGCGGATGTCGCTCTTCTTCTGCGTGCTCTTCGGAGTAAAACCGGCCTTCCCAAAATCAACGTAGGCGTCGTGAGCTGCGTCGGTGTCCGTTACGGTGAGGGCGATTCGGTCGCCGGCGTGCGCGACGACCGGCGCCGATACCCCTTGTTTGATGTGCGTTAACTGGACGACCGCGCCGCTCGCAAGCGTGTAGCGGTATAGCTGACCTTTCTGTTTATCCAGCGTCCGAATGAAAACGAAGCTGCGGCTGTCCGGCATCCAAGCAAAATCGCCGTCACCGACGCGTTTGGTAACGTTATGGGTCAGACGACCGCTAGAAACGTCCACGAGCTCGATCGTACGATCGTAGGTGTCTTTGGGGCCGTTCATGCGCGATGCCTCGACGAGCACATGAGCGCCGTCGGGCGCGATGACGGCGTTGCTCAAGAACGTAAGCTTGAAAAGATCTTCCGGCTCAACGGGAGCCGCCGAAACAGCCAAAGGATAAAGCGCCGCAAGCGCAACCACGAAAGCTCCAAATCGCATGCCCCTGATACCGCGCGCAGCCAACGGTGGTTTCAGCCCACCCCTCACGTCACGTGCCCTTTGTCGCACCGGCATAGAAAATGAGCTTGAAGATGGTTTGGGGCACGGTCGTGAGGGTGTTTGGGTCTCCGTAGGCGAGATAGATCTCACTGGTGCGCAGTCTCAGGTGGTAGGCGACCGAGACATTCGAGCACGAGCCGATGCAGTCGCCGCCGCCGTTCGGAATCGGAGGATTGCCGATCACGCGCCGCAGGCCAATCGCAAAGGACGAGTTTCGGCCAATCTGATACGCGTAACTCAGGCTCTCGAACCATTGAATGTTGTTCGGGCCGGGCGCAGGCAGCCACTGAGCCGTATCGTCGAGCGCCAACGTAAGCGAACCGTGGTTGCCCACCCGCATGGTAGTGGAGCGAAACCAGGTGTCGAGTCTTCCGTTTCCATAGCGTCCGGCGTTGTAGGAGATGCTCGTCGGCGTCGCGGACGGGCCATGATATGGGAAGTTTCCTGGATTGTTGGTCTGCAAGCCGCTGTCGTAAGTGAACTGAAAACCGCCGTTTTGCGAGATCGGGGTCAGGACGGTGCCGAAGCGCCAGTAGTTCGATCCGCTGAAGAGCTGTAGGTCGAGCGCGCGCTTTGTCAAGACGTCAACCAGGATCTGATTGTCGGACTGCGCGCTACCCTCCGAGGGCCCCTGATACCGATCGACAAAGCCCGAGACGCCGACTGAAGCCAGTGCATCGTTGGCGCTGAAATCCCAAATCTTTGCGCTGTAAAGCGCGTAGCCGGCGATGCCCGGATGCGAGATGAAGCCATCGACCGGATCGTAGTACTCGCCGATCTTGCGCGTCGCGCCAAAGAACCCGAAGGTCTGGTTGCTCCAGCCTCCACCGACGTCGTAATACTGCGCCCGATCCGGAACGAGCACGTTCGTTCCCGAATCGTTGCCGTAGTTGAAGTACGTGCTTATATGCTTGAGATCGGAATATGCAAAGCCCGCCTCGGTTGCGGTGTCGATCAAGCCCGGCATGTTGACCGAAACGCGCTGAACGCTCGAGTTCCACATCGCGTTCTGGGACGTGTAGTCTAGCGTGCTCGCGAGGTCGTTGCGGTTATCGCCGATCGCGTCGAACGACGCAAACCCGAAGGGCCCCTGCTTTCCTTCGACCGCATAGCCCTCCGCCGGCGTTGGGATTGCGGGCGTGTAAAGCGCTTGAATGTTCGGACATGCGTCGCAGTTGAAGTAGTTGTAGAAGCTAGCGGCCTGAGTGAAAAACGGCCGCACTTCGGTGTAGTAACGCTGGTACACGGTGGGAGCAATGGTTTGCTGGTCCAGCTCGACGTTCGAATAGTCAGGATGGAAGGTCGAGTAGAACGAGGCTGTCGGCGTGATCGGAACGGAAAGGTCGGCGCCGACACGCGAAGTCGAGCCGCCGATGGTCTTGCTAGCGGCCTCACCGAGAGCGTAAATTGCGGCACGCGGCTTGGGGTGCGCGGCGCCGATCGTTAGCTGCGGCAGCGCGATGCTGCCCGCGTGTGCATAATCCGCATTTCCGTACGAGTCGGGCTGCATTTGAACGCGGTCGTAAGACCAAACCTGTTGCTCTCCGGTCGCGCGGACATACCGAACGAATTGCGCCTTCCAGGTGCCGCCGCGCGCGTTGCGGAGTACCTCGAGTGGGATCTTCATCGTTACCGTGTAACCATCCGAGTGTGCGGCACCTTGCGATTCCCAGTTCGGTGAGTAAGCGGTATTCTCGGACGAGTATTCATAATGCGTGCCGTTTGGTGTCGAGTAAAACTGGTAGAAGTAACCGCTAATGCCGTTAGGCCAAAGGTCGACCCATACCGCGTCGTCGCTACCCTGCCCGACGTCGTTGGTATGTTGCTGCGCCACGATCGGCTCGCGCTGCTTGGCGTCGAACCGCAGGTAGAGCGCGCGACCGTCGGTCGCGATGAAAGCCTTTGTCGGTTCACTCGCCGGCCGCGAGCGAACGTCGTCCCACGGAAGATTTAGACTCGCCGCTTTCGCCCAGTAGGTCGTCGGGGCGTTAGGGTCGAGCGAGAGGTCTGCGGACTGCGGGACGGCGATTTGCGGCACGGAAAGCTGCGGATAAGCGACAGCGCGCGCCGTCGATGCCGCGATCGCGGCTGCACACGCAAGCCTGGATATTCTGACGATCATGGAAGCAGCGCGCCGTCCAGATTCGAGCCACTCGCACGCCGGAGCGTCGCGGCATCGACGGCTTGACAGGTTCGTGGTTCGTGCCCGCTTGGGCAAATAAGCGCGCCGCGGAAATCGGCGCCGCGCAGATCGGCACCCCGAAAGTTCGCGCACCCGACCCGTTCGCCGCGCGAACACACTCGCGCATTTCGAAAATTCGCATCGCGCAAATCGGCCTTTACAAAGTCGACGCCCTCGACGTCGGCGTTGCCAAAATTGACCCCACGCGCCCTGGCGTCACCCAGGTCGCTACCGACAATCGAGACCCCGCGTAGGTCGCTCCCCTCCAGATCGGCGTCGCGCGCGTCGCAGCCGATGCACCGTCGCATAATGCCACGCAAATCGCCAGGGTCCAGCCCGTTCAAAGCCCTGCGAAGATCGGCGCCAGTGAGGCTGACGCCGTCAAAGCGAGCTCCGCGCATTTGCGCGCCGTTCAAATCGACGCCGGTGAGATTCGCGCCGCGAAGGTCTGCGCCGCGTAAGTCCGCTCGCGCCAAGTCCACGCCGGTAAGATTTGCGTTGCGAAGGTTCGCATCACGAAGATCGGAACCCGCAAGGTCGACGCCGACATAGGAGACATTCGAGAGATCGGCTCCGCGCAAGTTTCGCCGGGCGAAATCGCATCCCGTGCAGTTTGCCGGCAGGCCCAGGGCGACGGCGAGCGTTAAGGCTATCATGGCTTCCTCCATTTCGTGGCTCAAAAGGGGCGCACGGAACCAAGCCTCATGCCGCGAGGCGATGTTTTGGAGTCAGGCGGTACCTAGTAGGCTATCGTTTTAGATTGCCGAGGGACTCATTGGTCTCGTACATCCGTGCCGATTAAGTTCGTTTTCGAGAGGTCGACGCGTCTGAGATCGACGCCGCTCAAGTCGCAGCCGTTGAGGGTTGCACCAGCAAGGTTCGCACCGTCCAGCTTTGCGTGACTGAAGTCGGTGCCCACGAGCTGCGCGCCGGCGAAGTTAACGTTGCGCAAATCCGCTCGCGAGAAGTCGTCTCCATTGGTGCGCACTCCATGGAGGTCCAGTCCGGCGAGATCGGCTCGGCTGAAGTCACAGCCTTTGCAGCCGTTGAGCACGTCGCGGAGCTGAGACGAGCCGAGCCGAGCACGCGTGAACTGACAACCCGACAACCACGCGTTCGTAAAATCGACCCGTTCGAGGTTCGCGTCGGAAAAGTCGCATCCGGTAAGACGAGCGTTCCTAAAGGAAGCACCTCCGAGGTTCGCTCGGGAGAAATCCGCGCCGTTCATAGAACTGCCTGCGAAGTTAACACCCGAAAGATTTGCCTTCGAGAAATCGACGCCGTTGTAGTTCACGTTCCGTAGGTCCCGACCAGGCCAGTTAACGCCGCTGTAATCGCAACCGACGCACGTCTTTGCCTGCGCGACGACGGTCACGCCGAAGCCGCGGTCGAGACCTGCGGAGACGCTTTTAGTGATTTTGTCGGCAAGCTGTTCTGCATCGAGCGCCGGCGCCATGCGCGTTTGCGATCTGCTTGGCAGTTGCGTTCGCCCTCTGCTTGGCATTTGCGCTTGCGATGTGCTTGGCAGTTGCGCTTGCGATGGAACCGGAGTGACGAGCATCGCCACGCGAATGATACGCGTAATCGTCTTAACCGGTGCCGCTTTTTCCGCCGGCGCAGGCTGCTTCGTCGCCGCGACCACGGCGGCTGCCAAAGGTTTTGCAGCGGGCGCAGGAATCGGCGACGACGCGACCGACGGTGCCACGAATGCAATGACGAGCCCGATAACTGCAACCACGGCGACGGCGGCAGCAGCCGGCGCAACCGCGAGATTCGTGGCGATGTTGCGACCCGCGCCGAGCAGACGCTCGATGCGAAGCGAGATATGCTTGCGCGTCGCGAACACGCCGGGCGCGGGGATAGGGTGGCGCGGCCAGGACGCGCTCTCGGCCATCTTGGTGAGACAAAGCGCGTACGGCCGCACCTTGTCCACGAAGGAGAGCACCCAATCGTCGCATGCAACCTCGCGCTCGAGGTCGAGCTGCTGACCAATGAACTGTGCGGCGGGATTCCAGCCGAGCAAGGCGCTGATGATCCGCTGCAGGCCGTTCGTCCAATCATCCGCACGGCGCAGGTGCGCGAGCTCGTGCAAACAGATTTGATCTACTTCCGGCTCGGAGAGCCGCTCGAGCAGCGACTGCGGCACCAAAATCATTGCGTCAAAGAGGCCTACCGCAACCGGCACGTCGGTCTCGCCGCTCACGCACAACCGCACGTCGCGGGCGCCCTTATTGGCGCGCAACCATTGCGGCATGGCATCGCGATACTCGACCGGCAGCGGTAATGCGTCGCGTTTGAGCTGCTCCAAACGCACCAGCCCGATCGCGAGGCGAACGAGCGAGTACCCCGCCAGCAAAAGCCACATTCCGAATATGGCGAAGGCCGCGGGCAATGGCAGCGTGACTCGCAAGCGCTCCGAAGTACGGGCCGCTGGGAACGAATCGGCTGGATGCGTTGCGAGCGCTTCGCGCCGCACCGCTGGGCCCGGGTGCATTGGGGTCTCTGCGCCAAACGAGGGCGTCGCACGCATCGTCGAAACTTTCGCGGGCGTGAAGAATACGAGTGTCGTCGCCACCGGCACGACGAACGCGGCGGCGAGCGTTGCGCTCCACATGATATACCGGGTCGCAGCATTGACCCTTGGCCACGCGCGCAAGAGCAACCAAACGAAGGTCACGAGGAGCGCATCCTGCCAGAGCGCGTTGAGCGCGGTTGCAGAGACGGCGCTTACGAAAGTTACGAATCCTTGATACCAGTCAGTCACGTCTGCGGTTCCTCGTACTCTTCGATGAGTGCTTTGAGACGGAGCAACTCCTCATTGGACGGCCGCTCCGTTTCGATTAAACGCAGTGCAAGCGTACCCGCGCTGTTGTCGAAAAACCGCGAGAGAAGGTGCCCGACGGCGTGGCCGGCAGCCTCCTCCCGTGCGACGAGCGGGCGGTATACGTAGGCTCGGCCGGCTTCCACGTGCGCCACATACCCTTTGCGTTCGAGAATGCGCATGGTGGTCAGGACGCTGTTGTAGGCGATTGGCGGGGGCGGAAGCGAGGCGGTGATCTCTCCAACCGTCGCTTCGCCCTTCTCCCAAAGCACTTCCATCAGCCGCAGCTCCGCCTCGGTCAGCGTGGTGGAACGACGTCGCGCCATCCTACCGGCCCAGCTCCGGGCCCCACCCCCCGAAGAGGCGAGGCCGCGGGAAGCCTTCCGGGAGCCGGACCGTGCTGCACGCGGTGGGGGGCACTTCTGGGCTGCGCGGTTGAGGTGTACGTGTCATTGTGAACTCTCCTAACTAAAGATTTAGTTGCATATTACGCCTACCCGGCGGACTTGTCAACTAAGTATTTAGGATTAAAAGAGAGGTCCGGCGGAAGCTCCCGTTCCGGGTGATGCGGGAAAGGTGAAACGCTCTGCCAATAAGGGAGGCTGGTCCACTACCCTACGGTCCCAAGGAGAACAATTTGTTGGCAACGGCACGCGTTGTGCTCGCGTTTCTCGCCGCCGGCTTTCTGGCCGCCTGCGGCAAAGGCACGCCGATTACGAGCGGCACGGCGACCCCTGCTCCGACGCCCACTCCGGCGGTCACGAGCCAGTACCCGATACCCACCGCATCGAGCCGCCCGATGGGCATCGCGCTGGGCTCCGACGGAAACCTCTGGATAACGGAGTTTGCGACGAGCAAGATCGGTCAGCTCGCAACCAACGGAACGATCTCTGAAAGTGTCACGCCTACGCGCAAAGCAGGGCCTATCGGCATCGCTTCCGGCCCGGGTCCGAATCTAAACCTCTGGTTTACCGAGGCCAACGAAGCAAAAGTTGGGCAAATCACTGTTACCGGCCCACCGTACATAGAGTACACGTTGCCGAACGCGGCCGCGAGGCCCGTCGGCATCGCCCTGGGCTCCGACGGTACCGTATGGATCACCGATCCCGGAACGAACTCGATTTGGGAAGTGAAACAGCTTCGAGCTCCGCCGCATGTCAGGTTCACGCAATTCCACTTGACCGGCAATGCGCAGCCGCTGACGATTACGAACGGGCCCGACGGCGCTCTGTGGTTCACGGAACCGGGAACGAACAGCATCGGGCGACTTCCGCTCAGCGGGAGCCCGCTCAGCGAGTACAAAGTGCGCGCGAATTCCGGCCCCACGGGGATCGCGGCAGGACTCGACAACGCGCTCTGGTTCACGGAGCAAAAAGCCAAGATGATCGGCCGCATGTCGACCACCGGTGTGGTGACCGCCGAATACCCGCTTGCCGGAGCCATGACGCCCGATGCGATCGTTCAGGGCGTCGATGGAAACTTCTACTTCACCGATACGGCGGCAAACAAGATTGGTCAATTCTTTTTCCGAGGGCACAACGTCCACTACTATCCGGTTCCTACGGCAAACTCGCAGCCAACGGCGCTTACCTTGGGATCCGACAGCCAAGTCTACTTCGTCGAAACCGCCGGTAACAAGATCGGTCAGTTCCGATACTTCAACGTTTAGTGGCCTGTAACAGCCACTAGTCATCGAAGGGCGGCGGCCTAAGTTCGGCCTCAGCTAACTCTGCAAGCGCCCAGATTCCGCCGGTAGCGCTACCGATTAGAAAGTACCGCGACCCTACTCTCACTACGTAGAGCGAAGTTTGTTGCGATAGCGGCATCGATTCGAGGACCCTCACGCAGCGACCGGAGCGCGCGAAGAGTCGCGTCTGCCCGAGCCGAAGCGCAGCAACATAGAGCGCGACGAGCGCCAGCGCAACGATCGCAAGCTTCTCGAGGTAGGCCGCCCAAAAGCTCCACGTCATTGGAAGCTATGCGCGGTGGCGCGGCGCAAAAAGCCTTCGCTTGAACGCGACGACCTTTTGCTCGATCTCGTCTAGTGCCTCGCAGACGACGACGACGTTTCCCGTAGTGAGCGTGATTATGGTTTCGCCGTTGCGCTCGACCGACTCGATAAGATCGCAGTTCAGCATGACCGGCTGTCCGTTGAGCCGCGTAAGCACGATCACCGAGCCGGTCCTTCGGCTCGTCGCGCAGCCAGCCTCTTTGACCCGGAACGATCGTAGCAGCGGGCGTTGGACTCGTCGAACTCGCGCTCCTCGCGGCGGGCTTGCTCGGCCTCGAAGGCCCGTCGCCGGTGCTCCTTGAGTTTCTCGATCACGCGCCGCTCTCGGCTGGCGGAGATCAACTCTTGACGCGCCAGCTCGAACTCCGCCTCCGCTTCGCGGTGCCCGCGTCTCGCGTCATCGATTGCGATTTCAACACTACGCAGGTGGGCCTGTCGCAGAAGGAGATCCGTCGTAGAGCACCTGAGCGCCGATTCTACGAGCTGCTTCAAAGAGTGGCGTCGCACATCGCCTAGCCGCGCGAGCTCGTGCGTGCATCCGTCAACGGCGCGCCGGCACGCCGCAAAGTTCCCCTGCTTTTCCACTTCGATGATCTTGCGCCGATCGAGCAGCGGCTGGAGGCGAAACTCGAACCTGGTCGGCATACTCCAAGAGAACTCCCGCCGCCCGGCATCAGCGAGCCAATTGCGTGCGCTCCCGTCCAACGGAGACGAGCTCGATGGGAACGCCGAGAAGTTCTCGAACCCGATCGACGTAGAGGCGAGCGGCTTTCGGAAGAGCGGAGATGCGCCGGCACTCACCGATCGCGCTGCTCCAGCCGGGAAGCTCTTCAACCTCCGTCTGCAGTTGGGGTGAGCCTACATCCGCGAAGCCGGCCGGCGCTTTGCCGAGACGATAGCCGGTGACGATTCCGACGCGTTCGAAACCGGTCAGCACGTCGAGCTTCGTAATCACTGCACTGGTCAAACCGTTGAGCGCGACCGCGTATCGCGCGCCTACGGCATCGAGCCAGCCGCAACGCCGGGCGCGTCCTGTCACCGTACCGTATTCGCCACCTTGCCGGCGCAAGCGCTCGCCGCGCTCGTCGCGGAGCTCTGAGGGGAGCGGTCCTGCGCCAACTCGCGTGCTGTAGGCCTTGAGTACGCCAATGACCCGTCCGATCGAACCGGGACCGATGCCGAGCCCCGTACAGGCGCCGCCCGCAATAGTGTGCGAGCTCGTAACGTACGGATAAGTTCCGTATCCGACGTCGAGCAGCGAGCCTTGAGCGCCCTCGAGCAGCATGCGCTTGCCGCTCAGCAGCTGCTCGTGCACGTACGAGACGCCGTCGACGACGTGCGGCGCGAGACGCCGCATGGCGTCGACCGTCTCGGCAATCGCATCGGGGGCGAAGGACGACGCGTCACCAGGGCTCTGCCGAATCCTGTCCGCCCAGCCGGGCTGCAAAAGATCTGCGAACCGTGTGCCGGTACGCGCGACGCGATCCACGTAGGCCGGTCCGATTCCGCGCCCGGTCGTGCCGATTGCGGTGGTGCGCGCTCGCTCGTTCGCCGCGTCGCGCGCAACGTGATGCGGAAAGACGACGTGCGCGCGATCCGATATCTTGACTCGCGACACGTCAATTCCCAACCCGGTCAAGGCGTCGAGCTCCTGGACGAGCGTCCGCAAATTGACCACCGTGCCGCCGCCGACGAAGAGTTCGACATGGGGATACATTACGCCCGACGGGACGATCCGCAGCGCGAACTCGCGCTCGCCCACGACGATCGAGTGCCCCGCGTTGTCGCCGCCTCCGAAGCGCGCGACGACGTCGTACTCTGCCGCATAGAGGTCGACGATCCGCCCTTTGCCTTCGTCGCCCCACTGTAGCCCGACGATTACATCAGCCTTTGAAGGCACTTTGCTCTTTACTAGACTCACTGTGAAGGGGGCGGAACCACCTGTGACATCGGGTCGCTCGTCGCTCCACGTCCATGTTCCGCTCCTGCTGCACCGCGCTCGCGCCACCTGCTAAGGACAACTATGACCTCCTGTCAATGGCGCTCGCGTCGGAGCCCCTCTGTAACAGGTGGCTCCGGCCCCCTTCCGCGTTCGACTAGTAACTCACTCCGTATTGAATTCTAGGTCGCTGGTATCGCCCATCGGAATTTCGGCCGTGCCGTCGAACTGCGTCATCACAAACTCCGAGAACAAGGCGTTGGGCCAGCCGAAGTTGCGACGGGTATATTGCTGCGGATTGTCAGGATTGAAAGATTCATGCAGCAGATGATCGCCGGGATCGCTCGCTAGAAGCTGGCCGAGAACATCCTGCTTCTCGACACCGGTCGTCGCGGTCATGCCTTCGATGATGAGGGCGAGCGGCCAAACCCAGTGATCGGGAGTGTGGTAGCTGCCGATTCCGCGGGCCCAGTGACCCTGATAGAACGACGGATTATCCTGCGAAAGTAAGAAGCGCCGCGTGTTCAAGTAATAGCGGTCGTTCGGCATGGTGTACCCGAAGTAAGGAGCGGCGAGCAAGCTGGGGATGTTCGCATCGTCGGTAAGAATGGCGTGACCGAGGCCATCGACTTCGTAAGCGTAGATGTAACCGTACTTCGGCACGAGTACCAGGCCGTATGTTTGAATCCCGCGCTGAACCTCGTCGCGCAACGCCTTTGCTTCCCTCGCCTTAACGACGTTGTGGTAAACGTTGAGTTCGATCTGCGCCATGTCGCCGAGCGCGACCACCGCGAACATCTCCGATGGAATCAGGAAATTATACTCGCAGGCGTCGTCCGAGGGGCGGAAGCCCGTCCAGATCATGCCGGTGTAACCGACCGGATTGCCTCGTCCGTCCTGGAGAAGCTCCTTGTGCGTATAGCGAGAATCGCGTGGATGGTTTTGCTCGCGCTCCATCGTTGCGAGCACGTTGTCGAGCATCGACGAGAAATCGGCAGTGAAGATCGACGCATCGCCGGTCGCTTTCCAATAACTCCACGCCAGTGCTGTCGGATAGGCGAGCGAATCGAGCTCGAACTTTTGCTCCCAAACGCGATAGTCCAATGTGTAGGCGTTGGCGTATGGATCGATTCGCAGGTACTTCACCATTCGAGCGATGATTGCGCGCAGCAATGCCCGCACGTCTGGATCGTCCTTGGCAAAGAACAAATACGGCCGCGCCTGGGCGCTCGCATCGCGCAGCCATTCGGCAGGGATGTCCCCGGTCATGATATACGCGGTGCCATCGGGTGCGTACTGGGCCAGCCTGCTCGTGTCGAGCAGTGCCGCGCGAAACATTTCGGCTAGGTGCTCGTTCGGACTGCGGTAGTCGGCCGCCGCTTGCTCGATGGAGCGTAGCTCGAGCGCGTAGCCCGGAAGCGGATGAAGCAACGCTGCGCCACACAGGATTGCCAGCACGCTCGCGGCCAGAAATCGGCGCATTATGCGGGCCAGGATCCATGTGCGTACAAAGCCGGCAACTCCCTATAGCGTCCTAGATAATCAAGCCCGTAGCCCACGACGTATACGTCTGGGACCTCAAACGCCCTATACTTAATTTCGATATCGGCAATTCTCCTGTGCGGGCGGTCGAGAAGCGTGCAAACGGCCAACGAGGCGGGTGCGCGCTTGGCCAAGCTCTTGACGACGTACTGCAACGTGAGCCCGGTGTCAACCGTATCGTCCACCAAAATGACGTGACGCCCGCCGACCGGTGTCCCAACGTCCTTTTTAAGCGCGATGCCGTCGCTATCGCCACAGTGATTGACGGAAATAAAGTCCAACTGGCAGGGGATCGTAA
The DNA here is from genome assembly GCA_963826325.1 of Vulcanimicrobiota bacterium. GTDB lineage: Bacteria > Vulcanimicrobiota > Vulcanimicrobiia > Vulcanimicrobiales > Vulcanimicrobiaceae > Cybelea. Next base: position 172,113 of record CAWGWT010000002.1, read on the forward strand.
CGGCTTTCGCTAGGTCGGCAAGAAACGTGGCCGCAGCGAGCAGACCGATCATCAACGGTGTCTTGCCCTCATAATCGCGCGAGATGGCCGCTCCAATGGCGGCGACGCGGCCCGCAATCGACTCGGCGTCGAAGAGCGGGGCGCCGATCACGAGGCCCGCTTGAGCCGGGAAAAGACGCGCTCGACGTCGCGGCGCGTAAAGAGCTTCACGTTGACGCAAGGATGGTGCGAACGCATCAGCCGCAGCTTGCGGTTCTTGCGACTATTGCGAATCGGCTTGGCGACCGTGACCTCTATGTAGAGGTCGTACTCCGGTAGATAAAAATCCGGTGTGAAAAACTCGACCGGTCGTCCGCGCTCGTTCCAAACGATGGGAAAGCTTCGGGGCTCGTATTGCCATGGTATTCGATAGAAGTCGAAGAGTCTCGCCAGCTCGGCTTCACTGGCATGCGCGAACGGGACCCGTGACACAGCCACGGACTGTTATCTACGACACGCGCCGCCCTCTATCCCGCCGGAAAGCGTAACACGAAACGGGCACCTCCAAGCGTCGACGGTTCGACTCGAACGTCGCCACCGGCGCGCTCGGCGATTGCCTTGACAACCGCGAGGCCGATGCCGCTTCCCGATCGTCCAGCGACGTCGCGACGAACGCCCATGACGAAGATCGACTGACGCGCTTCGGCAGCGATCCCGTCTCCGTCGTCGTCGACAGCTATGGCGACGAATCGTTCTTCGCGGACGCATGAAACGTCGACCACGCCTCGCTCGTTGCCATATTTTACGGCGTTTTCGAGGAGATTTGCGAGCGCGTGAACGCAAGCGTCGCCATCGACGAGCACATCGGCAGCATCGGGGAGACGCGACCGTATCGTTACGCGCCGTGCCGCTGCCATGGGTGAAAGCATCTCGATCGTCGCACGAATCTGCTCGACCGCATTGCAGGCTGCGTGGTGCTCGCCGGTCGAGAGATCCAACGGCGAGAACTCGAGCATCCCTTCCACGAGCCGGCCGAGGCGCAACGTCTCGCGACGGGCGGTTTCAAGAAAGCGGCGCGCCGTTGGCGGATCGAACTCTCCATCGAGCAGCGCTTCGATATAGCCGCGGATCGAGGTGAGCGGCGTGCGAAGCTCGTGGCCGATCGTTGCGAGCAAGGCACGAGCGGCGGGCCGCTCGACCGCGCCGCTAGCCACGCACCAATTTGTAACCGAATCCATGGACGGTGCGCAGAAGCGACGGCAGCTTCCACGGTTCTTCGATCTTGGCGCGGAGCCGGTGAACGTGCACGTCAATCGTCCGCTCGTCACCATTGAAGTCGAAGCCCCAGACCCGCTGCAGGAGCCAGTCGCGCGAGAGCGCGACTCCGGCATTCCCAGCCAACTCCATCAATAGTGCGAATTCGCGCGGTTTGAGCTTGACGTCGATCCCGTCAACGCGGGCTTCCCGCGCCCCGGCGTCGACCTCTAACCGGCCAAAGCGTAGAACCGGTGCCGGCTGCGCGACGGCGCGCCCGCAGCGGCGCAGAATCGACTTGATTCGCGCCACGACCTCGCGCGGCGAAAAAGGCTTCGAGACAAAGTCATCGGCGCCGAGCTCGAACCCGAGGACCCGGTCGATCTCGTCGCAGCGACCCGTGAGCACGATGATCGGAACGTTGCGTTCTTCTCGGCGCAAGGTTCGTACCACATCGTAGCCGTCGACTCCGGGCAACCCCACGTCGAGAACGAGCAAATCGGCGGCGGAGCGCGCACGCCGCAGCGCCGCGTGCCCGTCCGGGACGCCGACGACCGCGAAACCCTCTCGCTCGAGATGATGGCCGAGCAGTTCTCGAATCGCCGCATCGTCTTCAGCAACGAGAATGGTTTGTGCCGACATGCCGGGGCGAGTGCCCGGCTCCGTCATCTACTGAGACAAAGAATCTCGAACAGAATCGGAATCACGGCGCGCGCCGATCTAACGAAGTGCTATATCGAGGCCGGCGAGCGGCCCAAAACGCGCTGCATGACCGCGCAGCACACGGTAAATCGTCGCTGCTGGAAATCCAAGTCGTTCCAACCGTCGGGCTGCTAAGGGATAATTGATTGCCGGGTGCCCATTCAAAAGCCGTTCAAAAGCCGCGGTGCAGCGCGAATCCTGATCCACTTCGAGCGACGCTACCGCCTCGGCTGCGGCTTCGCCATCGATTCCCTTACGGATCAGCTCGCCGATGAGGCGCTGGTTGCCGACCGGCTTGCGCTTGCCCTGTGCGTACAGCCTCGCATAAAGGCGATCATCGACGTAGCCCTCGCTCTTGCAGCGTTCGATCGTTGCGCGGGCGGTTTCGTCGTCGTAGCCTCTGCGTTCCAAGTGCTCCCATAGGCGCGCCTCCGTGCAACGCTGCCGCGCTAAGAAGGCCAGCGCAGCAGCATAGGCCCGCTTTGTGTCACGGATTTCGCCTTGTGTCATACCCTGCCCATTGTCATCCTGAGCCTTGCCTGTCCTGAGCACACTGAGCCTGTCGAAGTTGAGTCAAAGCGAAGGACGAAGGGCGAGGAATTATTCTCCGATGGCGACCGCTGCCGGCGCTTTGCCGTTGCTCGAGGCTGCTTTGCCGAGTACCTCGCGAATTTTCGTTTCAATCTCGCCCGCTAGCTCGGCGTGTTCCTCGAGGAACGCTTTGGCGTTTTCGCGTCCTTGCCCAATGCGCTGCTCGCCGTACGTGTACCACGATCCGCTCTTGCCGACGATGTTTTGATCGAGCGCAACATCGAGAATCGAGCCCATCTTCGAGATCCCATGGCCGTAGGTAATGTCGAACTCGGCTTGGCGAAATGGCGGCGCGACCTTGTTCTTCACGACCTTAACGCGCGTACGCGTGCCGACGACGTCTTGCCCGACTTTGATCGTTTCGAGCTTGCGCACGTCGAGCCGAATCGACGCATAGAACTTCAGCGCACGGCCGCCCGAGGTCGTTTCGGGATTGCCGAACATGACGCCGACTTTCTCTCGAAGCTGGTTGATGAAGATCATGACCGTCTTGCTCCGCGAGATCGCGGCAGTAAGCTTGCGGAGCGCCTGCGACATCAATCGTGCCTGCAATCCGACGTGCGCGTCGCCCATATCGCCCTCTAGCTCGGCTCGCGTAACCAGCGCAGCGACGGAGTCGACGACGACGACATCTACGGCATTGCTGCGCGTCAGCATCTCGGCGATTTCAAGCGCCTGTTCTCCGGTGTCCGGTTGCGAAACGAGCAGGTTGTCGAGATCGACGCCTAGCGCGGCGGCATAGTTAGGGTCGAGCGCATGCTCGACGTCGATGAAGGCCGCCGTTCCGCCCGTCTTTTGCGCCTCGGCGATCGCATGAAGCGCGAGGGTCGTTTTTCCGCTCGATTCGGGACCGTAGATCTCGACGATCCGCCCTCGCGGCAGCCCGCCCACGCCTAACGCCAAGTCGAGCGCGATCGAGCCGGTAGGCACGATTTCGAACGCCATGCGTTCCTGGAAATCGCCCATCCGCATGATCGAGCCTTTCCCGAACTGCCGCTCGATTTGAGCCAGCGCATTGGTGAGGGCGAGTTGCCGTTCGTCTTCTGCTGCCATGGTGGTTCCTTTCTCTCTCGTCTTACATCACGCTCTCACGCCTGGGTGCCAAGGGGATGGCATTCTTCTTCGAAAAGCGCGTCGATGAATTCTGCCGGAGCGAAGGAGCGCAGATCTTCAGGCCCTTCGCCCAGGCCCACAAACTTGATCGGCACCTCGAGCTCGTCGATGATGGCGACGAGCACGCCGCCTTTTGCGGTTGAGTCGAGCTTTGTGATAACGATTCCCGTCAGCTCAGTCGCCGCGTGAAAGAGCTTCGCCTGCGATATTGCGTTCTGCCCGTTCGTGCCGTCCACGACGAGCAGCGTTTCGGCCGGCGGTTCGCCAAGCTCGCGATCGATCACGCGGCGCATCTTCTTCAGCTCTTCCATCAAATTCGTCTTCGTTTGAAGGCGACCGGCAGTATCGATGAGGACGACGTCGGCACCGCGCGCCTTCGCCGCGCGCAGGCCGTCGAAAACCACCGAAGCCGGATCCGCGCCCTCCGCGCCGCGAATAATCGAGCTGCCGCTGCGCTGCGCCCAGACGGCGAGTTGTTCGACGGCCGCTGCTCGGAACGTATCGGCGGCGACGAGCAAAACGCGCTTCCCTTCCCTGCGCAAACTGGTCGCCAACTTCCCGATGGTCGTGGTCTTCCCGCTGCCGTTGACTCCGACGACCAGCACAATGGCCGGCGTGCGGTCGAGTCGTAACTCGGCGCCGGGCAAGGTGAGAAAGCGTTCTACGTCTTTGCGGAAGCGCGCCACGGGTTGGTCGGCAGTCCGCCACTCTTCTTGACGCGCGACGGTCTGCAAGCCCGTGAGAATCTTCTGAGTTGCCGGCACGCCGAAATCGGCTAAAATCAGCGTCTCTTCCAGCTCGTCCCAAAACTCAGGCGTCAATGGCCTTTCCCGACCACCGAGCCGCGTCACGGCAGCGAAACTTTCCCGCGCGCGGCCGAGCGAGGAGCGCAGGCGCGACAGCCAGCTCACCGCGCGCTCGATGCGTTCACGTTACCGACTCTATCATGCGAACGTACGTTCGGTCAATCGCTCGAGTCACCCTCGCCTGGAGCTCAGGCTCATTGCCGGACTAATGTTCCCCACCGACGGCGAGCGTCAACGACGCATAGCGCTCACGAGTCCGCACCGCTTCAACGTGATCGTACGCTCGTGAGGCTTCACGCGCGAGCTCCTCAAGCAGCTCTACCTCATCCGGATCGAGTTGCGCCCCGTTCGAGTGGGCGCCGTACAGCGTAAAGCAGACCAGTTCGTGACGCACGCTTACCGGAACCGCCAAAACGTAGACTCCCGCATTTCCGGCATCGAGATACGCGCGTACTTCGTCGAGCCAAACGAGCTCTTCGTCGGAAACGAGCATGCGCACGAGCAAGTGATTGGAGTCAAAGGCCGCCGGCGCGACCTTGGTTTGGCGCGCGGTCGCTAGGCCCTCGAAGCGCTTGCCGTCGGAAGACCGCCGGTAGAGCGCCGCGGCTGCAAGATCGATGGCATCGGCCGGTACCTGCACCAGGCCATCGGCTATGGCTGCTTCGTCGGTGGCGTACGGAAGCGCGGCGGCGGCGCGACGCAAGTGTCTCTCGGCAATCCTACGGTGCCGAAAAAACACCGATTCGACGAAACTTTCGACGGCGTGATTTATCCGATCGAGCAAAAAACCGATGCCGATCGTTGCGAGAAGTTCCAAGCCGATCGCCAATCGCCCGATGGTAACGATACGCGAGAAAAACCAATCCAAGATCGAAACGAATACAATCACCGAGAGTGAGATGATCCCGTAAACCAAGGCGCGGTTCAGGACGAAGTTGACGTCGAGCACTCGCAATCTAAAAATCGCATACGCGATGCAGATCGGCATGAGAACTACCGCAAAGCCGACGACCTGTCCAACCGCGAACGGCACGCCGGGGACAAAATAGATGGCATACGCCACGAAGGAGGCAAGCGTGCCGATCGCTAGGAAACCCCAGCGCTGGCGATCGCTCGGGGTCGCCATCGCAACGTTCTTTGCCAAAATCAATCCGGCCAGCGCGAAGGCACCAAGCGGAATGATAACGCTGGGAATCACGTCCCAGGCCGGAATTGCTTGCGTAGCAGCGTACTGGCGCCACTCCAACACGTAAACGGCGTATGCTAATACGAGGAGACTCCACACGAACGGATCGATGCGCCGGCGCCATCCGAGCGCGTCGCCGTTGGGAAAGCGGAGCACGAACGGCAAAAGCGGCAGTACACTCCAAGGACCCAAAATGGTAGAAAAAACAAAAGTGAGTGCGAAAAACGCCGCCGGCGAGAGTACGTGCGACCAGTACCCGAACGCCGGGGACGTACCAAAATAGCCAACGGCAAAAACGTAAAACGCCCACGCCATGATGGATGGCCGCAAGAAAACGAGAACAAAAGCCACCGCGAGAAAGATCGTAGGCGGAATATATGCCAAAATGCCGCCGATGCGCTGCCAAATGCCGAAGCTTGGTTTCGGCACCGCGGTCAACGTGACGGTGTGCCCGACTCCGTTACGAACGAACGTCAACGTCTCCCGCTCGCCGGGATAGGCTGCGCGAAGGCGCGAGGAGAGCTGGTAGTTCCTATCCTCCACGAGGCGATCGCCGGGCCGCAGCCCCGCACGATCTGCAGGCGATCCGGGCGCGACGCTCACCACAGTTATGTCGCGAGGCAAGAGCGTAGCGCCAAAGGTGCCCTCGCCCCAATTTTCCGCGAAATCGCTGTGGCCCATCGGCAGGTAGTAGATCGCCACGACGAACAGCGTGACGAGGATAAGAAGCCCTCGCGAAAGGGTCTTACGCACTATCGGTCCCGCGTAGCTGCGAAGACGCGGTGCAATCCCTATCTTATCGCTGCGGCAGCGTTTTCACGTTTACGTTCGCGCAGGAAGTGGAAGAACTCAACGCCTTCACGTAACCGCCGCTTCATCACCTGCCGGTCGCCGATCATTCCGCCGAGCAGCGAAAACATTTTTCGCGGCCGGAAGTAGAAGCGCCGATAGAACTCGTCGACCGATTCGAACATCATCGTCGAATTCAATCCCGGGTAATTGAGCGCCGCGTGCTGGATGCCGTGGGTATCGACCAGCTCGGCGCTCTGGGTCTCAAGCCAACCCTGCTCCTGCGCTTGTTTGTAGAGGTACGTGCCCGGATACGGGGCGGCGAGAGAAACCTGTATCGTCTCGGGATCCATCTCACAAGCAAAGTTGATCGTCTCGCGGATCGTCTCCGGCGTTTCGCCCGGCATGCCCAGAATGAACGTGCCGTGCACCTTGATGCCCAGCTCGCGGCAGTCTTTCGAGAAGCGACGAATGATGTCGAGGCGTGTGCCCTTTTTCATGTTGTTGAGCACCTGCTGATTTCCCGACTCATATCCGACGAGCAACAACCGCAAGCCGTTCGCCCTGAGTATCTCGAGCGTGGCGCGCGGCACGTTGGGCTTGGCGTTGCACGACCACGTAATACCCAGCCGGCCTAAACGACGCGCGATCTCTTCGACACGTGGAATGTTGTCGGTAAGCGTATCGTCGTCGAAAAAGAACTCTTTGACTTCCGGAAAAAGCACTTTCGCGCGGGCCATTTCCGCTTCGACGCTTTCGACGCTGCGCACCCGATAGAGATGTCCGCCAATCGTCTGCGGCCAAAGGCAGAATGTGCACCTCGATTTGCAGCCGCGCCCCGTATACAGTGAGAGGTACGGATGCTGCAGGTAGCCGTTGAAATAATTCGGGATCGTCAGATCACGCCGGTAAACATCGAGTACCGACGGAAACGCATCCATGTCCATGATAGTTGGGCGCTCCGCCGTCCGTACCGTGCTCCCGTTTTGGCGGTAAGCGAGCCCATCGATCTCGCTCAGCGGCTTGCCCAAAGCGACGTCAACGCACGTGTAGTCAAACTCGCCGACGCTCACCCAATCGATGGCAGGCGCGCCCTTGAGCGATTCTTCCGGGAGCACGCTAACCTGCGCACCGACCATCCCAACGATTGCGTCCGGGTTTTGTTCCTTCAAGCGAGCCGCGAAGCGCGCATCGTTGTTGAAGGAGGGCGTGCTCGTGTGAATTATGACCCGCTCGTACTCCTTTGCGAGCGGCGCCACTTGATCGACGGTCAGGCCGTCGGGCGGCGCATCGATCAACTTGCTACCCGGCACCATTGCGGCGGGTTGTGCGAGCCAAGTCGGATACCAGAACGATCTGACCTCCCGACGACACTGATAGCGCGAGCCGGCGCCGCCATCGTAGCCTTCGAATGTCGGCGGGTTCACGAACAGGGTCTTCAGGAAGTTGGGCACAGGCGTATTCTCCTTCGGTGGTCTTCGATTTTCTGCGCGGACCGCAAAGCCTTCTGCCGGCTAGCAGCCGCTACAGCGTGAGCAAAGCGCTCTGAAGGTCCGGGAAACGCCTGAATGCTGAGTACGCTATTTGGATGGTTCCCGATGCGGCAAAGGGCCCAATGCTTCCCTTGTACTCCTGCGTCTCTTCCATCGACGCCCAGTATCCCGGTAAGACTTCCGCGCGGCGATCCGTTATCTGGCCCCAGTGCGCGTGCTCCGGGAGTGCGTTGGGCTGGTACGTATAGGAAATGACGTTGTCCTGTGCGTCATAGGTGAAGCTGCCGTTGCCGTGACCTGCATCGCGAACGCTTGAAGTAAAGTCGATTGTCGAAGCTCCGCCGCTGCGGTACTGGTATGCGTCGAAGTTTCGCGCATCGAAAGGGCGTGCGAAGACGTCGGCTGGGTTAGGATGGTTCCACGACTGCTCCACGGTCGAAATGTCGCCGGCGCTGGCCGGTCTTCCGTCGATCGTATAGGTAATCACCTGCACGCGCACTAGCGCGCCGTCGTCGTAAACGCCGTTCATCACGAGATCTTCGTGCCGGCCGCGCAATGGGTCATGAACGTCGAAAACGCGATGCACCTGGAGCGTTACGACTCCTCGAGTCGTCTCCGCGTACCGCTGCGCCACCTGCATCAATGCAGGCGGCGCGCTCACGGGTAACGCCAAACCGGCGTCCTATGGACGCAAGATGACGCGGTTGGCGATGAACGTGCCGTTGCTGTAGTAACCGACAAGAGCCACGCGCTCGCCCGCTGTAGGCGTCGCACCGGTTGGATAGATGACGGTCCCATGCTTGAGATCGATCGTCTGCTCATCGCCGTTGCGCCGAGTTACCGTTAAGCGATAAGGCGCGAAGCCTGCGACCGTACCCAAGATGACGTGGTGGCGATCGTACTGGTACGTATCCCAGCCCGACTGCCATGTCGTATACGGCGGGACATCGTTTTGGGCCGCAGCGGGCAGACTCGCAAAAGCGCTCCCCATGGCCAGCACCGCCGCGAGTGAGGTCATTGCTGCAAAGAATCTCATGGTCGGCCTCCTACCCTTCCGGCCGTCGCCTCTAACTCGGTTCCTGGGCGTCAGGGCCATCGCTAATCTTCTCTTTATCCGGAATCTTCTCTTTATCCGGCGGTCGAAACATAGATGAAGCGGTTGGGCAGATCGAGCGTAAAACTGCGCCCCGCCCAAAACGAGTTGCCCACGTCGCAATCGTAGATGAGGTCGGAGAAGCGGACGGTCGGCGCGGTCACTGCCGTTTGAGGCGCGCCGGCGAGCGCGATCGACGTGAGGCGCGTCTCGGCGGAGCTCGGATTGAGCCCGATTGACGCGGCGAACGTCTTGTCGAGCGTGATGCCGCCCGAGCCCGTATCGATCTCGCATAGGCCGGTCTTACCACCGCCGAAATCGAAGCGCGCGAAGAGAGCCAGCGCGATTCCCAGATCGTCTTGCAGAATGAGCGGAATGCGTGCGGCCGTGCGGACGCGATCCGGAAACGTCTGAGCATCTTCGATCACGATCTGCCGAGTGCGGAAGTCGAAAGTTGTCACGATCTTGCGAAACGCCGTCGCCGCGATCAAGCCGTCGATTCCCGTACCGTCGAGTCCATTCCATATGCCGACGTTCGGTGCGTCTATGCTTACGCCGCCGATCGCGAGCGTGACCACCTTCCCAATCGGTAGGTCGACGCGTTCGCCGGTCAGCCGGAGACTGACATACTTACCGTCAATCACGACGAACCGGCGGCCGAGCTGGCTGGATACGACGTCGATTCCCGCCCCGAGATTGACTAGCATCGGTACCGCCGCCTGGCCATCGAGGGAAGCCTGAACTTCAAGTTGGCCGCCGTTGACCTCAGTAAACGGTATCGTATCAACCGCAACGGCCGGCCGCGGAATGATGCAGAGCAGTGCAGTCGCTGCCCCGACGACCAAGTTGCACTTCATGCGACGGGATTCACCGAACCAGGTCACGAGCCTTGCGAACGTCGCAGGAGCCGCGATGGCGCTGGTCCGTGCATAATCTCGTCTTCGACGCGCATCTCGCTGTGGTTCAAGAAGCCGATGCGCGAAATCAGGTTTCCTTTAGAACGCGGCGATGCCGTTGGGCGTGCCAAGACCGGTCGGGCCGTCCCATCCGACGCCGGCCTTGCAGAGCGGTGCACCGCAGCCGCCATTGTGTCCACTGGTAACATCGTTCATTGCCGATGCGTGCGAGTAAAGATTGCCGGGGTTGTTCGCGCCGGCGTTGCCGGCAAGCGCGAAGACCGACGCCGTGATCGGCGTCGCGACTGATGTTCCGCCGAAAACGAGCCATCCGCTTTGACGGAACGAATCGTAGACGGCTACACCGGTGTACGGATCTGCGACGGCCGACGCGTCGGCCTGCGCTCGATTCGAACAACCGGTATCGATGCCGGTCTGGAAGCTCGGCTTGGCGTAGATCGTGCTGCAGCCGCTCCCCGCGCCGGACCACGCCGTCTCGCTACGCGGGCTGACGCTCTTCAAACTCGTTCCGCCGACGCCGATGACCGACGGCAGAATCGCCGGCCACTGCGCTCTCGCGTTGTAGCCGCTGTCGCCCGTCGCCGCCGTGATGGCCACGCCGCCGACGTGGTAGTCGCGGTCGTAGCTCTTCTTCCCCTCGTTGCCGCTCCAGCTGTTGCTCACATAGTTCGCATGGGCCGACGCATACCTTTCGGCGGTGCTGAGAGATGAGGCCGACGCCGATGCCGCTTCGACTAAGAGAATTTTGCAGTTTGGACAGATCGCCGAGACCATGTCGACGTCGAGTGACTCTTCCTCGGCCCAGCCGGCGTTGCTCTTCGTTGCGTACTTTTCTTTTGTGAAGCACCCACTCGACGGCATGCACGCCGGCAGTCCATATTCGGCTCGGTAGACCGCGAGGTCCGATGCGGCATTTGGATTGTCGTACGCATCGACGATTGCGACGGTCTCGCCGCTTCCATTGCTCTTGCTGTAAGGCGTGAGACCGTAGGCCTTTTGTAAGTCGCTCGGTGCGTAGCCGCCCGGCATGTTCTTGCGCAACATCCCTTTGACGTCGGTGCGAATCCAAGCCTGGCAGCGTGCGAAACCCTCCGGCACTGCCCCGCAAACGCGCACCGCCGGCCCCGGACGCGGCCAGAGCCCAAGCTGCGCCGCGGTTGTACCTTGGAGCGCAAATGGAGCTATCTGCGAACTCGGCGTCGACCCGGGCACCGCGTTGATTGCACTATTGCAGGCGGTAAGAGCAGTAACCAAGGTCACCGCACCAATACCTAAAAATCGCATGAGCCCTCCGTCGCGTGGTTGGTTGCAAGCAAATGCCACAAGACTTTCGCTTTTCCTTCGTCGAACGAGCTAGGAGCGAAGCTCCCATTGGAGGTGCCATGAAACGGTCCAAAGTCTTTATTTTTGCAGCCGCGCTCGTCGGAATCGTGGGATGCAATAGTTCGATTGGTTCGACGCCTCGGCCGGCCCCGAGCGGATCTCCGGTGCAGCAACCGATTCAGCATATCGTCATCATAATCCAAGAGAATCGCAGCTTCGACAACCTCTTTGCGGGCTTTCCCGGCGCCGATACGACGCTGCAGGGAGCGTGCAAACCTGCTCCCTGGTGCAAGGGCACGCACATGGTCAAGCTTCAACCCGTGAAGCTCGCGACGGGCATCGTCAATCAAGGAAAGGACATCGATCACAGCCACCATGGCTTCGTGATCGAGTGCAACCACAACGCCGCTAAGGTTTGCCAAAACGACGGATTCGATCTCATCCGTTATGGCGAATCGGGACAAGGACTGCCGGCCAAACTCTATCCGTATGCATACGTCGACCGCGACCGAAACCGCAGCCGTACTGGAAGCTCGCGCAGCAATACGCGCTTGCCGACAAGATGTTTTTGACCGAGACTGCCTCGAGCTTCATCGCCCACCAGCAGATGATCGCCGGAACGGTTGCGATCAACGATCGCGAATCGCTCACGGACCAGCCAATCAACACAGCCTTGGGGCTGCGACGCTCCGCCCGGAACGCACGACGCCGCTTCTCTTCAGCAACGGCCGCTACGACGCAAACGGCCCGTTCCCATGCTTCACTCAATACGGAACGATGGCCGATCTGCTCGACGCAGCGAACGTCTCTTAGCTTCTACTACGTCGCCAACATGTTCGGAAGCCAAGCGCACTACGACTTTTCAGGCGCCGTCTGGAATGGATACCGAGGCGATCAAGAAGATTCCGTTATGGCCCCGACTGGAAAAAGCACATCAGCTCACCGAACGCCAATATCTTTACGGACGTCAAGTCGGCACGCTGCCGTCAGTCTCGTGGGTCATACCAACGCTGTCCGATTCGGATCATCCCGCCAGCGGCTGCAACGGCGGCCCGCTGCTGGGTGACAAAGGTGGTCAACGCGATCGGCACGAGCCAGTATTGGAAGAACACCGCGATCGTTCTGCTTTGGGACGACTGGGGCGGCTGGTACGACAACGTGCCGCCCCCGCAAGATCAACTACACGAGCCTCGGCTTCCGCGTGCCGATGATCGTCATCTCGCCCTTCGCGAAGCCCGGCTACATCTCGCACACGCAGCTACGATTTCGGCAGCATCCTGAAGTTCATGGAGCAGACCTTCGGCTTGGGCTCGCTCGGCACGACCGACGCATCGGCGAACTCGATGGAGGACGTCTTCGACTTCACGCAAACGCCGAATACGTTCGAGCCGCGCCGTTGCCGCCGGCCGAGGCTTGCGGCAAGAGCCGGCGGATGCCAACGCCACGCGGCAGATGATCGAGCACGACGGCGGAGTTCCGGAATAACGTGCAGATTTTCGTCGACCGTACCGATGCAGGACGACAGCTCGCGGGCGAGCTCGTGCGCCTACGCGAACGCGCCAGGAGTCATTGTGCTCGCGCTTCCGCGCGGGGGCGTGCCGATCGGATACGAAGTGGCACGGCGGCTCCACGTACCGCTCGACGTCTACGTCGTGCGCAAGCTCGGCGTCCCCGGCCATGAAGAGCTCGCAATGGGCGCGCTGGCGAGCGACGGAACCTGCGTCGTCGACGAGGAGCTGATCGAATCGCTCGGCATCGATGCGACCGCATTGGAGGATGTGGTACAACGCGAGATCGACGAACTTCGGCGTCGAGAGATCGCGTATCGCGACGCGCGGCCGGAACCCGATATCGGCCAGAAGACCGTCATCGTGGTCGACGACGGCCTTGCCACCGGCGCAACGATGCGCGCGCAGCCACCGCGCTGCGCGCGCGGCATCCCGCGGCGATCGTGGCCGCGGCGCCGGTCGCCGCGCCACGTACGTGCGCGAGTCTCCAAAGCGTCGCGGACCGCGTCGTTTGCGTAGCGACGCCGGAGCCGTTTCATGCCGTCGGCCTTTACTATCAGAATTTCGAGCAGACTACCGACGACGAGGTCCGGCAGCTCTTAGCCCGGGCCGCCGCCGATCTGACAGGGCGACGCATCAGCGCGTAGTATCATGAGAACATGAAGCGCCCGTCGGCAGCCGCAGCCGCATTTGCCCTTATGCTCGCGTTGGCGGGCGCCGCCGGATCGGCCCAAACGATTCTTTATACGTTCACCGGTCTGCGGGGAACGGTCAACACGTGCAAGTGGTTTGACGACGACCTCGCCGATCGCTCCATTGACGCGCTGACGCGTCAAACGGATCTTCTTTATAACCGCATCGCGCTTCCGGCCGGCACGAACATCTCCGTCGGAGGAACCGCGGTAACGGCGCAAGGCGAGCAGCTTGTCGATTTCAAGTTGAACTCCGCGGACATCTGCACCGCCGGCGAAGCCATCTACGGCCCCACGCCGTCACCAAACCCCTCCTAGCGAGCCCGATTAGCGAACGTCCCAGTTTTCGGCGGCGACCGGATACATCAGCATGTTCCGGCGGAAACCGCTGACGCGGTCGCGGATCACGTCGACGTCCGATTCAAAGGCGATCGGCACGACCGGCACGTCGCTGCGAACGATGCGCTGCATTTCGATGAAGTCGCGGCGACGGCGCAGGGGATCCGAAGTGACGGCTTGATCTTCGAAGAGCGCGTCGAAGCGCCGATTGCAGTAGTTCATCGAGTTGTTGCCATTCGGACCACGCTGGCTACACCCGAAGATCACTGATTGCTCCGGATCGGCCGCCCCGATCCACTGCGCCGCCGCAAGCGTAAAGTTTCCGGTCCTCAACGGGCCGCCGGGCGCATTGAAGAGCGCCGCCGCATAGGGCTTAAGCGCCGTCTCGATGCCCGAGCGCCGCAACTCTTCCTGCTCGATCACTTGCATGGACGTTCCCCGCTCGGGCGCAAGCGCGATAGTCAGCGCCAGCGCGCGGCCGTCCTTGAACCAGCGGCCGCGGTTCTCTCGCCACTGCGCGGCGGTAAGCTCGCGCGCGACGGCCTGCGAGTTGCCGTCGATCGTTTGCGGCGCTGGATCGTGCCACGCAAAGACCGGCGGAAGAAACGAATCGGCCGGCGTAAGGGCGCCGAAACTTCCGCGCACGATGTTACGCCGATTCAGCGCTGCGGCAATCACGCGGCGAACGCGCACGTCGTCGGTGGGCGCAGCGGTTGTTTGGATCAGCAAGAAGTACGCCCCGTTGATCGGCGTAATGATGACGTGCGTGCGGGGCGTACGGCGGGCGTCGGGAATTTGCGCAGAGCTGACTTCGGCGATGTCCACGTCCCCCGCGCGCAATGCCAACAGCGAGGACTGCGCCGTGGGGATCAACGCTAAGACGACGCGCCGCAGCCGCGGGCGCGGTCGAAAGTACGGATTCGGCTCGAGCACGATTCGGCTTGCGCGCTCCCACGCGACTACTCTAAACGGTCCGGTTCCAAAGGGACGCTGGTTCCACGCAGCCTTGGTGACTTCGGTTGACGGGAACGCATGGGCCGGCAGAATGCCGAATGCGAAATCGGCCTGCGCGAAGAGCTCCGCAACCGCGGCATTCCACCGCTGTCTCAATCGCACGATCACTGTAAAAGGGTCAGGGGTCTCCAGCGATGTGACGCGCCGGTATGCGTCCTCCGACTCCACCGGGTTGCGCGGATCGACGATCGCGCGAAACGTGAACGCAACGTCCGCCGACGTCAGCTCGGTTCCGTCGGCAAATCGAACGCCGCGGCGCAAGTGATAAACAATTGACTTGCCGTTGCGCGATATGTCGCCGTTTGCTTGTGAGGGAACGCGTGTCACGAGAACGGGCACGAGTTTGTTATCAGCGGAGAGGCCGACCAGCGTCTGCGTGACGAGCAGATCGTAGCCGATCGTGTCCTGGTCGTGGGCCAAAAGAGGATTGAGCGACGCCGGATCCACGTTGTCGGCGATCCGTAACACGTGCGGCTCTGCAAGCCCGCTTCCCGTACGCGCGCAGGCCGCCAGCGCCAGCGCAAGGCCCAGCGCGACCTGCCGCGTCACGGGCGGACGCGGAGTGCGATGCTGATGCGCGGGCCGAGCGGCGCGCGCGTTTTGGGAACACCGTGATCGTAATGGAGCTGCGTTTCATAGCTCATGATTAGCAGGCTCCCGTCTTCCAAGTCCAGGTCGAAGGTTCGCCGCCGGAGTTTGAAGGGTGTTTTGCTGCGAATCGTCATCAACCGGGTCGCGCCCAGCGAAATCAAAGCGATCGGATGTCCGGCAACGATCTCGTAGAGATGATCGTTGTGCGGGGCGACACTATCTCGCCCGTCGCGGTAGAAGTTCAAGCCGACGCTGTTGAATTGCGTCGCGGTTGCATCGGCGGCACGGCCGGCCGCTTCGGCGAGGACCGCGGGAAGGTTTTTGTCGTCGAGGCGATAGCTCGCAACGAGTCGCGGAACGTCCACGTCGCGGTCGTACATGCGGCGCCGCTCGCTACGCCACGTCACTTCCTCGCGAAGCACGTCGAACCAGCGGTGCGTTGTGGGCGCGCCGGCGAATGCGGGCGTATAGAGAATCGTCCCTGTTTCGTCGTCGACGAGTGTCCGACGACCGGCGCCGAAGAGTCCGAG
>CAWGWT010000003.1:0-273682 GCA_963826325.1 Vulcanimicrobiota bacterium
AACGACGATCGTAAGCGAGGTAGGCGATCTGGGCCGCTTTGAGAGCCCGCGGCAGTTGATGGCCTACGCTGGTTTGGTGCCGTCGGAACACAGCAGCGGCAGTCGGCTGCGCCGCGGTTGTATCACGAAGAGCGGTAACGCGCACCTGCGCCGTGTGCTGGTCGAGGCGGCCTGGCACGCTCGCCTTGTACCTAAAACGCCCGAGGCGCTACGCCGTCGGCAGGGCAGCGTTAATGGGCAGGTTTGTACGATCGCGTGGAAGGCGCAGCAACGGCTGTATAAACGCTACCGGCATCTGTGTGCGCGCGGCAAGCGCCCGCAACAAGCCGCCGTCGCCGTCGCTCGTGAACTGCTAGGCTTCATCTGGGCGGTCGGTCAAGTTGTACGCAGCTCCAACGTTCCGCAGAAGGTTGCCGCATAAGATTCGAAAGGAGGTTTCAGGTGCATCGGCCGGCTGGCGTTCCGCAGTTAACGGCAAGGAGAATCCTCAAGTAGCGGCCTGCGCCAGGCTCCGGCCCAACGCGCGTTTTTAGACCGAGGCAGCTCCCCGACGAATCAATGTCATGCGGCTTTGACCCGCGAATATCAGCGTGATTCACCGTCGAGACGTTCGGACCGCCAGTCGACCAATGCACCTGAGCCCCAGCGCAGCGAGAGATTCATGCTTACGGAAATCGCAAGCAGAGGAGGTTGACAAATGCCCTTCCATATCAGCCGCTACGCGCTTAGCAGTTGCGTGACTGCGGCAATAATTTCCGGCTGCGGCGGATCGCAGCAGGCTGTCGGTGGTCAGGCGCGATGCAACGGTACGTCAGCAGCGCCCCCGTCGCGATCGCAAACGTTACGGGCAATAGCCCTCCGTATCAACATACGTTTCTGTACACGGGCAGCAAACAGCTATTCATAGTCCCTCCCTCGGTAGAGTCGATTACGGTAGTTGCTCGCGGCGCAAGCGGCGCTGGCAGCCTCGGTGGTAATGGTGGGCGAGTGCACGCCGTTATTCCAGTCACACCGGCGCAAAAGTTGCTGGTATTCGTTGGGGGACAAGGCTCTGAAACGCAGGGCGGCTTTAACGGCGGCGCCAGCGGCGGTCAGTGCAAATACGAATGCTCCGGTTTTGGGGGCGGTGGAGCATCGGATGTCCGAGTCGCCGGGGGGAAGATGAGCGACCGAGTTCTCGTTGCTGGAGGTGGCGGTGGCCAAGGCGGTAGCCTATCGAGCTATGGCCCAGGCGGCAACGGCGGAAAGGGTGGCGGAAGCACCGGTGGCGCGGGCGGCTTCGGCGAGGGTTACGGTGGCAGCTACAAATGCGGTGGCGGTTACGGAGCAGACGGGGGCTCGCAGAACGTCGGCGGACACCGCGGTCGCGGCGGCCGCTGCTGCGGCGCTATTGGCATGAAAGGCGTTGACGGTGCACCTCTTGCAGGCGGGGCAGGAGGAAAGGGCGGACGCCATCGTCCTGGCTCTTACTATCTTGGCGGCGGGGGCGGCGGTGGCGGCTATTATGGCGGTGGAGGAGGAGGTGCCGGCGCAGGGACGACGTGCGACGCTCGGCAGATCTTCAGCGACGGCGGTGGTGGCGGCGGAGGCTCGTCTTACGTCGAGCGGAGTGCGCTGAACGCAAAAATGTGGCGTGGCTGGAAGAATGCAACCGGCAACGGACTTGTTGTAATAAGTTGGTAAGACGTGATGAAGTGAAGAGCCTGGATAGCCGCCATTATGTGCTTAGCAGTTGCGTGGCTGCGGCAATGCTGGCAGGCTGCGGCGGCTCGCAGCCGCCTATCGCAGCGCCTCGCGCGGTTCCGGAGAGCGTAACAAGATCGTCGCAACAACACGCGCCCGCGGCTCAGCTACTGTACGTCAGCAATGGTGGCGACTACAACGAGGTCAAAGTTTACGATGCTCAGGGCAAAGACACCAATCCGATCAAAGTCCTTTCGAGGGATCTCGAAACCCCAGTCGGGGACTGCATTGATAGTGGAGGAACGCTCTACGTTGTCAACGAGCCCGCTGCGAATGGCTGGGTCACAGAATTCCCCACTGGCAAGACGAAGTCGTCAAAGATAATAACCAAAGGGATCAATACGCCGGCATTCTGCGCGATCGATAGTAAGGGCAACCTTTGGGTGACGAACATCGGTAATGCCAATGCTACGGAATACGAACCCGGCTCGACGAAACCGCACGCGGTGATTTCGAAGGGGATGGTCTATCCAGTTGGCATCGCGTTCGACCACGCTGGAAACATGTACGTATCCAACCGTCTCAGCGAATACTCTGGCAACGTCGTAGTGTACCCCGCGGGCGGCAAGTGCCGAAGCGGACGATCACGGACGGTGTAACATCTCCTGTTGGCATCACCGTCGATGCGAAAGGAACTCTCTACGTAGTGAACATTGTAGACTCCAATGTCGAGGAGGATCGCTTCGGGCGGAGCCACCCGTTTCAAACGGCTACGCAAGATTTAAAAAGTCCTCAAGCTGTGACGGTTAATAAAGAAGGATACCTCTATGTTACTAACACTGGAGACAATAATGTTCTCGAATTCGCGCCAGGTTCAATCAAGCCATTAAACCGCCGAATCAGCAAAGGTCTCTGGGATGTCGAGGCAGCGGCATATTCTCCACCGCTACTGCCGTAGCTTCACTTTCCCGCCCCGCCCGCGTTTACGTCGCAGCGTAGCTCCGTATTGCGGCTGCGAGAGCCTCGCATTGGCAGCGGTATAGCTCGCAGAGGCTCGTGATCTTGACTTAGCTTAGTCGCGGCGGCTTCGATTCGTTACAGCCGAGTAGCCGTGGGAGCTCGGCCCGGCTGCGGTGTTCTCGTCTAGAAATGCTAGCGCATGGGACTGCGTGGCGCTGCGTCGAACGATTGTAGCCGCCGAAGCGTTTATGCTTCAGGAGGCAACGCAATTGAGGATTCCAAGAGTCAGCCGCTACGCGCTTAGCAGCTGCGTGGCTGCGGCAATGCTTTGCAGGCTGCGGCGGATCGCAGCCGCCAATTGGGGCGCCGGGCGCGATGCCTGAACGCGTTGTGAACTCGACGCAAATGGTGCCGCAGCGCTCGCGGTCATCCCGCTACAAGATCCTCGTGAGCTTCAACGGAGGCGATGGTGAGAACCCCTATGCTGGCTTACTCGCACTGAACGGCACGCTCTACGCCACCACGTATGGGGGCGGCACGCACACTGACGGAACGTATTCAGCATCACGACCGGTGGCAAGGTGAAGGTGCTGACAATTTTCGGGGCGGCGCCGATGGCTATGACCCAGACGCAGGCCTAATCGATGTGGATGGCAAGCTGTATGGCACCACTACCCGGCGGTGGAAAGTACAATGACGGGACGGTCTTCAGTATAACCCTGCCTCGCAAAGAAAAAGTATTATACAGTTTCGGCCCCAGCCCCGATGGCGCAGCCCCCGGGGCGCCCTTGACGAACGTGAACGGCACCCTCTACGGCACGACCTATGAGGGCGGCGCCTACAGCCAAGGAACCGTCTTCAGTGTTACGACGCAGGGTGCTGAGAACGTACTGCACAGGTTTACCGGTTATCCCGACGATGGCGCACGGCCTGTGGCGGGCCTGGTGTATATGAAAGGCGTGCTGTATGGCACGACCACTACCGGCGGATCAAACAACATATACAACGATTTCGGCGCGGGGACGGTTTTTAGCATCACTCCGAGTGGCACCGAAAATGTGCTTTACAGCTTCGCCGGCGGCTCCGACGGTGTAAGCCCTGCGGGAGGGCTACTGGACGTGAAGGGCACCCTTTACGGTACGACGACTGAAGGTGGGGCTCATGGCTGCGGTACCATTTTCAAGATTACTAAGGCGGGCGCTGAAAAGATAATACATAGCTTCTATGATGCGCCCGATGGCTGCTCCCCGAATGGGGGGCTGCTCGACGTAAAGGGCACCCTGTATGGTACAACGGCTTACGGTGGATCCTACCATGGCGGTGGTGGAACGGTCTTCCGCGTGACCGCGACGGACAAAGAGAGAGTCCTACATAGCTTCGGCTTTGAGTCAGACGGCTCGAACCCGCTAGCCGGATTAACCGAACTGAACGGCATCCTCTACGGTACCACCGATCAGGGTGGCGCGTACGGCGAAGGAACCGTCTTTGCGTTCAAGCCGTAGCGAGTTGTTACGAGATGCGTGAAAATGGTCCCAGCCGGTGGCTCGTGCATCTGTGAAAGGAGCATGGCAGATGAAGTATGTGAGCGTGAGCCTCTTGGCTCGCTGCTCTTTGGTTATTATCACGCTCGGCTTTATTGCCGGCTGCGGCGGATCGCAGCCGTCCATCGGCGTGCCGGGCGCAATGCCCCAAGCGCCGGCGATCCCGCCGGCACGCACGATGCTGCATCACATTGGGATCGCGTCGTCATCCTATGATGTGCTGCACAGCTTCGGCAAACGCCACGACGGCGGAACGCCCTATGCGAGCTTGCTGGATGTGAACGGCACGCTTTACGGCACCACATATCAGGGCGGTGAATACGGAGACGGAACGGTCTTCAGCGTTACGACAACCGGCACCGAGCACGTGCTGCACAGCTTCGGTAGCGGTCAGGACGGCAGCGGGCCCTATGCGAGCTTGCTGGACGTGAACGGCACGCTCTACGGCACTACAGTAGCGGGCGGCAAGTACACCTTCGGAACGGTCTTCAGCATTACGACAACCGGCACGGAGCACGTGCTGCACAGCTTCGGCGGCGGCTACGATGGCAACGGGCCCGATGCGAGCTTGCTGAGCGTGAACGGAACGCTCTTTGGCACCACAAGTAGGGGCGGCAGATACGGCTTAGGAACGGTCTTCAGCATCACGGTGGCCGGCGTGGAGCGAAGGCTGCACAACTTCCGCTTCCGCTCCGATGGCGCATACCCCGCGGCGAACTTGATCGACGTGAACGGCACGCTCTACGGCACCACAGTCTGGGGGCGGCACGTACAACGGCGGAACGGTCTTCAGCATCACGACGGCCGGCGTGGAGCACGTGCTGCACAGCTTCAGCGGCGGCTTGTACGGCGGCTCCGATGGCCTAGTCCCCGCGATGGGCGTGATCGACGTGAAGGGCACGCTCTACGGCACTACAGTCGGGGGCGGCACGCGCAACGGCGGAACGGTCTTCAGCATCACGACGGCCGGCGTGGAGCACGTGCTATACAGCTTCAGGGGCGGCCACTACGATGGCGAAACCCCCCGCGCGGGCTTGATCGATGTGAACGGCACGCTCTACGGCACTACAGTTGAGGGAGGCAAGAAGCTTAGGGTATGGCGGGGGCGCGTCCGGAACGGTCTTCACCATCACGACGGCCGGGACGGAGGAGGTGTTGCACGAGTTCGGCCGCGGCAGCGACAAGGGCGAATACCCCTACGCGAGCTTGATCGATGTGAATGGCACACTCTACGGGACCACCGCCGGCGGCGGCGCGCACACCGGATGCCATTTCGGCGGCTGTGGAACCGTCTTCGCGTTGACCCCATAAACGAGCCAACACCAAGATCGTCGCCGCATCGCCTCCCGCGAGGCAGCATCGCGCTAGAGGCTTAGCGTAGCCTCGCAGTTCGCAGCACGGCGCCGATCGCGCAGCGCATTGCGGCTCGCAGCTTCGCAGTCACGCCTCGCAGCGCGCTCGCAGTCTCGCGGCTTGGATTCGAGGTCTTAGGCGCTTTGGATTGCAGCGCTATGATCGCGTCAGCCCAGCAACTCAGCAAAGGGGGGCCGTTTTGGCCTCGCTTACTCCTGTCCCACAATGCTGCAGCACCGTGGCACTTCTTATATTTGCGATGACTGCGAAGGGCGATCCGACGAGCCCCAATTTGCGAACAAAATTTTTTAAGCCGGCTGGGGCTACCTAAGCGAGTCTCGGCGAATCGCGGCGCGCAAAGGGGGAACGGGATTGCGCGATACGCTCCGCTGACAACGTAGCCTATTTGCCAAGCCTCGGCAGCGCGACATAAGCGCGGTTATCTCGCGTTCGGCCGACCGTTGCGTGCGCGCGGGAGGGGGAGGGGTACCCCCGAAAGAGTCACACGCGACGTGCAGTGCGCAAGGGGGAACGGGATTGCAGCCCTGTTCGAGCTGCGATCTGCACGCACTACGCGTACGCGCGCACGCGTAGAGGGCCGGTGTTTGGCGTTTGGAGTCACCCGCGCGTGCACTGCGCAAGGGGGAACGAGATGGCGCGATACGCATCTCGTTGGGATGAGTCTGCCCGATCGCCGGAGGTCGGGCGATGCGATGTAACTGTGGTTATCTCGCGTTCAGCCGACGTTGCGCGCGCACACGCGCGCGCGAGAGGGGGGTACCCCTCAAATCCTGCGCGCGCACCGCGCGAGAGAGGGAGGGGGTAGCCTCAAATGAGTCACCGGGGCCGAGGCGCATTCAATCGGGGACGGCTGCCCGCTGCGCTTCGTCGATCAGCAATCTACGCATACGCGTACGCGCGCACGTGTTGCGGATGGGAACCCACGGCGCTAGAGAGTGCGCGGATGGTCGACCCTCGCGGTGGTATGATGTTGAGGTAAATGACGCGACCAGAACTGCGACGGGAGAACGATGAGTTACGGGCTGCGCTAGAGCTGCGCGGCCATCGGACGATCGAGGAGTGGGAAGCATTGCCGCCGTGGTTCCGCGATCCTTTGGCCGCGCGTGCGTTCATCGCCGAGTGGGGTGATTTCGGCCGCGCGTTGAATCGGACGGCGCTCCGGCCAGAATAAGCTGCGACCAAGTCAGGTCCACGTCTACAAGGACTACGTCGCCCGAATCTTTGAAACGCCTGGGGTCCAGGCGATCCTGAAACCAGAGCTGGGGCGGCTCGACATGGAGCGCGAGGCCATTCTATCGCGGCAATACCGGACGGCCATCCACGGCGAGAACGCAGAGAGCATTAGAGCTGCGGACCTAATCGCGAAGGTATGCAAATGGTACCAGCTGGCGTTTCCTGCCCTGTGCGCGTCCGTTAGACTGTCGGATGACGCCAAACTCATTGCAGCGGTCTAAAAGCATCCTAGTGCCCCGACGCGGCAAATCTGCAAGTGTCACTCTGCTCGATCTATGCGTGTCGCCCACATTGGCGTTCACCTTTCCATGAAGTCTTCGCTGAAGAACACTTGGCGCGAAGCCGTAGCCCGCGTGGGCCCGTTGTGGGCCGAACGTGCGCGTATTGCCGGATATTCGATGATACTAGGCGAAGCCGGAGGACTTAAAATCTCTTACAGGACAAGCTTTCCGCTACGTAACGATACTAGTCGTCATCACCGGATTCAGATTCGATTCCCGTTGGCGCTACCAACCGCAAACCCGTTTTTCGGTCACCGCCGCGTACAGTGCTAGGGCACGACGTCCCACTGGTCCGCATTGGAGAACTCGAAGAGCATATTGGGTGCCCATCCGCGAACGGCGGGATTGACGGCCGAGTAGTCGCCGCGGTAGACGATCGGCACGAAGATTGCGTTCTGTGCGACGATTCGCTGCATGGCATCGAATACACGGCCGCGCACAACGCGATCGGTCAAACGCGACTGCTCTACAAAGAGCCGGTCGTACGCGGCATTGCAAAGGCGCGGCGTGTTCGGGCCGTTCGGAGCGACGCGATCGCACGTAAAAAACTCGCTCTGCTCAGGATCGCTTCCACCGTAATATCCCGATATGGCGAGATTGAAGCGGCCCCCGTATAAAATACCGTTCGGCGCGGCGTAAAAAAGATTTGACGGATAGCCGCGTACCGTTGCAGCGATTCCGACGCGGGCCAAATTCTCTTGGATAAGCGTCGCCTCGTTGCGGCCCTCTTCGCTGAAGCCCTCGTACGCTACGTCGATCGCCAGTGCCCGTCCCGATTTCATGCGAGTCGTTCCAACAAGCCGCCAGCCGGCCGCATCCAGATCGTAGGCCGCCCGCGCAGGATCGTACGCATATGGATGCACGCTGGGATCGTGAGCCCACATGACCGGTGGGATTTCCGTCGTTGCGGTCGACCAGAGTCCATGAAAGACATTTCGTGCGATCTGAGCCGTATCGATCGCCTCCAGTAGCGCCCGGCGTAAGGCAGGATCGTCGGTCGGAAAGCGCCGCGTCTGAAACGCCGCATAAGTGACGCGGTTTTTCTCCGTGCGCACGAGAGTCGCCGAGTGCCGAGTGTCCGGTTGTATGGCCTGATCGTTGGTGAGATAGTCGGCAACGTCGGCGGCGTGCGTTCTGATCACGAGCAGCTCGGTATTGCGATCGGGCACGATCTTAATAATCAACCGGCGTAAGTGCGGCTTGCGCCAAGCGTAAGGATTCGGTTCGAGAACGATTTCGTCGCCACGTGCCCATCGTGTGACGCGAAATGGGCCGGTTCCGAACGGGTGGTCGTTCCAGGACGTATGGGTCAGATCCGTACCAACGAACGCATGCGCAGGAAGAATTCCGTAAACAAAGTCCGTTACGGCGAATAACGCACCGACTGCCCCCGACCAGGGCCGCCGAAAATGAAGAACGACCGTGTACGCGTCGGGCGTTTCGAGGCGTTCTATCTCGCGGTACGGCTGCGATTCGGTCACGGGATTGCGAGCATCGAGAATAGCCCGGTAAGTAAACGCGACGTCTTTTGAGGTAAGCGGCGTGCCGTCGGCAAAGCGTGCATCGCGTCGAAGACGATACGTGACCGTCTTTCCATCGCGCGCAACGTCGCCGTTCTCGATTGTCGGAACCCGTTCTGCCAGCAAGGGAACGGGTTGATTTCTGGGGTTGAGACCGACGAGGGACTCGGCGTAGAGCTGCGTCACATCGATATCCGCTTGTTCGAACGCAAAGAGCGGGTTGAGAGAAGCCGGGTCGTTTGCGCGTGCTATCGTCAACTCGTGCGGCGTGCCCCAACCGCGCGTTGCGCCGGATCGGCTGCACGCAATAAGAAAAACGAGTGCAAGCCAAGGGGCTCGGTTGCGCATGATTATTGTACCGATCTCATCGCTTCCTTACTATTCACCATCATAATAATCGAGCGCCTTACCGCGTATAACGCGGTACTCTGGCGCTTTGACGGCCCACTTTCGACTGTCGGGGTAATGGCAGGACTCACCGATGGGATTGTCAGCGACAAGGTAGAGAATCAAGTCCGTGGCGCGATTGTTGACGATTTCGTGCCCGTTCGGTTTGAAGAGAAATGCGTCGCCGGACCCGATCTCGACGGTGCCGCCGTCGTACCGCACGACGCCGCTGCCGGAAATGACGTGATAGAATTCCCACTGCGCGGCACCCGTGCCATTTCGACGTCGAATGAGTCGCTACCCCGGCCGAACACCGGCGCAAAAACCATGAGATACGTGTGCGTTCGATAGGTCTGGTCGCGTTCGGGACGTAAAGCCCCCGAGTGGCCGAACAACGTCCGCAGCTCGCGCGGGAGCTCAACGCTTTCGACGCGACGCTCATCGTCATGGGCGGCATCATCGGAACGGGCATCTTTGTCAATCCGTCAGTCGTTGCGGCGCGCGCGCATACGACCCCGCTGATCTTCGCGGCATGGATCGTCGGCGGTATCGTGGCGCTCTTCGGCGGCTTTGTCTTTGCCGAGCTCGCGGCGCGCCGGCCGCAAGTTGGCGGCCTTTACGCGTACATGCGCGACGCCTTTCACCCGGTCGTCGCGTTCTCGTACGGCTGGACGGCGCTGCTCGTCTCTCAAAGCGGCGGTATGGCTCTGGCAGCGATTACGTTCGCACTGTACTTCAATCCGCTCGCGCCGTGGCACGTTTCCGCGATCGTTTCGGCCGTCGGCATTCTCGTGCTCTTCAGCGTCATCAACTGTTTCGGCGTGAAGGAAGGCGGCATCACGCAAAACCTGCTCATGGTGCTCAAGATCGCGGTAATTCTGGCGTTGATCGTCGCGGGGTTCATCGTCGCGCCGGCCGGTGTGCCGGTAGCGGCGGGCCCGGCACCGGCGATCGGGCTCGGGATGTTCGCTCTGCTGGGTTCGGCGATGATCCCGGTACTTTACGCCTACGACGGCTGGCAGACGGCAAGTTTCATGAGCGGCGAACTCAAAGATCCGCGCCGAACCCTCTCGTACGGGTTGGTGATCGGCGTTCTCGCCGTTATCGTGCTCTATGTCGCCGTGACGATCGTCTGCATTCGTGTGCTCGGCCCCGAGAAGCTCGCGCTCTCCTCGGCGCCCGCTACTGACATCATGCATTTGGCGGGGCCGGCGTGGACGTGGATCATCGCCATGGGCGTGGGCCTCTCGACGCTTGGGTTTTTGAGCAATCAGATCCTCACGTCACCGCGCATCTACTACGCGATGGCGGAGGACGGCGATTTTTTCGCAAGCCTCGCGTGGCTGCACCCAAAGACGGAGGCACCGATCGTCGCGATCGCGCTGCAGGGTGTCGTAGCTATCGCGATCACGCTTGCCGGAGCGGCTTTCGTAGCGCTACGCGAAGGGTATCAATCGATTCTCGACGGCGTCGTCGCAATCGATTTTTCGTTCTTTGCGCTGGCCGCGCTCGCGGTCTTTGTGTTCCGCAACCGTGATCGTTCCGACGAAGACGTTACCATCGAAGTTCCGGGACATCCGTATACGACGGCGATCTTTGGCGTCGTGTGTGCCGGAGTCGTCGCTTACTCGATGGTCGCCTTTCCCAAGGACACGCTGCCTTGCATCGCCGCGCTTGTCAGTGGCGTTCCCGTCTATTGGCTCTGGCGACATTTTAAAAAGGCTAGAGCGCGTTGCCTTTAGCGAACGAAGCGCGGTCCCCAATATGCGCGGCGATAGGCGCGCCAATAGGGACGACGTAGCCAATATGCGCGGGGCCCATATACGGCCCGATAGGGCGCGTACCCGTAGCCTCCGCCAACGTAGCCGTAACCTCCGCCAACGTAGCCGTAGCCGACACCAACGCTAACGCCGTAGCCGTACGGATAACCGTAATTGAAAACCTGCGGATGCGCCAGCTTCTACGCCTTGCCGAGGTTCCGTCCGTGTCATCCTGAGCTTGGCCTGCCCTGAGCGTGTCGAAGGGTCGAAGGATGAGCGCAGCTTCGATTCCCGTTGGCCCTACCAACGACGTCCAGGGAAATTTGCGGGTCTGCGGCAATTCTATCGTTCCGTCGCGCGCCATTGCAAACTGCTAGCGTTCCGCCTCGCGTACTTGATCCACGACACTCTCGATTGCGGAAACGACAGCGCCCGGCTTGTCGAACTGAATAACGTGTCCGGAACCTTCCACGACGATGTTCTTGCCGCGCGACGAGAGCGCCGCCAGCCGAGCGTGCATTTGAATCCAGAGTTTCTCCGCCGCGACCTTCTGCGATTCTGGGATCGCCATGTCCTCGAAGGTCCTCGCGCCGGTAAGGACGATCAACGGCATCGATCCTAAGGAGCGTTTGTTCGACAGTACTTCGCTGGCAGTCTTTGTACCCCATGAGTGCTGCTCGCTGACAAAATCGATGATATAACTGCGAGTTGCGTTCTGTGCGGCTACTTGCTTGGCTAGAACGCAAAACCCAGGACCAGCTTTGCACGCGGAAGCGATATCGGCGGCAGCGGGAACGCAATCGTGGTAGATCCTCGTACTGGGTTCGAGCGGTGCGCGTTGCACCGCTGCAAGACAGAGCACGCTTTGGCGCCGCCAGGCCGCAAGAGCATTCGAAACGGCCGGTGCAAGAGTGCGAAAATCCCAATTGTGGAGCTCGGCCGGATCGACCAAAACGAAGCCAGCAACGTCGCTAGGATAGCGATCAACAAATAGCTGTGCATAGAGCCCCCCGACTGACGAACCAACGACGACGTAGGGCGGCCCGATATGCGCGTTGCTCAGTAATCGATACAGGTCGCTAACCACTACGGTCGCGTCGCGCGGTGGCGGCGCAAAATCGCTGAACCCCATGCCAGCGCGGTCGTAAGAGCAGACCTGGGTTTTGTGGGCGACGGCCGGCTGGACGAAGCGCCAGGTGTGTATCCAATCGCCCAGTCCTGCCTCTAGAATTACGACTGGAGAGCCCCTTCCAAGACAGTACATGTTCATGCGACGACCGCCGATGTCTACGAGGCGCTGCGGATGCAGGTACGGTGACGGGTCGTAGTCATATGGGGACGCTGCCATTAGTGATGCCACGAGCGCCATGAGGATCAAATAGCGCTCTAATCTACGCGAATTCCGCTCCATACCGCGACTTTAAGTAAATTTACTAGGCCTTCCTCGCGCGTTCTAGTGGCCGCCGATGAGCATCGAGTCGCTGCCGATAGCTGCGCCAAATCTGATCAGCGAGACCTCGCACCCGGTTGAAATGAGGCGTCATGGCGCCATTTGCCTCCGTCTAGCGGCCGTCTGACGGCCGAAGGTTCCTTGGGCTGTGGCCGGCATTGCGTTGCGATTTCCGCGAGCAACGCGGAACTGCCGGCGCACGTTTTGCGGGCGATCGGCGAAGCGGAGCGGCGCAAAGGCGCGGCAACGTTTCTTGAGGCGAAGAGCATTGCGCAGGGCCGCATCACCGCGCCGCGCGGTATGAATCGCATCGAGGCCGACTGAGGCGAGCATCTGAAGTTCGCGCCAGCCGTTGCGTGGCTTCGCTACGAAGGGATAACGCTCACGCTCGCGGACGACACGCGCCACACGCCGGATTGGTTCGCGATGATGAGCGACGGCGAGTTACGGTGCTACGAGGTCAAAGGTCCGTTCCGACGCGAGGACTCGATCGTCAAGTTGCGCGTGGCGGCCTCGCTGTACCCGTTTCGATTTTTCCTCGTCACCCGTTCAGGCGACGAGTGGGTCGAGCAGGAGGTTCCGAGCTAAGGCGGAGCCGGGTGCGGCGATTCGGCGTGGCGGCGCAACTCCTTACTAGGGGCCTCACAAATGGGGGCGAAATCTGTCAAGTAGGGGACGGCCCATTTTTGCCGCCCCGAGGGAGACTTCGATGAGTGAACAGACCGACGAGAAGAAAGTCGAACAGCCGAAAGGCGCGGAGGACAAGCCCGAAATCAAGGACGAGGAACTGGATAAAGTCAGCGGGGGCACGGGCGTCCATGAACTGGGCGAGCGCGGCATTAACCCCGACCTGTGGAAGATCGGCCGGGGAGGCAGCTGGTAGGTCCGTAAAGCGAAATGCACAAGACCGGGGCGGCAAAACGCGCCCCGGTCTTTTTATGTTCTAAAGCCTCAAGGCTTGGAATCGCACCGGAAAAAAGATTGTGGGTTGCCGGGTTGACAGGGCCGAAGACAATTGGCCCACCTACTTGCAGCGATTCAAGACAACCGCTGACGACGCAGAATCGTTCTTTTCCTTATGAGGCCTCGTTTTTGTCGTCGTCAGTTGTCGCGAGTTTATCTGCGGTATCAGGCTCGATTCCCGTTGGCGCTACCAAAAATCCCAAGGGCCTAAGTTTACGGACGTTTTTTCGCGCACACTAGTGCCACTGTCACGGTACCTTGACTTTTCGGGCTTCTATGACATGGCCCACCTTCGATTCGAGCGTTTGCACGACATCGATGCGATCGTCGATCTTCAGTAAGCTCTCCACCCGCGGTGCCCCGAGCTCATGGCAACGCTTATGGATCGCGGCGAGTGCGTCACAAATCGTTTGGACATCACCTTCTACGTTCGTCGCCATCGCCGTAAGTTCATAGCGAATCCCCAGCTCATCGAGAACGTCGAGCGCAGCCGCGACGTATTCACGCGCACCTCCTCCGGTGTTCGCGCCGACCGCAATACTTGCCGTTGCCATTTCTTAGAACGCTCCTTTGCGCCGATGTCAGCATGTCACGTGTAAGACAGCATTGGCTTCGGCAGCGCCCTCGTTGACCTTCTCAATCGCCTCTGACGTCGGGAGCAGCACAAGCTCGACGTGCCGTTCCGCGGCTTCGCGAGCAACTTCGTCCATAACGGGGAGCGACCCGTACGCGCCCGTGCCGATGATTAGGCGCCGGCAATTCCAAGGAATATCTTCGTGTGGGGATAGCGGCGTATGCCCGTACTGCTCGCGAAACGGCTTCGACGCCTTCTTTTTACGCTTGCTGATCTTACCGCGGTCGATCACGACGTCATGTTTATACTCCGTGCCGTCGATGCGAATGCTACCGAACGAAAAATGCTCAATCTTCATTGGTGACCTCCCGCGCGATCATTCGCTCGCCAGAGGTCTTTTTTAGAAACGGCGTCAGCAGATCGATGGGAATTGGGAAGACGGTCGTCGTGTGCTGTTCGGCGGCTATCTCTGTGAGCGCTTGCAGGTAGCGTAGTTGCAGCGCTATCGGCTGAGCGGCGATTTTCTCGGCGGCCATGACGAGCTTTTCCGCGGCCTGATACTCTCCCTCAGCATTGATAACTTTCGCTCGCCGCTCGCGTTCGACCTCAGCCTGCTTTGCCATCGCGCGCTTCATCGTCTCGGGTAGAGCAACGTCGCGCACCTCGACGAGCATAACCTTGATTCCCCAGGCCTCCGTACGCTCGTCGATTACGCGCTGGAGCTGCTGGTTGATCCGATCGCGCTGGCTCAAGAGTTCGTCCAACTCATGCTGGCCAAGTACGCTGCGGAGGGTTGTCTGCGCGAGCATAAACGTCGCTTTCCCAAAGTTCTCGACTTTTACTACCGCGTCTGCCGCATCAACGACTCGGAAATACACCACGGCATCGACGGCGACTGGCACGTTGTCGCGAGTCATGAGCTCCTGGCGCGGGACGTCGACGGTGACGACCCGCAGATCTATCCTGACCATCCGATCGACGATCGGAATGAGAAGGACAACACCAGGCCCCTTGGAGTGCAGCAACCGCCCGAGCCGAAAAATGACGGCGCGCTCGTACTCGCGCAAGATTTTGACCGCGGCTGAGAACAACGCGATCAGTGCGACGATGACAACGATCGGAACAAGAATCGCGGAATTCATCTTCGGCCCTCTCTTTAGTTCAACTGAAGCTCGTCGGTCTTGCGCACGTCCAGGCGCAACCCGGTTACGCGGATGACGCGGACGCGCTCACCTGCCGCGATCGGGTCGCCGACGCTCTTGGCGTTCCAGAACTCCCCTTGCAGGAAAACCGTTCCCGACGGAGCGAGATCGCTGCGCGCCTCGCCGATGGCGCCCACCAGTCCCTCCTGTCCGGTCTGTACCTTTCGCGCCTGAGCGCGGATTCCGGCGCCAACGGCAAATGTGAAGAACGCAGCCGTCAGCGCGGCGACCGTCAGAATCAGCGTCAGTGAGATGCGCAGAAATGGGGCCTGCTCTTGCGTCAGAAGCAGCGAGCCTCCGACGAACGATGCGATGCCGCCGGCGGTGAGGACTCCGTGGCTCGGCACTTTGATGTCTGCGATGAATAGCGCGATTGCGAATGCTATGAGCAATAAGCCGGCGACGTTGACTTCGATAACGGCGAACGACGCGAGTGCAAGGACCAGCGCAAGCCCCCCGATTACGCCGGGGAAGACCGCCCCGGGATTACTCAGTTCGAAGATGAGGCCGTAGATCGCCAGCGTCATGAGAATGAAGCCGACGTTTGGGTCGCTCAGGAGCTGCAGAAACCGCTCGGTGAGATCCATCGGTATATCGGCTACGAGCGCATTGCGCGTTTCGAGCCGGCGCAGACCCAATGCCGTGCGAACACTGCGGCCGTCAATCTTGGCGAGTAGATCGCGCGGCGCATCCGCAATGACGTTGATGACGCCAAGCCGCAGCGCTTGCTCGTCAGTGATCGAGACGCTCTGCCGAACCGCCTGCTCGGCCCAGACGGCGTTGCGGCCGTTCCGTATCGCAAATCCACGGATTTCTGCGACGGCGTCGTTCGTGAGCTTGGTCATCTCGGTCTTGTCGACACCTCCGGCGCCGCCAGTGCCCTCGGCGATGCTCACCGGATGCGCGGCGCCGAGATGCGTCGTTGGCGCCATCGCAGCGATGGAAGCTGCGTATGTGAGAAAGACGCCGGCCGACGCGGCGCGCGCTCCGCTAGGATAGACATAGGCTACCGTCGGGACGGGAGATCCGAGTAGACCCTTCGCGATGTCGTCCATGGACTTCATCAAGCCGCCGGGTGTGTCGATCTCGATAACCAGCGCTTGGGCGTTCTCGCGAGACGTTCGGTCCAGCGCTCGGAGTACGTATCTCGCCATCGCCGGGCCGATCACGCCGTCGATCCGCACGACGTTCACTACGGGAGCCGTCGACGGAGCCGGAGCCCGTGGCGTTGCTACCGCGAGCAACGCGAGCGCGCCGGCGAGCCACATCTTAATCGACATCCTCCGAAAACCAAGTTTTCGACGGCAGAACGCCGTTTCCAGCCCTGAGGGCGCGCGTCACGTCGATCGCATTACACCGACACAAGAGGGCGCGTTTTCGAGTGGTTGAAATGCATCAACTGCCGGTGACGTTAGAGCGCCGAAGCGCCACGGCTTTCCGACGGCGCAGAACCATAGGCTTCGCGCCAGAGTCTGCGCAAATGGCGGCCGTCGGCGAGGCCGCAACGCGACGCCACGTCGTCGATCGTGAGGGAGCCATCGCGCAGCAGCATGCGCGCGTATTCCAGGCGCAGTGCGTTAGCGTACTCCTTCACCGTGAGGCGAGTCGCGGAGCGAAAGTGGCGCGTCAGGGTTCGTGCGCTTACGCCTGCGATGTCGGCTAGCGACTCCAGGGTGTACGGTTCGCCCGGGTGCCCGACCAGCCAATCTTGAACGGCGTGCACCTCGGCAACCATGTGATCGCGACCGGCAAGAAATGCGCTCAACTGCTCCTGCGAACCCGGGCGCCGTACGCTGAGCACCATTTCCCGCGCTACCGCGGCGGCCAAGCGCGGTCCAGCGTCACGTTCCACAATCGCAAGGGCGAGATCGACTCCGGCCGCAATTCCAGCGCTCGTCGCGACGCGTCCATCGAACACGTACAGCCGGTTCGCCTGTACGTTCGCCTTCGGAAAAGCGCGACGCAGCTCGTCTACACGGCGCCAATGCGTCGTGACGTTGCGACCATCGAGCAGTCCGGCCGCTCCGAGGAAAAACGCCGCGACGCAGACCGACACAATACGGGCCCCCGCATCGTAGGCGGAACGAATCCAGGCGATCGAGGGTTGCAGCCGACGGCTGCGTTGCAATACCTCGAGCCGAATCTGCGTTCCGCCGGGTACGATAACAATGTCGTTGGGTCCGACATCGTTGGGAAGCGGTTCGATACGAAAGATCCTCAGGGATTGCGCCGCTTCGATTTCGGATTCGTGAGCGACGAATGACAGCCGGTAGGGCGCCCCGGCCTCGTGCGCCTCGTAAAACACCTGAACCGGTCCGGCTAAATCGAACGCTTCGAACCCGTCGAGAAGCAGGAACAGAACCCGCGTCCCAGGGACGAAATCGCGGCGCGCGATCCAACGATCGCGCGCCGCATCACCGTTTTGCTGCTTACCTTTAGCGACAATACGCTTTGTTTCCATCGGATCGTTATGCGCCGGAGCGGACCGCAGCATTCATAGTGCACCTTCCAAGTCCACTATAGAACTGTAAGGCTCTAGAAGTCCACTACTAGCAAGTACGAACCCGGGATCGCGACGCAATTTTGCGTTTCGGACTGGTATTTGGTCATGCGGGCCGTCCGAAGCGCTGAATCGTCCAAGACGGAGTTGCCACTGGATTGCTCCAGCGCGTAGTGGTTGAGTGCGCCGCTAGGCAGCAGATCGATCTCAACTACGCTAGTGCCTTTGTCCCCCTTCTCCTCAGCAATTTCAGGCATCTCAAAGAACGGCGTTCCTGCGAGGGCCGCGTCCGTGTGCGGAGTCGCACATGACGGTCCTTGCAGGGAAGCCGCTAGCATTTGCGGCGTGGTGTCGAGGTTAGGGCCGAGCGTTATCGTTGCGCCGTAAGCGACGGGGGTTAGGGTGAGAAAAAGCGTAGCGATCGAGGCGAGTCTCACGACTAGTTTTAGAGATTTCATCACGGTTTCTCCAATGCTTGCAGTGAGGAATGGGCGGTCCGCACACCACACTGCGGTTTTTAGTTGCGACAAGCAAAGCGTACGACGCTTCGCGCACTTGCACCATGGCGGGAAAGGCCGACCATCGGACCTTTTGGGACAGATCCGGGACGGATTCGGGCCAGGCGCCGACCGCGTGCCATCAGCGACTACACCGAACAACAAGAGTGCGATATTTTGATTGCCGCGCTGCACGATGCGATGCGGCTCACCTCGCGGGACTGACCTAAGCGGAGCCCGCTTTGCGTCGAAGCTCCAGGAGACGATCAATGGACCATCGATACGACGGCTGGCTAGCGAGTAAGAATGCGGCAGCGGATGCGGTGAAAACGGAGTATTGAAACGGTGCCCCTATGCCGTTCGCGATACTCATGGTGGTTGCAAACGCGAGAAGCAATAGCGCGCTGACGAAGGAAACGGCACGAAGCCATAGACCGGCAAGGAGCATTAGGCCGAGAAATGCTTCCAATGAAGTATCGATCCAGGCGAGGACTGCAATCACTGAATGCGGCAAAAACCAATTCAACATCCCGGCGTAGGTCGTAAAGCGCGAAAACGTGCCCCACGACACGTTCGCCGCACCCGGCGGTCCAACCCAGCCAAAGCGATCGGCCACTGAATAGAGGAACGTCAGTGCAAGCGCGACACGTAGCACGAGCGATGCATAATCACGCACTAAATATCTTCTTTCATTCCGACCTACGGCTAACCTGGGTCGCCCCGGCTTACAAACGCCGGCACCATGAGAACGCTCTGGCTGTGCTGGTCCGCACCGCAGCGTTCGAGGGCCTCTTCGTCTAACGGCGGTCTAACGGACTACGCAAACTTTGGCGGGATTAGCCGGGACCATCGGGGATTCAAAAAGGCAAAAACCCGTAAAGAAAAGGACTTTCGGGTATTCGACGGGAGCAGCCGGGACTCCGATTCGCGGGTTCGATTCCCGTTTGCGCTATTATGAACTGAAGCTACGCAGCTTTGCGCGGTCGACCGCCTTTTCGACCGTTCGCGCGCGAAGCCGCAGCCTTTTTTGGAGTCGTTCGACCGCGTGTTCTGTGCCCCATGGCTTTTGCAAAGATCGTGCCTAGCTCGTCGGCGAGCAGACCCGGAACGTAAATGTCGACGTCGATTTCGCGGAATGAAATACCATCGCCGCCGGGTTGAATCTCAACTTCCACAAGGTCCTTCGGTTTGGCGTTAGAGAGTTCTCGGATCTGTTTACGCGGGATTGACACGAAGATACCCTTTCGCAACGTCAAATCGAGTGCATCCCTGCTGCGATCGTAGAGCGCCCGAACGACGTCGAAAGGTTCATCCCGGACCGTCTTCCTGCCCCGTGCATACATTGCATCGGTAAGTGAAGGAACGTGGATTCGACTTGGTACCTTAGCCATTGAACTTCTCCCATAATCGTACGAGTTTGCCGAAGTGTTCGCCGACGAGCTCGCGAAGCTCGCCTGACGTTTTGCCTCGACATGCGAATGTCGTAGGGTTCTAGCGAAGCGTCCAGGATGATCTTGCACTTCTCGCGGTCCTTGATGACGTGAACGTGCGGCTTGTGCCCACGCTCGTCGCGCGTATTAACGACGATGCGAAACCCTTCGACCTCGATACCCGGCACCGCGCTATACTAACCTACTCTATGTAGGTTTGTCAATCGGAACGTTGCATCAGGCGTCGATGCAAGGCGCGCCCCGCTTCTTCTTGAACGTTTTGCCGAGCCGCTAGGAGCACCACTTGCGCTTGGAACGAGTCGGTAGCGGCGGAATTCGATTTGCAGGAGACCAAGAGTGCAGGCCTCGCAGAACGACCTCGGCGGCGTCGTCATCACCGGAATCGACCTAACGACGTATTTCGTCAAGGATCCTAAGCGTGCGATCCTGCCATGAGCGAGATGTTAGCGCTTCCATTTGAGCGCGTCATCGTTGGCCACGGGCAGCCATTACACGACCGAGCCGCATTTGAACGCGCTTTAGGTGCCCCGCCATGGCGTGAATGATGCGATCTCGTAGATCTTCGAAATGACAGCTGCAGCGGAACGAGAATATGCCGAGTTGCTACGTGTGCGCCGGCCGCATGCGATCAGCACCAAGCGTGCCTACGACATGGCGATGCGTGAAATTGAAGAACTGACGATACGTAGTGAGAGCCGTTCTTCGGCAGAGACGGAGTACTATCGCGTCCTTTGCGCGTTGGCTGCCGACTATGAACACCGCGTTGGCGCCGATCGTTGGCACAAGCTAGCCCCTGTCGAAGCGTTACGCGAGCTAATGGAACTGAAGGGAATCACCCAGGCGCAAGTAGCTGAGGCGCTCGGCGATCGGGCTGCGGCGTCGTCTATCCTGAGCGGGCGGCGAGAAGTCAGCAAAGCTCAAGCTAAGACGCTCAGCGAGTTGTTCAACGTGGACGCCGGGGTATTTATCTAGCACCGATGCGAAAAGCCAGACAGGAAGGGACCTTCCGGCACTTGGCGGGAGCAGCCGGACTCCGATTCACAGGTTCGATTCCCGTAGGCGTTACCAGAAAACGCGCTGGGCAGAATAGCGCGCGATAGACGGCGTGCCCGGGCAAGGGTCTATCAGGTATTGAGGCAAACATGGTTTTGAGTAGGTGACCCTGTAAAGGAGCACGACGATAGTGTTGCGCCTGATTGTGCCAATCGCGATCGCCTTAGGTTTTGTCACCTCTTCGCCCTTGCACGCGGCGAGTGCGGAAGGGTACGCTCAAGTGAGTGTGACACGCGCGACGCTCAGTAACGGACTCCACATCATCGTGTTGCGCGACACGCTCGCACCTGTCGTTTCAACGTTCCTGAACTTCAGGGTCGGCGCCGACGATGAACCCATTACAGGCATCGCTCATGCGCAAGAACACATGTTCTTCCGCGACAACGCAACCTTGAGCGGCGCCCAGGCCGACGAAATAGCGGGCTTTACCGGCGACGAAGACAACGCCGACACGCAGAACGAGCTTACGCAATATTTCCATTTGGTTCCGGCACAGGATCTGGACGTCGTCCTTCACATGGACGCAGCCAGGCTCTCCGGGCTCTTGGATGCACAGGCCGATTGGAACATCGAGCGGGGAGCGATCGAGCAAGAAGTCACAATGGACAACAGCAAGGCCACGTACCGGCTGTACGTCAAGCTGCTCCATCACGTTCTCGCCGGGACGGTGTACACCGACGAGGGCTTGGGAACGCTCCACAGCTTCGGCGATCAGATCAATTCGCCCCAACTCCGCGCGTTCGAGCAAACGTGGTACCACCCGAACAATGCAACGTACGTCATTGCTGGCGACGTTCAGCCGGAAGCCGTTATTGCTTCGGTCCGCAACCTCTTTGGCAGCCTACCCGCCGCGCAACTCCCAGCGCATCGCACCGGAAGCCTGACATCTCTTACGCCTGCAACGTTTTCGGACGTAAGCGACAGTAGCACTACCTGGGCAGCCGTTGCCTACCGCTTTCCCGGATACAACAACTCCGACTACGCAGCGTCGGTCGTGTTGACGGACATCCTCAATAGTCAGCGCGGCCCGCTGGCTGAGCTCGTCGCCGGCGGAAAAGCCATCGATGCCGATGCCGAAACGAGCGTCTACCCGAAAGCCGGGATGATCATGCTAACGTCCAACGTGCCCATCGCAACATCGCCTGCTGTCGCGATTCACAACTTACAAGACGTCGTCGAGCGCTATCGCCGGAACGGCGTTCCCATCGATCTCGTCGCCGCCGCGAAAGCGCACGAGGTTGCGCAATTACAGTTGGCCTCCGACTCGGTAGAAGGCTTGGCAAACCTGTGGAGCCAGGCGCTTGTCGTGGAAAACCGCGAGCCGCAGCAAGACGTCGCAGCAATCGAACGGGTAGATGCCGCTACGGTCTCCCGGGTGGTGCGGAAATGGATGGATAACACCACCGCCAGCACCGCGTACGCCGTGCCAAAGAGTAGTGGCGTGGCTTCCAGCGAGGGCGGCTCCGGCAATGAAAGCGGCAAGCCCGAGCAAGAGAAGATTGCGCCATTACCCGCTTGGGCAGAAGCCGCGCTGCAAGGCCTGCGGGTTCCAACTCAAACGATCGCCCCGGTTGCCTTCGCTCTGCCCAATGGCCTTCGGGTGATCGTCCAGCACGAAAGCGCGAGTCCGGCCGTCGTGGTGGAAGGTGTCATCTTGAACGACCCGGGGCTGCAGGAGCCTGAAGGCCAAGCGGGCGTTGCGCGCGTCGTTGAGAAACTCTTGTCGTTCGGTACCAAGACCTACGGTCGCGTCGAATATCAATCGCAGCTCGATCGTATTTCCGCGACCGCGTCCTGTGGCTTCAACTTTTCTTTAATCGTCCCGGCGGCGAACTTCGATCGCGGCTTGCAGCTTCTCGCGGACGACGAGCTGCACCCTGCCCTTCGGCCGGCGGATCTTGCCGTGGTTAAGAGTGAAGTCGCGGCAGATCTCGTGGGCGACGAGCAGAATCCGGATCACCTTGCCGACGTCGCAATGGCTAACGGACTTTGGCCCGTCGGTGACCCGGCACGCCGTTACCCGCGAGCCGCGGACGTATCCGGGCTGACGCCAAGCGACGTGAACGCGTTTTACGCGAGCGCCTTTCGCCCCGATCTCGCGACGGTTGCCATCGTCGGTGACGTCACGCCCGAACAGGCGCGCGCCGCGGTCGTACGATGGTTCGGATCGTGGGCCGCAGGCGGTTCTCCGCCGAACGTCTTCCCGCCCCCGGTTCCAGCGAATCAAACATCGCACGCACTCGTTCCAGCTACCGGCCGCATCCAGGACAGGGTCCACATGAGCGAGACCGTCGGCGCGACTACCGGCAGCGATGCGATCGCGCCGCTGTACGTAGCGAACACGGTGCTATCGGGCGACTTCTCATCGATGTTCTACCGCGACTTGCGTGTAACCACCGGCTACGTCTATTACGTTGGCAGTCTACTTTCCGATGGAAAGACGCGATCGACGTTCGCGATCACCTACGGCGCGGCGCCCGAGAACGTGGACAAAGCGCGTGCCGTCGCATTGGCGGACCTGACTCAGATGCAGAACGAGCCGATTGACGACGAACGATTGTTGCGCGCTAAGTCAAGCTTGATTAGCGCCGTTCCCATTCGCGAACAGAGCTACGAGGGTCTGGCCAAGCGACTTGCCGAGCTTGGATCTGAGGGTCTGCCGTTGGATGAAGATGTTGTGATGACGCGAAAGGAATATGCCACAACCGCGCAAGAGGTGCAAGCGGCAGTCAAGCAGTGGATTCGGCCTGACGGATTTGTAACGATCGTTGAAGGCCCCGCCCCGCACTAGGCCGCATAGGATTCCGCTTACGTTATTTTTGTTGGCCTTTTGGACGTTCGCGCACCGCGGCGGCGGTTGAACCGGCGCCTACAATCCCGTATCGGCGGCCCAGTCGAGCGCGTCCTCCAGCGCCTCTTCACCCCAGAACAGCTCGCCATTGACGACGCAATTTGGTGCTCCAAATATGCCAAGATCGATCGCGATCTCGGTATTCCGTCGAAGGCACCCTCGAAATTCGGGAGAGGTTGCTTTTTCTGGGAAGTCCTCCGGCGCACCGACTTCATCGAGTAAGGCCGCGAGTATCGAGGGGTCACCGATGTCCACATCCTCGCCGAAGTTGGCAACGAACACGCGTCTGATGAAGTCACCGCACCAAGTTTGGGAGCCGGCCGCGCAAGCAATGCGAGCTGCCAATATCGAGTTTCTCGGAAATACGGACGGCTTACGCCAGGGGAAGTTTCCCTTCTTCGTGAGTCGTTCCATATCGCGCCACATGTAGGCTCCACGCCGCACATTGAGGTTGAATGGCGAGTTATCCCACCCTTGCATTTGAAAAATCGGCCCCAGCGAGAAGGGCCTCCACACGAGATCTACTTCTCGCTGACTGCACAATCCTTGGATCCTCATTGCTGCGACGTACGAATACGTGCTCGCAAAATCGAACCAGAATTCGAGTCGCTTAAAAGGCTGCACTCTCATCTAACATGCTTTAGTGCGAGACCGTGATCTGATGGAGGCTGACCTTGTTTCCTTCGGCATCCTCGAGATATGCAACACGGCAAACCGGAGTGTCGACCAGTTCGCTAACCTCGACCCCCTTGGCGCGAAGGTCGGCGACCGTTTTGGTGACGTCGTCGACTTCGAAGTAGACTCCGGATGCGCTGCCGGGGTCTCGGCCGATCGATTCGAACGTCGAGACGCTAAAATACCCGTCGCCAACTTTCGCTTGAGCGTATTTTTCCGTCCCGTCCTGAACGTGTGGCGCGTCGAAACGCAGCCCGAGCTTCTCTTCGTACCAGCGCCGCAGACCGGCGACGTCCTTAGCGGGATACTCCATGAACGCGATTTCCTTTACCATCTGCTCCTATCGTTCTCCGTTCCGAAGCGCGGCAAGTTCTTAAGAACGAATCGCGCCGGCAATTTTCACGATCGCCGCCAAACTTTGGTCGACGTCGTCTTCAGTCGTTGCCCATGAGGAGACGCTGATTCGCATAGCCGTCTTGCCTTGCCACTCCGTTCCACCACACCAGCAGGTTCCATCTCGCTGAGTCTCCTCAATAACGCGCTCCGTGACGTCAGGTTCGCCGAAGGAGACTAGAACCTGATTGAGCGTCACGTCGTTGAGCACGGCAAACCCCGCCTGCGTCAGACCTTCTGCAAAGCGCGCGGCCAGCGTACAGTTGCGATCGATTATATCAGCTAACCCCGATCGCCCGAGCGATTTCAACGCCGCCCAAACATCGGCACCGCGCATGCGTCGTCCCATTTCCGGGGTATAAAATGCAGGCTCTCTCGCGGTACCAGACTGCAGGTACCGGGCGCTAAACATCATCGCGTCATGCAAATGCTCGGCCTCGCGGACCAAAGCGATGCCCGAGTCGTAGGGAACGTTGAGCCACTTATGGCAATCGGTCGCCCAGGAATCAGCATCGAACACGCCGTTTACGAGGTGGGCCCGGGTACGCGACGCCGCCGCCCACAACCCGAAGGCTCCGTCAACGTGAACCCACGCTTTCGCCTCCCGAGCGCGGGCGCAGATTTCCTGGGCCGGATCAACTGCTCCGGTGTTGACGTTGCCGGCCTGGATACAGATTATCGTGCGATCGTCTAGGTCGGGCAACGCATCAACCCGCATCCGCCCCTGACCGTCGACCGGTACGATCGTTACGCGCGATCGGCCCAACCCCAGCATCGACAAGGCCTTGCTCAAGGCAACGTGGACTTCGCCGCCGACGACGACTTTGAGTTCCGGCGCCGCAAAGAGCCCTCGCTCTTCGACATTCCAACCGTAACGCTCCAGAAGCGCGTGTCGGGCGGACGCGAGGCCGCTAAAGTTGGCCATCGTCGCCCCGGTAACAAATCCACCTCCGCACGAGGCGGGGAGATGAAAGATCTCCCGTAGCCACGAGAGAGCGATCTCCTCGAGGCGGGCTCCGATCGGGGACATGACCGAGAGGGCTGTGTTCTGATCCCACGTCCCGGTTAGCCAGTTAGCGGCAAGCGCCGCCGGCAGTGCACCGCCCGTGACGAAGCCAAAATATCGACTTCCGGTCGACATCACAGTTGCCGGCGAGCCAAACTCATCCAGTAGCCGTATCACTTCCAATGCGGGCGTAGGGCCCTCTGGAAAAGCCTCTGCCAGCAAAGCCGTGCGGGCGATATCCTCGGGAAGCGGTGCTACGTGCCTACTCTTGCCTTCGGCTACATACGCGCTCGCTCGCCGCGCAACATCCGTTAGCAATTCATGCACGTCGTCGCCCATGGTTCACCTCCCTGACCTGGTCCCATTCTCTCCTAAGGTAGGAAACAAGTGACTCTCACTACGATGGCCACATCGCGCAAAAGTGGTCTAAGTTGAGCCCGTCGGCGCCTAGCAAACTCCACGGATGTGGATGCGCGGGCGGCCAAGAGGTAGGCAACCACTTTCAACGCAAGGCTACGTTTATGCGAAAAGCGACCATGCGGCGTAGTGCGGGCGCCAAACCCTCAAAGGAGTTTCTGCAGTATTTTGGTGCGCTTCACCGCGCGATTCACGGCGTGGCCCTCTTCCTTGACAAAGCCCTCGATGGGAGCCTCTCGCAGGCAGAGGCGGTAGTGCTCCTATATCTTTGGGGGAATCCCGCGTCAACGATAAATGACGTGCATCATGCATTTCTTCACCGGCGCTCGACTTTGACAAGCGTTCTCGATCGACTCGAGGCCAAGCGCATTCTTGAGCGAACCGTTAGCAAAGGCGATCGGCGGAATTTGACCTTAAAGCTTACGAAACGTGGTCTTGAGGCTGCTGCGCGCGTCGGCTCAGCGGTGACCGAGCTGGAGCAGCGCTTGAATGCCTCCAGCACCCAATACGCGTCGGCCGGGCAGCTCCTGGAGAACACGGCGACCGTCGCCGCGTCGCCCGCGGCAGAGTAGATTCAGCTTGACATAGTACGATTTCGTATCGTACCATATCGTACAATGTTACGCTTGCTCTCGATCTTGCTCCTGCTGGTAACGAGTGCCCCGCCGGCTCGTGGATCAACCGTAGGCGCACGACTACACGTCGAGAGGTCCTTCACGATAACGCTTAACGCGCCACCCGCCGTGGCGTTTCAAGCGTTTGGACCCGGCGCTGAAAAACGATGGGCGCCTGGGTTTGATCCCGTTTTTGCCTACCCGAATCCACCTAAAGAAACCGACGGCGCGGTCTTTACCTTGCAGCGCCGGACCACGCAAATATGGCTCCTGCAGACGTGGGACGTGCGACACTACATCGTCCACTACGTTGCCGTTGATCCCGGGGAAAAAACTACGGACATTCTCATACGCTTGATGCCTTGGGGAGTCCATAAGAGCAGAGCAACGATAAGCTGCACATGGACATCGCTAACGTCTTCTGGAGATGCCGAAGTATCCCACGAAGCGAAATATTTCGTTAAGCGAGGCTCCGCACTGGGAGAGTACGATCAACGACTATCTCGCGGGACGAGTATCGCCGTAAGATATGGACCTAAAAGAGCTCGTATCCCACCTCGAAGCATTGACCCTAAAGAAAGACGATTTCCATCATCGTCAACATTTAGAAGTCGCGTTTTGGTATCTGCAGAGCAAGGGGGGCAAAGCCGGAAGGAACGCAATCGTCCGCGCGATCGAGGCCTTTACTACACATCTCGGCCACGCGTCTAAGTTCCACACGACTATTACGCTCTGCTGGATTCGGTTGGTTGCTGCCGGCATGGCCGAAGAAAAGGCTTGCACGACGCCCGACGAGCTAATCTCCAGGCATCCGGCGCTTCTCGACCGGCATCTTCCGTTGCGATTTTACTCAAAAGAGTTGCTTTTCAGCGACAAGGCGCGTGCGCAATGGGTGGAACCGGATATTGAGCCGTTGCCGCGCGTTGTAATAGCGTCCCCAAAAGTCAGATGGTAAGGCGTTCCGGAGTTGCGCTCTTCAGGCCACTTTTCGTTCAAGTGGCCATCGGAGTTTTGACGATATCCGGGTAGCCTTAGCGTAGTGCGCTGTCTGGATACGAAAGCAACGGTCGGTGAAGTTCCCGCGATTATCGCGCTCATTTGCGCAGGCTTCGTGATGGGACTGCTTTTCCAGGTTGAAGGTCGTGACTGCGTCGCGCAGCAGCTGACGCCGATCCCAAAAGCGACCGCCGCGGTGCACCAATATCGACATACTCCATACGCGACCTCAGTCCCGTAACGCGAGACCATGCTCGACCGAGTTGCCTACAACTACGACGATCCTAAAGCGTTGCCTAAGGTCGCGAAACGGTGCTGCCTCCTTGATTGAACGCAGCCGCGGAGATTTTATACCACTTTAGTGCGATGTGGTCATCGCATTTGGTTGCCGTTAGCTGCAACATACTTAGTGGAGCATTGAGGATCCGCGATTGTACGCCTGTCAGGAATACGGATGAAAGCGAGCTGCGTAGCCGTCGTGGGCCTTTATGCTTCAATCGCACTGGTGCCGCTTCCCGTAGCAGCAGCCGTTAGCTATCCAACGAGCTTTCACGCGCAACAGGCTCCCTACAGTATCGGGCCGGCGGCCTTTACGGACACGGCATGGCAGAAGGGTCTGATGGGGTCGGATTTCTTCAACGTCACGACGCGCGCTCCGAGCCGGATTTCGACGCATTCCTACGTCCTGTACGACGC
The DNA here is from genome assembly GCA_963826325.1 of Vulcanimicrobiota bacterium. Classification (GTDB taxonomy): domain Bacteria; phylum Vulcanimicrobiota; class Vulcanimicrobiia; order Vulcanimicrobiales; family Vulcanimicrobiaceae; genus Cybelea. The sequence goes on from CAWGWT010000003.1 coordinate 28,078, forward strand.
GAAGAACGTCTATGTTCGCTTCGAATGCGATCAAAAAAATGTTCCCGTAACGGCCTTACAATCGACGAACGACATCGGCTTTGGGACGGATGATTTCGTAGGGGTAGGGATCGATACGAGCGGCAATGGCTCGCAGGTATACTACTTCGAAACGACGCCGGCTGGCGTGCGATACCAAGCAGCGAGCGAAAATGCGCGATACCTGCCGCAATGGACTGCGACCGCGCGCCTAACCGAAGAGGGATGGCAAGCCATTTTGGTCATTCCGCTATCCACGATGCGTTTGCGGGCCGGAGGCCAGCAAACTTGGCGCATGAATTTCATTCGAGGCGTGGCAGCCACAGCCGAGCACTTCAGCTGGGCGTGGGATACGAAAATGGCCGACGCCGTGGGTTCGGCGTGGCCGGTTTTTACCGACGCACAATTTTGGCCCAACGTTCAAGTTGCAATCAGTTCAAAGACCGGAGTGGTGCGGGCCAAGCCTCATGCCGAGATTTTCGGACTCCTGAGCACCGGTGGCGACAGGCATTTGTTCCAACAGGCCAATGGTACGTTTTTACCCGAGCCCAACCGACCGTTTGGCGCCGACCTAAGCGTACCGCTAACGAACACGATCAACTTCGTCGGAACCGTGGATCCAGATTTCTCGAACGTGGAAATCGATCAAGTGACGATCGCACCAAGCGAATTTCAGCGGGCGCTTGTGGAGTACAGACCATTTTTTACGCAAGGGGCGAGTTTTCTCAATCCCAATATTATGTCGTCGAGCGGCGCATTCGCGCCGAACAACGTCATCTTCTACTCTCCCGACGTCGGGCCGTTCAACTCCGGTCAGAAGGTCGAGGGCACCTTCGGGGATCAGTCGTTCGGGCTCCTGCATTTCGAAGGCTTCAACCAGTTCACAAACAGCGACTTCAACGCCATGGCTTACGGGTATCTTCACGCGTTGCCCGATCAATCGCTGCGAATCTGGAGCGACGGAGTGTTGGCGCACGATAGCGTAGCGGGCAACGACACGACTGCAGAAATCGGTGCTACGGCACTTGACGTTTCAACCGGCATTAACGGTGGGTTCAGCCAGTCTTGGGAGGCCGGTTCGTTCGTACCCGATTTACATCGAGCGCAAGACTTCGATTCTAACTTCGGAGTTAAGAAGGCCAACTATACGATTATAGGCGTCTATCAGAACGTCTCACCCAACTATGGCCCGATGCTGGGCTACACTTCGATCTCGGACATTCACGGCTTTGCTTTGGCCATTGCCGATGGCGGCGTCCTGCCGTGGACAAAATCGTTCAAGGTCGTCATGGGTACCGATCGTTTCTTCGACGATTCGGGCGCGATACATCAAAGCGATTTTGGGATTACTACTACCGTCGCCTTAAAAAACCAACTGACTCTATCGGTCGATCCACAGGTCGGCCTCTTGCGGAGCTATGCGACGCAGGCCCCGACCGCGGCCGAGACGTGCCTATCGCCTTCCATTCCCCGAACCTCATACACCGGTTTTCCCAACTATTATTGTCCACTAACGCAGCAATACTCGAACCTTGGAGTGACGCTCGGCTATCGCGATGGAACTCCCTTTCCCATCGATCTCGGCTACGGAGAGGGCCCTTTCGGTGGATCATATCTGCATCAGTACAGCAGCTCACTCTCGCGCCAACTGGGGCGGCGGCTTACCTTTTCCATTAACTATGATGGTACGTACGCTTCTTCGAACGGCATCCTGTCATCGCAGTGGCTCCGTCGCTTTAGCCTAAGCGATGCTCTCAGTTCGGACTCAAACGTATCACTGGAGTACCGGGTTGTCAGCGGAAATATCCCGTTTGAAACGCAGCCGCCAGGAGCAAATCTCGCCGTAAACTTCCACGAGTTGTTTCGAAATGGAAATACGCTCTACGTTACATACGGAACGCCTGCCGCGTCACAAACTCTCAATCGCTTTATCGTCAAGTACATCTTCAGCTACGGTGGTGGCGCCGGGACATAAGTCTACAATGACAGACGAAGAATCCGAATCCGAACGGGTTCGGTTATAAGGGCCATGATAGACGGACTCGACGGACTCACGACCGCGCACCTCGCCGACGGCTGCCTGCGCGTGAAGATCGCACCGCGTTGCGCGAGCCTCAAAGCGGTCGTGCCCGGCGTCCGTATCGCCGGACGCGTGCGCCCAGCCCGGCATTTCGGAAGCGTTGACGTGTTCTTGGAGGCGATTGAGCTGTCGAAGCCCGGCGACGTGCTGGTCGCCGACAACGATGGCCGTACCGACGAAGGGTGCATCGGCGACCTGGTGGCCCTCGAAGCGGAACGCGCGGGACTGGGGGGCATCGTCATCTGGGGTTTTCATCGCGACACCTCCGAGCTGCGCGAGATCGGAATCCCACTGTTTAGCCTCGGCGCGAACCCATGCGGACCGCAGCGTTTGGACGAACGCGATCGGGACGCGCTCGCTTCGGCGCGCATCGGCGACTGGATCGTCACGTCGGCCGACGTTATCGTCGCCGACGACGATGGCGTGATCGCGCTGCCCTTGTCCAAGCTGGCGCCGATCGCACAAGCTGCACGAAAGATAAAAGAAACCGAAATCGAGCACGCGCGTCTCATGCGCGACGGTACGTCGTTTCGCAATCAAGTCGGATTCTGCGCCTTCTTGGAAGGCCGGGCGAAAGACGCTACACTGACGTTCCGAGAACACCTACGCGCACGCAGCGGATCGATTGAAGAGTAACGACGGTTGCAGCAGGGTCCCGATTCCCAATAGTGCGCCGCGAGCGAAGCGACGAGGACCGCTCAAGCCGTTGTTTTCAGACCACTTAGCGGCGTTTTGGATATTGAATCAATGGCGGATGACTCGCATAATGGTAGAATCGCGCGTGCGCGTATCGGCGCCAGGCCGACGCGAGGAGCTTAAGCCGGAGTCGAAGGACAGGCAAATCTAGAGAGGGGTATCATATGCGCTACGTCGTTCTCGTCACCGTCCTGTGTTTCGCTTTCACCCGCGCGGCTTTTGCCGCGACTAGTCCTCCCCTGACCGACGCTGAAAAGGCGTTTATCGCCAAGACGTCGGCAACGATCGACAGCGAATACCCGACCACCGCGACGGCCAAATCCGCGGGCTTCACCCTGCTCGTCGGCGACATCTTCGATGACAACACCTACGATTGGACGAACATGAGTTTTGCCGGCGTTACGCCGGATCACCCGAACTTTCTCTGGTACGATCGGCACGGCCATATCGCCGGCGTCGACTGGCAGTTCCCCAAGGCCGCGTACGCGTCCGCACCGCAGCCTGCCGCGTTCCCCGTTCGAGCAGCGCGTTGGGTTACGATACCCGCGCACGTACACTACGCCTATACGGTAAACGGCAAGATGCACTACGGCGTTACCAAGGCGACGTCCGCGTTGAACAAGATGACAATTACCGCCGATATGCTGCGGGTTAGCGGCGTTAAACTACCGGCAAACGCGAAACTCGTCTGGGCGATGTATCACCCCACCGCGTGGGATTTAGCAATGTGGACGGTTCCTAACCCAAACGGTGCCTTCGCCGACAAAAACCCCAACGTAAAATAAATCGTTTACGGATGGAAAAGGCGTTCGCCTAAACGACGATACCGAGGGATTCCGAACCATGGAAGCGCGTGTGTGCGTATCGGCGCCAGGCCGATGCGAGGCGCATGATACCGGCCTCAATGATTACTCGGCAAATCGTAAAGGGCAGCCGGACATACTCCGCGCAAGACCCGTCGACCGTCATAGACGCGCCGGGAAGAATCCGCACTCCCGCGCGGGCTGCAAACTGCGCGAAGGATGCCGCATCCCCGAACGGTAGCTGCACCCACAGACACAGCCCACCGGACGGCTTTTCAAATCGCCATTGCGGCAACTGCTCGGCTAAACGCTCGCAAACTAAATCGCAATTGTCCTTTAGTTGGCGCCGGCGAAAGCTTGCGATCCGATCGAACGACTCGAAGACGCGCATGGCAAGAACTTGCGAAGGAACCGACGTCCCTAGATCGGACAGCACCTTCAGTCGGGCCAAGCGGGAAGCAATGCTCTTGGAAGCACGAATCCATCCAACTCGCATTCCGGGCCAGAAGATCTCGCTGAGCGATCCGACGGAGATGACATTCTCCGGATCAAAATACGCGAGGGACCTTGGCGACGAGCCGCTAAACGCTAAGTCCTCGAGCGCGCAGTCCTCAAGTATCGGAACGTTGTGTTCGGATGCTAGACTGACGAGATTGCGTCGTGCATTTTCAGGCATGACGTGCCCAGTCGGATTCTGAAACGTTGGAATGCAGTATAAAGCTCTAAACGATGACGTTGAGATTTCCTGCTGCAGCGCGTCGCCCGTGAATCCGGGAGCGAACGCTCGTAAGCGTGTTCCCCGGGTTCGAAATGCGTCGAGCGCGACGAAAAACGTCGGCTGCTCGATTGCAACCGATTCGCCCGGGCTCACGAACAATGATGCCGCCAAGCTGATGCCCTGTTGCGAACCCGTCGTAACGATGATATTGTCCGCGACAGTCGGAACCCCAGCGTTAATATACCGTTGGGCGATTCGCTCCCGAAGTGATGGAAGGCCGGCCGGCGCATAGCTCGAGCGACGTTGGAATGCGCGCATTTCTGCAAGGGTCAAACTGTTTAAGTATGGCAAGAATTCGTTTGGTAAATCGGGCCAGCCAACCGCCAAGTCTACGATGTCGTCTGGCTGCTGGAGTATCGTGCCGGACGAAAGGGCAGTGAGCTCGGCATCTCGTCGCGACGCCATTCGGCTCCGTGCCGCTGCCGTCCGCACAATACTTCCGCTCCCGCGCCGTCGTTCGAGCAAGCCATCTTCCTCCAGCAAGTCGTAAGCGGAAACGATGGTGCTGCGACTCACGCCACCTTCGTCGGCGAGTGCGCGCTCTGAAGGCAGCCGCGTGCCATCGGCGATTAGCCCATCTAAAATCGCCCTCTCAACGGCGTCCTTTAGCCGCACGCGCAGAGGACCTTTCCCGTGCATCCAGGGTCCGAGGAGTTGGCTCAGTGCGGCAGGAGTCAACATCAACCCACTCTTGCGCGATGCGGGCATCCTATTGAGCGTCACTTGTTCCATAATTTAGAAGGCTCGTACTCTTCTACCGATTAGATTAATACAGCGACTTAATGTAGCCACCGTCAATCGCGATCGTTTGTCCGGTGATGTAGCTCGCCGATTCGCCGCAGAGAAACGTGACGAGCGGGGCAAACTCACTAGGGGTCCCCGGCCGGCGCATTGGAACGTCGCGCTGCGCGTCGGCCCAAAGCGCCTCCTCGTCCATGTTGTACAACTGCCGCAGTCGATCCGTGAGGATCCGTCCTGTGGCAATACAGTTGATGGTAACGCCTTCGGATGCAACGTCTCCCGAAAGCGTCTTCAGCGCCGAAACTAACGCCGTTCGAAAGGAGTTCGAAAGGACCAGATGCGGAATCGGCTCTTTGACGGACATGGACGTAAGTGCAACGATCCGACCCCAGCTCTTGGCCCTCATTCCGGGCAGAATTCCATTAATAAGCGAAAGCATGCTCCGAAGAATTGTCCGGTAGCTGCGGTCCCATTCCTCGAGCGATACCTGCAAATAGGTCCCAGGCTTAGGCCCGCCACCGTTTGCAATCAGGACGTCGATCGACCCTAACGTGCTCGAAACGTTCGAGGCAAGTTCAACGCCAGACGCGTCATCAGTTTGATCGAAGTGAAAAGTCCGGACGGTAGAAGCTCCGAGCTTGCGCGCAGCGTCCGCAACCTCACTCAGCCGCTCCTGGCGCCGTGCGGCAAGTGCCAGGGTCGCACCCTCGTTGGCGAGCGAGAGCGCGACGGCTTCGCCGATTCCAGAACTTGCGCCGGTCACTAAGGCGACGCGGCCGCCAAGCTGGAGATCCACCTATTGTGCTTTGCCGGCCACGGCGATGACCGCGATTTCGACTTTATAGTCCGGAGTCGCGAGCCTGCTTTCGACCGTTGCGCGAGCCGGAGGATTGTGCGGATCGATCCAATGCTCCCACGCGCGATTCATATCATCGAACGTCGCCATGTCCGAAAGCCAAATGTTTGCCGACAGCACTTGCGATTTCGAGCTCTGCACCTGCGCTAAGAGGGCGTCGATCTTCGCCAGCACGTTCTTAGTCTGCTCGCCTACGTCGGACGATTGGGCATCGACCTGGCCCGCCGTGTATAGCAGTCCACCGTGCACGACACCTTGGCTCAGGCGTGGACCGGGTGTTAACCTCAGGATCGATTCACTAACGTTAGCCAAGATGTGCTCCTTTTAGCGCTTCTGAGAGACTTTTGAGGGTTCGAATACGTTCCGCTGAGATGACCTCGTGCATGCGGCTCTGCGCTTTTTCCCAGAGCGTAAAAGCCTTTCGCAGGACTTGCTTCCCTTGAGCGGTTAGCTCATATCGCTTCGTTCGGTCATCCTTACCGCGCCCAGATTTGACCAAGCCGGCGGTGATCAGCGGACGCAGCCCTCGTGATAGAGACGTGACATCGAGGTCGCAGGCCTTAGCTAACTCGCCTAGGCTGCAGTGAACGAGTCGATCCAGACGCACGAGAACCGTGTATTGAGTTTGCTTTAGCCCCAGAGGTTCGAGAAAAACGTCGTAGATCGCTGTGGTGCGGCGGGCGAGCTCTCGCAGCGTTGTGCAAGCACAAAGCTCTCGGTCCTGCGGAAGGACGTGCGTTGACTGTTTCATAATGTCGCTTGTGGGCACAAGGCTTGCATATACAATACTTCCGTGCTATCGTTTCGTCAAGAGGGGCATCCGTCGGCAAAGTGCGCCCTCTTAGTGGAACGACCTGAAGGAGCAGTCTAGTTGCCGCCGTGAGCGATACGATTAAAAAACCGATTCACTCGACCAACGCCCCAAGACCACTGGGTCCCTACAGCCAAGCGATCGAGATCGGCGGGCTCGTTTTCTTTAGTGGCCAACTCGCCGTGGATTTTGTAACGGGCGAAGTCATCGACGGTGACATCGGAGCTCAGGTTAGAAAGGCTCTCAAAAACTTGGGCGCCGTCCTCGAAGCGGCAGGCATGACGTATGACGACGTAGTCAAGACAACCGTCTTTCTCACTGAAATGAAAGACTACTTTGACGAGTTCAATGCCGCGTATTCGTCATTTTTCCCAAATAAGCCACCCGCGCGAACGACCGTAGCGGTGAAAGGATTGCCCCGCGGATCAATGGTCGAGATCGACGCTGTGGGTATTCGAACGCGATAGCGCGATCAAGCCGAGGAGTTACGATGGAGCTGAAACCGTTCCTACTCGAACAGTGGCTCGCAAACTTCGAGCGGGATATCGAGTATAACCTTGGCGCGAGTACCGGCCCACGCTGGACCGTCGAGGAACTTCTTGGCCTGGCTGGTGAGGACGCTCGTCGGCAAATGTTCGCGTTGCCGCTTACTTATGGTCCCCCGGCCGGCAACCCGACTTTGCGAAGGGCAATTGCCGATATGCAAGGCGTCAGTCCGGATTGTGTACAGGTTGTGACGGGCGCGGCGGAGGCATTACTCATTCTGTTCTGGCTTGCCGCCGAGCCTGGGGCAAACGTTATCGTGCCTGCACCGAGCTATCCCGCCTTTTCGGCGCTCCCTCTGTCGTTCGGTTTAGAAACGCGGTATTACCGAATTGGAAGGGAACGCGGCTTTGCCGTGGATGTCGAGGAGATCGAAGCGCTTGCTGACCGAAAGACAAAACTAATTCTCGTCAGCAACCCACATAGTCCAACCGGTGCGATTCTGACCGACGATCAGATGGACCAACTTCACGCATTTAGCTCGGATCGTGGAATCCAACTCGTCAGTGATGAGGTCTACCATCCAATTTACCATACCGAGAAAGTTCAATCGGCGGCGAGGCTGCCGGCAGCAACGGTTATCAATGACTGCTCCAAGGCATTCTCGCTACCGGGTTTGCGGATGGGATGGATAATTGAGCATGACGCGCAGAAACGCGAGCGCTACTGGAACGCGAGAGCTTTCTCGACAGTTTGCAGCAGCTCTTTGGGAGAGTTTCTCGCTGAGATCGCAGTGAACAACCGAAGAGCGGTCATCGGTAGAGCTCAAGAAATCACGAGTCGAAACCTTCGGGTGCTTACTGACTTTATGCAAGAGAACGAGTCCGTGTTTGGATGGATTCCACCTCGAGGTGGAACGGTCGGCTTCCCCTGGATGCTTGATGGTCAGAATGCGAGGGCCTTTTGTGCCGCTGCCGCCGGCGAAGGAGTATTGCTGGCGCCGGGAGACGTCTACGACCAACCCGAGCACTTTAGGATTGGCATGGGTGCAAGCGGCGATGCGTTTCTCGGGGCAATAACGCGCCTAGAGAGTTTCATGGACCATTGGCGCGTGCCGCGTCTATCGCGGCTGCCTTTGTAGATGCAGAGTGTGAGCGTTAAAAATAACGTCTTAGAGTCCATTGGTAACACCGAGCTGGTAACGCTGCGCAGAGTGGTGCCGCTGGACTGTGCAACAATCGCTGTTAAACTCGAATACCAAAACCCGACGGGTAGCATGAAAGACCGTATGGCTATTGCCACGATCCAGCGAGCGGAAGAGCGAGGACGGTTAAAGCCCGGGGATGCTGTCCTCGAGTACACTGCGGGAAGTACGGGAGCATCGCTCGCCATGGTCTGCTCCGCGAAGGGCTATGCGATGCGCGCAGTCACCGCGACGGCGTTCAGCCGAGAGAAGCTCGATCACATGAGGGCATACGGCGCCGAGCTAACGCTTGTTCCGCACAATGGTATCAACAAGCAGCTTTTCTTAGACATCATAGCGAAGGCGCGGGAGCTCAGCGCCCAATCAAAAACGTACTGGACGAATCAATTCGAGAACACCGATATGGCACCGGGCTACGAGTCGATCGCCGACGAAGCCTGGCAGCAGACTGGTGGAAATGTAGATGCGTTCGTGCAAATGGTTGGGACTTCGCACTCGCTGCGCGGGATTGCGAACGGGCTGAAACGACTTAATCCTGACGTCAGAATAGTTGCAGTTGAGCCGGCCGAATCTCCGGTGCTTTCCGGTGGGGAGAGCGGTCCGCACGATATCGAAGGTGTGGGCGTTGGATTCATTCCGCCACTCTGGGACCCATTGATCGTCAATCGCGTTATCACGGTTTCAACCGAAGGCGCTAAGGCTATGGCGCGACGGCTTGCGCTCGAAGAAGGCCTCTTTGCCGGAACGTCTTCAGGTGCTAATGTCTGCGCCGCTATCGAGGTTGCAAGGGAGCTCGGGCCCAAGGCAACGGTGATTACGCTATTGATCGACTCTGGATTAAAGTACCTGAGTACGGATCTATATCGTACTCAATCATGACGCGGGGAGCGAGCCAGCCGTTGCGTGTTATGCGATATGCGCTTACCGAAGGAGACAACGTATCATGAACGACAACGCCGCGGCTTCGCGATCAGAAAGAGCGATCACTGAGATCCGAACATATCGAATCAAGGCGGGACGCCGCGAGGAATTCCTGCGATACTTTGAAACTCATGTAGCGCCGTTACAGCGTTCGAATGGCATAGTAATCGTAGGACCGTTTCGCGACATCGAAGACGGTGATACGATAGTTTGGCTGCGGACGTTCCCTTCGCTCGATGATCGCAAGCGTATGTTGGGCGCGTTCTATGAGAGCGACGAATGGAAAGACGGCCTAAAAGAGATCACTGGTGAGATGGTCGAAGGTCACAGTCACGTCCTCGTACTGCTGCCCGGGTGGATGTTGAGTGATCCTGCGAGCGAGCGATGACGTGGCATTCGCTGGCTCGGGTGAATCCTTATTTTCCGCGCTTCTTCGACCGCGGAGCGGGCGTTATGCATTAACTTTCATTTCCAGGATTGCCGAGGCGAAGTCATCGACGTTGGTTTCAAGAGCAAAGTGGCCGGTGTCCAAAAATCGGACATCCGCATTTGGCACGTCACGCTTGAACGCCTCGGCGCCTGGTGGAATGAAGAAGGTGTCGTTCTTTCCCCATATGGCCAGCAATGGAGGCCGGTGTGTTCGGAGGTATTGCTGATACAGAGGATAGCGTTCGATATTATATTTATAGTCGAGCTTGAGGTCGGCCTGAAGATCCATCATCCCCGGGCGCGCAAGTAGCGCCGCATCCAGCCAATAAGCCTCGGGCTCGATCGTGGCGGGATCGCTCACCCCTTGAAAATAGGCCTCACGGACCCCATTGAACGACATACGTTCTTTGATCGTCTCGCGAATGGCCGGTGAAGGCCGCCTCCAATAGGCACGCAATGGCGCCCAAGGACCGGCATCCAGGCCTTCCTCGTATGCGTTGCCATTCTGCGAGACGATTGCGGTAATGCTATCCGGATTGGCGACCGCCAGATTGAAGCCGACGGGTGCGCCATAATCGAACACGTACATCGCAAAGCGTCGTAGCGAAAGTTCGTTCACAAAGCCCAGAATCGTCTTCGTCAGACCGGCAAAAGTAAATTGATAGCCCTCTCCCTCTTCGACCGTCGTAAATCCGAACGAAGGCAGATCTGGTGCAATCAGGTGAAATCGGCCTGCGAGCTTCGGCATCAGGTGCCGGAAATAGTGCGATGAGTTTGCAAAGCCGTGGAGCAGCAAAAGGACCGGCTGTCCTTGCGTGCCGGCTTCACGGTAGAAGACGTTCGCGGGGCCTACTCGGACGATCGAATGACGAACGTTAGGCATGCAGATGTACGGCCCGACCTCGCCGACCGGGCCGAGCCTTAACCGTACGTGAGATCGGTGCTCTGCCCAACCTCGATAATATAACCGTCAGGATCGCGGATGTAGCAGCGAATCTCGCCGTACTTGGAAATCGGTTCCGTGAGGAATTCGGCTCCTCGACTTTTCCATAATTCATAGCACGCTTGAATATCCGCAACGCGGATATTCAGGAAGCTGCTGACCCTATCCGGGTCGGCGGGGACGCTGAGCGTTACCGACGGCTTGTCCGGGGTCGGCCCGCCCCCGACGTTGACAATCAGCCAAGTATTCGCGATCTGAATGTGCCCAGACGCACCCTTGCGGTCGCCTCTACTCAGAATGCGGCCGCCGAAGACCTTTTCATAAAAATCAGCCGATCGGTCGATGTCGGCGACGGTGATAAAATGCGTGACGGTAAATCCCTCCCGCGGCGGCATCTCATAGCTCTTTTGCTCGACTTGTGCTTCGCCCATTAACGACTCCATTTCCGATAGAGAGTATCTTATCCATAAGCGACCCCAGCTTTGCTTTGCCCGACCTCGATGATGTAACCGTCAGGATCGCGGATGTAGCAGCGCGTCTCACCATACTTGTCCAGAGGTTCAGTGAGAAACGTCGCTCCCCGACTCTTCCATAACTTGTAGCACGCTTGAATATCTGCTACACGGATATTCATGAAGCTACTGATCTCATTGGGGTCGGGAGGGGGGCGGAGCGTCACCGTTGGTTTGTCAGGTGTCGGACCGCCCCCAACGTTGATTATGATCCAGGTGTTTGCGATCTTGATGTACGGCGGTGCGTTTCCATCGCCCATGCTCACAATTTCCGCCCCGAAGACCGTTTTGTAGAATTCGGCGGATCGCTCGAGGTCGGTTACTGTGAGAAAGTGAGCGACGGTAAACCCCTCGTGCGGTGGCATCTGATAGCGTTTCTGCTCTACTTGTACTTCGTCCATTGATCTCTCCAATCGCAGTTATAGTACCGGCTTCACGACTGCCGGGGCAGGGAAGCGGCCAGGGTGCGAACGGCGCTAGCGACCGCATCGTCGTCGCCCGCGGTCACGATACGAATGCCGTCGCGCAGACGCCGTAAGAGCTGAGACCCCAGTGGTTCGCTCGAGGTCCGGTCGGGGAACAGCGGCTCGAGGTCGACTCGCAGCTTCATAATACTACGTATTGGCCCTATACGAAGGTCCAATCCTCGCTTAGAATGAGCCCATCCCATGAAGAACGTAATCACGACGCTCCTGCTGGTTGTAACGCTGCTTGCTGCCTCGGCCGCGCCTGCACCGGTTTACACGCCTTACCCGGCCGCCCCGACGGCGCGCGACGGACGCAACGATTTCAATTTTGCGTATGGAACGTGGCGTACGCACTACCGCATTCTCAAAGATCGGTTGGTCGGCAGCCACCAGTGGTACGAGTGCCACGGCACCTCGGTCTTTCGCCCGTTTTGGGGCGGCAGCGGAAATCTCGAAGACGGCGATATGAAATGCCCGAACCGGTATATCGGCTTGATGACGCTTCGCCTCTACGATGCGCAAACGCACCAATGGACGCTTTGGTGGGGAACGAAAAAGCTCGGCATCGCGCCACCGCCGCAAGTCGGGCATTTCGATTCAAACGGCGTCGGCGACTTCTACTCGTACGATAATTGGAAGGGCACCCCCATTATTGTCCGTTTCCACTGGACCAAAGTGAACGGCAATCCCCACTTTGAACAAGCGTTCTCTACCGACGGCGGAAAGTCGTGGGAAATCAACTGGATTACCGACACGGAGCGCGTGTCATCTTCTAGCAAAGGCGCGTGGAACGCAAATGCGCCGGGTGGCGACGGACACAACGGTTTCGACTTTCTGATTGGGACTTGGCGAACGCATTACATGCAGCTGCGCCATCCCTTAAGCGACAGTCACGATTGGTTCGCATGCGACGGTACGTCTTCCGTCCGGCCGTTTTGGGGTGGAAGCGCTGACATCGAGGACGACGATCTCCATTGTCCGGCGCAGCACATCGTGGGCGTGACGGTTCGCTTGTACGATCCGGTTACGCATCAGTGGTCGCTCTACTCGGGAACGCAGAAGTGGGGCTTGGCGCTCCCGCCGCAGGTCGGAAAATTCGGCCCAGACGGCGCCGGCGATTTCTTCGGCCTCGATACGTTCGAGGGCAAACCGATCGTCTTGCGTTACCGCTGGGCTCAGCACAATGGTAACCCGCGCTTCGAAGAAGCGTTCTCGGCGGACAAAGGTAAGGCGTGGGAGACCGTCTGGACGACCGACTACGAACGCGTTACGCGCCCGGCGCGTTGATCAGCGGCGTTCCACTCGAATCGTCCACACCTTCTGCTAGAGCGCAAGCTTACTTTATTCCTCGTAAAACGGAGAAAGCTCGCAAGATGGAACTAGATCCCACAGTAACCGATCCGCAACTTTACAAAGTTCTATTCGAGAACGACCGCGTGCGCGTACTGCGATATACGGATAGGCCTGGCGACAGAACTACGCCTCACCATCACCCCGATAGCGTTCTCATCACTCTCAGTAATTTCCGGCGGAGGCTGACTGTCGGAGACCGGACTGTAGACGTCGAAAAATCGCCTCACGAAGTCATCTGGAACTCTGCCCAAACGCACGTCGGCGAGAACACGGGTACGACCGACACAGATGTCATCTTCGTCGAACTCAAGTGAGATCACCCGGAGTCTGCTTACGTGACTCGGGTGACCGTTACGCGTCGCGCCACACTAGAGCGAAAAGACCGTGCCGAAGCCGTACTTTCCACCACTACTGGTAGTGCCATAGAGTCTACCGCCGTAGTCGATTAGAGCGCCTGCCGGATCTGCGCCGTCAGGTCTGGTCTTGAAAGCATAGAGTACCGTTTCGTGCCCGGTGCCGTCGACTTTAAAAACTGCGCCGTTATTGGATCGACCGCCGGACGCCGCCACGCTGTAGAAGGCGCCCTTGATGTAGAGCAGAGGAGAGTTCGGGCTGCTGGCGTCGTTCGGATAACCGGCGAAACTGTACAGCACTCGCTCCTTGCCCAGTAAAGAGACTTTGAACACCGTTCCCTGACTATGAGCCCCGCCGCCGCCAGTTCCGTACAACGTGCCGTTCACGGCGGTGAGCCCGCCATACGGAGTCTGGGCGTCCTTGCCTCCCTTGAAACTGTATAGCACCCGCTCCTTGCCGGCTTTTATCCTGAAGATGCAGCCGGCGCTGTGTGACCCTCCGCCGAAAGCTGCGCCATACAGCACGTTCTTTACCACGATAACGCCGGACTTAGGCGAATTACAATCAGGCAGTCCCTGAAAGCCATACACCGTTTTGAACGCCCCTTTAGCGGCAATTTTGTAGACAGAGCCGAGGTTGCTGCCAAATCCAGTTTCCGTTCCGAAGAACACGCCGCTGTCGTAGAGTAGTGGGCCGAACGGGCTCGCTGACGACCCAAAGTTGTACAGCACTTTCTCGGTACCTGACGTCGTAAGGCTGAAGAAGACTCCGGAATCGTTCGTGCCGCCGCGAGACGTCGTCCCGTAGAGCACGCCGCCGACGTCGGTTAACGGTCCGTTCGGAGCTCTACCGTCGGTGAGACCGCCCTTGAACTCGTAGACCACGCTTTGCGTACCGGACGGCGTGATCTTATAAACCAAGCCGTTGCCGGACTTGCCCCCGTTCACCGTTATGCCGTAAAAAAATCCCTTAACCGCGATCAACGCTCCCAGTGGGGCTTGACCGTCTTTCTTGCCGTCGAATGAAAAGATTGACTTATAGCCCGCGAGCGGCGTTGCTGCGTTCCAAACGGTCGCATCGCTCTGCACCGGAACTTGTGGTCCCACCGCGTTGCCATAACAGCCGGCAAGCAGCATGCAGGCAACGACTGCGGCGAGGAATTTTCGCGACGTTGCAAACGACATAAGAGTCCCTCCAAAAAGAAGCGCAATCGTAGTTCAGGCTCGGCTGCCGGGCCCCTTTCCATCGGCCAGGTTGTCTCATTCCTCAGAGCGAGCCGGACTGCTTGGTCATCCGGCATCGATAAAGTACGATGCGCCCGTGACGTATGCGGCGTCGTCGCTCGTGAGATATACGGCCAGATCGGCAATTTCTTGCGGCTGCGCCGTTCGCCGCATGGGAATTTCACGCAACAGCGCCTGATATCTCTGCGGATCTTCTTTGAGCTTTTCGTCCATTGGCGTATCAACTGCGCCGGGGCATTCTTCAACAGCGCCAACGTGTAACGACCGTGTGCGCCCCGCTTTGCAAGCTGCGTGAGTAAAGTGGAGCTGCCGCCGCATGTTCGCTCTTGACTAGTTCTTGACGATTCGGCTGTACGTCATATCTGTACGGCCTTACCAAGGGTGCCCTCCGGGCGCCAATCAGTCCATCCCGCTTACGAGCACCAGGCCAAGGCCGACGTAGGCTATCCTCTCAAGTCATCCCGACACTATTAAGGAGGTTGCAATGCTCGCTTCTCGTACCCGATTTATCGCGGCGATTTTCCTAGGCGGCCTGAGCTTGGCTTCATGTGGTAGAGGAGGCGGCACGTCGCCGATGACCCCGCTCGCGCAGTCGATGCAGCCGGCACAGCAAACGAATGTCACGGCCGCTCACTGCAAAACGCTCCCGCTCACCGACTTTGAGACTCGACTGCTTGACGCACGATCGCATCAGAACGTCGCTCTCTCCGGCTGCGGCATGCGCGGCGCCTCGCGCAAAATCGCATCGCTTCCGCAGGCCGGTAACTTACAAGTATTCGACGTCCCGGGAGCCATCAAGGTGAGTAAGTGCCCACAATACTTGCTGTTCAGTGGTTTGTGCGGGACAGTGGGCTATTCAATAAACGCGTCGGGCACCATCGTGGGAACCTATCTTTAATTCCAAAGAGGTTTTCATCGGGTTCATCCGCACCGCAGACGGAAACTACACGTCCTTCCACCCTCCGGGCGCGGGGTTTGAACCCTTAAACGGCACCAGTCCAGATGGCAACACAGCGATCAACAACGCCGGCGAGATCGCAGGGCAGTACGGCGATCCGCAGTACGTCCTTCATGGTTTCGTGCGGCACAAGGACGGCTCGTTTTTGACATACGACGCCCCCGGGGCCAGCCAGATCCCCAACGATAGCATTCAACAAGGCACAGTAACGTTCAATATCAACGCCGGCGGCGATACGGCTGGATTTTACTGGGACGCGCAGGGCTTCAATCATGGCTTTATTCGCCATAGCAACGGTTCGTTCGTTCAGGTCATTCCGCCCCGTGCTGTGAGAGAATCCGTGTGCCCGGGAGACTGCCTCAATAATGGCGGAGCCGTGGCTGGATATTCCAAGGATGCGAGCGGATTCCGACGCGGGTATATACGAAGCGCAGCGGGGGCGTTCACGACCATCGCAAAGCCAGGGGCCATAGAGCAGGCGGTCTACGGCATCAACAACGGCAATCGGGTGACGGGCTATTACATTGATAAGACCGTTGTGATTTGGGGTTTCATTCTGGGCGCGAACAAGAGGAGGATCGTGTTTCAAGACCCCAAGGCTAGTGAGACCTACGGCAATGGAACGGTGCCTGTGGCAATAAACGACGCCGGCGCCGTCACGGGCTACTACGTCGATGCTCAGGGCGTTGTCCACGGTTTTTACCGGTCGCCGACCGGCAAATTCTCCGAGTTCGACCCGAAAGGGTCTGTGTTTACGGAACCTGAGGGCATCAACGCTAGGGGTACGGTCACCGGCTTTTGGTTGGATGCGCAAGGAGCGAACCATGGTTTCATTTGGAGGTCACACTAGGCTGAAGGCGGCAGAGATCGAACCGTGATGGCGCTAACCCGTGGTGTGGGTTGGTACCGAAGGTCGATGTGGTCTTCGACTTGATCGGTGGCGATACACAGAAGCGGTCGTTCCTGGTCTTAAAGGAAGGCGGCCGTCTCGTCGCTGCTACCCAGCCCGTATCGCAGGAAGAGACCGCGATGCACCGTGTGTCGGGCGTGATGATGAGGCTCGCGCCATCCAAGATGCGACCCAGGCTTGGAAGGACACGTAAGTCACACGGCAAGATCGTGCTTCGTGTGGCACAGACATCTCCAGCGAATGACAACCTAAGGTCACTATGAGGGCAGCCATGACAAGCGATCGAACGATTCTCATCACCGGAGTGACGGGCCATCAGGGCGGCGCGGTCGCTCAGGCGCTGCATGGCACCGGGTTCCATTTGCGCGGGCTGACGCGAACGCCGGACAGCGATCGGGCGGCGGCGCTGGCGGGCCACGGCATCGACGTCGTGAAGGGCGATTTCGATGACGAGGCGACGCTGCGCCGTGCGTTGGCCGGCGCGTGGGGCGTCTTCGGCGTGCAGAACGCGGGCGAGGTTGGCGCTGAGCGGGAAGAGGTGCAGGGCAAGCGTCTTGCGACGCTGGCGCGCGAGGCCGGCGTCGAACACTATGTCTACACTTCCGTGGGATCGGCGCACAAGCGGACGGGTATCCCGCACTTCGACAGCAAGTGGCGCGTCGAGGAAACCGTGCGCGGCCTCAGCTTCCCCTCGCATGTGATCCTGCGTCCGGTGTTCTTTATGGAGAATCTGCTTGCGCCCTTCAGTCTCCAGGGCTCCACGCTGGCCTGGGCGATCGGGCCTGCCTCGAAGCTACAGATGATTGCGGTGGACGACATCGGATGGTTCGGCGCGCGCGCGTTCACCGACGCTGCCGCCTTGAACCGCCGCGAAATCGATCTCGCCGGTGACGTACGAACGATGCCGGAGGCGGCTGAGATCCTGACGCAGGCGCTGGGTCGGCCGATTGCGTTCGCGCAGACGCCAATCGAACAGGTCCGGGAGTACAGCAACGATATCGCGTTGATGCTGCAGTGGTTCGATCGCGTCGGCTTCAGCGCCGACATCGCTGGCCTGGAAAGCGAGTTCGGCCGCGCGCTCACGAAGCTGCCCGACTGGGCACGCCGCGACGCGCTGTCAGGGTGACCACTAAATAGTTCGCTGCTCGCTATTGCCGGTGTACTGCTCGTCGGTGACTTTTTCGAGCCAGTCCACGACGTGACCATCGAGCTGCTCCTGAACGGCGATGTGCGTCATTGCCGTGCTGGGGGGGGCTCCGTGCCAGTGCAAGACCGCCCCAGCGCTGCACGCGTCCGCACCCGGCCGTGACGATCAGCGTTTGACCGAGCGGGTGGGTATGCCAGCGAACGTACGCGATGGGTCTGTGGCCGCGACCAGCGGATCGATTCGTACGGCGCCGGTAAAATACTACTCGGGCCCCTTTTGTGATGGCTGCGAGCCGGCGCGCTTAATTTCCACTTTTCGTCCCTCTATAGTTCTAGCGTCCGGTCATCGCGAGCGCACCTTCGGGCAGACGCGCACCCTGCAACGGAATCTTCGAAGCGGCTGCGTTGATCTCGCGCAAATCGTCGGGCGTAAGCTCGATCTCCACCGCCCCGAGATTTTCATCGAGCCGATTGAGCTTCGTGGTGCCGGGGATCGGTACGATCCACGGTTTTTGAGCGAGCAGCCATGCGAGCGCGATCTGCGCCGGAGTTGCATCTTTGCGTTGAGCGACTGCGCGCAGCAAATCCACCAAAGCCAGACTGGCTTTCAACGCTTCGGGCGCAAAGCGAGGAACGTTTGCGCGGAAGTCGGAGCCGTCGAACCGCGTTTTCTCGTCCATTTTTCCGGTCAGAAATCCCGCGCCCAGCGGACTGAATGGAACGAAGCCGATGCCGAGTTCCTCAAGTGTGGGCAGTATCTCCGTTTTGGGGCCTCGATACCACAGCGAGTACTCGCTTTGCACCGCCGTCACAGGTTGAATCGCGTGCGCACGCCGGATCGTTTGTGCGCCGGGCTCAGAAAGACCGAAGTGCTTGACCTTTCCGGCGGCGATAAGGTCTTTGACTGCGCCGGCGACCTCCTCGATTGGAACGCTCGGATCGACGCGATGCTGATAGAAGATGTCGATGACGTCAGTCCTCAATCGCTTGAGTGACGCCTGTGCAACTTGTTTGATGTGATCGGGCCGGCTGTTGAGCCCCCCGCGACGCTCGCCCGTGTTGAGATCGATGTCGAAGCCAAATTTCGTGCCGATGACGACCTGACTTCTGACAGGTTCAAGGGCCTCGCCGACCAGCTCCTCGTTGACAAATGGGCCGTACGATTCGGCCGTATCGAAGAACGTAACGCCGCGATCGACGGCCGTACGGATGAACGAGATCATTTCCTTACGATCTGCTGGAAGGCCATAGAGAGCGCTCATGCCCATGCAGCCAAGTCCGAGTGCCGAGACTTCGAGGCTCTTACCGAGGGTGCGTTTCTGCATTTGGTCCTTCCTATTATCGTATTGCGCGGCAATCAACGACCGCCGATGTTGCCGTTTCGGCGGCCGGATCGAAACGGATTGCATTAGCAAGTTAAACCTTGAGTACGCTACTGTAATGCCATCGCCGCTTGTTGACCGTAGGCTGCTGCAAACCCCTGGCGCCAACTCGGATATTTCAGCGTCCAGCCAAGTTCCCGCTTTGCCTTCGCGTTCGAGGCGCCGCGTGATTCCGTCTCCATAACAACGATAGTTTCGCCCGCAAGAAGTCGCGCGAGAAATACGGGGAGGTGCGGCGGCGGCTTCGCACCGAGGATCTTCGCGACCTCCGGTAGCCACACTCGACAAGGCGCGGGTTCGTCATCGACTATGTTGTAAATAGCGGCGCCGTCGTGGTCTAGCGCAACGATTGCTGCAGCAGCAGCGTCCTCCACGTGAATCAATGACCACACACCGGCGCCATCGCCGACTATTGGAAACTTGCCTGCACGCACTGCGGATACAAGCGCGTCGTTGGGCTTACCGTAAAAGCCGCCGTACCGCAATGCGATTCCACCGGCATCGGTAACGGCTTTTTCGAGATACGCCATCGCTGCGAACGACTCGTGCGTACCTTTTGGCGGATTAGGATCGATAGGGTCGTCTTCGGTCTTGACCGGGCCGCCGGTGCGTTCGTAGCGCATGTTACCGCAAAAACTTTGAGCGACGATCCGGCGGACCCCGGCTTCGTGAGCGGCAGCGATCAGATTGGCCGTTCCCTCCCTGCGGAGCCGATTGGTTTCGGCGAAGCTCCGATCGAAGTGCTTGAAATCTGAAAGATTTGAAAGCGCGGTCGCCTGATAGATCACCGCGTCAGGGCGCGTCTCCGCGAGGGCCTTACGCATCGCTTCTGTATCGAGCGCGTTGAGAACGATGGGCTGTGCTCCGAGCTTACGCAGTAGCTCCGAATTGCTCGCCGAGCGCGAGGTGCCGATTACTTCGTACCCCCGCTCGTGAAGCTGGCTGACCAGTGGTTTGCCGATCGCTCCAGTAGCTCCGATAACCATTACTCGCATGTCTGATCCTTCCCCATTGTGCTATTACCGTACGGGTACCCAATCTCATTACTCCTTTGCGGAAGACCCTGAACAGCCGTCCGGCAACCTAGCTTGATTGTTAAAACAATCCGGGTCCGACGCCGCCGCAACGCCGCTCCGCGCTCGCGTCAAGAGGCGACCGCCGACTTAACAGCGGCGGCCGTCAGTTCGGGGAGTCTTACGCATTTGTCCCGGGGTCCACCAAAAAGCCTACCGACGAGTTGCTTAGATTCCAATCGCCTCTATATCCGTGAACGCGGTTAGAAATCGGCCTCTCTGGGTGTCCTCTACTGCTTGGTCATGGGGGGATGGGAAGCCGTTTCGAGCGGCGGATGCGGCGCCGAGTGACGGTCGCCTTAACGGCGCGGTGTGCGACTGCGCCCACGTCACGATCGCCGGCTCTGTCAGCATTTTGACCAGCAAAAGTGGCGCGACAAGAAAGCCGGATTGTGCTAGTTTCTGCCGTGATGAAGAAGGCTTTTTTCCTAATTGCTGCACTTGCGGCCGCGACTGCAAATGCACGCCCAATTGAGATGCCGCAATTTGCGCCGGGATTTGCATCTCACACGGTCCAAGCCGGCGGTCGAACAATTTATTACCGGATCGGAGGGAGCGGGCCGGCGGTACTTCTTTTTCACGGTTATGGCGATACCGGACAGATGTGGTCGGCTCTTGCTCCGGTGCTCGCAAAGACGCACACGGTCATCGTTCCGGACCTCCCCGGACTTGGCAATTCGCGACCGGAAAGTCCTACCGCGCAATATGACATGGCTTCAGTCGCGCGTTCCATCCACTCGCTCATGCAACAGCTTAAGATGCGGCGCGAAGCAGTTGTAGGTCACGACATCGGGCTGATAGTCGCCTACAGCTACGCCGCGCAATTTCGCAGCGATGTCACGAAACTTGCACTGATGGACGGGCCGATCCCGGGCGTCGGGCCGTGGCAGACGGTGCTGCTGTTTCCGGAAACGTGGCACTTTCATTTTTTCGGCACGTATGCGGAACAGCTCACGGCAGGACGCGAACGGATTTACCTCGATTGGCTCTGGAACAGATTTGCGTTTCATCCCGAAAGAATCGGCAATGCCGAACGCGCCGCGATCGCCGCATCCTATGCGCAGCCGGGAACCATGCGTGTCGGCTTTACGTACTTCAAAGACTTTGATGCAGATGCGCCCGCCGACGCGACATTCGCAAAGACACCACTGCGAATGCCTGTGTTAGCGATGGGCGGCGAAAAATCGTTCGCGCCACTCATGCCTGCATTCGCGAAAGCCGTCGCGGTAAATGTTCGAATGAGCGTGATTCCGGATTCCGGTCATTGGCTGATGGATGAGAACCCCGCCGCGACGATCGCGGCTCTGAGTGCATTCCTCGCGGAACGATAGACCTCATATAAATAGGCACTTTTTTACGCGCGGTTTGAGGCGCGTTTGTGTACTTTTAGTTGCCAGACGTGGATCCCAGGCGGTGGTAATTTAGAACCCTATCGCCGTAGGCGGGTTCAGGTGGCGATCTGTACTGCGACCATTGAAAGAGGACGTATGTCAAATGCGAAAATAGGCACCGCCGTCGATGCGAGTCGAGCGCTGCGGCCTACGGAAACAAATCCTCTCGATTTTGTGCCCGACAAAATTCCTTTCGACACTCCGTATGGCCCTCCGATATCACTAGACCGAGCCCAGGCGGTTATTCACGCGGCGGTGGCAGAGGCGCAGGAGCGGAATTGGAAGATGAACGTAGCGGTGGTCGATTCCGGCGGCAACCTCGTCGCCTTTCAACGAATGGACGGTGCGATGCTTGCCTCCGTTCAGATTGCCGAACACAAGGCTCGAGCAGCCGCGACCTTCCGGCGCGAGACCAAGTTCTTCGAGGACGGTATCCAGCTTATGCATCTGAACTATCTGCTCGCGTTCGATGGAATCATTGCCTCTCGAGGCGGCATCCCGCTGATCGAACAGGGGGCGATTATCGGCGCAATCGGTTGTTCGGGAGGAACGGATTCACAGGACGAGATCGTCAGCAAGGCAGGCGCGGCAGTAATTAACCAACTGCAAATACATTGACAGGAGAATGCCATGACAACAGCAGCCCCAGTTACGAAGCGACAGATTCGCCTGGTCCGGCGGTCGCCCGCCTATTGGCGCGTCACGATCGACAACCCGCCAATCAACGTCATGGGCCCGCAAATGGTCCAGCAGTTCCAGGAAGTCATCGACGCTCTCGAGGCCGATGAGCTTGTCAGGGTCGTGGTATTCGACAGCGCTGTCGACGCCTATTTCCTGAATCACTCCGATTTCACAGCCAAACTTGAGGACCTGACCGCATTGCCGCCGGGTCCCACAGGTCTGCCGCCTTGGCCGGACTTTCTCGTGCGTCTGACACGATTGCCCGTAGCCTCCATTGCCCTCATCCGTGGCCGGGCGACCGGCAACGGCAGCGAGATCGCGCTGTCCTGCGACATGAGTTTCGCCAGCCGCGAAAAGGCCATCCTCTCGCAGTGGGAGGTGGGCGTAGGGATGGTCGCCGGCGGCGGCCCCATGGCCCGGCTGCCCCGACTCATTGGCCGAAACCGGGCCCTCGAGGTGCTACTGAGTTCGGAAGATATCGGGGCAGAGCAGGCCGAGGCCTACGGCTACGTTAATCGCGCCTTGCCCGACGCCGAGCTAGACGCGTTCGTAGAGGCGCTCGCGACGCGGATCGCCGGATTCGACAAGTGGGCGATCGCCAACACTAAACGCCTCGTCGACACCAGCCTGCCGCCGGACGTTGAGCTCGGTGCCGGATGGGATGCATGCATCTCTTCGCTCGGGCGATCCGCCGCTCAGGATGGAATCAAAGCGCTGATGGCGCGCGGCTTCCACAAGCCCGGGGATGTCGAAAATCGGCTCGGATACTACCTAGGCCAAATCGCGCGCTAGGCCGGCGCCGAATGCGATCGGCCCACGGGCGCCGCGGTTGCTACTTCACGTTTGTGATTCGTCTCTCCAGTAGTGTAGCATCACATAAAACAAAAACGCGGTGCTTATCCCAAAAAGGAGCATTCCATCGCCCGCCTCCATCGCGCCCATCATGCGCCACTCTTCAGCTAGAAAGAGGCCGGACGACCCACGAGTTGTCATGGAGTCGACCGAATAAAGTGCGGCATCGGCTGGAGACGGGAGTGCGCCAAGCCATACATAAGCGAACGCCCAAATGATGGATTCGATTGAGTGCAGGATCGCCAGCGAGAGACCGACGGCGACGATCACAACTATCGTTATAGCCGCGCTGTCCGCGTACTTAATACCTTGGCGCACGAGCTTAACTCTGAACTGTTTGCTTGCAC
This sequence comes from Vulcanimicrobiota bacterium, assembly GCA_963826325.1. Classification (GTDB taxonomy): domain Bacteria; phylum Vulcanimicrobiota; class Vulcanimicrobiia; order Vulcanimicrobiales; family Vulcanimicrobiaceae; genus Cybelea. Next base: position 51,511 of record CAWGWT010000003.1, read on the forward strand.
CACCTATCAAAACTATTCCAAACGCGTGAATCGCAATCGTGATTGCGACGAGCGCCAGGCTCCAGATCCAGCTCGCACTCCACGCTCCCCAACCCTGCATCCTTCCGAACCCAGCCTTGTACCGACGTGGTCAAATCCCTCTCATCAAGAGTGCCGTCTAAAGCGTTGGTGGGTGCTGATCGTGGCGCGCGCCGAAGCACCGGCGGTGGACCTCTACGATCCATTTGTGCGCGGACCGTATCGTGTGCAAACGAAGAACGTCGTCGCGGAAGATCGGCAGCGAGCCAGTTCGTTCGATTGTACGACCTGGAATCCAGCGGACTGTCGACCCAGCGCTCTCATTCTCGTTTCGCATTTTAGTGGTGGCTCGCGCACGGCGTATCGATACGTCTGCGAGCACCTTTCGAGTCGTGGTTATGCCGTGGCAGCGCTGGATCACTCGGACAACACGTTGCCGCGACCGAGCGAGGCGGCCGATCCCCGGGAGCGCAAGGCGCGGATGGACGCCTTGATCGCCGCCCGCGTACCCGATATCCGATGCTTGCTCGAGTTCGCCGGCGCGGGCGTGGAGCGAGTCGGCATCATCGGCCACAGTTTCGGCGGATGGACTGCACTGGCCGTGCCGTCGATGGAGCGGCGCATCGACGCGGTCGTTGCCCTGGCTCCTGCCGGCGCGTCTCGGCCACGACCCGGCATCATAGCGGCGCCGCTTGACTTTGCTTGGGGCCGCGACGTGCCGACGCTCGTCATCGCGGGCGATTGCGACGTATCCATCCCACTCGAACAAGTCCGTGACGTGTTCGACCGCATTCCCGCGACAAAGAAGCTAGTGATCGTGCGCGACGTGGATCACTTGCACTTCGTCGATAATGCCGCGGAGCAACACGAACGCGTTCGAAACATGGCTTTTCCACCCGAACTCGCCTGGATTCAACGGGAGATGCGTCCGTTCGCGGAACTCCGGCCCGAAGAAGAGGTGCACCGGATCGTCGCCGGTCTCTCGACCGCGCATTTCGATATGAGCCTTAGAGCCAATAGAGGCGCGCGTCAATTTCTCGAGCCCTACGCTTCTGGTTAACCACACAGTATTAAATGGGCGTATCGCCCTGCAGCAGCGGACCTGCCTCCCGCGACGACCTCAGGCATCGGCGCCCCCAGCTCCCTGTCAAGCTCCGAACGTGCAAGTGCCGGCGTACTTGAACGTCGGGTTCCCGCTCGCGCTTTTCCCCGTTCCCGTAACTTGTAGTTCGCACCTGACCTGAGGCCCCGCGATGTGGTCGGTCAGATAGACCGACCCGTGCTCTGAACCGGTTTTCAGATTCACCGTGAAGCGAAACCTGGAGTCGTGAATCATCACCGGCTCTGAGCCGGCGATCGTGCCGGAAAACACCTGATCTCCGCCATTGGTCAGCGTGCCCTGCTTGTTGTCGATGACCGTCGTGACCCCGTAAAGCACGATGCCGTCGAGATCACCGCGCAGTTCTACGACCTCGGTGCTCTTTCGGATCTCGCCCGTCGGCGTCGTCTTCTTGGAGTGAACGATCGCGCTGTTGACGAGGTCGGTTCCCGTGCCTTTGACGCGAATCGTCCCTTGCGCCGACAATCCACCCGCCGATGCCGAGGCCGTGAGGAACGACATCGAACCAATGCACAGACCGCCCGTGACGATGACCGTGCGAAAAACTGCCCAGATGTTCACGATCGACCTCCCAATGGCTTGAGCGACTTCCCCGAAGTGTAGAGGACGAGTGTGCCGTTTACGTGCGGATGTCTAGCAGGACTCCATATCACAGCGGCGTGGTGGGGAAGACCTTCCCTGTATAGGACCTAGCCGCAGAGATCCAAGCTCTTGCTCTTCATCTGTATTGCTCCTCGCTCTCTGTATTGCTCCTCTCCATAAAGGGATTCGCCGCTAGGGGCGTTCGACCGAGGAACTGCGTAGAAATGGGACACGGCGGATTGTCCGGACACGTTTATGACGTGCACACGGGACTCGTTAGCACCGTCGTAGAGCCCATGCTAGCCGGTGCGCGGGCTGCCGCCTGCTCTCACCGTAAGCCGAGGGCGTCCTCTGGGAAGCGTTGAATGCAAAGCACATGCCTACATATGGCATGCGACGCATCGCCATTTTCGTCGCCACAGTCACCGTATTAGGCGTACTGTGCCGGTCTCCACTCGTCTCCGCGCAGCCCTTGACCTTGCAACAAACCGTTGCGTACGCGCTGAAGCACAATCCGACGATCGCCGCCAAGCAGGCCGCGCTCGCGCATGCCGAATCGAACTACACGCGACAGCGTGCCACCGAATACCCGCCCGTGATTGCCAGCCTGCAGAACCTTCTCGAGAAGCAAAACAACTACGCTGGGCCCTACGCCCAGTACGGAGTCGCTCCAATCCCAAATTTTTCGCAGAACACCGCGCAGATCGGCACGCAGTGGACGCTCTACAATGGATCGCTCAACCAGATCCTCACCCAACAAAACCGTCGCCAAGTTGAAGCGGCACGAGCCGATCTGCGGCGGACACAAACGCAAACGACCGCCCAGCTCGTCGAAATGTTCTTCGCAATCGCAAATTGGCAGCACCTCTACCTGCTGGCGCAGACAAACCTCGCGTATCAACAAGCCCTACTCGCCGTAGCACAAGCGAAGGAGAAGGCGGGCCTCGTCGCCGGGGTCGATGTGCTGCGCGCGGAGATCGGCGTCGAGCAAACGCACGTCGCACTGCTTAACACGCAATCGGATCAGGAAACGGCGCGCGAATCGCTCGCCCAGTCGATCGGCGCGAGCCTTGATATAGCGTTCGCGCTACCGTCCGTGCTGCCGGAGCCGCCATTGCCGGCGGAATCAACCGCGACGCTCGTCGACATTGCCGAGCATAACCGGCCCGAAGTAGCCGCGGCGCTAGCCGACGTCGCGATTGCTCAGCTCTCGCGTGCGAGCATCGACACCGATCTGCTGCCGCAAATCAGCGTTTTCGCCGCGTTTGGAAACCAAACATCACCTACCGGCTTCGTCGATCAGCAAAGCCAACTCAGCCTTCTGAATCAGGAGTGCGCGTCAAATCCGAACCAAATAGAATGCATCGGCTTCCCCTTTGCAAACGTGACTCGCGGGGCGCCGGGGTTTTGGGATATCGGCGCCACGTCAACGCTCTCGCTTCCCATTATCGATTACGGAACGCGGGCGGCCGCTCACCGTTCGGCGAACGAGGCGATAAATTCCGCGCAGCTCGCGCTCGGCTCGGCGAGAACCGCCGCGGAGCAAGACGTCTTGCAATCGCTGCGACAAGCGCAGACCGCGCATGAGACGCTATCGTATCAGCGCAGAGCGGTGGATCTGGGAACCGAGGCGGCGCGTATCGCGCAGCTCCAATACAGTAACGGTTTGATCGCGCTCACGGACACCAAGGCCACGCAGGCAACGTCGCTGCAAACGCAAGCCGACCTTTTTAACGCGCAAATCGCCTACATCAACGCGGTGGTGAAGCTTCGCTCCGCACTCGGTACGTTCGATCCAATCGCGACGGTCGCGGATCTGTAATGGACGCTGCTCGCAGGAACTTCGTTATCGCCACCGGCACCGTTCTAGCCCTCGCGTTGATCGTCGGCATCTTTCATGCACGCCGCGCGCCGCGCAGCGTAGCGGTCATGACAGTAGGTTACGCGCCCTTCGCGATCGAGTTGCCCGAGAGCGGCGTCGTACAGTATCCGCAGATTCAAACCATTCCCAGCCAAATCGCCGGCAATATCGGACGGATTTACGTCAAATCGGGCGAGCGCGTCACCGAGAGTCAGCTTCTGGCGACGGTCGAAAACCCGCAAATACTTGCAAACGCGCAGAGCAGCGCGGCCGCCTACCATTCCGCGACGGCAAGGGCAGAGAGCGCGCAGGTTACGGGCGGTTCTAACGTCGTTCAAGCGCAGGCAAACCTGGAAACGGCGCGCGCGCGGCTTGCGCAAGCGCAGCAGGACCTCGCCAACGGCCTGCAGTCGGGGCTAGGCTACGGCGAGACGACGGCAGCCGACCAGCGCGCGCAAGCGCAGGCGAACGTGACGAGCACCGCGACGGCGCTGCGCGAAGCGCGCCGGATCTACTTGGCGTATCGCGATCTTTACAGCAACAAGGCCGTTTCCCGCGATCAGCTCGATCAAGCCGAGGCGAAGTACGAACAAGCGCAGGCTGCGTACGGACAAGCGCGCTCGGCGCAGGCCGCGCTTGGGACACAACTGACGCGGTCGCGCGCGGTACTCGAGGATAATTTCCGCTCGGCTCGTGAAGGTTTCGCGGAAGCGCAAGCGCAGCTTGAGGCGGCGCGCGTTGAGTCGGGCAGCGGCGACGTCGCGGCGGCACAAGCTGAAGCGGCCCGCGCCGGCGCCGAATACGCCTTCGCCCGGGAGCAGGCTGACGCCGCGCAAATGCGCGCACCGTACGACTCGACGGTCTTGAGCGTTGCGTCGGAAAAGAACGACCCGCTGCGACCGCTGCAGCCTGGCGATTCGGTCGAGGCGGGACAACCGGTCGTAACGCTGGCGGCCCAGCGAGGTTTTGTCGTGCGAACGAGAGTCGACGAGCAAGACGTGATTAACGTGCGCCTGGGGCAGCGCGCTCGGATTACGGGTGAGGACTTCGCGGGGCGCGTCTTAAGCGGCCGGGTAGTCGAAATCTCGCCGATCGCGCAGCGGTCAGGTGACGGGCCATCCGCGGCGCGCACGGTTGCGACCACGATCGGTATCGAACGGCCACCGGCATTTCTGCGCGACGGTATGAGTGCCGACGTGCAGATTCTTACGACCGACTTGCCGCAGGCAATCGTTGTTCCCAATGACGCCATCGTGCGGGCCGGCTCTGCGACGTACGTCTACGTCATTCAAAATGGCAGCGTCCACCGGGCACCGGTGCATGCGGGACCAAGCAATGAGACGAGCGCGGCGATCGAATTGGGGCTTCGGCCAGGCGACGTCATCGTGGTGCGCGACGTCGCCGGTCTCACCGACGGCGAAGCTGTCTCAATTGCAACGCCGCCTCCGTCGCCGCAACGGTGAGTTCGAAAGAGGAACCCGGAAGCGGCGGACTCTTCAGAGAGAAAGCCGTTTCCGCAATCGACTCCGTCGAGCGTTTCGACGAAGCGATTGCGATCGTTTCATCGCGCAGCGTTCTCGCGCTTGCCGGCATCGGCGTGCTGCTTTTTTTTATGATAATCTGGGCAGTCTTCGGGCGGATACCCGTCGGTATCCAAGGGCGCGGGGTCGTCGTTGCGGGAAGCGGCGTTCAGCCCGTCGTCTCGTCGGCTGAGGGAACGTTGATCGCGCTCCCCGGCCAGGTTGGTGACGTCGTTGCGGAAGGGACGGCGGTTGCGCGCATGCGCACGACCAGCGGGGACATCATTGCATTGCGCGCACGCGCTTCGGGAAGGCTCGCACAGCGTTCGCCGCAACTCGGAAGCTTTCTAAGGCCAGGTGACGCCGTCGCTACCATCGAGCCCCTGGGAGAGGGTCCGACGGCCGTGGTCTTCATTCCGGTGGAAACCGACCTCCGCGTCGCCCCGAGCATGCCGGTTCGGCTTTCGCCGGCGGATGCGAGGCCCGACGTATTTGGTTTCCTGCGCGGCCATGTTACGTATGCGGCGCCCTTCCCGGCGAGTCCCGATCGCATCAAGGCAGCCTTGCAGAACGATGCCGTGGCGGCCGGCTTTTTGCCCGACGTGCCGGTTCGTGAAGTGCACATCGCGCTCGACGTCGATGCGCAGGGCAATCTCGTGTGGTCCGGTCTACAAAATTCGCGACGCGGCTTGTCGCCGGGCACGCCGTGTTATGCGACGATCGTCGTCGAGGACCGAGCTCCCATCTCGTTCGTGCTTCCGCAGACTCAGGAATGAAGCTGCTTAAAACCACCGCAGGCGGAAACGGCATCATAAAACCGGTCCGAACGCCGACCGTCCTTCAAATGGAAGCAGTCGAGTGCGGTGCGGCATCGCTAGGAATGATTCTCGGGTATTACGGACGGCACGTACCGCTCGAAGAGTTGCGCGTGGCTTGCGGTGTCACCCGTGACGGGAGCTCAGCGGGAAATTTGCTGCGTGCCGCGCGTTCCTACGGCTTGGAGGCGCACGGATACAAGTACGAGATCGACGACTTGCGCAAGATCGCGCCGCCCTTCGTTATTTTCTGGAACTTCTACCACTTCGTCGTCGTTGAGGGCTTTACGAAGGACGGCGCGCTGCTCAACGATCCGGCCGGCGGCCGGCGGGTTTGCGACTGGGAGGAGTTCGACCACTCGTACACGGGCGTCTGCCTGACGTTTTCGCCTGGCCCGGAGTTCAAGCCCAGCAACGAAGTGCCGGCGACGACGAGCATTCTACGCGCTCAACTCGCCGGTTCGTGGGGAGCCGTGCTCTTCGTCGTGGTCGCTGGCCTGGCGCTGGTCGTCCCCAACATCGCTTTGCCGACTTTCACCAAAACGTTCATCGACGAAGTCATGGTGGGCAAGAGCTACGGCTGGGTCTTTTGGATCGCCATCGGGATCGTCGGCAGCATTGCGCTGCGGATGGCACTGCTCGAACTGCAACAACGCGCTATCTTGCACTTACAGGCAAAGCTTGCGCTTGCGAACGCCAGCCGCATGCTCTGGCATTGTTTGCACCTCCCGATGACGTTTTTTGCGCAGCGCTCGCCCGCGGAGGTCGCCAACCGCGTCGCGATTTGCGACCGCGTCGCGGAGCTGCTCTCCAGCCGGTTGGCGGAGAGTGCCATTGGGATCGTCGCCGCGCTCTTCTATTTGGCGTTGATGGCGCGCTACGATCGATTTTTAGCGGCGGTTTCGCTCGGCATCGCGGCGCTCAACATCCTCGCGTTGCGAATAGTCGCGCGCCGCCGCTCGGACGCCAACGCGGCGGTCTTACAAGAGGAAGCGATGCTCTTAGGTACGTCCGTTTCGGGACTCGAGCGAATCGAAACGCTCAAGTCGGGGGGCGCCGAGAGCACGTTCTTCATGAAGTGGCTCGGACGTCAGGCGAGGGTCATCAATGCACGGCAGCGCTTTGCGGTGCCGTCGCAAGTACTCAACGCCGTGCCGCGCCTGCTGATCACGATCAACATCACGGCGATTCTGACGCTGGGCGGATTGCGCGTTATCGACGGCGCGATCTCGGTGGGCACGCTCTTTGCGTACGTGCTCTTGATGCAGCTTTTCATTGCTCCTTTCACGGCGTTTGTGGAGCTGGGCGCGGACGTGCAGGAGATGGACGGCGACGTCCGCCGCATCGAAGACGTCCTACGCTATCCGCCCGATCCGCCGCGCACCGCGCAGCGAGTCGAGCGCACTCGCCTCGCGGGCGGCCTCGAGCTGCGCGCGGTTTCCTTCGGTTACAGCAAAAACGCGCCACCCGCCGTGCGCGATATCTCGTTCGTTATCGCGCCGGGGCGGCGCATCGCGCTCGTCGGTCCGTCGGGCAGCGGAAAATCGACGATCGCCAAACTCGTCTCCGGGTTATTCATGCCCTGGAACGGACAAGTTTTGTTTGACGGCATCGAGCGCGATGCGATCGATCCGGCACTCTTCGCTACCGATGTCGCCTTCGTGGATCAAGAGATCTCGCTCTATCCCGGAACGGTGCGCAGCAACCTGACGCTATGGGATCCGGCTATCTCCGATGCGGCAATCGAACGCGCCGCGCGCGACGCCTGCATCCACGCCGACATCGCCGGCCGGCCTGAGGGTTACGACGCCGCGATGGCGGAAGGCGGCATCAACTTCAGCGGCGGTCAGCGGCAACGCTTGGAGATCGCGCGCGCATTGGTCCGCGACCCCGCGCTCGTCGTGCTCGACGAGGCAACGAGCGCGCTCGATCCGCTTACCGAATACCTTATCGACGAGAGTCTGCGGCGGCGGGGTTGCGCCTGTCTCGTCGTCGCGCACCGGTTGAGCACGATCCGCGATGCTGACGAGATCCTCGTTCTTGACGGTGGAGTCATCGCGGAGCGCGGCACGCACGACGAACTCGTGGCGCGCGAGGGCCGCTATCTTTCGCTGGTGAGATCGCAGTGATGCGCACGCGCGAGATTCGAATCGTAGGCGACGAACTGCTCGTGCTGACGACGCAGGCACACGCCTATCGCGTGCGCTCCGGCGAAGCGGCGATCTTCGTCGTCGAGCTTGATACCGCCGGAAGACCGGCGGGGCGACGGTCTTTCGTCGGCGGCGCCGGTCCGGGAGAGATCGTGCTCGGCACATCCTTTGAATCGAACGGCGCCAGGCTGAGCCTAATTGCGGTCGGCGTCGAGCCGACCGTTTTGGAGCCGTGGGATCTAGCGGCCGCCGAGCCCGCTGCGCGGGACGAAGCGCTGCGGCGATATCTCGCGACGCTCGTGGGCGCCGATCCGCCGGAGCCGGACGTGCAACGCGCTCGTCCCGTTGAGCCGCCGCATGCGCTCGAGCTCTCGCCCGGCGAGCACGCTCACTCGTCGCATCGTCTTGCGTACATCCGCGTGGCGAGCGGCACGGCGTGGCTTTTGAACTCGCACCTCTGCGATCCAAAAACCGGGATCGTTCCCGTCGGCGGCCGGCTTACGCTGCGCGCGCATGACCCCGTGCGCATCGATGTCTTTGGCGGCGCAGACGTGCACCCGGCGGAGGTTGCACTCGGGATCGACGTCGTGCATGCGGCGTTCTGGAAACGGTGGGAAGCTCAGGCGGCGCAGGAAGATCGACGCCGCCAGGCGATGCGCCGTGCGACGCAGGCCTTCGACGAGCGCGCGCTGCGCGGCGGTCTCGAAGAGGCAACGCACCTCTTCGAGCGGGATCGATTGACGATCGAACCCGGCGACGATCCCGTGGTTGCGGCGGCGCGCATCGTAGCGCAGGCCGATCGGATCGCGATCGTGGCGCCGCGCGAAGCGCATAGCGATTCGAAGGCGGCGGTCCAAGCGATCGCGAGTCGAGTCGCGTCTTTCCGTGCGCCTCGTCAGATTGCAGGTGGGCTGGCAGCAGCGCGAGCACGGGCCGCTGCTCGCCTTTCGCGGTCCCAAGCGAGAGCCGGTTGCGCTGCTGCCGCATCGCGGTCGCACGCACTACGTTCTCATCGATCCGGCGCGAAACGTCGAGCCGGTTCGCGTGGATACGGCACTTGCCTCCGAAATCGACAGCTCTGCGTACGTTTTCCTTCGTCCGTTTCCCGAGCGCGCCGTCGGCGTTTGGGATCTGCTGAAATTCGGGCTACGGCATAGCGGCGTCGACGCACTGCAGATTCTTGCATTCGGATTTGCCGGCGGGATTCTCGCCGGTACGATTCCACTCGCAACGGCAATTCTTTACGGAACCATCATTCCCGGCGCGATGCGTCCGCAACTGGTCACGATGGGGTTCGCGCTGCTTGCAATTGCGCTCACCGCGACCGTCACGGAGATCGTCCGTGGTTTGACGATCGTGCGCCTTCAGGCGCACGTCGGCACCACGCTTCAATCTGCGGTCATGGAGCGTCTGCTGGCGCTCCCCGCCTCCTTCTTTCGCCGCTACGAAATCGGCGATCTCGCCGATCGGCTAATGGGAATCGACCGAATCGAACAGTACGTCAGCGATATTACGATTTCCGCAGCGCTCAGCGGCGTTTTCTCGCTGGTAAGTTTCGCGTTGCTCTTCATCTACGACGTCGGCCTTGCGTGGTTGTGCGCGCTGCTCGCGCTGATTGCCATCGCTGCCGCCGTCACCGAAGCGCTCGCAACGCTCCCACTCCGGCGTCAGATCTTCGACCGCTTCGGGGGCATTGCGGGCTTCGTCTTGCAGATTTTCAACGGTATTCCAAAGTTGCGCATCGCGCGCGCGGAGACGCGGGCCTTCGTCGGCTGGCTGCATCGGTTCGTCGCGATGCGCCGCATCACGACCAGAGTCGGCACGATCGTCTACCGGTTTGGAATCTTTAGCGCGATTTGGCCTGCCGCAACGACGCTCGCCATCATCGGCTACGTCTTCGTCGTGCGTCACGGCGCCTTTCCCGCGAGCACGTTCATCGCCGCGAGCGCTGCCTTTGGACAATTGCTCGCATCGCTGCTCGGTCTCGGAGATGCTTTCGTCGCAGTGATTCGCGTGATACCGATCTACGAACGCGCGCGGCCGCTTCTTCGCGAGCTCCCCGAGGTGCTGCAAGCGCATGGCGATCCCGGCACGCTGACCGGCGCGATCGAGCTGCGTAACCTCAGCTTCCGGTACGAAACCGCACCGGCGGTCACGCTCGACCGCCTCGATTTAAAGATCGAGCCCGGTTCGTTCGTCGCGATTGTCGGGCCGTCGGGTTCGGGCAAGTCTACGTTGTTTCGGTTGCTCCTCGGTTTCGAGAAGCCGAACCACGGCGCGGTGCTCTACGACGGACACGATTTGGCTTCGGTCGATCTCGCCGCGGTGCGGCGGCAAATCGGTTCCGTTCTCCAATCCACGGCCGCGCTACAAGGCACGATTTTCGAGAACATTGCCGGGGCGCGCTATATCACCCACGATCAAGCGTGGGACGCCGCCAGGCGAGTCGGAATCGCCGACGACATCGCAAAGTTGCCGATGCAGCTCGAAACGTATCTGGGCTCCGACGGTGGCGGCCTATCGACGGGCCAACGGCAGCGCATCGCCATCGCCCGTGCGATCGTCACGTCGCCGCACGTCCTACTCTTCGACGAGGCGACGAGCGCACTCGACAATGAAACGCAGGCAATCGTCATGAAAACGCTCGAGCAACTCAGTGCGACGCGCGTCGTAATTGCGCACCGCCTCTCAACGATTCAGAGTGCGGATCGGATCGTCGTGCTGGAAGCGGGCCGGATCGTGCAGGACGGGGTTTATCGGGACCTCGTCGCGACCGCCGGCCCGTTCGCCGATCTCGCGCAGCGCCAGTCCATTTAGAGACGGCAAAGGGACCGGGTCGTCGCAACGACCGGCCCCTTCATCGACCTCGACGGAGAAGGCTATGTGGCCCCAGAGGCGCTATTTGAGACGCTCCTCGGGATTTATGCCGCGCTCACGCTCGGCGGGGTTCACCCCGCCGCCCCGGCCGAGCTCTTCTCGTACGCCGACGCCGCCGCTGACTTTGTCAAGCTCCTCATCCTTGAGTTTCTTCTCTTCGTCGGGTCGCTTTTCGTCACTCATGGGAGCACCTTTCGGCGCGGCAGAAACGCCGCGCGTCCGCCTGCCGTTCGGCTCGCGCAAAGCGATTCCTATCGAAAACCATCCACCCGCCATAGGGAAGAAGAACGACGCGTAGCACGAAACGCGGAATCGATGGCGACCCAGCTTGACTCGGGCCCGCCGGCTTCGGCGCGTCCGACCGGCACGGTCGCGTTTCTCTTTACCGACATCGAGGGCTCCACGCAGCGTTGGGAATCGCACCGCGAGGCCATGGACGACGCGGTGAAGCGCCATGATGCGCTCTTACGCGATGCGATCGATCGGCATAACGGTTATGTGTTCAAGGCCATCGGAGATGCGTTTTGCGTTGCCTTTGCGCGCGTCTCCGATGCCGTCACAACCGCGTTCGAAGCGCAACGAGCGTTGAGCGCGGAGGATTTTTCTTCAGTCGGCGGATTGCCCATTCGCATTGCGCTGCATGCCGGCGAGGCTTCGGAGCGTAATGGCGACTACTTCGGGCCGGCCGTCAATCGCGTGGCGCGACTCATGTCCATCGGCCACGGCGGTCAGATACTCTTATCTGGCGTCACCCGCGACCTGGCCCATAGCGATCTTCCCGCCGGTGCGTCGCTGCTCGACCTTGGCTCGCATCGTCTCAAAGACCTCACCGAACCGGAGCAAGTCTGGCAGCTGACTATTGCAGGAGTGCCCTCAGAGTTTCCGGCGCTCAAGTCACTCGATACGATTCCAAACAACCTCCCCATTCAGCAGACGAGCTTTCGTGGTCGCGAGCACGATCTTGAAGAAGTGAAGTCTCTGCTGAGTCAGCATAAGCTCCTCACGCTCTTCGGTTCGGGTGGTGTCGGGAAAACGCGCCTTGCGCTGCAAGTCGGAGCGGAAGTCCTCGACCATCACCCCGATGGCGTCTGGCTAGTCGACTTTGCGCCGATCACCGACCCCGAACTTGTCTCAAGCGTCATCGCCAAAGAGATTGGCATGCCCCAAGTCGAGGATCGCAGAGTCGACGAGTCCATTCCGCAGTGGCTGCGGCGCAAGAAACTGCTGCTGATCTTGGATAACTGCGAGCACGTGCTGGAAACGGTCGCTGCGATCGCCAACGCGATCATCCGTACTTGCCCCGATGTGCGACTGCTTGCCACCTCACGCCAGGCGCTCGGGGTTAGTGGCGAACAGGTGATGCGGCTTGCATCACTCGACGTGCCGCATAAGATCGCCGATCTCACAGCCGCAGCGATCATGGAATTTGGCGCAGTGGCTCTGTTTGTCGATCGCGCTCGGTCAGTCGACAAATCCTTCGTGCTTACAGACGACACCGCTCCGATTGTCGCCGAGATATGCCGCCGACTCGACGGCATTCCGTTGGCCATCGAACTTGCCGCTGCTCGGGTGAAGATTCTGAGCATCCCCAACCTCGCTCAACGGCTCAACGAACGCTTCAAGATTCTCACCGGCGGTAGCCGCACTGCGCTGCCGCGCCAGAAGACGCTCGGCGCGCTCATCGACTGGAGCTACGACCTGCTCACTCCCCAAGAGCAGATGCTGTTCAATCGTGCGGGTATCTTCGCCGGAGGCTTCAGTCTGGATGCGGCCACCGCGGTGTGCACTGGCGAGGACCTCGATGAGATCGACATCTTAGACCTGCTCTCGTCGCTGACCGACAAATCGTTGGTGGTGGCCGATACCGCCGGCGAGCAAGAACGCTGCCATTTGCTTGAAAGCACTCGCGCCTACGCGCTGGAGAAGCTCACGGCAGCAGGCGCACACGAACGGCTGGCTCACCGCCACGCCGAGTATTTTCGTGATCAGGCGCAGGAGGCCGACGAACGCTTCGGCACAGGCTCGGCGGCGGCGTGGCTGGCGAGCGTGGAACGGGAACTGGACAACTACCGCGCCGTGTTGGAGTGGGCGCTCAAGGATGGACACGATATGGCGCTGGGTGGTGCCGTTGCCGGAGCGCTGGGGCAGCTTTGGTCTAATGGTGGACTCGCGGTGGAGGGGCGCTATTGGATCGGCCTTGCGCAAGCGGGCCTTGATGAATCGATGCACCCGCAGGTGGCGGCCCGGCTGTGGCGTGCGCTAGGGCGGCTTTCCTCCGGCAAGCGCATGCACGACTGTGCGCAACGCGCCCTCGTGCTCTACCAAGCGGTGGGCGACGAGAAGGGGCAGGCGTGGGCGCTCCACGGTCTTACATTTAGTCTCTTTCAAATGGGCCGGCTTGAAGAGGCCAGTGACGTAAACGCACGCGCGCTTGCGGCGATGCGCACGTTAGGGGTTAAACCGGGAGTGGCTGACGGCCTGAACGCGCAAGCGATGATCCAGCGGAGCTGCGGCGATGTCGTCGCGGCGCGCGAGTCGTTTGCGCAGGCGCTGGCGGCGTCCAAGGCCCTAGGAAATGAGGCTGGGACAGCTGTGGTGCTGGGAAATCTCGCTGAGCTGGAGTTCGGGGATGGTCAGGTTGAGCAGGCAGTACGCCTGGCTGGCGAGGGCCTCGAGATCGATGCGCGTGGGAAGAACGCGTCGGGTTTGGCGGCTTGTTACCTCAACATCACTGCCTATCGCATCGCGCTGGAAGATGTGGGTGGCGCGCGTGAGGCTGCCCGCGAGGGGTTACGCTTGACGCGGCAAGCAGAGCACGCGATCGGCATCGCGATTGCGTTGCAGCATATCGCGCTACTCTTGGCGCTGCGTGGAGAAGTGCACGATGCTGCGCGGCTCATCGGCTACATCGATGCGCAATTCAAAGAGCTCGGGGAAGAGCGTCAGGCCACCGAGAAGTGGGGCTACGAGAAACTCATGGCCGCACTGCACGAGCAGTTGAACGAAGCCGAGATAGAAAAACTCGCGGCCGATGGTGCGGCGTGGTCGGAAGATCGGGCGGTAGAAGAAGCACTCAAGGTCTGACCACAAGCAATGTACAGTAAAGGGATTAACGCGAGAAGCGCGAGGCCTCATAGAGTCATGCCCCATCCGTGCCGCCTGGTGGAGATGGTGGCAAGACCTATCTGGAGTTGAAATGAGCGCTATCAAAGCACCGCCCATCTCGCGAAAAGGCGTACTCGAGGTCGCTGCATCGTTTGGATTGCTTGCGGCGATCGGCAACAGGACGGCGAGCGCCACGTCGCGCGAGGGCGTCGTGGGCGCTTGGAGCCTCGTGAGCTTCGATATCGACGAAGGAGGGAACTCGTCCAAACCTCGCTTTGGTCCTAACCCCGTTGGCTACTTACTCTATACCGCCGATGGGCGCATGGCTGCGGTGCTCGCCGGTACGCATCGTCCCGAGTTGAAGTCACCGTCGGGGATCTCGCCAACCGAAGAGCAGCGCACGCAGGCGCTGACGAATTTCCTCTCATATGCCGGTCGCTACGACGTGCGTGGCGATCGTGTCTTCCATCACGTCGAAGTAAGCATTTTTACCAACCTCATGGGAACGACGCTCGAGCGCCAGTTCAAGATCGAAGGCGATGCGCTGACCATTCGCACGTTGCCTCCAGAAATTTGGGGCAGTTCGAATATCCTGGTATGGAAGCGCGTCTGAGAATCGCAATGCCGCCGCAACTGCGGCGTCAAGCTCGCGATCCGCAAACGCTTATCTGCGGGGCGACAGCAAGAAGTCAGCGAGATCAGGACACGGAAACGACCGAACCTCTACTTGTGAACGCTTAAACAGCGTGTCCGGGCGCTTCCGCAATTATAACTTCCCAAGAGCGCCGCGACAAAAACACGCTTCCTGCCCCTTTAGACCGCCAACCGCCAACCGGTTTCTGCGAAGCCATTCTCCGCACAACAAGCGTGGGGGAGGTTGCTAGCCTCGTAAAGCAGTATCGCTCCGCAGCAGGTTTGCTTTAGGAGGTTACGATGCAAAGTTCACTCGGTCGCAATATTCTGAGCGCCACGATCGCCGGCATACTTTCGACCGCTTGTGCCGGCAGCGGCAACGGCGGTGTACCGAATGCGGCATCATCATTGGCGACGGCCCAAAGCCCGTTCGGGCAAGAAACCGGCAGCATTGGTCTGAGCGGTCAATATGCTGGAAAGGTCCAGGATAAGGGGCACGGCACCTCGAGGGTCAAGATGCTCGTGTCGCAATCTCAAAACGCGCTCGGCGGTATCCTGCTGCAGGGCGGGTCGGGACCCCTTGTGATGATCATTGCATGGAACATTAGCGGGCATATGATCAGTGGAAACGGCGTCGGTCCTCCGGTGGCGGGCGGCAGCGGCATTTGCACATTTTCGATGACCGGCCGGTACAAATATCGCAGAATTAGCGGCTCGTACAGTGCGACGTACGGCTGCGCTGGCCAGACCGGAACTTTCGCGCTCTGGCACAAGTGTTACATCCCGGGCACGGGACCCGAGGCCATTCGTCCGGAGAGCGGCATGAAGCCTTGCTAATATTTCGCCCGCGCTAACGAGACTTCTCGCAAGAAGCCCGAGCTGACGGGTTTACAAACCTAAGCGTTTCGGTTATACTGCCGCTTGTGCCAACCGTCGTCGACGTGAGCGGCTATGCGGTTCGGGTGTTCACGAAAGACCATGGTGATCCGCACGTCCACGTCTTCCACAACGGATCACTCATGAAAATCTCGCTCTCGCCGGTGGCATTCGACTCGTATAAGGGCCGCAAGCCACGCGAGACCGAGGTGGCGGCAGCTCTTCGGATTGTCGTCGAGCATAGCGCCGCCTGCCTGAGGAAATGGACTGAAATCTATGGCAAAAATGATTGAACCGGTGCTTGAACGGGTTAAGTATGCACCCACGCGCGATGTCGTTGCACTGCGGCTCTCAAGTGGAACGCTGGTCGAGATTCCCCGCCTTACGATCAAGGAGTTGCGGAATCTCAATCAAGCGCAGTTGCAGGCTCTTAGGCCAGATAACGCCGGCATGACCCTCTCACAGCGCGATCTCGACATCGATATTTACATCCCCGGTTTGCTTGGCGAAGCCCTCGGCGTTAAGCCGAGCGCTATCTTAGGCAGGAAAGGCGGGACAAGTCGGTCGCCGGCGAAGCGACGCGCTGCGCAACGGAACGGTCGCCGCGGCGGTCGACCCAAGAAAATCTCGACGACCTAGCTAAGCAGCGTGGCACCGCTGTGGCACCGGATTCAGATTCGATTCCCGTTGGCGTGTGAAGGAAATCTTATGAAAGCTGCTGTCGTTACCGCTCCCGACGCCACCCCGGAATACGGTGAATTTTCCGAACCCCAGGTTGACGACGGCTACGAACTTGTAGAGCTGGTAGCTGCAGGGCTCCATCCTATCGTACGATCGCTGGCTGGCGGGCGGCATTACGGAAGCACGCAGTCGTGGCCTCTCGTCCCGGGCGTCGACGTCGTCGCTCGTACCCCGGCCGGCGATTTCATCTACACGGGGTTTGTGCGTCCCCCGCACGGCACGTTCGCGGAGCGAATGGCGGTACCCAAAACGATGCGCATCTCGCTCCCCCCCGGAGCCGATCCCGTGAAGGTCGCTGGCGGATTGAATCCGGCCTTCGCATCGTGGTTGCCGCTCAAGACTCGCGTTCGCGAGATCGGCTCGCTCGCAACGGTCTTGGTTCTCGGCGTGACCGGTATGGCCGGATATCTTGCCGTGCAACACGCGCGCCTACTGGGCGCAAACCGCGTCGTCGGCGTGGGGCGCAATCCGGCACGTCTTGCGCGCGCTGCGGCGCTTGGGGCTGCAACCGTTGCCCTGAGCGGCAATCGCGAGGCCGATGCCGCGGCAATCGTCGACGCTCAAGGCGGTACGACACCGAGCATCGTGCTCGACTTTCTGTGGGCGTCGGCAGCCGAGACTGCCTTCGCTTCGCTCGCAAGGCGCGGGCTTGAAGAAGACACCGCCGACATTGCCTATATGCAAATTGGCGCTGCGGCCGGTCCCGAAGCAGCCGTGCCGGCGGCGCTCTTACGAAGCCGCCGCATTCGCATCTCCGGCAGCGGTGCGGGTTCCGCGCAAATTGCCGATATCATGGCCGAAGTCCCCGTCTACATGCAGCTTATCGCAGACGGTAGCGTCGATGTCCCGACCCAAACGGTGCCGCTTTCATCGATCTCGGAAGCTTGGCCCGTATCGGCAGCCGGCACCTACAGGATTGTCGTCGTTCCTAAATGAGAGTGCGCAACGTCTCCCGCTCGAACGGTCGACCGCCTTGTTAGGTCCGCGTACAGGTTATGTTGTACTGTTCTTTCCAGACTCCGCCGGAACTTAATTCGCCCAAGTCGGTGACCTTGTTGGGGCTGTTCACGTAAGTGTCCCGTGTCGGCACTATTTTGCCCAATTCGGGGAAGTACGTGGAACCGACCCAAACGATCTTCGTTCCAGTTTGCGATGTGGACTCGCTGCCATAAGTGCCGTCAGCGCCGCTATACGGATTTATCCACATTTTCTTGCTTGGCACGTACACGTTGTACGCTGAGAAATCGTAGTTCGTGCCCGTGGTGTGGAAAAGGATCGCGCCACCATTAGTCTTAGAGAATGTCTCGGTCTGGTGAGCCGGGCCACTCATCGCCGACGGCGTGGGATTCGTGCACGACCACGTTCCGATCTGCCAGTCATAACCGTGCGGTCCGACGCCGTACATGGACGATGACATCATTGTGGACTGAGCCGGCGCGGCGCACGGCGTCGCGACCACCGCCGCGAACGTAACGAACCAAAGAACCCTTTTCATCAAAATACCTCCAAAAAAAATTAACACTTATTCGACACCAGCGCACCCTCGAAAATCTCGATCGCTCCGTTGTGTTCCGAGAACGTTATTTTTTCGAAAACAGCGCCGGCGTCCGCGAGCGATGCACCGTTTTTCGACTTCTTGGCAACCTGGTAGCACGAAGCTTCTTCAGACCAGCCGAGGGCGTAAAAATACTCGAACAGCTCGACCGTATAGCTCTTCTTAGACTTGAGGTGTGAACTCACGAGCGGCGCTCCTTTGGGAAGCGTCGGATAGAATCCCGGAAAGCTGTTGAACCCGATTTGGAGATAAAAGATCGGCTTTTTCGACCCGGCCGGCGGAAGCATTGCTCCTTTGTATGTCTTGGTGCTGCCAATTAGCTTGACGGTGTACTTGTAGCTGCCGTATGTCCGCGGATATTGCAGCGCGCCGCCCCAACCTTCGAAAGCCGGAACGCACAGCGACCCCCCGTTGGCTTTCAGTACCTCTTTCGCCACCTCGGCGTAATGTTTGGTATTCTTTTGACCCTTGCACTTCCGAGGCGGCGAAACGTCCGGCACGTCTGCCCCCAGGCGCTGGAGCGCATTGGTGCTTCCGAGATTCGCCGGCAGCGGCGTGAGCGCCGATTTACCCGCGCAGCCGGCGAGCAGGCCGATCGCGACTGCGGAAACTAGGAATCCCCAACGCTGTGAACCCGATCGATTAAAGCGCATGATACCTCCTGCGTAGCAAGGCGTCTCGGACAAGCCGGGCCGCCAGAATCGTACGCTTCGGTAGCGTATGGTGGGCCACCTTACCATTTAGCCTACGTCGCCGTAGGTCATCACGCCGCGAGGAGATGGTGCGTTGCGCCCAGGCGTAGACGGCTTCGCTTTTGAACGTCTCGCCATGGCGCTGACCGCACCGCTACCGACCGGTGCCGTGACGTTTGCCTTCACCGATATCGAGGGCAGTACGTCACGATGGGAGCGTGACCGTGTGGCGATGCAGGAGGCGGTGCGCCGCCACGACGCGATTTTGCGCGGGGCTATTACCGAACACGGCGGCCAGGTCTTCAAGACCATCGGCGACGCTTTTTGCAGCACGTTCGAACGCCCCGAGAATGCCGTCGCAGCGATGCTCGCCGCGCAACGTATGCTCGCCGCCGAAGATTTCTCGGCCGTCGATGGATTGCGCGTGCGCGCCGCGATCCACAGCGGCACCGCCGATGCGCGCGAAGGCGATTACTTCGGTCCGGCGGTCAACAAAGTTGCGCGGCTGCTCGCCATCGGACACGGCGGTCAAGTTTTGCTGACGAGCGAAACTGCCGCGCTCGTCGATGGCGCGCTGCCCAAGGAAGTGTCGCTGCGCGATCTGGGCGCATATCATCTCAAAGACTTCACCCAGCCGCAACGCGTGCATCAGCTGCTGGCACCGGTGTTGTCTTCCGAGTTTCCACCGCTGCGATCGTTAGGGACATTGCCCAGCGATCTCTCGATCGTCGACGCGGCTGAGTTCTACGCCGTTCCCAGCTTCGGCGGCCGCGACGACGAACTCGCCGCCGTGCACGCGGCGCTGAAGACTGACGGCGTGGTAGCGCTGGTACATGGGTTGGGCGGCGTCGGGAAATCGTCGATCGCTCGCGAGTACGGGTGGCGCAACCGCGATGCGTATTCCGTCGTGTGGTGGTTGAACGCACAGACCGAAGACGGCATCATCGACGGATTGCTGCGCTTGGGCACGATGTTTGCGCAGGGGCTCGATCAGCTGGCGGATAGGCGTGTCGCAGCACAGCGAGTGATCAATTCGGTGTTGAGCGGCTTCGATAAGCCGGTCTTCCTCGTTTTCGACAATCTTGAAGACGAAGGGCTCCTTCGGACGTGGCTGCCCCGCACCGGGGCTCGCACCTTAGTCACCTCGCGTGATGCCGCACTGAGCAGCGACGCCATCCCGATTCCCTTGCAGGTCTGGTCGCTCGAGATCTCGGTTGCATACCTGCGTCGCGCTAGCGGACGCGCCGATTTGAGCGAAGCTGACGCGCGCGCCATCGCGCAAGCGCTCGGCACCCTTCCACTAGCGTTGGCGCATGCGGCAGCCGCCCTACGCGCGATGCGGATGACCAGTCCTCAGCGATATTTGGAACGTATCAACGCGCATCTCAAGACGGCCCCGCGCGGTGCGGACTATCCGCGCTCGGTCTTTGCGACCTTCCGCGAATCGATTTTGCACGCCGAGCAGCAAGCGCCCGGGGCGGCCGCAGTGCTTTGTTTCGCCGCCTCCTTCGCGCCCGACGCGATCCCGGACGAGCTCTTTCATCAGGTCAGTGACCGCTGTCCCGAAGGACTAGTCCCGGTTGTTCCCGGAAATGACGCGCTCGATTTGCGCTCGGCATTGGCGGACGACTTGCGTCTAGATCATGCCCTTGCTGCGCTCGATCGGGTCGGCCTACTCGCTTATGTTACGAGCTCGCGCACCTACGGGATGCATCGCCTCGTGCAGCTCGCAGGACGTGATCTTCTTCAGGATGCAGCCGTGTGGGCCGAATTTGCGGTGACCGCCGCCCTCGCAGCGTTTCCGCGCGCAGAGTTTGCAACGTGGCCGCAATGCGAGCGAGTACTTTCGCATGCCCGGGCCGCATTGGACGCCCTGCAGAAAGATGCCGAACCGCTAACGGCGGCCGACCTGGCGCGGCGGTGTGCTATCTATCTTTGGGCGCGCGGCGAATACGGCGCGGCCGAGCGGCTCTGCGCGCGCGCACTGGCAATTTTAGAGAACGCGCTTGGACCGGATCACCCCGACGTTGCGAGAGCACTCAACAACCTCGGGGTGCTGTACATGGAACTGGGGCGATATGCAGAAGCAGAGCCGCTTCTTACGCGTGCGCTGGCAATACGGGAGATTGAGCTTGGCGCAGATCATCCCAGCGTTGCGCTGACTCTTCACAACCTCGGGATCGTGTACATGGAACTGGCGCGACATAAAGAGGCGGAGTCGTTTCACACGCGTGCGCTGGCGATTCGCAAAAAGGCGTTCGAGCCAAATCATCCCGACGTTGTGTGGAGCCTGGTCGGTCTCGGAGTCTTATATCGAAACGAAGGACGCTACGCAGAGGCCGAGTCGCTTCTTGCCCGCGTAATGGCGATTCGGGAGGAGGCGCTGGGGCCGGATCATCCCGACGTTGCCATGAGCCTCATGCACGTCGCCGACGTTTACGCCGACTCGGGACGCGGCGGAGAGGCTGAGCGGCTTTACGTGCGCGCGCTGGCAATTTGGGAGAAGGCGCTCGGCCCGGATCATCCAGACATCGCGGAGGGACTCAAGGGCCTCGCGAGCGTGTACAGCGATCAAGGACACTTTGCAGAGTCGGAGGCATTGCTTCGGCGTGCGTTAACGATTCGCGAGAAGAGCCTCGGGCCGCATCATCCATGGACGAAAGCCACACGAGAAGCGCTTGACGCTCTGCGTTTCAAGAAATAGCGCGTCCACCCAACGGCCGTCTACGGTTTTGACTTCGGCTGCCATTTGGCAGTATACTTAATGCCATAATGATAAATGTTCAGGAGATAGCTCGCCTGCTCGGCGGTCAGAACGCTCTTCATCGCCGGATCCAGAGTTTTGAGGACTTCGCAGTAGCGATTGAGGACGGTTTCCCTTAGCGAGGCGATGCGAGCCATCATGGCAAGTGGAGCGATTACGGCGAAGGAAATATCGGAAGCCGTTCGCATTCCCCCACGCACGCTGATGCGCATTCAGACAAAGCAGCGTTTGCCGGCTGACGAAAGCGATAAAATCTATCGACTAGCTTACATTCTTGCGGCCGCGACGAAAGCTCTGGGCCACCGGGAAAAAGCCGGGGAATGGCTGCGCCGGCCCAACCGCGCCTTAGGAGGCGCAACCCCTCTCTCGCTACTAAGCACGCAACCCGGGCTTCAGCAAGTCGAGCAAGTGCTCGGACGGATCGAGTACGGCGAGTATAGTTGATCGTTTGGCGCATCACCAAAGCTCGCCATGCCTCCGTTGCACTCAGCGGCCAAGGGGCGCGACTATACGGTACGCGATGGACTCGACAGGGAAAAGCCGTTGTTTCCACGTCAACAACGCTGTCGCTGAGCGCGCTGGAATATCTCGTCCACCTAGATGTCGACCTAGTTCCGAATGACCTGATTAGCATCGAGATCGCAATAGCTGACGGTGCACCGACACATATCGTTGAGATACATAAATTACCAAAAAACTGGCGAGCATATCCCGCTCCAGAGTTGCTTGCAGACATTGGAGATCGGTGGCATCGGCAAGGTAAAGAGCTGCTGCTCTCAGTTCCGTCGGCGGTCATCCCAAACGAGCGTAACATCCTCATCAATGCAACACATCCCGACTTTGCACGATCCGTACGTATCGTCAAGTCAGAGGTTTTCGCATTCGACGATCGACTGCTGAACAGCCGTAAGCGACGCTAGTATGGCGACGAACCCGTCGACTGTAAGTTTCCGCGTCAAACGCTGCTGCCAGTGGCCGTTCGAGGCTCTCGCCAAGACGATCGACGGCGTCACGTTGCGCTTCGGGTATGAGGTGCGCACCCCTGCGGTCGTGCGAATGTCAACGCCCGCCAGCAGCAAGGTCGTAACGCGATGAGCGACAAGCCGGGGGCGGATGGACGTCTAGGCAAACGCGGTGATCTAAGCCGGTAAGTGCAAGGCCAATGGAATCGGAGCCGTTGGCGCGCAACGGCTGCCCAAACCTGGGGAGGTTACTCAGCCACTGTCGAACCGCCGGATCTGAAGAATGTCAGCTAAAACGGCCCGTCTTTTGCTATCCATCTCGCTGTTGGCGTTCGCCTGCGGATGCAGTTCGCTCGTATCGATTCCAAAGGCAGCCGTGCCTGAACAAAGCATCCCGTTGTCGACAAAACGCTACGAAGTGCTTCACCGCTTCACGGACTTTCGCGCTGGAGCATCGCCGCAAGCTTTGAGGGTTGCAGGTAATCGTTTCTATGGAGCCACGTTTTTCGGCGGTTTCCGGAGCAAAGCAAACTGTAAGCGAGGCTGCGGCGTCGTGTTCAGCATGGCGTTGGACGGTACCCACTATCGCGTGTTACACAGATTCAAGGGCGGAACAGACGGTGCTGGCCCTTATAACGTCACGATGATCGGCGGAGTGATTTTCGGAGTGACGTCCCAAGGCGGAGGGGGCCCATGCGCTGACTTTGGGCTTGGGTTTGCGGGCTGCGGCACGGTCTTTAGAATTTCACCGGACGGTTCGGCGTACGCGATACTGCACGTCTTCGCGCATCAAAACGCAAGAGGGGACGGCTCTTTCCCGGCTGATGTGACTTCCTACCGTGGCGATCTCTACGGCGTGACGGTAGCCGGTGGCGGTAAATGTGCACCGAACGGATGCGGCACGATCTTCCGATTAAGCTTGCGAGGAGAGAAGTTTGCCGTCGTTTACGCGTTCGCCGGCGCACGCGACGGCGCCAGTCCGAATCCAGGTCTAGCGGTCATTGACGACGCCCTTTTCGGAACGACGGAGCACGGCGGCAGCGATTCTAAGGGCATCGGCAACGGCACGATATTCCGCTTGAGCGGGGAGTCGAAGTACCGGCTCATCTACAGCCTTCACTACGGGATGCCGATGGCGGGATTACTCGCAAGCGGCGGGGTGCTGTATGGCACCACCGCGTCGGGCGGCAAACCGGTTTGTCCTGGCGGATGCGGCACCGTTTTTTCGATTCGGCCGGACGGCAGCGGGTTCTCTATGCTCTACGCTTTCGACAGTCTTACGGGTGCGGACACTCCATCAGCCAACCTCGTACGTCTTGGGGCAATGCTGTATGGCACGTCTTCGGTGGGGGGAACGCATTGCCCGTCCGCCGGTTGCGGAACGGTTTTTCGCATTTCACCATCGGGCACAAACTACCGGGTCATCTACTCCTTCAGAGGTGGTGTGCGTGGAGCGTATCCTGGAGACATCGTCCCGGTTGGCACGAGCGTGTATGGCGTTGCTGGAATCATCTTCCGGCTACAGACGGCTGTTCCCTAACGCTTTGACGAATCGGCGCGTCGCGGTCTTCCTTGCAATCGCACTGCCCGCATCGTGCGCGCCGAAGGCGGTTCTGACAGCGCCCGTCGTGCCTACGATCGCCGGTTGCAAAATGTTCCCGGACACGAGGAGCCCACTTGGCGGCGTATAATGTGAACATTTCGAAGTATCCTGTGAACGCGTTGTCGGATACGTACATGGCGACGTATCCTACAACGTTATATGCCAACTTCGGATATCGTGATTGGGCAGGCATGCCATATAACGTCGTGCCCGCGAATCAGCCGATGGTTCCGATTAGGTTTACGAAATACCCTGACGAGAGCGACGCCGGACCGTATCCGATTCCGCCAAACCCCAAGATCGAAGGCCCAAGCGGCGGCAACGATAATCACTTGATCGTGCTGCAACAGGGGACGTGCGAACTCTACGAAATGTGGCAAGCCTCATACAGTCCGAGTACGGGTTGGACGGCTTCTAACGGCGCCAGGTTCAACGTAACGACCGGCGCGCTGCGCCCGCGAAACTGGACAAGCGCCGACGCGGCCGGAACTCCCATCCTTGCGGGCGTGATTCGTTGTCGCGAAATGCAGGAAGGCGTTATCAAACATGCCGTCAACCTTGTGATACCGGGGCCGTCGCAGTACGGTTACATTTGGCCGGCTACTCACTGGAACGATACAGACAGGAATCCCGACTACCTTCCGATGGGCGCGCGTATACGACTGAAAGAGTCGTATGACACCAGCCGGCTTACAGGGCAGGCGCATATCATAGCTATCGCGCTGCAACAATACGGCGCTTTTGTCACGGACGCCGGTCCGACATACCTCCAACTCGAAGGCGAACCATCCTCGACTTGTTGGAACGACAGCGAACTCGCGGAGCTAGGCACTATCCAGAATACGGATTTAGAAGTAGTGCAGACCGGCCCCGTGCATGTGCCGTACCAATAATCGAGGGAAGAGGGACAGAGTGATCACCGGCATCCACGCGATCTTCTACACCAAACACTCCAAGGAGATGTACGACTTTCTCAAGGACGTGCTCGACCTGCTCACGTAGCCTCGGCTAGTGAGCTCGATTGAATCTACCCCTTCGTACACGTTTCCTTGACGGTGACGACGCGGCCGCTGGTCTCCGTGAACGAACTAGTCATCATCTTTTTAGTGTCGCTTACGATCGTGTACACTTCCGGCGCGTACGAAGCCACGTCCGCCGCCTTGGTTTGGATGACGGTGGTATAAGTCTTCTTGTTACCGACCGGCATCGGCGCAGTCGCCACGGAGTAAGCGCCTTCTTCGCCGATCGTTATGCGGACAAAACGCTTCGCAAAAGTATCGTACGTATATTTCGATTGCGAGCGCAACTCACGTGGGATCCAGGATGCTTTGTGGATCGTGGTGTCGCGCACGATCCAGTATCCGCTGGGACCCATCGAGTAGACCTCGGTCGTCATGAAGGGGCCGGGACGGCGGGAACTGAGTTCAGTGCATTGCCACGTGCCGATCAGAAATTTCATCGACGAGAAGTCAGGCTTGGGGCGCATGGGAGCCGGCGTTCCTTCGATCTTCGCGCCGGCAGCGAATGCAGCGGCGCCAGTTGTCAGAATCAGCGCGGTCAGCGCACAAACGAAACGACGAGAGACATTCATCAACAAAGACCCTCCTACGAGCAGCTCGCTTCGCAAGTAACCTGCCCTCGACCTACCTTTCTGTTTCGCTTTTGCAACGTCTATGTAACTCATAAGTTAGCCGTCCGCGCTCACATAGGCAACGAGTCCGTCGATACACGCGTGCCAGCCGGCTTCGTGCCCCTCCGCCATTTGAGCGTCGCCGATGCGTTCGTGGATGACGATGAGCTCCGTGCCGGCTTCGCGCTCTTCGAAAAGAACGGTAACGAGCTCGGCTGGGCCTTCGCTCTCCTCTATTCGCCACGTGTATACGAGCTTATTGGGTCGTTCGATCACTTGGAACTCACCAGAAATATGCAGCTTTTCGTGGGTCGCGAACAGATTGGTAATCCGATACGATCCTCCGACGCGAAGATCGATATCGGCATGCGGGCACGAGGCGCCGCTCGGCCCCCACCATTTGGTCAGCTGCTCGGGTTGCGTCCACGCATCGAAGAGTCGCTCCGGCGTTGCAAGAATCGTTCTCCGTACGACCAAACTCAGCATGCGCATCATTTGTCGCCGTCGATATAGTGGCTCAATGCCTCAAGCGTCTCTTCCCAGAAGGGACGATAGATATCGAGCCACTGCTGAAGATCGCGCAGTGGCCTAGCCGAGAGTGAGCAGTAGTGAATCCGCCCATCAATGGTTCGCTTTACGAGATTTGCGCGCTCGAGGACTTTGAGGTGACGCGACACCGCCGGAAGAGAGATAGCGAACGGTTTGGCGAGTTCGGTAACCATTACCGGGCCCTTGGCGAGTCTTTCGATCAGTTTTCGACGAGTGCGGTCTGAGAGCGCTTGAAAAATAAGGTCTAATTTTAGGTCCGTATTGCGGCGCTTGGCTCGCGCGCTTGACACCATCGTGCGATGAGAGTTATAACAGCGATAGTAAACATTCCTGTTAAATATTAAGAAGGACGAATCGTGGGTGAAAGAAGGAATCCGGCCGCGCCTGCTATCGCGTCGACGCGGCGGCAAGTGATCGTCGGCATTGCGGGCGCGTTTGGCGGCGTGGCTGCGTCTTCCCGGGTTCGGGCGCAGCCTCAGCAGGCCACGTCCCTTCACCAAGAGGTCGATTTCAACGCAAGCCCGGCGCGAATTTACGAGATACTCCTGGACTCGAAACAGTTCGCTGCATTCACCGGCATGCCCGCGACGATCGATTCAAAAGCGGGCGGTGCCTTTTCCATGTTCGGAGGCATTATCGTCGGACGGAACGTCGAGTTGATCCCCAGCGAGCGAATCGTGCAAGCGTGGCGCCCCACTCATTGGGACCCGGGTGTCTACTCCATCGTCAGGTTCGAACTAAAGCCGCGCGCTTCGAGAACGCTGATCGTTCTCGATCATACGGGCTTCCCGGAAGGCGAATACGACCACCTCTACCCGGGGTGGGGCCTGAGGTATTGGACGCCGCTAAAGAACTTTCTCGCTAGGAGCGGGTAGTCCCAAGGCCCCAAGCGCAGACTTTGACGCGGGTTGCCCCGTTTTACGGATTATCTCTCGCGGCGGGGTGCGTGGACGCGATCTCCTTTCTCCGGTTCGGAGACGTGTTCACCGCCAATATGACGGGAAACACCGTGCTATTGGGTATCGCCATCGCGTCGCGTTTGGGCTCTGTGCCTAATAGTTTAGGAATCGGACCGCCGCTACTAGCTATCGCCGCATTTGTCATTGGTGCAAGCGTAACACTGCCGGCATTTCCCAACGGATTTGACGCGCGTCGTGCCGCACTGTTGGTGCTCGCAGAAGCCGTGATGGTCGCGCTTGCTGGCTCCGCATTCGCCGCTTTTCACGGTCAGTTCGTCGTCGCGCTTTGCATCGTGCTCGTGAGTCTCGCGATGGGCGCACAAAGCATCGTCGCGTTCAAGGCGGGCATCCCGGGGATCTCAACAACGTATGTTACGGGCACGCTCGTCACGGCAGTAACCCGCCTCTTTGCAAGCGGACCGCACGATGAGCACTCTCGTGACGCGGAACGTGACGCGCTGTCATGGCTCGCCTATCTTTGTGGCGCGGGGGTGGGAACGCTTTTGCTCATTCTGTTTCATCGCGCGGCGTTGTTGCCACCGGTGATACTATTCGTGGTTCTTGCGGCGTGGTTCGGTCGCTCCTATGCAACTCTACGCCGATAGGTTTGCAAACGCCGTTGTTGGTTTTCTCGGACGCGCAAGCACTTACACCGACGACCAGCTCGCGCAGTGCAACGATCGCAAACGAATCGTCAGCCTTTGAGGCCGGAGGATGGAGCGTGATTCGGCCGTCGGCGCCGACGCGCACGTCCATAAAGACATTGAGTGTGGTCGTCACCATGTCATTCGAAACGCCGAACTGCAGGAGAGCGGCTGTGAGGTTGGCATGGCAGCTGGCGTGAGCGAGTTCGCCACGCCGCGCAAACATCGCCGCGCTACACGGCGCTAGCAGCATATCGTGGACGCCCACGCTGTCTTCCACCACTCGGGCAAGCTCCGCACTCTTGTTCGAATAGAGCGAAGCGCCGCGTGATAGCCGGATGGACTCGTTGTAGTCCATGGTCCGTCCCGGTGAGAAAACCTCGCTGAGGTCGCCGGCGCTGAAGAGCGCGAGGTCGGCTACTTGTTCGCCGTGCGGATCGATGATGCGTAATACATCGCCGCAATGCACGAGCATCGCGATACCGGTCTGCGCCGCAACTTCTAGGATGGCGCCCGAAACGGGCACTTCCAGCCCTGTTCCAGTTCTCGCCCCGAGTATTGCCGCGCCTCGCTGCGCTTCCCAAACTCCCGAAGCTCAGGATTGATGAAGCCCTGCAACGCAAGCTCACGTTCGCGCACCAAGCCTTGAATGCGCGCGAACCGCCCGGTGCGCCGCGCGTCAGCAAACTGGCGATGCGCATTGAAAGCCACCGCAGGTAAGAAAAACCGCCGAGAGATCCGTGAGCTGTTCGGATGGAGACCGACGACAAAGAACGCCTGGCCGGCGAAGCTATACGCAAAATCGCGCGCCTGCGCATCGCTCGAGACCGTTGAATCCCACGGGTAGTAAGGCGCGCTTAGATCCGCCAGCCGCTGCAGCCGCTGCCAGAGATGGGTTTCGAACCAGCGTTCGTCGCCGCAGCGCAGCTCTTGGAAGACGGCGATGAAGCTTGCGTAGTTAACTCGCATCGACCGGCGCTCCGCGACGAAAGCGGCGAGGTCGCGCGCGAGACCTTCGGTGCTGCGAAGGTCGCTAAAGCCGGGATAGTATCCGAACCGGTAGCCCCCGGACGATACCGCGGCCTTTCCCGCGACGCATGAGAATGCGGGGCTCAGAATAAACGCACGCAGCGCGCGGTCCGCAAGGGCCGCTTCGGCGCTGGGCTGCTGCCCGTCGAGCAACCGCGTCAGCGATCCGCCGGTGTGGGCGGAATAGTTGCTGAAGCGCAACGCGTACGCGGACCTGAAAGGATTGACGCTTTCGTAGAGCGAGAGCGCCTGGTGCGGAGTTAAGATGCCCATCGCGCCAAGTCGGCCGTGCTCGAAGCGGCAGCACGGAGGATTGAATCGCCGTACCGGACTCCGCCAAAGCCCCAACGCTCGTATAGCGCGAGCCATGCACATATCGCGCGCTCGAGCACCCAAAGCGGTGCGGCGAAGACGCTTAATAAACTGAAGTACCGATAGGCGCCGGCGCGCAACCACCCGATCGCGGCACACGCTACAGCCAGCAGCGCGAACGCAATCGGAACCGCTAATCCCGCGAGTGCCCAGCCCGCGACCATTGCGGGAAGGACCGCTAATGCGGCAACAAGACGCGCCGGCCGCGCGAACTCGTCGTACGCTTGTCGAACGCGCTGGCTGAAAAAATGCTCCGCCGACGGCGGGCGGCGCGCGACGAAGCAATCGCTAGCGATCAATTCGATGCCACCACGGCCGCGAATCGTCCGCACGAGCTCAAAGTTCTCGAAGAGGACGTTTGGATTATAACCTTTTGCCAGCGCCGTCTTTCGGAACGCCAGCGTTCCGGGCCAGTCGCCGTCAAATGCGCGATTGATCAAGGAGCGCGCGGAATCGAGCACGGCGTGCCAAGGCGCCGGCAAGAAATAGTTTTGCGGACGCACGACGTCGGCGTCGTCCAACATGAGCAACACCCGCTGCAGAGAGACGGTATCGTACCGAACGTCCTCATCAGCAACCACGATTTTGCCGTTCGCTGCCAGCGCAAGGCCGGTCAAGACGCCGCGCGCTTTTCCGTTCGTACCGGCTACGCTCGGCGGAACGTGTTTCGCGAAGCGGCTGACGGCGCGATGGACGGTCGCAAAGATTTCCGGCACAGAGCCGTCCACGACGATGACGTCGACGCCCTGCAACGATTGAAGGTAGCCGGCGAGCTCCTCCACTCCGGCGGCATCCCGCAATCGAATTGGTAGAATGTACGTGGCGTTCACTACCGAATTAAATTTGGGCTGAACCGAGTTGACTAAAACGACTCGCCGATCGCGAACGAACGCTCGTGGCTATTGCACGACGCGCGCGTCCCAACAGACGTATATTCGAGGGCGGTCGCAGGTTGCGCCTTTGGAATAACGTTACCGAGCTTCTCGGTGAAACGAAAGGCATTTTCCAAAGAAAGCAGGGCGAAAAGCCTTTTCAGGTGCGGCTTTTGCACCACGACGGCCATTGGCTGATAGCCTTTGGGCTCGCGAATCTGATGCAGCCGCATGAGCTCGCCGATTAACGTTGAGTCGATGTAAGTAACGTCGGTAAAGTCCAACACCACGTCAGGAATGTGGTTCAACCGCGCCAGATCCAATCGAAGATGTTCTTTACACGCGATGTCGTACTCGCCGCCGAAAACCATTACGGCTCTGTCAAGAACCCTTCGAGACGTTTGCTCGTTTTTGATGACAGGTATCATGGCTCAATACTACGTTGCCTGCATTCTGCAAACAAGAAGTGATCACGCACTGATAACGGCGTGGAGTATTACCCGCAACGCCGCGGTGGAAACAGCCTGTTATGAGCCGTCGTTGCGAGCCGCGAAAGATCGGACCGCTGCCATCAGCGGGACTTGGACCGCTTCGAGGGGCCGATCGCGCAGCAGGGCAACCGGAACTGCGTCGTCGAGGTGCGGATTCGAGCCGTGAAACCATGCACGCGCCATTTCCCGGCCGCCCATGTCCGAGATCATCAGAGTGAGCTGGAGTGCAAAACGCAGCACGTGCGATCGCTGGGGTAGGCGTTCGGACGCCGTCCACTGCGCTACCGCACGTGTTTCCTTAACGCCCGCGATGGCTGCAACGGTGGTAGCTCCAAGAAAATCGACGAGCCGGCCAACGGCCTCTGCCAGCGGCAGGGCCATCGCTTGTTCGTGGGCTTCGGCAGCACTGAGGCTACCGCCCACGCACTCGTCAGGTAAGGATACGGAGACTCCGGAGATCGCAATCATAGGCGGTATGATACCCGCCCGAATGATAGGTCAAAACACGTGGTGAATCACAACCCAAATCCGAGACTTACCTAGCGAGGCTTGGGTTGGTTTTCCGGTTCACGAAGGGTGTATTTGGGAACGCACGGAGGCTGATGAACGACAAAGAACGTCCCGACCAAACAGAAGTGCATCGCGTAAAGAATGGAAAGCATCCGATAAGTGGTCGCGATACCGACACGAATAAGAACCTCAAAGCCTCCGACGCGGCAAAGGAAGCGTCGCGCATAGATGATACTATCGTTTAAGCCTTTAGACTTTGGTTTCTGCTGACCGGAGACACTTATCGTCCTAAAATGGTCAGCTCC
This sequence comes from Vulcanimicrobiota bacterium, assembly GCA_963826325.1. GTDB lineage: Bacteria > Vulcanimicrobiota > Vulcanimicrobiia > Vulcanimicrobiales > Vulcanimicrobiaceae > Cybelea. Next base: position 82,746 of record CAWGWT010000003.1, read on the forward strand.
TAATCGAAAACCACGTTCTGGGTCTGCGTACCCTTTTGGTCGAAGATCGTGACCGTCGCGCTGTATCCGCTAATGCCGGCCCATGCTCGTGCGAATGCAGCGATTTCTCGGGCCGCGGCGTCGGATTGCGATGCCAGAGGCGTTGTGACAGGCGATATCGGCGGCGCCGGGCTGGCGGCTTGCTCCGCGCCGGCTGCCACGGATCGCGCCCCGAGGACCGAGAGCGTCGCAGTGCATATTGAAGCGGTCCTAAGGCTAAAGAACCGGCAGGGCTGTTTCATGTTGGCCTCCTCGCGTCGTTGCGCGATTTGATAGATGGACGTACCCCACGAACGCGGTCGAATCAACGTGATTCGCGAAACAGCGTATCTACGTGATTCTTCAGATGTTTGTTTGGCGGTGCAAAGCGAAGGGTAGAAAGCGCCGGAAAGCGAGGACTCATGTACGATAAAGACGATGCATTCGAATCCGAAATATACTACGACCGGGAGCCCGCCAGCGCGGCGGTCGACCGCCTCCACGGACTCGGCTACGGTCGTGATGACATCAGCGTGATGATGGATGACAAAACACGAGAGAAGGCTTTCTCCGCGGTCGTGAGTGCTAAAGGCAGCGAAGGTCTTGCGGCCGGTGCTACTATAGGGGGCGTCCTCGGCGCGATCGTTGCGGGGCTTACCGCCACCGGCAGCGTGGCGGCAATCGCGGGCACGGGCGGACTTGCAACGCCCCTCGTTGTGGGCCCGTTAGCAGCTGCATTAGCTGGATTGGGAGCCGGCGCGGCCGGCGGCGGCATTGTTGGCGGACTCATCGGTGTCGGAATCGGCGAAAAACGCGCTAAAGACTATGAGAAGGGCTTGCGCGAGGGCGGCATTCTCGTCGCCGTCCGTCCGAAAACTAAAGAACATCGGGCCGACGTGCGCAAGGCACTGGACTCCGGCCGTTCCGCGAGCTACGACGGAGACGACCGCAACGTGGACTATGCCGGCGAGGTGCACTCCGAAACGCGCTTCTAAAGTCGCAGCGCGGAACGCGCACTCGCTGGTTAGAGTTTGTTGAGCCAACGATGTACGGGATCGGGCTAAAGCCGATCCCGTACGCTTCTCCGCGGTTCGGAGTCTGCCGCGGGCGGAGTGTCCAACGTTTCGCCGATCGAGACGAAGGCGCCGTCACGCCTCAGCGCAGAAATCGATGCAATTGGCGACGTCGCGGCCAATGCTATTTCTCTTTTGCGCGGCATCACCGCACCTCACGCGCCCCTTTATTATCTTGCAGCTGGGTTGTCGGATAGTTTGCTCTTTCCTTTACTGCAACGCTCACCTACTGCAACGCTCACCGCCAAAGTTACGTCAGGGGCCCGCAATCGTGGAATGCATGAGGTGTGTACAAATACAATTGCTGCTGCGTTTCTAGAAAACGCGTGGTATGTCAGTGGAAGAGCGTACCGTTCGCTCGATAAAATTCAAGGCAGACCGAATCCGGTGTGGGATTCATGGTCGACCACCCCAGTTACGACGGCTTTTGGCAAAGCCTGATTCCATACGGTCGCGAGTTCTCCGATCTGCAGGTACCCGCGATTTTTTAGAATGGCCGGTTTTGGCGCTAGTTTGAAAACATAATCGAACCACCGACGTTTTGCCCGCTGAGACAGCCGTCGGTATTCAATACTTGTGCTGGGTACTTTGCCCACTCCCCGCGGGGAGCTGGATTTCGAATGCAACAAAAGAGATTTACGCCTACACTGGTACGGCGATTTCCTTCATCGACTTTCCCGTGCGCCAACTTTGAGCAACAGCCCCACGGTTTGCTTGTCGCATGGCGCGCCGCTGGCGTCGACGCACAGGGCTCTTCGTGAAACCTGTATTGACAAACTTGAATGCAGCTGCTAGCATCGAAGGATGTCGATGCAACGGTGTTGCCCCCCAGCGAAGGTCGTAGAGACGGACTTTGAGCCCGCTGCCGCTCTTCTCAAGGCGATCGCGGACCCTTACCGCCTCACTATGTTAGCGACCATGGCCTCTGCAAAGGATGAAGTCTGCGTCTGCGACTTTACCGACGCTCTCCCTTTGAATCAGCCGACAGTCTCGCATCACTTGCGCATCTTGCGCGAGGCCGGTCTGGTGACGTGCGATCGGCGCGGTACCTGGGTGTATTACCAACTCGCGGCAGATGCGCGTGCTCGACTGAACCATACCTTAGTCCTCGCTTTCCGGCAGAAAGTACATGCGTGAAAACCCATCTGAATCTTGCCACGACGGACCTCGCTAAGAGCGTGCAGTTCTACTCGGCGCTGCTCGATGCAAAGCCCACGAAGATGTTGAGCGATTACGCCTTGTTCATCACCGAGCAGCCAGGGCTTGAACTCGCGCTTGATTTAAGGAGCTCCGTCTCGCCGGCGAGCGATACGCACTACGGCATCTGTGTGGATTCGATCGAGGATGTCGAGCGCGCAATAGCTCGGCTCCAACGCCTGGGGCTTGCCTCGTCTATCGAACGCGAAGAGACATGCTGCTACGCGAATCAAACGAAGGTATGGGCCATCGATCCAGCCGGCCGGCGTTGGGAAATCTACACTGTGCATGAGGACGTAGAAGAGCGTGATGATGCCTCTAGTACGTGTTGCACGACCACAACTGACGGAAGCCGCGCCTGCCGCAATGACACTGCTCAGGCGTAGCGCCGCTGAAACGCTCGGCACTGCTTTTCTCTTGGCGGGCGTCGTCGGCTCGGGCATAATGGCGGAGCGTCTAAGCGGCGGGAATCACGCGATCGCGCTGCTCGCTAATACCCTCGCGACGGGTGGCGTTCTCATGTGCCTGATTGCAGCGCTTGGGCCGATCTCCGGTGCGCATTTCAATCCAGCCGTGTCGTTTGCCGACGCATTGCGCGGCGGCTTACCATGGCGGGATGTTCCAGCGTACTTCGCAGCGCAGCTTTCTGGCGCAATGATCGGTGTAGCTACGGCCAACGCAATGTTTGGGCTTCCGCTTTTCTTTGCCTCTCATCACGTACGCACCGGACCTACGCAGTGGCTGGCTGAATTCGTTGCAACATTCGGCCTGCTGCTTATCGTTTGGGGGTGTGCGCGCTCTCGTTCACTTTTCATTCCCTTTGCCGTCTCCGCGTATATCGTCGCTGCATACTGGTTTACCGCCTCTACATCGTTCGCGAATCCCGCCGTGACCATAGCTCGTTCGTTGTCTGATACTTTCGCCGGTATACGTCCGCAAGACGCTCCCGGATTCATCCTTGCTCAATTCTGGGTGCAGCTTGCGCCACGCTAGTATTCTGGTGGCTCGCGCCGATCAACACACATGGCGTTGACCCCGTTTTAGTTCCACATAGCGGAGGCCCAGATGCAGCCGCATAAGTCGAGGCTGGAGGATGCAGAAGTATAAATGAAGCGCGAAGTGCTGTTCGTTTGTGTGGGAAATACGGCGCGCAGTCAGATGGCGGAAGCATTCCTTAATAGCATCTGTCCCGACGATTTTACAGCTGAAAGCGCCGGGCTTGAGCCTGGCACCCTCAATCCTCTGGCGATTGCCGCCATGCGCGAAGTCGGTATCGACATATCTACAAATGAAACAAAGAGCGCATTTGATCTTTTTAGAGCTGGCAGGCTCTACTCATATGTCATAACGGTCTGCGATGAGACGAGCTCGGAGCGTTGCCCAATCTTCCCAGGCACAGCGAGGCGTTTACATTGGAGCTTTGCTGATCCCGCGAGCTTCCAAGGGCCGTGGGAAGAGCGCCTCTCGCAAACACGCCTTGTTCGAGATAGGATTCGTGCACAGATATCGGCTTGGTGCAACGAGGTGTGCTCTTCCGGCCGCGACTTAGCATCTAGCCTCTGAAGCCCTCATCCGCCTTACCGCTCCAGCTTATGGAGTTTGTTGTCGTTCGTGTCGGTAAAAAACACCGCTGTATTGCTATCGTTCGTGCCGGTAGCGGCAAGCCCAAAGACGCCGGCTGTTGTGCTCTTATCCACGACCTTTTTATCGAGCACTTGTCCGGTGGGCGTCAGCTCGACGAGCGTGTTGCCGCCTTTCGTGTTGGCTACGATCAGGTTGCCGTTCGGCAGCCTCGTCATCGCCACCGGAGCGCTAAGTGGCGCGCCGCTATAGACGAGCTTTCCGCAAACGGGTTTGTATTTGCATTTGAACGTCTTGCCTCCGGGCAACACGACGATCTCGTTCTTTTCCAGCAATTCTCCAGCCTTGGTGAAGACGACGACCGTGTTGTTTTTTCCGTCTGCGATGTAGAGCATGTCTTTTTTGCCGTCGTATGAGAGACCGGAAGGTCCGAGCCTGCTCCAATTTGTCTTATTGTTTACCGCAAATCCCGTGGCCACTTGGATGGGCTTGGGGTTGCCGCCGGAGATGGGGAAGCTAAGGCTTACGATGGAGCCGGTTTTGGCGTCGCTGACAAAGATGTACTCGCCCGAGTACAAGCAGTGGGACGCGTTCCCCGTGCACGACGCGTCGACATCGGAAAACGGCTTCTCGAGCGGCGAGCCGTAGGTTTTTATCAACTTGCCCTTCGACGTGAAGCCCGCGAGGAGCCCGCTAATGAGTCCCGCGCCGTACACGTCGTTACCCCTGGTGAGCGCGTCGCCGTCGCAACCTTCGATGTCGCTGCTTTGAATAAAGGTCGTCGGTTTCGAACCCGGCTTTGGATCGAAAACGTCGATCGTCGTTCCTTTCCCGCCTTTGCCTGCCGAGTTGTCGAAGTTGCAGACGAGCAGCTGCCCCTTCTTCAAGCCGTAGGTGACCGTCACGATCGAAAGCGCGCGCGGACCCTTATCGCCGTTCGTCGGATCGACGGTCGACCCGATGACGACGTCCTTTTTCAACCCCTTAAGGATTGATGTATTGTCGGCGGGCATAATGTCTGGTCCGGTAACGGAAACCTGTGTCGCCGAGCTCCCTATGCCGGCTGAGTTGGACGGAACCATGGTGTTTCCGACACAAGCCGAAATACCCAGAAGCGCTCCGCCGGCAAGGAGCAGCGCCGTCGATTTGTTTGAGAACGCCATACTAAACCTCGCTAAGTAGCGTTGAAATCACTTGCACCGTCCTTCGAATCGCCGGTTGCGCAACCTCTACGAAAAATGCGACCACGGTTATCTTTCATGAAGCTGCTCATCACGCGTTACTCGTTTGCAAAAATTTGAACGTCGCGCGAACGTCTTCGCAAAAGAGCTGCGGCTGTTCCCAGGCCGCAAAGTGCCCACCGACGTCGTGCTTCTTGTAATAGACGAGTTTGGGATACGCTTTTTTCGACCAGCTCTCAGGCGCTTGATAGATCTCGTACGGAAACGCGCTCACGCCAACTGGGATAGTCACGCCCTGGACGTTGAAGAAACCGAGCTTATTTTCCCAATAGAGGCGGGCCGAGGAGACTCCCGTCTTCGTGAGCCAGTACATCGTGATGTTGTCGAGGACGTCGTCGCGCGAAAGGCCGCCCGGATTTCCGAAAAAGGCCGGCGCGATCATCTCGTAACTGTCTTTGTCGTGATCGAGAATCCAGGCCGCCAGACCGATGGGCGAATCCATCAATCCGTAGAGCGTTTGCGGGCGGTTCCCCATCTCGATGGCATACCCGAGATGCTTCGAATAGAAGTCGCTGAGCTGCTTGTATGCGTGCAGCTCGTCGCCCGCAAGTCCGGCCGGCGGCGGGGCGCCGGAAGTGGCTTTCGCTAAAATGTCGTCCGGCACGGTACCCGGCATGTTGGAATGAATGGCCAGCACGGTCGTCGGCGCTAACAAAGCCAACTGTTGCGTAATGGCCGCCCCCCAATCGCCGCCTTGCGCCACAAACTGGTTGTATCCGAGCCGCTGCATCAGCGCGACCCATGCCTTGGCGATTCGCACCGGGTCCCAGCCGAGGACGATCGGCTCGGCTGAATAGCCGTACCCCGGGATCGACGGGATCACGAGATGGAACGCGTCCGATGCGTTCGCGCCGTACGCCGTGGGATTGGTCAGCGGCTCGATAACCTTCATCTGCTCGATGATCGAGCCGGGCCACCCGTGCGTGATAATCAGCGGCAGCGCGTTTTCGTGTTTCGAACGAACGTGAATGAACTGAATATCCACTCCGTCGATCTCGGTCACGAACTGTGGTATCGCGTTCAGTCTGGCCTCGAGCTTGCGCCAATCGTACTCGGTCGCCCAATAGCTCGCCAGGGCTTGAGTCGTCGCTAACTGCACGCCCTGCGAATCGTCGGCGACGAGCTCTTTTGTCGGCCACCGCGTCGCCTTGATGCGGCGACGCAAATCATCAAGTTCCGACTCCGGAACGTTTAAATTAGGAAACGGACGAATAGCAGTCGTACCGCTGCCCGTCTGTTGTGCAACTGTAGTCATAGGTGAAGTCCTCTCATTGGGGCTTTTCGCAGTTTTTGAATTGGCGCACGCAACAAGCGACAGATACGCTCCAGAGAAACCTGTCGTGGCCATGCGAACGAAGTAGCGCCGGTCCATTTATTAGCCTCTGCTCTTATTTGCGAAGTGGCTTGAGGCCCCCGCGAAGCTCTTCTGAAAAGATCGGCTCCGCGCTGCGCCGCAGCGACGCCTCTAAACCGGCAGGGGCCCGCCTGCCCGCATCTCGTCGAGATCGAGGCGCTGGCCGTCGCCGCGCGTGGGCGTTCTACGTTTTCGTCTACCAAGAGCGCATCAAACCTGCCTCAGAACGTCCGCACTTGCAGGTCTTGCTCCGTAACGCGCTTCCGCTTTCGTTTGTGATTCGCAGCGGCGCTTGCGATGCACTGCGCCTGAACTATGCCCTGTGCGATCAACGGTCCGACAATCGGCTCAGATCACGCGAAACGGAAACAACTAGTTGCATGTAGAAGCCGGCTGACCCCCACATTCCGTTTACTGCCCCGGCCAAGCAGAAAGAGCGTTGAAAGGATCATTATGGAATTCGTAGATGACTCGCTGTATCCCGAGAACATGGATCCCCTGATCATTACGGCTGCGCCGTACGGACCCGCGTGGGTGCCCGGCGATGCTGACATTCCCGTCACGTGGAAGGAGCAGGTGCAGGCCGGAGTAGATTGTTACAATGCCGGGGCCACGCACCTCCACATCCACGTGCGCAATCCCGCTACCGGGCTAGGCTCGAAGGATTTCGAGCAATTTAACGAGTTCATCGGCATGTTGCGGCAGGCAGTCCCAAAGATGATTCTTTCCGTGGGCGGCTCCATCTCGTTTGCCCCGAAGACTGACGACGCTAAGGCGAAATGGTTAGACTACGATACACGCCATATGCTGACCGAACTCGACCCAAAACCTGATCAGGTCACGATTGCCATCGGGACCGGAATGATGGACGTGATCCAGATGTGGAGCGAAGACGACATCAAAGGAACGCATCTCGAAAACAACGAGAAGGCGCGGCAGGCCTGGGCAGGCTTGTGGGCTGATGCCGGGCCGGCGTTCTACATCGAGCACCTCAAGCGACTCCGCGCGAACGGGATTCAGCCGTATTTCATGCTCGGCTACATTCATCAACTTGAGATCGTCGAGCGGCTGATTCGCAAAGGGCTCTACATGGGGCCGCTCAACCACTGTTTAGTCTCAATCGGCGGAGGCGCTTGCGGCCGTAATCCGTTCGACTGGATGGAATACCTGCGGCGCTCCCCACAAGGCTCGGTCCTGTGCTGGGAGAACACGATGCGCGGGGTCATTCCCATGTGTGCGATGGCGGTTGTCCTCGGCATTCATTGTCGCCTCGGAAACGAAGACAACATCTGGCGCGTCAAAGGTGAGCGATTCTCTTCAGTCAAGCAGGTCGAACAAATGGCCCGATTGTCGGAAGCCTACGGTCGCAAAGTAGCGACGGCGGAAGATGCGCATAGAATCATGAAAACCGGGGTCTGGTACGACAGCATCGACGAGACGCTGAAGGAACTCGGCATGACGCCGAATCGCAAGAGCGGCGAACCTGGGTTCGTCAAGTGGGAAACTGAGGGAAAGAGAGGGCTCTCGGCCGAGGCGTCGGACTCGCACCCGATGGCCTACTGCATGGCCGCACCGGAATAGGGCCGTGCCTGCGTCAGTAACGCACTTCGAGATCTACGCCGAGCAGCCTGAGAAACTCGCTGACTTCTATCGGGAGCTATTCGGTTGGACCATCGACAAAGCCACCGCGGTAGATTACTTTCGGATTCAAACCGGATCGGGCGACGATAAGAGCATTCAAGGCGGTTTGCTGCACCGCCCGATTCCTGCACCTCACAGTTGGGTGCACTACGTCTGGGTTGAATCGATCGATGAGGCGATCGCGCGCGTTATCGCGCTGGGCGGCAAGATCATTCGGCCAAAGGCCGCAGTTCCTAAGACGGCGTGGTACGCGATCGTGGAAGATCCGCAAGGCAACATCTTCGGAGTCTACGAACGTGACGCCGCGGCGTTCCCCGAGCCGGAGCCTGAGATCTGACCGGCGTAGAGAATGCAATGTCTGACTTTGTAGAGGTTGCGCGGCTCGACCAGGTGCCGGTTGGCAAAGGCTGGCCTGTCACCGTGGCTGGAAAGGAACTGGCGCTCTTTAACGTCGACGGCACGATCTACGCGATGGACGATACGTGCCTGCACCAGGGATTGTCCCTGGCGATGGGTGAGCTCGACGGTCCGATCGTGACGTGCCGGGGCCACGGCTGGCGCTACGACGTGCGCACAGGAAACACCACGCACGTACCAGACTACGGGGTGGATACCTACCCGGTAAAGATTGAAGATGAGAAGATCTTCGTTTGCCTGACAACTGAGGATCGGAACTAAAAGATGTGGAGTTTACGCGATGCGACGCGATGAAACAGGACCGTGGGAGCCGTCCGCGCTCAACACGCTGGAGCAATGGGATCCAGCCTGGAGCAAAACTGTCGAGAAGATGACGGCGAATCCGTGGTCCGGAGCGCTCGATCGCAAGACCGTTGAACTTATTAGCGTGGCCGTCAATGCCGCGTGCACGAATCTAAATCCAGAAGGAACGCGGCGCCATATCAGAAGGGCACTCACCGCGGGCGCTACGCGCGATGAGATTTTGCAGGTGCTAAAAATGGCGTCGCTCCTGGCGATCCATTCGTGTAGTCTAGGCGCACCGATTCTTCTTGAAGAGGCCCGAGCGGCCGGCTTATCGCCGACTCGCAATTCCAACGACGTCGCAACGCCGTCGTGTGACAAGATGCGGGCCGCAGGTCAATGGAACGATGCCTGGAACCCCTTTTTCGATCTCGATCCCGTCTGGACGGATGAGTTCATGGCGACGGGAGTCGCGGTGTATGGAAGCGGCTTGATGTCGCCAAAAGTTGTCGAACTCTTAAGCATCGCGTTTGACGCTTCATTCACGCATATGTATGCGCCCGGGGTGCGCCGTCACATCAAGGCAGCGCTTAAGCTCGGCTGCACCCTTGAGGAAATAATGGACGTTCTCAAGCTGTGCGTCGCCCAGGGCGTGCAGGCATGCAATATGGGTATCCCGATTCTGGAAGAGGAGCTGACAAGGACCGCTGGCGCCGCGCCGATCTGACCCAATCGCAATCCGGCCTATTTCAAGCTCACCGTCACGCCAACCGGTTCTTTGAGCTTACGGCTGATCGTCTTGATCGACGAACCACCTTTCGGATAGCCAAAATAGAGAACGTGCGGCGCGCAGACGTTACCGGCAATAACGTGATGGCCCTGAATCCAGAACTGCAGAACGTCGCATGAATTCGAAAGGGGTGTGGTTCCCACGAGCGTCCCCGTGCTCCCGCTCATCGAAAACTCGTAGATTTTCGAAGGGCCGTAAATCGAGACTTGGTCGCCGACCGCAAGATGTTGTCCGTCCCATTGAATCGCGCCGGGTAGAACGATGCTTTGATTGAGCGTTACCGCTTCGAAGGTTTGGCTTCCCACCGGTAGTTCGGCGATCTCGAACGTGACGTGCATGTCGGTGCCGTCAACAAACAGATTGCCCTGGCCGTCGTAGCCGATAAAGTAGACACGAAAGACGTTGGGCGTGGTGTATTCGTGCGGCTTGCCCCGCGCGTGATGGTAAATCGTAATGCCGCCTGGAGCGGACGACGCCGGGTCGTGCAGCACCGCAAGGTTTCCGCTGACTGGATCGATCGAACAACCGTGGGTAAATCCCGGCTCGTGATAGGTTTTTATCGGCACGGTGCCGCCATGCGCATACTCGAGCAGCTCGTTTGCGCTGCCGTTGGCAATAAAGACATTCCCGGCGGCGTCGACGCACTCGTAGTGCACCGCCGAGAAACCCTTCAGCACGCCTTCGAGCCTTCCGCGGGGGTACGAGTAGACGTTCACATCATCCGTGCCGAGATCCGCAACGTAAAGCAGATCCTGGCTCTTAGCGTCGTCCGCCATCCACGAACCGCGGGGGTTTGCGGCTGCTTGCGACGCTGGTAACGGTTGCGAAGGCGGCAGGCCTGCCCTGCTGCTACCGCACCCGGCCAGCAGCCCGATGACTAAAACGAACCCCAAGCTCGAGAGTACCGATTTCAGGATATGCATACGCTAATCTCCCCGTTCGAATGAGCGCGCCGTTATTGGCGTGACGATGATACATAACCTGCAGCCGGGGCGCAACTATTACCGCCCGGCCCTCCGCAATTGCAAAACGCTAACGCACAGGGCAACCAAGTTGGGCGACGTATACTAGCCGTCTCTCGCCTAATTCGAAGGATGGATCATGCCCTCTACCATTAGTCTCGGTTCGACAGGCAATGATGTTAAACGCTTGCAGCGAGTTCTTGCGCGACACTTGCTATGGAGTCCGTTTGGTCCTATTACCGGTACGTTTGATGCCGGTCTCGAAACCGCGGTAAAGAATTTTCAGTCAAGCCACGGATTGACCCCTGACGGCATCGTCGGTCCGGCAACGTGGGCGGAACTGCCGAGCTATCGCGAAGCATCGCCCGAGCTGCAGCAAGGATCGATGGGTCCGGGCGTAGCTTGGTTGCAGAAAGCACTTTCAGGAGCAGACGTCGTCGTCGAGTTCACCTCGTATGGCGGTGCGATTGACGGCATCTTTGGCCCGGTAACGAGCGCGTCCGTTCGCGCGCTTCAGACGTGGTCCGGAATCACGGTCGATGGCATCGTGGGAGACGACACCTGGTTCGTATGGATGACGCCTGGCACGGCGCAGCAGCTCACGCTCGAGGGAGCCTGCGGCCTAACAGACGGCCTGCTGTAGGCGGAACGTTTTTACGCTTTTGGAGACGGCAAAATGACGACTGCGCCTTCCGACCGTACACTAACCGCTGCCGATTTTGAGAACCCCGCCATTCGACGCCTCTGCGACATCGTCATGAAGGGAGGCATCACGAGCGGGGTCGTCTACCCTCTTGCGATCTGCAAGCTCGCGACGGCCTACATTATAAAAAACATCGGAGGGACTTCAGTCGGTGCGATTGCTGCTGCAATTACTGCCGCGGCGGAATATCGTCGCCGGCAGTTCGGGTCCGGCCAGGGCTACGCTGAACTTTCGAAGCTTCCTGGATTTCTGGGGCGTCCGGGTGCGTTGCTCGCCCTGTTTGGCGCAGACCCCACCGCGAAAGCCATGCTAAGAATCGCCCTGATTCCTATTGGAAACGACTCGGCGCCCGCAAAAACGCTACGGCTAATCGTCGCGTTGATCGTGCAATACTTTTGGATTCCGGTGCTGACGATCGCAATCATCTTCGGGGCCTTCTTTGTTGCCGCATCTCCGTTGCAGCCCGGCGCGATCTGGCGTTGCCTGCTGGTTTCGGCTGTATTCGGACTTATCGCGGCGCTCGTTTTTATTGCGTTGTGGCTGGGGCACGAGGTCGTATCCGTGCTCGATCGCAATGACTTCGGGTGGTGTCACGGCTACAGTCGTGAGGCGGATACAAGACTCGCGTCGGTTACCGACGTTACGGAACTAACGGCGAGCGAAGTGCCGCCGCTCTTCAACTGGCTGGACGCCTTCATCGCGCAGACGGCCGGCCGCGCTAAGACCGACCCGCTCACGTTCGGCGATCTTTGGAATGCAAAGCAGCCGCCGTGGTACGAATCCGTTGGAGATGAGCGCGGCATCGATTTTCGTATGGTCACGACCTGCCTTACGCTGGGCAGGCCGTTCCAGCTTCCGTTCGATCCGACCGATCGGATCAGCCAAATTGCCGACGCACAGACCGACGTCGATGACGACGGACATCAACGGCCGACGGTATATTTTCGCGAGCAAGACCTTAACGGCTATTTTTCTGCCGACGTCGTCAGACACATGGTCCAGTTTGGGAAGAAGACGGATCTAGTTAAGGATGGCACCTACTATCGCTTTCCCGCTGCCGACAAAGTGCCGATCATCGTGGCTACCCGATTTAGTATGTCGTTCCCGGTGCTGTTTTGTGCGTTTCCACTCTACGCTCTGGATGCGACGGGCGAAATGCAAAGGATTTGGTTTTCGGACGGAGGGCTCACAAGCAACTTTCCCATCCATTTCTTCGATTGCCCTCTGCCTCGATGGCCGACGTTTGCAATCGATTTACTCGGCGGCGAACCTTCGTCCGGCACCAAGGAGGCGGCCAAATCGCGTTCGCGCTTTTGGAATGAGTCGCAACGTGCCAAGTATATGCCCGGCTCGGTTTTCATGGAGAGCGATGCTCCGCGTGGAACCGTGAACCCATGGAACAAACTCGATTGTGGCGACGCTCGTGGCAATGTTCTGGCATTTGCTTCGTCGATTCTCGATGCGGCTCGGTGCTGGCAGGACGTAACGCTTGGAGGGCTTCCAGGAAACGCGAGCCGCATTGTCGGCATACGCTTGTCCGATGACGAGGGTGGTCTAAATCTCAACATGCCGCCGCAGACGATCGAGACGATGACCGATCTTGGCCGCGAGGCAGGCGCCAAGCTTATCGACGTGTTTGCCACCGGCACGCCCGAGGCGGAGGGATGGCAACTGCACCGCTGGATTCGCTACCGTGCGACCATGGGAGCGATAACGCGATGGGTCGCGGGCTTTGCGAGCGGATATCAGCCATTTAAGGAGCTACCTTCTCAAGAACCATACGCGACGATGGTACCGCGCTTGGATCCTATTGGGCAGCCCGCGGTGCTCGACGCTACAAAACAGCTCGCGTCGCTGCAAATCGTGGAGAGGTTCTATGAAATTGAGGAGACGCCAATCGCCGTCCTTCCAACGCGCCCGGTGGTCTAGGCCGAGATCATAGCTGGTCCCCTAAGGGATCACCAGGACTTTTCCGCAGGCGTGACCCGCCTCGAGATGGGCGATTGCTGCGGCGGCTTCGCTTAAGGGATAAATCGAATCGATCGCCGGCGTTACCTTGCCTTCCGCCATCCAGGCCGCGATGATGGGCAGATCCCGATCGTTCGCCTTGGTGATGAACGTGACGAACGTCTGCGACCCCAAGCGCGAATGGAGCTTCGGCTCGACAAGATATCGGAGCATACGCAGCATCGACAGCCGTTTGGGAGCACCGACGATTACGCACCGGCCATTGTGCGCAAGGACTTGGCGGTACTCCGACAGCGAATGATTTCCGACGTTGTCGATAATGAGGTCGTACCGCTCCGAGGCCGTCGTGAAGTCGGTTCTGCTGTAGTCTACAACCCGATCGGCGCCGAGCGAAGTCAGGAAATTCGCATTGCGCTCGCTGCAAACGGCCGTCACGCGCGCACCCATTGCTTTGGCCATCTGCACGGCAAACGTTCCGACACCGCCCGCGGCGCCATTGATCAGCACGGTCTGCCCGGCTCGAAGTTGACCTTGATCGCGCAATGCTTGGAGTGCTGTCATGCCGGCCACCGGAACGCACGCTCCTTGTTCGTACGAAACGTTTCGCGGTTTGTGGACAATCCGTGACTCCGGAGTGCAGGCGTATTCCGCCAGCCCGCCGTTACAGAACCCAAAGACCGCATCGCCGGGTTTGAAGCGCGTAACATTCTTGCCGACCGCTTCCACGTCGCCGGCGACGTCGCGGCCGGGGCGCAGCCTTGGCGCTCGAAAACTTCCATACATTTTGCGAAAGACATATGGGCTGCCCCGCATGATCCGCCAGTCGAGCGGATTGAGCGCGACGGCCCGAACGCGAACGAGCACTTCGTCGTCACCAGGAGTCGGCGTTGGGACGTCGGCGATCTGCACGACCTCCGGCCCTCCGTACGCGGTGTAGATAGCGGTTTTCATACTTTTCTTACAAGCTCGGTGTAGTTTTCAATTCGCTTACCCGACTCGGAGGCAGCCATCAATGAGAACTCGATTCCTGGTCTCGATATCGATTTCGTTCGAAGCAACGATCCAAACGGACCTGTCGACAAGAATCATCGAGTGGGACGCGAGCGCCGCCGCGGGATTGCCTTGATCCTTGGCTCGGATCCCGCGAGGCTGGAGAGGCGTCGCGCTGCTTCACATGCGATGAGGGCCCTGAGCCCTGCGTGGACGAGGGCGGTTTTCTCCTGGATACCGCTGAGTTCTCGCGCCCGCTGCAGGAGCGCTTCGTCGATGATGAGAGTCGTCCTCATATGCATAAATATGCGCAAGATGCATATGTCGTCAAGCGGCGTCGAGTACTCCACGCCGCGCTCGTCGTTCCTACAGCTGCGAATCTTGCTTCGCGAGGGATCGAGCGCAGGAGGGAGGAGTAGAGGGTTCTGATTCCCGAGTATACAGCGAAGTAGAAGCCGTCGTAAGGAGAGCACCGATGAAATCACGCTTGAGCCATGCATATTGCCTCGCGTTTACGTGCTTAGTCGCAGCCTGTTCCGGAGGAACGAGCGTGCCGGGGGCGATCGGCAACGGCCCAGTCGTCGCCGGTATTCATGGCGCGGCCGCGTTCACGATATGGAGCACAACGTTTAAAAACAACAAAACCGTGCCGCTGAGCATGGTATACAAAGGCAACGGTTGCAAGGGCGGCGATCGGTCGCCCGAGCTCGAGTGGCAAGGCACCCCGAAAGGCACCAAGAGTTTTGCCGTGCTGATGCTCGACACGACCGCGATCTTCTGGCATTGGGGTATGTACAACATCCAACCGAGCGCTTCAAGCCTTCCGGAGAACGCCGGCACGCGGTCGAGCAAATACGGTGACGAAGTCCTTAACGACTGGGCCATTTATTATGGCAACACCAATCGCGGCTACGGGGGCCCCTGCCCGCCGCCGGGTGAGACGCATCGCTACGTCATCACGCTATATGCTCTTAACGCGAAGTTGAATTTGCCGCGGTCGGCTCACGTCGAGAATCTCGACCTCGCGATCCGCGGGCACGTCTTGGGAAGCACGAGAATCACCGGCCTTTACAAAACGTAGGTAACCGCTTTGAACTCGGATCCGTTTTCGGTGCTTAAAGACCGTCAGCGCGAAATGTGGGCGTCGTTCGCGCCGGCGGCGACGTTCACCACGCCGGTTGCCGCGCATCTGGTGCGGTTCGCCGGTATCGCGCCGGGCGATGCGGTTCTCGACGTAGGCACCGGCACCGGTGTCGTTGCGATCACGGCGGCGCGCTCAGGAGCGCGAACGAGCGCCGTCGATTTGACCCCGGCCTTGCTCGAAACGGCGCGAGAGAACGCGCGCATCGCCGGCTTGTCCGACATTGATTGGGTCGAAGGCGATGCCGAACGTCTTCCGTATCCCAACGCGTCCTTCGACGTCGTCCTCAGTCAATTCGGACATATGTTTGCTCCGCGGCCCGAGCTCGCGGTCGCGGAAATGCGCCGCGTTCTCAAGCCGTCGGGACGCGTCGCGTTTGCGACGTGGCCGCCCAATACTCTCGTCGGTCAAACGTTCGAGTTCATCGGCCGCAACTCGCCGCCGCTGCCTCCCGGTGCCGCGCCGCCCACGCTCTGGGGCGACCAGAACATCATCAACGAGCGGCTGGCACACGATTTCTCCGAGCTTTCCTTCGAACGCGGCGTCATGATCGTTCCGGCCTTGAGCCTGCCGCATTATCGTTCGTTCATCGAGCGGTCCATCGGCCCGATGCAAAAACTCGTCGAACGCTTGTCGGATTCGCCGCAGCTCGACGCGATACGCCGCGAATTCGAAAGCCTCTGCCGGCCGTATTACGCCGATAACGTCGTGGCGCAGGAGTATCTGTTGACCCGCGCGGCGGTCAAAGCATGAAGCGCTTCTTACTGGCCCTCCTTGGGCTAATGCTGTCATTTCCGAACGCCGGCTCGGCGGGCGCCGCTGCGAACACTCAACTTAGTCCCAGCCTTCAAAAAGCGATCGCCGCCGCCGTTGCAAAGGAGCTCGCGAAGTACGGTGCTACGCAGCCGGTGCCGGGCGCGGCCGTTGGAGTGTGGGTGCCTGGGAAAGGCGAGTTCGTCAGGGGGATTGGATTTGCGCGCCTTTCACCGCCCGCCAAGATGTCACCCGACGATCTATTCCGCATCGGTAGCAACACGAAGACGTTCGTCGCAACAGTTTTGCTTCAGCTCGTCGATGAGAAAAAATTGCGCCTCGACGATACGATCGCAAGATTTGACCTCGGGCTAGCCGTGCCGAACGAAAAAAGCATCACGCTGCGTCAGTTAGCTGAAATGCGCAGCGGCATCATCGACATGTACTCGGTTCCGGGAGTCCAAAAGGAAGGGACGGCCGTGTGGGCGCGACGGACGCCGCGTCAATGGGTCGCGTTCGCCGCGAAGCAGCCGCCGTTATTCGCCCCGGGAGCGAAGTATAACTATAGCAATACCAACTGGTTCTTGCTGGGGCTCATCATCGAGAAGGTGACCCATCACACGATCGAGGCTGAGATCCGTGACCGCATTCTCGTTCCCATGAGTCTGAGTCACACGTCGTTTCCGACGACGAATTGGGACATGCCGGCACCGTACGCGCACGGCTATTCTCTTGATGCAAAGAACGAGTGGGTCGACGAGTCCGCAGTCCTTCCGCCCTCCGTTTCGTGGGCGGCCGGAGCCATGATTTCAAACATGGCGGATATGAAGAAGTGGGTAAAAGCCTATGTGGCCGGAACGACGAATAGCGCGGCGACTCAAAAAGAGCGGCTTGCATGTTTGCCTACTGGCGAAGGGAACCTCGCTTTCGGCCTGGGAATCGGTTGTTCCGCCGGCTGGTACGGTTATACGGGCGGCATAACCGGCTACAATACCGCTGCCTACTATATGCCCGCTACCGGTGCGACTGTCATCGTCTTCATCAACAGCCAGCGAGAGAAGCCGTTCCCTGGGGTAGCTAATGCGATCTTTCGCGACATCGCGGGGATCATAACGCCGAACAACGTACCGTTTATAAAATAAGTCGAGGCGTGAATCGATGGCGCGTCTTCAGGGGTGGGGAACGGTCTCCGTGGCCGAAGGCCCGACGATCGTCTGACGCAGCGACTGCAGAGGCGCAAGGCTCACACGAATGAATCCGCGCTGAGGGCGGTCGAGATCGAAGATCGTCGCGATGACCAGCGCCAGCATTATCGCAAAGAATCCCATAGCAAGACTTCCACGCCGGTCGGTGCGACCGAAGCCGATGCCCAGCAATGCTGACGCAAACGCGATGACGATCGCCAGTAT
The DNA here is from genome assembly GCA_963826325.1 of Vulcanimicrobiota bacterium. Taxonomy (GTDB): domain Bacteria; phylum Vulcanimicrobiota; class Vulcanimicrobiia; order Vulcanimicrobiales; family Vulcanimicrobiaceae; genus Cybelea. The sequence continues at coordinate 100,266 of CAWGWT010000003.1, forward strand.
GATCACCACGGCGTCAGGGATGTGCGCGGCTAGGATGGCTTCCTCTGCCGCACTCTGGTCAATCATGTCGTTGAGCGCGTCGACGAAGAGCGGCACGAATGTCGAGTGTTTGTCGAGCGCCGACTGCGCCACTGCGAGGTCCCACATCTTCATTTGCAGCGTATTTGATCGATACGACGCATCGATTTTCAAGCGATCGTTGATTCCCGCGCGAGCAAAATCGATACGCGCATCGACGTATCGTCGCAGGTAGCCGCGCATCAAGGGCGCGGCCCGTGCATCCAGGAACCGCGTGCGAAGAAACGTCGTACCGATCGAGTTGGCCTCGCGCGCAACCTCGGTGCGACGCGCATCGTAGCGCGCAAGCCCGAGCGAGAACGAGAAGGCGAGCAGAAGTGCAAGCAACCCGAAGATCGCCGCTTGCAACACGGAAAACGGGCTCTCGCCGAGAGTTGTCTTCGCACGCGTGCCGAGGTGAAACCCGATCTCTCCGGAGATAACGATTATGATTACGAACGCAAGCGCGACGTCCCAAATGGGGACGAGATTTAGCATGGCTTTGCCCCCTTACATGTTCTTTTCCCCAGCCACTACTTTCAGCTCGTTCAACGACTCTCTAACTATTTCTGGCAGGGTCCGCTGGTTGGTTTCGTCGATCCAGCGTTCGAACGCGATCCTGAAAACGGCAATTCCCATCTCCGCGGCTAGACTCGCCGCTGGATCGCCAACGCCTCGTCGACGTAACCCATCCGCGAGCGCCGAGGCGAGCGATGCAAGTTTGATGCGCTCGCGCTCCTGAAGCTCTGCGTTTGCAGAAATGGCGGCTTGGCGCTGCCGGGCGTAATGCCGGCGATCTTCAAGCAGCATGGCGCCGGCCTCCACGGCGACGCCCACCGCGTCAATTGCGGATAAAGAACCCGGTGCGTTGTCGAGTGCGCTTACGAGCCGCCCTTCAAGCGCGCTCCCGCCCGAGAACAGCACCTCGCGTTTGTCGGCAAAGTACCGAAAGAACGTTCGCTCGGTAAGTCCCGCCCGCTGGGCGATCTCCGCCACGGTGACTTGCTGGAATCCACGCTCGCTATAAAGCTCGAGCGCCGCCTGCTCGAGACGGCTCCGCGCATCCGGCTTCCATCTACCCATAACGTGATTATACTACGTGATGACAGTGGTTGACATCGAGTGGTATACTGCTGAATGGCAGTAACTGACATCACTTGGCTTCGGCCCGCTCGGCGTCGAGGCGATCACTGGACGGAGGTCTTCTCATGCGTGTTTTCGTCACCGGTGCAACCGGCTTCATCGGCTCAGCCATCGTCCATGAACTCATCGGCGCGGGCCATCAGGTGCTCGGCCTCGCTCGCTCGGATGATTCCGCCAAGTCGCTTGTCGGCCTGGGAGCTGAGGTCCACCGCGGCTCTCTCGAGGATCTCGATAGTTTGCGCAGCGGAGCGGCCGCGTCGGACGCCATCATCCACACCGCCTTCATTCACGATTTCGCAAATTTTCCGGCTGCGGCCGAGACGGATAGGCTCGCGATCGAGACGGTCGGCGAAGCACTCGCGGGATCCAACCGTCCGCTGCTCGTTACGTCGGGCACAGCACTTCTCGCACCTGGACGCGTCGTGACGGAAGACGACGTAGCCGATCCTAGTTTAGCCGCAGCGTGGCCTCGCAGATCCGAAGAAACGGCGCTTGCGATGGTTTCACGCGGCGTCCGCGCCTCGTCGGTGCGACTCCCACCGTCGGTACACGGCGAGGGCGATCACGGATTCGTGCCGTTTCTCATCAGCATTGCGCGCGAAAAGGGTGCTTCGGCGTACGTTGGTGACGGGCTCAACCGCTGGGCCGCAGTGCACCGCCTCGACGCCGCGCATCTCTTCAGACTCGCGCTTGAAAAGGGTTTCGCAGGAGGACGGTATCACGGAGTCGGCGATGAGGGCGTTTCGTTTCGAGCGATCGCCGAGGTGATCGGACGCCGCTTGAACGTGCCTGTTGTTGTCGAAAACTCCCGACGAGGCCGCCGATCATTTCGGCTGGCTTGCGCGCTTCGCTTCGATTGACGCCCCTGCCTCAAGCACGCGAACGCAGGAACTACTTGGCTGGGAGCCGACACATCCGGGGCTTCTTGCGGATCTCGATCACGAATATTATTTCGAAAGCGCAGCGGTTGCGTAGCAGTGCTCAGTAAAACGTTCACTCTGGCGGAGGATCTAACGGTCACCCGCATGGGATACGGCGCGATGCAGTTGGCCGGTCAGCATGTGTTCGGCCCACCCCGCGACCGAAACGCTGCGTTGGCCGTGCTGCGGGAGGCAGTTAATCTTGGTATCAACCACATTGACACGAGCGACTATTACGGGCCGCACATTACCAATCAGATCATTAGGCAAGCGCTCAGTCCATACGCGGACGATCTGCACATCGTAACCAAAGTAGGAGCGACGCGGGACGCAGGCGGTGGCTGGCCCCAAGCGCTAGCACCCGAACAGCTGCGTCAGGCCGTGCACGATAATCTCAAGCACCTCGGCCTTGAAGTGCTTGACGTCGTTAACCTCCGGGTAGGTGGGTTTACCAGCGCGGAGCCCGGCTCGATCTCCGAGCCGTTTAGCGTGCTCGCGCAACTGCAGCGGGAGGGGTTGATCAAACATCTCGGCCTGAGCAACGTATCGCACGAGCAGATCGCTGAGGCACAGTCCATCGCCCCAATCGTGTGCGTGCAAAACTTTTACAACATCGTCCACCGAGTCGACGACGACATGATCGATTCTCTCGCCGCACAAGGGATCGCTTACGTTCCGTACTTCCCGCTCGGTGGCTTCACACCGCTGCAGTCTGACATGCTGAAATCTGTCGCAGCCCGGCTCAACGTAACGCCAATGGCTGTCGCGCTCGCGTGGCTGCTGCAGCGCTCACCGAATATTCTCCTCATCCCCGGCACGTCATCGGTCGAGCATCTGCGCGAGAACGTGACCGGTGCTGCGACGAGCCTCCCCGACGACGCGCTTGCCGACCTCAACAGCATTGCTCCAGGAGTATAGGCATGGAGATGAATCGTTCCGAGTTTATCAGCTTGTTCGGCTCCGGTGCGGTGGCGACTGCGATCGGAGTCGAATCTCCGGCGCCGGCGGGATTGAACGTTCCCGATACCCGGCTGGCAAGAGAAGCCACACTCGTCGCGCGCTCAGCCGAGCCGGTCGAAATCTTCAATCACTCGCTGCGCGCCTTTCTCTTCGCGGAGTTGATTGCCAAGGCCAAGGGGCTTCAATACGACATCGAGGCTGTCTATGTCGCCGCGATCCTTCACGATACCGGTCTAACGGCGTCGCACATGAGTGCGAAGCAGCGCTTTGAAGTCGACGGCGCAAACCTGGCCCGTGAGATGGCGGGGCGCCACGGCATTTCGAAGGCACGAACGGACGTCATATGGGACGCGATCGCCCTGCACGATCAGGGTGGAATCGCTCGCTGGAAAGCCGTTGAAGTGATGCTCGTCAATGCCGGCGTTGCTGCAGACTTTGGCGCTTCCCTCGATCTGATGAAGCGCGAGGACATCGTCGCCGTTCTCAGCGCGGCGCCGCGTACCGGCTTCATTCCGATTTTTCTCGAATCCGCCGCAGCGGTGGCAAAACGAAAGCCGCAAGCCACGGGAAACTGTTTCGTGACCGATGTTGGGTACCGCATGGTTCCCGGGTTTCATTTAGAGAACTTCTGCGACGAAGTACGGAACGACCCGTTCGCCGCTTACGGCTGAGTCGTGCCTCATGCACGTCGCCGCCGAAGCGATATCGGTGGCTGACGGAGGCGTTCAATTCAGATCTTCCTGAGCTTCCAGATGGCCGCGGTGAGCGTTCTTGATCGCGTCTGCCTTGATCACCCATCCGCTGCCTGACGGGAGGGGAACAGTCGCAGAATACCGTCCGTTACCTTTCGGTGCTGCGTGCACGCTCATCGGCTTGAGTCCGAAGTAGCCGTACCGTGCTTGCATCGATACCGTGGCGCCCTCCACCCTGGCGCCGTGTTGGTCGAGCACGGTGATGACCACGCTGTAGCGGCCCGCAACGCTCGTTGGCTGCAGATCGACGCTCAGCGTTAACGGTCCGGAGGCATGAGCGGGAGTCGGACTCACTCCTTGCCGCGCGCAGGCGGCGAGTGCGAGTAGCAGAACGACGAGCCTGGCCGGCCTCATTCCTTAATAGCGTGCCAGTTGTGTGAGCTGAATGAGGTTGCCGCAGGTGTCGTTCAGCGTCGCAATGGTCGAGGCGGTCACGTCGGTGGGCGGCATCGTGAACTCTGCGCCGCGGGCCTTGATGCGCTCGTAGTCACCCTTGACGTCGTCGGTGAAGAACATGGCCGCGGGCTGGTTCTGTTGAAAAATCGCTTGCTGATATGCTTTGGCCGCCGGATTGTTGTTCAGCGCTAGCTGCAGTTCAGTGCCGTCCGGCTCTTCGGGCGAGACCACGGTCAGCCAGCGAAATGGTCCCTGACTGAAATCCGATTTCTTTGCGAAGCCCAGCACCTCGGTATAGAAGCGCAAGGCCTTGTCCTGGTCGTCCACGTATACGCTGGTCACTTTAATTTTCACTTCGTTTCTCCTTTGTCACGATGGCGGTTTGGATTGAGTCATTCCTATGACGGAACGCGACACGCGAATGTGACAGATCTTCAAGATGCAGGCGCGAGAAAAGCAGACGCACTGGCTTGCGCGAGTTCGCGCGCCGAAAGCTTCGGCACTCAATCTGCATAGGTAGACAACGAGCCGTCGCACGCCGGTTTCCAACCGCGCTCTGGTGATTCCTCAGCAAGAAGTCATCGGCCACAAATGCGAACCGCGCGACAAATGTGCGAAATCGCAGAGCGCGCGCTAATTTTCAAGACGCTTGTGAAGGGTTATTTACTGTATGGCTTCGACTCGCGTTGGCCTCTACAACCCGCTCACGCAGCTACCTTACGCGGCCGCCCACCTTTGCGACCGTTTTTGCGCGCCGCTGCGCGCTTCGCCGGCGATGCTCGACGGCCGCGTGATCGGCGTGCAAGCAAAACTGCGGGGTTGAGCCTCAGAGTCGTTGCAAGCAGTTCATCGAGCACTAGGCCTTCGCCCAAGTCGTCCCACCAGAGCCAGCTTCCACCCATACGTAACCGGACGCGAGCAATCTGGGTAGCACTCGCTTTCGTCCAGGGTGCTCCCAAGGCTTTGGTTGGAATCTCGACCGTGACGCCGTCCTTGAATGTTAGACGCAACCGGGCTTTCGTGACCCTCGCCTTGACGGCACGAATGGCGTAGGGTGCATCGATAATGATCGGCCGTTCTCTAAGTGCAGCAGTCATGGCTTTGGATCGATCTCCTTCCACTTCATTAGATATACTGCTCGTCGAACTTACTCCTCACCATCGTAGTAGTCGAGCGCCTCACCGCGCATGATGCGGTACTCTGGTGCTTTGACGGCCCACTTCTCGCTGTCGGGATAATGGCAGGATTCACCGATAGGATTGTCAGCGACAATGTAGAGGATCAAGTCGTCGGCACGATTGTTGATGATTTGGTGCGGCTCGTTCGGTTTGAAGAGAAATGCGTCGCCAGGCTCGATCTCGATCTTGCCGCCGTGGTGCCGCACGACGCCGCCCCCGGAGATGACGTGATAGAACTCCCACTGCGCGCTGTGGGAATGGTAGGGGCACAGTGAGGAGCCGGGAGGAACCCGTGCCATTTCGACATCGAAGGGATGCCGCTCGAGCAGATCCATCGACTTCGGGTTCCGTCCGAGCGCTTCGGAGATTTTCTTTTCGTCTCGAAAGAATCTCTTGCTCGCAGAGCCATGCGGCTGCCATTCAATCTCGGCTGAGTTTATTCTGCGCATCTTCATGCCCCGACTTTACGGCGATTGGCAGATAAGCACGTCATCGGAATCCTGAATGCCAACCATGTAGGTTCCTGGTAGACATGCATGTACGGATCGTTCCTGGTGGTTAGGTTCAGCTTCTTGGGTGCCGGTATCAGTGAACTTCGAACCGTTAAGACCTCCCGCGACCGTCGAGCAAACGAGCCAGTCGTTTGCTTTATGCCAGCCCGTCATGACCGTGTTGTTTGGACAGGTGTGCACGCTATGGGCCGAGCCGTCATAGGTAAACGTCATGTGGTTTCCGGCATCTACGATCGCATTCGATACTTTGAGCGGTGCACACAGAAGGGCGCCGTTCCCAGCGTCAACGCCGCGCAGGCCACCCGCAGAACACACGTGCACGCTGGTGCCGTTAAATTGAGACCGGGTGCCGTCATCTTCGAAATCCGACTGTGCAAGAGCGATGGAACCTGCGAAGAGGATAAAGGCGGCAATTACCCCAGCGTATTTAACGGGTCCGATTCCAGTAGGCGCTACGGCGTTCGCTTTAGCGGCGATACCCTTCGACAATGCCGAAAAGCTTTGCGCTGAAGTTGGCGATGATTTCTACAAGCCGCGGGCTCGCGTCACCGTAAACTTCGAAGGCTTCGAGCGTGGCCGATTCGAGCAGCTTCGGAACGAGATCGGTAACGACGGGGCCTGTGAGGTGCGACGCGGCGGTATCGCTGTCGGCGTACCCTTCGAGCAATCGGCATTCCGCGCTATCCTTAGCGACGTAGAACTCGTACGCCAGCGCCCCCGGCTCTTTTTTGGTTTCGGCAACCATCTGGCGCGCAGTTGACTCGAACGCCGACCGGCGTCCATCGATAATCCGGAACGAAACGGTCAAGAAGATCGGTTTGCTCATGCGCGGGGCGATTCGCGACTGCCCAGCTCTCGGCCTCGGTCTGGCCCGTTCGCCGCGCGAGGAGTAGGCAGATGAACCGAAACGATCAGATTGATTCTGAAATCGAGGCAAGAGCGGGCTTACATGGGCGGCGCGGGACTTCCGTCAGACCAATGAGCGACGGGAATCATGAAGATCGTCTCTGGCTCCGGCACGATGCGGTGCGACGTGTCGAGTACGACAGGCGAACCCGGCAAGTCCGCGCCCCAGCTTGCCCCGTCTTTCGCGCCGTCTGTTTTAGGAGCGTAAAACATCAGGTGCGACAACCACGCCCCGACGCCATCGCCCAGATCGCCGTCCTTCGACATCATATACGACATGGAGCCCGGCTCCGGCGCCGGAAGTTGTTTATCGGCAACCGCTTCTTTGGTGCGATCGAGCATTTGTGATTTGCTCAGTCCCGACAGCGCCATTTGCGTCCGTTGGATCGTGTAGAGCAGAACGGTGCGCACCGCCGCCGGGTTGTAGCAAATCGGCCCGCGCATTTTCCAATTCCAGAACTGGCGGGAGTCAAACGGCGACATCCACGATCGTTCCACGAGACAAGTAAAACCGTTCGTGCCCGTTTCCGCGGTTTCGTAGCCGTGTTGGCCGAGCACGAGGAAAGTCGCGTGGTTCGATATCGCCGGGGGTGCCGCGCTTCGCGCAAGCTCGATTTCTGCTTGACGATCGGCCATCAGGTACTGGCTGAGCGGGGCCATTCGTTCGTAAGTGGCATTCGCCGCCCAACCGGGGGTCGGGCTAGCCACGGACACTACAAGGGCCAGCATCATTGCAAAAAGGACGTGGCGCGAAATGGAATCCATTAGAGCATACCTCCTGCCAAACGATACTTGCTTCTAACAAGTGAGGGCATGCGCTTGTGACAGAGCTCGTTCGTGGCGCGCGAGGCGTCGGCGTCTACGAGGCCCGGCAATAACCCGGACCGAACCTCACCGGGCCATGGCAAAAGCGACAGCAGACGAGTTTACCGGTTTCTCGCCGCAAGCGCTCAAGTTTCTTCGCGACTTGAAGAAGAACAACGATCGCGCGTGGTTTGCGCCGCGAAAAGAACTTTACGAGCGCGAGTGCCTGGCGCCGTTACGAGCTTTGACCGTCGACCTCGCGAGCGCTTTACGCAAAGCGAAGATTCCGATCGATGTTGATCCTTCGCGCGTTGGATTTAGGATCTATCGAGACGTGCGCTTCTCCCACGATAAGAGCCCGTACAAGACCAACCTTGGGACGTACCTTCCTCATCGCGGGATTCGGGGAGCACCCGGTGGTCTTTACATCCACCTGACGCCGAAGGAATCGTTCGCGGTCGCCGGCTTCTACCAGCTCGACAAGGAGGCGGTGCAGCGCTGGCGCGAAGCGATGGCCTCGGATCCGAGACGTTTTCAAGGCGTGTTGCGTGCTCTAGAACGCAACGGTCTTGCATTGTCGGAGCAAGAGGACGCGCTCAAGCGGATGCCTCGCGGCTTTGAAGCCCTCGCAGAAAGTCCCATCGCGGCCTATTTTAAAATCGGCACGTTTATGGTGAGCGAGAAGCTCTCCGACATTGACGTGGCCGACGCCGGCTTGATCAAAAGGAGCCTCGCGTTGGTCAAGAAATCGAAGCCTTTGCTCGAGTACGGTTGGGACGTGCTCGACTAGACATCCGGACCGGCGACATCTCGTACGGAGCAGCAAACCGCAAACAGCTATCAGCGAGAGTCGAATCATACCTACCCCCACGCCGAACCTACCCCACTTCGCGGGAGATTGAAATTAAAGAGTGCTTAATCGTGGGCGTCGCTCGAAGCCGGCTCGATGAGTCGAAGCTTTGGTTATAGAAATCCCTCAAAAGCTTGGCACTTGAGAAGCTTTGGATGGGCGTCGCAGCCGCGACGTTAATGACGACGATCGTCGAGAACGGAGCTCCGATCTCGGTCGACGAGTGCACCGCCGTGCTGCAGAACGACTCCCTTGCAGAAAGTGTCGATTTTACCAACGTCAGCCAACGCACCGCGACTGAAGTTCGCTTTGCCTTCGAATTCGTCGACACCACTGGACGCACCGCGCAGATCGTCTCCGGCGACGTGATGGGAACCTTTGCGCCGGCGCAGTCTGCGCATCGCGTCGTGCAGCAAAGAGTCGGCTCGCTGCCTACAGGGGCCAAAATCCTTTGCAGCGTACGAATGGTTCGCTTCGGCGACGGCAGCGTTTGGCACGAAGGCGACGGACCGCCGGGAAGCGCCCCCGTCTTTACTCCGCTGCCCGGCCCGACTCCGACAACGCAATGGCAATGGCCGTACGATGAGCCAACTCCTTAGAGATCCCCTAATGCGCGGGCATACTTGGGTTCATCCAGGTCGTTCCATTGGCGTATTGCACGCGAAGCGCCACGCACTCGGCCATTGTACCGGCGGGAGGAACGGCCGCTGCTTCGATGCCGTACGCATGCATGATGCGCGCGTTGGGAGCGAAGGATCCGCTATCGCGGACGACCGCTAAGAGCTTACCGCCGGCGACCAGGCCGAACTCGACCGATGTGATCGGATCGTTCGATACGTTCGAGAAATCGATCATCGCCATCGGCGGCAGGCTCGGCTGCGTAATCATCTCGTGAAACGGCCCCATGTAGCTTTCCTGGGCATGAGCGGCGCTGGCCGCACAGCCATCGACGCGCACGACGTCGGCGGCCATCGGCGCGGTGCTGCCGGCTATCGGTGTAAGCGGCAAGAGCACCATAGCGGCCGCGACAAACCAAGAGTTGGATTTCATCGATACATCTCCTTAACAAACAGGACGGAAAATAGAATGTGTATCCTGCTATAACGCGCTCCGGCCGCGGACGGATGACTTCTCGCGTACGACGACCGAACCGAAGCTATCATCAGCCATAGTACGCTTGGCGCCGACGTTCGGATAGTCCTCGGCGGAGGCAAACGCCCCTAGCACGAAACGCGCGTCCATGGCGACGGCTCGCCCAACCGGTACGGTCACGTTTCTATTCTCGGATATCGAAGGCAGCACCGCCCGCTGGCAGCGCGACCGCAAGGCGATGGAGCCTGCGTTGGCACTCCACGATGCGCTGATGCGCGCGGCGCTGGAAACGCGCGGCGCATACGTCTTCAAGACTGTGGGCGACGCGTTCTGCGCGGCCTTCGTGACGGCTACGGATGCAATCGCAGCCGCGCTCGATGCGCAGCGCGCGCTTGCGGCTGCAGATTTTTCGGCAGTTGAGGGCATTCGCGCACGCATGGCGTTGCACGCCGGGAGTGCCGCCGAGCGTGACGGCGACTACTTCGGCCCAACGGTCAATCGCGTCGCGCGCCTGCTTGCGATCGGCCACGGCGGTCAGGTGCTGCTCTCGGGAGCATGCGCGGAGCTGGTCCGCGACGAGTTGCCGCCGGAGTGCAGCCTACTCGATCTCGGCGCGCATCGGCTCAAGGATCTGGCGCAGCCCGAACACGTCTATCAGCTGATCGCACCGGAGTTGCCGCAAGCATTTCCGGAGCTACGATCGCTCGATCACCTCTCAAACAACTTGCCGAGCCAGCTCACATCCTTCGTTGGTCGCGAAGATGACGTGGCCGAGATCACCTCGCTATTGCAGAAGCACCGGCTCGTGACGCTAACCGGCTCGGGCGGAGTCGGTAAGACGCGCGCCTCCTTACAAGTCGCGGCCAATCTGATCGACGGCTTCAGCGACGGCGTGTGGTTCGTCGAACTCGCGCCCCTGACCGGTGGCGAATACATTCCCAGCACCGTCGCGCAGGCGCTCGATCTCAAGCTCGCGAGCGAGGGCGATCCGGTCGAGAATCTCGTTCGCGCTCTTAAAGGAAAGCAGACGCTGCTCGTATTCGATAACTGCGAGCATCTGGTCGAGCCGGCGGCCCGCGTGCTCGCGGCCATCCTGCGGGGCTGTCCGAACGTCAAGATGCTCGTTTCAAGCCGCCAAGCTTTAGGAATCTCGGGCGAGGTAAGTTACCGAATGCCGTCGCTCCCCGTCACAGAAGCGACCGCGCTGTTTGCCGAGCGTGCGCGCTCGGCCGATACCCGCTTTGCGTTGACCGGCGAGAACACGCCGATCGTGGCCGACATCTGCCGCCGGCTAGACGGGATTCCGCTCGCGATCGAGCTGGCGGCCGCGCGAGTGAAGATGCTAAGCCCAAAGCAGCTGCGCGAGCGGCTCGACGAGCGGTTCCGGGTTCTTACCGGCGGCGATCGCAGCGCACTGCCGCGCCATCAAACGATGCGCGCGCTCATCGATTGGAGCTATGACTTGCTCGACGAGCGCGAGCGCTCGCTCTTCCGGCGGCTCGGAATCTTCGTCAACGGGTTCGCGCTGGAGGGAGCCGTTGCGGTCGGAAGCGGCGACGATCTCGATGAGCTCGACGTGTTCGACGTACTTGCGTCCTTGGTCGATAAGTCGCTCGTGCTCGCCGAACCGCAAGATGACGCGCTGCGCTACGGGTTGCTCGAATCGACGCGCGCCTATGCCTCGGAGAAACTCGACGACGCGGGCGAGCGCGATTTCATAGTAGATCGGCACCTGCGCTACCTGCGCGACCGCTTCGCGGAGCTGTTTGAACGGCATCAGCGGACCGCACGACGTACCGATCTTGACGCGACGCTGCAGACCGAACTGGACGACGTGCGCTTTGCGCTCGACGGTGCGTTGGCGCGTTCGGAAGTCGCCGGCGGCGCCGAGTTGCTCGCCAACATTTACGTGAGTTGGCAGGCCATCGGAATCGATGCGGAAGGCATCGGCCACTGCGAGGCGTATCTCGCGGTGCTTCCGGCGGACCACTCCCGGCTGCGCGCCCGGTTGTTAACCACGTTGTCGCATTTGCTCGGAGAGTCCGGTCGCAAGGTGCGCGCACTTGAAGTGGCGACTCAGGCGGTCGAACAAGCACGGGCAAGCGGCGACGGCGCGTCGCTGGCTGCGGCGCTCTGCCGGTATGCCCAACAGGCGACGTTCTTCCGTCGCTTTGACGACGCTGAGTCTGCATTGATCCAAGTCGAAGCGATTCCGGGAACCTCGACTAACCTGCGCCTCTTGATGCTCGAAACGCGCGCGGTCTTGAGCCATTTTCGTGGCGACCTTGAGATGGCGGCGCGCACGTGGGAGCAGCTCCGCGACGAATTGCGCTCGCTCGGAAACGCCCGTGGCGAGCTAGCCGGCGCGTTCAATCTCGCCGAGACCGAGCACGCGCGAGGTCAGACGCAGCGAGCGGTTGAGATCGTTCGCGAGACGCTTCCGGTGGTGCGAGCTGGTGATGATAAAGGCGCTCTCGCCCTGCTGCTCGTCAATCTCGCGGGCTATTTCGCCGCAGTGGACGATCTTGCGAACTCAGTTGCGGCAGCTCGCGAGTCGATTGGAATCCATGCTGCGAGCGAGCCGGACAATGTTCGCGTCGCGATGGCGATCGAGCATCTGGCGCTCGCCGTTGCGCTGCGCGGCGATGCAGCGCGCGCGGCTATACTCGAAGGCTACGCCGACGCCGCGTTTGCGCGACACGGATTCGAGCGCGAGTTCACCGAGACGACGACGCACGATCGCCTTGCCGCGCTCCTGCGCGAAAGCCTCGCGACCGACGAACTCACACGCCTGACCGCTGAGGGCGCCGCGCTTAAACCAGAAGCGGCAATCGCACTCACGACCGACTACGGCGCCCCGGCCGGCACCGCTCGATAGGCGGCAACTTCGTCGGAGCTAATTCTTTCCCTGAGAACGAATTTGCCGTTCGAAGGCGCAACGATGACCCATTTTTCGTACGCGCGCGCCGCGTTTGCGTTGAAGCGGCGATCGGGAATGGAGTCTAGCCTGTTATAGCGATAGAGGTTGTATGATTTACCCGGCTTTAGACCCGATACGGTTATCGTGAGCACCAGGGGCTCCGGCGCCGGACGTTTGCTCGAGCCTTCTGCAATCTGCGGGCGCTCGTAGTTGATGTTCGTGGCGACTTGCACGGGCCGCGTTTCATGGTTCTCGTCCACGACGCCGGTAATTGCGACACCGAAGTTGTTTCCATCGTTTGCAATCGAGTAAATCGAACCTTTTGGCGCGTTGGCGGCTCGCCGCGTTTTTTGAAACGCTCTGAACCTATAGCTGAAGAAGTACTGCGCGTGACGAGGGCCGGAACCCCACTCGCCGTTGTCGCTGAACGTAATCTGATCGCCCGCGACACCAATCACGGGCACGATGTGGTCGTATTGCGGCGATCCGGCATTTGGATTCCGGTTGTGGTAGAACCGAAACTGGTTCATGAAGATGCCGATTGTCACAGGGCGCCCGAGCACGACATTTTGTTTGACCCAGACGAGAAATTCATCGGTGCTCCGCTCGGAGCGCCGCTCCCACTCGACGGCAGTCAGGTGCATCATCTTCGCCGCATGCAAGTCATTGACTCCGAGGAGCAGCTGACTGCGATACCGATTCTGAGGTGCGTTGCTCGCCGCAGCACGCGCGTCGTATTGTGAAAGATATTGGCCGTAGTAGAGCCCCGCGCTAACGAAAGAGACCTCACCGCAATAGCCATAGTTATGGTTCCATTGAAAGCGCGGTCCGATGTCGTTGCTCCAGGTATGTCGGAACGCGCTCGTGCCTCCGGCCGACGGGCCGGGAACGGCATTCAGATGGCCACCACATCCGGTACCCACCAGAAGAATGGTCAAGGTTGCGCTCCCGAGCCGATAGCAAATGCAGTTTATGGAAGTAACTCCAGAAGGCGGGTGTAGCGCCGGCCGACCCGTAACGTGCCGAAGTCTCGCCGGTCTGTGGTAAGCACGCGATAGACGTTTCGCCGTTCAGCGACGGCAGCCACGGTTCCGTCCACGAGACCTATCCGAAGATTGCTGAACTTAGCATCGAGCTCCAGCGCTCTCACGAGATCGGAGGGGAGTGGAATTTCGTATTCGTAGCGCGTTCTTGGGTCGAAGATCTCCGCGACGAGCTTGCGCATCGCGCTCCGTTCGTTTCTAAGGAAGTAATCAACTTCGGCGAGGACGAGCGCCGGAACGATGACGGCGGCTGCGGAGGCGAGACTGCGTTCGAATTCCGGGAAACTGGCGGCGCCGTCCGGCCTGCGAGCGAGAGCCTGGAGAAGGCCGCCAGTATCCGCGACGATCGGGCCATCAGTCAAGATCTGCAAATAACTCGGACTCGTCGCCGAGCTTGGCGTTAATGGATTCGAACAGCCGGGTCGAGGGCGGCCGCCGCCCCGAATAGTACCGCGACGCAACGACTCGCAGTCCTTTGCGAATCAGCTCCGAGGCAGAATGTCCATCTGCGCGGGCGCGTTTGATTGCCCGAACGTCGTCTTCACTAAGCCGAATCGTTGTTGAAATAAGCCGCGACATACAACCGATATACGCGATAGAATCACGGCGCTCCTTTGCGGAGCGTCACCTGTAGGCCGGCTCCCCGGAACGGCGAATCGACGCCCGTGCGCGAGCGTCGAAAGGTGAAGATCCGAGGTTCCGTTCAGGGTGTTTTCTTTCGTGAAACGGTCCGCGGGATCGCATCGCATTATAACGTGCAGGGCTTCGTGCGCAACGTAGGCCAGGACGTCGTCGAGATCGAGGCGGAGGGCGACCCGGATGTCGTCAGCGCGTTCATCGGTGACGTCCTCGCTCATCCCCCGGCGGCCGCCCGCATTGACGACGTGCGGTCGTCATCGGCCCCGGTCTTAGGAGAACGCGGGTTTTCGGTGGACCCCAGCGTACGCTAGGCCTTTGACTCGGCCTCGTCTGCTGCTATCCCTTAGGGCACATTGGTGGCATCGGCGTGGGCGGGTGCATCGCGAGCGCGACCTTCCACGTCTTGCCCTTGGAGTCGACTTCGAACGGTTGCTGTATGGGTAGCCGAAATTCAGGGCTGACGGCCGTACACGTATAGACCGTTTTTCCGCTGCACATCGACGACGGCGGCATCTGCTCCACGATAAAGGAGCGGTGCAGCTGCGAAGTGATCGACAAGGTTCGGATGCGAGCCGCATCGCACGATTGCGGCAGCGTCACGTAGGCTTGAATGATGAACGTGGACTTGCTTTTAACGCCGGCGCTCACCATCGTTGCCGTCGCCGGCTTCCAGGTTGGAGTCGCAGCCGCCGCGATCGCCGGCGGAAGAACGAGCATCGCGAGCGTTGCCACTAGACGAAAATTACGCACTTTAAAAACTCCCAGCTATCGGACGTAAGGTTTGTACGGCACGCGTTCGTCACTCGGCTTCCGAATCATTGCGCGCCGAGTCCCGCGTAGGTGCGCCTTCAATAACCATGTCTTGCAAGGGCTTTGGTCTGTCCTCCATTCTGTCTGTGCACCCTTACGGCGTACGCGCTTGTCATCCCGAGTGAAGCCGCACCGACTTGTCATCCTGAACGAAGCTGCGAAGCCACGGAGTCGAAGGACGGCCTAACGACGATCGCGGTGTGGTCCTCGCTGCTCCAAATGGCGCAGCCGACGTACGGGCTCGTCAGCCACGTAAAGGCTGCGCCGACTTCCTCGCGCGTGGGTCCATTCGTGCTGCCGGCGGCATTGAGGCGGGCGTCGAGCTGTATGAGTGCGACATCGACGGTGAGGTGCGGCGGCGAGGTGTCATTCAGGTCGTGGGCCAGGCGCTGTTGCGCGAGGCCGATTTCAACGAGCAACGACGCTACCACGCGCAGCCGTTTGGGCGGTCCGTGGATTTGCGCCCAAGCAAGATCGTCGAGTGCGCCGGCGGCATAGCCCGACGCAAAGAGCTCGCGCATCTGCCAGCAGTCAAGGCGCAGCGCGGCCGCGCGAACGAGATCGTCGGTAGTCCAGGCCGCAACGCCGTGCGCGCGCATCTCTGAGGCGAAGGTGAGCTGGGCATCGAACGCGGGCGCGACCAGCGCGCAGTAGTCGGCGCGATAAGGCTCGCGATACTTTGCCGCCTCGGCGACTGCATCGGAGTTGACGATGTGGTCGGCGCGCTCGAGCTTGCATTCGAGCATCACGCGATAGCCGAACTCGCCCAGCAGCGCGTCGGCGTAACCGTCGGGCGCGTCGTTGCCGCCGACGTGCGTGGACGCGAAGCCGAAGAGCTCGAACGTGGCGCAGACCGCGAGCTCGAAGGCGTCGGGGTCGGAGCCTGAGGCGGCCTTTTGCAACGCGGCGATCGCGGCGACGGCGGGCGATGGAGGCTCGGTGGGAATCGCAAGCGCGGGAAGCCCGGTGGTATCGATCGCCGGCCAGTCGTCGAGCGGACGATTGAGGCGAAAGCGGCGGTCGGCGTCCTCAACGAAGAGCGGCTTGTTGCCGCGGCCCAGCGTCCGCTGGATGTACTGCGAGAGCGCGGTGTAGATGCGCTTGCGCGTCTGATGCGCGTCGAAGAGCCCGCGCTTCATACCCTCGGCGAAGATTTCAGCAGCCGATCTCGGCCGGCCGTCGGCTAAAATCGACAGCGCCGCATCGAGCAGCGGGCTCGGCGCAGACATGACGCACCCGTCCATGCCTAACGCCAGTGCCCGCCTTTTCCAGAAATGCGCCATGGCCCACCCACCGGCGTTGCCGGGAACACGTAGGTCACAATGGGTGTGAGGGACGCGGCCCTTATGGAGAACGTCCTGGCGCATTACCGGCTGGTGGCGCCGCTCATCGACGCGTCTCTTTCCGAGACGCCGATTGTCTTCGTCAACTATCCCAATGGCACCGACGACCACGGCATCTTTCACGTCACGACCGTTCCGCTGAGCGTGAACAAGTTGCTGTGGCTGATCCATGAAGAATATGCGATCGAATTCTATACATGCGCGCCGACCCTGCTCAACGTCGCAGCGCCTCGATTCAGGCGCATCTTGCTCGAGGCGCCGGCGGGCGTTGGGTTCGAGCGGGTCAAGCTCGCGGCGCTGGCAATGCGCGCGCTGCTCTTCGACGTAGCCAAGCTCGAAGCAGTCCCGTTGCTGGACGGCGGCACCGGCATGGCGTTGTGGATTCCCTTTGCCGACACGCCGCAGGCGCAGCCCCTGCGCGCGTGGCTGCACGCGTTGTGCACGCGGGCCGTCGCGCTGCACCCGGATCTCGTTTCCACGGCGTTCAACACGCACCACGACGGGAGCGTCCATCTGCACGTTCAGAGCAACGCCGCCGGGCACTACAGCGCCGTGCCTTATAGCCTGCGCGCCCAGGGCCTAACGGTTTGCACGCCGATCCATTGGGAGGAGCTCGGCTCGTTCACGGGCGCCAACGCATTTCGATTCGATGCGATTCCCGCGCGGCTGCAGAGCGCCGGCGACGTCTTTGCGAACGACGTCAACGTCATCGCCGGGCAATTGTTTACGTGCGAGCGACTTAAGACCACACTCGCCTCGCATATCGCGCGATAACTTCCTCGGGCGGGCGAATGAGGGACTGGAGATTTTCGGATTGGGGGCGCTGTGGCACTGGTCTGCTAAAAATGCCCAGAAGGCGGTGGAATTGAGAGCTAGACGCAAAGCTGTCATTGGCGGGATTTCAACGGTTAATTCCCAGGGGGGTCTGAAGCTCGTACGACGAAACTAAAATCACGGGGCGACATTCGGACTAGGTGTAAAAGAACTTTCCTCGGCGCCTTTGTAATACCAACAGGAGCTGTTCAATTTGAACATTTCAGAACCTGCCGTCGATGAGATATTGTTGGGAGATGAAGATGCTTCCGAAGAAGCCTATCCTCAAGAACAACAAAAGCGCCGCAAGCTTCGAACACAACCGCGCGAGCCGCTCATCGAAAGCCTTTGGCGTCAGGAAAAAGACGGTGACCTAATCCTTCAGCCGGAATTTCAACGATACTTTGTTTGGGATCATGCCAAGTCAAGCAGGTTGATCGAATCTGTCCTATTGGACATACCCCTTCCAACAATCTACCTCGTCGAAGAAATTGACGGCAAAGAATCTGTAATCGATGGGCAACAGCGGCTCACGTCGTTCTTTGATTTTATGGACAACAAGCTTGTACTTTCGGGACTGCGAATCTTGGCGGAGCTCAACGGCAAGCGGTTCGCTGATCTCAGTAGCGAATACAAACGAAAACTCAAGAAAGCTTCCCTGCGAACAATAACGATCAACAATGATTCCGATCCCAATCTCAGGTTCGAAATCTTTGAAAGACTTAACACCGGTTCCGTGGCTCTAAACGATCAGGAACTTAGAAATTGTGTCTACCGAGGTCCGTATAACGACCTGATTCGCGAGCTCGCTAACGAACCTGACTTCCGATACATTACCGGGATAACGGTTGCAGAAAAGCGTATGAGGGATGTCCAACTCGTTCTTCGCGCCGCCGCCTTCTATCACGCTACATACCTCGGATATAAGCCCCCAATGGTTACGTTCTTGAACGACGATATGGAGGATAATCGTAACATAACGGCCGCGAAGGCCGACGACCTAACGAAGCAATTCAAGAAATCAGTGTCACTTATTAGGTCGATGCTCGGCAAGAACGCGTTCAAGCGGTTCTACGCCGGCACGACTGGCCATCATGATGGCTATTGGGAGCCAAAAAAGTTCAATGCCTCGCTCTACGATGTCCTAATGTGGGGATTCACTCAATATACCAAGAACCAGGCGTTCCCACATTTGGAGAGGCTTGCCGAGGCGCTGATAGCCCTGATGACCGAGGATCAAGCTTTCATCGACGCTATAGAGTTGTCCACTAGCGCCAAGGCGGTAGTCCATGTGCGCTTTAACAAATGGCGCACGGCAATGGACGACGTGCTGGGCAGCCCGGCGTCCGAGCCTCGTTGCTTTTCTGGCGAGTTGAAGCGTAAGCTTTATCAGGAGAATCCCGTTTGCACAATTTGTAGCCAGACGATTAAGGACATCGATGATGCTGCAGTCGATCACGTAGCGCAGTATTGGAGTGGTGGAAGAACGATTTCCGAAAATGCTCGTCTAACACATCGGTACTGCAACTGCGCACGATCGAGAGACGATGTAGCGGTTGTAGTCTAGTGAGCTGGAAGAATCCGTAACGGGGCGGAGCGCCGCTTATGGCAGGTGAAACTTGCACACCCGTATTACAGATACCCATTTAAAGTAGTCAGTTTTAGAGGCAGAAATCATGAGGCTCCCGCCTCGAAAGGAACCCACCTTGAGAAAGTTGCGCCTTAAGCAGCGCGGGCTTATAATTAGCTGACTTTCGCGCGTGGCGCCTCAGCGCGGCAATATCGCCGATTCGCAGATCGGCTTCCTCGTTCAGAGGGAATTCCACCGCTCACGAACTTTGCTTCTGTCAATTCCAGCCGGGGCAACCATCCGTACCGAGGGGAGCCCCGAAATCACGATATTACAACCCTGCCACCCTGCCCGGCGAGCCTTTTCGGATAACCGCTTGCGAGCGTGAACGCGATCCTCGGTAATAAGGCGTCCCGGAATTGCGTCTACAAAGACGACCGTATTGAACCTCTTGTCAAACTCAACGAAAATGTGCTCCGGCAGCATTCCCCGTCGAATGCATTCAATCGTTGGTTTATAGGCTGCGCCGGTGATTTGAACGCCAAACCGACCGTCCTTGGCCTTAAGTTGGTAGGATCGATCGCATACGTAGCACTTGAAGTCGGCGACCGGGGTATTGTTTGGAAGCCTGTCAAGAGCGTCGCTCGCGCAGTTTAGGCAGTAAAGATTGAACGATGCCCAGGTCTCTAGCGCGACCCTCGCAGCTTGAGCGGAGCTGACAAAGGCCGCCGCCACAGAAAAATCAACCAACGGGCTAAAGACGGGCGCAATGTCCTGTCTTTCATAACGCCCAGGCCGCACGAAGCGCAACAAGCCTTGATCGCGGAGCATTTGCAGGCTTTGCCGTATCTTGGCATCGATGAAACGATTGTTGGGAAACCTACGCTGAAGCTCGTCGTGGTACGCCAGCACGTCGGAGAGCGAAAACTCTCGTGGCAGCGTCTGGACGACGCCGCGAACAGCCTCCTTCCATGTCTGCGTTTGCGCCATTCTTCCTCCGAGCCCATAGAGAACGTCAGTTGTTGGCCCGTTAGTGAGAACTCGGCTTCAGCCCTTGAGATCCATGCGCTCTGCCTCTCGAGCAGTCAACCTATTTCGAACTGGGCAGGCGCCCTTTAAAAAGCGCTGTTCGGCGAGACCAGGCCGCTTAACTCAGCTAATGAACTTATCACAACTTTTGACCGCAGAAAGCGCGACAAAAGCGAGTTACTCTATCCCAATGCCTTGGAAGCGTTTTGCAGAGAACGCAACCGGAAGCTGAAGGCGAGCTGCGCGATGCCAAAGAGCAGCGCGTACCAACCGATGATCCAGGCCTCGGCGACCGCGCCCTGCTCCGGCCTGCGCATGACCCAGATGCCGAAAGCGATCGAGATGATACCACTGAGGACGTACAGCCATTCATTGCCGATCAAGTCGCGAAGCTGAATGCCTGCTACGATTTGAAGAATGCCGGTCAAGATCAACCAGACGGCCAACACGTAGACGAACGCCACCGCGCTGCTCACTGGTTCGAACCAGATCACAAGCGCCGCCACAATTCCGACTAAGCCTTCCAGGAGCGCCGCCCACCAGCGATCGCCGGCCATACCGGTGATCGCGGCCGCCAAAGCCAAACAACCGGCGACGAACGCATAGAAGCCGACGGCAAGCACGATGCCGATGAGCATGGAGCCCGGCGATACGAAGGCCAGTATTGCCAAAAGAATTGCGACGATACCTCGCAGCAGAAATAGCCACCAGTTCTTGCTCAGCGTTGCAATCATTTTTCAAAACTCCTTATTGTGGTCCGCCCTTCATTGAGATGTCAGGTCCGTTACGCTTTATGGACGCATTCGAAGACGTCTTGATGTCCTTCTTTGGGGCTGCAGCGTACCTCGACGTGGCGTGAGACGTGATGGTCGTGGACGCCAGGCTGCCTCCTCGCAGATCCTGCCTTGATCGGCAGGTTTGCACTGTGGACTCTTATGCTCGTGACGTTCGGTCTGGGGATTCACTTCGATTCATCCTCCTCGGTGTTTTTGCGCTAGGCCGAGAAGTAAAGCCGCAATCGGCTGCCGGCGCGGGCGCATGTTACCGGTTCGCCTATCCTACCACCTGTCAGGGGCGGAATAAAGTGGCGCTTTACGGGGAAGCGATGTTATCGTAAGACCGGTGAAAAGTATCGCCGGGCGTGCAATCCGGTACGTACGCACCCTCGGTCCAGGGCTGATTACCGGCGCCTCGGACGACGATCCCTCGGGGATATCCACCTACTCAATCGCCGGAGCCTCGGCCGGCTACACCATGCTCTGGAGCGCGCTGATCACAACGCCGATGATGGCGGTGATCGACGGCGTCTGCGCGCGGGTTGGAGCCATCACGGGCGGCGGTCTTATGCGGGCGCTCGCGGGCATCATGCCGCGCCCCGTCGCCTTGGCCCTTGCGCTGCTCGTCCTATTTGCCAACACGATCAACGTTGGCGCCGACATCGACGGGATGGCCGCGAGCGCGCACATGCTGCTGGCGGTGCCGACGGCATTGTGGATCGCGCTCTTCACCGGCGTTATCATTGTGGTCGAAGTCTTCTACTCTTATCGCCACTTCGCGCGGATCGTCAAATGGCTGTGCTTGTCGCTGTTCGCCTACGTTATCACCGCATTCATCGTGCATCCGCCGTGGCAGCAGATCCTCGGATACACGCTGGTTCCTCATTTCGTATGGACCGCGAGTTGGCTGACGACGCTAACCGGCGTGCTGGGCACCACGATTACCCCGTACTTATTCTTTTGGCAGGCTTCGATGATGGTGGAGGAGAGGCTGGACCGCTCCGTCGCCAACCCGTCTCAGGGTCCGAGCGCCGAGACCATTTGCGACTTGCATGCGGACGTCAATACCGGCGCCGTCTACTCCAACCTCATCATGTTCTTCATCATCGTCACGTCGGCGGCAACGATCTTTGTGCACGGCGGTAACATCGCGACGGCGCAGGACGCGGCGCTGGCGCTTCGCCCGCTGGCGGGAAACCTCGCCTACGCGCTCTTCGCGGCCGGAATTATCGGCACGGGGCTGTTGGCAGTGCCCGTCATAGCGGGCTCGTCCGGCTACATGATCGCCGAGCTCTTCAACATTCCAGAGGGCTTGCATCAGAAGCTGCGCCAAGCTCCGGGATTTTACGGCGTCATTCTTCTCGGATTGCTGGCGGGCAGCGTGATGGACCTGCTCCACGTCGACGCGATCAAAGCTTTGTTCTGGTCGGCGGTCTGCAATGGTGTCGCGGCCGTTCCGCTGGTTTACGCGATCATCCGCGTTTCACGAAACGCGAAGGTACTCGGCAAATGGGTTGCGTCACCGGCGGCGACGGCGTGGCTGTGGCTGACGTTCGGTCTGATGCTGCTCTCGGCAGCGGGAATGTTCGCTTCGTGGATACCTGGCTTGTAAGACGGCTAGAGCCGCTCTACGCGATATTTCGCACACGGCTTCGCAATCGCGAGGCTGCGTTGTTTGCGATTCAGCGAACTGGCTAAGCCGGTGAGATTTTCCCGCTGCGAGAGTCGAACCATGTCGCGGCCTGTAGATGCCGTTTAGCAATCGTGAGCACACGCTCGAAGTCTACTGGGCTGACGGTCGATCGCGGTACGATGTACGGCATCCTCGAGAGGAAGAGTAATGCTTCGGGCAGCACGGCATAACCGTAGTATTGGTCCCAGCCAACTGCGTCTCGTCCTCTCAAATTATACCAGGACAAGCCGCCGGACGAGACCGTGAGCTTGTCCGGGCCCTGCAGGCTTAGACGGCGCCACGCACGCTCAGGCAAAGTCACTAGCCGCGAGACCCAATGGTAGACAGCGCCTACGAACCATAAAAAACCAGCGAGGTTGCGTAGCTGCGTGTAATTCCATTGCTGGTGGTAGAGGGTGTTCCAATGATGGGCGGCGGTATTGATTAGCATAAGAATTGCAATGATCGTGGCGACGTAAATGAGAATCCCGATTTGGGTCTGCCGGTCGTGTGTGTACAGCCAGAACGCAGCCGCCCGCAACTCTCGAAGCGAGGCTTGGCACGTTACGGTAACGGCGTCGGAAACGACGTCGCTCATCGCGCTCATTGTACGCTATTTGCCTCGCATGGGCTGCTACCCTTCCGTCAGAGTTAAATAACCAATTGAGAGTCAAGCCGTCCACCTGCGCTGGCCGCGATCGTTGGGCGTGAGACGCCTACAATGCCTGTCGACTAATGTCGGCTCGTAAGCCGCCCAAGTGCTCCGTGGTGCATTCAGTCAGCAGCCGCCATCGTCCATCGTTGACTTCAAACATGGCGTAAGCAGCGTTTTCCGCGTGCGGCTCCCATAGTTGCGCGAGCGGTCGATTCGTGGCGGCGAGAATAGCTAGGCGCACGAGCACATCGTGCGTCACCACGATGGCATCGGCGTCGTCTGGACGTGATGCCATAAACGAACGCCACCGCGCGTCAACGTCGGCAAGCGATTCGCCGCCTTCGAAGCGCACCTCGTGCGGCGCCGTTCGCCAGGCGCGCATTCGGGCCGCGTCTTCCCGCTCGACCTCATCGCGCAATCGCCCCTCCCACGTACCGTGCGCGATCTCGATCAGCCGGTCATCGCATGCAACGCGACACCGAGGCGTTCGGCAACGGGACGCGCCGTTTCAACGCAGCGGCTTAGCGGACTTGAGATCACGCAGGCGCCGCTCGATGCCAGCGCGTCAGCTAGTGCCGCTGCCTGTTGGCGGCCGAGCGCGCTGAGCGGCGAGTCGTGCCGCCCTTGGTAGCGTCCTTCGCGGTTCGCCTCGCTCTCGGCGTGACGCACGACGTAGACCGTCGCCATTACACTTCGATCGTCCGCACCGATTCGATGCCGCTCACCTCGGCAATCGCGGCGAGGACGCTGCGATCGACGCTGCGGTCGACGCCCAGCACCATCATCGCCACGCCGCCACGCTCTTTGCGCGCAACCTGCATGGTCGAGATGTTGACGTCCGCCTTCCCCAAGATCGTGCCGATTTGCCCGATCATGCCGGGAACGTCCCGATGGCGGGTAACGAGCATCGTTCCTTCGGCGATTGCGTCGATTTCGTAGCCGTCGATCTCCACGACGCGCGCGCCGTTGGCTAGCACGGTGCCGATCAACCGGTGCTCGCCCGCAGCCAAGCCGAACGACGAGCGAAATGGGAGCTTTGGCGCCTTCACGTTTCACCGTCGTGCGCACGCCGAGCTCGCGCGCGACCGCATCGGCGTTCACCATCGTCACGCGCCGATCGGTGATGCAGGGCAGCGCGCCGGCCAGCACGGCGGCTGCGAACGCCTCGGGCTGCAGATCCGCAAGCTCGCCCTGCAGCAAAATCGCAAACTCGTCGCGCAAGACGCCTTCGAAAAGCTGCGGCAGCATCGCTCCCATCGCAAACGCCAAATCCACGAATCGGCTGGGCGTCGAGCCGAGCGCCGGCGCATTCACCGCGCCGCTCGCGGGCCGGCCGCTTAAAACGCGCACGACGTCCTGCGCGAGATCGAGCGCGATGCGCTCCTGCGCTTCAAAGGTAGAGCCACCGAGATGCGGTGTTGCGACGACCTTGCGGGTGCGCGACAATTCGCGCCGACGCCGACCCCGGCGGTGGCGGCTCTTCGGGCAGCACGTCGAGCGCCACCGCACGCAGGCGGCCGGCATCGAGCGTCGCGAGCAGCGCATCGAGATCCACCAGCGCGCCGCGCGCACAGTTCACCAGCACGGCGTCGTCGCGCATCAGCGCGAGCGCGCGCGCGTCGATCATGTTTCGCGTCTGCGGCGTCAGCGGGACGTGCAACGTCACGACGTCGGCGTTGCGCAACAGTGCGTCGAGCTCCAGCAGCTCGATGCCAAGTGCGCTGGCTCGGGAAGCGGGCGCGTACGGCTCGTACGCGACGACGTGCATGCCGAACGCCGCGCCTCGCACCGCGACGCTCTCGCCGACGCGGCCCAAGCCGACGATGCCCAACGTCTTGCCGTAGAGCTCGTGGCCGACAAACGCCTTGCGCTCCCAGCGCTGCGCTTGCAGCGCCGCATTGCGCGTGCGTCACATGGCGCAGCGCCGCCAGCAAGAGCGCAAATGTGTGTTCCGCCGTCGCGATCGTATTGGCGCTGGGCGTGTTGATGACGACGATGCCCGCGGCGCTGGCGGCCTCGATATCGATCGCGTCGGTGCCGACGCCGGCGCGAGCCACCACCTCTAGCTGCGGCGCGCACGCGAGCAGCTCGCGATCGACGCGCGTTTCCGAGCGCACGATCAGCCCGCGCGCTCGCTGTAGCTCCTCTTGCAGCCGGTCGCGAGGATGCGCCGACGCACGAGACGACCTCGGCACCCGCGCGCTCTAAAAGCGCGATCCCGCGTTCGTCAAAGGGTTCGGCAACCACCACGCATCCAAGCCGCGGTTCGAGCATTTCGGGCGGGTTCGGCCGCGGCGCAAGCCCCCCTTGCGCGCGCGGCTATGTCCCGTCTAATGAAGCGTTAAAAAATTCGCTCCGTCGATCGTAGTCTTCGAGCCATGTATCGAGCGCAACGGCGTTGCGTTGCCATTGGCGTTGCTCGCATACTCGTTGATCGGTCCGCTATAGCCGGCCGCCCAAATGTGATTCTGCTTGTCTGCCGCGACGCCGTCTGCGGAGGTGATGCTGGTGATGGTCGCTATCGGTGAAACGTTGCCGTTGGCACCGCTAGCGAAAACGAGCACGCCGGCATCCTCATCGGCAACCAGCAACCGGCCGTTCGAGTCGAACGCAATCGCGAAGGGACGCGCGAGTCCCGTATTGCTGCCCGAGATCGCGACGACCGGCGCCGCGTTGCCGCTGGCGCCCTTCGCGAACGCGACGACCGCGCCACCGGAGGTGCACGCCACGTACAGCCTGCCGCTGCTGTTAAACGCCATGCCCGTCGGGCTATCGAGCTCCGTGTTACCGCCGCTGATGGTGTCGATGGGCTTGACGTTGCGCTTCGCGCCGGCCTTGTATTCGGTGATCGCGTTGTTACTGTAGCTGCTCACCCAAAGATTTCCGGAGGAGTCGATCGCCAGCCCCTCGGTGTCACCGAGGTTGGATTTTGACCCGCCGATGGTTCGCTTCGGCTTGACGTTGCCGTTGGCACTAGGGCTCGAAGACCCTAACTTTCGTTGCGCCGTCATCGGCCGTGTAAATACGGCCCGATGCGTCGATGGCGAGCGAGTCAGGATCGTTGAGCCTCGAATTTGGACCGCCGATCGAAACGACCGGCGCTGCGTTGCCGTTCGCGTTGACTTTAAAGGCAAGGACGTCTCCGCCGTTGCGATTGGCAGTGAAGATCCGCAGGCTGGAACCGTCAGGCCGTGCCGTGCGCGACTGAAGCAGCTGGGACTGCGCCGGCGGCACAACGCTGGGATTGCTTTGCGCGCACGCGCTCAACGCGAATGCTGACGCAACCGCCGGAATTAGAAAAAGTGAAGTCCTCATGGGAAAACCTTTCAGCCGGGCTCAAGTAGCCAGGCGCCCACTTCTTTGCCATCCTCGCTGGCATCGCCTTTTTTGCTCGACCACCTCTCGTCCAGGTCTTCCAGGTCGCTCAAAAGCTAGTGGTTGAAATTGCCGTACTATCGTGGATGCGATCGTAGGTGCGCAGTGACGGAAAGAGGACCGACCACAATGCTATCACGCCAAGGGTCGCCAAGCCGCCAATCGTCACCGACGCGACCGCACCGACCAGCGCCGCGAGCGCACCCGATTCCAAAGCACACGCCCACGCATCGTACTAGGTGTGTCCAGTTGTACCAGGAACTCGCGCTCACGCAGCAGTTCACGCTGCGGAAACCTCGCGCTGCAACCTGCAGGTACCCTCAGGATCGCGAGCCAATTGTGAATCCCCGGTTGCGAGCCTGTGTGTTGCGGAGCGTCTTACCGCTGCGATCAGGAGTAAAAGCATGTTCGGTTTCACATTTCGTTTGGGCCGCATTGCCGTCGCCGCCGCGATAGCCGTGGCCATCACCATCGTCGTCTCGAGCTCGGGCGTGGTGCAAGCGCAGCGCGCGCGGCCCGCGAACAGCAAAACGTTCGCGTGCAGCAGCGGGACCGCGTGCCTTACCGGCAAGGCGACAGGCGGCGCGTTTACCAACGGCGTCGAGGGCGCCAGCACGGCAACGAGCGGACACGCGTACGGCGTCGAAGGCACCTCTGCAACCGGCGCCGGCGTCTACGGCTCGAGCACTGCGCACGTGCCATCCGATCCTCAGGCCGGCGTCGAGGGTGGGCAGGAGAATCCCAAATCAGATAGCGGCAACGGCGTCTACGCGGAATCGGCCGATACGACGCAGGTGTACGAGGCGCTTTACGCGCAGGCCGACAATGCAAACGCCGACATCTTCGAAGCGATCAATGCCGTTAACGGCTCGTATTGTGCAATCGATGGAAACGCGAATCTCACTTGCGTCAACGGAAGCGGCGAAGCCAAGAGTCTGCACTTACGCCACCGCACCGCCACCGGCCGGCAGATTCTCACCTCCGGATCGGAATCGGCGTCGGCGACGCTGGAGGACGCGGGAAGCGCGCGGCTCGTCAGGGGTGTGGCGAACGTGGCGCTCGATCCCACCTTTGCGGCCACAATTACGCCGTCGAGCTATCACGCACATGGAAACGCTGAAGGCGTCTTCGCGCTGACGTCGAGGCCGGCGCGATGTCGCCCGTCGGCGTTACGAAGACGTAATAGTTCGACGGATTGCCATTCGACGCTCTCGTTCGACTACCGTATCGTCGCGCGACCGCTCGATTCACGAAACGACCGGCTCCCGCCGGCTCCGGCCCTGCGCCGCGTCGCACCATGAAACGCGGCGGCGCGATCGTCTCGGTAGCTCTCGCTGCGGGAATCATCCTTGCGGGCTTCGTCGCTTGCGAACCAGTCGGCCCGGGCCATCTCTTGGATTTAACGAGCGTACAGCCCGACCGCATAAATCCCGCCGGCAGCCAGAAGTTCAGTTGTAGCAGCGGCGGGGCATGCGTAACGGGCGACTCCACCGGAAAGAAAACGTCGGGAGTCATCGGCAGCGCGACCGGTGGGTCGGGCGTGTACGGTACATCCTCAAACGGCGCCGGCGTGCACGGGACGTCAACGTCGGACGGGGGCGCCGGCGTGCGCGGAGTGGCGACTCTGTACGGCGTCGAGGGAATATCTGAGGATACCACGGGCGCCTATGCCGGGGTCTTTGCCGTAGCCGATAAGGCGTCCACTTGGATCTTCGAGGGTTATGACACCGCGACCGGATCGACGTGCACCATTTCCCCCGAAGCGTTCCTCACGTGCACCGGATCGATCGAGGTAAAAAGCGAGCGCTTGTGGCACGTCACGAGCGGCGGCCAACACGTCCTCGCATACGCGTCGGAGTCGACCGCGCAAACTCTTGACGACCTCGGAAGCGCGCGCATCTCGTCGGCGGCGTCGCGAACGTTACGTTCGACAAAACGTTCGCCTCCGCAATCGATCCGAGCAGCTCGTTCCAAGTCTTCCTCACGCCGCTAGGCGATACGCGCGGCCTCTACGTCAGCGCGAAGACGCCGGCCGGCTTCCAAGTGCGCGAAACTCAAGGCGGACGCTCGACGCTTTCGTTCGACTACCGAATCATGGCGCGTCCGTTCGACGCAGAGCACGAGCGGCTCGCGCCGGCCGCGGGCACGTCGGTGGGCGTCACGCGCGCCGCCAACATCAGCCCGATGACGCGGTCGGCCTCCCAAGCGCGCGAAGCTCTCGCCCTGCCGGCGCCGGCACCGCTCGCAACCAAAACCTACGATTGCAGCAGCGGCACCGCATGCGTGTACGGGAATTCGAGCGGCGCCAACACCTCAGGCGTCTCGGGCATCAGCTCCGCGACCAGCGGTTTCTCGTTCGGCGTCAAGGGAACCTCAACGCGGGGAATCGGCGTGTACGGCCTTTCCACTTCGGGCGGAAACGCCGGCGTTACCGGTAAGCAACTGAATACGTCGTCGAATAGCGGCATCGGCGTTTCCGCGGAGACCACCGGATCACACGAGAGCGCCATCGCCCTCTTTGCGGTTTCGGATGGTCTGCCCAGCGGGCCATTCGAAGAAATTTCGTTCCTCGGAGAGAACGTTGCCAACGGAGCAGACTGCTACATCGACCAGAACGCGGATCTCACATGCAACAGCGGAATGGAGGCGCGAAGCCTGCGCTTGCGGCATGCGACGCGTAGCGGTAAGACAGTCAGTGCTTACGCGTCGGAGTCGGCTTCCGCGAGCCTGAGCGATGTTGGAACGGCGCGCCTCGTCAACGGCGTTGCAAACGTTCACATCGACCGAACCTTCGGATCGACGATCGACCGCAACGGCTACTACGTCTTCCTAACGCCAATGGGTGAGACGCGCGGCCTATACGTGGGCAAAAAGACTCCGGCCAGCTTCGAAGTGCGCGAGGTTCAAGAGGGTCGATCGACGTTAGCGTTCGACTATCGCATCTTCGCGCGACCGCTCGATGCGCCGAAAGACCGATTGCCTCCCGCGCCGCCGTTGCGAAAACCCGCGAAACCTAATTAAGGCGCTTATGGGAACGAGGCTTCCCGTTGTGCCGCGATTGTTTCCTATGCGGTCGACTTGACATCGGTATAACATTCGTATCCGCTTCGGCAAGTGGCGGATCCAACGATCCGTACGCGCTCTTGTAATAAGTATCGCGGAGATTGCCTAGCTGCAAGTCACGAGGAATCGGCTTATCGTCGCCCCCATAGACTGTTACTCCTTTTGCGAGTAATCGATATGCGGCGAGCCGTGCGTTCTTCCAGTCGGAGACTTTCCAACGATGCGGCGCCATGACGGGATAGTCGTAGGGCGGCAGCGCGGGTGGCCTTCCGCCAAAGAGTTCGAGCTCCACGCGAAATCCTTCGCGTTCAAAGATTGCTTTTTCTACCTGTGCTTTGCTGGCCACTGAACTTTACTTCTGCCTTTCCTCAAGTCTTCCGTGGGCGGTTCGGTACGCGCGCAAGCCAAAACTCCGTGCCGTTAAGCGTAATGCGGTCCCGGCGTCGGCTGATTTGAGGCGAGAACATCGGCCCGTCGTCCGGCACGGCGGCCACCGAGCCGTGGGCCAGATATTGAGCGGAGCTAAGCGCAAAGCCCCAGAAGGCCACTACCGGCGGTCCTAGACCGTTACCGCTCTGTGCTGCTTACATTCGCGAACCTGCTAAACGCAAAAGGAGGCTGACATGAAGAAGCTCATCCCACTCCTTACGATCGCAATTTTGGCACTAGCGCCCTGCGCCGCAAACTCCGCTTCCGGCCCTATGTCCACGTCGATGGTCGGGGTCGGGCCGCACGGCTACGACTTCCTGATCGGAACGTGGTCGTGCACCAACAGCACGCCTTCGCCGATAGGCGGTCCCGCCGCAACGACGCTCACCTTCGCCCGCTCGGCAAACGGTTCGATCTCGATTCACGCTGCCGGCTCGGACTTCGATAGCCTCGGTTACGTCGTGTACGATTCGAAGACAAAGACGTGGTGGACTCCCGGGGGTCTTGGCGACCGGGGATTACAGCACCGAATCCACGCAGCAGACCGGCAAGAAAACGGTCTGGAACGGAACGTTCTACAATGCCGCGATGGGCAAGACCGTCCCGATTCGGGATACCTTCACCCAGGCCACCATGACCACTTACAAGGATCTATCGCAAGCGGAGATCGGGGGCACCTGGAAAACCGAAGGCATCATCACCTGCACCAAGTCGTAAACGTCGTCTTAGTGCGCCGGCAAGATCCGCGCGCGAAACAAGTTCGCCGGTCTCCGGTATTGGCGGCATGAGAGTTTCCCGGAGCATGCTTTCCGTGGCGGCGTTGGCGTTGGCCACTTTCCTTCCAAATGCGGCCTCCGCGGCCGCGCCGCCCGATAACGTGAGCCGCCTGCTCGACCAGTCGCGCGCGGCGCTCGGCGGCGCAGCACTCGGCAACGTAAAGGTGCTCGAACTGAAGGAGACGACCAGCGTGGGCGGGCTTCCCGGCACGAGCACGCAATGGTTGGAAATCGGGGGCATGCGATTTAGCAAAATTGCCCTAAACCCGCCCGTCGTCCAAGACGATGGGTACGACGGCAAAGAGAGCTGGATTCGCGATGGCTCCGGCCTGGTATGGGTCGACGGCGGCACAGTTGGGCGCTCCCAAGAAATCAGCATCGCGTTCGCGAGCGACTACGCGCTCTGGAGCCCAAATCGCGGCGGTGCCACGGTAAACTGGATTGGCGAAAAGACCGCCGCGGGCCGAGCGTATGACGTGCTCGAGATTACGGCTCCTGGATCGTCGGTGCCGTTCGACGTGTACTTCGATCGAACGACCCATCTGCCGGCAAGGATGGCACAGACGGCGGGGCCGGTGACGGCGACGACCGTCTTGTCCAACTATCACCGCGTCGACGGGCTCATGATTCCCTATTCGTTTCACAGCGAGCAGAACGGCAACGCAGTAGACGTCTCGGTGCAGCAAGTCATCGTGAATCCCGACGGCGGCCCGTCGAATTTAACGAAGCCGCCGTCGAACGTCCGTGATTTTTCGATTGCGGGCTCTTCCGAAACGAGCGTTCCATTTCACCTCGGTGAAAATCACGTCTACCTCAACGTGATGCTGAACGGAAAAGGGCCCTATCGCTTCATCTTCGATACCGGCGGTCAAAATGTCGTCGATCCGGCGGTAGCACAGGAGATCGGCGCCGCGGGTGTCGGTTCCATGCAAGGTACCGGCGCGGGATCCCAAACCGAAGGGTTCAGTTTTGCTAAAGTTGCGACGCTGCAGGTCGGTAATGCGACGCTCAAGGATCAACTCTTCGCCGTCGCACCCACGCGAATGGGGTTCGGCGTCTCTGCGGGACAACCGGTCGACGGTCTGATCGGCTTTGAGGTGCTCTCACGCTTCGTCACAACCTTCGACTACGCAAACAACCGCGTCATCTTGCAGATGCCCGGCGCGTCGGAACCGCCGGCGGGCAGCGACGTCATTCCGTTCGTCTTCGACACGTCGCAGCCGCAGTTTCCGTGCGAGATCGACGGCATCGCGACGCAGTGTACGCTCGACACCGGTGCACGCAACTCCCTCACGCTCTATGGCCCCTTTATCGCCTCGCACCCGCAAGTCGTCCCGCAAACCATGAGCCAGCTCGGCGTTACCGGGTTCGGCTTCGGCGGTGCGGCGTTGGGGAAGCTCGGACGCTTGCGATCCCTCACAATCGGCACCTTTACGCTGCCAGGGGTCATCGCGGATTTCACGGCTCAGCAGCAGGGTGCGCTCGCGATGCCGTTCGTGGGTGCGAACGTCGGTGGCAATATTCTCAAGAAGTTTGCGATGAGGCTCGACTACACGAACCAGACGATGGCGCTCACGCCCAACGCATCGCTGAACGATCCCGACGCGTACGAACGCGCCGGCCTCTTCCTCGTCAATAAAGGCGGAAAGTACGTCGTGTTCGACGTCCGGCCCGGCACGGCATCCGCGCAAGCCGGAATTGCTAAAGGCGACACGATCGATTCGATCGACGGAAGACCG
Organism: Vulcanimicrobiota bacterium; assembly: GCA_963826325.1. Taxonomy (GTDB): domain Bacteria; phylum Vulcanimicrobiota; class Vulcanimicrobiia; order Vulcanimicrobiales; family Vulcanimicrobiaceae; genus Cybelea. The sequence continues at coordinate 132,488 of CAWGWT010000003.1, forward strand.
GCCTCATCGATGAGCCTCGAGGCGGTTCGCGGATTGTTCTTCGCCGCGCCTGGGACGACGTACCAGATCGGCCTAACGACGAAGGAAGGCACGCAGAAGCAAGTCGCTCTGAAGCTTCAAAACTTCATCTAGGAATGCTCTGATTCACCGTCCATGAAGAGATCGCTCTATCGTCGTAGCCTTCGTTACGGCCGACCGAGACCAGGCCATCATTGACCGAGGCTAAGGAATGAATCTCCCCGCGTCGTTGTCTCCATAGGTTACGTGGGCGAACTTCCAGCCCTCCGGGAACCTCTGGCGAAGAAAGTAAACCCCAGGGGCTTTGTCATGAACCTGGTACCCGTCTTTGAGGGCTTGAACTAGCGAGGGGTAGAGGGTCGGAGCGGCGGGGATCCGCGGGGCACTTTCATTATATTGTGACGAGGGTTCCGTCGATTCCGGGGCTCCCCGCTCGTCGCGAAGCATGGCTGCGAGTGTGGCAATCATTCTTGGTTCCTTGCTGCAAAATGCGATCGTCCAAGCCGCAAACCAGCCCCCTCTATAAAGGAAGGCCGCCGCCCCTGAAAGGGTCGCTCAACAGCCCTTTGTCCTCCCGGCTACCCCCTTTCCTGCAAAATCGTTAAAATTTGTTGACGCGTTAACGGCGGCCCCGCCGCCTAGTGCAGCTTCTGGATGAACTTGCCCCCGTTTTTCAGGCGATCCGTCGTCGCAGCGCCTGACGCCATGCCGAGATGGTATCGCAACTCCTTTAGACTGCTCACCGGACCGAACGTCTTGCAGGTGGCGATGATGTGCGTTCCGTTCCCAGTTATCGTGCCGTCTGCGGGGCGCCGTCCGGTGATTTTGAAGGTCTCCGCAAAGGTCCAAAGACTCTGTCCACTGGCGCTGTAGAAGCTCCACTGCCCGGAAGCGACGAACTTTCCGTTAACTGGTCCACTCGCCGTTCCTTTCGCCCTAAAGGTCGCCTCGCCGGACTGGCCGGGTATACACGATTGTTTTTTAACGACGATCCGGGCCGCCTTAAAGACCTCGCCGAACGAGGCGCCGACGCGATCGTCTCTTTGCGGACTAGCGGAAGAAAGCGCCGGCGCGGACGGCGTTCCGCCGGAACAGCCGGCAAACGCCGGCACCGCGCAGGCGAAGAGCATGTAAATTCTCGACTTCATCGCACCGATCGAAATCGTAATCTACAATAGTCGAGAAATCGTCAAGGCATTTAATTAGTTCTTGGTAAGGGCCGTCGAGTCCGATTGAAGGATTAAGACCGTCTGTGCGGTGACCGTGATGTACTGGTTGTCCCGTTCGCTGCGCTCGGTCGATTGCTCCGAGATCGCCGTGGGGATTTGATGGTTGAAATCATAGCCGATGGTCGAGTCGATCGTCGTCGTTTGCGAACGTGCGCCCTGCTCTTGGACGACGCGAACTTCATCGATGCTCAGCTTGCCGGCGTTGTTTTTCGAAATCGTGTAGTCAGCGACGGTTGAGACGGGCCCTTCTCGCTGGACGCGCCAATGCTGTTTGGCGTCGATTTGATTCGGGTCGACGAAATGGCCGCCGAGAAAGCGCAGCAAGGTGTACTCTTCCGCGTTGATGTGCTTGTTGGGATCGCAGATAACCGTCGTATCGCTATAGACAACGCAGGTCGCCGGCGGCGACGAACGGCGCGTTTGCGCCTGCTCGCTGATGCTGACGACGAGCCCGGAGTCGGGTTGCTCCCGAGTAACGTCGACGGTAATCGTTCCTTTGTCGGTCGCACTTCCGTTAAAATCTTGCATCCCCGAACCGGCGGTACCGCCTTGCTCGTTCATGCCCGACTCCTGCATCTGCGTGTCGTTGTTGGTGCCCCATGTAAAGCCATAGACGAGATGGCGCTGCGGCGCCGCGCTTTGCGCCGCCCCGTTTTGCGCGGCCGCTTGGCACGGAAGCAGCACTAAGGCCAGCACAAGCAACGAAGCTAGTCGCACGCGGATACCTTCGCAAGGCGTGTGAGCCGCCCTTCGACAGGCACAACGGCCGAGGTGACTTCCGATATTTCGGTCTGGCAGTGGATCCAGTATACTATCTATTGCACAAAGTTATCCGAATCGCGAAGGAGCTACAGTGACGCTTAGACTTGGCAAAAAGGCACGCGGTAGCCGATGAAGCCGCTCGCGATCTTCGGAGTTAACGTACTCGCGAGCTTCGTGAGTTCGATTGCAGCCGCGGTGCTTTTTGCACTGCCGTGGCTACAAGCTCAGAACACTCATGTAGCGCTACTGTGGCTTGTGGTTCCGCACATGTTTCTGCGCTTCATTGGCCTCAGCTTTCTGGTGCCCGGTGTCGTTTCCACCTCGTTGCCGAGGAGCTGGGCTGCGCCGGCTGCTTACGGCGACCTCGTCGCTGGGATTCTCGCCATCATTGCGGCGGCCGCGCTAGCGCACAACCTATCTTGGGCAATTGCGGCAGTCTGGATTTTCAATATTTGGGGTGCCGTCGATCTTTTGTCCGGGTTTTACAAAGGACTTCGTGTTAACCTCGCCCTCGATCCCGGTCCTGGTTCATTGGGCGCCGGGTACTACCTCGTAACGGCAATTGTACCGCCCTTGTTAGTATCGCACGCGTTGATCTTCTTGCTGCTCGTGCGGAACGGTGTATGACCGGCCTGGTTTGCGACAATCAAACGGATCTAGCTGTCGCCGGCTCGATGCATACTTTCCCGCGGCATTCTCATGGCTGGGGCTAGCGGCAGCCGGTCGTTCTTTGCGTCCAGCGGATGCGCAACGATGCGGTAGTCGAACTCCAGCCTCGAACGTCCGCCTTCACTTTCGCGTACCTGGAAGGCCGACGCAGTCTTTGCGCTCACGTAAAGGCCGCGCGTGTCCCCGAGCGGGGTAAGGAAGACGTAGTACCAGCGGCGGTCCATCACTGCGGCAAAGGCGGGATCGATCGCGACGTTTGCCACGCCGCCGACCATCCGCGCGGTTCCGACGTCTTCGATGGTCGCGGTTGCCGACTCCGCCGCGTACGCGAGAACGTGTTGGCCGTTAGCGTTCGCATGCCGAGTGCGCACGCTCTTGACAACGGCGCCGCCCGTACATGCCAGAGCCGCGTTGTAGTCGATGGTGCATAGGCCGTTGGTCGACGCGTTAAAACCTTCGAAAATGTAGGTGTTCGAGCTGTCGGCTTTTGCCTCGAGGGCCTCATAGAGGTTTGTCTTATCGGCCGATTCCGAATATACGCCGTCCCCGCTGCCCGACGAAGTGCCGCGCTGGATACCCGCGACGCCTGAGCCCCCGGACCCGCTAGAATGACCCTCGACGCCGTTATTGCTCGATGATGTTCCATAGACGCCCTGTCCGTTTGAAGAACGGCCATATACGCCGTGGGCCGAGCCGGTCGTCGCAGTGCTGATGCCCGACGTACCAGAGTTTCCATTGGTCGCGGTCGTGACGCCATGAACGCCGTCGGCGCTTACGGAAGTGCCGTAGACGCCCCAGGTGCTGCTGCCGGTGGAACTACCCTCCACGCAAGCCATCCCCATACTGCAACGGTAGGTCTGCCGTTTCTCTGGATTCGCACGTTCTGCGCGCACAATACTGAAGCTGGAGAGCGCAATGGCCACGCCGACGGCGGCGATGCCAACCGCTGCAACTCGGCTTGGCCGTTTTTTGAAGTCATACATCGTTAAACTCCTTCAAACGATTCGAGGCCCGAGCACGGTGTCCAGGCTGGAGCTTCGTGCGGCCTCATCCGTGCGGACAGTACGCCATGTGGACGGCGTGAGGCACGAAATAGGCGTGCACGTCGTAGTGCGGTATCGGATACCCAGGATGTCCGTGTGGTTCGAAATCAATGTCAACGTGGTCGATGGAGTGCCCCGCAATGGGCTTCAACTGCTCGCTCCAACTCTTTCCGGCCGCAAAGTCCTTTTGATCGATCATAATTTCAGTAAAGACCACCTGCCCATGGTAGACGCCGTAGATGGGTCCAAGCGGCAGATCTTTTGGATTTGCCCAGTGCTCGCCCATGCCGGGAATACACGGACTTACCTGTTGGACGCCCGCCGGCAATCCAGGTGGAGCTGAATCGGCGACGGTTGCGGCCCTCGTGCCGAGAACGGCCGCAGCGAAGACTGCCGTGATGAGTCCATTTTTCATTATTATAATGAAGCTCCTTCGGTCTCCTAAACACGGGGCCTTACGTGTAAGACCCCGTGTTCTTGTGGACGTTAAGCGATTTGGATTCTAACGCAGGTCATTTGTCCGAAGGCGTGTACGCAGCCCCTTCGAGGGACGGGAGGAAGTTGATGTTTACTTGTGTCTGCCATTTGTTCTTCTTGACGGTGCCGGCGTCGAGCCATCCATAAGCATCACCAAGCGCCAGGTTTGTATCCGTCTGGTTGAAACCGCCTGAAACCGGGTCCCCATTGCCGAAGAGATTAGTGCGCGTCGGGCCGAGGGTGTTTATCGGCGTCGAGCTCGGGGTCACCGGCAACCTGTACTGGTAAGTGGCGCGCGTGTCTTGGTCCGTAACGTTGAGTATCTTGCCGTGATTGCTCACGTACACACCACCCGCGAACTCAAGCGCTCCCGGAGGCAGTATCGAGACGAACTTCGGATGCTTCCGTAGGACTTTCTGGACTTCGGCTAGGCCGAAAGCACACGTTGAACCGGAGCAAGAGTCGTAGTCGAACCAGATGTTGCCATGCGCGTCAATGTCCATGTAGTAAACGAGCGTCACCCAAGACGGCGCCTTGATGAACGTTGGCGTAGACGATGGGTTAGCCGCTTCCCACCATACGAATCCTACGGGCGCGTCAGGGCATTCGCTTGCGGTGCAGTAAAACTGGTCCGAAATCTCCGCAAAGACATGGCCGTGCGTATCGGTTCCGCCGTCAAATTGTGCGCCGAAGCAGGTCTGACTTGCCGGACACCCGGTTGAGGTGCCTGCGACCCAGCTGTACGTGACCGGCGCACCCTTGCCCGTCGGGTACTCCTGCTCGGCACCGCCGTTGAACGAGCTGTTACTGTCGCAGGCCAGCCAGCCGTTCCGCTGGGCGTCGACCTTGACGGTGATAGGGGAATAGCAACCGTTGTTCCCAGTGTTAATGGCCTTGGCCACGACGTACTTTTTGTTCAAGCCGAGGAGATACGAGTAGTCCGTGTTCGTTATCCAAAGCGTCACGGGGCCGCCGTGGTGGTCTACCTTGATCTGCGGACGTGGATGACCGCTGAGATATTTGAGCATACGCTGCGACTCCGCCCGGGGAACCGGGCCCATGAGCTTGCCCTCGGCTTGCAGCTCAAGCATCTTCACGGGATCGATGTGACCATTCGCCAGGTTTTGGGAAGCCTGATGAGTCTGTGTCAAAGATGGGCTCACGCTTGAGGAGTTCGGCAGGGACGATGTGCCCTGCGACGAGGTGGCGCAACCCGCGAGAACCGCGACCGAGAGCGCAAGACTCGCGGACGCTTTTGATAGGGGCATGTGTGCGTTCTCCTGTTGTTTCAAAAAGCAGACGGCACCATCGCTGCAGCCGCCTGCAGCAGGGGCTTTCAGCGTTCACTGGGTCGGCGGAGCTTCCTCCATCCCCTGCTCTCTTAGCAAATCGGGTTTAGCGTGCCGAACTCTCGGTTATAAGGTCTGGAGCCTCGTAAGAACTATTACATCGTAAGAACTGTTAGAAAGATGAAAGGTTACTCGTGATCAAGACGCTCAACGACCTGTTTTACGAAACGCTTCGAGACATGTTCTATGCCGAAAAGAAGATCCTCCGAACACTTCCGAAGCTAGCAAAGGCCGTTAACTCGGACGAGCTGCGCGAGGCGTTCCTCCACCATCGGGACGAAACCGAAGGGCAGGTCGAACGGATCGAGCGCGTTTTCGAGATTATCGGCAAACCCGCGCGGGGAAAGACTTGCGACGCCATCGACGGCATCCTCGAGGAAGGCAATGAGGTCATGGCAGACTTCAAGGGTAATCCAGCTTTGGATGCCGGTATCCTCGCAGGAGCGCAAGCGGTCGAGCACTACGAGATCTCTCGCTACGGAACGCTGATCGCCTGGGCCAAAGTGATGCGGCTGTCGGAAGCGCCGGCTCTCTTTCAAGAAACGCTCGAGCAGGAAGTCAAGGCCGACGAGTTGCTGACCAAGATCGCGAAGAAAGCCGTCAACGCCGCCGCAGCGGCAAAATAGCCATTGAGAATCATAAGCGCGCTCGTACTGAGCTTTTGCGTCTGCTTGCCCGTTATCGCAAGGGCAATGGAGACGAACCGCACCGTTTCGATTCCCTTCACGTACGTAGACAACCGTATGATGATCGTCTGCACGATCGATGGGCAAGGTCCATTCTACATGATCGTCGATACGGGCGATCCGGGCTTTACGATCACTCCTGAGGTCGCCCGGAGACTTGCGGTTCGCGTCCGTTATCGTAGCGGTGGGAGCGGAGCAGGGAACAACACCGTCACGTTCGGCACGACAAAGCTGGCAGACTTTTCCATCGGTGCGCTTTCGTACAAAGGTATCGTGGCCTCGGTCTTTGATCTCAGCGAGATCCGCACGAAACTGCGCTTCCCGCACTTGGATGGGTCAATCGGCTACCCCGTGTTCGAGCAGTTCGTAACGTTCGTAAACGTCGACCATTCTACGATCTCTTTGTCGAAGCGAAGCGTTACCGTGCCGGCAAATGCAAGCACGAGAGCGTTCTCGTTTAGCGGAACCATCCCGGTCGTCGCTGTAAAAATCGACGGGATAGCAACGACCGCTATCGTCGACACCGGAGATCGCTCGTCATTGACGCTGTTTACGCCGTTTGCAAAGCAAAACGGTTTCTACGGGAAATACCCCGCCAAGCGAGACGTTGTCACGGGCTATGGAATCGGTGGACCCGTTCGCGCGGACGTCTTCACGCTTCCCTCGCTGGATATCTTTGGAACACACCTGACGGCGGTGGTGACTCGAGCGTCTCGCCAAACGGGAGGTGCATTCGTCGGCGCGGATCAAGGCGGTAGCATCGGAACCGGAGTACTAAAGCGCTTCAACATCGTGTGGGACTATCGGCACAAGACGATAACCGCGTGGCCAAGCAGGTATCTTAGCGTCGCGGATTCTTTCGTTTCGCCGGGATCCGCGCCACGATGAATCGCACGGAGGCCCCCGCGGTCACCTAGCAAATCCTCCGGCATGAAGACAGGCGAACGCTCCCTCAATGGTCCGCAGACGACCGGCCGCACCTATCGGAACCTATCGCAGCCAATCTACGAGATCGACGACTCCCTGCGTAACCAGCGAGTTCCGGTGCATGGCGGTGTCGAGTTACTAGCCGATGTCTATTTGCCGCGCGGTGGTCCTCGTTCCCCGGCCGTCTTTTCTGCTTCACCATATCCGCGCCAAATTCAGAACAGCGGCGCGCCGCTCGGGTTCGTTGAGGCCGGCGCCACCGATTTCTTCGTCTCGCGGGGGTACGTGCACGTCATCGCCAACGTGCGCGGTACCGGCGGCTCGGGCGGCACGTACGACCTCTTCGGCCCTGACGAGCGCACCGATATGGGCGAGTTGGTCGAATGGATTGCCGCCCAACCTTGGTGCGACGGCAGTGTCGGCGGAGTGGGCGTTAGCGCATTCGCGATGACGCAGTTGGAAGCCGCGCTCGAAGCAACGCCGCATCTGAAAGCGATCTTCGCACCGCTTAACTCACTCGACGTGTACGAGTTGTACTATCACGGCGGCGTGATGAACACCACCTTCGACATCGCGTGGGTTCGAAGCGTTGCCAAGCTCGCCAATCTCGACGACGCCATGCTGCGCAGTGCTGCCGTGGGGCTCGTCGAGACGATCCTGCGCAATCCGCGCGTACATGCGAAGTTTGCGCACTTCAACGGCGAAGCTGCGCTCGGAGCGCTTAAGCTCACGATGAGAGGCACGCTTCATCCACCGTTTTCCACCCTCGCGATGGCGTGCTCCGTCGAGCATCAAGTCAAGGACGATTTTTGGGAAGCGCGTAACATGACAGCGGGCCTCGGCAACATTCGGGTTCCGGTTTACCTCGGCAGCGACTGGCAGAACGTTCCGGTGCATCTGCCTTCGACATTCACGATCTACAACGGCCTGCCGCCGAGCGTTCCGAAGCGCATGTCGCTCCTTGCCGAATACGGCTTCACATGGCCGTGGGAAAGCCTGCACGTCGAAGCCTTGGCGTGGTTCGACCACTGGCTGCGCGGGCGCGACACCGGCATTATGGACGGTCCGCCCATTCGCTACGTCATCCCGGGCGAGCCGGACCAACCGTGGCATGAGGCCTCGGCATGGCCGCCGCCGGAATGTTCGACGCTGACGTGGTGTTTGCGCGCCGACGAAACTCTCGCAGAGGATCAAGGCGCCAACGGAGAGCGCGCGTACACCTACGTCAGTCCTGCCCTAGCGCCGCTGATAGAGACGGACGAAACGATGCTTTCGTGGTCTACGCCGCCGCTCGAGAGCCAGTTACTCCTCGTAGGTCCAATCGAGTTGATGCTCGACGCGTCGAGCACCGGCGGCGACGTCGCATTCTTGGTCACGCTGCAAGACGTCGCGCCGGACGGTACGGCGACCGACGTGACCATGGGATACCGCCGAGCGGCCATCTCCGAAGACTACACGAAACTTGGCGACGTTCCGGCCGGCGTCATCAGACGCTACACCATAAAGTTGGTGGATAACGCGCGGTTCTTCGCTGTTGGCCATCGCGTTCGGCTCCTGGTGCGCAGCGACGACACCACCGGCCCAGCGCCGATGATGGGCTTCCACCACGCGCAAATCGGCGTGTCGTCTCGGATTAGCGTGGCGGCGTCGTCGCGTCTGAAACTGTCGGTCGTACCAACGCGCTAGGAGGACAGGCAGTCAGCTTTGCTCGAAGCGCGCTCCGCGTAGCCAAGTGGCGCGCACGGGAATCTGCGCGATCGTTGAAGGCTCGACGGCGAGCGGATCCTCGCCCAACTCGACGAGATCGGCCTCTTTACCAAGCTCGATCGAACCGATGCGATCGTCGAGCTGGCATGCGATTGCGCCGTTGATCGTCATCGCTTGGAGCGCGCGCTGCACCGAGACGCGCAAATCGGGACCGAGCGGACTCTGCATGCCGATCGGTAGGCGCATCACCGCCGTTTGAATGTAGCGCAACGGTTCGATGTCGGTGGTCGCAAAGTCGGAGTTCATCGACCATACCATGTCGCGATCGATCGCTTCCTTCGCATTGTCGATGCCCGTCGCGCGTTCGGCTCCAAGGATGCGAGAATAGAACGGCTCGCCCCAATCGTAGATGTGTCCCTCGGTAAAAGAGACCGCGAGGTTCATGCGTTGCATCGTATCCCATTGCTCTGGTCGAGTTACCGTGCAGTGTTCGACGCGGTTGCGGAAACCCGGTGCGGTGCCGGTGCCGTAGGCGCTCGAGAACGCCCCGAGCGCGAGGTCGATCCCGGCATCGCCGTTTGCGTGGATGGCCGTGCTCCAGCCGTTTTTCTTCGCAAGCGCGACGAGCGCGTTTAACGCCGCTGGTTGCCAATCGAGATCGCCCCGGTCGTTCGGCCGGCCGACATACGGCTGGGTGAGTGCACCGGTGTAGCCTTGCAGCGAACCGTCGGCCCAGAACTTCACGCATGGAACCGAGAACTTGCCGCCCGCGAGGAAGATCGGTTTACCCGGCGAGCGTGTGATGCCGGCGACGAAATCGTCGAAGGTCGCATGTTCCTGGAAATCGGGCATCGCGCTGATGCGCACCGGATTGTTTGCGCGGTTAACCAGCGCGGTGTAGATCGCCCAGTCGTCCTGGACGTTGCCGGTGGGACCGATGCCCGCGTCATGTGCGGTCGTCACGCCGGCCTTCGCCATCACCGCGATCAGATCGCTATACCATCCCGTGATGTTCGCCGTGGTCATTTTGATCGATCCCAGAGTCGCTTTGAGAAACGGCGCCATGGCGGGAGGTTCGTAGATAACGCCGTCGAGCGCGCCGTTTGAATCCTTGCCGTAGCGGCCGCCGCCGGCCACGGGCGGAGATTGCGCGCTCACCCCTACGAGTTGGAACGCTTTACTGTTGGCGTAACCGATGTGCCCCGACGGGTTGATCACGAAAATCGGTATCTCGGTCGAGACGCCGTCCAAATCCGTAATCGAGAGTTGGCGGTATGGCGCCATGACCGAGTTGTCAAAACCGAAGGCTCCGTACCATGCTCCACTCGGTACTTTGGCGAGCCCACCTCGCAGCGCAGAAACGAACGCGTCGAGCGACGCGCACTGCGGATATCGCTCGACAAGCACGTTCGCCAGCGCGATCTGGTAGATGAAATGCATATGCGGCTCGACGAAACCGGGGAGTACCGTCGCCCCCTTGACGTCGACGACCGCCGTCTTTGGTCCGCGAAACGCCATGACGTGGCTCTTAGAGCCGATCGCCACGAAACGGCCTGCGGCGATCGCGACCGCTTGCGCGGTTCGCTGCTTCGGCGCCATCGTGCGAAATCGGCCGTTGACGAGGATCGTGTCGGCGGGCCCGGCGACCGCGCCGCGTACCGGCAGCGCTGATGCCGCCACCAATCCTCCAACCATCGCGACGAACTCACCACGCAGTATCCGCGTTGCGCCGCGTAGCGTCTCTAAGTACGGGGATCGGCAGTGACAATCCACCAGCAGCCTCTTTCGTCAAGTGTCGGGAAATGAAGGGCGTTCGCGTCTTAGCTCGGACGCAATCGATTGGGGCAACGCCCGCATTGCAGTCCTCAATGAAACGATCTCGCTCGCGATCGATGCCAGCGATTCGCGAAGAGCGGCGATCGAATCGCCGGCATGGATCGACAGGCCGTCCATCGCGGAGCCGACGCCATGTGCGAGCGCAGACAACGCTTCCACCTCGTCAGGCGCGTAAGCTTCTCCACCGGCTCGCTCGCCTAACAACAGCACGCCCAACAATCTGCCTCGTGCAAGCATCGGAAGAGCGAGCGCCCCTTGCATGGACGTGGAGTGGTGGTGTGGGTCGAGCGGCACGTGCCATGCTTTTAGCGCTAGTATCGCGCCGTCATTCTCACCGACGCTGGCGAAAAGGCCGTTTCCGAATGAACGGGCCACGGTGTACGCTCCCGCGCCGTCGAGAAAGATCGCTCCGCTGCGGGCGTCCGTATGACGCTCCACCGCCTCAATCGCGCGATCGATGAGTTCGTCGGAGTCCGTGACATACGCCGCCTCCCTGGAAAAATCGAGTAGAGCTCGCTCGTCTTCTCGCCGCTTTCTAAAAAATAGCGCTTCGATGAATGCGTCTGCGCGCTTATGAATGTAATTGAGCGACAGGCCAAGAGCGAGGGCCAATGCGCCGTTGGCAATCAAGCCGGTCGTATGGCTCACGTTTGCCACCGCCGAGCCGAGCAGCCATTCTAAGAGTACGAACGCCGAGACGACGATCAGCGATACCGTTGCCACGACCAGCGTACGGCTTACCACGAACTCTAAATCGAACACTCGACGCTTGAGCAAAGCGAACGTCACCGTGCCGGCACCAAGCAGCAGAAGGCCGTTTGAAATTGCGCTGAGCGACATGTATGTGACCCATGACGTCGCAAATTGCTGGAGAACGGTCGCCAGCGCCGATGCCGCGAGCGCGATGGGAAGCGGAAGAAGCAGCCACGCGGTTCGCGCGCGATCGACTTGCGGCGTCGCGGCCGTCGCGATTGCAGCGGTGATCGTCGCGATGAGGAATATCGCAACGCCCAGTGTCTGCCAGAACATACCGTTTACAAACGGCATCGGATCGATCGAGAGATTCAACACCCCAATCGTAGCTGCGACGTAGCCCGCGAGCGCGAGCGCGGCCGCAGTGACTGCGATCCCTTCAGCGGCGACTCTCAACGGAGATCGAACTCCGAACCTCGCGGCGAGCGCGACGGGAAGCAAGGCCTGCGCGCACACGACGACGCCCAATACCGCGTACTTCAATGAGCCCAACGTCGCGTCGGGTACTGCCAGTGCCAGCGGGCCGATCGTTTCCGCAGGAATGGCGAGCAGCGTCAGGCAAAGGTAGCGGCCCTCGCGCGTCTGCCACCGGCGCAACGCAATGACGAAGGCGCACGCTAATGCGAGCAAATACGCGAGCATCGCGAGCGCGGTGTTCGGTACTTTGATCGCGGCATCGCCTTGGTAGATCGTGCTGGGATGGACGCGAGCGGTGAACGTTTTGCCACCGCGGCGAACGACCACTGTCGCCATCTTTGACGTCACCGGTTGAAAGACGAGGCTGGTGCGGTCGTAGAGGCCCTGCTCGCGCAGGTCGAAGCGATCGCCATCGCGGAGTCCCGCGCGCGCTGCCGCGCCGCCGGCTACGACCTGCGTAACCTGCCCGACAAATGGCCGATCGGTCGAAGGCATTATGTCGTCCCAGTAGCCGAACCACGGCTTTCCGCCCAGACCGAAGTTGTCGAAAAGCGCCGAGAGAACGGTGACAAAGACAACCACGCAGGCAGCGAGTAAACCCCACTTCCAACGCTTGTCGTTCATGGGTTGGGCTACTCCGGCGCGGGACATCTCACCTTGGGGCACGCGGGGGCGATGTTCTGGCCGCGGGCGGGGCTCTGGTTTTCGAACGTTATTGCGCCGGCGTGAACCTCAAACCGGCAATCTTTCCGGCGCTGTCGATTCCGAGGAACTCATTAACCGTCGCCGCTTTAAAGGTAAGAACGAAATGGTATACGGTGATCCCTTGTACGGTCTCAGATCCGACGAAAGAAATCGCCGTGGGATCCCCGAGAGGAGCGAGTTGCGCAGCCACCTGCTGTAGGAGCGCCGGAGTGAGTGCGGCGCTCATCTTGTCCGTAAGCTGCGAACGGTCGACGTTCGCGGTCTGGATGCGATGAAGCCAATCCTTGGCGATCGCGGTCACCTTCGGATCGACCTGGGGTGCGGAGGACGGCACGCTCGACTGCGTCGGCGCAGTTTGAGCACGTCCGGGGGCTGCGAAGAGAAGGAGCGAAAAAGACAAAAGCAGCGAACCATTGCAAACGCGTTGTACCATGATGTTCCTCCACGGCGATTAGGCTTCGGCGTCGGTTACTCGACTTCACTCATCGATGGTGTAGAGCCACCACGGCGATGCGTTGCGCCGGGATTCCCGGTCATAGTAGACCTCGAGCTTTGCGCCGGTGGCCGTACGGAGCTCGTACCAATGCCGCTTGAGGTAGACGTCGCCCCGGTCGGCTTTCGTAGACCTCCAGCTTCGCAGAACCGCGGCTATCAAGAGAGTTTGGCTACCCCACCGAAAGGCGCTCGGCACCGGCGGCACGCTTCCGCTCGCGGGCGTGACGAATCCGTCGCCTGCGGGGACGAGCGGGGAGCTGACAAATTTTCGCACGTAACTGGATCGGACGCCACAGACGGCGCGTGCTTTACGTGCAGGCGAGTTTCACTGACGCAGACACCGCGGGGTACACCGACTTATGGCTCGCATTTCCATAAGTTCCGGTTACGTGCGTGCTAAATGAGTGGTTCGATTTGGCCTTGCACGTGTACCTCGCCGTCACGCTGAACGGAGTAGCCGGCCCGTAAACCGTTTTCGACCCCGTCGCGACCGACGAGGTTCCTTCATACAGTGAAACTTTAAGTGTAACGTGTAAACCCTGGCTGATGTCGGCATCCCAGGTTCCCGTTCCCGCAGCGATCCCCTTAGATAGGGTGGGCTTACTCGCGGTAACGAAGCGCTCGATACTTGGTCCGAAACCCGGCCGCGAGATTATGGACTGAGCGTTGGTCAACACCGGAGGCGACGAAGCGCCTCCGCACCCGCTTAAGAGCGCGAGGCTTGCGAGTGCGGGAATACAGCAACGTATCAGCATTTGACACCTCCAATGCCTGAGCCGCCCGTGAGCGATTTTACTTACGGCCCGACGAAACGCGGCACCTTTCGATCTATTTGCTAATGGCTGCGCCTTCTGGATTGTCGAGACCGGTAATGGTCTTCAGCGGCGTGCCGCCCGCGGGATAGTCCCACTTATCAGCCGCGCTCGCCCCGAAATCCGCTCCGATGACGGCGGTCGCCTGCGGGTGCTTCGGGCTGCTGCCCGTCAGCCAAAACTGAAACACGTCGGTGGCGTCGCTCAGCACTGTCGAGCCCTGCATCGTTGCTTTCGAGCGCGACACCTTGAACTGATAGATCGTGTTGGCCTGCTGATCAGCCACTGCGAGGAACTCGCCGTCCCAGGCGACACCGCCGGGGAATCCCAGAGTTACATTCATATGAATCGCCTTGAACGCACTCTTGCCGTTAGGAAGCTCCGCCAGAAGCACATCGCTGGCCGAGCCCTCGCCATCGACGAACAAATTGCCGTTGGCATCATAGCCGACGAAAAAGTAGTCGCTAAGGTTCTTAGCTACGTATTCGGTCGGCGTGCCCTTTGCGCCCCGGTAGACGATGACGTTGCCCGTGCCGCCGCTAGGTCCCATGAAATTCGAAACGGCGAGATCGCCGGTCTTGAGATCGATGGCACACGCGACGGGCGTTCCCTGGTGGTCGGCCAGCGTTCTCGTCGATGTGATCGCGCCATGCGCGTACTCGATGACGCGTTTTCCCGAAAAGTCCGTCACATAGACGTTTTGCGCGGCGTCGACGCACATCGTATATGGATCCGTGAAGCCGAGGAGTTCGCCGACCGCGTTCCATTTCGAATACGAATAGACGTTCACACTGCTCGCATGGGTGTTCGCAATGTACAGCAAAGCGCTGTTTTTCGCGCCGGGCGACATCCGGGAGCGCCCAATCGCGACGTCCGCCGGCGCGCCCCTGAGCCGGTTGAGCACCCACTGCGGGTTCGTGGCGGGATGCAAAAGCTGCGCCGCATCCGGCGCGGCTTGGGTCGACGACGAGGGCTGCGACGGCGCGCCCCCGCTACAGCCGGCGAGGATCGCGACGAGCGCCGTTGCGCCGAGGACACAAGATAGGAAACGATAGCTTGTCATAACAGCGTGGCTCCTTATCGCTAACCGGCGAAGGCGGGTGCTTTCGCACAGACATACTAGACGCTACACGCGAATCGTCAAGAAATGGTTAAGATGCTGAATCGACGGCAGGCTAAGTTGAGCGATGGAAAGCTTGGAAGCGTTCTATATTTTTTCAGGCAGGGAAGCCGGTGGCTTTGAACGCAGTACGGCGGACGCGCCGACCACACACGGCCGACGGTAGCCGCTACATCGGCAACGTAGCTACGAAGGAGTTCAGACGTGCGTAATAACATTATGGCCGCGATTGTCGTGAGCTTTGGGCTCGCGGCATGTTCTGGTAGCAGTTCCCAGACGGTAACCGGCGGATCGCAGGTAGCGCCGCTCAGCCACTCCGCTCCCCACTTCGTCGCCGCCGGCTTCCAGCGAGATCAGTCGTGCGGCTCACAATACAATGTCTGTTACATCATAGGCAGGGGTAAGACGGTAGAGGAGGTCTGCATCGTCTATTCCAGTGAAACCTGTAGCTCACCGAGCCTCGCCCCCTATTCGTGGGGCTCAGAAATCACGAACTTAGACGGTAAGAAAATCAGGCATATCAGGGCTTCGTTTCACCCGAACCCCGGCAACCCGACCGACGACACGTTCCGCGCAAAGAGAGTCCATAGCAGCCACGGCAACGTTAAGTACGTGCAGCATGTCACAGCCTGTCCGTACCCGTCCGGCAGCAGTTGCATTGACGCCACGATTGGGCTTATAACCACGAAGTAACCGCCGGGTCTCCTTTTCGCAGCTTCGCTGCGCTTCTGCCTCGACGAGCATCGAGCGGAAATGGTGCTTGCCAAGCCGAACCTTGCTCTCCCCACATCACGCTCGGAGGAGAAAAATTATGCTTCGTGCCATCTTCTTCGGATTGACGATCGCAATCGTCATAGTGGTCGCCCCAATCGGGATTCAAGCTCAGCCGATGGGCGCAATGTCAGACTCGGACTACATCGCAAAGGTTATGACCGCGGCGCCTGCGCCCGTCGTTAAAGGCGCGACGATCGTGCAGATGCAAAAAGACGGCACCATGCGGACCCTTCAGACGGGCTCGAACGGCTTTACCTGCATGGTCGCCGGTGCTGACGATGCCATGTGCTTGGACAGCAACGCCTTGCAATGGGCGCACGCGTTGATGACGCATACGACTCCGCCCAATAGCGTCGGCTTCGTCTATATGTTGGCCGGTGACAATGGCGCAAGCAACACCGATCCGTACGCGACTGCACCTGGCGATGGTAACCATTGGGTGAAGACCGGACCCCACGTGATGATCGTCGGTCCCTCTGCCAAAACGATGGGCTACCCGACCACCCCCGATCCGGATCCAACGAAGCCGTATGTGATGTGGCCTGGCACGCCCTACGCGCATCTGATGATTCCGGTGAGCGGTCAACAACAGTAATTTAGGTTCCCGCCGCCCCGCACACGGCTTCGCGAATCGCGAGGCCGTTTTGCTTGGCCTACACGGGCTCCTGAATCTTCCAGCCCCTAATCAACAGCCAAAGCATGAAGACTAGCTCTCCGAAGAACGTGATGAAGATGAATCCAAGATTGGCGTCAGGATACAGGTACGGCTGCAAGCCATTAATCATCCAGCCCAATCCATTGATGATCAAGAGGATACCGAGCCACCACGGTATGTAGTGCGAGCGCACGATGAGGTAGCCCACAAGTAACAGATGAATTCCAAAGATTACCAGAGCCAATGAGTAGTCGTATCGAAACGAATGGAGCAGAAGGTCAACCTGCGCCTGGAGCGGACCCGACCCAAACGTGCTGAGGTATTCGGGCGTCGTCAGCATGCGGTACACGGTCGCGAGGTTAAAGAGACCGAGATCGCGATTGCCGCGTAGATCAACTGAAACCACGCCGCAAGCAACGCTAGCGCCCGGTTCACGGGCGCCAGCAGAATGTAGAGTCCCCAAGCGATGATGATGTCTTCGATGAAGTTGATCAGGTAACAAAAAAACGCGGTGAGGAACAGACCGTGATGGGCGCCGATGTTTGCGACGGTCTGCTCGATGTGGCCCGGAATAACCAGCTTTGGGTAGATTGTAAACTCGGCATAGCTGACGGGATTGAGCAGATAGGCGAAGCCAACGATCAGCGCCGCCTGACGTAGCGTCACTCCCTCCGTACGTATTGAACTCATCCCATGTTCCCCATAGGGCTCCTGATTCGGTGGTCGCCGCGGATTCCGGCGGATTCCGAGCGCCTCGTTGCCCCGCATACGCTCGCTAGCCATAACTACACTTGGTGGGGGACGTTATGCTGTGTAAGGAATCCGTCGATGTTGTCTGCCGTCTTTGCGAAAGTCAATCCGTCATACTTGCAGCTGCCCTGCGTAAATCTTGCGCATATCCCGGCTTGAACCACGATGCCGACTACACGGCCGTCTGACCCATAAAGTGCGCTTCCGCTTGCGCCGGACCAAGCGCCTTTATCTACCATGAGGAAGCGCTGGTGATTCTGCCAGTAATAGCCCGCCACGATGCCGACGGAGGTTATCGGATGAGTATTGTTGAGGGGGAAGCTTGTGAATGCGACGGGAGCTCCTTCCGGCTCGGCGTCGATGTCAAACTGAACGGCCTCCAAAGCTGTATGCAGACCAGGATCGTTGAACGGATTGTCGGCTAGATGGCATACCGCGATGTCCACTGAGGTGTCCTGGGCGCATGACGAAATACGATACCATTTTGCTTCGACGTGCTCATCCGAGAACGACCAGCCGGATCGCGGTACATAGATCGCTGGAATGCAGCCGCTGAGACTGGCGACTACGTGCTGAGCAGTCACGACGTCACCGCTACGATTGACGAAAAATCCGCTGCCATTAATGTTTCGAATGCCAATCTTGCCCTGCACGTCCGTCGCACAAGCGATCGGAACTGAGGCTCGCGCCATCCTATCGATGGTTGCGTATGGGAAGAGACCCTCCTCGCTTGCGCCGGCTGATTCACTGCCGATGAGCACAAGGAATAAAAAGGCCACGACTATCCGCTTAGGCATTGCTCTTCTCCGCTCGTTCATTGTACTAAGGTCTCCCAGGGGCGGCGTTGAGGGCTTGGGGAGACAACTACATCTTCATGTCACAGTGATCCGCATCCCTTGAGGAGTGGTCGCGCTGCTGCGCCGCTAGCCACTGATGAACCGCTGCGACTAAGTCCCGATCGGCGCTTGCGAGCGTGATTGCCGCTCCGCTCGGAGTCTCGAAATAGCGAACCGACACGCGAGAAGCGGCGGACTTCAGTTGAGCTAACCCTGGCATGGTCTTTCCGTGGATGTAGGCGGGGTCCGAATAGTCGCCTCGTGCGAACATTGCGGCCTCTTGGAGTAAGTGCGAGCGAACGAGAGCAATCTGTGCTGCGTCCATGTTGTGAACGACGATTTCAACCACGCCGCCGGTTGCGCTTGGCAAGAACATGTGCATGGCTTGGTTTTGGTCGAACGGCATGACCTGCGCGCCGTGTTCCATGACCATATTTTGGTGCGAATTGTCCGCCCGAACTGCAAAGGGCACGGTCACGAGCGTCAAAGCGACGATGGCCGTGTAGGTATTACGCTTCATTGAGTACCTCGGATAAAAGAGAGAGTGAATCCAGAAGGGCGTCGCGCTTACGCACGGGGATTGCTTCGAAGACCGTAGCGAAACGTGCTCGCCGCGATGCGGAGAGACGTTGCACCGTCTTTGATCCAGCCGCCGTTAGCCGTAGTCTCAACAGGCGAGAATCGCCCTTGTCCCTCAAGCGATCGAGCCAACCGCGCTGTTCAAGGATCTTAGCCAGCCGGCTGACCGTGCTCTTTTCTAGATGCAATCGCGCTGCGAGCTCATTTTGAGAGATGCCAGGGTCGTGCGCGAGTTCGAAAAGTGCTTGAGCTTCGCCCACCGAAATCGGGGCACCACAAGGCGTTTGATCCGGTCGGTGCAATCCAAGCGCGCGGATCAGGCCCACGATCTGTTGCTCGAAGGCGACGGGCGATGCCCCAGTAGTTCGACGACTCAACCGTTGTATAATACAACTATCTTAGCGCGTCGTCAATCAAAAAGTTTGTTA
This sequence comes from Vulcanimicrobiota bacterium, assembly GCA_963826325.1. Taxonomy (GTDB): domain Bacteria; phylum Vulcanimicrobiota; class Vulcanimicrobiia; order Vulcanimicrobiales; family Vulcanimicrobiaceae; genus Cybelea. Next base: position 151,515 of record CAWGWT010000003.1, read on the forward strand.
CGCTGCGAACGCGAACTAGTCGAGTCGGACGCAAGGCAGTCTGGCGTTCGATCTATTGGTGGGCCTTGGGCTTGGCTATGTCTCCGGCACGTTCGGGATTACCGGGGGCGTTATCGCCGTGCCTGCTCTTGGTTTCCTTGGCTTCGGCCAACATTTGGCACAAGGGACCAGCCTCGTGATGCAGCTTCCGATCGGTGTCATCGCACTTTGGCAATACGCTCGACGAAGTCGCCTTAATAGCCGTCTCATTGCAGCGACCGCAGCAGGTTCCGCGATCGCTACGGTCGTCGGAGCGCACCTCGCCGTTCATCTGCCGGAAGAGCCCATGCGGAAAGGTTTCGCGGTCTTTCTCGCGGCGTTGGCGACGTTCACAATCTGCAGTGCTTTCTGGCGGCAGGCGACGAGCCCCAAACTTCGATGGCCCTCGGCATCAGCGATCGGAGCTAGCGGCGGGTTCTGCTCGGGGCTGTTTGGAGTCGGAGGCGCCACCTTTACGATCCCACTGTTTGCGTTGCTCTTCGGGCTCTCTCAAACGGAGGCGCAAGGTATGGGGCTCGCTGTCGTGCTGCCTGCGATAGGGATCGCGATTCCCACTTACACCCTAGCAGGCTTTGCCGATTGGCGAGCCGGCCTAGTATTAGGCGTTGGGGCCGTTTGTAGTGTCGGCTTCGGTGTTGCTCTCGCGCATAAGCTTCCGCAGCGTGCATTGCGCGTCGCGCTTTGCATCGTTCTATACGCCGGGTCGCTGGGACTATGGTTCCGAGCGTAGCCCGGTCCCCCTCGCCCGGCGCGCCCGCGACCGAGGTGAACTAGGCGGCGCGCATCGGAGTCGGCATATCCCGAAATGCTTTGATTGTTGCTCTATCGCGGGATTGCAGAGTTGCGAAGAGCGCGAGGCCCGACACGAAGGTCCCGAAGTTGCATCCGCAGACTTTCGGGTAGCGTAATCTTAGGCGCGGACACGCCAATAGGCGAAACGTCGGTTGTTCTGCGAGGGAGCAACACGACCGCGCGCTCTAAGCCCTGCGTGTTGACGGTTGCTCCGACGATCTGCCCGCTGTCGTTAATGTTGCTGCCAAAGAGCACGTACCGGTTCTTGTTCGGCGGAATGAGCGTATTGAGATCGGTCATTGACCCGTTCTGCCAGAGGAAGCCCCGGCAATTTCCGCTCGCGTCGCATGATTCGCCTACGACCTGCCCCGCATCGTTGATCCCACCGGCAAAGCTATCGACGTCGCCGGGCAACGTGCCAAGATCGCTCATCGTGCCGCTTTGCCAGAGAAAAGTATGAGTCACCATGTCTCCGGAAAGGTCTGAGTTGCCAATGATCTGACCCCGGTTATTGATGTCCAGTGCTGCGTTGAATTCGCTGCCTCCGAGGCTGCCGAGGTTGACCGGCGAGCCGTTTCGCCAGAGCAGCGCATGTGCTGATGGAGTGGCGCACGAGCCTGAATTTCCAACGGCAGCCTGCCCGGACTGGTTGATGGTGTACGCATATGAGATGGTGTCGCCGGAATACGGCGGCAGAATTGTGATCGTACCGCTCGGCTGCCAAATGACGCCGAGGTAATCAAAGACATGCGGCGGCTCGCAGCTCGGGTCTTTGGTACTGGTCTCGGCAGCGCCGGCGATCTGGCCGCGCTTGTTCACATCGTTGGTGTTGTCATTGTTTCCGCCAAGCGTCGGGAGCGACCTCATCTTACCGGATTGCCAGCTAAACCCGAGGCAAATGTGTGACGTGCCGAAACCGCAGAAATTTTCGGCATACGGGTCGGTTTTGGAGATCTCGGACCACCCCACGAACTGGCCCGCGGCGCCATGGTTATACTGGAAAATCGCGCTGTTCGGGCCGCCCAGCGTGCCGAGGTCGGTCGTGCGAGGCGTACGCTCTCTCCAGATCTGAGCGTGCAAGATTTTGTTTCCTCGTAGAAGTGACGTGCCGCTGACTTGGCTGCTGCTGTTGATGTTGATGGCGAAGCTAACAGTTCCGCCGAGCGCGTCGAGCGTGACAGGATAGTAGCGCGTGACGCTTCCTTGCGATCGTGCGTTCGACCCGGATTGTGTAATGCGTTGCTGCGTCGATGCTGAAGGGGCGAAGCTCGATGACGAAGCGCCACCGCCACAGCCGGACAGCACAGCAGTGGCCGCTAATGCGATTGCCGCGCAAACGGCCGTAATCGAAATTCTCATTGACGGATGCTCCTCTGCACGAAGAGAGTGCGATGGCGCGTTGCCGTTGACGCCAAGGGTAACGTCTACGTCGCCGACATTGTGACGGACGCTGTAATTTAGGAAGCGCTGCAGGCCGCGCAGCGGCCTTCGAACGTCACGCGTTCGCTTTCGATCTTGAAACCGTGCCGCATCCCAAGGGCCTTGATCGTGCGCGTCGGAATCGCGTAGGCCACGTCTTCGATTCCGTTGCATTCGCTGCAGCGAAAGTGGGCATGCTGCGGCCCGGCAGGCTCGTAGGTCGCCGCGTCTACGCCCGGCACGAAGAGCTCGGAAACCAAACCGAGCTCGCGTAGGCGTTCGAGACCGCGATAGACGGTCGAAAATCCGATGCCCGCTCGCCGTTTGAGCGCCCTAGCGTAGATCTCGGAAGGCGTGAGGTGGCAGCCGATGCCGCTCTCTGCGACGATTTCGTAGATGAGCTGATAGTTCTTCGGCAGCTTCCCTTGGCCGGCGGCCGCCTGCGGCAGGACCCGATCCCTAGTGAGAGTGAAAGTCACTTTCAGCTCGTTCGCTGACGAGACGCACCTTTTCCTTCGGAGAAATAGCATCAGTGGAAAACACGATTGTAGAACTGTCAGAAGCCGATCAAGGCTGTCCCGTAAAGCACGTACCACTCCGGCCCAGAGTCAACATCGATTGGTTCCCCGAGTTGTTGGACCTTACGCCGCTCCATCGGCCGTCTAAGCTCTCCGACCCGATGGGTTCCGATTTCAACTACGCCCGCGAGTTCAAGAGCCTCGATCTCAAGGCGGTCAAGGCCGACATCTTCGCATTGATGACGACGTCGCAAGAATGGTGGCCGGCCGACTACGGTCACTACGGACCGCTCTTCATTCGTATGGCATGGCATAGCGCGGGGACGTATCGCATCGGCGACGGGCGCGGCGGCGCCGGCTCGGGCCAGCAGCGCTTTGAGCCGCTCAACAGTTGGCCGGACAATGCGAATCTTGACAAAGCGCGCCACTTGCTCTGGCCGATCAAGCAGAAGTACGGCCGGAAGATCTCGTGGGCCGATCTCATGATCTTGGCCGGAAACTGCGCGCTCGAATCGATGGGATTCAAGACGTTCGGATTCGCCGGCGGACGCGTGGACGCGTGGGAACCCGACGAAAGCATCTACTGGGGTCCGGAAGACACGTGGCTCGCCGACAAGCGCTACAGCGGCGAACGCGCTCTCGAACAACCGCTGGCGGCGGTGCAGATGGGTCTGATCTACGTGAACCCTGAGGGCCCCAACGGAGAGCCCGATCCGCTCGCCGCGGCGCACGATATTCGCGAGACGTTCGGCCGCATGGCGATGAACCATGAGGAGACCGTCGCGCTCATCGCCGGCGGCCACACGTTCGGCAAAGCGCACGGCGCGGCCGATCCGAATCAATACGTCGGCTTTGGGCCTGCCGGCGCCGGCATCGAAGAGCAGAATCGCGGCTGGCGCAATACGTTCGGCAATGGCCACAGCGACGACGCAATCACGAGCGGCCTCGAGGGAGCGTGGACGACGACGCCGACGAAGTGGAACAATGAATACTTCCACAATCTCTTCAACTATGAATGGGAGCTGACGAAGAGTCCCGCCGGCGGTCATCAGTGGACGCCGAAAGACGGCGCGGGTACCAACACCGTTCCCGACGCGCACGATCCGGCGAAGAAGCACGCGCCGATGATGTTCACGACGGACATCTCGTTGAAGGTCGATCCGATCTTCGCGCCGATCTCGAAGCGCTTCCACGAGAATCCGCAAGAGTTTGCCGACGCCTTTGCCAAGGCGTGGTACAAGTTGACGCATCGCGATATGGGTCCCATTTCGCGCTATCTCGGTCCGGAGATACCTTCCGAGCCGCAGATCTGGCAAGACCCGCTGCCTGCGAGGGACCATCCGCTGATCGACGAGCAGGACATCGCCGCACTCAAAAACCGCATCCTGAACTCGGGACTCACGGTTTCGCAGCTCGTGACGACCGCGTGGGAGTCCGCATCGACGTTCCGGGGCACCGACAAGCGGGGCGGCGCGAACGGTGCGCGTATTCGGCTTGCGCCGCAAAAGGATTGGGCCGTCAATCAGCCCGCTGAATTGGCAAAGGTGCTGCAAACGCTCGAGAAGGTGCAGACGGAGTTCAACGCTTCGCTCTCCGGCGGCAAGAAGGTCTCACTGGCCGACGTTATCGTTCTCGGCGGGTCGGCGGCGATCGAGCAGGCCGCGAAGAACGCCGGGCACGACGTGACGGTGGACTTCTCGCCTGGGCGCACCGACGCAACACAGGAGAATACCGACACGGAATCCTTCGCCGTTTTGGAACCGCTCGCTGATGGGTTCCGCAACTACCTCGGTGCCGTACACGCCCGTTCGCCCGAGCAACGACTCCTCGATCGCGCGCACTTGCTCACGCTGACCGCGCCTGAAATGACGGTGCTCGTGGGCGGCTTGCGTGCGCTCGGCGCGAATTACGGAAGCTCCAAAGACGGCGTCTTCACAAAGCGGCCCGGCACGCTTACGAACGACTTCTTCGTGAACCTGCTCGACATGTCGACGAAGTGGCAGTCGAACGGCGTGAACTACACGTACGAGGGTCGCGACCGGCGCACCGGCGAGCTGAAGTGGACCGGCACGAACTGCGACTTGATCTTCGGCTCAAACTCGCAGCTCCGCGCGATCGCCGAGGTCTACGCCATCGAGGGCGATCGCTTCGTTCGCGACTTCGTCGCCGCGTGGAAAAAGGTCATGGACCTCGATCGATTCGATCTCGCCGTGACCACCTAGCGTTGGCGTTTGCAATCAAAGCCGAGGTTTCCGATCCGCGGGTGCGGACCTTCGCGTTCGTCGCCCAGAAGACGATGTATGGAGGTAAGCATATCGCCGAAGGCGACGCGGTTTTCGTGTTTGCGAGCGAGAATGAGGGTGGGCAAGGCCTTATCGCGCGCGGCGTTGTCACTTCCGCCGAAGCAATTGCGAAGAAGCGTGGCATCGCCCGGCAAACGCCGCGCGTGAGCCTCACCATCAGACGTACCGCGCTCGCGAAGCGACGGCTGGGCCGCAGCGAGCTCAAGCATTTCACCAACTGGAATGACGGCCAACCCGAGACCGAGCTCAATTTCAAATTCTATCGTCAGGCAACAAACAAGATCATCGGCATCTCGCAAGAAGCGGCGGCGTTTCTTGATGAATTCTTCTCGCGGTGATGGAATGATTGACGCCGCCCTCTTTCGGTCCACGTTCGAAACGCCGTTCGGTAGTATGAAGCTCGCTGTCGATAATGACGGCATTCTCGTCGAGCTTTGGCTGCCGAAACGAGCTCCGGCGAGCACATCGGGCGAGCCGTTTTCCCGGGACGCACGTAGCGGCATGGACGCTGCCAAGGCCCAGTTGACCGAATATTTTCTTGGCAAACGCCGCGTTTTCGATTTGCCTTTGGGTCCGCGCGGCTCACCGTTTGAACGACACGTATGGGAACGATTGCGCGCGATTCCCTACGGGACCACGACGTCCTACGGAGCGATTGCGAGCGAGCTCGGTCTAGTCAACGGTGCACGCGCCGTAGGGCACGCGAACGGCTCCAATCCGATTGCTGTTGTTATTCCATGTCACCGAGTGATTGGGACGGATGGCCAACTGACCGGTTACGGTGGCGGGTTGCCGCTTAAGCGGGCGCTGCTCGAATTTGAAGGCGCGATCTTGCCGCCGCATCCGCGTTTATTCTAAATGACAACCGATATGTAGCGAACCCGGCTCCGTGCTTTCGTCACTCGGCCGGGTTCGCACCACTGCTTAGAGCTTCTCTCTCCTATGGATTCGAGGGCGACGTCGGCTCACCAGCGACCGATTTTGCCCCCGCGATGCGCGCGCCATACGGCGTGCCCAGACCTAATACGGGATCCCACAAACCGCTCGTCGTCGCGAAACCGTTATTGCCTTTGAGCCCTTTGCGGAAATAGTAATTCTTGTCTTTGGCGGCTGCCGCGTACAACTCCGCGTTCACCGGCCCGAGTTTGCCGTTCACGATCTCGGCGCTAAGTGCGAGCAGGCCGACGAAATCGGGTGATGCCGCGGACGTGCCGATCGACTGCGACCACTGGCCCTCCACATATTCCGTGTCGCTGCTGTCGTCAACGTTGCATTTCTGAGCGTCGCAGCTCCGGCCGCCCGAGCTAAAACCCTCGCCGCCCATGTGCACCGACACGTCGGGTATTCCGCGTCCCTTGTTGGAGACGGCCCCATTTTGATACGAGGGCCGTGCGTAGATCACGCTGTAACCGCCGCCCGATCCCCAGTAATCGCCGCCGTTGTCCGGCTTGATGTCGGCGTACGCATCCTCGTGCTTGTACTTCGAATTCACATTGTTTTTCGCGTACGAGGTCGTGAGATTCGTGCCTCCAACCCCGAGCACATATGGGCTGTCCGACGGCCATTGTACGCCTTGTGCGTTGTTGTCGGAGCCGCACTGGAACGCAGCGTGGTCGCCGCTGGCCGCAACCCACGTGATGCCTTCGGATAGTCCCTGTTGGAAGACCGCATCGAACTTCTTGAGCTCTTTGAGGCCGCTGGCGCTGTTGAATGCCAGTTCGCACCCGCCGAACGACGAGTTGACGACGACGATGCTCTTATTTTTCACGACCGCCGAATAGGCGTCGTAGATATCCGAATCGCTCAGGCTGGGCATATCGAAGACGGTGATGTTCGCGCGCGGAGCCATGCCGCCGGATTGCTGGGCGTCGAGCGTGGCTTCGCCGGTTCCGTCGCCGCCGTACTTGCCGCCGCCGTCGATCTTGACGTTTGTGATCTTAGGCGCCACCTTCGAATCTTCGGTGCTGAAATATTCGTCGATATCCGACTGGCTGACCGGCGAATCGATCACGATGCCGATGGTGATCCCGGCTCCGGTCGCGTCCAGATAGCTGGGGTACGCGTACGCCTGCTTCAGGTCGGTCGCGTAGTACGGGCCGTACGGACCGTAAATGTTTTCGGGTCGAATGCCGCCGGGCATCGGAATGATCTTCGAGAAGGTGTGCATCGGCGGAATGCCGTTGAGGCCGATGACCGTCGCGTCGCTGCTCGTGAGCAAACGCGATAGCGTCAGCCTCGTCCGCGGAGCCAGCACGGTCGTTGAACCGTAGCTGACGGCTTGCAACGACGTGCGGAAATAGCGCTCGGCTTGGGTCTGCGTGCCTGAAGCAGAGACTGCCTGATCGGTAATCGACACATGAAACCCGGCAGCCGCTAACTCGCGCGCGACAGCCGCAAGTGCGGTCGCCGTCGGTGCGAATTCGCGCAAGAACTCCTCGCGTGAAATGAATTTGCGATAGCTCGCTGACGACGGGTCTTGCAGCCTCTCCAGGAATTGGGTGAGCTTCGGCTGGTTGCGCAGCGGCAGCGCGACGGAAAAACGAACGGTCCCCACGCGACCGGTCGGAACGCCGGCGGTCGCCCGCGCCGGAACCTGGACGTTGGTACCGGTTGTGCCGACGCCACTCGTCGGTAAAGCCGAATTGCTCGAGCACGCACTGAACAGCACGGCGGCAAATGCCACGGCGCACCTGGTTTGCGAACGCATAGTTGCTCCTTGTGTAAGGCGGTTTGAGAGATGCTACCACTGCGGCGGCACCGGCAGCATGGGGAGCCAACCCTACCTTTGACGTAGGCGCATCGCTCGAAACCGCCAATGAACGATGTGGCGTGATCGTTCGACCAGTGGTCTGCCGCCCGTTTGTCGGGCGGCGCGAAGAACTGGCGTACCTGCACGAACGGCGGCTCACCGCGGGATCTTCTCGCGGCGGGCTGGTTTTCGTGACGGGCGACGCCGGCCTTGGTAAGTCGCGGCTCATCGGCGAATTCTGCCGATCGCTCACTTACTCTCGTTGGCGCGTCGTTCAGGGATGGTGCACCGAAGACGCGCGTCGCCCCTATGGGCCGATTTTGGACGCGTTAGCGCGGCTCGATCCCGATGCCGACTGGCTGAGTCCCGTCGAGTCGAAGCACGAACAGTTCGAGGCGATAGCCGAACGCTTCGCGGCAATCGTCGCTCGCAAAGCCGTGGTCGTAATAATTGAAGATTTGCATTGGGCCGACGCAGCCACGCTCGATCTGCTTGCCTATCTCGGGCCGAGGCTGAATCGCATGCGCGCGCTCATCGTCGCCTCGTTTCGCTCCGACGATTTGCATTCCGACCCTTTGACGGCCGCGATCGCAAAACTGGCCCGCGGCGCGCAAGTCGGTCAAATCGACCTCGCGCCGTTGGCCGGCGTCGAATTGCGCACGTTCATCGAGCAAGCGCTCGCGGAGCTCGTGTTGCCCGACGACGTTCGCCGCGCGGTGGCGTTGGCCGGCGAAGGGAATCCATTCTTCACCGAAGAGCTGCTCAAGAGCGCCGTCGAGCGGCACGCGCAACAGAATGGCCGGCCCAGCCGCCAGCAACTGCCGCAAACCGTGCGAGCGACGCTTCTCGAGCGTTTGCGGCCATTCGATCTGCACGAGCGGCACATCGTGACGCAAGCGGCGGTGATCGGGCGTACGTTCGATCTCAATCTGCTCGCGACGATGGTCGGCGTCGATCCGTCGCAGTTGCTGCCGACGTTACGTCGCGTCCGCGACTTTCAACTCATCGAAGAGCTGACACCGCGGGTCTTTCGCTTTCGTCACGGACTCACACGCGAGGCGATCTACGGCGATTTTCTCGGCGCCGAACTTCAGCCGCTGCATCGCAAAATTGCGACGGTGCTCGAGGCCGCTTCGGGCGGCGAGCCTTCGATCGAAGCGCTGGCCTATCACTGGTGGGCGGCCGGCGAGGGCGAGCGATCTGCTCGCTATAACCAGTTAGCCGGCGATGCCGCGGCCCGCGTGCACGCGCACGAAGACGCGATCGCGTTTTACGAGCGCGCGCTCGAAGCTGAGACGCTCGATCCGATCGTGCGCGGTTCGCTCATGGAGAAGGTCGCCGAGCTACGCATTACGCTCACCTGGGCCGACGAGGCGCGCGTGATGTATGCCGCCGCCGCCGAGGTCTTCCGCAAAGCTGGGGCGTACGACCGGGAAGCGACGTGCCACTTGCAGGGCGCGCTTATCGCCTACATACTCGGCATGCCGGCACCGACCGCGTCTCTTGAAGAGATGCTCGAACGCGTCGATTCGGACGAGTATCTCGCGCGCAGCCGCATTCATCTCGGTCTCGCGTGGTTGGCGGCAACGTTCGGCTTCCCGACGCGCGCGACGAATCATCTCGAACAGGTTGATTCCCGTGCGCTCGCCACGGCCGCCGACATCGGCCTTCGCTTTCACAACGTGGCGTCGTGGGTGGCCATGACGATCGGTGACGTCAGCCGTTTTCGGAGCGAGCATGCGGCCTGGGTCGCCGCCGCCGCCGCCAGTGGTTCGGTGCGCGCGCTGAGTGCCGCGCTCGTCAACGGCGCCATGTGCTCGTCGTTTTTCGGTTTGCACGAAGAGGCACTCGAACATATTCAACGAGCTTTGCAGATCGCGCGCGAGACGCGCAACCGTTACGGCGAAGAGTCCGCGCATGCGTTCGGTGCGATGTGTCATTTGTTTCGTGGCGACCTCAAAGCCGCCCGTGCCGCGGTCGAAGCGGTGCCTCCGGCGACGGAGCATCACGTGAACGCCACTTTTGCCACCGCCTGGGGTACGGTCGTCGCCGCTCATCTCGGCGACGAAGCGATGATTGAGAAATGGTCGCAGGGATTCGAACTTTCAGGGCCGCGCAAGCTCGAAATCGAATGCGGCGCTGGATTGGCCGAGCTCATGATGCGGCGCGGCCGCGGCAGCGACGCGCAGCTCCTGCTGCACCGGGTGATGCCGCAGTGCGAGCTCGTGCGCGGCAACGTGCTGACGTTTCTTGCCGTGGGGCGCTACGGCGCGCCTGACGATCGCCCAATCGCGCGCGATTATCTGGAGCGTGCCGCCGCCGGGCCGAGCGATTCGCTCGAACGGCCGGCGCTGGCGCTTTTCGATGCCATCTGCCTTAGCCGCGAAGGGCGCCACGCCGACGCTTCGCTATTAGCGCGCGACGCCGCCGACGGGTTTCGGCGCCTGCGCGCGCCGCTGCTCGAAGCGACCGCGCTGGAGACAGCCGGCGAGATCGATTCCGCGCTTGCGATCTACCGCCGCTGCGGTGCGGTGTACGACGTGCGTCGCCTCAACGGAGGTGCGAGCGACGCAACCTCGAGGCTTTCGTCGCGCGAACGCGAGATCGCAGTGCTCGCCGCCCGCGGCGAATCGAATTTAGAGATAGCACGTCTGCTTTCGATCAGCCATAAGACGGTCGAGAAGCACCTCGCGTCGGCATACCAAAAGCTCGGCATCTCGTCGCGCCGTAAGCTGCGCTCCACCGGCATAGCCTAGCCGCGCGGCCCTATCACAAATCAAACTTCTCCACGAAAGCCGGTCAACTCACGGAATCTTTGTCGAGTGAGTTCGCCGTAATCGGAATTCTTGTTGGGGATGTAAGGATGCAGTTCTTCGGGATGATGTCGAATGTAGTGCAAGACGTGCCTGCGCTTTTCGACCCCTCGCTGTCCGTCGCTAAGTGCCATGTTTTTTGGAAACGCATCGGGACATGCGCCACTCATGACATCATAAAATCTTTGAGGATGGGGGCAGCGGATTGCCGCCACAGCCGTCATATAAAGCATCCGCCGCAGATGAGCGTTGCCAGCCTTTGACAGCCACGAAGCCGGCGCCGATGTTGCGATGATGACGCGCTTGTGCGTTCCCCTAGCTACCAGATGATCGGTTAGCCCGTGCGCAAGTGCGGGCACCGAAAAGTCGAGTGGCACGGCTACGTTAAGTTGCGAGATTTTAGCAGCGGCATTTTTCGACTCATCGTTCTTGGCTGTTTCTTAATGACCTTGACTATTTCTTGACGATTTGGCCGTACGTTCTCCTACGTATATAGGACCTACCGAAGGCATCCTCCGGGCGCAGTTCATCGGAAGAGGAGCGATCATAGCGACAGCCAGTCACTCCGCCACGCTTACGAGAACCATGCGAGGGCCGACGTAGGCGCATCTTCTCAAGTCACTCCATTGCTACGCTAAGGAGGTTTCTATGCTAGCTTCTCGTGCCGGACTTATCGCGGCACTTTTTGTAGGCGGTCTGAGCTTAGCTTCATGCGGTGGCGCAGCCGGCACGTCGCCGGTCACACCGCTCGCGCAGTCAATGCAGACGGCACCGCAAACGAAGATCAGGGCCGCTTACTCGCCGGTCCTGACGCCCACCGTCGTCGCGACGGGACTGGAGAATCCGCGCGGAATCGGGTTCGGGCCCGACGGGCGGCTCTACGTTGCGGAAGGCGGTTTGGGCGGCTCTCAATCGACTGTGGGCCAATGCCGGCAAGTTCCGGCTCCGGTTGGACCGTATCTTGGCGGATACACGGGGCGCATTTCCGCGGTAAACGTAACGACGGGCGTACGCACCACGATCGCCCGCAATCTTCCGTCGAATCAGACTGCGGCTAAGGCCGGCGGTTACGCGAGCAGCGTCGCGGACGTCACGTTCTTGCATGGCACGCTGTATGCGCTCATATCGGGCGCCGGATGTTCGCACGGCTTGGCCGGGACGTTCAACAGCATCGATCGTATCGGTCCGGGGGGCACCGCCACACCGATCGTCAACTTGAGCAAATTCCAAAAGACCCATCCCGTCGCTCATCCGAATCCGCCCGATTTCGAACCTGACGGGACGTGGTACAGTTTCGTGGCGGTCGGCAACGCGCTTTATGCGGTCGAGCCCAATCACGGCGAAGTGGACGTCGTCACACCGGAAAACGGCAGCATCAGGCGTCTCGTCGACGTTTCCGCCACGCAAGGACATATCGTTCCGACGGCGCTCACCTACGTGCCCTTCGGGTGCTGCCGTGGCGTTAAAAAGGGACAGTTCGTGCTCGGCAATCTGAACACGTTCGATCCTGGCTCGCAAGGCCACGCCAAAGTCTTTCGTTTGACGATGCAGGGGCAACTCAGCGAAATCCATACGTGGCTTACCGCAGTGACCGGCGTTGCGGTGCATCACGGGCAACTCTACGTTCTGGAAAGTTTCACGGGCTTCTACGCGCCCGCGCCACCCTATGCCAATACCGGAACGGTCGTGCGGCTCGGGAGCGACGACATGTGGCACACCATCGTGAGCGGACTGAGTTTTCCGACCGCGATGACCTTCGGCAACGGTAACACGCTGTACATCTCGAACAAAGGCTTCGGGCAGCCGACGAATACGTCGGGTGAAATCGTGAAGGTGCAGGTACCGGACACCGGCGACTGACGCGCAGTCTATCCCGACGGCCAGTGCATCGGACGGCCGCAAGCACGTGGATGTGCACGTCCACGGTTTGCCCGCCGTCCGGTGCGGAACCTACCACCGGATATCCGCTCGCGCAAGCTGCACTCCACCGGCATAGCCTAGCCAGGAACTCTAATACCGGGGGACCGAGCCCCTCGAGTGCGAACGACTCGAGCTCCATCAACGTCGCATCTTTTCAAGGGAGTTGGGCCATGGCAAAGATTGTTTGCGTCCTTTACGATGATCCGGTCGACGGATATCCGCCGTTGTACGCGCGTGCAGATCTGCCCAAGCTGGACCACTACCCGGGCGGCCAGACGTTGCCGACGCCAAAGGCAATTGACTTTCGGCCGGGCGAGCTCTTGGGCAGCGTTTCCGGCGAACTCGGCTTGCGCAAGTTCCTGGAGAGCCAGGGACACACGCTTATCGTTACCTCCGACAAGGACGGCGCAGACTCGGTCTTCGAGCGCGAGTTGGTCGACGCCGACGTCGTCATCTCGCAGCCATTCTGGCCGGCCTATCTGACTCCAGAGCGGTTCGCGAAAGCGCCGAAGCTAAAACTCGCGATCACCGCGGGGATCGGGTCGGACCATGTCGACCTTCCCTCGGCAATCGAGCACGGCGTGACCGTCGCGGAGGTGACGTACTGCAACAGTATCAGCGTCGCCGAGCACGTTGTCATGGTGATTCTTGCGCTCGCTCGGAACTACATTCCGTCGTATCAATGGGTGATTAGAGGCGGCTGGAACATTGCCGACTGTGTCGCCCGGAGTTATGACGTCGAAGGAATGGTCGTCGGAACGGTTGCGGCTGGACGAATCGGCCTGGCCGTCTTAAAACGCCTCAAACCTTTCGACATGCAACTCCACTATACAGACCGGCATCGGCTGCCGGAAAGCGTCGAGCGGGAACTCGGACTTACATTTCACCCCAATGTTGAGTCGATGGTGCCCCTCTGCGATGTGGTGACGATCAATGCGCCGCTGCACCCTGAGACCCTGAATCTTTTCAACGACGCTATGATTGGCAAAATGAAGCGAGGCGCCTACCTCGTGGACACGGCGCGCGCCCTGATTTGCGATCGGGATGCCGTCGTGCGAGCCCTCGAAAGCGGACAGCTCGCAGGGTACGCGGGCGACGTGTGGTTTCCGCAGCCCGCACCCAAGGATCATCCGTGGCGGACGATGCCGCATCATGGCATGACGCCGCACATTTCCGGGTCGAGCCTTTCAGCCCAGGCGCGTTACGCCGCGGGCACCCGCGAGATTCTCGAATGCTGGTTCGAGGGGCGCCCGATACGCGAAGAATATCTTATCGTTGACGGCGGAAAGCTAGCCGGTGCGGGCGCCCACTCTTATAGCATTGCAAAACAATAGAATCGGGCATGCTCTAACAACCAGAGCCCAAAAATGGCCCGAACTCGTGATGGCGACGCTCATAGTGCTTTCGCCGGTTTCAGTGCAAGCGGCCAGTCCGGTTTTAGTCCTATACGCCGGTTCGCTCGTTACAACGATGGAAGGCCCGGTCAAACTTTCGCTAGCTTCGAAGGGGATCGATTTCCAAGGCCAAGGTGCCGGGAGCAAGATGCTCGCGAACCTGATTGCGTCGGGTGTAAAGACGCCCGACGTGTTCATTAGCGTCGATCCCAGTCTCGTGCTCGGACTGGGCGAAAAAGTCGCTAGCGCGTCCACATTTGCCTCGACGAGCCTCGGCGTTGGGTGGTCGAATAGCTCCAAGGAAGCGTCGCTCTTTGCGAACGTTGCGGCTGGAAAAGAGACTCTGCTGCGCGCGCTCCAGACTCCAGGCCTCGTTATCGGTCGGACCGATCCTAAGCTCGACCCAAAGGGCGTCTACACCGTTGCGGCGATGACCATGCTCGCCGGAGCGGCGGGTGAAAAGACTATTCTCGGCGACGATGAGAACAACGCGCAGATTTTCCCGGAGGAGGATCTTCTCGCGCGCATCGACACGGGCCAAGCCGACGTGGGGTTCTTCTATAAGACTGAGGCTATTGCTCGCGGTTTGCACTTCATCGCGCTTCCGGGCGCCGCCGCGATGTCGGACAAGATTACTTATACGATCGCCGTCATGAAGGGTGCTCCGCATCCGGACCAGGCCAATGCTTTCGCACAGTTCATCTTGACCGGCGAGGGCAAAGCGATTCTTCAAAAAGCCGGCATAGAGTATTTGTCCCCACCGCGCGTTATAGTCGCTGCACCCTAGCCCAGGACATGTCATCAGAGTCGATAGCGGAGGCGGATCAGCGCCGTACGTGCCAACGGGTAGGCCTCGGGTACGTATCCCGCTAGGCCATACTGCCAAGGCACCGCAGGCGACGTGCCGTTGTTGGTGGGTATGCCGTTGCTGAGTGTGTAGAGGCATTTCTTGCAGTACTGCGAGCCATATGCCTTCTCGTAATAGAGGTTGCCGCCGGTGTATCCGGGTGGACCGATGAGATATGGGTTGCCTTGCAGCTGTGTCGGCGTAGCGGTGCCAAAGAGATTCACGACGTCCAGGATCGCCGTCACGCGCGGCGAGAGATCCCCCTCGACGTGCAGCGACCCGAGCGTTTGCGGCGTCGTACGCAACGTGTTCGGATCGGCGCCCTCGTTCGTCCCCAGATTCGCGATGTACGGGTTCGTTGTGGCGTTGTACGGGAGCGACGGGTTCTTCAGAAAGTAATAATTATACCCCGGGTTGAGGTAGTTGTCGTTGGGAACCTGCACGGGCTTGCCGTTAACGACTTCCCAGACCATCGTCCCGTTGCCGTACGGATAGCCGCTCTCATACGAGAGCATCGGCGTGACACGCAAGCGATGGCGCAGGAAGTCGAACTCGTACGAAGCCGTTGCCGTAAAGTCCGCAATGTAGTTGGCTGGGAAGAGGTGTCCGGCGAGAATCGCCGGCGCGTTGAGGTCATTGAAGGCGAACTGATAGATGCTTGATGAAAGCGTGTGGTTATAATTCCCAACGAGCGTAAAGCCGCCGTTGCGCACCCAGAGCTCCATCCCGTGCGAGCGTAGCTGACCGGCGTTGGTGGGAACGCCGATCGCATTGGGGTTTTCACCTGCATTGAGGGAATTGCGATAGTTGGTCGGGAGCACGTCGATCACGTTCTGCTCCAGCTCAATGAAGTAGGTAAGGCGTACTTGCGTTCGGCCGCCACGTTCGTACGAGAAGGCATAGTCGTCCGAGGTTTCGGGCGCGAGCGGGAAGCTCGGTATCGCACCGTTGGCGTTACTGCCCGAATCATTGCTGCACGCGCTCGCCGGCACGCAGGTACGCTGAACCTCGAGCGGTAGCGGAGGGACCGAGTTGTGGTCGAAAGTCGCGCGCAGCCCGTTGAGCCCGGCGAACGTGTATGCGAGCGCGAGATGTGGGTCGATGGCGCCGTCGCCATAGATAACCGGTGGGTTGTCGCTCGTCTGTGCATGCTGACCAACGTAACGCAGGGAACCCATTGCAGAGAAGTTCGGCGTTACGCTCCACGTGTCGCTAACGTAGACGAGATATTGGTTCAGCCGCGGAGCGGCGGTAACGATTTGCGGCACGGTAGGAACGATCTGGTAGATGCTGCTCGTATTGACGTCGTATTGCGCGCCGGCGCGAAAGTCCGTCTTGGCGTTGGCTTGGTCCTCAAAGTCATAGCCGATCCCGTCCTCGCGCTGGTATTGCGTCGAATAGAGTGAGATGACGCCGTCGGGGAAAGAGAGGTCGTCCCAGAATGGGCCGTTGGCAGTAGCGCCAATCTGCGATTGGAAAAGCTGAAGCCGGCCCAGTGAGTGCTGCCAATTGTGGACCCACTGGAGTTTCTCGACGCTATAGGTTCCTCGCGAAATCGACGGCGTATCGACTTGCTGATTCGGATTCGCCGGCTGGCCGGGAAAAGTAGCGGGGGGCGTGGTGAAGCTTGACCACTTCAGTCCCTCGTACGGCGAATCGTATTGTTGGTACGCCGCCGCGCCGGTGAGAAAGCTGGCCGAGAGATCGTCTTTCGGGCTGGCGGCGAAGTGCACGTTGCCCGCGATCGCATACTGCGCTCGCGTCTGGATGGCGAGACCGTACGTGCCCTGCTCCGCTGGATAGAACGTGTGGCCGTCGCCATAGGCAAAATACTCGCTGCCGCTCGTCGCCGAGAGCGCATAGCGCCAGCGTAGATCCGGCGTCGCCTCCTGTTCGGTGAACTTCATCTCGCCAAGCTGCGCGCCGATTCCGCCCGCGACTTCGACGGTTTCCACTCCGGGATACGTGCCGGAGAGCGGCACTTCGTTGACGACGCCGCCCAGGGCGTTTTGGCTGACGTCGCTGTAACCGCCGAGAGTCACGGTTTCGGAACCGACGCCTGCCGTGCCCAGCTGTGCGCCCACGATGTTGCCTCCGGGTTCGGCGATCAGCCCTTGCGGTACGGGAACGGAATCGTAATCGTAAACCGTGTCTTGCACTTTTCCGCCGCGCACGATCACGTTTGCGAACGAGTCTTGTTGAACGCCGGGAACGTTCGAGATCGCGCCCTGGATGGAGTCGCGCGAAAAGTTCCCAAGCCCGGAAGAAGAGGCTTGTGGCGTTCCGGCTTGCGCCTGTTCGCCCTGCACCGTGAAGACGTCGCTCGTGCTGCCGATCGCGAACGCCGGACCCTTAGCTTCGACCCTCGCGATCTCTTTGAGCTTAGCGAGCAGGACGACCGCGAAGCGCTCGTGCTCGCCGGGTAGGACGATGACCGTGGCATTGGCAGATTCGAAACCGCTCGCCACAATGCTAACGGTGTACGTATCCGGCGCAACCCCGAGAATCGTATAATGGCCGCTTGCATCGGTCGTAGCGGTGTAGCGTCCCGAGGGCGCGGACGCCGAGACGCGAGCGTTGGCGATCGGAGCACCGGTCGTCGTAGAGACGGTCCCTAAGATCCCGCCCGTGACGAGCTCGGCAGCCTCGGCACGTTGAAATGAAAGCGTGATCGCAAAAAGGACGCAAAGAAGGCGACTGATCTTTCGCATGGTACTCGCTCCCGAGCGGCGCGTTATGACGCGCGCCGTAATTTGTTGAGTAAGTTAAGCTAGGACTGGGAGCGTGCGCGGCGGCGCGCGAAGACCGCGCGACTTGATGATTTCAGGGGCGACGTGAGAACAACTCATCTCCGGATGAGGCATCGTCGCGTGCTTGGGTGTGGGCGCGTGCGAGCGGAAGATCTGGAGGAAGAATGTCAAAACTTCTGCGGCCAGAACTCCGCTGCGCGCAGCAAAGCAGATCGCCGCGCCGAGCATCATCCGCGCCGCGACCGCGATCGTCAGAAACGATAAGATGAGAATTGGCGCATGTGCGATGACGGTGGAGTTTGCGTCGAATGGCGCCAAACCACCGAAGTGCGTTTCGTAGCCTTCCATCGCAACGACAGTGACGCAGCTTCCTGCGAATGCGGCGATAGCGTCGACCGCGCGGGCGCGGGCATCATCGAGCCTGCGCATGAGCGGATCGCTGGGGGCGATGCGGGAGCCAATGATGTAGGCGGCAAGGCCAAGGGCCAGCGTCAAGGTGATTCCGAAGGCCGGTAGGATTCCTTGGTGGTCAACGTCCCGGGTAGTGCCGCCCAACCAACCAAGCATCGCGGAAAACTCGGTTGCCGCATCGCCGAGCACGCCGGCTAGCAGTCCAACTGCAAGTACGGCCCAGACTCGTACCAGCATATACCGCATTGCCGACTGACCTACGACAACGATCGAGTTGCCCCTTGTTTGACGCTAATGCTCACCGGGTTCTGCGGAAAGGGTTCAGCCTAACATCATCTTCCAGAGCCTCGATAAAGCTCGGCGCCAGAAGCGAAATATGCCGCTGGGCTGGAAGATGTAGTCGTGTTTGTTTGCATCTGCAACGGTCTTACCGAACGTCGAATTCGGGCCGCTATCGAGGAGGGAGCGCGTACCCACGAAGAGGTCTATACCCGGTGCGGATGCCTGGCGCAGTGCTATGCCTGCGCGGCGGAGGTCGATGCAATCATCGCCCTCGCTACTCCGAAGTCGGAAGCTTCCCCGTCGCCTGCTGTAGGTAGTTTTCGCGGCCCAGCGACTTGACCAGCACAAGCTGCGTTTCCAGAAAGTCGACGTGCTCCTCTGAGTCTTCCAAAATACGCGCGGCGATCTCGCGGCTGGCGTAATCGGCCTTGGCTTCAAAGAGGGTAATCGCTTCGGCTGTATCATCGCGCGCAATCATCTCGAGCCGTAAGTCGCATTCGAGTGCTTCGACGCCGTCTTCGCCGATGTGCACCTTGCCGAGATTCTGTACGTTTGGCAGTCCTTCCAGGAAGAGAATCCGCCGTATTAACCAATCGGCATGCTTCATCTCGCCGAGCGATTCGTTGTAGATGCGTTCGCCCAACCGATAATATCCCCAATTCTCGTGCATCCGCGCGTGCAAGAAATATTGATTGATCGCTGTAAGCTCGTTAGTAAGCATCTTATTCAAGCGCTCGATGACTTCAGGCTGGCCTTTCATACGGATAGCAATACGACGGTTCTCTGCTTAGAACCTATGCGTTCACCATGATCGGCTAAAGCATTGTTAGCGGCGTCGAGATTACCTAAGGCGTCGTGTATTTGAGAACGATCGAACAGCTGTATCCAACCAAGCAGCGCGGAACCAGCCCATATCCGCAGAATAACCGTCGCCGTGTCACGAGATTGCACTAAGGGCAGTATTTCTCGCCCTATTGCTTGCAGCGCTCTGCGCGCGCGGCGTCGCCAAGACGGATGCGGACTTTCATTATTTGGATCCCGCGCAGATCGACCTGACCGTTTTGCTGCCGCCACCACCCGACTTTGGTTCCGCGCAAGAACGCGAGGACGAACGAGAGGTAGCCGCAACAATAGACGCGCGTAACTCCTCGCAGTTCGCCGGCGCGCAAGAAGCCGCGCAGCGTAGCGTCTTTTTCTTTGCCCGCTCGATTGGACCGCAGTTCGCTCCCTCGAAATTCCCATTGACCGCCGCGTTCTTCGCGCGAGTCGGATCGGACGTCGAAAAACTGGTGGATCTTGCCAAGGCGTACTGGGGGCGGCCGCGGCCGAATGGTGCGGTAAGAAAGCACAGCTCGTACCCGAGCGGACACGCCGCCTTCGCGGCATCCACGGCAATTCTTTTAGCGCAACTTGTGCCCTGCAAACGAGACCAGATCTTCGGGCAAGCACGTGCCTTCGCCGAGAGTCGGATTGTGTTGGGCCTGCATTATCCCAGCGATGTCGCCGCGGGCTGGACCGCCGGAACACTGGCGGCGTTTGCAATGATGCGCAATCCCACGTTCGCGCGAGATTTTGAGGCAACCAAGGCTGAGCTGCAACAAGTCTGCCTGTGATCCTTCACTGTGTGTGATGCGTCAGCACGACGCGAATTTGACGCCCCGCCAGCGGAAGCGCGTCGGTAGGCGTCGTGCCTAATACTAGCCGATTCCCGACTATATTGTAGGCGCCATAAGGCACCCCGCCGCCAGCCCGCGTTACCAGGAAGTTGTACGCGTCGGTGAGGTTTTCACCGTAGAGGCCAAGGTCGAATCCGCGCACGTGCCACGTTATGCCCGCGCGGACAGTCGCGAACGGCGGTAGGTTCAGCTCGTTGTACGCACCCTCGTAAAGCATTCCAGCGTAATACGAGAGGCCGGCATTGGGATCACGCTCGATCGTTAGATTCAGCTTGTGAAGCGGTACGCCGAGTGCCTGTTCGTAGAGGATGACTCCATCGAGCGAATTGCTCGGCGCGGACTGCGTGTAGACGCTGTCGGCGTCGTAATCAAGGTGCAGTGTCGTTCGGGGGGCGACCACGACGTCGCTGTTAAAGGCGAATCCCTGGTAAACTTCTTGGCTAACGTTTACAGGGTAGCTCAAGCAAGGGTAGTTGCCGTTGTATTGGGAAAACGGCGGCACGCAGGGCGTTGCGGAGAAGTACGTCGCAACGCCGTTATGCAAGTCGGTACGGTATAGATCGAGCGACACATGCACTTGATGGCGCGGGTTTCGAAAGTAATGCTCGAAGCCAAGATCGTATTCGGTCGACCGCTCTGCGGTGGCATGGGGGTTGCCGATGCTGACGTAGTTGCCCTCGTCAGTGGGCGCGGGTGGCGGCAGCGGGCTCGGCACAATGAACGTAGGCAGTTGTGGTGCCTGAAACGTCGAGCCGACAGACGCGCGGAGAGCGGAGTCGGCGGTCGGCGTCCAAACGAAGCCGAAACGCGGATCAAGGCTGTGGCCGAAGGAGCTGTAGTCGCTATAGTAGGCGCCGAACTGATAGTGGAGTTTTGCGGTGGGATCGAGTGAGTAGCGCGCACCGATCCACCGCTGCGTCTGTCCGAGTTGCTCGATCGTCGCCGCGGGCGACTGAGTGCTGGCGGCAGGCTGATCGAAAGCGGCCGAAGTGGACGGACCCCAGAACGCTGCGTCACCGATAACGGGCATGCTCCTGCCGATCGCGTCGGCGTAAATCACGCCCGGAATGTAATCGTTGACCGCTAGCTGCTCATTGCTGAGGGCAAGCTTTATCGATAGCGAACCGTTGGAGAGAGCACGATCGAGTTCGAGCGTATCGTCGGTAGTCACGTCGCGGTCATTGTACAGGTACGGCGAGGTAGCGGTGCCGGGTCCGTTGACGGATTGATTTACCAGCGCAGTTTGGTGGCGAAAGGTAATCGTGCTCGGGGCCACGCCCGTAGCGCTCGCGTTCCCCAGTGGGAGTTGAAGATCGAGATCGTACGCGAGGTTGGTAGAACTCGCCGACGTGCCGGAGAAGTTCTCGTAATCGCTGACCGGACCACCGGGCGGCGGCCCGGCCGAGAGGACCGCCGACAGATCGCGATTTACCGCTTGATCGCGAAACGTGACGCCGATGAAACCGCCGTCCGGAAATGAGTAGCGCAGTTTTGCGATGGCCGAGGATGCCCACATATCGTTTCCGATCGGCGCATAACCGCCGATCGACGTGCCATTCGAATTAAGATACGGAAAAGGGTAGTTGTCGAGCTGTCCACCAGAGGTCATGCGATGAAGCGAGAAAGCGTAACCCCACCGATCGTCGGTCCCTGTTGCCTGAATCGTCTGTAAGAACGTGTTATATGAACCGGCCGAAAATCGTTCGAGTGTTTGCGGCGTCGTCGTTGGCTCCAGGGTTCGAACGTTGAGCGCACCCCCGAGCGTGTTTGGCCCAAAGAGCGATGACGGGGCGATTCCGTAGACGACCTCGACGCTTTGCAGCTGAGCCGGATCGAGCAATGACAGGTCGAAGTCGCCGGTGTTGCCGTTGTTAATCTGATGCCCATCGACGTCGACCAGCGTTTCGCTCGGGTCGGGACCACGCAATGCGACGACTTGCGGTGCGTTCAATCCTCCGCCGAGCACCGGGACGACAGTCGTCGACATTTCATTCTGCAAAATGTTGCTGACTGCGGGCACACCTTGCGCGGCATATACGGGAGCATCGATCTGAACTATCGGAGCTGACGCAGTCGACAGCGCGTCGCCTCCGTTGGCGCGCACTTCACCAATAACGGTTAGCGACGATACTTGTTGTCGCAAGAGTACGACCTGCAAAGAGGTTGCTTCGTGCGCCTTAATCTCGATCGTGAGACCGCTCAGCGGAGCATATCCGGCTGCTGTCGTGCGTAGCGTGTATGTACCCGGCTCGAGCGCTAAGAGGCGGAAGCGGCCGTGTGCGTCCGACGTGGACGAATGCGGGCGGCCGTTACCCGTCAAGGTGATCGTTGCGCCGGCGATCGCCGAGCCGTTCGGCGAGGTTACAATTCCGTTTGCGCTTCCCTGAATGTGTTCGGCGAGCGTCGGGCAGCTCAGCCGCCCCAGGAGCAAGACCAGAGCGAGCATCACGCGGACCGACATGTTACGAACCCTCCCGTAGATGCTAGCGCACAGAGCGATTAGGCTTACCGAAGTAGGTTATTAGGCTAGCCTAAATACGAAGATCGCGCAAGAGGGAGCGTTAAACCGAGATCGCGACAACCCGCACCGGCGCACTAGACCATATCAGGGATTTCGAGGGAACCCTCGGTTGCCGCCGTGAGCGTCGACGAGTCGCACCGCCCAGTAAGCGATCGCGGCGTTTAACTCCGATCGCTGCTACTGCCGGACAACAGCGTGATCGCTCCAACGATCGCCGCTTATACGGCATCCATGCCGGCGGAATCCGGGCTTTGCTCGTTCATCGCGGCGATTCGATCGAGCGCAATTCGGATAATTCCCGCTACCGGAACGGCCAGCACGATGCCAAGAATTCCGAGGGTCTCAGCACCAACGACTATTGCAATGAAGATCACGAGTGCAGAGACGCCTACGCTTTTTCCCACGATAATGGGTGCGAGAACCCGACCCTGACCTTCAAATACGAGTATAAAGAGACCAAGTACTATGAGCGCTCGTATCGGCCCCGCCGAGACGAGCGCAACCGCGAACATGGGGATTCCGCCGATAAATTCGCCTAGTATGGGAATGAGCGACGCTATCCCGGCCATTACGCCGAGCAATAGAGCGTAGGGAACGCGCATAACAACCAAGATCAGAGTTGACGCGATCCCAATAATGAGAGCCAGAATGACCTGCCCGCGCACGAAGCCGGCGATAACAGAGTCTGCCTCGTCGATGAAATCAGCAACCTCCGATCGCGCTTTCCTGGGTACGAGGCGCATGAACCCGGCGCGAATGCGCTCTACATCGGTCACGAAGAAAAACGTCAACGTGAGCGTCAGCAGCACGTCGACAGCGAAAGTAACCGTTCCGCGGAGTATGCTGAGAGCTCCCAGTCCGAGGCCCGCGGCAAACGCTCCGATAATTGTGCCCGCACGGGCGAGGTTGGCGAGAACAAAAGTGCGGATCTCGGGCGGCAGATGCTTTAGGAGTGAGCTCGACGTGGGGTCCGCCGCTTGCCGTTCGAGTGACTGCAGCGTTGCGGGAAACGCTCGCGAAAGTTCGAAGGCTTGTCGGGCTACCGTGGGTGCGAGGTAAGCAATGGCGAAAGCTATGAGGCCGAGCCCCACGACGTATACGACCAGCACGGCGAGCGCTCGTGGCATCCGCCTACTCAACACGTGAACCGGCGGAAAAATCATATAGGCAAAGAAAACGGCCGCAATCGTTGTCGTAAGGATGTTGTGGAGATGACTCGCGGCGATCCCGAGCATCCATGCCAGCACGCAAATACCGATAAGTACGGCGACAACGATCAACACGCGTAACCAACCGGTGAGCGAACCCAAGCGAACCTCCGACAACGGCAACGTCAACCAGAAACGAGAATCGCTTCAGTCTACCCGGAATCCGGCCATTTCGCCTCGTTTCGAAGTCGAACCACGAGATCGGCCGCCGGCATCATTCCGACGATCGCGCGCCGATGCGGCCACCCCATAGCCGGAACGCCGCTAACGCCGGCCATGCGGGCCTCTTCGATGAACGCGTCAACTGCAGGAGAAAACCGGCGCTCGCGCCAGGCGGATTCCACGTCTGAAGCGGAGATGCCGAACCGTTGTGCGATGGGGATGATCAGCTCGCGTTTCGAGATATCGGCGTGTTCGGTGAAAAACGCGCGCGAAACATCGTGATAGAAGGCGCCGGCTGCGTCGTCGCCCTTTTTGGTGCGCACCAGCTCGGCCGTCTCGAGCGCGAAACGCGAGTTCACGTTACGTTTCGGCGGGTCGATTGGAAGACCGACCTCGCGAGCCAAACGCTCGAGCCTCGCGCGAACCTGCGGCCAGTCCTCCGGAGGAAACGGCTTCGGCGCCCCTTCGGGCGGCGTCTCCGGATGAATCTCGAAGGGAAGCCAACGTAGATCGGCTTGCAATTCTCGCGCCGCTTCTTCGGCCCAAACTGAGCCGAGGTAGCAAAACGGTCAAATAACGTCGGACCAAATGTTGATGACACGATCCATGGTTCACTCATCATAGCACGACAGGAGCATTTATCACTCCCGATTGCGACGCGTTCGCGCCGATGCTCCACTTCTCGTTTTCGGCAAATCAAACGCACTCAAACTAGACTCAAACTCAAGACAAGGCTTATCCTCTCGCTTGGCGAAGACAACCCGTGACTCCACCCCTCTACGCTACTTTCAGCGGCGCCGCTCAGGGATTACGAATGGAGCCAAAGTCTCGTACGCGCTACGAGCATTATCTGCCCGAAAGACGCCCATGGCTCGACCTGAACCCCTCGTTCTTAATTTTGAACAGAGCGAATGGGACTTAGCCGCTTGCGAAGACCTAGCAAACCTCCTGAAACCAGCCCACACTCACCCGAACGTTATCCTGGACCTGACTCCGGTAACCTTCATGGATGGGAGCTGTCTCGGCCAGCTTGCGAGAATGCAGGCCGAACGAGCGAAACGCGGTTTCCCTCCGGCTCATCTTGTAATAACTTCGGCTCACATTCGTCGCGTGTTCAAAATCGTCCATTTCGATAGAGTCTGGCCATTGTACGATAGATTAGAGCCCGCCCTTGCCGCCGCAGGGGGCGCATCGGCAAACGAAGACGGCATCGCGACGGGTTAAAAAGCAAAACGGGGTAAAGTGTGCGCTATGGAACATGCCCTTGCCGAAGGCGATTACGTGATCTTGAGCACTGGCGCAATCGCAACCGTTCGCCGCTCCTATCCTGCCGGTTATTCTGGTCTGGTAGATATTCTGCTCGACGGGGCGGAAGAGTCGGAAAGATCGGAAGCTTTGACGTTGCCGGAGAAGAGCATACATATAACCGAGCCGGACTCTGGTCCTCGTGTTATCACAACGGAGAGCGATGCCGGCGGTGAGACGCGAGGTCAAAGCGTTCGGATGGAAGACTAAGAAACTGTAGCTCGTACCAGCCGAAGACTCCGCCACAAACGATTTCGTTTGAAAGCAGGCGGCCTCATCATCCCGTTGGTGGCTACTGAAGGTGCTCGGGTCGCCCAAACGAACCCTGACGAACCCTCAGTTTTCTCAAACTGGAAATGAGGAGGTTTCGTGAACGCAACCATAAAACTTGTGGCGCCGCTCATTGCGGTGCTCGCAATGGCCGCATGCAATGGCGGCTCTTCGACCATGCCGGGAACTACCGGCCAGTCCACTGCGCAAGCACCGAACGCTGGGCGTTCTCAACAATTACTGCAAGATGAGCACGTGAAGCGGGCCTGCCCCGATGAGGGTCCTGGGACGGCGAGGTGTTACGCCCTCGTGCGCACCGACATCGTGCCGCAGACGTATCCGGCGGCCTCAGAACCGGGTCTGCATCCCGCCGACTTCAAGGCGGCATACAAGTTGCCGGTGACCAAAGGCGCGGGACAGATCGTCGCGATCGTTGACGCTTATGATAACCCCAACATTGCGAACGATCTGAAAACCTATCGTGCAGAATTCAGCCTGTCTACTGCGAACTTCACCAAGTACAATCAAACCGGGCAGCAGAGTAACTACCCCGCGGGCAATGTCGGCTGGGGCTTGGAAGAAGATCTCGACGTAGACATGGTCTCCGCGAGCTGTCCAAAGTGCACTATCTACCTTATCGAGGCCAACTCGACTAGCTTCAGCGATCTCGGTGCAGCCGAAGCCGAAGCCGTGAAGCTCGGCGCCCACATCGTTTCGAACAGCTATGGCGGCAGCTGCAGCGGGAGTTGCTTCGGGTATGGCTCCGACTACAATACGCCCGGCGTCGTCTATCTCGCCTCCGCGGGCGATGACGGGTACTTCCAGGGCTTCCCAGCGCAACTTGCGTCCGTTGTCGCGATCGGTGGCACGTCGCTGACGGCGAACAAAAAGGTAAGCCGCGGCTGGAAGGAGACCGTGTGGAACGGCACCGGGGGCGGTTGTTCGTCGTCAACCAAGCCGACGTGGCAGGGCGATCCGGGCTGCACATTCCGCACCGAGAACGACGTATCGGCCGCTGCCAATCCGGACGCTGGGGGTGCCGCGGAATACGATAGTTACGGATACGGCGGTTGGCTCGTGGTCGGCGGCACGAGCGAAGCTGCGCCGCTAAATGCCGGCGTTTTCGGACTTGCGGGCAACGCCACCTCACAAACCGCCGGCGAAAAGTTCTGGACGCTCACGACAAAACAGCACAGTGCAGATCTGTGGGTGATCAGCAGCGGCAACGACGGCTCGTGTAGCCCGACCTACCTCTGCAAAGCCGGAACGCATGAGTACAAGACCTATTCCGGTCCGGCCGGATGGGGGACGCCGAAAGGCATCGGCGCGTACTAATCCGCAAGTCAAAATCGAACCAACAATGAGCGGAGAGGCGACGCTTGCGTCGCCTCTTCATTTTCGGACAGGCGACCGCACCCCGGCGCTGAAACCGTTAGCCGCATGGAAATCGTGATAGCCGAGAAGGGCGCTTTCTATTTTGACCCGGTAATTACGGCGGAGGAAGCACGCGGTCGCGCGAGCGCGCACAAGGTCTCTGCCTTTGGAACCCTGTCGCGGCTGTTTGCCCGCCCCAAAGCCGAAGATATCGCGATATCGGATCAAGGGCTCTGTTACTTTCCGATGTGGCACGCAAAGGCTCATCTGCATTTTCGTTACGATCGTAGCGAATCGTATAAACTCCCGATAAAGACGCCGCATGTAGCCGTCGTTACCGTGGGCGGAAGTGATTATGCGGTGGCAGCTGGCGCTATCGACCTACCGGTTATGGAGCACTGCGAGCGCGACGAGCAAAAGGAGCTTTGGCTCGACGCGCTGAGCAATCAGCCGATAAACGCTCAACCATATCTCAAGGTGCCCGTGATTCCAGTTAACCTCGATAACTTTGCGCCGGAAGGCGCGAAGATCGTCGCGCCGACGGTGCGAGCATCGTCGGTCATTCGAACGCTTCTGGGAGAAGACTTTCGCCCGGCAGATGCCGATGAAGTCAAAGAGGAACGCGTGGACGTCGACTGTATCGATCTCTACCTGCGGCCTACCTTCAACTTCAAATATGTTTGGGCGGCAAAGAACAAGTCGACTGAAGTGGCCGTCGATGCCGTCACCGGAGAACTGCAGACGCAACCCGGCGCGGCGATGGCCGCGGTTGCCAAGCTCTTGAAGCCCGAAACGCTTTTTGACCTCGGAGCGGAAACGCTCAACGTGATCGTTCCAGGCGGTGCGATTGCGTTGAAAGTAGCAAAAGCGCTCGTCGACAAAGGCAAGACCTAACCCGCTAGATGAAACGTTTAGATTTCGGCCGCTATGCGCTGGGCTGTTGTGCGGCAGCTGCGACGCTGGTAGGCTGCAGTGGATCGCAGGCGCAGGTCAGCGCGCCGCCTCTTTCGGTTCGGGCCGCTAACTTCGGTGGCTCCTCCGGCGCGAGCAGTGAAAACGTGCTGTATAGTTTCACCGGCGGCAACGACGGGGGTGATGCCGCGACTTCACTGGTCTTCGATCGTCAGGGGAATCTCTACGGTACTACCGTCGTCGGAGGAACGTCTGCGTGCGGCACCGTTTTCAGACTGTCACCAGTAGCAAGCCCTCCATGGCACGAAACGGTGCTCGATAATTTTGACTGTCACGCCAACGGCAAGAATCCATATGGCGGAGTGACCTTCGATCGCAATGGTAAGCTCGACGGTACGACGGTCGCGGGGGGTTCCGGCGGATCGTGCAGCGACGGTTGCGGCGTAGTCTTTCAATTGAGGCCGGCGGCCCAGAAGGTGCTGCATAGTTTTACTGGTGGCACCGACGGTTTTGGTCCGGGGG
Organism: Vulcanimicrobiota bacterium; assembly: GCA_963826325.1. Lineage (GTDB taxonomy): Bacteria > Vulcanimicrobiota > Vulcanimicrobiia > Vulcanimicrobiales > Vulcanimicrobiaceae > Cybelea. The sequence goes on from CAWGWT010000003.1 coordinate 179,702, forward strand.
GCGCCCTCGTTCTGGATCCGGCAGGTCATTTGTACGGAACGACACCGGACGGAGGCGCCCATTCAGAAGGTGTTATCTACGAGGTTTCGCGGGCGCAGCACGGTCGGTGGCACGAAAGAGTCATACATGCCTTTACCGGCGGGAAAGACGGAGGCACAGGATCGCTCGGAGTTTTGTTGCTCCGGTCCGGCAGCCTCTTTGGTGTCACCGAGATCGGAGGCTCCCACGGTGCGGGCACTGTATTTAAACTGTCGCCAACTTCAAAGAGACGATGGAAGCTGACCACGCTCTACGCCTTCAAGGGCATGCCAGATGCCGGCTCTCCTTATGGTGGCTTGGTAGCGGACGCGTCGGGTCAGCTTTATGGAACCACGTACTATGGCGGCGCAAAAGGACTCGGTTCCGTCTTCGAACTCGTTCCGAACGCTAAAGGCAGATACCGGGAACGCGTGCTGTACAGTTTCCAGGGAGGCAACGACGGAAGTTCCTCCACCAGTACCTTGGTCTTCGGGGCGTCGGGCGATCTTTACGGCACGACCTCCGCGGGCGGAGGGAGCTGTGACTGCGGCACGATTTTCAAAGTCAATGCAAGCTCCGGGAGAGAAAAGGTGCTCCACCGTTTTGGTAACGGGACCGACGGTGCGTATTCGTACTACGGACTAACGCAGGGTGCCGGTGGCAATTTTTACGGGACGACGGTGGCGGGCGGCACCTTCAACCAGGGAACGGTCTTCGAATTCACGCCATAGTGGGTACGGATTTAATCATAACGCGCTAAAACTGTTTGGTAATCGGGTATTTATCAAAAATGACCGACAAAGAGATTCAACCCTATCTCGGCAAAGCCGTCCGGGTAACTTTAGCAGACCGCCGCGTTCTCGCCGGCGTCATTCACGCGTCAGAAGACCACGGGCACGGCCACAAACATTACGCGATCGTCTCTGATCCAGTCCGAGAGGGAGAACGGCCCGTTCGGGAAGTGATTCACGGTGGCGACCAGATCGCTACAATTGAGGATGCCTCCGGAGATCCCGCCGCGACCCCCTGACCTTATCCGTATTCATCGTGTCGGCGCAGCCAAGGGCCGCCCTCGAAGTCCTCGTTGCGCCCGCGCGGCGCGCGGTCGAGCCACTGATACATCCCCCATAGGCCGTCGACCCCGCGCGCGTAGGCCGAGTACGTGTGATATACCACGCCATCCTCGAGCACGAACGCGCTTACGCCGGGCAACTCTCGCATGTACGTCGGCGTGTCCGTTCCAGAGCTCGATGCGAACTGCGCGGCCCAGGCACTCTCGTTGCCGGCCGCCAGCATCGGCCGCATGTCGCTCGGTGCGAAGTTGTATTCGCCGGCTCCGGCCCGTTGCTGTTCCTTGGTGTGCGACGTCTGAAAGTCGAAGTTGAAGTTGCTGTCGGATGATGATGCCCAAGGGAAACTCCAACCCATCCGCTTCTTATACGCCTGCAGCTTGGCAAGCGGAGCTCGCGACACCGCACACAGCGTAATGTCGTGATTCGCGAGGTGGACGACGAAGCCGTTGAAGCCGTCCGCGATCGACGAGCAAGACGGACACCCCGCCGTGTAATCTGGTCCAAACATGAAGTGGTAGACGAGGAGCTGCGACCGTCCCTCAAAGAGATCGGCTAGCGATGCGGTGCCCTCGTCTGTTTCGAAGCGGTAGTCCTTGTCGATTCGAACCCAGGGCAGCTCCTGTCGCCGCCGTGCCAGCTCATCGCTACGCCGCGTCAGCTCCTTTTCAGCCTTGAGCAGATCCAACCGGGCAGCGAGCCACTCTTCTCGCGTCCCGGTCTTATGGTGGGTCATCATTTTTCGTCTCTCTTTCCTCCAGATTGATTGATGAGCCGACGTTCTGCCGCCGCCTGCGGGTTCTCCACCACCTCGCTCCACTTCGGGTCCGGCGAAGCGCTGTAATTGTCGTGCCAGTTCCACCACTCGTAAGGTGGGGTCTGCGGGTAGCCCTCGGGGGAATCTTCCCACTCCTCCTGGCGCCCGAGCGCAGTTATGTCGAGGTAGTTCCAAGTGCTCCCCATCTGCTCGTCGCCGCGGTTGTTGATGAAGTAGGTTCGGAACACGCGCTCGCCGTCGCTGAAGAACACGTTTGTGCCGTGCCACTCGTCCACGCCGAAGTCGGCGTCGAAACCGTCGGTCATGGTGTACCATGGCATCTCCCAGCCCATCCGCGCCTTCACGCGTTCGATGTCCGCTTGCGGCGCGCGCGAGACGAACGCGAGGGTGGTATCGCGGGCGTTCAGGTGAGCGACGGGTGCGACCTGGTCGGCCCCCATGGAGCAGCCGCGGCAGGCATGCTCGGGCCAGCCGAGCACACCGGGCTCGAGGAACGCGCGGTAGACGATTAGCTGACGGCGGCCCTCGAACAAGTCGAGCAGACTCGCTTTGCCGTTCGGCCCGTCGAACTCGTACTTCTTCTCCACGGCCATCCACGGCATACGCCGGCGCTCGGCGGCCAGCGCGTCACGGGCGCGCGTCAAGGCCTTCTCCTTCACGAGCAGCTGCTCGCGTGCAGCCTCCCACTCTTTCGGTGACACGATTGGGGGGATGTTCATTGCGAGATGTCCGCCTTTCTTGACAGATTACAGTGCATAATGTTCGAACCGTCAGAGGGCCGCGCCGAGTTGTTCCATCATGGCGGTCCAGCCCTCTTCGTGCCGGTCGCGCGACTCCGCGCTCGCGAGCAGTTCGTGCGTGAGCACGAGTTCAGTCCCGCCGTCGAGCTCGTTGAATTCGAGCGTCAGCAGCGTGTCGTGCTCGTCTTCCGGCTTATCCTCTTCCCAGCACCAAGTCATGGCGAGGCGCTCGGGCGGCCGAACCTCGCGATACGTCCCGCGCACGTTCCACCGTTCGCCGTCCGGCATTAGCATCACAATGCTGAACGAACCGCCGGTCTGCACGTCCATCCGAACCTCCGGCACCGTGACGTCGCCCGTGCCGAGAAACTTCATCGCAAGCTCTGGTTTCGTCCAGGCGTCGAAAACGCGCTGCCGCGGCGCCGCGTAGGTGCGGCGCAGTACGAGTGGCGGAACGGCGGCCGGCATGCGCGTATCTTTCATCGTTTCTTCTTTCCTTTGGAAGAGGTGGGGAATTCTGTAAGGAAAACGTCGAGGCGATCGAGCGCGGCGTTCCAGAAGCTCCGCTGCTTGTCGATCCAACCCGCGGCGGCTTTCATGGCAGTCGGCGAGAGCGTGCAGCGGTGCACGCGGCCCAAGACTTGCCGCTCCAGCAGCCCCGACTCTTCGAGCACACGAAGATGCCGCGAGATCGCGGGCTGCGATATCGAGAAGCCCGATGCGATCTCGCCGACCGACAAGGGACCGCGCGCAAGCCGCTCGACGATCTGCCTTCGGACCGGATCGCCGAGGGCCGAGAAGACCGCGTCGAGACTTCCGGAACTGTTAACCATAGCGTTATATAACAGTAATGTTAAACGTCGGGATTGTCAAGCCATCATCGTCGCCGGCCCACGCCTAAGAAAATAAATCATTATCTGGATATGATCAAAGAGCTGTCGTTTATCGCCTATTATGTTCGCGACGTGCCGCGAGCGAGAAAATTTTACGGCGAAGTCTTAGGACTAAAGCCGGGCCAGTGGTTCAGCGACGAATGGATTGAATTTGATCTTGGCAATGCCACGTTCGCACTCGACGGAACCGGCGAAGAACTCGGCTTAACGCCGGGAACGTCGGCTGGAGCAGCGTTCGAAGTTGACGATATTCATGCGACGCGGCAGCGCCTAGTCGACGCCCGAGCTCAAGTTACGGATGTATACGAATTCGCTCCATGTTGGACGTGCTTCGCACGCGATCCCGAGGGCAACCGCTTCGCACTGCATCAACGGAAAAACGCTGCCGATTAGCGCGGACTCAGTGACCCCCGAGTGGTCCCCACTTAGTCGTTGTCCGGCATCATGTTAGACGCCGGCTGTGAAATGAAATACTGCGCATCGTATCGTGCGTGAATCTTCTTGAACTTTTTACGAGCCTGGATGAAATTAAAGAAGTCCGAAAAATCGTTAGCATTTGCATCCGTGGTCCCAAGCGACGCAAGGTTGAACTGTTCTTCCGTGAATTTTAAGAATGCTTCCGAACTCATAGTTAACGTGCGAGACATAGCCGGCCGACTTCACGTATGGCGAAATGACCAGCAGCGGAACCCTGAAACCTAGTTCGTAAGGATTACGAACCTTTGGCGCAACGTGGTCGTACCAGCCTCCCCAGTCGTCCCACGTCACGATGATCGCCGTGGAGTACCAAAATGGACTAGCGGCAACCGTATTAACTATTGATGCGACCCAAGATGGACCTGTACCGTTCGTTTCACCCGCGTGGTCTGAAGCGGCAGCCGTAGGAGTTACCCAAGTGACTTGTTCGAGCGTTCCGTTTTTAACGTCGGTTAGAAACTGACTCGGTGTGCTGATAACATGAGAGCTGTATTCCGTTGTATTGCCCCATATTGGTTGAAGGGCATCGACGGCGTGCCAAAAACCTGACCCTGTCCCAGCTTGATAATATCTCCAAGTTATTCCCGCAGCATCCATTTCAGTAATCAACGAAGTTCTGTTAAAACATGGATATGTCGGAGTTCCTGACTTTCCCGTTTCCATATTGATTGTCGCAACGGTAGTTCCTGAAGGAGAATCGCATCCACCTCCCGCGCCATGACCGTTAGATTCAATAGGATTTGACGCTGCGTTGAGTGACGAACCGTTGCTAATACTGGAAGTACCGCTCACAAGGTATTGGTGAGCGGGGAAACTTGGCCCCTCGTTCGTCTGGAACATTTCATCACCAAATGCGAACTGTGCAGCTAGATCAAAATATGGTCCAGTTTCGGACTGTGGAGCATAACCATAAGATGCTGTAGCTTGTGATGGGCACGTATTTTTCGCACAAGCTTGCGTCGTATCCTTATCAAACCCATTCATGGCTCCCTTATTATAATCGCCTAGAAATGCGGTGTGAGCATGGGACAAATCATAATGAGCGGTCAGGGGAACAGGTTGTAGCGTAACGTGTTGGTTTTCAGAATTTAGACCCCAGGATTGCGTAGTCGCTCCTGGCAATCCCTGAAATAAATTGTCCACCGTTCGATTTTCTTGCACGACGATGATAACGTGTTGAATCGGTGAAACCAGATTATGGCGGATCATCGTTTGACTTGCCGCTCCGTTAATCGGCGGCTCCGCTTCGCTGGCGTGATTTCCCGCGCATCCGGCTAACGCCATAACGAAAAGCGTAGTTAGTAGTCTTTTCGACATGATTTATCCCTCCAATGGTTCGCGATTGCCGCGCATTTCGTTAGTCACTCGCGTCAATGCTCGGATTGGCCAAAGTTGGAGAGGCCCGCGCGCGAACCCCGCAAATCGATCGTTCCACCCACGCCGTCGGGGATGGACATGCCGTAACCCGGGAGCGCGGAACGGACGCTCTTATAGGCTCGCTTCCGTAGTTTTTGAGCCAATGGCTGGGGCGCCCACGCGGTAATCGTGCCATCGAACGAGCCGACGTAGACCATGCCGTTCGCGATCACCGTACCGATCCTTCCGTAGGCAGGCAGTTTCTGATTCCACAACTGAGCACCCGTTGCCGCGTTGAACGCGTACTCGGTATCACCCGTATAGTTGCTGATGTACAGGACGCCGTTTGCAATCGAGATCGGCGAACGCGGCGCCGGCGTTGCCTGGTTGCCGATCGGTCCAAAACTCGCGCTCCAAACAGGAGTGGGATTCAGCGTGCAATTCGACGTCATGCTAAACGCAGCCACGCCCGGCTGGTAGATCCCTTCGGTCGACGGCAGCCCGACGTACACGTAGCCGGTTTCCGGATCGTACGCGGGTACGCCGACAAAGCTTCCGGTATTGGATGGAACCGACATCGCAATATACTGAATCGGGCCGCTGCTGATCGATCCGCGGTCGTAGAGCTCGAACATTCCCGACTTGTTCACTGCCGCGAGCAGCGGCGGGCAGCCGAGGGGCTGGAAGAGCAACGGCGTCGCGCCAAAGTCGAAATCGCTGAGGCCGTCCGTTGGAATATTCGTGGGATGGTTGTTCGCGAGGATCGTGTTCAGCCCAGAAGATAACTCGATCACCTGCTCCGCATAATCGGCGTTCTGCGTCTGCGCGCTGTGCGTATCGGCATTGCCCGTTGCGATAAAGACGTCGTTGGTGACCGGATCGATCGAGGCGCCGCCGGGCCCCCATATACCCCCGCCGCTCGACCCTTGCTGGTTGGTGCCGCTCATCGTATAGAACGTGTTCGCAACGGCCGGTGTGTTCGTATTGATGGCGACGATGCGCCCATACCATGGCGAGATGTCGCAGGTCGAGCCGGTCACCGCATAGAGCAACCCGTTGAGGGGATTGTACGTGAACCCGCCGTGCATAAAATTCTGTTGCCAACTAGCAATCGTCAACGGCCAGCCCGCAGCCTCTGCTCCCGTCGCCAAGTTAGCGGCATAGACATTGTCGTGTCCATCGGAAAAATAGATCAGGTTCTTCACGCGATCGATCGCGGGCGTCTCGCCGATCGAGAACTTCCCGGTACCTCCGCACGAGTACGAACGTTGCGCGACTTTCACTTGCCAGATCACCGCGCCGGTCTGCGCGTTGATTGCGTACATCGTCCCTTTGCTCGAGCCCGCATACAAAATGTTCGTCGGCGTTCCGTCGACGTTGACGCCGTACGCGTAGACCGGCTCGTGGACCATGGCGCTGCCGACGTTGAAGCTCCAGACCTTCTGGAGCGAGCCAACGTTGCTCGTGCCGACCGCCGATTCGACCGGATTGTAGCCCGTGCGCTGCAGGTCGAAACCGAACGAATCCCAGTCGGCTGTCTGTGGCGCAATGCTCGGCCTCTCGTGTCGCGCGCCGGACGCAATCCTCGTTTGACTTACGCCTCCGTTAATTGCCGGGACGGCCTCACTGGCATAATTTCCCGTGCATCCGGCTAACACCATAACGAAAAGCGTGTTCAGCAGTTTTTTCGACATGGTTTATCACTCCAATATTTCGCAATCGCCGCGCGGCTAGTTCGCCGATCTATGGAAACGCTAGTCGTGGAGGCGACGCTTTTGCGCCGCCTCCACTCCCGCCGGTCGCGGGACCTCTCGCGGTCTTAGTGACCCGAGAAGATCGACTTCGTGATGTCTCCCTGCATTACGAGGTAGTCAATGGAGCCAAGACCTGTTGGTGTATCCCATCCCGGCGTCGCGGCACTAGTTCCGTTGGACCCGAGAAGGATGTCGTGGAAACCGCCGATCGGAGCGGTCGTGTCCGGCGGTAAGGCGGACGTGTCGTCGCCCGGCTCGCCTGTTGGCGTGCAAGCGGTAATCCAAGCGGACATGGTTCGTAGTAGCCGTATACGCCGTAATAGACGGGCGCGGCGAACCCTAAGGTGTTGTTGTAGTGGGTTTCAAGACGAGCCCATAGTCCCGCCGACATGGGTGACGAGAGACTCGTTCCGCCGACTCCTTCTCCCGCCCCGTTAACGAAGACGTCCATGGGGCAACCGTTGTTGTCGGCGCACATTGAGATGTCCGCGATTCCCTTGCCCGCAGTGCACAGAGCCGCAGATGCCGTTTGTTTGCCAGTATGGAGCGGTCTCCCACTTGCTGACGCCACCGCCGGTTCCGACCCACACGTGCTCGCCGTAATAGGTGCCGGGCTCTGATCCAACCGCATTGGTGTCCAGCGTCGTGCCGCCGACCGCGACGACGTAGGGCGAGTCTGCGGGATAACAGGGTTCAGGCACTCCGGTGACGGGTACGCCGGTCGCCGCAATGACCGGACAGCCTTCGCCGTTGTCACCGGTCGAAGCGAACATCGTCTGCCCTTGCGACGCGGCCTGATTGAGCTCCTCATCGTCGACGAGCATCGATCCATCGGTGTACGCAAGTGTTTCGGGTGTGCCGAAGGACGAGTTGCCGGCTTGCGCGAGATCGTCGTTGACCCAGTGACTGTACTCGAGCGCGATGTCGGAGTCAGTGAGCGTCGTCGTGTCATACACGTACAAGTGCTTCAACGTCTCCGCGAAGCCGCTCGAGATCTGCGTGTCTAAGTCCCATTCATCGAGGCCGGAAATATCGATGCTTGATACGCCAACCTTCTTCACTGAGTACGGCACGGTTGGAAGCCCCCAGAACTTCTCGGCGGTACGTAGATCGGGCTCGACCTGGCTCACATTGCCTTCGGCCATGATGGCAACGGATGTGAGGCTCCCGCTGCAGTTGGCCCACATCGGCGTGACGTGGTGTCGTTGCGCAATATCCTTGGACGTGCATTGTGGGGCGTCGTAGGCGATTTGGTACTGCGTCGGCCCGTATTCGCCCAACTCGCAAATTCCCGCCACGACTTCGCCACACGGTGGAGGCGTGCCGGCGGCCGCCGGCGCTATCTGACGCGTCGACTTCATGAGATGGACGTTCATTTGGTAGTCGTTCGTCAGGCCGAGCACCGCGGCCACGACTCCGCGAAGCTTTTCAGGAACGAGAGCCGGCTTGATGTTGCCGTAGATCTGCTTTCCGTTCACCATGGTCCCACGAATGGAGGTGCTAAACGCGGCCTCAACGCGCGAAACGGAGCCGGTGGCGCTAACGATCAAACGGTTCGGCTCGATGCTGACCTTCGTGAAGCCTTCTTTCTTGAGATAGTCGGCCACGGAGGCGGCCTGGCCGGCCGTGGGGCCGAACTTCGCGGTAAACTCGCCCGGAGTCAACCACTGCATAAACTCGGCACTGCCGCGGGTGTGTTGACTGCGATTGAGTTTCGCAGCGCCGTCGCGGTCGCGCAAATACAGGCCGACCACGATGCGCATCGGCATGTTAACCGGGACCCTTGCGGTAGGGAAATTTTTAAGCGGAATGGCTTGCGTAGCCGTGGCGGCCCAGCCTGGCGGGACGTGTTCCGTCTGGGCAAGTCCTGCGGCAGCGCCATTCGTACTGGGCATTGATGCACTCGGCAGCAAGCGTGACGCCGTATTTCCGGAACACGAGGCCGTCCAGATTCCAACGGCCAGGCCGGCGCTCAACAGTAGCAACTTTTTCATTTAGACTCCTCATTGGATTAAGCAGCGGCGGATGCGCACGCCGCTGAGGTCAGCGTGCATCCGGGTTAGCCTACCAACCTGGAGTGGCCCGACGCGATATACAGCTGTTACTGTGTCAGAAAACTGTGTGAGCCGGGCGCCGTCAGTTTTTACAGCTCCAGAGCGACGGCCGCAGCGCCCTCTTCGCTCCATTGGGCGCCCAGCGCCATGAGGTCGTCCAGCCGTTCTCCGATGGCGCTTCGAAGCGTGGCGACCGCGCGCTCGCATTCTTGCCGTTCGGTGTAGTCGCGGCGGGCCCCAAGTGATCTCAGCCGGGCCTCGACGAAGCCGAGCAGCATCGCCCCACGTTCCAGCTTTTTTGCCGAGCCGGGCTCATCCGGCCCGCGCCGCAACGCCGCTATCGCGGCGACGTGCTGGAGGACGAATGCCGTCAGCACCGGCGCGCGGACGTCGCGTGCCGCCTCCAGCGCGTGTGATGCATATGCGCGAGCATCGTCGAAACAATCGAGGGCTACGAGATAGGCCGCCATGTTGCTCAAATCGGCCGCCTCCGAGCGGCGATTGCGGGTCGCCGCATGCCCGGCACGAGCCTCTTCGGCTCGATGCAAAGCGGCAGCCGGATCGCCTGCCGCAAATTCGACTTCGGCAAGATGCCCGGCGATCGACGCCGCCGGTCTCTCAAGACCAAGCGCAACGTAACGCGCAAGCGCTTCGGCATAGAATTGGCGGGCGCCGTCGACGTCACCGCAACGCGACCGAGCGGTCCCGAGATCGCTCAAAGCTAACGCTTGCAGGCGGCGATTCTCGAGGCGCTCGGCGGCGGCCAGCGCCTTCTGCAGAAGTGCTTCGCCCTTCGAAGCCTCTCCAATTGCGGCAAGCGCGCTTCCGGCCGCGTGTTCGGCGCGTGCAACCTGCAACTCGTCGAGCATGGAACGCAGCCCTAACGCCTGCTCGGCCGATGCAAGAGACGCCGCCGATTCACCGAGCGCGCCACAGAGCTCCGCATCGGCGATATAGAGCTGAGCGAGTTCGTCGGCCCGAGTTTTTTCGTTTATCGAATCTATCGCCATGCGAACCCAGCGTCGCCCTTCTACTGGAGAGAGCGAATACCACAGCCGCGCAAGCGCTCCGGCAAGAAGACAGCCCGAGCGCAGATCGCAACGCTCGCCAAGCGACCAGCCCAGTGCGGCGCGGAAGTTATCGAGTTCGGCCTCGGCTTCGCGGAACCACGAACGTTCGGGAGCGCCGTACCAATCCCGATCGAGCCGCACGGCGACCGCAAGAAGCGCGAGCGCGTGGCGATGTGACAGAATCTGCCGGTCGCCCCGCTGCGCCAGCTTTTCCAATGCGTATTGTCTCGTGGCCTCGAGCAGATGATAGCGCGCGCTGCCGTGTGCGAAGTCGACCACGACAAGCGATTGGGCGACCAGCGACGCGAGCGAATCTAACACGTCTTGCCGCGCGATCTGTTCGTCGGCGCAGACGGTCGTCGCGGTGTTCAGAGTAAAGCCGCCGCCAAAGATCGCGAGTCGATCGAAGAGAAGCTGCGCTTGGAAGGAGAGGAGCTCGTAACTCCAGTCGATCACCGCGCGCATCGTTGCGTGACGCGCGACTGAAGCTTCGCGGCCTCCGGTCAGCACGTCAAAGACTCGATCGAGGCGATCGCAGATCTCCCGTGTTGACAGCACGCTCGCTCGTGCGGCTGCAAGCTCGAGAGCGAGGGGCAAGCCGTCGAGACGCCGGCAGATCTCGACGACCGGTTTGACGTTCGCTGCAGTTACCTCAAAGCGCGAGTCGGCGGCGCGCACGCGGTCCGCGAAGAGGGCGACGGCGCCGTACTTCACGGCCTCATCCGGCGTCGGCAGGCTTTCCTCGGGAACGGCGAGGGAGGGAATTCGATAGGTCCGCTCCCCGTTTATGCTTAGGGGCTCGCGACTCGTCGCCAGCAGAGCGACGCTCGGGCATTCGCGCAGCAGCGATCCCGCCACCACGCGGGCCGCCGATATGATGTGTTCGCAATTGTCGAGAATGATTAACAGTCGTTTCTGCGCGAGATAGGCGATCAGCGTTTCGAGCAAAGATCGCTTGGGCGACTCTTGAACGCGCAACGCTCCTGCAAGAGCATGCGGCACCAAGGCAGGATCGTTGAGCGGCGCGAGCTCGACGAACCAGACTCCGTGCGGGAATCGGTTTAACGATCGCATTCCGACCTCAACGGCGGCACGCGTTTTCCCGGCTCCGCCGGTTCCGACGATGCTGACGAGTGGTGCCGTTTCGACTAGATCGACGATCTCTTGAACGACTTCGTCGCGTCCGAGGAACGATGTGAGCTGTCGTGGCAGATTGTGCGCCGGTGCCAAGTCTTGCTCGACGAGACGCGGGCCGCGCGAACGCCGGGCGGAATGCTCGAGCATCTGCCGCGCTTCCTCTGGAAGCGCGAGCGCATCAGCGATGCGCTCCAGCGTCGCCCGGTACGGTGCCTTGCGGTATCCGCGCTCTAGAGCGCTGACAGCTTGCACGCTGATGAGCGCTCGGTCTGCAAGTGTTTGCTGCGAGAGACCAGCTTGCACCCGAAGCTTCTTGAGAAGGGCGGCAAGCTCGGCGGTCCCCGCCGTGTCCCGCAAAGCCAATCGCGATGGTTGCGCTAGCGCGCTCTAGCTACCCGGCGCGGGCGCGACTCCGATCGGCGGGTCGGTCGCTCCGCCGATTGTCTTTAGGATGTAAACAATTAAGCCGGAGATGTTCACCGCATCGATATATCCGCCGGCATCCGCCACCCATAGATTTTGGGGGGAGTGGTTATCGAAGTTTATGTTCGTCGGAATGACGAGGCCGCCTAGGCCGACGATGGGGGTAAAGATTTCGCACGACCACGGCCCACTGCATTTATAGATGCCGGCCAGCTGATCCACGTAATACAGATTGCCGCTCTGGTCGAAGGCCATTCCGCCGGCCTTCAAGATTCGGGATTTGAACAGCACGCCGCTGCCATTGCAGCCGGCGAACCTCACGATCGATCCGGTCAACGTTTTGGGATCGTTGAAGCTCCAGTAACAGTTACCGTTTGAATCGATCGCGATTCCCTCTCCTTGAATCGGGTCGCTTCCATAGGTCAGCGTGCGCGACGGCTCTGTTCGTCCGTTCAGATAGACACTCAAGCTTCCGGCGCCCCTTCCGGTGGTTAAGCCGTTCGAAACCGCGACGATCCGCCGGCTGGGTGCTACGGCTACATTGACCGGCACCTCTCCGCCATCGCTGAGCGTATCCTCGGGGCCCTCTGGGCCGGTACGCGTCGTGCGATAGACGAGGATGTTTGAATCGCCGGAATTCGCGATGTACCACCGGCCGTCGGCTGTCGCCACCGTGCCCATCGGGGCCGAAAAGCCCGAAGTTAGCGTCTCAAGGCGCGTCAGCGTGAACCCCTTGTTGTTGCGCTTGTAGACAACGGCCTCGTTATCGGAGGGTCGAGTCGAGTACATCAAATCGTTGCCGTAGAAATGGGACGCCGGCGCGGCCAACGTCTGCGCTGTGGGCGTAGCGGGCGAACCTTGCGCGCATCCACTCACCGCGACAGCGATCGTCAAGTGCAAGAACGGTCGAGCCGCATAGCTAGACATTTTTGGCCCTTTCCAGTTCGGAATGACGCGCTGTCTAGTCAATTGATCTCCTTACACCATAGGGAGCAAGGCCTTGCCCCGGAGAGCCCTTCCGTGGGTTCGCGGAGTCTCGACCTTCAGTTCGTGCACAATGTAATCCTCGACTTTGCCGCCCGGCAGCAAGATTTTTGCCGCCTTGCGGTCTCACCAAACACCCTCCCGTTTGCGCCCTTATCGCGAAGCCCGCTCGCGCGCAGGGTGGGAACGAACGCTTTTCGGCCTTTTTATGCACCGCCGGCATGCCTGGAACTGCGCGTTTTCCATAAATTTTAGGTTAACGCGGATCAACACCATCGAAACGTTCGGTTAGAATTCGTGCCGAAGCTGCCGCTTTTGTTGCACCTTTGCGCCATTCGTGTCATGATACTGCGGACCAGGAGCCAGATTCAGCGGCCGCGTTAGAGGGCGGCCTTAGAGTCGTGGGAGTTTTGCCTACCTAAAGGGACTAGATTGAAAAGCGCGACACTGAGCCGCCCGAGCTTTGACAGCGAGGGCTTCGAGAACGCATTTTTGGCCGCGGATTTTGACCGCTGCCGTGAGCTTCTTTCCTCGAGCGACGACTTCGACACCATCCTTCCGGCCGCACGTCTTGCGTTACGCGAGAGTCGATACCTCGATATTATCGGCTCGCTCTCGGACGTTTCGAAACTGCCTGAGGAGATGCACCTCGCTCGCCACGTCCTGCTCGGCGTCGCCTTGGGCTTGACGAGAGATTACGCGGGCGGCCAAAGGTTCATCGAACGGGCCATCCGCGATTCTTCGCTCGACGATCCGTGGCATGACGAAGCACTCTACTATAAGGGCGTCATCGCGTGGATGAAGCAGGATCATGAGGAAGCCGAAGAGGCCGTGGCTAGCCAGCTGGGCGCCGTCGATCCGAACAAGCGCGCACGGGCGCGGATCTTGCTTTCGTGGATTGCGCTGCGCCGCGGGCAGATTCTACGCCAAGTCGATGAGCTGCAAATAGCGCTCGACGATCTCGATGACGCTGAAGTCCCGGATCAATACCTTAGAGCCAACGCGCTCTTTACGCTCGCGCTGCTCTGCTGCGAGTTACCTCTCCCTGATGTCGCCAACCGCGTTCGGAGTATTTTTGGGTCGCTCCCTTGGACGTCGGGTTTGCGACTCGAGCACTTTCAGATCACGCGATTCCTCGCGGCAATCGACGAGCTCAACGGCAACGAACTTGCCGCCTTCACGGGCTTTAAGAAAGCGGCGCCGCTCGCGCCCTCCAAACACTGGAGCGTCATCTGCCTTCTCGATCGAGCTTTGCTCGCAAAGAGTACGGGCGAGGTCGCCTTCGCGACCGAACAGCTTCATGAGGCTCACGAGATCGCGCAGCGAGTCTCCTGGAACGAGGTTAGTGGAGAAGAACGCTCAGCGTTGCTCGTGCTCGCCCAGCTCTTTGCGCATGACGATCCCGCCGTTGCGGAACAGTATCTCGCCCGCTACCGGACGCTCTCGGCCTCGGTCACGCCGATCCTCTCTTACGGAACGGACCCGCGCGTCAGAGGATTCGAAGCCTATACGCAGGGCGTCGCGTGGCTGGGAATCGGCGACGTCGAAGTGGCGAAGGCATCGCTCGAAGAAGCCTGGTCCGTATTCGAAGGTTTCGAGTATGGCTGGCGCGCCGCGCTCTGCGCTTTAGCGCTGTACGAAGTCACGCATGACCAGCGCTGGGTTGAGCAGGCCGCCCGCAAGATCGAACCGTGGCCGAAGAGCTGGATTGCACGCCGCGTCGCCCAAGCGCCGAATACCTCGGTGCTGCGCCTCGATCGGGTGACCCCCGCAAGGCGGCAGGTGCTCGAACTCGTTCGTGTCGGCATGAGCAACTCGGAAGTCGCGAACGCGCTGGGCCGCAGCCCGAACACCATCCGCAATCAAGTATCCGAGCTCTTTACCACCTTCAACGTCAAGAGCCGCGCCGAATTAGTCGCTTCCCTCTCCAAGCCGGTCGCTCCGGTGACCGTCCTGGACCATAAACGCCGCCAAAAATAACTTAACGCCCGAACTGTACGTCTACAGGGAAAATTTTCTCGATCAGATTTTCATCGTCGAAAACTCGTCCGACGCGTGGAATGCCCCAGCGTATTGCATACTGACGAAAACGATTCGTTTTAAGAAATCGGGCTTTCGCGCGACCGTATCCTCATCCGAGCGCTGTTCGTCTTGGTGTTTGCCGGACTCATCAGTAATGGCGCGCAAGTCAGGGCTAAGGCGACGCCTCGACGTCAGAATAACCTAGCAGGGTCCTGGTCGGTTAGCCTCCAAGTACGTCCCTTGAGCGCTTCCGAAAAGCCCTCGAATCTTATTCTCTGCGCGCGGGTCCGCGAGGGAAAAGAAACGGATTTCGGTCAGTGGCACGCGCGCTACCAGACGGCGATGCTGGACTCGCCGGGAGCGATGAGCTTCGAGTTCTGGCCGCCGTCGGTGGACCAAGTGGAAGCGGTAGCGGTGGGACGCTTCGCTTCAGTCGACGCGTTGAGGCAGTGGCGTCACGGCGCGGAAAACCGCGAGTTGATCGCCGATGCCGCGCCGCTGGTCGAAGGCGGCCTCGTCATGCAACTTGCGGGCGAAGCGGCCATTGAATACTACGTGCAGCATAGTGCGACCGAAGTGATCATCACCCAAATCAAGGCGGGAAAAGAGGAGGCTTATCGCGCTTTTGCCGACCGGATTCAGAAGGTTCAAGAGACCTTTCGCGGCTATCTCGGCTCGTTTGTCGAGCCCCCGCATCAGAAAGAGACCGGTTGGACGACGGTACTTCGCTTCAACTCACTCGAGAATCTCAACGGCTGGCTGGATTCGCCCCAGCGCGCCGCACTTCTAAAGGAGAGTGAAGACCTCATCGAGGGCTTCCACGCTCAGCGCGTCGATACGTCGTTTCCAGGTTGGGCGCCGACGGATCCCGCGACCGGGAAGCCGCCTAACATGTGGAAGACGGCGACGCTCGTATTGCTGACACTCTTTCCGGTCGTGATGCTCGAACTTAAATTCCTCAATCCACATCTGCGCGGGCTCAATCCCGCGCTGGGCACCTTCATAGGCAACTCGATCAGCGTGGGGCTCACGACCTGGCCTTTGATGCCGCTTGCAATTCGCAGCTTCCACGGCTGGATCTTCCCAGAAAATCAACCGCGCTGGCTCGTGCTTACGAGCCCCGCACTTCTGATCGTCTGCTACATCGTCGAGCTTGCGGTGCTGTGGCGGCTACTCATCTAGACAGGCTACTCATCTAGACATATGAAGCGGCGATGAACCTTCATACGATAACCGAAGTAAAACGACCGTCGTCGGCCGACGAAATCCACCATTGGCGTGACGGCTATGCGTGGCTGGCCGGCGGAACGTGGCTCTTTTCGGAGCCGCAAGTTCACACCGATACCCTGATCGATCTCGAGACCCTGCGCTGGCCGGCGCTGACCGCCGGCGACACCGGACTCGAGATCGCGGCGACCTGCCGGATTGCCGAGCTGTACGCGTTCGAAGCACCCAAGCAATGGATCGCGGCCCCGCTCATCGCGGAATGCTGCCGGTCGTTCCTCTCGTCGTTTAAGATCTGGAACGAGGCAACGATCGGCGGAAACATCGTTATGTCGCTGCCGGCGGGTCCGATGATTTCTCTCACCGTCGCGCTCGAGGGCGTCTACGAACTCTGGCCGCGCGATGCCCCACCGCGCCGCGTCGCAGCCTGCGATTTCGTTACCGGCAATCACGCCAACTCACTTGGCCCGGGCGAGCTGTTGCGCAGCATTCATCTACCAGCAAGCGCGCTGCGGAGGCCGCACGCATTCCGGCGATCCTCGCTCACGCATCTGGGGCGATCCTCGGTCCTGCTGATCGGCACGCGAGCGGCAGACGAGCTACTCTTGACCGTGACCGCGGCGACGGTGCGGCCGGTGCAACTGCGCTTGCGCGGCCAACCCACCGAGCGGAGCCTGCGCGAGGCGATCGATGTCGCGATCCCGACCGATCTTTATCTCAACGACGTGCACGGGTCGCCGGAACACCGTCGGCACCTCACCCATTATTTCGCGCGAGAGATTTGCGAGGAGCTCTTCGGACCGTGAGCTTCGAGGTTAATGGAAAAGCGTACCTGGCGACACCGGAACCGGGACAATGCTTGCGCACCTTCGTGCGCGATCTCGGCTGGTACGGCGTCAAGAAGGGCTGCGACGGCGGAGATTGCGGTGCTTGTACCGTTTGGGTCGACGGCAAACCGGTGCATAGCTGTCTCTATCCGGCCTTCCGAGCGCAAGGGCGTAGCGTCACCACGATCGAGGGGCTCGCGAACCCGGACGGTACGCTTCATCCGATGCAGCAAGCCTTTCTCGATGCACAGGCCTTCCAGTGCGGCTACTGCGCGGCCGGCATGATTATGACCGGTGCTGCGTTGACCGACGAACAGAGAAAGGATCTCCCGCAATCGCTCAAAGGCAATCTTTGCCGGTGCACGGGCTACGGCTCAATTCGCGATGCCTTCGCGGGTGTGAAAAACGTCGGACCCGACCTCGCCGGCAAGTCTACCGGCGAGAGCGTGCCCAATCCGTTCGCTCGCGACATCGTCACCGGTCAAGCGCGGTATACGAGCGACGTCCCGCCGCTTGACGGGATGCTCCACCTCAAGGTGCTGCGCTCGCCACACGCACACGCGCGCATCAAATCGATCGACAAGTCGAAGGCGCTCGCCGTTGCGGGCGTCGAGGACGTCTTTACGTGGGAAGACGTCCCCCGCAAGCTCTACACGACGGCGATTCACGAAGACAATCGCGTCGATCCCGACGATACCTACGTGCTCGACAACGTTGCGCGCTTCGTCGGGCAGCGCATCGCCGCCGTCGTTGCCGATAGCGAGGCAGCGGCGGAAGAAGGCTGTCGCAAACTCGAGGTTGAGTACGAGATCCTCCCAGCCGTCTTCGATCCCGAGGAGGCGATGCTGCCCGGCGCACCGCGGCTTCACGACAAAGGCGAATTCTCGCGCGCCATGCACCCCGACCAGAACATCTTCCTCGAGCTTCACGGCGAGATCGGAAATGTAGAAAAAGGCTTCGCAGCGGCCGACGCGATCTACGAGGACACCTATTATGCCCCCCGTCAACAGCACGTGCATCTCGAGACGATGCAGTCAATCAGTTGGCGCGGGGACGACGGCCGGTATCACATTCGCACGAGCGTCCAAGGCCCGTTCATCGTCAAGTCCAAACTCTGCTTCATTTTCGGGCTCAACCTCGCCGACGTTCACGTCTTCGCGGAACGCGTCGGCGGCGGTTTCGGCGGCAAGCAAGACATGATGAGCGAGGACCTGCCGTTGCTCGCAACGCTCAAAACAGGACGTCCGGTTAAGTGGGAGTTCACCCGCGAGGAACAGTTCATCGGAGCAACGACGAAGCATCCGATGAAGACGCGGGTGAAGATCGGCGCGACCAAAGACGGAACGATTACCGCCATTGCGTATCGCGTCGTTTCGAATACGGGCGCGTATGGCAATCACGGCGGCGAGACGCTCGCTAATAGTATGTCGGGACCGTGGGCCATTTACAAGTGCCCCAACAAAAAAGGCGACGGCTATGCGGTCTACACAAACCTGCAGTGCGGCGGCGGCTTCCGCGGCTATGGAACGTCGCAGACTACTTTTGCGATCGAATCGGCGATCGACGAGCTGGCGCACATGCTGGGGATCGATCCGATCGGGTTCCGCCGCAAGAACGTCGTGGGTCCTAACGACAACATGGAGTCGGCATGGCGGGAGGCGACCGACCTCACGATGGGCAGCTACGGCTTGGATCAATGCATCGACGCCGTGGAAAAGGCGCTGCGCAGCGGACGCGGACGTGCCAAGCCCGAGGCTGAGCATTGGCTCGAAGGCAGCGGGATGGCGCTCTCGATGCTCGATTGCGTGCCGCCGACGGAACAGCGTTCAGGCTCCGAAGTAGAACTGCTCGAGGACGGTTCGTACCACTTCACGGTCGGCTCGACCGAGATCGGCAACGGGCTAGTTACGGCGCAGCAGCAGGTCGTCGCACAGATCATGGGTTGCCCGACCTCGCGCGTGACGTTGCTCAACGCCGATACGGACAAGACGCCCTACGATAGCGGTACCTTCGCAAGCGTTGGAATGATGGTCCCGACCAAGGCGGTGGAAAATGCGGCGGTCGCGTTGCGTGAGAAGATTCTCGGGTATGCCAGCCGTACCAGCGGTGAGACCGTCGAACGTTGCCGCCTCGAAAACGATTCCGTCGTCTGCGGCCGCCGCAAGATAGCGCTGACGGAACTCCGTGCCGCAGGCATCAAAGAGAATATGGAATTCACGGCGTTTCGTAAAGCCTACGGGTCGCCGCGGACCGTAGCCTTCATGGCCTACGGCGTGCGCCTCGCCGTGCATCGCATTACCGGTGAGATCGTCATACTCTATAGCGTCGAAGCGGTCGATGCTGGAGTCGTCATGAACCCGCATCAACTGCGAGGGCAGGTCGTCGGAGGCGTCGTTATGGGAGTCGGTTACGCTTTGCAAGAAAAGATGGTGTACGACGACGCCGGCGCCGTCATTAATCCGACGTTGCGAAACTATCGCATTCCGGCAATTGCCGATGCGCCGGAGACCGACGTCTTCTACGCCGACACGTACGACAAACTTGGGCCTCTCGGATCGAAATCGATCGCCGAGAACACAAACAATCCGGTGGCGCCGGCAATTGGCAATGCGCTACGCGCCGCTACCGGCGTACGCTTTACCAGCCTGCCGTTTACTGAGGATCGCATCTTCGCGCGTCTAGCCTCTTAGAGCCCGGTCACGCGCTCCACGACGGCTGACAGCGCACATCGTTTACGTTGCCCCCAAAGAGGGCTAGCGATTATCAGAACAGCGCATCCAGATCAGCGACCGAGATCACGTCGGCTTGCCGCGGGAAGATCCTCTCGATTAGAAACTGATGCACGTCAGGTTCGGGATCCGCAGTTGCGTCCGCCAGGACGAACAGCTCGTAATCGCGATCGGCTGCTTCCCGGACGGTTGAGAGCACGACACCGCTGGTGCTAAGGCCGGCGAGAATCAGCGTCGTAACGCCACGCTCGCGGAGCCGGCGTTCGAGATCCGTGGTAGAGAACGCGCCGACGCGAGTCTTACGCACGACGATGTCGCCCGGTCGCGGTGCGATCTCGTCGTGAATCGCGGTTGCCGGAGAATCGGCGTGAAAGGTGCTGCCTCCAGCGGCGACGCGCGATGCCATCTTATTGCGCGCAGGGATGGCTTGAAAATCCGCATCGTCGAACGCCACGCGAACGTAGCCGATATGGCCGCCGGCGCGTCGAACCGCTTCAATGGCAGCGGCCGTACGGGACAACGCTGCTTTCGCATCGGGCACCCTGCCGAGTATGCCCTCTTGATAGTCCATGACCAATAATGCGGTTTGACCAGCAGATAGTTTGCTCACGAGACCTCCTTCACTGCGACTCTCTGAAGATGTACGTTTGACTGGGACGGTCCGCCTACCGGTAACCCGGAGCGCCGTAGGCCGCCGCCGAAACGTTACTTGCTAGAATGGAGTGAAAGTGAAAGAGTTTTTAATCGTCGCCGGCGTTGCGCTCGCGTTGGCCGGCTGCGCTGGTCCTTCGAAGCAGTCGAGTGCGCAAAGTTCGGCGTCCGAAAGGTACCGCGTTTTACTCGACACGAGCCAGGGACCAGTCGTCGTCGACGTAGATCGTGCTTTGGCGCCGAACGGTGCCAAACGCTTTTACGAGCTGGTTAAGGCCAAATATTTCGATGGCGCTCGCTTCTACCGTGTGGTTCCCGGGTTCGTGGTGCAGTGGGGTGCAGCAGCCGATCCCGCCGTTACCAAGAAGTGGAGCACCACCATCCCCGACGACGCCGTCAAGGCGTCGAATACGCGCGGGACCTTGGCGTTTGCTGCAACGGGACAGCCGAACAGCCGCACCACGCACGTTTTCGTTAGCCTAGCTGATAACGCCAGACTCGATGCGATGGGGTTCGCTCCGATCGGCCGGGTCGCGAGCGGCATGCGGGTCATCGACCACATCTATTCCGGCTACGGGGAACAGCCCGATCAGGAACTGATCGGGGCTCAGGGCAATGCGTATCTAAAAAAAGAATTTCCGCGATTGGATTACATCAAGACCGCCCGCATCGTCGGCGGCTTGCGTTAGCCGATGGCATTCCTTAAATTACCAGCCGAGGTCGCGTTCGCCTGTTGGAGGAGTTTCGAAACAAATCAGCGCAACGCGTGGGACGATACTACGGTTTTCGGCTAGCTACTGTAGCCAGAGGGGTACTCCATGTTTGTACAAGTGGTTCACAATATTAGCGATAAGGGCGCTTGGGCCCAGCGCTTAGCCGAGTTCGCAAAGGAAGGGCCCCCACCGGAATTCACGCTGCATTCCAGCATCACATCCACCGACGGCACCAAGGCTTTTTGCCTTTGGGAAGTTCAATCGGTAGATGCTCTGTCGGGGTTCTTGGATGGCGCTACCGCCGGCGCCGCTCAAAACACGTACTACGCCATCGATGAAAATGCGCCCGCAACGAGTCTTCCACGCAGCACCGCAGTTCGTTGACCCTGCCGAGAGACTCGCTTCATAGCGAGTCTCTTACAGCGAGCGGTAAATGAAGGTTAGACCCGGAGCTCCTTGTCGAGAACGAAGACGTTCACGCTATCTCGCACCAGCCCGTCAGACTCCATCGCTTCGGCGGTCGCTGGAGACTCTATAGCCTTCATGGCCGCGGCCAAATCATCGGACTCAAAGCATGCGACGACGTGGTTGTCGTCGCCCATCCCGTAGCTGACCGGCTTGGTTACGGCGTACTCGCTTCTAAATAGTTGGCCGTGCGTCTTGAATCCCGCTTCCCACTTGGCCTGGTCCTTGCACTTCGCAACAACGACGATTTTCGCCACGTTCGTAGCTCCTTTTCATAGAAGTAGAGAGGTATCGGCGCTCGTTCCGTTATTCGCTCTCGACCGCCTCTAGACTGAACTAACCGCCAGCGCGTTTCTTAGGAGGGTTTATCGTGAGAAAGCTTCTCATTTTGTGTGCGGTCGCCGGGCTTTTCGCTGCTCCAGGCGCCGCGCATGCGCAGTCATCGATGATGTCGAGTGCAGGTATGGGGTTGCATGCCTTTGACTGGATGATCGGCACCTGGAGCTGCAAGAACAGCATGCCCAGCGCAATCGGCGGCCCGGCAGTTCAGATGCTGACAGCCACGCGCAGCAGCACCACCGGCGCGATCATTTGGCGCTATACGGGGAAGGGGTACGACCAGTACGGTTTCCTGTCGTACGTGCCCAAGACCGGCACTTGGTGGTTCTCCTGGGCATATCCCGGGGGCAGCATCGGCAACGAATCCACCAAACAGCCCGGGAAGAAGATGATCTGGACGGGATTGATCTTTGACTCGAGCACCGGCAAGAGCATGCACATCCGCGACACGTACACGATGTCCGGCTCGACGAAGTTTAACGATCTGGGCGAAGACGATTCGACCGGAACCATGAAGCCCAGTTACAACGGGACGTGCGTGAAGTCCTAAGCGTTTAGCGCCACGCCGGCTTCGGTTACGCGATTACTCCTCGCCCGCGAAATAGTCGTCGTCACTCGCACGCACGACGCGGCGTTGCGGCGAGCGGACGATCCACTTGTCGCTATCCGGATAGTGCGTCGACTCGTTCAAGGGATTGTCGGCGACGACAACAATCACCAGTTCGTCGTCCGCCCGATTCGCGATCTGATGCGCCTCGCCGGGTTTGAATAGGAACGCATCGCCGCGCTCGACCGGCGTGGTCCCGTCGGCGTCGCGCACCTCGCCGCTCCCCGACAAGACGTAGTAGAACTCCCACTGCAAGCTGTGCGAGTGAAATGGGTAGGCGGCCTTGCCGGCCGGGACGTGAAGAATTTCGACGTCGAACGGGTGGCGCAGCAGTAGATCGGTCGATTGGGGAATGCGCCCGAGTGCTTCGGAAATTTGAAAGCCGTAACCGCCGAAGGTGCCTTTCGGCGAGGTCCAAGAGATCGCTTCCAGGTCGCGCGCGTTGACCTTCCTCACGGGAAATGCCTTCGGTGCTCGCCGAACGCGGCCCTCGGCTTCAGAACGTTTTCACATTAGAGGTGATCAGGAAACGGAATCGAGCGCTTGTGCCAGATCCAGAAACAAGTCCTCTTTGTCCTCCAAACCAATCGCAACGCGAAGCAGGTCATCCGGAACGTTTGTATTCGGTCCCTCGATAGACGCCCGATGCTCGATTAAACTTTCTGCTCCGCCAAAGCTCGTTGCTCGCTGGAATAAACGAACGGCGGCGGCGACGCTTCGAGCATTTTTTCCGTCGCCCTTGACCCTAAAGGAGAATACCGCGCCGAATCCGGTCATTTGGCGCATGGCGAGGGCATGATATCGACTACTTACCAGCCCAGGATACAAGACCTCATGGACGGAGTCGAGTTTCTCGAGCTGCGACGCGATAGCTAAAGCGGAGGCAGATTGCTGGCGAAGGCGGCAAGGCAGAGTTGCCAAGCCGCGCGACGAGAGCCAGCAGTTAAAAGCTGAAGGGACAGCGCCCAAAGCCGTCTGAAGGCGGCGGATGCAATGCCAGCGCTCGGATTGCTCGCGTGCCACCACGACACCGCCCTGGGCGTCATGATGACCGTTGACGTATTTTGTCGTCGAGTGAACCACCATGTCAGCGCCGAAACGGAACGGCTGTTGGAAAAGCGGTGTGGCTAGCGTATTATCGCAGACGAGCAGTGCGCCGGCGCTGTGGGCGATATCGGCAATGGCCGCGACGTCATATACGCGCAATAGCGGGTTCGACGGCGTCTCGATGAAGATCAGCCTCGTATTGCTTTTGACGCGAGCTGCGACCGCTTGGAGGTCGGTCGCATCGATGAAGGATACTTGCAAACCCCGGGGCGCAAAATGACTGACGAGCGTCTCGCGGATCCCAAAATATGAATCCTCCGAAACGACCACGTGGTCGCGAGGCAGGAGCGTTTGAAAGACTGCTAGAGCGGCCGCGATACCGCTCGCAAAGGCGGCCGCTTCAACTCCACCCTCCAGCGCGGCCATTGCGCGCTCGAGCTCGGCTCGGTTTGGATTTGCGTCTCGCGCATATTCATAGCCGGAGGGATAGCTTCCATCGGCAGCGCGTCGAAACGTTGTCGAAAGAACGATTGGTTCCACGAGCGCGCCGTGCTCGTGGTCTCCGCCGCAGGCGGCGCGTACGAATGTCGTGTCGATATTCGTCATCTATCGCCGGTCGACCGGTTGCACCTCAACCCCTCTTTTTGTGAATAACTCAACCCCTCTTTTGCGAGGCGGTCTTTCGACTGCAATTCCTACACTCCGCTATGTAACAGTAGGCTGCCCGCACAGCTTACGACCGGGGCTTTCTAGTAAGTGGAGCCGGAAAATGGGATCAACCTATCATAAAGCCTTGGCATGGAACCGATCGACTTGCGGACGAGACCGCCCCGCAGCTGCTTTCTCGAACTCGATGGGTTGATGTTGATGCCCCGCACGATTGACAAACTAAGAGCGCAGCTCCCGGGCGGTCATCCCGGTCAGTACTTTGTAAGCGGCCAAATCAAGGGCATTTCTGGTTATTTGCTCGAACGTCTCGGCATCCGAGAGGAAGAACTACTCGAGATTATCCGTACAGCTTTATCCGAAGAGGATGTGGCGCGATGGTTGCGCAAACGAACGGACGCCGCTCAGTATCCCGCAATTAATGAAACGCTACGGCGAATCAAGCCCCGACACGCGGAAGACGAACAGTACTTCCGCAACGAGTATGCGCAGACGATAGCCGAGCATCCGGAACTCGTGCTTATCGTCGACATCGTCGACGCCGACGATCGCCGGATGTTTCCAGATTGAGAGCGCTGCGGATTGCGCCGCTGTGCCTGCTGACGGCACTTGCGGGCAGCGCGATGGCGGTGCGTACCGCGGCGGGAGCGCCGGCGAGCTACGTCCTTCCAACCGGTCAACGGATTACGCCGCTGGAGGCGCCGGGGTCGGCGATGGAGCGCCTCGCGACAAGCCTTCGCGCCGATGGTGACGCCGATGCGAGTGGCGCAATGTCGCTCGCGTCGAGCGCCGACGGATCGACGCTGCTCGTGCTTACCAGCGGCTTCAACACTGAATACCACTATGCCGACGGTCGTCCGATTCGCTTTCCCGTGCGCGATCCGCTCACCGGCGCGGTCTCCAAGGTCACGACCGAACTGACGCAGTGGATCTTCGTCTACCGCGCGGGCGCGGACGGCACGCTGAAGCTGCAGCAGCGCATCATGATTCCCGATGCGTTCGTTGGTCTGGCCTGGGCTCCGGACAGCCAACGTTTCTACGTCTCCGGCGGCATCGACGATCGCATCGCCGTCTACGCCCGGCGCGGCGATTCGTTCGAGTTCGACGCGCCGGAAATTCTTCTGGGCCACAACGGCAAGCAAACGGCGCCGCTGCCGAACTACGACGGCGGCATCCTCGCCAAGACGATTGCCGGACGCGAACGCCGATGCGGACGAGCTTCATTTTAGTGCTTTGGCCGCGGGCTTGTCGCTGAGCGCCGACGGAAAAACCCTCGCCGTTGCGAACATGCAAAACGATTCCGTCTCCCTCATCGACACGCAAACGCGCAAAGTTTATCGCGAGGTGCCGCTCCACCGGCCCGGTTCTCTGCTCGCGCGTGGCGAGTATCCTTACGGCGTAGCGATTTGGTCGAACTCGCTTGGGATGATGAACAAGACGTACGTGAGCTCCCTGCGCGACGGCGACGTCACCCTCGTTCAACTCCTCGAAGGCGAGGCGGTAGCGCGCAATATTGAGCTCGGCGGCGAGCCGAACGCGTTGCTGCTCTCGCCCGACGGCTCGACGCTTTACGCTGCCAATGGAGACTTGGACGAAATCGACGTCATAGATACCAAAAGCGAGCGACTCATTCGCCGCATCAGCGTCGATCGAAGCGCGCAGCGGTACCGCGGCGCAAACCCGAATGCCCTCGCGCTCGACGATCGCGCGCAACGACTCTACGTGACGCTGGGTGGCGAAAACGCCGTCGCGGTGATCGATTTGAAGGCCTACGCGCGTCATCGGTCGCATCCCAACCGGCTGGTATCCCACGGCGGTCGCAATTATCCACGGCCGCCTCGCGATCACCGATGCAAAATCACTCTCGGGACCAAATCCCGGATTGGTGACGCTGCACTTAAATGCGCCGCCTAGCGCTTTCAACCCGAGGCATCGAAATCAATACGTGCTCTCACTCGCAAAAAGCCGACCTTTTAACGATGCCGATTCCCAGCGACGCCGATCTCGCAAGTCTGAGCCGTACGGTCGACGAAAACAACGGCTTCGCTGCACCGAAGGGGGCCAGTCCCGTCATCGCGGCGCTGCGCGGAAAGATTCACCACGTAATCTATATTATGAAAGAGAATCGCACGTACGATCAAGTGCTCGGCGATCTCAAAGGCGCTAATGGCGACCCGCGCATCGTCGTCTTTCCTTATCCCGTCACGCCCAACCATCATCGGCTCGCATCGCAGTTCGTCGCTCTCGACAACTTCTACACCAGCGGTGACGTCAGCGCCGACGGCTGGAACTGGAGCCAGCAGGGCCGGGCTAACGAGTACACGGCGCGTCTCACGCCGATCGCGTATGCGAGCGACGGTATGCCCTACGACTGGAGCGGCCAGAATCGCGGCATCAATACGGCGATGTCCGACGCGGGCGGCCACGATCCGTTCGACGCGCGGATCACGACGCTGCTCGACGCGAGCGGCTCGTCTACGATTCTTCCCGGCGACAAAGACATCGCTGCGACCGGCTACATTTGGGACTCGGTGCTGCGCGCCGGCAAGAGCGTCCGCCACTACGGCATGTACGTAGACGCGTCGTACTATGCGATTGGGACGCCTTTCTACATTCCAATCGTACGCCGCGCCTACGCACGCAGCGCCCGTCAAGCGCCACCCGCTCGTTCCTCGCTCATGCGTCACACCGATCTCTATTACCGCGGTTGGGATCTCAACACGCCGGACCGCTATCGATACGAAGAGTGGAAGCGCGAGTTCGACGGATACGTGCGCGACGGCGATCTGCCCGCATTTGAATCGGTCGAGCTGATGATGGATCATTTCGGACAGTTCAAGACCAACGTCGCGGGCCTTAATACGCCGTATCTGCAGATATCCGACAACGACTACGCTTTGGGCCTGCTCGTCGAAGCCGTCTCGCACTCGCCGTATTGGAAAGACACGGCCATCTTCGTGCTCGAAGATGACTCGCAGGCCGGCCCCGACCACGTCAATCCGCATCGCTCGATCGCCTACGTGATCTCCGCCTATACGCCTCGGCACGCAGTGGTCCACGCGCGCTACAACACCGTCACGATGCTCAAGACGATCGAAGAACTGCTGGGCATAGACTCACTCGGCATTTTCGACGCCAATGCGCCCGACATGAGCGACGCATTTTCTACGAAGCTCGACACCCGCGACCGCTACACTGCCTTGCTCCCAGGCGACCTTTGCCGGCCTCCGGTTCATCATGACCTGATCCCCGAATGCGCGTCAAGCGCGCGCGCGCGCACCGCGGACGCACGTTCACGCCGCGACGCTGCGTGGTGGGTCGCTCAGACCGCCGGCATGAACTTCGAGCGCCCCGACGCCGTCGATCCGCGGCGCTTCAACGCTATCCTGGAAGCCGGGCTTCACTAGACTGCGACTTCGATGCCGAGCTCAATGCGGCGGTTCGCCTTGATTTCGAGTTGTGCCGCCAGCGTAAGCGAAAGCCGTCGCATCAGTTCGAACAGCTTGCGCTGCCAAGGCGGCAATCCTCCGGATTTCTTGCCGACGATCACGGGATTGGCGTAGACGAACGACGTGGTATCTTTGTCGATGTCCAAGTTCGCGGCTCCGCAAGCGTTGAGAATGGGTGCCAAACGAGGCTGTTCCATGTAGCCGAACACGGCGATGATGCGAGTAAAATTGTCCGAGGAGTCGTCGATCGTGACGCGTTGCTTTTCAGGAACGTATGGGCGAGGAACGGCCTTGACGGTTAACAAGATGACAAGGTCTTCGGCGATGAGCGGAGCGAGCCACGGGCGATCCTTTACGAACGGAACGCCGGCGGGATCGCCGCTGAGCAAAACCACCGCTCCCTTCGGCCGCTGCGTCAAAGCGCGGCGCTCCGTCAAGAACTGTTCGATCGGCTCGTACTGATCGCGAAGCTCGAATGCGACCGCGCGGCGCCCCGTGAGCCACGTGACGGCGACCAGAGAAATCGCGGCGGCAACGAGGACCGGTACCCACGCACCGTCGATGACCTTCGGCAGGCCGGCAAGAACGAATGTTGCATCGACTAGGCCAAAGGCAACGGCGAGCGGAAGCGCAACAGCCGGTTTCCAGCGAAGCGTGCGCGTTGCAACGACGTAGAACATGATATCGGTCGCAAGCATCGTGGCCGCGACGGCCAGACCGTACATGGCCGCGAGCCGATCACTGGTACGGAACGTGACAACCAGCAGAATGCAACCGATTGCCAGCAGCACGTTGACCATCGGCACGTAGACCTGACCGCGCTGATCCTTGGACGTATGCAGCACGGTCATGTTCGGGCAGAGATTCAGGGCTATGGCTTGCTCGGTGAGTGTAAACGCACCTGAGATGAGCGATTGCGATGCAATGATCGTCGCTGCGGTGGCTAAGGCGACCATCGGAAGAAGCGCCCAACCAGAGATGAGCGCGTAGAACGGTGACTCGATAGCCTTAGGGTCGGCGGCGACGACCGCAGCCTGTCCGACGTAATTGATAATGAGCGCGGGAAACACGAAAACATACCACGCAATGGTGATGGGGATGCGGCCGAAGTGCGACATGTCGGCATAGAGGGCTTCGGCGCCGGTCATTCCCAGAACGATCGCGCCGAAGATCAGAAAGCCGAAGATTCCGTGATGCGTGACGAACCAAATTGCCCGCAGTGGATTGAGCGCCGAAAGGATCGCGGGATGCCCGGCGACGGCTCGTAGGCCGCTGACGGCAATGGCAGCAAACCATACGGTCATGATCGGACCGAACAGGAATCCTACGTTTTGAGTTCCGCGCCACTGAATGGCGAATAGCCCGAGCAAGATTCCGGCTGAGATCGGAACGATGAAAGCGTGTGCGTCTGGCGTAGCAACTCGAAGTCCCTCGACTGCGGACAGTACCGATATTGCCGGAGTGATCATCCCATCGCCGATGATCATTGCTCCGCCCACGACGGCCACCCAGAGCAGCCAATCCGGGCGCATCGGAACGCCGAAGATCTTCGGCGGGTCGGCACGTGCGAGCAAGGCAAGGATCCCACCTTCGCCGTCGTGGTCGATGCGCATGAGGACCGTAACGTACTTGATGCAGACGACGAAGAAGAGCGACCAAAGCAGAAGCGAAGCTATGCCTAAGGCGTTCTCAGCCGTGGGAACCGCGGCGGCGGTCTTAAAGCACGCCTTGATCGTGTAGAGCGGGCTCGTCCCTATGTCGCCGAAGACGACTCCGAGTGCCGCGACCGCAAGCCCGGGCTTTCCGCCCCGAATCTTCTTCATATGCCTCGTCCCTGATGCACGTCTACAGAATCCGAGCCGGTCTGTTCGGACAGGCGACCGGTTTTTCTTTTCCGTGGGGTCTTCAGCCTTTCTTCATACGGTGCCGGTAAAATCGCCGTAAACGCTAGCTAACGGAGACGAACGAGATGTGGGAATCCTCAACGCGACGAACGTTCTTATCTGGTGTGATCGCGCTGCCCGCGCTTGCGGGCTTGCTCGGCGCTGCAGCATCTGCTGACGCCTCGAAGGCCAGCCAGGCGTCGATGCACTATCAAATGTCGCCAAACGGCAGCATGCAGTGCTCCGGGTGTAAGTTTTTTATCCCCGGTCAGGACGCAAAATCGAACGGCACTTGCCAGGTCGTTGATGGATCGATTTCACCCAACGGCTATTGCATGGCCTTCACGGCCAAATCGTCTTAACCTATAGCCGCGCGCCAATGCTTACGGTCTCCCCTAGTTAGTCGGTAGTTCGGAATCCTGGATTTGGGGAGATGCCGCTACGTTCTCGGGCTTACAATCCCAGCTCTTACGTCCGGTCGACGTAATTGGACCTAGGAGCGCTGGAGCGACCGACGGTGTAAGCGCTTCGGTCACCGAGCCGAACAAAACGTTGTCGGCCACGACGCGTCCTCCGGACAGCGCGAAAACGATGGTTACAGCGGCTAAAACGAGCGAAGTTCTGGACATGCCTGTATTATCGCCAAACCGTCTGAAGGATCTATGAAATGCCGGCGTAGCCGCCCGTCGTTTTTCTATTCCGCTCCAGTGCAGGGCGATCCCATGCGCCAAGATCGGCACCCGCCTCATAGGTCGATTGAAAAAAGTTCAACACGGACTCATCGGGATCGTTAGTGGTTCGCACCGCTTCATATGGCAGCACGAACTCTTTAAATTGCTCGTTCCATGATGCTGCCTCGGGCCGGATGTGCGCTTGCGAGAACGAGCGAGGCGAAGGATACGCATAGGCGTAAAAGAGTGCTTCCGTCCCGTTACCGCCGGGCCAAAAGCCGACGCTTTGCAGTTCGTGCGAATATGCCTCGCGCGTCACCCAGTCCGGAAGGTTTGGAATGCCGCCGGGGTGGGGCGGTGCCGGTCGTCCAGAAAACCGAGTGACGGCCAAATCGAAGCTACCCCAAAAAAAGTGGACGGGACTGACCTTGCCCAAGAATTCGGAGCGAAATGCTTTGCAAAGCCGGTCAGCCTGCAGCAACGCTCGCCAGAATCGTTCGACGTAGAGCCCATCGTACGGCCGTTCAGCCGTATCGCGATCCAGACGCAAGTCTTCGGGAACTTCGTTCGCCCGGGTATTGATCTTCACGTGAAAGCCAAGGCGGTCCAACTCTGCCATTGTGCGTTCGTAAAACGTGGCCACGGCCATCGGTTCGAGCGGAAACCCGCCGCATTCGCCGTCGCACCCGTCGATTCGTAAGCGATGTTCGAGAAAATCGAAATCAATCAAGAAGGTCCGCCCGTCTCCGTACGGCATCGCAGACGTACTGAGTCCACGAGCCGTGACGTACAACGTCACGTTCCACCAATGATTCACCATGAACTCTTGGCGTAATCGTATCTTGCCCACGACTTGCGTCCACAAGTGCACGGCCGCCAGAGTACCCTTCCAAGCCTCATAACGCAGTTCCGGCCAGCGCTCCATTGTGCGCTAGACTAAGGGCGACGCGGGAAGATCCCAAAGAACGGCTACTGCATGGCCGTGTAAGACTACGCGCACGATGCTGGACATGCGGATTGCGTCACCTGCGCTCAAGGACGCGGTTGCGATGACCTCGTCGCCCTCGTCCAAGGCCTCAGCCTTAGCGTCGCCTTCGGCGACAAAGAGAAAGCCGAGACGCTCGGGCTCAAAAGTATGGCGCACCTGGCCATGATCCTTGACTTGCGTCACGAGGAACGCTGCATCGGCAGTAAGTTGAATGGGAGCGTCGACGCTTCGATGGCCGCTTGCAACGGGGAGCCATCGGTTGACGCGTTCATCCTCAGCAAACTCGACCTGACCGTACGTAGGCTCGGATCCGAGTTTGCCCGGCAACACCCACATCTGCAAAAAATGCAGCGGATGAGTCTTCGAATGATTGAATTCCGAATGCTGCACGCCTGTGCCGGCGCTCATGAATTGCACGCCTCCGGGCCCGACGATGCCGTGGCTTCCGGTCGAGTCTTGATGCTCGAGCTGGCCCTCCAACACGTAGGTGATAATTTCCATGTCTCGGTGGGGGTGCGTTGGAAACCCCTCTCCGGGCGCCACGCGGTCGTCGTTGAGAACGCGAAGGGCGCCCCAGTTCGTGTTGTCTGGATCGTAGTAACCGGCGAAGCTAAACGAATGACACGTCTTCAACCAGCCATGATCGAAACAAGCTCTGTCACTCGCGCGTTGCACGGAGAAGGTGCGTTCCACCGAGGTACGGTGCATGTCGTTTTCCTCTCTTGAAGCGTCAGGAGGACGATTATACGCGCCGGTGACTTATCTTCTTTGATCTAGCGCGAGGCGGTCGGCATAAACCTACCCAAAGCCCGTTGCCGCCTATTTGAGGCACACGCCGAAAGACGTTGAGGCGAAAACGCGCTGCTTCGGCGCTGATGCGAACATTGCGCCCCTCTGCCATGCTTTTAGCTTCAGAGTTTCTTCATATCGAGGTGCCACCATGCGGTGACCAACACCTTGAGCATTACTGAGGAGCGCCGATGTTCAAAACGAAAAGCGGACCTTTATGGACTAACGCCGCGGCGATCGCGGTTGTAATCGCTCTAAGCGGCTGCAGGGCCGGTGGGTACGCCCCACTTCTAGGGAACGATCAATCGACAAGTCCCCAAACCCAAAGCCTTACTCCTGACTCTTCGCCCAACGTGTCTGTGCTGAAGAAGCTAAGAAAGCAAGTCGTAATCGGCTCGACCATCGATCCGCGCAACGGCGCCGGTAACCCGTACGGCCTAGCGGTCTCGCCAATAACTGCCGGCAAGCTCGCCAAGGGCGACTTGGTGGTCTGCAACTTCAATGCGAAATCCAACAAACAAGGCACGGGGAGGTCGATCGTTGCCTTGCATCCCGTCACGGGCTCGACCCCGATTCACATATCGTCAGACAAGACGCTTGTCGGCTGCGATGCTTTGGCACTTGACGCCGGCGGCGGGATCTGGGCCGCTGCCATGGTCGCCAACGATAATCCGGTTCTTTCTCCCAGCGGCAAGCTCGTCACCAACATCCAGGGCAAGCCTTTTGACCAGCCGTGGGGGCAAATCTACGGGAATACCAAACGCGGTGCTCCGGCGTTTTACGCTACCAATGCCGGAACCGGCACGGTGGTTCGAATCAATCTCGGCACAAAATTCACCTACGACGTTATCGCAAGCGGTTTCCCCGTGAACCACGGCGTGCCGGGAACTGCGCTGGCCCCATCGGGCCTGGCTTATGATGCGAGCATCGATACGCTCTATTTCGCGGATGGCGAGAACAACACGGTCGTCG
This sequence comes from Vulcanimicrobiota bacterium, assembly GCA_963826325.1. Lineage (GTDB taxonomy): Bacteria > Vulcanimicrobiota > Vulcanimicrobiia > Vulcanimicrobiales > Vulcanimicrobiaceae > Cybelea. The sequence goes on from CAWGWT010000003.1 coordinate 212,498, forward strand.
CCTTCAAAAACGTCTCGAAAATTCCTAAGGGCGGAATCAAGGCAAAGAAGCACGGCATGAAGTTCATGGGACCTTCGGCAAAGGATGCACGCATCGTTTTCGCAGGCAAACCCCTGAATGGACCGATCAGCACGGCGTTGCTGCCTAACGGCAACCTCGTGGTCGGCAACACACTCGATCCCAACGGCAAGAATCTGATGATCGAACTGTCCGCGTCAGGAAAACTTCTCGACGTCCGCAACGTCGACAAGGGAGCGCAGGGTGCGCTCTTCGGTCTGGCCGTCACCGGCTCGAAAATCTCGAATACGAAAATTTACTTCAACGACGACAACGACAATAACGTGCAGGTGCTCGAACGCTGAAGCAAGCGTTCGTTACGCAGGACCGCCTTGGTCGAGCCACGTCTTGAGGCGTGAGCACATCTCGGCGGTCCATTGCGTCTCTCCGCTTGATGGCGGAGGCATTTTCCCAGTAGTGACGGTGTCATAGATTGTGGCACCGTGCGTAAATACGCTGTCGCGGTCCGATAGATCCATCATTTTGCGCATATGATTCACATCGATGTCGGTAAACATGGGACGGATGTCGCGGGCGAAACTTAGATTGTCCTCTGTACTCACGGGCTGCTCACTCCTCACTTTTGGCATGTTTTAAGTGCCGCTGTTCCCTGGAAGCGGCGATGACTGGTTCGAATCGGCGATCCGGCGCAATCCACATCAGCGCTACCGCAAATAGAATTACATCTGAAGCGATGGTGGAGACAAACGCCAAACCTAGCGCGATGACGTACAGCGCGATCGAGAGCACCCCCTTGGCGTCGGTCTTGACGGCCTGCGCGAAGGGTGCATCTCGTCCGTTCAGAAGCAAGAGGGCGCGCTGCAGGATTAGATAGGCTATCGCGTCGAGCAACAGCACGAGCGCGTAGATTGCCGTAGGGCCCACGCCGGTCGGATTCCTACCTAACCAACCGGTCGTGAACGGCACGAGCGACAACCAAAAGAGCAAATGGAGATTTGCCCACATGACTCGGCCATCGATGCCGCGCGTCGCACGGAGCATGTGATGATGGTTGTTCCAGTAGATGCCGATGAAGACGAAGCTCAGCGCATAGACCGCGAACGTGGGCCAGACTTGTGCGAGTGCCTTGAAATCGGTCGACTGCGGTGGCCGCAACTCGAGCACCATAATGGTAATGATGACGGCGATAACGCCGTCGCTGAAGGCTTCGAGCCGGTCGCTTTCGGTCATGAAGGGGACTTTCATGCAAATGAAGCTTTCCAGACCATGCGGGGCGACCCTTCGAAGCCGTCTGCACGATCGCGGTAACCAAAGATACACAGCGTCACGTTCGCAACAATACCGAGAACGCTTCGCAAGGCCGACGGTGAAACGAAAAACCGGTCGCCGCGGTTCTGGAGCACATGAGTAACGGCGACAAGAGCACGATGCGCGCGATGCGCGTTCCTTCGGCCGGCGAACACCGCCTGCGGGCGGACCAAGTCCCCATTCCACAGCTACGACCGGAAACGGTGCGCATTCGCGTCGATGCGTGCGGCATCTGCCACAGTGATTTTTTGGTGGTCAACAATGCATTGCCCGGGATCACGTTCCCACGCACGCCGGGTCATGAAATCGCCGGTACCATCGATGCGATCGGCGAGGGCGTGACCGGTTGGAAAAACGGCGATCGCGTCGGCGTGGGCTGGCACGGCAACCACGACGGCACCTGCGATCGCTGCCGACGCGGCGATTTTCTCACATGCCGCAATATGCAGGTTCCGGGATTCGCTTACGACGGCGGCTACTCAGAATACGTCGTCGTTCCGGCCGTCGCGCTGGCACGCATCCCCGACGGTCTTTCGCAGGTCGAAGCGGCACCGCTGATGTGTGCCGGCGTGACGACGTACAACTCGCTACGGCACACGGACGCGAAAGCCGGCGATTTGGTCGCGATTGTGGGCGTCGGCGGTTTGGGGCACCTCGCGATTCAGTATGCCTCCAAGATGGGCTTCGAAACGGTGGCAATTGCGCGCGGCGGCGACAAGCAAGGGCTGGCGCGACGGCTGGGAGCGCACCACTACATCGACTCGCAAGCCGCGGACGTCGCCGCCGGCCTCACGCGCTTGGGTGGAGCGAAAGTTATCGCCTTCACGGCAACGTCGGCAAAGGCGATGGAATCGGCGATCGGCGGGCTCGGCGTCGACGGAGAGTTGCTCGTCTTAGGCGCAGCGGAAGAGCCGATGATGCTCAACACGGCGGCGATGCTCGGCCACCGGCTCTCGATCAAAGGATGGCCGTCAGGCACCTGCGCCGATTCTGAAGACACGATGCGATTTAGTCTGCTGGCCGGCGTCAAGCCGATGATCGAGACGATGCCGCTCGAACGCGCGCAAGAAGCCTACGACCGTATGCTCAGCGGCGCCGCGCGCTTTCGGATGGTGCTGTCTATTACGACTTCTGAAACGCGATGACGTAGGGGTGGATTTCGTATCGACCCCGGTAAACCGAGACCGGTTCGGAGCGATTAGAGAACGAAGCGCCCGCCATTCGTGCATAAAATTACAACCAGCATCGAAATCAGGATGAGCTCGTAGTTCCACCCGAAGCCATCCTTGCCCCAGAACCCGGTCTTCCACACGAAAATTTTCTTTTGCAGTGCGCCGAGCATGATCAGGATCAAACCAATCGATGCCAACTGCGTTAGCAAACCGATGATGACCGCAACTCCGCCAAGTAGCTCCGCCGCTCCCAAGAAAAGGGTGAAGCCCCGAGGCAGCCCTAGGTTCCTGCTTCGAACGTCGGTGCTTTTGAGGTCGTTGTACCCGCTGTCGACGAAGACTAGCCCAACCATGAGTCTGAGGAATACGATAGCGAAATCGGTGAAATGCTCGAGTTGCGGGAACATTGCGTCGCCTATCCTAACCAGTGACCGGCGCTTTGGCCGTCGACTCTGTAGCCCATGCTGTCAGTTGCTCCAAAAGCTCGCGTGTTCCGCTTTGAACTTTGTGGGTTCCGGCCGCTCCAGGGGCCGGTCGCCGGGCGTGGAAACCGCATAACGGTCAAACCGTGACTGCGATCATCGTCGTCTTTATCGCGATCATCGTTCTCGTTACGATCGCGAACCGGATCAACGTTGCATATCCCATCGTGCTCGTGCTCGGCGGGATGGTCATAGGCTTCATCCCTGGTGTGCCGACGTTTCCCTTGCCACCAGCGCTGGTGCTGGTCGTCTTCTTACCGCCGCTGCTGTATTGGGAGAGCCTGACGGCCCCAACGAGCGAGTTTCGGGCAGGAGCCTTCTGGATTTTCCAGATGGCTTTCGGGTTGGTTATCGTGACGACCATCGTTGTCGCTGCGATCGCGCACGCAATAATCCCGGGCATGAGCTGGGGAGTCGCGTTTGTGCTGGGCGCCATCGTCTCATCGACCGATGAAGTCGCCTTTTCCGCCATTGCGGACCAGCTCAACGTGCCGCGCCATGTTATTGGAACGATCGAAGGCGAGAGCCTCGTCAACGACGCCACGTCGCTCATCCTGTACGCAATCGGCATCGCCGCAGTCGTCGGCGCATCATTTTCGCTCCTTCATGCCGCCGGTGCATTGGCGCTGACGATCGTCGAGTCGGTAATCATTGGCATCGGTGCCGCCGCGATCGCGGTGTTGGCATGGCGCGCACTCAAGGACGAAACGCTGCAAGCCACCATCTCGGTCGTGGTACCATTCCTCGCGTATTTGCCCGCCTACTATATCGGCGCATCGGGAGTGCTGGCGACGGTCGTAACCGGCGTGGCCGTTACGCGCTTCACCCCGACCGTGTTGCAGCCGCGAGCGCGTGAGATGCTCACCGGCTTTTGGGTAACGGTCGTCTTCTTACTCAACGCCTTTATTTTCACCGAGGTCGGTATCCGCTTTCACCAGATCGTTTCCACATTGCGCGAATATTCAGCGGTGCAGCTGATCTGGTGGGGTGGTGCGGTCGCTGCCGCGTGCATCATCGTTCGCTTAGTTTGGACGTTCGCGCAGGGGCTGCTGCCGGCAACCAACGAGCCGGAGCACGTTAGCGGAAAGGCCGACTGGTCGCACGTAGCCCTTCTGGCCTGGACAGGGATGCGCGGCGGCGTCTCGCTGGCGGCCGCGCTGGCGATTCCATTCGAAACCGTGGCCGGCCCGTTTCCTTTTCGCAATCTGCTAATATTCATAACGTTTGTCGTATTACTCGCGACGCTAGTTGGGCAGGGCGGCACGCTCCCATGGTTTATTCGCTGGCTCAAGATAAAGGACGACGGCGCGGCGGCGAAAGAAGAGCGCCTCGCGCTGCTTGCGACCTCACGTGCCGGTGTAGAACGGCTCGATGAGCTCGAACGCGAAGGAACGTATCCCCAGGACGTTTTGGAGTTGCATCGCCGGCGGCTCCAGGCAAGATTCGAAGAGTTTACTGCTTCACCGGATAGACTTCAGGCAGCCAAAAAAACGGCGCTTTTCCGAGCAGTGCAACGCGAGCTAGTTGAGGCTGAAAGAAAAAAACTGATCCAGCTTCGCGAGCGGGGCAAGATTGACAACACGGTTTTGCGTCGCCTCCAACGAGTCTTCGACCTGCAAACCATCGAGGCGCAGTTGCTCGAGTCTGCCGGCCACTCGGACCTCCAACAGGAGTGAGCGTTCGTTGACTTCCAGCTAACCAAAGGTAAACACGTAAGCTTGAACGCCGGGATCAAGAAATTCGATCTCAAAAGTCCGGTCTTCGACTTTCCCCTTTTGCCGGATGAGCTGATAGAGACGAGGATCTCGAACCTCGCCCGAGCCGTCGGCGGCGGAATTAACTCCATGATCGTCGTTGGGCGCCCTGCCGTCTAACTTTACCGTGAAGCGAACGGGCATACCGTTCTTTGCCGGACCTAACACCAAGTGCAGGTCGCGGCTGTGAAAGCGGAAGACGATCTTGCCGGGCGCTTTCTGAAGCACTCCGGCCTCGGCGCCGACGTTCCACCGTCCGCTCAATCCCCATTCATTCAAAGAAAGTCTCCCGGGCGGGCTGTACGTCGTTGGTGAGTCGTGAGTCAATCCCCCCGGCGATGTGAACCGCTCGGCGCGCTGATAGCCGATATAGGTTTCGGGCGATTGGATCTCATTGCTAGGGGGCACCTCGATTCCTTTAGCGGATCCGCTGACAATGCTCTCGCTTACGCCGGTTGCTCCGTTTTCCTCGAGAAGTTTCTGGATGACACGCTCGGATTCGCCATATTCCCCCTCACCAAAGTGGTGATGACGAATTCGCCCTTTCCCATCGATGAAATAATCCGCCGGCCAATATTCGTTGTTGAACGCCTGCCAAATCCCGTAGTTGCTATCGATTGCGACCGGGTAGCTCACCTTCAAATCACGTACGGCATTTTCTACGTTCGCAAGCTTTTTCTCGAACCCGAACTCGGGCGAATGGACGCCGATCACAACCAAGCCCGCTTGTTTGTATTTTGATGCCCAGCTCTGCACGTACGGCAAATTGCGCAGACTATTGATGCACGAGTAGGTCCAGAAATCGATCAATACGACTTTTCCGCGTAGCGACTGACTGCTCAAGGGAGCGGAATTGAGCCAGGAGGTGTTCTCCGCCGTGACGATTTTGTCCAAGTCTGGAAGATATCCGCTGTCGGCAAGGAGAGGAGGAGATTGCGCGGCGCTCGATGCGAGACTGGGCTTGTTGGCTGGCGTCAGCACGTGCTCATACCGGAAGCATAACTGAACGATTATAAGGACGGCTAGAACCACCGCGATTGGTACAAACAACCTCATATTCTATCCGGGCAGCGGCCTGCAATCCGTGCCGCAGCGGCGGCGATTAACCATAATGGTCAACAGCAATCACGGCCTGCGCAAAAGCCGCCGGCGCCTCTTGAGGTACGTTGTGGCCGATGCCCTTGAAGATGCGATGTGAATACTTGCCCGAGAATTTGTTTCTGTAGGCTGTTCCGCTTGCGTTGGGGCCATCGAAATCGCTGGCAATGGTGATCGTGGGTACGGTGATCACCGGGCCTTGCTCAAGCTGTGCTTCCAGGTGGACGTACTGCGGCTCGCTTTTAACCAGGTTTATCCGCCAGCGGTAATCAGAAATCACGATCGCGACATGGTCGGGGTTATTGAAGGCCACTGCGGTTCGATCGAACGTCTCATCACTGAACTTCCAATTGGGGGAGACGATAGTCCAGATGAGCTTTGCAAAATCGTGCCGGTACTTCGTGTAGCCGAGCACGCCGTTTTCCGTGGCAAAATAATACTGGTACCACCAACCCAATTCAGCCTTGGGGGGCAAGGGCAGTGCGGTCAATTTGCGGTTAGTTATCAAGTAGCCGCTTACGGCGACGAGACCCTTACAGCGTTCCGGCCAGAGCGCCGCGATAATGGCGACCGTTCGCGATCCCCAATCGAAACCGCCGAGGATGGCCTTCTTGATCTTGAGGGCATCCATGAGCGCAATGATATCCAGAGCAACCGGCGCTTGTTCGCCATTTCGCAATGTCGAACTTGAGAGAAAGCGGGTCGAGCCATACCCGCGCAAATACGGGACGATCACCCTATAGCCCGCCGATGCCAATATCGGCGCGACGTCGACGTAGCTGTGAATATCGTAAGGCCAGCCGTGCAGCAGAATTACGACCTGACCGTCGGCTGGGCCGGCTTCAGCGTAGCCGACGTTCAGGAGCCCTGCATTGATCTGCTTCAGTGAGCTAAAAGACGTGTGTGTACCTTCTCCACCGTTGGATTGCGCATCCGCAGAAGCGAACGTCCGGAGCTGGGCGGCGGCAAAAGTCATCGCCATCGTACCAAAAAAGCGGCGGCGATCGAGGTTGAACTTTTCCTGCATATGCATGCCTCCTTTGTAAAGGTTACCTGTTAATTCATGCCAATATTTTCCCTTTGGTTTCCGGCGCCCACAACACCGAGATTGCAAGCCCCACGACTGAGAGCACACTAGCAGAGAGAATGACTGCGGTCGCACCGTACCTTGCTAGTGCCGCCGGAAGGGCGAACGTACCGACGAATGCGCCAACACGGCTGACGGCGGCCGCGAAACCCGTAGCCGTCGCGCGAATCGCCGTCGGAAAAAGTTCGGCTGGATAGACGAGTTCCAGCACGCTGGCCGCTCCGATACCGACGGCGTACGCCACAAAGCAGGCCACGATGACAAACGCGCCGGCGAAGGGCAGCACGCCGAAGGCGGCTGCTGCGACGGCGAAACCGATGATACACAGCCGGCGCCGTCCCCAGCGCTCTACCAGCGGCATCGCGGCGATTGCTCCGACGGCGAAAGCGGCAGTGATGACCACACTGCCCGCGGGCGACGACGAATCGTTGATGCCGAGCGCCGTGAGGACCGCCGGGGCATACGTGTAGATCGCAAAGAGCGGTACGACTTGCAGCAGCCACATCGCCGATACAAACGCCAGCGGACCCCGGAATGCGGGCTCGAAGATGGTTCGGAACGAGGCCTTGTGCAACTCGCCGGAGTCGCGCGTCGCGAGCCACATCGGCGATTCGGGTGCGCTCGCGCGCATCGCAAGGCCGATCGCCGCAAAGAGCGCTGGGCTTGTTAAAATCCACTTCCAGCTCTCCGGCCCAGTGCGCAGCAGCAGGTATCCCGCGACGTAAGCGACGGCCGCGCCCACGAACCACACTGCTTCCATCGCGCTCAGTGCGGCGCCGCGCAGTTTGGCCGGCATGAACTCCGCTAAGATCGCCGTCGCGATCGGATAGTCTGCTCCGATTGCTAGCCCGAGCGCAAAGCGCAACCCGATCAACTCCCATGGATTGGTCACAAACGCTTGCGCGATAGCGACGACGACGAACGCACTCAGGTCGGCGATCATCAAAATGCGTCGTCCGTGGCGGTCGGTGAGATGACCAAAGAGCGGCGCGCCGACGAGGATCCCGAAAAGCGTAGCCGCGCCGATGAGGCCCGTGGTCAATGCATCGAGACGAAAGTGCGGCCCGAGCGTCGTCAGGGCCAACCCGACGCTGCTTAAGATGTAACCATCGCAAAACACGCCCGCATTCGCGTAAGCGAAGAGCTTGTAGTGGAACGGGCGCAGTTCCCTAATTGAATTATAGGTCACTTTCAGCTCGAGGATGCGCGCCTCACCACGAGGTGGCGTAGTCCCAAGGTGCATTCCGCAGGACGTCCCGTCTCTCGGCGGTCATGCATCTCGTTCGCGAGCCGGCTCGCCAGCGCGTCTCTGCCCTTTTTTGAAAGGCGAGCGACATTATACATGCCGAGCAACGTCGCTTGTATCTGCTCGTCTGAGCTCTCGAAAACGAGGCGAAGATCGTCGATGCTTAACGCATTCCATGCATCGCCTGCGAACAGCGCGCGCAGCGAGTCCATGGAGTAAGTCGCCGAATCGCCAACGCGCAACGGCGAGAGGTTTTCCGCCTCTTCCGCGTCGCGCAGGAACGCGCCGTAGCGTGCGACGACCTCGCTGCTTCCGGGTGCAGGGCCTAGGATCGTAGCGAACAATCCGCCTGGGCGGATCACGCGTGCGAGTTCTTGGACAACGCTACGCGCATCATCGAATAGCATGAGGGCCATGTGACAGACAACGGCGTCGGCGCTCGCGGTGGAAAGCGGCAGGCTCTCCGCGTTTCCTAGCAACAGTTTGGCATTTTGTGGCAGTGCGCGCCGCAGAGCCAGTTCGAGCTCTTCGGGCGCGGTGTCGATGCCCACGAGCTGCGACGCCGGCATGCGTTCGGAGAGTAGCGCAAGCAAATACCCGTCACCGCAGCCGAGATCGATCACCGTTTCGGGCGACGGCAGCTTCGCGATGTCGTCGACGAGCAACGCATAACTCGAGCGCCCGTCGTTTGCGACGCGCCCATACCAAAATGTGGAACTCGTCGTACCGGGGTAGCGCGCATGCCACTCACGCAAAAAGCGCGAACCCTCGAATGCTGCCGGTATTGTATTTGTGCCGCTGCGCGAGCGAAAATAGGATTGGTCTCTCGCGACCGCAGTCTGAGGAATAAACTTCACCATAAGATCTTGCCTATCGATTACCGCCTCGCGAAACCATGGATCCCATTGTTCCTGGCTTCCAAGATAGCGGCGGATCAGGCGCGTGCGACGCTCGACGTCAACCGGTTCGACGGTAGCCATGCCGCGAAGTCCGAGATGGCGCAGCACCCCTCGCTCCAGGTCAAAGTCAACGATGCCGATGGCTGCCCTAGGATCGTGCTGCAACCGCTTTGGAAAGCTGCTCGAAGAGCCGGCGATCATCCAGATCGCTCCGTCTTCCCATAAGAACCAGACTGGAGTCTCGCAAGGGCCGCCTTCGCCGCTCGTCGCTAGATGGGCCAGCAGCGGTCTGGCGAGAAACGAATCGACATCGAAGTCCCGCTCGAGCACTTGCACGCTGCGCATTTCAATGGCTTAAGTGAGTGCTACTGCTGGACTGGCGTCGCCTCGCGTAGAATACAAACTTGTGATGGCGAAATGAAGATAACTCGACGCGACTTCGTCAACGGCGTGCTCGTCGGCGCCGGGGCTTCGCTGCTCGGCATGCCGGCACCGGCCGATGCACAAGGTCTCGGCAAAGAGTGGACCGGCTTCGGCGGGATCGGCGATTATGCCGATTCCAACGGCAATACCGCCGCCGTGGTTAATGCCGCGCACGGCATTCGTGACGGCCGCTACGAGCCGTTCATCGCCGGCGCGCGAGCGGTCGACGCGCGGTACGACGTCGTGGTCGTTGGCGGCGGCTTTGCGGGTCTGGCGGCCGCGTACGAATTTAAGAAGGCGCGTCCGGCTAAAACGGTGCTGCTGCTCGACAATCACCCCGTTCCCGGCGGCGAGGCCAAGCAAAACGTCATCGAAGTCGACGGCGTGGCGCTCGTTGGTCCGCAAGGCTCGAACGCAACGCTTGTGCCCGGCCCGGCGTTCGGCTTGGCGCACGACTACTGGAACGAGTTGAACATCCCAACGAGCTTTGATTTCGTGCAGCCGTCGGCTGCTGCCGCCGGCATTCGCTTTGCGCGCGACAACTACGAGTCGATGTTCTGGGACGAAGATCTTGCGAGCGTCGGCTGGTTCTTTGGCGGCACGTTCGTTCGCGACCCATTTGCGGACGCGCTCGCGCGCGCGCCGTTGGACGCCGCGACGAAGCGCGATTGGCTGGCATGGCATAACGCCACGACGCCGGTGCGGGCGCCCGCCGGTATTGACATCGACCGCTGGCTCGATAGCATGACGTACGGTGAGTATATTCTCAACGTTATGAAACTCGGGCCGAGCGTTTTTGCGCTGGCCGATCCGCTCGTGTCGGTAGGCGACTACGGCGTAAGTTGTACGGCGATTTCCGCCTACGCAGCGAAACTGCTGGGCCTGCCGGGTCCGGCAGGCACGCAAGGCATCGGTTACGACGAGCGATTGATCTTTAGTTTTCCTGGCGGAAACGCGACGATCGCGCGCTACATCTTCAAGGCGCTTTTGCCCGAAGCGATTGCGGGATCTACAACGTTGGCAGATATCGCGGGCGCGCCGTTTGACTTCGCTTCGTTCGACCGCCCCAATTCAAACGTGCGCATTCGCGTTGCGGCAACGGCCGTGGCGGTGCGCCACGCCGGCACGCCGGAGAACGCCTCGCACGTCGACGTGGTTTACGCGCGCGATGGCGTTCTCGAACGCGTTGAAGCACGAGCCGTCGTGATGGCCGGGGGTGGATGGGTGAACAAGCACGTCGTGCGCGACTTGCCTAGCGAGTTCGTGCAAGCGTACGCGCAGTTCCATCACGGCCCGATTCTGGTTGCCAACGTTGGTTTGCGCAACTGGCGCGCCATGGCGACGCTCGGAGTGTCGGCGCTGCGGTGGTTCGACGGCCTCGGCTTTTTCGCCAACATTCGCCAGCCGATGAGCTACGATGGATACCGCCCGCCGCTCGATCCTGAAAAGCCGGCGATCCTGACGCTCTATATCGGGTTTCCTCAGGCCGGCATGCCGCTCGTCCAACAGGCGACGCTCGGCCGCATGCGGCTCTTTACGACGTCGTACGCGCAGTTCGAACGCGAGTTGCGCGATCGGCTTCAGACGCTGCTCGGACCGTCGGGGTTCAATCACCAGCACGATATTGCGGCAATCGTGCTCAACCGCTGGGGTCATGCCTACATCGCGCCGCAGCCCGGGTTCTACTTTGGAGACAACGGCGCGCCGGCAGCTCCCGACGTCATTCGTCGCGGCTTCGGCCGCATCTCGTTTGGCCATTCCGAGCTCAGCGGTCGCCAGAACTGGCCGCATGCGATTGCAGAAGGAAAACGCGCCGCTACGCAAGCGCTAACGCACGTCGCATGACAGACGCCTCGAGCGTCGAAGTTGGCCGGTCCTGGAGGGGTTGCAATGTTTCCAGCCGCGTTTGAGTACCGCCGAGCGCTGTCGATCGAAGATGCGATGGCGACACTTGCACAGTCCGGCGACGATGCCCGCATTTTGGCCGGAGGTCAGAGTCTCATTCCGGCCATGCGGTTTCGGTTAGCCCGGCCGTCCGTACTCGTCGACATCAACGCTATCGACGGGCTCGGTTACTTGCGTGAACAGGACGGCTATCTGGCAGTCGGCGCCATAGCGCGCGATTACGCGCTCGAGAGCACACCGTTCATTCGGGAGCGTTATCCGTTGCTGGCTGACGCTTCGGTGGTGGTCGCCGATCCGGTAGTCCGGCAAACGGGGACGGTCGTCGGAAGTCTTTGCCACAACGATCCGGCCGGAGATTGGCCGGTCGTAGCGCTGGCAGCGCGCGCCGAATTGACGCTGCGCGTTGTAAACGGTTCGCGAACCATTGCAAGCGACGATTTCATTATAGATTCGTTCACCACCGCGGTCGGGTTCGGCGAGATGGTGGTGGAAGTGCGCTTCCCCACGCCGGGCACGCGCACGGCAGGTTCGTTCCAAAAGATCGAGCGCAAGGTCGGTGACTTTGCTACCGCGTCGGCGGCCGCTCAGATCACGCTCGGCGCCGACGGCACCATCGCGCACGGGAGCATTGCAATCGGCGCGGTGGGACCGACGGCGTTGCGGGTGACGGCCGCCGAGAGGCTGCTCGAGGGCGCCAAGCCGAGCAAGGAGTTGATCCGCGCAGCCGCGCGCGAAGCTGAGAAAGTTGCCGATCCGATTGCGGACAATCGTGGATCGGTTGAGTACAAGAAAGCCATGGCGGGCGTCCTGGTCGGCCGCGCAATCGCCGCTGCGCTCGAACGACTCGGTGTAGGAGGTATGAGATGAAGATCACCGTTACGGTCAACGGCACAAGCTACACGCGCGACGTTGAGCCGCGGATGTTGCTTGCATACTTCTTGCGCGAAGAGCTGGGGCTCACCGGAACTCACATCGGCTGCGACTCCTCGAGTTGCGGCGTCTGCGTCGTCGCGTTGGATGGCGATCGCGCGGTAAAGTCGTGCACGATGTTTGCAGTGCAAGCCGATGGCCACGAGGTCATGACGGTCGAGGGTTTGGAACAAGGCGGAAAGCTGCACGCGCTGCAGCAAGGGTTCTGGGATCAGCACGGCCTGCAATGCGGCTTCTGTACGCCCGGCATGTTGATGACGTCGTACGTGCTGCTCAAACATGTGCCCGATCCGAGCGACGCCGAAATTCGCGAAGCGATTGCCGGCAATCTTTGCCGGTGCACCGGTTATCAGAACATCGTCAAGGCCGTGCGGCAAGCCGCGAGCGAATCCGCTGCCGAGCCGGCTGCTGCCGCAGCGGGGAGTTAAGCATGAGCACGACGGTCGACCCCACCGGACGCCACGCAATCGGCGTCTCGATGAAACGCAAAGAGGATCCGCGGTTCATTCGCGGGCGTGGGCGCTATCTCGACGACATCGTCCTTCCCAATATGCTGTATTTGGCAATCGTGCACAGCCCGTACCCGCACGCGCGCATCAAGCGCATAGACAAGAGCAAGGCGATGGCGCTGCCGGGCGTCAAAGCCGTAATCACGGGCGAAGATCTCGATGCCGCCAAGCTGGAATGGCTGCCGACCTTCCACGGCTACGATAAGCAGATGGTGCTCGCGTTCGGCAAAGCGCTCTACCAGTATCAAGAGGTCGCCGGCGTCGTCGCGACCTCGCGTGAGATTGCCGAAGACGGGGTGGAGCTGGTCGACGTGGAGTACGAGCCGCTCGATCCGGTCGTCAATCCGTTCCAATCAAAAGAAGATAAGATCATCCTGCGCGACGACCGCGAGAGCAAGACGAATCACATCTACCACTGGGAGGTCGGCGACAAAGACAAAGCGACGTCCGCTCTGAACGAATCGGCCGTCCGCATCAAAGAGCGCATCTTGTCGCCGCGCTGCCATCCGGCTCCGCTCGAACCCTGCGGCGTCATAGCTGACATGAACAAAGCCACGGGGCGTTTGACCGTGTACATGACCTCACAAGCGCCGCACGTGCATCGCACGGCATTTTCGCTCGTGACCGGAATTCCCGAGGACAAGATTCACGTCATCTCGCCCGACGTCGGGGGAGGCTTCGGCAACAAGGTTCCGGTCTATCCGGGATATGTGGTTGCGACGGTCGCCTCGGTTATCATCGGCGTGCCCGTCAAATGGGTCGAAACGCGCACGGAAAACCTGACGACGACGGGTTTCGCCCGGGATTACCACATGGACGTCGAGATCGGCGCGACCAAAGAAGGCAAAGTTACGGCCCTAAAAGTCTCGACGACCGCCGACCACGGCGCCTTCGATGCCGCCGCCGATCCGCGCAAGTATCCGGCCGGGCTGTTCGGCATCGTGACGGGATCCTACGATTTTCCGACCGCGTTTGCCGAGGTCGACGCTTATTTCACGAACAAAGCGCCGGGCGGCATCGCCTACCGCTGTTCGTTCCGCGTGACCGAGGCGTCGTTTGCGATCGAACGCGGCATGGATATTCTCGCGCGCAAGCTTGCGATGGATCCCGCCGAGCTGCGCCGGCGCAACTTCGTTCGGAAGGAGCAGTTCCCATATCCGTCGCCGCTCGGTTTCGTGTACGACAGCGGCGATTACGCCGCGACGCTGCGCAAGGCGCTCGACAAAATCGGCTACGATGCGCTACGCAAAGAGCAGGCGGAAAAACGTAAAAAGGGTGAGCTGATGGGCATCGGGATCTCCACGTTCACCGAGATCGTGGGCGCCGGTCCCGGGAAGCACTACGATATCCTCGGCATCAAGATGTTCGACAGCGCCGAGATTCGCATCCATCCGACCGGGTCGGGCATCGTTCGCACGGGTACGCGTCATCAAGGCCAAGGCCATGAAACGACTTGGGCGCAGATCGTCGCCGAGGAGCTCGGCCTCGATCCGCAAGAGCTGCTCGTGGAAGAGGGCGATACCGATACGGCGCCCTACGGCCTCGGGACGTATGCGAGCCGCAGCACGCCGGTCGCGGGGGCTGCGCTCGCGCTCGCGGCGCGACGGATTCGCGAGAAAGGCAAGAAAATCGCCGCGCATTTGTTGGAAGTCTCGGAAGCCGACGTCGAATGGAAGGATTACAAGTTCAACGTTACCGGCGTCCCGAGCAAGAGCGTGACGATGAAGGACGTCGCCTTTGCAGCGTACACCAATCCGCCGCCCGATACCGAGCCGGGCCTTGAAGCGACGTATTACTACGATCCGCCAAACCTGACGTTTCCCAACGGCGCCTACGTCGCCGTCGTCGACGTCGATCGTGAAACCGGTTACGTAAAGGTGCGCCGCTTTGTAGCGGTCGACGATTGTGGTGTCGTGATCAATCCGATGATCGTGGAAGGCCAGATCCACGGCGGTTTGACCGAAGGCTTTGCGATGGCGTTCATGCAGGAAATCGCGTTCGACGAGGCCGGCAATCACCTCAACACCAACTTCACCGACTATCTCGTGCCGACCGCGCTCGAGACGCCGCATTGGGAGACGGACAACACGGTCACGCCGAGCCCGCATCATCCGATCGGAGCAAAGGGCGTCGGCGAGAGCCCGAACGTTGGATCGCCGCAAGCGTTCGTGAACGCCGTGCTCGATGCGCTCGTGCCGCTCGGCATCACGCACCTCGACATGCCGTTGACGCGCGAGAAGGTCTGGCGCGCGATTCGGGACGCGCAAGCGACAACGTGAATCTAACGTGGAACGGCGAGGAAACCATTCCGGCTGCCAAGGCAACGGTCTGGGCGTTCATCAACGATCCGGCCAAGATCGCCGGCTGCCTTCCCGACGTCGAGAGCAGCAAGATCAGCGGCCCAAACAGCTTCGACGCCGTCGTTCGCGTTGCGCTCGGCCCCGTCCGCGGAAAGTTCAACTTCAAGATCGCGCTGGTGCCGCGCGCGGACGGCAACCACATGGATCTGAAGGTCAACGGCGGTGGCTTGGGAAGCGTCGTCGATATGGTCGCAGGTGCGGATCTCACGGCTGCCGGCGATTCGTCAACGACGTTGAAATGGCACGGCGACGCGTCGGTTCGAGGACCCGCGGCGACGGTCGGCGGCCGCGTGCTCGACACGCAAGCACATCGC
Source organism: Vulcanimicrobiota bacterium (assembly GCA_963826325.1). GTDB lineage: Bacteria > Vulcanimicrobiota > Vulcanimicrobiia > Vulcanimicrobiales > Vulcanimicrobiaceae > Cybelea. The sequence goes on from CAWGWT010000003.1 coordinate 228,003, forward strand.
GTGATCGCCACGACCTTCGAAAACGTCAAGAAGCAGCTAAGTGTTTGAGCGGGTTGCCGAGCTCGAACGCACGCGCACTCCGTTTGCGTTAGCCACGGTGGTGGCGCGACAAGCGCCGATCAGCGCGCACGTCGGCGACCGTGCGGTCGTGTTGGCCGACGGACGCATGCAGGGATTCGTCGGCGGCTCGTGCGCGCGCGACATCGTGCGCCGACAGGCAGTCTCCGCAATGCGCAGCGGGACGGCACGCCTCGTGCAGATTCGGCCGAACGCGCCGCCGAACGCGGACGATGCTAGTCCGGTCGGCACGGTCGTCGTGCCGCTGACCTGCGCATCTGAAGGCGCCCTCGACGTGTACGTCGAGCCCCACCTTCCTCCACGCATCTTGCTCGTCGCCGGCGCTACGCCGGTGGCGCACTCACTCGCGCAGCTGGGAGCATTGCTCGATGGCTACCGCGTGGTCCACTTCGAAGAGGCGGATGAGCTGCCGGCGTTGCGCGAATTTCTGGCCGGCCTCGATCCCGGCGCGCGCGACGGATTGGCTGCGGTCGTCGCCACGCAAGGCCATTACGACGAGCCGGTGCTCGAGGCGCTGTTGGCCGAGGAGGTGCCCCCGTACGTCGGTTTGCTCGCGAGCCGGAAGCGCGCAGCGGAAGTGTTCGAGATCGTGGTGCGACACGGCATCGCGCGCGACCGCATCGAGCAGCGTGCGCAATCCGGCCGGAATCGATATTGGTGCGCGCCGCCCGAGCGACGTTGCGATTTCGATTCTGGCCGAGATCGTCGCGACCGCGTCGGCGAGCGAGCTGAAGGCGGTGCGGCCGGAATCGTTGGCGCACGAGCTGAAAGGCGATCCCGTCTGCGGGATGGACGTTGAGGTTGCACGCACTGCGGATCGCATCGAGCACGACGGTCAAACGTACTACTTCTGCTGCGCGCATTGCCGCGAAGCGTTTGCAGCAGATCCGCGTCGCTACGCTCTGACGGTCCACGCGTGAACGCCGCCGCGATCCGCGAGCGTTTCGCGCAGCGCGGATACCTGATCGACGAGGATTTCGCAACCTCGATCGAGCTGATGCTGGCGCTCGAGAAGCCGCTGCTGGTCGAAGGGCCGGCCGGCGTCGGCAAAACCGAGAGCGCGAAGGTCTTGGCAGAGATCTTGGATACGAAGCTCATCAGGCTGCAATGCTACGAAGGCCTCGACGTTGCGAACGCCCTCTACGAATGGAACTATCCCAAGCAGTTGCTGCACATCCGGCTCACCGACAACCAGGGAGTTTCGATGGCCGAGCGCGAGGCGCAGATCTTCAGTGAATCGTTCTTGCTCGCGCGGCCGCTGCTCGAAGCAATTTCGGAAGAACGCGCGCCGGTGCTGCTGATCGACGAGATCGATCGTGCCGATGAAGCGTTCGAAGCGTTTCTGCTCGAGCTGCTCGGCGAGTTTCAAGTAACCATTCCCGAGATCGGTACTCGGCGCGCGAAAGCTCGGCCCGCCGTCATCGTCACTTCGAATCGCACGCGCGAGCTTTCAGATGCGTTGCGCCGGCGCTGTCTTTACCTCTGGATCGGCTATCCATCGCTCGAGCGTGAGATCGCAATTCTGCAGGCGCGTCTTCCGGGCGTGAACGAGCGGCTTGCCGGCCAGATCGCGCGCTTCATGGAGTTTCTGCGCGCGCAGCCGTTCGCGCGCGTGCCTGGAACCGCGGAGAGCTTGGATTGGGCGCTCGCGCTCGTGCGCTTGCATCGGGATGCGCTCGACGAGCAAACGCTGGAGCAGACCGCCGGCTGCATCCTCAAGGTCCAAGAAGATTGGGAGCTTCTGCGAACGCTGCGCCCGCAGTACGAGCCGTTGCTGACCCACGCAGGATGAGCGACAATCTAGCAGCCAAGGTTGCAGAGTATTGCTCGCGTCTGCGAAGCGAGCACGGGTTTAACATTGGGCCGCGCGAGACGCGCGACGCACTTGCGGCGATGGAGGTGGTCGGCGTGGCGAAGCGGGCGAGCGTTGCGGCCGCGCTGCGAGCCGTGTGCTGCAGCCGCCCGGAAGAGATACCGCTCTTCGATCGCGCGTTCGCAGCATTCTTCTCGACCGCGCCGCTCGGCGTTGCGCAACCGAAACACGCGCAACGGCGTCGCTCGCGCCCGGATAGCACGAATCGGCGCGAAGAGACCGCCGGTAAGCCGGTTGAGCGTCCGTTGCATGCGGTGCCGCAAGACGACGGCGGCATCGGTGGATTGCAGACGTCGGCGCTGCCGGAGGCTCTCGGCATCGGGCAAGCGTGGGAAGTGCGGCGCGCCCTTTACAGCCCGACTGCCGGAACTTCCGAAGGGGTCGCGATTCCGACCGATGGGCTCGAGGCGGCGATCGCGCAAGCTCGCCGGCTGGTGCGCCGGTTGAATCACGTGCCATCGCTGCGCTGGAAGCCAAAACCCGGTGGCGAGCGCTTCGATTTGCGGCGAACGCTGCGCGCCAGCCTGCAGACCGGCGGCGACGTCATCGCGCCGCGCACGCTCGGTCATCGCCCGTACAATCCGCGCTTCGTCGTGCTGCTCGACGGTAGCCGCTCGATGAGCGAGCATGGTGCCCGCGCCCTGCAGTTCGCGCACGCGCTGTGCCGCAGCACCCGCCGCGCGAGCATCTTTCTTTTCAGCACGAGGCTTCGCGACGTCACGCGACGGTTGCGCGAGGCGGGCCGCAGCGCTCCCTACCGCTTAGACGATTTGGGTGAGGCGTGGGGCGGCGGCACGCGGATCGGCGCGAGCCTGACCGAATGCGTTCGCAAGCACGGCGCACGTTTGAGCAGTCAAACGTTTGCGATCGTCATCAGCGACGGGCTCGACGTCGGTGACGTCGCGCAGCTGAAATGGGCAATGCGGGAAATGGCGCGTCGCTGCGCAGCCGTAGCTTGGGTTAACCCGCTCGCCGGTCAACCCGAATACAGACCGTCGGCGCGCGGCATGCGTGCCGCGCTTCCCTACGTGGCGGCCCTGACGTCGCTCGACGACTTAGACGCTTTGGCCGGCCTCGGAAGGCGGAGTCGGATCGCGATCGGTGCGTGACGTCTTCGCAACCGCAGCGGCGTGGCTCGACGAAGGGCGTGCGTTTGCATTAGCCACGCTGGTAACGTTGCGTGAGTCCGCAACTGCGCCGATTGGCACGACGATCGCGGTCGACGACGAAGGACGCATCGCCGGCAACATTGGGGCCGGTTGTTATGAGGCGCAAATCGTCGAAGCGGCCTTGCGAACCGCGGCCGACGGCCAAATGCGCAGGCTTGACATCAACCTCACGACCGAAGACGAGATACTCGGTGGCGCAGGCTGCGGCGCGATGATGCAGGTGGTGACGTGGCGCGCGCAACGCGCGTTTCATGACGATGCCCGCGCCATTGCCGAAGGTCACCGCGACGTCCACCTATCATTTGGGTACGAAAACACCCACGGCGCGCCGGCAACCTTCGATCACGTGTACCCGGCGAAAACAACCCTGATTGTGGTCGGCGCCACGGCTCTAGCGGGCGAGTTGGCTGCGATCGCGCGGCGCATGGATTTCAAGGTTGTCGTCGTGGATCCGCGGCCCGCCTTCGCGACCGCGCAACGGCTTTCTGACGCGCATGCGATCGTACGCCAATGGCCGGACGATTATTTGCCCGGCGCGCTCACCGAGCGCACGCCAATTGTAATTCTATCGCACGATCCAAAGTTCGATCTGCCGGCGCTTCGTTGCGCCCTGCGGTCTGAGGCGCCGTACATTGGGCTGCTTGGAAGCCGTCGTTCTCAAGGCGCACGGCGCGATTCCCTGCGCGCGGAAGGCTTCGACGACCGCGCGCTGTCGCGCTTACACGGGCCGGCCGGACTCGACATCGGCGGCGCAACCGCCGCCGAGACGGCGATCTCGATTCTGGCGGAAATTGTTGCAAGCCGTCACGAACGAATAGGCACCCCGCTACGCGCGACCAACGATGCGATCCATGACCGAACTACCGTGTCACCCTGAGCTTGTCGAAGAGCGCGCGCGCGGTGATTCTGGCCGCGGGGACCTCATCGCGTGTCGGCAAGCAGAAGCTGTTGATGGATTTTCGCGGCCGCCGGCTGATAGAATATCCAATCGCCGCAGCGCAGCCTTGGAATCCCATCGTTGTATGCGGGATCGAAGTCGAGCAGTATCTCCTTGGCCGCTCCGGCATTGAATTGTTGCGCAACGACGAGCCCGAACGCGGCATGTCGCACTCCCTGGCGCTGGCAAACGATTTCGTCGCTGCCGATCTCATGCTGCTCGTTCTGCTTGGAGATAAGCCTCTCATCAGCACGTCGTTGATCGAGTCGACTCGCGTGGCTGCCGAGGATTCCGACGTCACGTATCCGATGTGCGAGGGAGTGCCCGGTCATCCAGTCGCGCTGTCGCCCCGCGCACGCCATTATATCGACAAACTACCTGCCGGTGATACGGTGCGGCTTCTGCGCGACCGTACGGAACTGAGGCAGTGCGCGATGCAAACTGCCGACCTGGGAGCCATTTTCGACGTCGACACCGTTGAGGGCCTTAGGCAAGCTCCGTAAAACGCGCAAGCGTGCTCTCGTGCATCGGGGATGGCGCCATCGGCCGCTTTTCACGATAGAGGTCGGCAGCCAAACATGCGCTCACGTAGTTCAAAACGGACTCGATCTCGGCAATCTCCGCGGAATGGGCGATGGTATTGCCGCGAGCGATGGCGGCCTCACGTATGGCCGAGTCGACCGTAGGGCAAGTCGAAACCGGGCGCGTCCCCGCGTAGACGAGGCGGTCGATCTCTTCCTGGGCCCAGCGCTTAGCGGCTTGAATCGAAGCTTGGAGATTTTCGAGCGTCATGAGTCGCAGACTAACAGACCAGCCTGAGCGTGGCCTTCAGCCCGACAACTACTTTCATCACTTTTGACGCGGCGCCGTAAAGGGCGATACCGCCGCCAACGAAAAGTTTTCTGTTGTGAATACGACTCGCACGCATCTGCTAGCGCTTGTGCTCGTTGCAGTACTATCGCAAGAGAGCGCGTCGGCCGCACAGGTTGACGCCGTGACTCACCACACGCTCACATTGAACGGTGACGTCGTCGCATACGTCGCGCGCGCCGGAACGATCACCCTGTACAATAAGAACTTCCGTCCGACTGCCGATATATTCTTTACGGCGTACACGAAAGAGGGCGTCGACCCCACACGGCGTCCGATTACGTTTTTCTACAACGGCGGCCCTGGGGGCTCGAGCGTTTGGCAACGCATGGCGGCGCTTGGACCCGTGCGTGTGCTCGCGAGCAAGCCCGGGGAGACGTTTTCCGCGCCATACCGCGTCGTCGAAAATCAGTATTCGCTGCTCGACAAGACCGATGAGGTCTATATCGACGCTCCGGCAACCGGCTTCAGCCGAATACTGCCGGCAGGGAAGCCTAGCGATTTCTTCGGCGTCGACCAGGACGCCGCAGCCTTTGCGCAGTTCATTACACGATATCTTTCGAAATATGGGCGCTGGAACTCGCCGAGGTATCTCTTCGGTGAAAGCTACGGCACGATGCGTAGCGCCGCGGTCGTTCGTTTGATGCAGGGCGGTTTTGGCCAAGCGACCCAATTCAACGGCGTGATCTTGATGTCGACGGTGCTGAACACGAATCTCTTGTGGGACGATGAGAGCATCGGCGGAAACGATTGGCCCTTCGTGCTCTTTTTGCCGACGGAAGCCGCGACCGCGTGGTTTCACGATCGCGTTCCGCGGCACCAGGAGTTTGCGGAGTTTCTCGGCACTGTGGAGCGCTTTGCGCTTACCGAATACCTCACGACGCTCGCACAGGGCGACGATGCGCCGGCCTCGATGCGCGACGACGTCGTCCACAAACTGCACGATTATATCGGCCTTCCCGAGGAGTTTATCCGCAGCTCGAATCTTCGCATCGCGCCGGGGCGCTTCAGAAGCGAGTTGTTGCGTGGCCAAGGCAAAGTCGTGGGTTATATGGACACGCGTTACACCGGCTATGACCCGGTTGGAAACCGGACTGAGCCGCTTTGGGACAACTCCGACCTTGCGGCGACCCCCGCCGTCGTATCGATCTTCAACGACTACGTTCGCAAGCAGTTAGGATACGCCACCGATTTGCAGTACAGATCGCTCTACGACGTGGAAACGGAATGGAGCTGGAAGCACGTAACCGATCTTGGAGGGTCTGCGGCCCTCATCCAGTCGCCCAACACCATCGTCGATCTCTCCGAGGCGATGGCCGAAAACCCGGGCATGCGCGTGTTCGCCGCGCTCGGCTACTACGATATGTCCACGCCATACTTCGAGGCGGAGTACGACTTCACGCACCTGCACCTGCCTGAAGCGCTGCGCACAAATCTCACGATAGAGCGCTACCAATCCGGGCACATGATTTATATCGACCCCGGCAGCCTCGCCAAATTGAAGACTGACCTCGCTCGTTGGTACGACGCCGGCAAACCGTAGAAAAAGCGGTGCGGCGCTGCGTGCCGATTTACTCGAACTCGAGCGTAGTCATGAGATCGTTTACGAATCCCGTCACGGCTGGGGGCAATGTCCGTTCATCGTTGACGACGACGTTCCATTCGCGTTCAGGCAGCGCGACGGGGACGTCAACTTCACCAAGCTCGCCCGACTCAAGTTCGCGGCGTACGGCATCGCGAGATTGCAACGAGATGCCTAGACCGGCGCGCACGCATTCGCGAATCGCGCCGTTTGATCCGATGGTGAGTTGGTTTTCCGGCGCGATGCCCAACTCTTCGAATAGCTCCTGCGTCATCGCTCGCGTGCCCGATCCAGGTTCGCGCAGAAGCCAAGTCGCACGCGCCAAGGCACCCGCATCGAGAGCCTGGGAGTATCGGGCGATCAAGACGATCTCGTTTGTACGGCGCCCGAGGACACGATAGCGGCGCTCGATAGGCGGTCTACCCGCGACGGCGACCTGCGCTTCCCAAGTCGCGAGCCGTTCCCAGACCTGACCGCGATTGCCGACGTCGAGCTCGACCGCAATTTCGGGATGCTTCTCGCAAACTCGCCGTAGCGGCTGCGGCAGCACATACTCTGCCACTGTGGTCACGGCCGCGATGCGCACCCGCACCGCTTGCGCGCTCCCGGCCGCGCGAACTTGCGATTCGGCTTCGTCGGCGAGCGCGAAAATGCGCCTGCCGTAAGCGGCCAGAGTTCGACCCGCCTCGGTTAGCCGCAAGCCTCGCCCCTCGCGCTCGACGAGCGCCACCCCGAAGGCGCGGCGCAACGAGGCCAACGCCGAGGAGACTGCCGGCTGCGAAACCGCAAGCGACTCGGCGGCCTCGGAGACCGATCCCGCCTGGGCGACCGTGAGGAAAGTCCGTAGCTGGCCGGTCGTATAGTTCATTATTTACTTATGATTTAGCACGAAACATGTATTTGACGCAAATGCCACGAGCTGCCACTATTGTCGCATGGCCACTACATTGACGACGCCTCCAAACGGGAGCACCGACCGCTGGGCATCCGGCGTTATGCCGTACGCGCAGATGGGCTACTACGAGCCCGATTACGAGCCTAAGGCGAGCGACGTCCTGTGCGCCTTCCGGATCGTTCCGCAACCCGGCGTCGATCCGATCGAAGCGGCCGCCGCAGTGGCCGGCGAGTCGTCCACGGCAACCTGGACGGTCGTCTGGACCGATCGTCTCACCGCACACGAAACCTATCAAGCGAAATGCTATCGCGTGGATGCGGTTCCAGGAACCGATCAGTACATCGCGCGCATCGCCTACGATCTAGACCTCTTCGAAGAGGGCTCGATCGCAAACCTCACGTCGTCGATCATCGGCAACGTCTTCGGTTTCAAGGCGCTGCGTTCGTTGCGTTTGGAAGACATGCGCATTCCGGAGATCTACGTCAAGACGTTTCAAGGGCCGGCCCACGGCATCGTTATGGAACGCGAATATCTCAACAAGTACGGCCGGCCACTGCTTGGTGCGACGACGAAGCCCAAGCTCGGGCTATCGGCGCGCAACTACGGCCGCGTCGTCTACGAGGCGCTCCGCGGGGGTCTGGATTTCGTCAAGGACGACGAGAACATCAACAGCCAGCCGTTCATGCGCTGGCGCGATCGCTTCCTCTTTTGTATGGAGGCCGTCCAGCGCGCCCAAGCCGAGACCGGCGAGATCAAGGGCCATTACATGAACGTCACGGCCGCGACGATGGAAGACATGTACGAGCGAGCCGAGTTTGCAAGGGAGCTCGGCAGCATTATCATCATGATCGACCTCACGATCGGCTATACCGCGATTCAATCGATGGCTAAGTGGGCGCGCCGCAACGGCGTCATCCTGCACTTGCATCGCGCCGGTCACGGCACCTATACGCGACAAAAAACGCACGGCGTCAGTTTTCGCGTGATCGCGAAGTGGATGCGGCTGGCCGGCGTGGATCACATCCACGCGGGAACCGTGGTGGGAAAGCTTGAGGGCGACCCCCACATCACTCGCGGCTTTTACGACACGCTGCGAAAGAACGTCATCCCCGAGAATCCGCTCGACGGCATCTTCTTCGAACAACGTTGGGCCGATATGCCGGGCACGATGCCGGTCGCATCGGGCGGTATCCACGCCGGCCAGATGCACCAGCTCCTCAACCTGCTTGGCGAAGATGTCGTGTTCCAGTTCGGTGGCGGCACGATCGGTCACCCGATGGGCATTGCCGCCGGCGCGACCGCCAACCGCGTCGCGCTCGAAGCGATGGTCCAGGCACGCAACGAGGGGCGCGACATCGTCAACGAGGGACCCGAAATCTTGCAGGCGGCCGCGCGATGGTGTTCGCCGCTCGCGCAAGCGCTCGAAGTCTGGAAGGATGTCACCTTCGACTACGCCGCGACCGACACGCCCGACGCAACGCCCACGCCCTCCTAACCCATCGTCATTGTAAAGGCGAAACATGCATCTGACCCAAGGCACGTTCTCCTATCTTCCGCCGTTCACCGACGAGCAGATCTCGGCGCAGATCGCCTACGCGCTCGACAACGACTGGTCGATCTCGATCGAATTCACCGACGATCCGCACCCACGCAACGTCTACTGGGAAATGTGGGGGCTACCGATGTTCGAGCTGCGCGACCCCGCCGGCGCTCTCGCCGAAGTGCGCAAATGCCGCGAAACGCATCCAAATCAGTATGTTAAGGTAAACGCGTACGATCGGCGCCTCGGGCGTCAAACGACCGCGTTGAGCTTTATCGTCAATCGCCCGAAACACGAGCCCGGATTCGCGCTCGAACGCATCGAGTCGAAGGATCGCACGATTCGCTACTCGCTGCGCGCCTATGCGACGCGAGAGCCCCATGGCAATCGTTACGCCGAGTAGCGATCGCATCGACGTTCGCGCGATGCTCGGCGACGCCGGCATCGACGACGTCCTCGAGCGCCTCGATGCCGACCTGGTCGGCTTGCAGCCGGTGAAGCAGCGGATCCGCGAGATCGCCGCCCTGCTGGTGATCGAGCGCCTGCGCTCGGAGCTGGGAATCACCTCGCAAAAACCGTCGCTGCACATGAGCTTTACGGGCGAGCCCGGGACGGGAAAGACGACCGTCGCGCTGCGCATGGCCGAGATACTTCTGCGCTTGGGCTACGTGAGAAAGGGCCACGTCGTCACGGTGACTCGCGACGATCTCGTCGGCCAATTTATCGGTCACACTGCGCCCAAGACGAAAGAAGTAATTAAACGTGCAATGGGCGGTGTGCTCTTCATCGACGAGGCCTACTACCTGCATCGGCCCGAGAACGAGCGCGACTACGGGCAAGAAGCGATCGAGATTCTCCTGCAACTCATGGAGAACGACCGCGAGGACCTGGTCGTGATTTTGGCCGGATACCGCGATCGGATGGAAACCTTCTTTCAGAGCAACCCCGGGATGCACTCACGTATCGCGCATCACATCGACTTTCCCGACTATACGACCGACGAGTTGTTTGAGATCGCCAACCTCATGCTGGATCGCCAGCAATACCGGCTCTCAAGCGCCGCGCAGGAAGTCTTGGGAGAATACCTCGTGCGCCGTCGCGAGCAGCCGAACTTTGCCAACGCGCGCAGCGTCCGCAACGCGCTCGACCGCGCCCGGCTGCGCCAGGCAAAGCGTCTCTGCGAGCAAGAGTTCATCGAGCGGGAGGATCTTTTTTTGATCGACGCGCCCGATATTCGCGCAAGCCGCGTCTTTACGGATTCAGTATGAAGAGGATCACTGCGTGAGCGGCGGTCGCGCTCAGATTTGGGCTTCGCTCCTGAACTGCGACGTGGGCCGTCTGGCTGAGCAAGTCGCCGAGCTGGAATCCTCTCGCTGCGTCTATGGCCTGCATATCGACGTCATGGACGGACGGTTCGTCCCGAACCTTGCTTTCGGCCCGCAGTCGGTTCAATCGTTGCGCCACCGCACCAAGCTTGATATCGAAGTGCATCTTATGGTCGAAAACCCGGCGCCTCTTTTGCCGATCTTTTATTCCGCGGGTGCACAGCGCCTCATCGTTCATGCCGAGGCCTGCCCCCAGCTGCACCGCGACCTCTGTACGATTCGTCAACTCGGCGCACAAGCCGGCGTCGCCCTCAACCCCGCTACCCCGGTGAGTTCGGTCCAATGCGTTCTCGAAGAAATTGAGGAGCTCTTGCTGATGGGTGTCGATCCGGGCTTCGGTGGCCAACCATTCATTCCAGCCGTCGCGGAAAAGATAGCAGATGCTCGACGTATGATCGATCGAGCCGGGACGCAAACGTACGTCAACGTCGACGGCGGCGTAAAAATCACCAACGCCGAGCGACTCGCATCTCTCGGCGCGGATCGATTGGTCGTTGGTTCGGCTCTTTTCGAGCCGCCATCCATCGCTGGCTGCGCATCGAGCTTTTACCGGTTAGTGAACCATGATGCCGTGCGTCGGGAGGTTACCGTATGAGCGCTCACGAGCTTTCGCAAGTCGCCGATGCGATGGTGCGCCCGGGAAAGGGCATCATCGCAATCGACGAGAGCATCAGCACCTGCAATAAACGATTTGAACAGGTCGGCATCGCCCCGGAGGCGGCCCAGCGGCGCGCGTATCGCGAGCTGCTTCTCACGACGCCGCGCCTTGGCGAGTGGATCAGCGGCGCGATTCTCTACGATGAGACGATTCGACAAGGCGACGGCACCGGCCGCCAATTCGTGGACATCCTCAACGAACGCGGCATCCTTCCTGGAATCAAAGTTGACGTCGGTACCGTCCCGATACCCGGCTGCGCCGGTGAAACGATAACTGAGGGTCTCGACGGCCTTCCGAAACGAGTCGAGGAGTACCGCAAGCTCGGCGCTCGGTTTGCAAAGTGGCGTGCCGTGCTCACTATCGGCGATCGCAGGCCGAGCGATCGTGCCGTGGAAGTAAATGCTTACGCACTGGGGCGGTACGCGCGCATCTGTCAGGATGGCGGCCTCGTCCCAATTGTCGAGCCTGAAGTTCTCACCGAAGGTGCGCACACCGTCGACCGATGCTATGAGGTCACGCGCCGCGTACTTACGTCCGTTTTCGAAGCTCTCGCGTTCTCAGATGTAGACCTTCGCGCGATCGTACTGAAACCGAATATGGTTACCCAAGGCTCGGAGTGCCCCGTGGTGACCGACATCCATTCGGTAGCGAAATTTACGGTCGAAGTCTTATCGATGACCGTTCCACCTGCCGTCTCCGGCATCGCATTTCTCTCCGGCGGCCAAGACGATATTTTGGCGACGCAGCACCTCCAGGCGATGAATCGGCTTCCTGCACGCTACCGTCCGTGGCCGCTTACTTTTTCGTACGGCCGCGCGATTCAGCAGGCGGCGATGGCGGCGTGGGCCGGAAGCCCCGAGAACGTCGCCCGCGCACAGGAGATCGTCGCGCAGCGCTCGCAGTGCAACGCCGCTGCCTCGACCGGATCGTTCAGCGAGGCGCCCGAGCGCCGACTCTATACGGTGGCAGTTCAGTGAATGCGAGCGAGGTGCAGCAAGAATTACCGCGCCGCCGAACGACTTTCAGCAAGTTCATTATCGAAGAGGCCGCACGTAACGGCGTTGGCGACGCACGGCTTACCAGCTTACTCAACGACGTTCAAACGGCTTGCAAGTTCATTTCGCGGGCCGTTTCGCGTGGCAGTCTCGACCCCGCCGGCGGGACGAATATCGACGTAAACGTTCAAGGAGAGCTCCAGAAGCCACTCGACGTGATCGCGAACGACATCATGCTGCACGAGTGTGCTGATGGTGGCACGCTCTGTGGCATGGCCTCGGAAGAGCTACCGGAACCGTACGCCATACCGAGCGGATTCAAACGAGGACCCTATCTGCTTGCGTTCGACCCGCTCGACGGCTCGTCGAACCTCGACGTGAACGTTACGGTTGGAACGATCTTTTCGGTTCTTCAGCCGACAGATGATGTAAGCGAAGCCGGGGCTGCAGCTTTTTTTCAGCCCGGCGCCAATCAAGTCGCGGCCGGCTTTGCTCTGTACGGGCCGTGTTCGATGATCGTACTGACGCTTGGGCGCGGTGTGCACGGGTTTACGCTCGATCGAGAAATTGGCGCGTACACGCTCACGCACCCCAACATGCGCATTCCCGCAACGAGTCGCGAATTTGCGATCAACGCCTCCAACGAGCGATTTTGGGAGCCTCCGGTGCGACACTACGTCGAAGAGTGCGTCTCTGGTACGGCCGGCGCTCGCGGCGACGATTTCAACATGCGTTGGGTCGCGTCGATGGTTGCCGACGTTTATCGAATACTGGTGCGAGGAGGGCTCTTTATGTATCCGCGCGATTCGAAGGATCCCTCGAAAGCCGGCCGGCTGCGCCTGCTCTACGAAGCCAATCCGATGGCGATGATCGTGGAGCAAGCCGGCGGTCTGGCGACGACCGGCCGGGAGCGTCTTTTGGACATCGTACCGACGAGTCTGCACCAGCGCGTTCCCGTGATCCTGGGCTCGCGCGAAGAGGTCGAACGCCTTACGAAATACCACGCCGCATACGATCGCGGTGAAGATCTCGTCTTCGACTCGCCACTCTTCAGCACGCGCTCGATGTTTCGATGACGCGCGGTTAGCAAGAGGCGCGCCGTGTCCGCAAAGCATCCGATAATCGCCGTTACCGGTTCCTCCGGAGCGGGGACGACTACGGTGAGAACTACGTTCTCGCATATTTTTCGCCGCAACCAGATCGCGGCCGCGGTGGTGGAAGGCGACGCGTTCCATCGATACGACCGAACCGAGATGCGCGATTTACTCGAGCAGGCGAAGCGGGATGGCAATGCCCACTTCAGCCATTTCGGTCCGGAAGCCAACCTATTCGAGGAGCTCGAGGCGCTCTTTCGCCAGTACGGCGAAACCGGCTGCGGCAGGACCCGAAAGTACCTCCACGATGACGTGGAAGCGGCCGCTTATGGACTCGTGCCAGGCACATTTACGCCGTGGGAAGAGCTTACGCTAGGCTCGGATCTCTTGTTTTATGAGGGTTTGCACGGAGCGATCAGGACCGACAGAGCGGACGTAGCCCAGCACACTGACCTCTTGGTGGGAGTCGTGCCGTCGATAAATCTGGAGTGGATTCAGAAACTTCATCGAGACAAGAGCTCGCGGGGCCACTCGCACGAAGCGGTCGTCGATACGATTCTGCGTCGCATGCCGGATTACGTAAACTACATTTGTCCGCAGTTTTCCAGGACCGACGTAAACTTCCAGCGCGTCCCGATTGTAGATACGTCTAATCCATTCATCGCGCGCACGATTCCGACTCTAGATGAGAGCATGCTCGTCATTCGTTTCAGAACCCCAAAGGGGATCGATTTCCCGTACTTGTTGTCAATGCTTCACGATTCATTCATGTCGCGCCCGAACAGCATCGTCTGCCCCGGCGGCAAGATGGAACTGGCGATGCAGCTCATTTTTACGCCCATGATCAACCAGCTTATGGATCGGAAAAAGCGGATATAAGTGAAGCGGTAATTCTGCCGCCTTCGAGCTGCGGCAGCACGTCGTAGCGGTCCAGTACCGTCGAAAAAGCGACGTCCGCGCCGAGACCGTCATTTTCCAGCGCCTTCGCGTGGTTGCCCACCCTTACAAGCGCCGCGAGCGAGGATCTGTGCGCGCGAAACAATTCTCGCGCTGCGATAGCTTCGTCGTCACAAATGGTTTGTCGCAAGGCGCTAACGGCATCGATGAATGCCCCCGCACAGACAAAATCCTCAAGGCTAAATTCCCCGGCCTGGCCGGCGCATACGAACTTTGCCGCCGCAATATCCGGCCTGCATAGTGCTCGCGCGATCGTGGACGCATTCGCAAAGGCTCCGCACCAAATCAGGTTTCCTCCGCTCAATGCCTCGAGCACTCGAGTTCCGTTCGTTGTATGCATAATCACGGTTTTGCCGAGTACTCGAGCATCGTATTCGAGTGGAGAGTTTCCAAGATCGAAACCAGGGATTCTTCTATTATGCTGCTCGCCTCCCAGGAGCGCGCCGTCAATCGAGCGCGCAAGGTGCCGCGCGGTTTTGGGGTCGCCGACCGGAATAATTTCACGAGCTCCGTTTGCGAGAGCGCAAACGATTACCGTTGTGGCCCGCAAGACATCGATGACGACGATCACCCCATGGGTGCCCGATCGTGGGACTTTGAGGCGGTCAAAGTGGGCAACGGACGCGTTTAGAGGTTTCAAGCGCTTTTTCTACGCGTTTTTGTAGGCTAAACCTGGCGGGACCACGCCGCCAGAAGGTGAACTCGGACTATTATGCAGAGCAACGAACACTCCCATACGCACACTCACGCCGATGGCACGCAACACGAGCATCCGCACGACCACGCGGATCACGAGCATGACCACGAACACGAGCAGCACTCTCATCTTCACACCCACGCCGACGGTACGCAACACAGTCACCCTCACTCACATTCCGCAGGCGTCGACGAGCACGAACACCGGCACTAGTACGGGGGCGTCCGTGCTCGTGATGCACGGCGACGACTACCGGATCGTCCCCTATCGGGGCCGGAAATTGCATCAATAACACGCGATGGGGCCGGTATTACAGGGTACGTGGGTTCGACTCGAGCCGCTCGAGCCGGCTCACGTCGACGGCCTCGTCGAAGCGGCAGCCGTGGACCCGTCGCTGTACGACTGGAGTATCGTGCCGCAAGGATCGGTCGCGATGACGGAATACGTCCGCACGGCGCTGACGTGGCGCGATGCGGGCACCGCGGTCCCGTTTGTCACGGTTCGTGCCGCCGACGGCCGCGTCGTCGGCTCGACGCGCTTTTTCGATATTGAGACCTGGTCGTGGCCGCGCGGCCATGCGCGCTTCGGCCAAACGGTCCCCGACGTCTGTGAGATCGGCTATACATGGCTGACCGCTTCGGCCATTCGGACCCAGACCAACACCGAAGCCAAGCTGCTGATGCTTACTCATGCCTTTGAAGTGTGGAAAGTACTTCGCGTCTGCTTTCACACCGATGCGCGTAACGCACGCTCACGCGCCGCGATCGAACGGCTCGGTTCGCGCTTCGAAGGCATCCTGCGAGCGCATCGCATAGCGTCGGACTATACGCCGCGAGACTCGGCTCGGTACTCGATCGTCGCCGCCGAATGGCCCTCCGTCAAGCAGCGCTTGAGCGATTTACTAGCGCGCTAGCGGCGCGTGCGTTTTTACTAATTTAGTTTGATGAGCGGTATCCCAGCCTCGGGGGATATTTCTCTGCGAAGTTGTTCCGGGCTTTCCGTCAGGACGAGTTCGCAGGTTGGGCGAACGTGGGCTTCCAGCAAATGTCCGCCATGCGCAGTGCCATCCGACTTCCCGACTACTAGATGCGCGTGAACGTGCGGCTTTCCGTCGTACAGTGCGACGTCGCCGATAAGTGAAAGAAGCTCTACCTGCTCGTCAAGGATGACAGAGGGCTGGTATTTTTTGGCCTGCCAGTTCAGCCAGCCGAGGCGAACGGAAGAAAGCGCACCGATCGCTTTAAAGCTTGCGTCGGCCAGCTGCAGGTCTGATGCGATTTTTGCAAGCCCGGAAGCAAGCTCATCTCCCGTCTCGAAAATCACGACGTAGGTTTTTGGATCGCTGTTAACGAGTTTATAGTGCACTTTTCAAGCAACCTCGCTCTGGTGTGGGCAACATTTATCTAACAGTTCCGCCTCGCGTTGCGCGGACATGCCCGTCTGATTGGAAGGGTCATCTGCGGTCGTCCAATCAAGTACCGATCGGATCGTCTCGGCGATGGCGCTCGACCGGAAACCTGCATCAATCGCCTTTTCGTTCCTTATTTCGAGCAGGCCGGCGTACTGCGGATCAACCAACCACAGGGGCAGGTCTGACCACTCCTGTACGCCATGCTGAAGAAGGCACTCACCGGCGGCCCAAGCCATCGTCGCCGGCGGTGCACCGTATTCGGACGCGACCAGCGAGCATTGATCGAGCAGCTGCCGCATCGTCGTCGGCGCGGTGGGTCCCACGACGTTGAAGATGCCGACGATGTTTCCGGCAAGCGCTCGTTCGGCGAAGCGTGCGATATCGGCCGCATCGCTGAACTGAATAAAGCGGCTTGCGGGCTCCGGTGCCAGCACTCGGCCGCCGCGAAGAAAACGCCGGCACCAATACGTAAAGCGCCCGGTGTAATCCCATTTGCCTGCAATCAATCCGGGACGGAAGATTATGCTCTGGTCGGGATAATGCTCGATGAGCAGACGCTCGCAGGCGGCCTTGTTACCACCGTAGCGTGCAGCCTCGTCTGACGGATCGAAAGTTTCGATCGTGGGGGCTTCTTCGGAAACCCCGCTAACCGACAGGTCACGATAGACGTTGACGGTCGAGATCAGCAAATAGCGGCCGGTGCGTATCCCGAGCGATCGCAGGATTTGCTCGGGCCGGTAACAGCTGGTATCGACGATCGCATCCCACGCTTCGGAATCTACGGCGCTAAGGTCCACGTCGCGGTCGCCGCGGCGCTCTTCGACCCCTGCAGGGAGTTCGTACGCCGCAGAGCCGCGATGTAAGCACACGACTCTATGCCCGCTGCCGGCGAGCCGTTCGACGATGTGACGGCCGACGAACCGCGTTCCGCCCAAGACGAGGATATTCACCGTAAAATCATCGCGCGTCGTGCAATACGATGCCAAGGGTGAAGCGCTCGCCCCACGCGACGGTAGCGACGCCATGACGGAAGATCGCTTTATAGTGTCCATGAGAACCCTGGATGGGCGCCCCGTTCGTCGGCAGGACGAGTACGTCACCCTGGCCCGGCGTCAGGACGTGCGCACGCGTTTGGGCACGCGGTTTTTGCTCGGCTAAGACGACCTCTCCGCCCCCGAACTCCTCGCCTGGGCTACTGAGATACACGGTGACCTGCAACGGAAAGGCGACGGGGCCATACAGATCTTGGTGAAGCCGATTGAAATCGTTTTTGCCGTATCGCAGCAGTAGTGCGGTCGGGCGGCTTTGTTCGCTCTCGAGGCACTCGTGCAAGAAGGCCTGGTGCGTCGCGGGAAAGGCCGGCCTGCCGCCTAGACGATGCATCCATTCGGTCGCGACGGGTAATAGCTGCTCGTATAGCCCTTCGCGCAGATTTCGAATCTCGGGCGGGAGCGGATTGCTGAAGTATTTGTACTCGCCTTTTCCAAACGAATGCCGCTCCATGATGATATGACTGCGGAAAAGGCCGTCTTCATGGTAGAGCGCTCGCAGCGAGACCGCCCCAGCGCGATCGACCGCCCGAGGAATAAGCGAAAAGCCGTTTTGAAGAAGCTCATCCTCGATTTCCGCCGTGATTAGCCGCTCGAGCGTCACGGTTTGACTGCGGGCCGATGCGCCCGTTCCATGTCGATCAGGACCCTTTTGCGATGCAGCCCCCAACGGTAGCCGCCTAGGCCGCCGTCGCCGCGGATAATTCGGTGGCACGGAATGGCCAGGGCGACGGCGTTTTTACCGCAAGCCTGCGCGACGGCGCGCGCGGCAGTCGGCATGCCGATACCCGCCGCTACTTCCTTGTAAGATTGCAGATCGCCGTAAGGGATGCCCTGTAAATACTTCCAAACCCGCAACTGGAATGCCGTTGCGCGGATGTCCAGCGGCAGGTCGAGGTGCGGCTGCTCGCCGTTGAGATAGCGAGCGATTGCATCTACCCAAGCGTCGAGCGGAGGCTGCGGTTTTTCTAGTTGCTCTATTTTCGCGTTCGGGTATTCTTCGGTCAACTGTCGACGAAGCGGCTCCGGAAACTCGCCGAATTGCAAGAAACAAATTCCGCGATCCGTCGCTCCGATCATCATGCAACCCAGCACGGTATCGACCCACACGCACGAAATCTCCACGCCCGCGCCGCCGCGCCGATACTGACCCGGCGTCATGCCAAGTCGTTGTGCGGCATTTTCGTAGACGCGGCTCGACGAGCCGTAGCCCGCGTCGTAGATCGCTGAGTCGACGCCGCCGGAAGTTCTCAGTCCGTCCTTTAGCGCCCGAATCCGCATCCCGTTGACGTACTCCTTCGGAGTAACGCCGGTGATGGTCCGAAACGAGCGAGCGAAGTGAAATCGACTCATCGCTGCCATGGACGCGAGCTGTTCGATTGTCAGCGGCTCTTCGAAATGGCGCTCGATGTAGCGACAAATCTCGCGAATGCGTTCTGTTGTTGAAGGTAACTCTTTCACACGCTCAGATTAACTCTCTGCGGCTCTGAAAACCATCCGAACGTTGCGCTCGGCGCCCTCCTCGGTCCGTAGGCTCGCGGGCCCCTCCAATCCCGAGCTATGCCGCGTCCTGGGGAAACGAAAGTGGATCGCGAAACGGCAAGCAAGAAGCTGAGGGAGGGTTGACGGTGTCCGACGTTCCTTGGGAATCTGATTACAACCGAGCACTCGAGCGCGCGAGGTCGGAGCGAAAGTTCGTGTTCCTCGATATCTTCAACCCCGGTTGAGGGGGATGCCAAGCGCTGGATACCGTGACGTATCCTCAACCTCCCGTCATCGAGACGATCGTTGCCTACGGCGTCCCGCTTCAGTTCGACAACTCTAAAGTGGAGAACAACCGGTTTCTGCACGACATCCACCATATCTGGACCCCAGATATTCGAATTCTTTATCACGACGGCTTCGAAATGTATCGCTGGGAGGGCTTCCTTCCCCCGCCCGAGTTCATGGCACGAGCTCTGTGCGGGTTTGGCCTCGCGTTTCTGCGATTGAAGCGCTTCGATCAAGCCGAGGCGATCTACGTTGATGTGCTCAAGCGCTTCTCAACCACGTTCGCCGCACCCGAAGCGCAGTATTATCTCGGCGTAGCCCGATACCGGCGCGACCCCGACAGCGACGAGCTGTTAACCCAATGGGCCAACCTTCGCTCCCGTTACCCGAGCAGCGAATTCCGCGTAAAGCAGTCCTTCAAAGAATTTCCTTAAAGTGAGCAGCCAATCGGTCGGCGTGATCGATAGAGTGCACGGGTGATCTGATGAAAGCAGTCGTCCTCACTAAACCCCGGCAGATCAGCATTGAGGCAATCCCTGAGCCGGCGCTCCTTGCGCCAACGGACGTGCTCTTGCGGCTCACGTCCACCGCGATTTGTGGGACTGACCTGCACATCTATGAGGGGCGGCTTGGCGGCGGCGAACGGATAGTGATCGGACATGAGCCGCTGGGCATCGTCGAGCGTCTCGGTGATGACGTCGTCAACGTCCGCGTTGGCGACCGCGTTACGGTGCCGACGCATATATGTTGCGGCTTCTGCCCCAACTGCGTGCACGGCTACTCGGCGCAGTGTCTAACGACGAATCCCGGAAAAGCCGGCGCGGCGTACGGCTACCCCGGCATGGGAGGCTATACGGGTGCGCAAACGGAGCTGCTGCGAGTTCCCTTCGGCGACGCCAATTGCTTGCGTTTGCCCGGCGAGCCCGGCGATCGGTGGGAACACGACTTCGTGCTGCTTGCCGATGCGCTGCCGACAGCTTTTCACGCGACCGAGCTGGCGCGAGTGCGCCTGGGCGACATCGTGGTCATCTACGGCGCCGGTGCGATTGGGCTCTTGACGACGGCGTGCGCGTTCATGCGCGGCGCCTCGCAAGTATTCGTGGTGGACGCGATTTCAGAGCGCCTGGACAAGGCCGGGGAACTCGGTGCGCAGCCGATCGACATGCGGGAAGGCGATACGGTCGAACGAATTCGCGAGCAGATTGCACGGGAACGCAGTGGAGTCGCCTGGCGCGGCGAGGAGGCGAATCTCGGCGCGACGGTATGTATCGATGCCGTCGGATTTCAAGCACGAGATCCGCATGACTATGCGGTCGAAAGGCCGAGGACCGTAATCAGCGATCTTGCCAACATCATCGCGCCGAACGGCCGGCTTAGCATCATTGGCGTTTTCCTAGACAACGATCCGCATGCTCCCAACGAGGCGGCGCAACACGGCGACTATCTCATCCCGTGGGGCACGCTTTTTAAAAAGGGCGTAATAATCGGCATGGGTCGCGACGACGACAAGCGTTACAACGATCACCTTCGCGACGCGATCGTGAGTGGGCGCATCAAACCCAGCACGATCGTTTCGCACCGGCTCCCGCTTCGCGACGCTTCCGACGCGTTCGCAAAATTCGACGCTCGTAGCGACGGCTACGTCAAAGTCGTACTTGAGCCCTGACGCCTTTGCAACCCACGTCGTGTTGTAAGTAGTAGAACTATGCCTGCAATAACTGTAGAAAACCCGATCGCGCTGCCCCGCCTGCCGCATATCGGTGCGGATGCGGTCGCACGCCCCGTTCGCCAAGTCGTCACGGCACATCATCAAAAGGAAGGCGCCGGCTTCGGGGTATGGCGCCCCTTCCCCGGTGAACTCTCCATGGAAGAAGCGGATCCGTTCCTGCTTCTCGATCAGGGCGGCCCCGTTGCGTACGCTCCGAATGAAGCGGCCGGCGCACCGTGGCACCCCCATCGCGGTTTCGAGACCGTCACCTACGTCATCGACGGCGAGTTGTCGCACCACGACACCAATGGCGGCGGAGGCGTCATCCGGGAGGGGGACACGCAATGGATGACCGCGGGGAGCGGCATTTTACACGACGAGCTTCCCACGGAACGCATGTTCCGCCAAGGAGGCCCGATGCACATCGTGCAGCTTTGGGTCAACTTGCCGGCGTCGCTGAAATTCACGCCGCCGCGCTATCAATCGATTACGGGCAGCAATCTTCGGCTCATCGCAACATCTGACGGCGCCACGCTCGTACGTATTATCGCAGGCAATGTCGGCGAGTTTGCCGGTCCCGGCGTAACGCATACGCCGATCACGTACGCACACTTGACGATCAGCCCGGGCGCAGAAGCCAAGGTTCCCTGGAATCCCGCGTTCACCATCTTCGCTTACGTGCTTACGGGGCGCGGTTACGCGGGACCGCAAAACTGGCCGATTTCAGATCATCAGCTCGTGACCTTCGCACCTGGCGATTACGTCTCGCTGCGCGCGGCCGAAGCGCAGATGGGCGATGCAGCCGCGCTCGACGTGCTCTTGCTCGGCGGCCTTCCCCTTCGCGAGCCCATCGCACCTTACGGTCCGTTTGTCATGAACACCCGCGAAGAGATCGTCAACGCCATCGACGACTATCGGCGCGGAAAACTGGGCGTAATTCCTGCCGATCAGATGGGCTCCCGGCGCTTTTCATAGAGCTTCTTCGCGGGAGCCGGCGGTTATGTACTCCGACCGCTACGGAGGACCAATGGAATTTAAGATCGATCGTACGAATACTCGCGGGATAACATGGTGAGCGCCGAAATGGGCGCCGGAGCCGAAATGCGCGTCGGAGTGGTAGGCCTCGGCAAAATGGGCAGCGCGTTCGCGCAGAATTGGCTCGCGCACAACTACCGGGTCGCGGTGTGGGACCGGTCGCCTCAAGCGATGACGGAACTAGCCAACGCGGGCGCGACACCCCATGCGACTCTCGAATCGTTAATCGCAGCGGTCGACTGCGTCGTTACTATGCTCTGGGATGACGGCGTGGCGCGAAGCGTCAGCCTGGCGAGAGTCGTTCCGGCGGCGAAACCGCCCACGATCCTCGTCGAGATGTCGACACTCTCGCCCCAAATGTATTCGACACTCGAGACGGCAGCGAGGGAAAGAGATCTTCGCTTCGTCGCTGCGCCTGTGCTTGGGAGCGTCGATCAGGCTCGACTCGGAACGCTGACCGTTTTGGCGGGGGGCGAGCCGCAGACAATCGAGCTCGTACGGCCATTGCTCTCATGCTTAGGAACCGTCCTGCCGACCGGGTCCACCGCCGCAAGCGGCTTCCTGAAGCTTGCCAACAACGTCGTGCTCGGCATTTTCGCGGAAGCCGAGGGCGAGTTGCTGGAGCTCTGTACGCGGGCCGGCGTCGATCGGCACATCGCGGTCGAATCGATCACCGGAGCGTTCGAGCGTGCGGCTCGGTCGAAGACGCAGCAGATCTTGGACGACGACGAGCAGGCGCGCTTCTCGCTTGACGCGCTGCTCAAAGACCTGCGACTGGCGAGCGGTGCGGCGGAATCCGTAAACGCACCCGTTGCTCTGCTCCAGTTCGTCCTTCCTCGGTTTATTGCGGCCGCCGCTCGCGGGCTCGGCAACCGCGATTACATCGCTCTCGCCTTAGAACGTTCGCGCGCAGTCGCGCCATGATGTGATCGCGGCGGCTAGCCGGCCATTCTTCCAAATTCAGCTTGCCGAAGACATCAGCGTCGGCAAGCTCTTCGTAATGGTTGCGGCTTTGATCTCGCTTTTCGTCGATCAATCGTTTGGCGGTGTGTATCAATCTATCCAGGAGTACGCAGGCGGAAGCTTGGGAGCGAGCGCCGATGAGCTGCCCTGGACGTCGATCGGATTCAATACGTTCTACTACGTCACGCTTTTGCTGACGCCGTGGCTCATCGATCGCTTCGGGCGAAAACCGGTCTTCGGTTTCGGACATTTGACGTTCGGCGTTCTTACGTTGTACCTGGCGATGACGGTTTCGTTGAGCGGCTTCATCATCGGTCGCTGCTTTGAAGGCATGGCGCAAGGAACGTTTTTCGTCTGCGCCGTGGCCACCGTGTTGACGCTTTTTCCGCCGAGGCTGCGCGGCATAGCATTTTCATTTTTTTCGGTAACCTCGCTCTCGGGCGCCGCGGCCGGCCCGTTCATCGGCGGCTGGTTCATCGACCACGCGTATTGGCGCGACGCATTTGTGCTGTATGCTTTACTCCCCGCTTTCGCGGGTGGAGTCATCTTCACGCTGCTTGAAGCGCCGGGTCCAAAATGGACCGGGCGTTTCGACGTGCGGGGAGTCGCGTTCATATTACTCGCGTTCTTCTGCTTCGAATACGCCTCATCGTTCGGCGAACGCAGAGACTGGCTGTCGAACCCGGGCGTCGCGTCCTGCTGCCTGCTCTCGGCGCTCGGATTTGCCGGGTTCATTTGGCGCGAATTGTGCGAAGACCGCTGCGGCTTCATCCAGTTGAGATTGTTTAATATTCGGAATCTCGCGGTTGGGAGCGTGCTGGGCTTCGGACTCGGTGTGCCGCTGTTCGGTGCGAACCTTTTCTTGCAGTACGCCGAAACGAGCCTTGGCTTTCCGCCGTCTACTGCCGGTGCGCTCCTGCTGCTGCGAATCCCGGCAATCCTGGTCGTAGCGCCGCTTGTCGTAATTCTCGTCAATTCCGACAGGCTTGACGTGAGAATCCCGGTTCTGCTAGGTTTCCTGCTCGTGCCGACTTCTTACGCGTTACTTGTCACGCATACCGCGTCGGGATCGGATTTCGCAACGTTCGCGCTCGCCCTTGTGATTTCGGGTGCCGGGTTTGCGTGTCTCTTCTCGCCGATCGCAAACGTGCTCGTCCGATCGCTTCCCACCGAGGTGCGCGCGGAGGGCATTGCAATTTTTAAGATCGTGTTGTTACTGGGCGGCTCCGTTGCGGCTACCGCCCTTGCCGTCATCTACGACCATAGCTGGGCCTGGTACCAAACGCTGCTCGCGGGCGGGTCCACGCTAAGCCATTTAGTTCCTATCGGCATGGTGCCGGCGGCGCCGACGTTATCGTACCTCGTCGATCAGCAGGCAGCCATACTTTCCTACATGGACAACTCTAAAGTCGTCGCGCTCGTCTCGCTCCTTAACTTGCCGCTCGTCGCTTTACTCAGAAAGCCTGACCCCGCCGCAGCCAATCCGGCGCCCTCGCCGGCACCTGCGACCACTTCATAGCGCCAAGGTCTGCCCGCTCGGGCGTCAAATCTGGTCCGCACACCTGTGACCTTGAGGCTGCTATTGGGAGGAAACGCACGTGCAAACGATCGAGCATAAGACCGACCACAAGAGCTTTACGCACCCCGATGAGGTACGCGATTTCCCGAACGGCAAGGCGGAAATCCTAGCCGTGGGCGAGTCCCAAATTGGGCGATTGATCCTTCAGCCGGGGTGGCGCTGGTCCACCGACGTCAAACCGATCGCGAAGACGTCGAGCTGCGAAGCGCCGCACTTTCAGTACCACATCTCCGGAAAACTCGCCATCCGAATGGACGACGGCACCGAGTTCGTGGCAGTGCCAGGCGATGTGACGTCGCTTCCAAAGGGCCACGATGCGTGGGTCGTCGGTGACGAACCCGTTGTCGTGGTCGACTGGTATGGAGCGAGTGAGTACGCCAAGAAGTAGCGGCTAGTAAACGCGCCCCGCCTAATCGCGTTCGAAATCGAGATGCCGCCGGCAGCGAGCTGCTACTTTATTGCGATGCCCCAGCCGCAACCGGCTTGCTTGAGGTCTGCGTTCGTATAATCGACGGATGGCGCCAGGCTCGAGCTGAACGACTTGGTGCTGGTGGGATAGACGATGATGCTTCCCGTGTTTCCGCAGTTAGCAAAGTAGAGATCGCCGGTTGGGCTGAATGAAAAGTCCGACCCGTATGTATGCTGCAAACCGGTTGAATCGACGATGCTGGGCTTCGATCCGCTGGTCAGGTGACCGCTACTGTAACGCACGATCGCGTCCGCATGCGACGACCCGTTGCTTGACGCGTAGAGATTCCCTTGCTTGTCAAAAATGAGACCACCGGGCGAATAAAGCCCGTCGAGGTAATAGGGCTTACGATTCGAGACGGGCGTGGAAAAAACCGCGATCGAGTTGCTTCCACTGCTCCCAAAGTTGGAAATGTAGAGATTGCCGCTTGCGTCTAAGGCAATACCTGAGGGCTCATCGAGCCCGTCGGTAACGGTCGTGGCGGGCGAAAGCGTTCCGCTCTTTTTGAAGGGCCCGGCATACTTTAAGGCACTGTTGTTGCCGTGCGAAATTGACCCAGAGATTGCCCGAAGCATCAAAGGTGAGGTGGTCGGGATCATCCGTGCCGGAGAGGACGAAGGTATACAGCGGTGTCGAGTTGGCCTTTAGAGGCAGCTTAAAGACCAAGGCGGTCCCCGGCTTCCCGCTGTCCTTGCCGAAGACGATAACCCAGAGACGTCCCGATGAGTCGACGTGCGATCCACTGGAGTAGTTCAGCGTATTTTGTTGACTGGAGAAAATGTTGCTCACGTTCGACTTGGCTGTCAGCGGGACTTTAGCGATTTGAATCTGCGGATAGCCCGAACCCGCAAACAGCGTCCAGTAGACGTAGTGCAGCGGAGGTGTCGCTTGAGCCGTCATTCCGCCCGATGAGGCGATCGGCGGTGTGGTAGCCGTACCGGATGCGTTGCACGCAGTCAAGAGCATCCCAAAAGCGACGTAAGCAACTCGTTTACGCATCATCCGCCGATACTACGACCAAATTCCGTGCATCGTCAATATCGTGGTGCGCACGTTTCAGGAGAAAATCTGGCAAGCGGCCGGGCGGACGTTTCCGAGCCTAAATACGAAACATCCGAACGAAGCGATCGAGCAGCTTTGGATCGCCCGTTACGCGAACGAGCCGCTTCTTGAGCGCCTCGCCGGGCGAAATCTCGCCGGCCATCAGCGCGCGCAACGCCGGTCCGGTTTCGATGACGAGATCCGGTTTGGCAACGGGGCCGCGCCCGACAACGATCGCGCCGTCGCGAATGCGCGCGTGCACTTCGATTTCACCCAGGCGGAGCAGGTACGTAAGCTTTGCCCTCCCGGCCGCTTCGGGCTGGAAGGTCGTACGTAGCGCCATCGCGATCGAGTCTTCGGTGATCGTTTCGTCGGGACGCGGCTCGCCCAAATGCTGCGCACCCCAGCGGCCCAGCGCGAGCACCGGATCTTCCAGCGCCGCTCCCGCTTCCGTTAATTCGTAGGCGATGCCCTTGGCCGGCCGCGCCTGCGCTCGCCGGCGCACCAGCCCGTTTTCTTCGAGTTCGTTCAAGCGCGAGGTGAGAATGTTGGTCGGAATCCCCGGCAGCCCGCGCTGGATCTCGCTAAAGCGTTTTGGGCCTATTAAGAGGTCGCGGACGATGAGAAGGGCCCAGCGCTCGCCTACCAACTCGAGGGCGCGCGCGAACCCGCAGTACTGCCCGTAACTCCGCTTGACCATGGCCACGCGCCAATCATAGCAAGTAAAATACATTTTTGCAATGGTACTTGCGTTTCGCAAGTGGATTTGTTACCATGCCTCGTGTCACCCTAACCGTGTCACGCTGAAAAGGAGACGCCCCCATGCCCAGCATCACTCCGTTCCTCTGGTTCACCGGTCAGGCCGAAGAAGCGGCCAACTTCTACGTCTCCGTCTTCAAGAACTCAAGAATCACCGACGTAAGCCGATATGGCGAGGCCGGTCCGGGCCCGCTTGGCTCGGTGATGACAATCGAGTTCGAGCTTGACGGGCAGTCCCTCATGGCGATCAACGATGCGCAAGAATCGCCGCCCAAGCCCAGCGAGGACTTTGCGCAAGGCAAGATCGCGCTCTTCGCCAGTTGCGAGACGCAAGCCGAGCTCGACGAGCTCTGGGATAAACTCTCTGAGGGCGGCAAAAAGCTGCCCTGCGGCTGGCTTCAAGACCGTTACGGCTTCCACTGGAATATCGTCCCGGCCGGCCTGCGCGACGTTCTGGGCGGCGACGATGAAGGGGGTTCGCAGCGCGCCATGCGCGCGATGCTTCAAATGAGCAAACTCGACATCGACGAGCTTCGTCGAGTCTATAACGCACAACCAGAAAGGATTCAAAAGTGAAACACCCGGTCATGCACTTTGAAATCATGGGGAAGGACGCGCCAACGTTGCGCAGCTTCTATGCCGACGTCTTCGGTTGGAACGTTGCCGCCCCGATCCCCGACTACGAAGTCCAGTATAGTATTGTCGAGCCGGTTCCCGGCTTCCAGCGTGGAATCAACGGCGGAATCGGCAAAGCGCCTGAGGGCTATGACGGTCACGTCACCTTCTACGTTGTCGTCGACGACATGGAATCGGCATTTGCCAAAATCGAAGAACACGGCGGCTCGCGCATGATGGGCCCCGACAAAGTGCCAAACGGCCCCGTCATCGGGCTCTTCCGCGATCCCGAGGGGCACACGATCGGGCTGGTCGATCCCGGCGACGACATGCGCGGAGCGCCGATGGAGCTGGAGCCGTTCGTGTTCTTCTACGGGCGCTGCGAAGAGGCGCTCGAGTTCTACAAGAAGACACTCGGCGGAAGCTACGAGATCGTCGTGCGCGACGGGGACAAGGTTCAGTACGCTACGTTCACCGGCAGCTGGCATCTCCTTCAAAGCATCCGACGGAATGTCCACGCGCCGTATCGATCCCAATGAAGGCAACATCACGTTAGCGCTGACCGTTCCCGACGCAAATCGCGCCGCTGAAGTCTTCGCGGCGCTCTCCGACGGCGGCGAAGTCGTCACGCCGTTCGGCGATGCGC
The DNA here is from genome assembly GCA_963826325.1 of Vulcanimicrobiota bacterium. Classification (GTDB taxonomy): domain Bacteria; phylum Vulcanimicrobiota; class Vulcanimicrobiia; order Vulcanimicrobiales; family Vulcanimicrobiaceae; genus Cybelea. Next base: position 255,778 of record CAWGWT010000003.1, read on the forward strand.
AATGGGGCGGCAAGTTCGGCGCGCTGCACGACCGCTTCGGCAACGAGTGGTACGTCGCGGCGCAATAGGAGGAAGTCATGCGCTATCCCTCGCGCATCCAGTCGTCGGAGACGACTCGCGCCCGTGGCTCGTCGTCCACGACGAGAATCAGATTGTGGTCGTGGTCGCTGTACATGACTTCGATGTTGACGCCGGCGTCGGCCATCCGACGCGAAACCGCTCCAAGTTGCCCGGGCTCGGCCTGTCGTAGACGCAACATAACGACGTCGCGTTGATTTGAAACGCGAATGCCGGCGGCCCTCAGCACGTCGGCTGCGCCGGCGCGGTCATCGAACAGGAAGTGCGCGACGCCGCGCCCGTCAACGCTAAAGACACCGCCCCCCTCGATGCTGATTCCGGCCCGTCCCAGCGCATCGCCCATCTCGGCGAGCGCGCCGGGCCGGTCGTCGAGCAAGATTTCCAAATCTTTCAAACTACTATCTCCCATTGTGTCGTATCATCGGCAAATCCGATGAACCTGTGGCGGCGCGTCGCCTTGACCTTGCTCGCGGTATTCTTCATTGCGGCAGGCAGCAACCACTTTCTGCATCCGGCGTTTTACGTTCGGATCGTGCCGCCGTGGCTTCCGGCGCATGCGCTCATCGTCCGAATCAGCGGGTGTTGCGAAATCCTCGGCGGAATCGGCGTGCTCATTCCACGTCTTCGAACGTTCGCCGGGATCGGCCTCATCGCGCTTTTGATCGCCGTCTTTCCCGCGAATATTCAAATGGCTCAACACCCCGAACTCTATTCCGACCTCGGCAGCGAGTGGTTATTTTACGTGCGCCTTCCGCTCCAGGTCGTCTTCATCGCGTGGGTGTGGTGGGCGTGCGCTCAAAAAATTCCCGGAAGCAAACGTGACGTGCGTGCGCGATAGGCGTCATATGCAGGTCCGAAGTACCATTGGAGCAGAGCCTCTTCGGAGCGGATGCGACTCAAAACCACGGGGATGAGCAACGCCGTAAGAATCAATCCCGCACCCGAGCGGAAGGCCAGGCTCCATCCGGCGGAGCCAATGAGCAGTCCGGCGTAGCTGGGATGACGGATCAAGCCGTAAACGCCGGTCGTCACCAGTTGATGCATCGGCTGAATTGCGACGAGCCCGCTGAAGCGATTGCCGAGTACGAAGACCGGCCAAATTCGCAAAATGCTGCCGGCGGCGAAGAGTAGTACGCCGAGCCAACGCGTTGCGTTACCGTCTATCGTTAAAAAGCCGATTCGATCGCTGTATGCCGGCACGAATGCGAGCGCGAGACCGACGATCGCAAACGGGATGAGGACCCAACGATTCGAGCGATCCTCACGCTCGCCGGTCGAGAGTCCGCCGCCTGCGAAGATTGCTGCAATCGCGACGGCAAAGAAGACGACGGCGATAGCGACCAAAGCGGGCTGAGAGAAAAAAGCGGCAACTCCGCCCTCGCCGGCGATCGATAACCCAAGATACGCCGCCATCGCGGCAACTGCGAACACGGAACGCAAGCGCGAACGTTCGCCGCTCGACGGCACGTCAGACCGAGCTCTTGGGCCGCGCGCTCCAACGCGCGATCTCGCCCTCGAGGTCCAGCCGGCGCGTCGGCGCCGCATTCTCGTACTCGCCCCAATGCTCGCGCGGGACCATCCACATGACTTCGAACTCGTTGCCGTCGGGATCGTAGCCGTAGATCGACTTCGTCGCACCATGATCGCTCGCGCCGCTCAAGGTGCCAGTGCGCTCGAGCGCATCGCGCGCTTCGCGCAGCGATTCGATCTCATCGACCTCCCACGCCAGATGGTAGAGCCCGACGCCTTGCTCGTTAGGCGGCGGCGCGTTCGGGCCGACTCGCGCCAACCCCAAATCGTGGTGATTCTCCGAGCCGGGCGCCCTCATGAACGCCATCGCGTTTCCCATCCTGGCGATGAGCTCGAGCCCCAGGACGTCGGAGTAGAAAGCGAGGCTGCGGTCGAGATCCCGCACGCGCAGCACCGCGTGATTAAGCTTGCGGACTTTCATTGTTCTGCCTCCTTCGACGCTTCGCTACCGTCGGCACCCCGATATTGTGTCACCCTTAGCTTGTCGAAAGGGCCCGTTCGAGGCGGCAACCGATTGCTGGGAATTGCCGGGCAGGCCGCTGAACGGTCCGCGAAATCCATTGCTACGGAGGTGCGTGATGCGTATCGGGGCTCGCTTCCTGCCGATCGTGCTTGCAGCGTCGTTCGGCGTTCTTTTAACGGCCTGCGGAGGGCGCGGCGGATTGGGCCCCTCGCTTCCGGGGACTAGTGCGGGGGCGCCCTCGTCGCTCGCAAGCGGAGCGCTCTCGCCGGAGCGTTCGACGCAGCGGATTCGCGCGTTGATTCGAACGGGGGCGATGTCGAAAGCATCAAAAGCGCTCGGATCTGCCGGGTATCCGGTGACCGCTGTTCCTCCAGTAAGCGTGCCCAACGAGACGCCGTGCGTCGACGTACTCTTTACTCCGCATACGCCGGCGTTGACAAAAGGCGCCTTGCCGGTCGGCAAATTTGCCGATTACACAGACCACCCATTCCAATATAAGCCGCCCGCGAGCTGTCCTGGTCCATACGCCAAAATCGTGCTTCGCGTTAACTTCCGGGTTACTGCCGGAGTCCAATTCGACCGTACCGGAGCGATTTGGGTAAACGCCACAAACGTTTTCTTCGGCACCACCGCGGAGCCCGGTTCAAATGCTAGTCCGCAGTGGACGATCGAGCGCGACGTGACCGAATACGCGCCGATTTTCTCTAAGTCGTCGATCGGTCAGGCCTCCGTTTACAATATCGTCAATTCGCAATACACCGGAATTATATACGGACGGGCCGAGCTCGACTTCTACCCTGCTACCAGCAAGTATAAAGCGCCGCCGATTGCCGATGCAGTTTATCCGCTTTCAGGCGGCCCCGACGGAGGCTACGTTTATCTCGACACGCCTAGCGATCAGATGACCGGAACCTTTACATTCCCGACCAACGTCGACGCTGCCTATCTCGACGTCTTCTTGGAATCGCAGAGCGGAGACGAGTTTTGGTATACCTGCTTTCCCAACGACCTCGCATCGAAGCTCGATAACTGCGGGAATACCGGGTTTCGCGAAGGCGAAGTCGCGCTCGATGGTCAGCCGGCGGGAGCCGTACCGGTTTATCCGTGGATCTATACCGGAGGCATCGATCCGTACCTTTGGATTCCGATACCGGGCGTAGAAACGCTCAACTTCGTGCCGTACCGCATAAATCTAACGCCGTTTGCGGCGCAGTTGGATGACGGGAATCCGCATACCATTACCGTGTCGGTCTTTAATGACGATAACTATTTCGCTGCCAACGCCGCGCTCGTCGTTTATGAAGACCACGGCTCATCCGTCGTCTCCGGAAGGCTGGTTAGCAACGGCACGGCGAGCGCCCCCGCACAGACCGTGATCGAGAAAGTCAAGTCGAACAATTCCGGCACTGTGGGAACCATCACCGTTACCGGCACGCATCCCGTTAGCCTCAACGGTTACGTTATCACGTCGAAAGGTCGCATCGATACACGAGTGGCGCAGACCGTTCGATTCTCGAACGTCCAGAAAATCGACGTGACGCCAAGCCAATTCCTACAGGACATTACGCAGCAGTCTTCCGTTACGTCGCGGACGGTAACCACCACCAAAGGACATGCGGCGACGTCTCAGGCGACGCTCACCTGGCCGTTGACTCTCAACTACGATTACGTCGCCACGAGCAGTAGCAGCGCAACGCAGAAAGCTCAAGTCGCGCAAACCAAAAACGAAAGTGGCCTCGTTCAGGAACCCGGAAGCGCGAACTCGTACCTGCTCCTCAATACCGTTCACTCGTCCGACACGCTGACGTTCAGTCCATCCGGGTTTACGCCCTCGAACGGCAAGAGCACTCAGCAGTACAAATCGCTCAATCTTCAAGGGCGCTGCTACGACAAGATCATCAGGTCGCTGAATTACATCCTCGTCGGTGTCATGAAGCGCTGTTAGTGAAGTCGATATCGGCTGAAGAGCTCGAGCGGTGCCTCGATAACGGCGCCGCTCCGTTCTTGCTGGACGTACGCGAGCCGCAGGAAATGGTAGACGGCGTCATCGCCGGCTCCGTGAATATCCCGATGGGCGAAGTCGAGCATCGTCTCGGCGAACTTCCAACCGATCGCGATATCGTCGTGATTTGCCATGTCGGCGCCCGTAGCGAATACATCGCAAAGAAACTCGTCGCGCTTGGCTACGGCCGGGCGCTGAACCTCAGCGGCGGATTGGACGCGTGGTCTTTCCTAAGTAGTCGGCGAGAACCCACGCCGAAGCCAGAATCGCGAAGTTCTGGGCGTTCTCCGACCAGTTGAAGTGGCTGTGCGGATCTGCGAAAACCGCCGGAAGCCATATCAGCAATCCGAAGAGCAGTATCATCGCCGTAAGAAGTCGAGATGCGAGAAGTGCTTGACGCCCCGACAGTATCGCGATGGCGGCGAGTGCGAAGGCAACGGTCGTCGTTACCGCCCAGAACATTTGGCCCGGTGGAATCCATTTTGGAACAAAACCGGCCGTGGCTTTCAAATAGAACGCCTGCTCGAGCATGAATGAGATAACGCTGACGCCAAAAAATATGCGGCCGAGCAGAGCCAGTCGCGGAGCCCTTGGCGACTCGGGCGCCAAGGATGCATAGGCGATGAGCGCACCGGAGAAAATGGAGAATTGCTCGAAGAAGTTTCCCCAGCGGTCGTAGACCAGCGGGGCCCGACCGATGGGCGGTATCCATAGCAGGGCGATCAAAAGATAGACGGCTCCCAGCACGACCGCACCGAGCTGCGCGGTCCCACGCCACTGAATCGCTAAGCCTCCCGCGAGTACAGCCACAGCGGCGACATAAACCACAGGCACACCGTACGGGACCTTCTCAAGCACGGCAATACCCTGCCAGATGTTGAAATCGTGCCAGAATATGGTCGCCGCTCCAAAGATAATGGCCGCGGCGCCGTACGCGTGACGCCCCAAATCCCGCAACATCGCGCTTCGGTAACGGCTGAAGGTCGCGCGCCGTGACACGGTTCTAGATCTTAACGAGGCCGTTTGCAAGTAGGCTGCGTGCGCAGTCGACGACCGTCTCGTCGAGCGGACGCGGCTGCCAGCCGAGTTCGGTCTTGGCTTTCGCGTTTGAGAATTTCGTATGTTCGCCAAGATCGGCGACGACGCCGCGCAGCGAGGGATCGAAGAGAGCGAGGAAGCGCACCAGCACGTCGGGTGCCAAAAGCTTGGGAACCTTTCGGGCGTCGGGGCCGAGTCGTTCGCGCAAGATGCGCGCCACCTCGGCCAGCCATGCGAACGTCCCAATGCCGATGAAACGTTGGCCGGCGGCATTGGGGGCGGTCATGGCCCGAATGTGCAGGTCTGCAATGTCGCGCACGTCGACGAAGTTGAAACCAAGCCGCGGAATCGCCGGCATGTCGCCGGCGAGTAGCCGGCTGATGCTTTGAAACGAGTACGAGGGATCTTCGCCGAGAACCGGACCGGCGACGAGAGTCGGGTTCACGACCGCCAGCGTCGTCGTCTCTCCGCTCGCTTTCATGAAGTCCCAGGCGGCGCGTTCGGCAATCGTCTTCGAGCGCGCGTAGGGCGGGGTTTGGGGGCTCGTCGGATCCGTCCATACGCTTTCGGTGTATGTGCCGTCCGGGGGCTCGGGACCATATCCGATGGCCGCTGCCGACGAGGTGACCACGACGCGTTCGACGCCGGCGGCGACGCTGGCCCCGAGCACGCGCAACGTGCCGTCGCGTGCCGGCACGATGAGATCGTCTTCGTGCTTGGGCGGCCCCGGTGGAAACGGCGATGCGACGTGCAGCACGTATCGCGCCCCCTCGACGGCGCGCGCCCAACCGTCGTCGCGCAACAAGTCGGCCACGTAAAACGTCAGTTGGTCCTGCGGACCGACTTCCGTTGCGATCGAGGTCCGCACCTCGCGTTCGCGCGCCGGATCGCGGACGGTCGTGCGGACTTCGTAGCCGCGGCGCAACAGCTCGACGATGCACCAGCGCGCGATGGCGCCGGAGCCGCCGGTGACGAGGACGTTCACGGCACTAGGATTCAGCGCGCACCCTCGTGTCACCCTGAGCGGAGTCGAAGGGTGAAACAGAGGGCCGAGCCCTGGGTACTAGGCTGACATGAGAATGATGCGTTTGTTCTTGACCGCGAAAACGGCCATCTTTAGAGCGGTGCCGCTGATGCGCGACGAGCGCGTGCCGTTGGCGCTCAAGCTGACGGCCGCGACGATTGGTCTGCTGGTAATCTCTCCAATCGACATCTTCGGCTACATCCCGGTGCTGGGCGCACTGGACGATGCGACGTTATTGATTCTGCTGTGCATGTGGTTCGTCAGCCAGGCGGCCAAACACGTCGAGCCCACTCGGCTACGCCCTGCCGGTGGGAACGGCAGCATGCTCGTAAGCTAGCCGATAGAATTTCATGTGCCGAAACATCAAGACCCTGTATAACTTCGCTCCGCCCGCTACGGAAGACGAAATCCGTGCTTCCGCCCTACAGTTCGTAAGAAAACTGAGCGGGTTCACCAACCCGTCGAAGGCAAATGAGATCGCGTTCAATCGCGCGGTGGAACGTGTGACCGGCGCGACCCGCGAGTTACTCGATGCCCTTGTCACACAGGCTCGTCCGCGCGACCGGGGCGTGGAGGCCGCAAAGGCGCGAGAACGTGGCAAGTTGCGCTACACGCGCGCCTGACCCCGCGCGGGGCAGTAGTTCCCGGAATAGCTTAGAAATGTAGGGAAAGCATGAGTACGAGGAATTCGCTGAAGGCAAACGCCGTTACCGTCGAGCGCCTGCGCGAGGCGGCCACTAAGGTCGCTCCAAATCGAGGCGTGAAGCCGACGGAAGTGTCCAGGAACAGCGCCGGAACGCTTCTTAAGAAATCAAAGCTGGCCTTCGAAGAGGCCACTCGCCTTTTAGACCGCTAGGAATCGCGGACCTTATTGGGGCTCGAAGGCGAGTCCGGTCTCCATGGCATAGGCAAGAAGATCGGCGAGCGCACCCGCCACCCTTGAAGCATTCTCGTCGAACGCTTCTTTCTTTTCCCGATCGACTGAAAGGACTCCAATCACAGGGCCGTCCGTCTTCGATTTAACGGGAACCAGAAGAAGGCCATGATAATCCGGATTCGGCGTTATGCTTTCGTAATAAATCGATAGCGGCGCGTCTTCAATGTTATAAACCCTAGATTCAACGTAGCATTGTCCCAGCAGCCCTACGCCCGGCTTGAAAACGTGGTTTAACGTTTCTTCGTCGCGAATGTCGTCGCTGAACAGCAACTTCAATCCGCCTTCGTCCTCGATGGACCACCAAAACGAAACCCTCGTACGATCGCCCCGCTCGGCGATGATTTCCCTCGCCTCCTCCATCCTTCCAAGGCAAAACTGCGCCAAAATTTCGGCAACGTCGTCGTCGCTCTTAGCGTACTTTTCAAGTTGTTCGGTAAACAGATTGACGGATTGAAGCCAATTCTGCATCAAGTCTGAATAGTCGGATAGCACCTCGCGTAAAGCCTCAACCGACACCTCGCTTTTCGCTACCGCCTTCTCCGCGCGCTGAAGCTTACGAAACGAAAGGTTAGCGCCCCCGGGCAGACCTACCTTAGCCAAACGGTTGACCACCAGACCGATGATTCCAAAAACTAGCCAAGCTAACGTCGACGTGGTGGCGATCGGACGCCACGGGAACGATGCTCTCGTAGGGCCGAACAAACTGTCGATAAAGCCGAAGGCCGCGAGGGCGACCCAAAGGATTTGGACGGGAAGCGGAATGCGCGCTAAGGCGTCATTCTCATTGCGCGGCGCTAAACGCGCGTCGTCGGAGCGATCGTCGTTCGCAGTAGCCATCGTCTCAACAATAGCACTTAGCGATTATCATTTGCTTCGATCCCACGCTCCCCTCTCGGTCAAGGCCGCCTCGATAGGGTAAGGCTACCGGGGTTGACAGGCCTCGGTACAGGTGTGACCATTCTGTTATGCTCACGGCTATCGCACTTTCGCTCGGACTGCTTGTCCCCACCGTTGCATTCTCGCCCTCGGCATCCGCCGTGCCATTGCGCCTCGCAATCCCGCCTTTCGTTGCGCAACCGATTGGGATGGAGTACGAGGTGCTGCCGACCTCGGGACAACTTGCCACGCTGCGGGCCTCGTTCGCGCACGCCTTCAATTCGATGCCGCATTTTCGCGCCGTGAAGATCGGCCAAACCTGCAGTCCCGAGGTATTCAAATCCTGCGACCGCAGCCGCACCGCAGCGATCGACGCCGGCGCGGCGGTCGTCGTTCAGAGCTACGTCACGCGCCATATGGCGGTCTTTTGGGACGTGAACTTCATCGTTATGGATGCTCGCACTGGCCGAACTTCCGGTCCTTGGGACAACGAGATCAAAGGCGATTTCGACGCCGTTCTGTTCGGGATGCCGGCGCTCGCTGCCGACGTCGCTAAGCATGTTCTTTCGATGGAAACTCGCTCGTAACGCAAATTGTTCTTCGAAATGATTCGCGACCGCGTCATCGGCTCGGGCTTCGTCGACGCAGCGACGATTGATGGGAGGGCAGCGGGCTCGGGCACAGGAGTCAAGCGGCCGAGGGGAAGGCCCCTTTTTGCGTCGAATTCTCACGCCATAATCGAATTCTTACGCATCGTGAGCCCCGGCTGATTGGAGTAACGGCATGTACGTTGAACGTCGCGGATTGTTTGTACTTATGCTTGCGTGCGCCGCTGTCGCCGGCTGCTCGACTCGCGGCGGTACCGCGCTTCAAGGCTCCGTCCTTCCTAACTCGGCGGTGCAGGGCGCGGCTCGTAACGCCAAGCCCGATATCAGGCCGACGCGCTGTCCGGAAGCCAATGTCACGTGCATCCAGCATGTGGTTGTCATCATCCAGGAAAACCGCAGCTTCAACGATTTATTCATGGGTTTCCCGGGAGCGAGCACCAGAAAGACGGGCATGGTCGGCGGCGCTTCGGTGCCACTTCAAGCGCACAAACTAGAGGCCTCCAAGAAAGACATCTCACACTGCTGGCAAGATGCTATAGCTGCATATGACTACGGGCGGATGGACGGCTTCTATCAGGAGCCGCGCGAAAGGTTAACGATAGCGCAGTGCCCGAGCCTTCGCCCTCCGCTCGGAACCGGTCCCGATTCGCCGTACACCTACGTTCCGAACGGTGCCCCAAAATACGTTGACGAGGCCGGTCCGTACTGGAATATGGCCCGGCAGTACGTATTGGCCGACCACTATTTCCCGACGGACTTTGGCCCGAGTTTCACCGCCCATCAGAACTTGGTCGCGGGCACCGTTGAGATCGCCAAGAATCTGTTGGTAGTGAACTATCCGGGAACACTAACTCGCATAGGCGCTATGAAATTTGAAGCAGGGCCGTGGAGCTGCGATTCTTCGCCGGAGACGAGAACATCGACACTCAATCCGCAGGGTGTCATCTCCGAGGGTGCCGGCCCGTTCCCGTGCTTCACGCAGTATCGAACGCTGGCGGATACGCTCGACGGGCGCCACCTTTCGTGGCGGTACTACACGCCGAGCCAAAGAGGCTACCCAAAGGGCACGTATCTCTGGAACCCATTCGCCGCGATTCGCTCGGTGCGGTACGGCCCCGACTGGGACACGAACATCATTACGCCTCAGACGAAGGTTCTCGCGGCGGCCAAGCTTGGCAAGTTGCAGGCAGTAACCTGGGTCGTTCCCGACGGCGTAGATTCCGACCACCCGGGTCCATACGCATCGGACACAGGGCCATCGTGGGTGGCAGCGGTCGTGAACGCCGTCGGACACGGTCCTCAATGGCGCTCGACCGCGATCATCGTACTCTGGGATGACTGGGGTGGATACTACGACGGACTGAGGCCGCCGCATCGCGACTATCGAGGACTGGGCATTCGGGTGCCGTGCATTCTCATCTCGCCGTACGCCCGCAAGAGTTACGTGTCGCACACGCAGTACGAGGACGGCAGCATCCTGAAGTTCATCGAGGAGATATTCCGCCTACCATCGCTCGTGTTATCAAGCTACGGCTACGGGTATACCGATGGTCGCGCCAATAGCTTACTCGACAGCTTCGACTTCACGCAGAGGCCGCGCACTTTTGTAACGATTCCGGCGAAATATCCAGCCTCTCACTTTACCAATGAAAAACCATCTGGCATACCGCCGGACAACGAGTAGAGACATCGAATAATCGCGGCGACATTCTATGGGGTTAGGAACCGCGAGACTCGCCGTTTTAGTTTTCAGCGCCTTACTTTGCGTCTGCACCGGGAGGGTGGAGGCGGCGTCGCGCCAGGGCGGACAGATTTGGTTGGCTGTAAGCGACATCCACCTCGACCCCTTCGATAGGTCGGCTCGTGCCAGTAGCCTTGGCTTCGATTCCAACATGGCGCTCTTCCGATCGGCACTTACTCAAATGAAACGCGCCGCACCCGATCCATCCGTGGTTCTGGTCCCAGGCGACTTCCTCGAACACCACTTTGCGGAACACGTCCGTGAGAGCGGCGCCGGCGATACTCCCGACCAGGCAGGGATTCGAACGATGCAACAAATCGCGTCGGCTCTTGGTCGGACCTTTCCGAAGGCGCAGTTTGCAATAGCGTTGGGTAATAACGATGCGCCGTGCGGCGACTATCGGAGTGCGGAAGGCAGCGCCTATCTCGCCAGCGTTGCGCGTATTTGGGCTCCGCTCGTGGATCGTCGCAATGCTGCGCCGAATTTTGCGGTATCTTTGGCCCGCGATGGCCATTATACGCTGGATTTGCCCGTGCGCGGCTTGCGGCTAGTGGTGGTCAACACCCTGCTCTTCTCGCAGCAGTACCGTGGAAACTGTGGCAGCTCTGACGGCGATGCCTCAAAAGAGCTAATATGGCTACAGCGGACCCTGCGCGGTTCGCCGGCCGGCACTCGCAACGTCGTAATGATGCACATTCCGCCTGGATTCGACCCCTTTTCGACTCAATACGTCCACGGTTTCCTTGCCTGGCCTTTCCTAAGAGCGCGATACAACCAGGCCTTGGGTGACGCCCTCTCAGCCAGCGCCGATCGAGTTGCTTATGCGATTGCCGGACATGCGCACCGATTCGATTTCCGGCTTGCCGGCAACGTGCCAATTGTTGTTCTTGGTTCGCTGTCACCGATTTTTAATAACAATCCGGCATTCTACACTTTGCATATTTCGAGCGACGGATCGCTGCGCGACATCGACATCCACGTCTTCGACGAGCCGCTGCAGAGGTGGCTGCCCGGGCGTAGCTTCGATGCAACGTGGCGAATAACGCAGATCAACGGTGCGTCACTTCTGAGGCTTCACGCTCGACTAGGCGCCGATCAGGCTATGCGTCGCGCATGGGGCGCGCAAGCGAACGGCTGGCCTCCCACTGAGGTAGCTCACGACGGGACGTGGGGAACGCACTGGTGGCGCGTCCAGTGGTGCGCGCAGATATTGCTCGCTTCGCATTACACCGAGTGCGCCAATATCCAGAGGCGAGTTCAACTTCTGCGCATCCTCCCGGTCGCGTTCGTCGTGATAACAATCGCGATTCTGGCGTTGTTTGGAGTGCGCCAAAGCATGCAAGCCCAATCTGAGCGCATCGTTCGCCGCTGAAAACCTCGCATCTAAACTTCGGCAAATACCGCATAGACGGTATGGCCACATCTACATACGCTCTGCTACTTTCTAACTCGGACCTTAAGGGGGAGCAGTGCTATCTTCCACTTTAGAACAAACGCGATTTGATCTAGGAGAAGTTGCCGCGTTTCGGCTGCGCGAGTCCCCCTGTTTCGTGCTGTTAGATTCGAACTATCAGATTGTCGGTGCCGAGTCGCGGTTAGATGCTGTATTGAGACAGGCGGAGTTGGTCGAGTGGCCACCGCATCGCTTGCCTGCGGTGATCGAACGGATTGTTAAGGAACTGATAACCGCCGCTGCCGAGGACGGAGAAGCCTTTGCGGAGGCTGCCGTTCCAGCCCACCGGCTTTTAGTCAGGAGCGGCATACTAGTCGGGACGTCGGGAAATTATGTGGCCGTAACACTCGAAAAGCTGCGCACCCGTGAACCGCTCAACGGTGCGGCCGAGCGCTTTAGGCTGAGTCCGCGGGAACTTCAAGTGCTAACGCTCATTATGAGCGGGTTAGCGAAAAAAGAAATCGCGGCGCGCCTTATCATCGCCGAATCTACGGTGGGTGAATATTTCAAGCATCTCTATGCCAAGATCGGGGTCCGTCACCGCTCGGCGCTGTTCGCTCGCATCTTCGACTGGACTCAGAGCGTTACTGATTTTACGGTATAACGCCAAATAACCCGCGCAGGGTATGCTTATGTGGTGAACGAGCGCGTCGAAGCTCGCGAGTACCGAGTAGCCATCCTGAACGCCAATTATCACGTCGAGTGCTCCAGTGGTTTCGCACTCAGCGATCGGCTCCCCATAGAATATGATGCCGAATCCACGGTGGGTGAATATTTCGAGCATCTCTATGCCGAGGTTGGAGTCCGCCACCGCTCGGCGCTGTTCGCTCGCGTCTTTGCGTGGAGTCAAAGCGTTTACTAGTTTGACGGTATAACGCCAAACGACCCACGCAGGGGTATACTTATGTAATGAACGCTCGCGGCGAAGCTCGCGCGCACCGAGTAGCCATTCTGAACGCTAATTATAAGATCGAGTGCTCCAATGGTTTCGCACTCAGGGATCGGTTGCCCATAGAAATTGAGAACAAAGTTCGTGAGCTAACGATGTCGTGGTGGACCGATGAATGGAGTTGTGCGGAAAGCTACTGCGTCCTACCTCCAGGACTCTTTATGCGCGTTTTTCTTCTGCTGGGCACCGAAAAGTACCGCGTCGGGGTCAGCCTCGAACCATATGACAAACGCTCCGGCGACTAAGTCAAACAGAGCCGCTTGATGCGTCTCGGCGTGAGGCGCTGGATCAAAAGTTGTCTGAACCATGTTCTGAGACCATTCGGTTCTCAGTCGTTTCGACGGAGGCCCTTTACGAGTTTCAGCGCATAAGCCCATCGATAAGCACTGCCGGAACAACCGTTCGTTGCCCGACGACGAGAGCCGACTGATGATCCGGGCTGGTCCTCGGCTCTCGTCCTCGCGTTGCTTTGAGCGAACGAGATCGCTGCTATCAAGACCGGCGTATCGGTACCATCCCCCTACAGATCGTGATAGCGCGAAGGCCATGCTTTCGGCCAGTTCGGTAACTGTTATGACTAGGTATGGGAGTGACAAAGGTGACCACGACAATCACAACTACACCACGGTCTACTCGGTTCTACTCGAAGCATTTCGCGATCGGCCCGTCAGGGTTTTTGAGCTGGGCTTGGGGACCAACAATCCAGAGATACCAAGTAGCATGGGTATCGACGGCCGTCCTGGGGCTTCCCTTCGCGCCTGGCGAGGGTATCTGCCTAATGCTTCAAGATTCAGGGCCCGCGAGAGATCCGGCGCCGAAAGGGTTTGAGCCCCGAAAACTAGTCCAACGGGAAAATGTGGGTTTCCGGCCAACCGGAACGCGGTTTTGCTCGTCGTGCGGGGCCTCGCTGATCAGCCCTTCGCGAGCACAAAAGCCTGAGTCAAGCTTGCTCGGAGGGTAACTAGAATGAAGGCAAAGTATCTGTTGCGGAAGCTTCCGCACAAATGGACCCGCATAGTATATGAGCGATTTCCCGAACCCCTGCACCTCAACTTGCTATCGATATTCGTGGCGCTCTTTGGTTCCTATAGGGGCAAAATCGAATTTGATTTGATTGTTCGGCAGCAGTATGCGTTCTGTCTCCTAAAATCGGCGGAGTATGCCCGAAGTCTGGGACTGAAATCCGTGACGGTGATCGAATTCGGGGTTGCCGCCGGCGCTGGACTGATGAACATTTGCGAGATCTCGCAGAAGCTTTCGAAGATAACGGGCATCGATTTTAGGATCTACGGCTTCGATTCCGGCAAGGGCCTGCCGGCACCGCGAGACTACCGAGACCACCCCGAGGGATTTGGCGAAGGCTTTTACCCTATCGTCAATCGGGATGCATTGATGCGGAGCCTGCCGCAAAATGCCAAACTCGTCATCGGTGATATTAGCGAAACGCTGCCGGCTTTCATGGCTGAACTCTCCCCTCTTAGCCCACTTGGCTTTGTCGCGGTGGATGTGGACTACTATTGGTCTGCGAAGGAGTCTCTCAACGCATTGCTTGGCGCGCCGGAGTGCTATTTGCCTATGACGCTAGTCTGGCTCGACGACATTGGCTTTGATAGTTCAAATTGTTGGGTTGGAGAGCTCTTGGCAGTGCGCGAATTCAACGAAGAAAATGAAAAGCGCAAGATTTACCCGTTCAAGGCGCTCCGGAAGCAACGACTTTTTAAGCACGCTGGCTGGATCGACCAGGTGTACTTGATGCACGTATTCGATCATCCCTGGCGTAACGTAGCTGGCGCCACATCAGACGCGATTAAGGTCTTGGAGAATCCGTATCTCGATTAAAGCGTTCGCCAATACGCAGAGACGGTTTGCACCGCGCAACCAACCTTGCTGGGGAAGCGCACAGGCAACATGCCTGGACGGCCTTTTTCCCACTTCTTAGCGACATGTTTCGGTGCGGCGAACCGAGGCGGATCGATCTTGCCATTTTCTTGGGCAATTGGGCGATGCCTGAATCGCAGCGGAGTCGCATAAGAAGCATTTTGTGAAAGAAGCATGAGCTCGGCGCGGTTTCATAGTTAACGTAGCCCGATCGCTGGAAGCAACTCCACGAGGTTCAGGGATAGGCGCTGGCCCTCATACCGCGAACCGTCGAGCATGAAGTATGCCGGCGCGGCGCAGCTCGGCCTTCGCTCTCTCGGCGTATCTTTGTGAGGGCTGTCCTCCTTGCCGCGGGGAAGGAAGGCGCCTCGGCGCCCGGACCGGGCGAATCCCGAAACCAATGATCGAAATCGCCGGAAAGCCGATAATCGGGCACAACATAGAGCTGCTGCGAAGGCCGGTGTCGTCGAGAATTTCGTCAACCTGTACCATCATCCCGAGCCAATCTGTTCGATATCTAGGCGACGGCAGCGTCTTTGGCGTCAGCGTGAGCTACGTGCATGAGCCAACACTGCTCGGCACGGCCGGCGCGGTGCGGAACATGTCCGACGTACTCCGCGGCGGCGATTTCGTGGTCGTCTATGGAGACAATCTTTCGAACATTGACCTTATCAGACTTAGCGAGTTCCACCGGACTAAGCAAGCCGTGATGACGATAGCTTTATACCATCGTGATGACGTCCATGAAAGCGGGACTGCAGAAATTGCGGAAAATGGCCGGGTCGTGCGTTTTCTGGAAAAGCCGAGCGAGGATTTTAGCCACTGGGTGAATGCGGGATACTATGTATGCGCACCGGGCCGTACTGAGAATGGGATTCCCGAAAGGGTACCCTCGGACTTCGGCCATGATGTGATACCCGCCACGCTCGCCAGCGGCGCCAGAATCTACGGCTATCGCATGGTCGAGAAGCTTTGGTGGATCGATACTCCAGCGGACTACGAACGGACGGTCCGCGGGTTCTCCGATTGCGGCTCCGCCTGATCCCTGCGGCAGTCGACCCCTCAGGCCAAACGGTCATCGTCACGGGGCGCAAATCAGTGCAAATTGAATCGGAATGTTCACCGCTATCCTCGCATCGTATCCTCTCGGTTGGCGCGAGCGATAAAAGACTCCACAGTTCGCTTCGCCCCTTCAGCTAGCGGAATTGAAGGCCTCCAGCTGAGCAGCCGCGCAGCCTTGGGAAACGTCGAGAACGATTTTCTCGATCTCCCCTGGACGAATAGCGGCGTATGTGGGCTCAACATGCTTTTCCAGCAGATCGCGAATGACCGCAAAAACTTCGTAATCAGTGGTGGGCACGCCATTTGCGATATTGAATATTTCGCCAGCCCCGTGCTCAAGCGCCGCTACGTTCGCTCGGACGACATCTTCAATGTACACATAATCGCGGTATTTGGTTCCGTCCCCATATATTACAGGCTGCACCCCGGCGAGCATCTGCTCAGAAAAGATAGCGAAAACGCCGGCCTCTCCTTTCGAACTTTGACGCGGCCCATAAACATTACCATAACGCAGAACAACGTATTCCAGACCGTAGAGAAACTTGAACGTGAACAAGTAGTGCTCGACTGTGTGTTTGCTGATCCCATACGGCGTTATGGGGTTGACGGGATGGTCCTCGGCTACGGGGAGTGTTCTAGGCTCGCCATACGCTGCGCCTGCCGTGGAGACGTAGATAACTCGTTTCGTTTTGTGCTCGACAGCCATTTCAGGAGATTGATCCATCCGCAGGATATTGAGAGAAGCGTCGAAGACGGGCTCGCGCACACCGCGCCTGACGTCCATTTGAGCCGCGTGATGGTTAATTGCCTCAGGTCTTTCCTGCTCGGAAACGTGCTGAAGAAAAGCACGATCCATGATATTTCCGTAATAAAACCGTGACTTTGGATTCAGATTGCACTCAAACCCGCGCGACAGGTCGTCCACGATTGCAACGTCGCGCCCTGGTTCGATATAACCGTCTGCCACGTGAGACGCAATAAAACCCGCCCCACCAGTTACTAACACTTTCATTAGATCCGTCTCCTCGTGATTTTACGATCATGGTGATGCGGGAGCGGCCCGACAAGACGCGCCGGATCTCGGGCTTGAGCCGCGCGATTTCCGCCTCGATTTCCGCGAGTGGATTTGCTTCGACGAGACGCGGGTTCCACAAGGCTACGAAAACTCCGCCTGGCCGCAAGATGCGGTAAAACTTGGCGGATCACGACCCAACAAAGCCCGGGATCGCGGTAGCGACCTGCGGCGCATAGCCTAGTCGAAACTTACCACAGTCGCGCCGGAGGACTAGCCACGAAATGCGTCAGTCTGGGACTGGAACTGTTGCTGCATGGTGATACGCGGCGGAGGACTTGCCCGATCTTGGTTAAATGCATCAGCGTAGTTCGAAGAAATTGCGCGTCTGGCCCGGCGAGGAATTAATGACTGACAATGCGGCTCCAGTTCAGGTGGAGTGGGATTACACCGAGCATGCGTCTCACTATGACAAGCGTGCCGACTACTCTTACGATGCCATTCAGGAACTGCTCACTACTATCGACTGTACGCCGGGTACGCTCGTGGCCGATCTGGCGCAGGTAAGCTCACCAAGGAGCTACTGAGGTATGGCCTGCGTGTCAGATCAGTCGAGCCGAACCGGGCTATGTGCGCGAAATTGGCATGCGCAACACTAACGGCTTGGCCGCGGAATGGTCTGGCGCCACCGGCGAGGCTACGGGCCTTCCGAGCGCGACTTTCTTCAGGCCGTTCTGTTCGGCAGTTCTTTCAATGTCGTCGACCAGCACGCGGCACTGCACGAGGTGTGTCGCCTGCTGGTGCCCGACGGCTGGTTCGCCTGCATGTGGAATCATCGAGACCTCGATGACCCGGTGCAGCTCAAAATCGAGTCAATCATCAAAGCGGCGATACCGGGATACTCATACGGCTCGCGACGCGAAGATCCGCGCGGCGTGATCGACGCATCGGGTTACTTTCTAGCGGCTCAGGCTCTCGAGCGCAGCTTTTCCTGGAGGACGCGGCCCGCAGACATCGTCGAGGCCGTGGCGCTCGCATGCCACGCTCAAGCGCCAGGCGCACAGCGAGGCCAACTTTCACAAAATCATTGAGCAGATCTCACGCTACGTCGAGCAACTGCCAGAGCATATCGACGTGCCATACACCACGCGGATCTATTTCGCTCGCTTGCGAGATGCCACCGCCTGAGGTTGTGGGTTTCCGCGTTTCGTTTGTGGTTTCTAAGGCGATCCCTCGATTAAAAGCGCGCCGTCT
>CAWGWT010000004.1:0-322647 GCA_963826325.1 Vulcanimicrobiota bacterium
TCTCGTCGGCGCCAAGCTATTCGCAATAAGCTGGAGCTTCTTACTCTCGCTTTGGATTTACATCGTGATTTTCGGCTGGAAGCTGGCGGTCGTGGTTATGATGCTCTTGCTGGCGCACGAGCTGGGACACTATTTCGCCTTTCGCGCCTACGGCTTGCCCGCGCGTTTGCCGGCGTTTGTCCCACTGCTCGGTGCTTTTACCGCCGGCGCTCCACCTGAAGATCTCGAGCAAGACGCCTACATTGCGCTTGCCGGTCCGCTCGTAGGGCTTGGACTCGCCGCGGTCTGCTACGCTATCGGCGATGCGACGCAAGACCGGTTCTGGTACGCATGCGCCGACCTCTCGGCCTTCTTGAACCTTTTCAACATGATTCCAATGCCGCCGTTCGACGGCGGCCGAATCATCGGAGCGCTCTGGCCGCCGCTATGGATCGTCGGGTTCATCCTCTTCATCGCCTTTGCAATCTTCATGCACATCCCGATCCTGTTCGTCGTCATCATTGGAGCACTTGGGTTTCCGGCGATGATCGCGGCGTGGAGGGGCCACGTCGACCCGCGCGCCGAGCATATGACGTTGGGCGCGCGCGTGCGAGTCAGCCTCTGGTATCTCGCAACACTGCTGGGACTCTTCTTCGTGATGGCACAATCGCACCTGATTGGGACGCCGCACGCCCCCGGGCGCGTTGGGTGGTGACGCGCCGGTGGCTGCTGGCAATCGCCTGCGCGTCGATCGCCGTCTCGTTGCTTGCAATGCGTCCGCGCCCAACGCCCGGGCCATTCTTGCGCGACTTCGAGGCTTACTGGGCCGCGGGCTCGGCCTGGAACGCGCACACCGATCCATATGGTGGCGCAATTTGGAACGAAGAGCGCAACGTTGCGGGTGTCGATGCGCGCCGTGACGAGGTCTTGCCGTTCGTCGGCCCGCCGGCGACGCTGCTCGCGTGGGCGCTCTTTGCGCGATTGCCGTACGCGATCGCCGCGGTGCTATGGTCGGCCTTCCTCGCAATCTCCCTTTTGCTGCTGGTCGCAACCGCGGTTCGAGGCAGCGGCGAGGAGCCCGCGTCCTTTCCCTTTCTCGCAATCCTGGCGTTGGCCGTCACTTTCGGTCCGGTTACGAGCGATCTCGCCCTCGGACAGCTTGCGCTTCCCGCATTCGCCGGAGCAACGCTCGTCGTGCTTGTCGCTGCGCGTGGCCTTCCGTTGGCGACGGCGGCGGCTTGCTTCGCATTCGCTCAGGCCAATGCGTCGCTTGGCCTCGCTTCGCAATTTGGCCGCAATCGCGCAACGCTTGCGGTTGCGCTGGCCGGGATCTTAACGTATGCGCTCGGGGCGCTCGCCGCCAGCTGGGCCTGGCCGCTCGAGTATTTGCGCATTCTTGCCGCGCACGGCGCTGCGGAACAATTCGTTGCGATTCAGATTCAGCCCGGCTTCGATCGCCTTCGGCTTCGGCGCGACGCCGCTTGCTGCGCGCATTGCCGGGGTCGCAGCGACAGTGCTCGCCATCGCGGCCGCAGTCCTGATCGGATTTCGAGTCCGGGATCGGTTTGCTCGCTTTGCCGCTTTCTCGGCCCTCGTGCCCTTTGCAGCCGGCTTTTTCCACGAGCACGACCTCGTCGTGGCGTACGCCGCAGCCGCCTGGTGCGCGTTACGAGCTCGCGCGGCGGCGCGCATTATCGCGCTTTGCGGAACGCTGCTGGTCTGCGTCGATTGGCTCGGGCTCTCGCAGCGCCCGACGGGTATTACGCAGAGCGCGTTGCTGGCGCTCGCGGCGCTGTGTGCCTTTACGGCGGTCGGCAGCCAGACAGAACTTCGCGGACCGCTGGTTGCCGGGTCTGCGTTCGCCCTGATCTTTGCCGTCGCAGCTTGGCTTGCTACTCACCACCCTACGCCCGTCTGGCCCGACGCGCTTGGAGCCTTCCACGCGCCGGCCCGCGCGCCGATTGCGGCGGTGTGGGCGGCCGAGCTACGGGCAAGCGGATTGGTTGCGGCGATTCCCGCGTGGGCACTGCTGCGCTCGCTATCGCTCCTCGGGTGCGCGCTCCTCGCCTACGCTATATATCGACATTCATCATGTTGTCGAACGGCGTAACCGCGTTTGGATGGAAATTCTTTAAGTCGCCGTTATACGCGTAGATGTCTTCGCCGATGGCGGTCACGATGGAAGGAACGTCCGTGGTGAATTCATGCTGCACGACGAGTACGTCGCCGTT
Source organism: Vulcanimicrobiota bacterium (assembly GCA_963826325.1). Classification (GTDB taxonomy): domain Bacteria; phylum Vulcanimicrobiota; class Vulcanimicrobiia; order Vulcanimicrobiales; family Vulcanimicrobiaceae; genus Cybelea. The sequence continues at coordinate 2,211 of CAWGWT010000004.1, forward strand.
GCGTTGCTCCTGTCCGTAGTGTCCGTATAAGGCCATCATTGCCGATTGCGCACGAGCGTTACACCAACGGAGATCGTTCTGCCCGTTCGGCGGAAACGCTCGGCAGTCGTAGATCGGCGAATAGTCGCCGATTGCGTCGTTCACCCAAGAGAAGATGATCACGTCCCATTTGTTCGAATAGACGATGCCGCCTTGGGGCAGCGGCGCGAACATTAGCGCGGGGGGATAGTGCCTCACGCTGATGTCGACGCCGATTTGCTTCCACCACGAGCGGATAAGCTCTATCCGCTCGTCGGTGTCCGGCGTTCCAGCCCCGGTCGCAAAATCGAGCGAGAGCCGTAGCCCGTTTTTCGCACGAATTCCGTCGCGACCGCGAAGCCAGCCGTCGCGATCGAGTAGCGCGTTTGCGCGAGCGATGTCGAAGGGCGTTAGCGGGATGGAGGTCACTGCATAAGGCGCCGTGGGAGGAGTCGCGACTTGCGAAAGAATGCCGACGCCGCGACCGATCTTATCCCTAAGGGTCCGACGGTCGGTTGCGAGCTGCAACGCCTCGCGAACGATGGGGTCGCGCAAAACCGGGCGCTGCGTGTTGAAGTCGAGATGACCATACGAATAGCCGGGCTGGCGCACTAGCGAGAATCCCGGGAGGCCTTGTATGCGCGAAAAAAAAGCCGCAGGGACGTAGTTCCACATATCGACTTCATGCGCTTGCAGCTGGGACAAGAGAGTGTTTCTGTCGGGAATTATCTTGTAGATTACTTTTTGCAGCTTTGGAGGTCCGCGCCAGTAGAGAGAATTGGCCACCATTATAACGTCCTGAGCGCGGTCCCATCGTAGATACTTGAACGGCCCGATCCCGACCGGGAGCGCGTTATACGGAACGTTGTTGATGTTCGCGTACTTCGCGAGAAGATGCTTCGGCAAGACGCACGGGTTGGCGCCCGCACTCGAAAAGAACGTCTCGACGAACGGAGAGTACGGCTTTCTCAAGTGATAGACAACCGTGAATTTGTCGGGCTCGTCGATCGTCGTGATTTGATCCCACCCCTGCCGTCCGATCACGTTCGTAGCTGGATTGAGCACGACGCGGGTCGAGAAGACGACGTCGTCGGCATTGAACGGGGCGCCGTCGGACCAGCGCACGCCTTTGCGCAGATGGTACGTAATCGCCAATCCGTCTTTGCTGACGCCGCCGTTCTCCTGCGTCGGCACCTGCGTTGCGAGCTCCGGATACGGGCGATTGTGCTCGTCCCACTTGATGAGCCACGCCATAGTCATCTGCGAAAGATAGCCGACGTCGGTGATCTGACCAAAATACGGATTGAGCGTGTTGACGTCTTGCGCGTCCGCGAACCTAAGGACGTGTGGCTGCGTCCATCCATTGACGCGCCCGCCGGCTCCCGCGACGGAACCCGTCTTCGTGCACGCACACAGAGCTGCTAAGACGAGCGCGGGCGCCGCATAAAGAAAGCGTGGTCTCATGTCGAGGCTCCTCAAATCGAGTAGTTCCAGGGATCCCAGAACGCCGAGATTACCGGAGACGGATCGAAGCCTTTCAAATCGGTGTTGTAGACGTATGGGACGCGCTGGAAGTAGAGGATGATCGTCGGCAGATCGAGCGCGAGCTGCTGCTGAACGATGACGTAGTCGCTTTTCCGGCGCACCTGATCGATCGTCTTAAGGGCGTCGTTCATCGAGTTGGTTGCGAGTCGATTGTCCCAGAACATCGCGTTCTGCCCGTGCGGCGCGAAGTTGTCGCCGGAATAGATCGGGCTGTCGTCAGGATCGGCGGCGCCGACCCATGCGAAAAGGGCGACGTCGTAGTGACCGCCCTGCAGCGTGCCGTTTGTGGAGTTGTCGAAGAACTCGTTGGTCGGATAGTTCTTGACGTCGGCTTGAACGCCGACTTCTCGCCACTGCCGTTGCAAGACCGTCTCGTTCGCTTTTCCGTTATTCGATTCTGTTTGGGTGCTGATGGTGAATTCGAGACGCTGACCGTCCTTGACCCTAATCCCGCCGGGTCCCATTTTCCAGCCGTCGGCATCCAAGAGAGCTTCCGCTTTTGCCGGATCGTACGGATAGTGAACGACGTCGTCGGTGTAGGCCCACGAATAGTGCGGCTGCTGATCGGTATTGGCCGGAATGGCCGACCCGTGAACGACCTTGTCGATAATTTCCTCCCTGTTGGTTGCATACGCGAGAGCGCGGCGCACCTGGATATCGCTGACGATTGGATGACGGAGGTTGAAGTCGACGTGCGACCACACAAAGGCGTCGACGCGAATTGCCCGCACACCGTTGCGCGGATCGGCCGCCAGCGCGGCGTACTCCGGCCATTTTAATCCGGTGCCTTGACCGAGCATGTCCAGCTCGTGAGTCTGCAACTGCGTCACGGCGGTGTTCTCGTCTGGAAGAATCTTGTAGATCACTTCCTTTAGTTTCGGCGCGCCCCAGATAAAAGTTCGGATTTGCTACCATCCGCACGTCCTGGCCGCGGTTCCAGGCCACGATCTTGAACGGTCCGCTGCCGACCGGCAACGAGTTGTAAGCGGCAGTGTTGAAAGAGCCTTTATCGTCGTTGTATTTTGCGAGCAAATGCTTCGGCAGAATCGGCGCGTTCCCGTTCTCGCTCCACAGCTGTTGCAAGAACGGCGCGTACAGCTTTTTCATGTGAACGACGGCGACGTACGGATCGCTGCAATCGATGCTTCCGATGTTCTTATAGCCGTCCGTCGTTACCACGTTATTGTGCGGGTTCATCACGACTTGCCAGGTAAATTTCGAGATCCTCGCAAGTGAGCAAAGGACCGTCTTGCCATTTGATGTTGGGCCGGAGCTTATACTTGAGCGTTAGCCCGTCTTTGCTCACGTCGCCATTGGCTACGGTTGGAATCTCGCGTACCGCGTCGGGAACCGGATGCCCGTTGGCATCGTAGCGAACCGTCCAAGAAAAAGCGAACATCGCAATGTCGAGCGTCGGCGTAGCCGAGTTGAGCAGAACGTTGAGTGACTTCGGATCGGAGGCTTCGGAAAAGCGAAAGACGCCGGGCTCCGTCCACGGATGCCGGGCGCCGCCGGTCGCGCCATTGCCACCCGACACCTTCGTACACGCCGCCGCACTTACCACCGCAAGCGCGATCACGATGGCAGAGAACCTCAGCTTCACGCAGACGCCCCTTCCTCGCCTTCTTCGGCGCGCATCGAATCGGGGTCGATACCGCGGGCGGCACAAAAGTCCCGGTATGCCGCGGGTGCGATCTCGGACGGCTTGATCTCACTGCGCCCGCCCCAAAAAACGTTCGTATATGCGAAGTCGATACCGGCCTCGCGCAGGTGCGCGTCGATCGCCGCCTTGTGCGCCAGCACGACCGGTTTCTCCATCCCGTGCGCGACGGCCATGACGTTGACGTTGTGGAACTCGGGGCCGCCTTCCCGCCAGTAGGCGTGCGTGACGACATAGTGTCGGCCGACTTCGCACCCAGCCTCTATCTCTCGTCCAGGCGCAACCGCCCAGTGAAAGAGCGCATTATAACGCGTCGCGCGCTCGTTTCCGGCCGTCGGTTTCACGTGTTCGAGGAAAGTCGAGAACCGTCCGATGACGCCACGATCGTGGAGTGAGCGAGCGAGGGAAACGAAGGTTGCGACGTCGAGGCCGGCTTCGCGAGCGCGGACATCCCAAAGAGCGCGCGAAATTTCGTCGGGCGCGAACTCGCGCTTTAGCGCGACCAACGCGCGCCACTCCAGATCCGACAGTTTGACAAGCGAAGTTTCGAGCGGTTGCGCGGGCTGCTCCGCGCGAGCTCCGGGTTCAAGACCACGGCGTCGAACGTGGCCCACGCCCAAAGTAAAAAGCCTCTTCGCCGGCATGAGCCGGAAGCGCTCGGCGCCGACTTGGCGGCACAGCCATTGCGCATGCTTGCGAAGCGCGAAGCCCTGCGGCACCTTAAGCGTCGTCCACAGCCGATAACTGCTGCCCGGTGAGATCGCGTCCGTAGTACGGATCACTACGTGACCCGAAAACGGATCGTTGCGAAACATGTACTCGAAGGCACGCTCGAGTTTGTCCGGTGCGATTTCCCACGCGCAGAGAGCTCCGCTTGCCAAGCTCGTGGAGAGTAACGTTTGCCGTACGCGACGAACGGTGCCGGCGCGAAGCATCGCGACGATGCGTTCGATGACCGTCTCGACAGGGATGCCGCTTCGGTCCGCGATCTCACCGAAAGGATCCGATTGAAATCCCACCAAGCGATCTTCCGAAACCGCGAGGATCGCGGCGTTAATCGGGTCCGAAATCGTCGCCGGTACCTCAGAAGCCTGGCGGATCATCGTTTTTTAGATTTGAACGTCGCTGATACCCATCGCGTACAAGTAGTTCTGTTGTGCCGTCTGCACGCCATAGAGTGCGGTGATATAGGCTGCCTGGGCGGTGGTCAGGTTTGCCTCCGCCGTCACGACGTTGAGGATCGTCGTCGCGCCGACTTTGTATTGAGCCTGCGTCGCGCTCAGTGAGACTTGAGCCGACGTGAGCTCGGATTGTGCCTGAACCAAAGACGAGCGCGCCGAAATCAACGTCGCCAAGGCCGACCGAACGTCGGACTCCACCGTGAGCTTCGTCGAGTTGAGCGTCGCGATCGCCTGATCCACCTGCGCCGCGGCGTTGGCAATGTTATAGTTCGTCAGGCCTTGGTCATAGATCGGCACGGTCAGGTTGAGCCCAACCGTCTTGTCGTTGGAATAGCTTGCTGCGGCCCCGGGCAAAGGCGCTGCCGATATCTTTGGCGCAAAGTCGCCGTGCCGTAGCAATCGATAATCTGGCGGCTGACGCTATCGCTGGCGCCCGCCGATAGGATCGGGAATCTAGCCAGCTTGTTGAAGCGCAGATTTTGCTGCGCCGAAAGTACGTTATATGCGGCCGAGATATAATCGGGGCGCATAATCATCGCCCGTTTCAACGAGACCGCGTACGTCGGGTTGGGAGCGGCGGGCTGCCCCATGACCTGTTGCGGCACGACTTGGGCATCCGCGTCGAGCCCGAGCGTCGTCGCAAAAGTTGCTTGGGCACCAATTGCCGTCCCTTGGGCCGTCACGAGATTTCCGCGTGCTTGCGCCGTTTGGAACTGAGCCGCGGCGATGTCGGAGCGGGCTGCGGCGCCGTTGCGAATCTGCGCCGCGACGGACGACTCATTGACCTCGAACTCGCGTACCAGCTGCGCGTCCGCCGTGACGGTCGCGTTATCTTCGAGAACGGCAAAGTATGCGTTCGCAACATTGAGCGCGAGTGTCTGGAGCTGGCGCAGCAAGGTCGCGCGCCCAGCAATGTCGGCCTCTTTTGCCGAGCGAATGTTGGCAATGGTGCGGCCGCCGTCGTAGATCAATTGCGTGATGGAAATCGTGGCGGATTCGTTCGTGACCGTTGCCCGTTGAACAGGCGGAGCGGGCAGTCGCTAGTCCTGAGATAGCTGATGGGCTCGGGCTAGTTGTCGGGCCGCCTGTGGCTCCGGTGCTCGTCGTTCCGTTACTGTATTGGTTGCCGATCTGCGCGTTGCCGCTTACTCCAGGGTAGAGCGCCTGAACCGCAGACGTATACCTCGCGTGAATCGCCGCCCATTGCGCATTTTGCAGGGCAAACGTCGGCGACAGCGCGACGCCGATTCGAATCGCGTCGGCCAGCGATATGGATTGCGGGACCCCTTTTTTGGGCGTAAGGTTCGCCACGTCGGGCGCAGGCGTACCGTAGGCGGGATAGGGGAGCGGCGTACCGCTGATGGTCGGTTGCGGAAGCGGAGAAGGCATCTGAATACCCGGAACCCCGGGTATTTGACCTTGATCCGGCTCCGGAGTCGGGAGCGTCTGCGCAATGCCAACACCGCTCGCAAGAGCGCCTAACGCGAGCGATACGAAGAGCGCTCGCGCGCGAAGCATTCCTCGGCCCATCTCAGTGCACCGAGCCGTTGGTCGAAGAGGCTGAGCCGTTTACCGCTACCACGCTGCCGTCCTTGAGCGCATCGGGACGCGTCGTGACGACCGTTGTGCCCGGTTGGATTCGAGGACTAATGACTTGCGATAGGGTGTCGGTCTGGACACCGACGCGTACCGGTACTGCCTGGGCTTTATTATTGACGACCACATACACGATATTGCCATTAGGCGACTGCGCCACCGCACTGCGAGGGACGACGACCGCACCGTCTGCTCGCGACTTCGTCACAGTGACCGTCACCAGCATGCCGCCTCGCAAGACGTAGCCGGGATTCTGCAACTCGAGCCGGGCTAGATACGACAGGGTGCCTGAGGTCGGCACCAAGTTCACCGTCTCCACCGGACCGTTGAACGTGCGACCCGGCAGCGACGTCGATTTGAACGTCACCGAAATGCCCGGATGCACGTACGGCAAATCCTCATCCGGCACGTTGAGGTTCAGCCAAACCCTATCGACACGCGCAACTTGGAGCACGGGCTGAGAAGGCGAACCATACGCTCCCGGATCGACCAGCCGGTTCGCCACGACCGCGTCATAAGGAGAGTAGAGGTACGTCTGTGAGAGCTGCGTACTGAGCAGTTGAGCTTGGGCCGCGGCGGCTACGGCCTGTGATTGCTGCGCCTTCACGTTCTGCAGGCTGACGACGTTGTTGCGCAAGCCAACTACGGAGTTATTATACGTCTGCTCCGCTTGCACGTAGTTTGCTTGCGACTGCTGCAGAGTGGTCTCCGAGACATAGCCCTGCTTGTAAAGCTGTTTGTTCTGATCGTAGACGAGCTTTGCGTTTTCGAGTGAAGCTTTCGCGGTTTGAACCGCCGCTTCGTTGGTCTGGACCTGTACAGGGTATCCCACGACCGAACCCTGGGCTGCCTCCGAATACTGCGCCTCCTGTGCGCGCGCCTGAGCTAGCTGCGCCTCCAGCGTCCGCGGGTCGATCGTAGCCAGCAACTCTCCCTTTCGCACCAAATCGCCGATGTTCACATTGATCTTCGTGATCGTGCCGCTCTGCTGAAAGGCGAGTGTCGATTGATCGAGCGGCGCAATCTGTCCATCCAGAGTGAGATAGGTGGCAAGGTTTTGTCGCGTAGCCGCCGCGGCATCTACGGTCAGCGGCGGCGCCGCCGGCGGCGGCTTCTTTCCGCACGCAGCGAGAAGCGGCAGCGCTACCATCGTAGCGAGCGCCAACGACGTTGCTCTCAAAGAAACGGAAGAGGGTGTCATTCTGAGCATATCTTTCCTAAAGATCAGTCCTTCATTTAGTCTCATATACGGCGGCCAACCGCCTTTGATTCAAAGGAACCGCCGCGGGAGCCTACAGCTAGGCAGAACCTCGGCATGAAGTAATCGGCTGCGGGGCGTATCTCCCGGGGGCATGACCGTGAAGCTCGACATCGGCCGCTCGTACAGCCTTCAGAGCCGCGTCGAGGAGTGGATGACAGCCGAAAAGGCCGGGAACAAGGGCGTCGACGTGCTCTCCACCTCGATGCTCGTTCAGCTGGTCGAGAGTGCGGCGATCCATTGCGTCGAGCCGATCTTGCGGACCGGTCAGATCACTCTCGGAACGCACATCGATCTCGAGCATAAGAAGCCGGTTCCAGTCGGCTTTATCGTGCGCACCGAAGTCGAGGTCGTGATGCTCGATGGCCCGCGCGTCAGCTTCGCCGTCCAAGTCTTCGACGAACAAGAAGCGGTAGCGGAGGGAACCCACGAGCGGTACATCATAGAAAAGGCCAAGTTCCTGGCGAAACTGCGCGAAAAGCTGGCCTGAGTAGCCTGCCACTGCAGGGGAGGCAATCGCCCGTCCCCGAAAAGGTGGCGAAAGGTTACTACCGGACCGGGCCGCAGGGTCCGGCCGATTAGGCCTAAGCTCAATTAATAGCAGGAGGACACATTGAAGCGACTGAGCACTGGAATCCTCGCCGGCCTAACGATGGTTGGTCTTGGATTCAACGCGGTCGCAGCCCAGCCTGGAGCATCGCATGGCAACATTGGAACCAACGCGGTCGCTCAGGACCAGGGTGCGATGGCTGCTCCGCCGGCGAATTTCGGATCCCCGCCGTCGGGTCAGTATCCAATTCTCTTCAATGACCACCACGTCTATGCCAAGCCCGATATTCTGAAGCAGGCTCGCGTCCTTGCCGCGCTAGTGCGCGGGGGAACGCTCTTAATCCCGCTTCGCTCGATGTTCGAGCAAATGGGCGCAACTGTGTCGTACGACGCAGGCAGCAAGACCGTGACGGTCAGCAAAGCCGGCGCCGAGGTCAAAGTGACCGTCGGAAAGCCGGAGGTCATCATCAACGGCGAGTCGCGTCCGCTGGACGTCCCGCCGATCATCTATCAAGGCACCGTGCTCGTACCGGTTCGCGTGATTTCGGAAGGCATGGGTGCCTACGTCCAGTGGGTGCCGGATCGCCGTATTGTCGTGGTTCGTTATATTCCGCCGACCCCGCCACCGACTCCGGCTCCGCCGCCACCACCGCCGCCGCCGCCGCCAGCTGCGACGCCGGTGCCTACGGCGCCGCCCTACTACGACTTTTACGTCGCGGGCGACTACATTATCTCGCCAAAGGTCTACAACGAGTTCGTCCCAGGTACCACCGGCAACAATAACTCCGGCGGCTTCTCGTATCGGCTCCATGGCGCAATCGAAATCCCGGTCATGAGCCTACCGTTTATGGTCGAAGTCGACTACAGGCAGTACAACTGGCAGCACAATTGCGGTGGCGCGGATTGCTTCGTCACGACGATTGGCGGGCTAGGACAAAGTTCGGTTCCGACCTTCATCGGGCGTGACTACGACTTCGATGCACGCCTGGGAATTCGGATCCTAAGGCCGCGCATCTATCTCGTGGGTGGATACATATGGCGCGGCAATAACTACGGATACCCGAAGGAAACGGGCGCCGGCGTTGGACTTGAAAAACTGCCGGATCTCGATCACGTCTTCTCGTGGTATGGAAGCGCCCTCTACTACTTCGGCGTCAACGGCAACTACTCGAGCGTGCCGTCAGCCTGTGCGCCCACGACGACGTCGTGCTCATACAACGTTTCATACGACATCCTCAAGTACGACATCGGCGTGACCTACTCGTTCCCGGGATTCCCACTCTTCATCGAGGCGGGATTCTTGGGCGACCGGGGTTATAATAACAACGCAGCTCCGATCGGATTCTCCGAAAGCGGCCCGTACGCGGGTATCGGTCTGAAGATCTAAGCTTCGGACGGCGCATAAAGTCGAAAGCCCCCGTGCTATGCGGGGGCTTTCATTTTTGTGATTTCGCCTTAGAGCTTCGTCGGCATCGCACCGGGCGACGCCGGCGGGCCGGGAGCGGGAGCGTCGACCGGTCCGGGCGCGAGCGACGGTTGCACGCACGGCGGCGCCATCACGTCCACCGAGGGTTTTCCCGGCGCCGGTGAGGGCGTCGGTGAATCGGCCGGTGTAGCCGCCGGCATCACACCGGGCGGAAGTGGCGTCGGGCAAAGTTGAGCGAGCGTAAACCAGTGCTCCGTAAACCCGTGGGCAAGACTCGCCTTCATCACCTTGCCGAAATAGGTGTTTCCGTATTTTGTGACGAGGATTTGGATGAACTCCCAAGTTGTCTGTTGTTCGGCCTGAGTGTAAACTTTTCGTAGCACCTGGATGCCGAGGAAATACGAGCGCGGCAACTGCGGATCGCCTGGATACTTGGTGGCCCAGCGCCGCAATGCTTCCGTGGCGAAGTCGAGTTTAGCGATGAGTCTGGGATCGGTCGTATACGCACCCGCGCTTATTGATCCGTCCTTGTAGGTGTTGTCGATGCCGAGGTAGCTCATCTTCAAGCGTCCGAAGTACTCGTCGCCAGGGGCGGAGCTGTTGAACTGTTCGCATTGGACGTGGGCCCATTTGCTCTTCGTCGCGCCGCAGATATCTTTCGTCTTCGATGGGGCCGGCGTCGGCGAAGCTACGGCCGCTGCTGCTTGCGACCGCGGCGCCGCTGCAAATAAAGCGGCGCTTGCAATGAAAATTGCGAGCGCGAACGCTGGTATCGCACGTGTCACGTTTGGTAACATCTCCTTTGGGTCCGCTCGATCTCGTAGAACCCTTTGGGGAGCATTTCTTTCCCGCATAGAGGCTCGCGGCCTTCTCGCCCACGAACCAGTCGCCAGCATGATTAGCTCGATCCGCGTGGCAGCGCTGCAGCTTCGGGCGCACGATCGTAACGACTTTCCGGTTGCGCTCGAGCGCATTATCGACGTGGTGCACAAAGCGGCGGCCAACGCCGACTTGGTCGTGATGCCCGAAGCGACCTTGCCTGCGTACGTGCTTGGTGCGTTGCCCGTTGAGCAATCGGCGATCGCGGCGGCATTGAACCGTCTGCGTGATATCGCGCTTGAGACGCGAACGGTGATCGTCGTAGGCGCCGCCTCTCCAAGCGATGCGGGCGCTCGCAACAGCGCGGTCGTCATCGACGCGGATGGCTCACTCGCCGGGCATGCCGACAAGCTTTTTCTGTGGCACTTCGACCGTCGTTGGTTTGTGCCGGGCGAACGGATCGCACCGATACCGACGGCAATCGGGGTGTTAGGCGTCCTCGTCTGCGCCGACGGACGCCTACCGACCATTGCGCGCGCGCTCGTGGACCGCGGCGCAAGAGTACTCGTCATGCCTACCGCCTGGGTGACGAGCGGACGCAATCCGCAAGCGCTGGAAAACGTTCAAGCGGATCTCCTCGCCTCGGTGCGAGCTTATGAGAACCACGTACCGTTCGTCGCCGCAAACAAATGCAGCAGCGAGCTCGGCATGGTCGCGTACTGCGGAAAGAGCCAGGTCGTCGACTCCCGCGGCGAAATCGTCGCGATCGCCGGCGAACGCGAGCCGGAAATCTTGCAGGCATCGATCGCACTCGGCGACGGGCCTACGCGAAAGCGGCTTCCTCATCTGCCCTCGCGGGTTGCCGTCGCCGACCGCGTTGTAAGGCTTGCAATTTCGTTCGATCCGCTTCCGGAGGACGTCGACGACCGCCTCGAACTGCTCGACGACGCGTATGCACTCTCACCGCACGATCGGCAGCGAGCGGCCCTCCTCGATTCGGCGCTGCCAGTCGCGTGGGTGCACGACGACCTCGTTCTCGACCCGGCAGGATTGGTCGTACATCGCCGTGCCGGTTACTCTTTGATCTGTTGGAGCACGGACCTCGGCGCACCCTGGTCGGAGCGTCTCGCGCGAGCGCGGGCGCTCGAGCTGCGACTCTACATGATCGTCTTCGATTCTTCGCTCTGCCGCGCATTTGCGGTTGATCCCGACGGCACGATCGTCGCCGGTACGTTCGACGGCTACCAGCTTGCAAGCTTCTCCCTCGATGCGCGCAAGACCGCAGAGACCGCTGTTGCGCCGGGAAGCGACGTCGGCGAAGCTCTCGAGCGGATCGCCGCCATCATTGAAGAGACGGAGCCACTGACGTGAACCAAGCCGACCTCGCGCGCGGCGTTGAATTCCGCAGCGGCAACAAGCTCGTTTCCCTCGCGGCAGCGATCATCGCGGTCCTCGCGGCTCTGGGCACGCTGTTTTCGCACCATCGCTCGATCGCTGCGCTCTCGGCGAAGAATCAAGCCATTCTCACGCAAGCTCGTGCCAGCGATACCTACAATGCGTACGAAGCCAAGCAGACGCGCTATAATATTTATTCGGCGCTGATTGCGACCGATCTGGTACGAAGCCCTAAAAATCGGGCGCGCCTCGAATCGGTCGCCGACAACGAGCGCTCGTCGTCCCCCGCGGTCTTGAAGAAAGCCGAAGGTCTCGAGGAGCAGTCTGCTCGCGACGACGAGCGCTCCGAAGCGTTCCTGAAATCTTACGAGATTTTACAGTTCGCTACGACCATGTTTGAAATCTCGATCGTACTCGTCTCGATTTCAGCACTCGCCGGCGCTCGGCTCTTCCTTCCGCTCGGCTGCGGCCTTAGCAGCGTAGGTCTCGTACTATTTGTGGTCGGTCTGCTTCAATCACGCTAGCGTGCCGGTGACATCGCTTCGCAGCATCGCCGTTCTGTTGTCGGCATCGGTCTTGCTCTTCGCCGGCATTGCACGAACTCCACGCGCACATCTGGCGACGGGAAGGATCGCACTGACGGCATGGCCTTACCTGCCGGGAAGCGTCATTCCGCTGCGCGTCGACGGGTTTGCCCCGCCGTATCAAGCGTTGCTGCTTGGAGCCGGCCGACTGTTGCCCGGGGGCCTTTACGAAATTCCGCAAGAAACGCCGCCCGGCAAGGCTTTGCTCGTGGCGGGAAATGCCGCCGGTCTAGCCGCGACCACCGTCCGAATCGGCATGCCGCCTTCGGTCGATCGTTCGCTTCTCATCGTGGCCTCGTACGACGACGGCCTAGTCTTTCACGATTCGCGGAACTTTTCTGTGCTGGGCGTGCTCGCAACCGGTGGAACACCCAGCGACGTTGCCGTCGACGCGTCGGGAAGAATCGCAGTCGCCGATACGCAGGGCACGGCTTTAACGCTGGCGACGCTTTCGCCCTGGAACGTCGCTCACGTCGAGGGCGTCATCTTAGGCGACGAAGTCGCGATCGATCGAACCAACCGCGCCGTCTTCGTTACGGACCGCGACGCGAACGGAGCCGGAGCGCTGACGCGAGTGAACGCAAACGGAAACGTCACGCGGGTTGCAACGGGGGCGACCGCGGAGGGTCTGGCTATCGATGAGCGTCGTCAAATCGTCTACGTAGCCAATGTCAACGACGGCACCGTTACGGCTGTTGACGCACGGTCGATGCGCATCGTCCGCCGGTTTCATGCCGTCAGCCGCATTTTCTCGCTCGCTCTGTCGCCCGACGGAACCCGCCTCTACGGCGTTTCGAATCAAAGTGCCGGCTCACCATTTGCCGCACCGGGGTCCGCTGTCGTACTCGCAGTGCGTGGAACGCCCCACATGATCGCACAAAGCGGCGACCTCGGCTTTCCGCTCGGTGCCACGCTCGACCCCAAGACGCAAACGCTTTTTGTGACCGACGAGGGATTCGGCGAAATTGACGTGCTCGATTCACGGACGCTTCGCGCGAAAAGCCCGCCGCTGCGGACGTGCGCGACGCCCTGGGAACCATCGCTCGATTCCGCGATCGGACGTCTTTACGTGCCGTGCGCCGGCGCTAATGCGATCGATGCGTTCGACGCCCGCACGCTGCGTCGCGTTCGCGGCGCGCCTTTTGCGACCGGAAGTTACCCGCTGGCAGTCGCGATATGGCGCCCGAGCGAGCAAGTACCGCGCGGGAAGCACCGAGTGCGGCGCGAAGTGCAAGACGCCGCTAGATGAAACTCGTCGTTCTCGGCCTTATTCTCTTCTTTGGAGCGGTAACGTCGGCCCACGCTGACGAACTGCCCGCGCGCATAGAACCGAGCCCACCCTTTCCGAGGATCATCGAGGAAGCGCCGACCGTCGAGAGCGTCGCCCCAGGCGTCGAATATGCCAACTACCAGCTCGAGACGACGGCCGGACCACTATCCGTACACGTTGTGGCCGTGGAGCCCAATCGCGGCGACGTGCGAACGGGCTCAGTCGTGGCCGACGATGCGCTCGTGTCTCGCGGCGAAACGGTCGGCTCGATGGCACAGCGTACGCGTGCGGTTGCCGGAATCAACGGCGATTTCTTCGATATCGGCAATACGAATCGGCCGATCAACATGGTGGTGCGTAACGGCGCGCTCCTCCAGCTCCCGTATAAGCGTTACGTACTTGCGATCACGCGCGACGGAGTTCCGCACATCGCCGAGTTCACGTTCTCCGGGCAGCTTGTCATCGACCAACGTACGTTGCCGCTTGACGGCCTCGACGAGATGCCGCAGGCCGGCGCCGGAATCTCTCTGCTGACGCCGCTTTACGGACACGTCCCGCCGCACGACGATGTGACGCTGGTAGCGCTCGCGCCCATCGAAGGCATTCCGCCGCTGACCCGTTATCGCGTGACCGGCGTTGCCGACAATCTCACTCCTCAACCGCCGGGCTATTACGTTGCGATCGGGCTGAGCGACTACGGCATCGTGGGCACTCCGAACGTTAACGACATCGTGACGGCCAGCGGGGACCTCGCGCCGCTTCCGCTCGGCTCGATAACGGCCGCGATCGGCGGCGGTGCGCTCATCCTGCACGCCGGGGAATGGTACGACGACCGCGACGCACCGTACCGCGAAGAGAATTCCAAACGCATGCCCTGCTCGGGCGCAGCGATCGCGCCCGATGGCCGGCTCTTTCTCGTCGAGGTCGACGGGCGCCAACCTGAGTTGAGCGTGGGCGTGACGCGCAGAGAATTTTCGGCTCTCATGAAATCGCTAGGCGCAACGGAAGGTCTGCTGCTCGACGGCGGCGGCTCGTCGACGATGGTCGTGCGGCGCCTGGGCGACAGCGTCGCCGATATGGTCAATTCGCCGTCGGACGGCAAGGAGCGCCCCGTAGCCGACGGCATCTTCGTCTATAGCAGCGCCCCGTCCGGACCCCCAGTCCGCATCGTCGCGCGGCCGAGCATCATCCGCGCGATAACCGGTGCCGTGGTACGAATGCGCGTCGCGGCGGTCGATGCCGCGTATCAAGTTGCCGCCACGGGCCCACCGGTGCGCGCGAGCGTTTTACCCTCGCGGCTCGGCGTCTTTCGCAACGGTGAATTCGTCGCGCTGCATTCGGGCACGGGTCGCTTGATACTGCGCGGTGCCGGGCTCACGGGCGATGTACCGGTCGAGGTCAATGCGACGCCGGCCCGCACCAAGATAATGCCGGCTCGGCCGAACGTTGATCAAAATGCGACGATCGCCTTGACGCCGCGCGCCTACGATTCACATGGATACGTGCTCGCGCTTCCGCCGCTCTTGCGCTGGAGCGCCACCGGCGGCAGGATCGATCGCGTGGGGCGGTTTCGCGCCGGCTCCCACGACGCAAACGTCGCCCTTCGAATCGGCATGACGGTCGCAACCGCGCGTGTGACGGTTGGATCGCATGACGTGGCTTTGCCTTTTGAGCAACACGCGCATTTCGTCACGGCCCGTCGCGGTGGCCGCGGCGGCGTTTTCAAGGACGCAAGCTGTCAAAGTTGCGTTCGCCTGACGTTCGCGTTTGGAAACGGCGAACGCGCCGCCTATGCAGCCGGCGACATCCCGCTGCCTCCCGACACGATCGGAATCGCGTTCGACCTGCAAGACGACGGAAGCGACGCACGCGTCAGAGTTGCCCTGCGCAATGAGATAAATGAAGACATTTTGCTCGACGCTGCACAGCTCGGCGAACCCGGTTGGCGCAGCGTCGCGGTGCGTTTTCCCATCGATACCCGCGCAGCACGCCTGATGGCGATCTACGTCCTGCCGCCTAAGGGCATCGAACTCTCGGAGGGCAGCATCATTTTGAGGAACGTTCGCGCGATCGTCGCCGGCCACTAGGGGAGCTCCCAGAGAATCAAAGCAAGTATGCCGCCCAGCACGAGCGCCGTGCCGAAGGCGGTGGCAAGCATGTTGGGAGCGGCTACAACTTCGACTGCTGGGTAGCTCTCTACCGTCGCGCGCAACGATAGTCCGCCCACACGAACCGCTCTCCCACCGGCGCTCAATGCTATTGCGTTTGAGAGCGGTCGTTCGTTCTCATCGTCGACTGCGAAAAGAACTGCTGCCTCGCCGGTTTTAGCGCCACCATGCAGCAGCATTGCGGCCTGTCCGGAAGTAAACATCACCGCTTTGACGATGCGCCTAGCGGCTGGAACGCTGAACGAGTCGTACGGCAGGTCCATGCCCGCGATCGTTTGCCGGTGCTCCATCAAGAGGACCGGCGAGAGAAACGCCGAGCCGGCCGGCTGCGTGATCGTCAGACGGTTCCCTCGCAGATCGCGAGCTTCGACGTAGACGATGCTTCTAGGTATCGTGCGCAGAATGAAATTTCCGGCGTCGCTTCGACGCTGTCTCAACTCCATCGGCGCGTGGAGCGCGCGTTCGAGAGTGACCGAGCCGCTGGCGGGGGCGTCGGTTGAAGCCAATGGAAAGGTGAGCACGCCCAGCGCCTCTACGGAAATCCGTTGCCCAGGCGCGCCTACAAAAGTTTGGTTGTCGGGCGCGAAGAGCCCGCTGGCCTCACCGGCTAATCCGGCGATCGCGACACCGGCAGCGATCGCGAGGATTGCAAACCGCGCGCGCACGCAGGGCGCTTGGAGAAACTGCCGCCGGGCGGCAACGATCGCGACGACGACGAGAGCAGCAAGCACGACGTTGTACCACCCGGCGTGGTAGACCAGTTGGCCCGGAAGCACGATTTCCACCACCACCGCGGCAGCAACGGTCAGCGCCGCCGTGCGAAATAGGTTCAATGCATCCGCACCAAGGGCTTTACTGCCGACTCCATCTGAACGAAGGTTAGCGCTCCGTCGAATGCGCGAACGACGACTCCGCGTCGATCGAGAATGACGGTGGTCGGGAGGCCCAGCGCGGTGTAGGTGCGTCCGTATCGCTGCGCGGAGTCGATCCAGATCGGAAAGCGAATCCCCAGCGAGTCCGCAAAAGCTGCAGCACGCTGGGGCGATTCCCCTTCGTTGACTCCGATGATTGCGATTCCATCGCGCTCATAAGCGTGCGCCAGCCGTTGAAGGTCCGGCATTTCCGCTCGGCACGGCGGGCACCACGAGGCCCACAAATTCATCAGCACGATTCGCCCGTGATACCCATTGAGCGAGACCGGAAAGCCGCGATCGTCACGTAATGCAAAAACCGGCGCCGCTTCGCCGACCAAACCTGCGGGGCCGCCGGAACGCGCCGCCGGTAAGACGAAAAACGGCTCAAGAACGAGAAACGCGATTCCCAACGCGACCGCGCCGATGGACCAGAGGAGATAACGGAACATTCATAACCCTACGGCCTCCTAGGTCCCTATCCTCCGGCAAACGAATCGGCGTCGGCGTGCCCGCCTTGATTCTCGACGGACGAACTCTCGCCGCCGATTTGCGCACCGAGCTCGTCGCGCGCACGAGGTCACTACGCGAAGCCGGCGTTCATCCTAAGCTCGTCGTCGTATACGTCGGCGAGAATGAATCGAGCCTCGCCTACGTGCGCAATCTCGAACGAACCGGTGAGAGCGTAGGCGTCAGTGTCGTCGCCGACCACCTTGCCGAAAAAGCAACCACCGCAGAGATCCGTTCTCGGCTGAAAGATCTCCAAGCGGACTCAAGCGTCCACGGCGTCATGCTTGGTCAACCGCTGCCGCCGCATCTCTCAATTCGCGAAATTGCCGATGCAATTCCGGCGCACAAAGACGTCGACGGCTCGCATCCGACAAACCAGGGGCACTTAGCATTCGGCAGCGGAACGGAGTACGTGCCGGCGACGCCGGCCGCCGTGATGCTGTTGCTCGAGCGCAGCCCGCATTGGCCACTGCGCGGCCGTCGCGCGGTAATGGTGGGACGATCGGTCGTCGTCGGTGCGCCCGTCGCCATGCTCATGCTGGCACAAGATGCAACGGTTACCATCCTTCACAGAGAATCGGCCGGCTTGCAGCCATACGTCAAAATGGCGGAGATCGTCGTCGTAGCGGCAGGCGCGCCTGGATTGATACGCGGCAGCGACTTGATGCCGGGTGCGACGGTCATCGACGTTGGAACGACGCTCGTGCGCGGCGTGCTGCGCGGAGATGTTGATTTTGAAAGCGCGGTTGCCGTGGCGGGGGCCATCACGCCGGTTCCCGGCGGCGTCGGTCCAGTTACGAATGTCGCTCTTCTGCGAAACGTCGTGAAGTCGGCGGAACGCGCAGGTCGCTCGTCGCGCGACGCATAAGCGAGTTTTGTGGTAACGGAGAAGCTTCTGCACGATCTCGATGCGCTGCACCCGCCGCCGCATCCACTTCTTATCGAGTTAGAACGACGCGCCGACGACGGCATACCGACGGTCTCGCGCGTGACGGGCCGTTTTCTATCTACGATCGTTACGGCAATGCAAGCAACTCGCATTCTCGAAGTCGGCACGGACTGCGGCTACTCGACGCTGTGGATGGCGCTCGCTCAGCCCGCCGTGGGAAGGCTTTGGACCATCGAGCCGGACGTACGGCGCACCGACGTCGCGCGCTCCTACTTTCGCCGCGCTGGCGAAGAGGACTCAATCGAGGTCTTCAATACGCCGGCGCTCGAGCTGCTCGAAAACTTTCCGCACCGCAATCTCGACGTCGCATTCGTGGCCGCGAACGCATCCGAGTATTTGCCATACCTCGAGCTGATGGTCCCCATGCTCAAGCTTTCGGGGCTGGCGATCTTCAACGATTGTCTGGCAACACCTGAGTTTGCGCGGCGGTTTCTGACCCATCCCGCTCTCGACGCCACCATTCTACCGTTCGGCATTGGTATCGGCGCGCGGCAGCAATGACGAGTGTCTAACGCAGCGGCCTTTCGCCGTGCGATGCGTCGCGTTCCCACCGGCGTCACGGTCGTCACCACGCTCAAAGAGGGCGAGCCGCGTGGCATCACCGTCAACGCCTTTGCCAGCGTCTCACTCGAGCCGCCATCGCTTTTGATTTGCGTGAACCGGGAGGCTCGCAGCTATCTCTTCATTTCAAGCTCGCGCGTCTTCTGCGTCAACGTACTAGCCGGCGATCAGCGCTCGCTCGCCGAGCATTTCTCGGGAAAGGTACGCGACCGCCAGTTCGCGGAGATCGGCTACGCAATCGATGCCACCGGAGCACCGGTCCTGAACGGCACGATCGCGCACTTCGATTGCGAGCTAGCCCAGGAATACCACTTCGGCTCGCACTCCATTTTGCTCGGGCACGTGATATCGTGCGGCGCGCGTCCGGGCTCACCGCTCGGGTACTTCAATGGCGGGTTTCACGACTTCGGCATCCACGTGGATTAGGCTACTCGCTTGATACGGCTGACGTTTCCAGTCGGGCCGCTAGCCTGCAACTGCACCATCATTGCGAACGAGGAAAACGGCGACGCGATCGTCGTCGACGGCGGGGGCGGCATTGATGACGTGATCGCTCGACTAAGCAGCAACGGTTGGCGTGCAAAGTTCCTGGTTCACACGCATGCTCACATCGACCACATCGGCGATCTTGGGCGTCTGCGCGAACTCGCCGGCGGCGCGGCGCTGCTGCACCCCGGCGATCTGCCGCTCTACCGGACGCTCGCGCTGCAAGCGCGTTGGATCGGAATTCCCAGCGCACCTCCAGTCGTCGCGCTCGACGGCGAGCTGCACGACGGCGACCTGCTCCAGCTCGGAGACCTGCGCTGCCGCGTGCTGCACACGCCCGGGCATACGCCCGGCAGCGTCTCCTTTGAAGTTGCCGATCACGAAAGCATCGCGCTGCTCACGGGCGACACTCTTTTCGCAGGCGCGATCGGGCGCTGGGATTTAGGTGGCACGTCGATGGACGATATCGTGCATTCGATACGCACGAAGCTCATGGATCACGACGACGATACGCCGGTGGTGCCGGGCCACGGCCCTTTCACGACGATCGGGATCGAACGAAACTCGAATCCCTACCTTATCGATGTTTGAGCCGGCCGCGCGCAAGCGACGGCTCTTCGTCGGGATCGATCTAAATCCGCAAGCCCGCGCCGCTTGCGCCCGCATCTCGGAAGAACTGCGCGAGACCGGATTCGCAGCAAAATACGAGGCGGCGGAAAAGCTGCACGTGACCCTCGCGTTCTTGGGCTTTGTCGAACCGTCGCGTTACGAAGAGATCGTGTCGACTTTGGTTGTGGCTGCCATGCGATCTAATACGTTCTCTTTTTTGCTCGACAAACTCGGCGCCTTCCCGCACGAGCGCAAACCACGCGTCGTCTACATCGGCGCCCGCGAACAAGGCGCGCCGTTTCGAACGCTCGCGGGGGAGCTTAGAAACGCGTATGCTGCACTGGATTTTGAGTTCCGCAACGACGCCGTTGCGCATGTAACGATCGCCAAGGTCAAAAAAGCGAAGCGTCCGCTGCCCTTAATCGAACTTGCCCCGATTCCGCTCGAGGTTCGAGAGCTGGTGCTTTTTGAATCGCTGCCGAATCCGGCGCACCGGACCTCGCGCTACGAAAGGCTCCTGACCGCGCCCTGCAGGCGCTAGTTAGCGCAGCCTGATCAGCAGTTTTCCGTCGTCCGCACCGTTAGCCGACGGCGCCGGCACGACGTGTTCGTTCGAGCCGGTGCAGCGTCAGCCGCCCTTGGCATCGTTGCGTAGTCAGGCACTGTGCCGGCGGTGACCTTGCCGCGATAATCGGTGAGCGCTACCTGCAAGGCCTCGAGCGCGCGTTCGGGGTAATCTTTTTTCTTTTCCGGGTAACCGTCGAGCTCTCGCTCGATGTCGGCCGCCGTGATGGCGGCGGCTTCGTCAATGGTCTTACCCTTGGCCAGGTTCACGACGAGGCTGCACGTCGCCGTTCCGAATCCGCATCCGGTGGTGAAGTAGGAGATCTCCTCAATCACTGCACCCGGTCCGACCTTCAAGAAGAAGTTGTACATGTCGCCGCAGGAATCGCTGAAATACTCACCGCTAGCGGTGGCATTCTCCATCGTGCGAAAGCCGCTGCGCTCTTCGACCAAGCGCTGGAATTTCGGAAAATCCATGTTAACCCACCGTCTCTGCCGGATGAAGCTCGAAGCGGCACTCTTTACCACCTCTCGCAAGCGATTCCGTTTGCGTGTGTTTCCCGCCGATGGTCTCGTCGATCATGTCATGAATGACGTGGCAGACCTCGGGATGCTCCTTCGCCGTACTCGAATACGGGCAGTTGTGCTCGTGCAGTGCGAACCCACCATCGATCAAGCTGTACTCGGCGACCACACCGCTCTTGCGCAGAATTTCGGTGAGCTGAGCAACCTTCTGCTCCGGTTCAGTCGCATTGACCGATAGCCGCGCGCGGTCGATCGCACGCCGCGAGAGACCGTCGAAGACCCGCTCGACCGCTTCCGTGCCGAACTGGCTGCGGACCTCGCGCAGCACGGCCGTCAGCATTTTATCGTAGCCTTGCGGAAAGAGCTTTTCGGCATCGACCGTAAGCGAAAACTCGTAGGTTGGTTTGGTTGGTCCACGTCGCACCGGAGTCTCGGCAACGAGGCCGTCGCGCTCGAGGACCATCAGCTGCTGGCGGACTGCATTGGGCGAAAGCCCGAACGAACGCGCCAAATCGGTCGCCGAAGCCGAGCCTCGACGGCGCAGCTCGCTGACGATCTTTCCCCGAGTACTCTGAAAGAAGCGGTCGGCGTGCATCTACGGCGCTATCCTAGCATGAAGGCCGCCGAGATAGTAAAGTTTTTCCTTGACTTTCTAAGAGAGCCTCGGCTACCATAATTTCGCATGCCCGAACAAGGTCTTCGCATCTCCAACCTGCATTGCCGGGTTGCCGGCACCGAAATCTTAAAAGGAATAGACCTTACCGTTGAACCGGGTCGGGTTGCGGCGCTTATGGGTCCAAACGGGAGCGGAAAGTCGACGCTCGCCTTCTCACTGACCGGTCACCCACTTTACGAAGTGAGCGGAAGCGTCAAGCTTGACGGTGAGGACTTGCTTGCTTTATCGCCCGATAAACGCGGACGGGCCGGCCTCTTCCTCTCCTTTCAATACCCCGCTGCCATCCCGGGAGTGAAAGTCGCGAACTTCCTGCATGCCGCCCGCCAGGCCGAGCGGCCAGGCGATCTGCCACCCGCGAAATTCCGCGCGCTCTTGCTCGAAAAGATGGCGCAGCTCGGAATCGATCCGTCGTTTATGGGCCGCTATCTTAACGACGGCTTCTCCGGTGGTGAAAAGAAAAGGCTCGAGATGCTCCAACTCGCCGTGCTCGCGCCCAAGTATGCCATCATGGACGAGACCGACTCCGGCCTCGATATCGACGCGCTTAAGGACGTCGGCGATTCAATCGCCGCCTTACGAGCCAGCGACGAAGGGCGCAACACCGGGTTTCTCATCATTACGCATTATCCGCGGATCTTGCAGTATGTCACGCCCGATGTGGTTCACATCATGATCGACGGGCGAATCGTGAAGACCGGCGGACACGACCTCGCACACCGCATCGAGCGCGAGGGCTACGACAAAATGCGTGAGGAGAGCGGCGCGGTTGTTTAGTGCCCCCGGTGCGCTAACCCCGGAGCCTGCACTGAGCGGAGCGGCAGCGCCCGCACTGACCGCAGCCGAAGTGCCCGCACTGACGCGCGAGATCTACGAGAGGCTTAGCTCCTTCGACCTTGCGCTGCTGCCGATCGAGGCCCGCACACGCGCACTCGACCGCTTCTTCTCACTACCGAGCAACCGCGAAAAACCGGGCCGCTTCTGGCGGGTCGACTTCGAGTCGATTCTTCCCGATCCCAACGCCATCGAGCTGGCCGCAGCAGAGGTGCCGGTGGAGAACCGAGATCGTGCCGTCATCGCATGCAACCTTCCGACGGCGGCGCGCGATTATCCCCAACTTCTGGCTCGCGCCTTCGGCGCGACGGGAATCGCGGCGAACAAGTTTGGCGCACTCGCGCAGGCGTTTGCCGGCCGCGGCGTCTTTGTTTACGTGCCTGCCGATCATGCCTGCGACGACCCGATCGTCATCCGCTATCACGCCGCGTCCCGTGCCGCAATCTTCCCCTGGAGCGTCGTGCTCGCCGAACGCGGGGCACGCGTTACCATTATCGAGCGCCTTACCGGCGACGAAGGGGCCTTCATCTGCTGCGCCGCGGAGGTTGTCGGCGCGGAGCACGCCGATGTTACTTATGCGGTGCTGCAGCAGGCCGCGGAAAGCGCTCGTGTCATATCAACCCGGTCGGCGCGCCCCGGCCGCGACGGGCAAATTTTATGGAGTGTGGCGGAGCTTGGCGGCGGCCTCGCCGCCGGCGACGTTCGCATCTCCATCGGAGAGCCCGGAGCCAAGGCGCAGGTCGCGGCGATCTTCTTCCCGCGCGAATCGCAGCACGTCGACCTCGTTAGCACCGTCGAGCACCTGGCCGGTGAGGCGACTTCGGAAACCCTTGTCAAGTCCGCGGCTATAGGTCGTGGTCAGGCGCGCTTCCTCGGCAACATTCGCATCGCGCCTCACGCGCAAGGGAGCGACGCGCGCCTGCGCGACGACGCGCTTCTCCTCTCACCGAAGGCCCACATCGATTCGGTACCGGCGCTGGAAATCGGCGCAAACGACGTCAAGGCCTATCACGGTGCAACGGTCGGCGCAATTGACGCTGAGCAAATTTTCTACATGGAGAGTCGCGGCATCGAACCCAGCGCGGCGGAACGCATGATCGCACTTGGTTTCTTCGAGCCCGCGATCGAGTGGTTTCCCTCGTCGAGCCTTCGCGACGAAATCCGCGCTGCGTTATCGGCGAAGCTCTCATGACGCAGACGCTGCGCACGTCGCTCACCGTCGCTCGACAAGCCCGAGATGATAAAGCAAAGGCTGAGCGGATTATTGCCGATTTTCCGATCCTCGCGCGTCCGACGTCGCGCGGGAAGCGCCTCGTGTACCTCGACTCGGCGGCAACCTCGCAAAAGCCGCGCGTCGTCATCGATGCTTTGGTCGAATACTACGAGCAGTATAATGCTAACATTCACCGCGGCGTCTACGAGATCGCCGCACGCGCAACTGCGGAATTCGAACACGCCCGCGTCAAGCTCGCGCGCTTCATCGGGGCGGGTGTTTCGGAGATTGTGTGGGTGCGCAACACGACCGAAGCGATCAACCTTGTAGCTTATTCCTGGGGCGATGCGAATTTAAGAGCCGGAGATGTAATTCTACTGACCGAGCTTGAGCACCATTCCGATCTGGTGCCGTGGCAGCTCCTAGCGGAACGAAGCGGCGCTGTGCTGCGCTTCATTCCGGTCGACGATCGCGGCCTCTACGTTCTCGACGACCTCGACGAACTGCTGGACGGCTGCAAGGTCGTCGCATTGGCTCACGTCAGCAATACGCTGGGAACGATCTTGCCGCTCGAGAGAATCATACCGCGCGCCCACGCCGCCGGCGCGGTCGTCCTCGTCGACGGCGCCCAAGGAGCGCCGCATTTGCCGCTCGATGTCAAAGCGCTTGATGCCGACTTTTACACGTTCAGCGGTCACAAGATGCTCGGACCAACGGGTATCGGAGTACTCTACGGCAAGCGCGCTCTGCTGGAAGCGATGCCGCCCTTTTTCTCCGGCGGCGATATGATCCGGAAGGTCGAGTACGCGGAGACGACCTTCGCCGATCCGCCGCGGAAATTCGAGGCTGGAACGAGCAATATCGCCGACGCTATCGCTTTCGGCGTCGCAACCGAATATCTCGAAAACGTTGGAATGCCGTGGGTGCGCGAACACGAGCGACTGCTGACCGCCTACGCATTAGAACGACTCGCGGCACTCGAGCCGCGCGGCCTGGCGATCTACGGACCGCGCGACGCCGCACTTGTTTCGGGAGTGATCTCGTTCAACTTGGCCGACGTTCATGCGCACGATCTCGCCTCGATCTTGGATACGGAAGGTATTTGCGTGCGCGCCGGTCACCATTGCACGATGCCGCTGATGGAAAAGATGGGATGGTCGGCTACGGCGCGGGCCTCGTTCTACATTTATAATACCGAAGACGACGTCGATGTACTCTGCGGGGGAATCGAAAAAGCGGCTCGCATCTTCGGGCTTTGAGGTCATCTCGTGGACGACTTCTATCGCGACTACATCCTCGATCACTATCGCCACCCGCGCAACTTCGGCAGACTGGAGCAGTACGACGTCGAAGCGGAAGATCTCAATCCCCTCTGCGGCGATCAAATCCGCATGGAGTTGAAGCTCGAGGACGGCGTGGTCAGCGATGTGCGGTTCTCGGGCAAAGGCTGTGCGATTAGCCAGGCCTCGGCATCCATGCTTACCGAACGGGTCAAGGGAATGAAGCTCTCCGACGTCGCGAAGCTCGCCAAAGACGTCGTGCTCGAAGACATCGGCATCGGAATAAGCCCGACGCGCATGAAGTGCGCGATGCTCGGTTTGCGGGTCCTCAAAAGCGCCGCCGTCGGCGAGCTGGCCGCCTGGCCGGACGAGGAGTGAGGCATCACGGCGAGTCCACGCCCTGGCAGGCTCTTGCCGCCGAGCCGGAGTTTCGCGCGCTGCTGCGATCGCGTCGCCGGTTTGTAATTCCGGCGACTCTTTTCTTTATCGCCTATTATCTAGCGCTCCCCATCTCGGTAGGCTGGCTGTCCAAGTCGATGAGCCGCCCGGTGTTAGGTCCATTGACGGTGGCGTATTGTTTCGCGCTTTCGCAGTTTGCGATGGCGTGGATCCTTCTGGCCCTCTACCTATGGCGCGCCCGCAGCTTTGACGTCCGCGCGGCCAAAATCCGCCGTCGAGAGACACGCGAGGTTCTCGACCAAAAACGATGAGCACGCAGCCGTCGCTGGTAATGTTCGCGGTCTTCGTGGGCATCACGCTCGTCGTCACCTACTGGGCCTCCGGCCAGAGCGGAACGAGCCGCGGCTTCTACACCGCCCATCGGCGCATCGGCGGCTTGCAGAACGGCTGGGCAATCGCGGGCGATTACGTTTCGGCCGCTTCGTTTCTCGGCATTACCGGGCTCGTCGCGTTTTACGGTTTCGATGGTTTCATGTACTCGGTCGGTTGGCTCGTAGCCTATCTTGCCGTCCTTCTTCTCGTTGCCGAGCCGCTGCGAAATATCGGCAAGTACACCATCGCCGACCTTGTCTCGTTTCGCCTGCGAGGTCGTGGGGTTCGCGCAATTGCGGCCCTTTCCACGCTGGCAATCACCTTATTTTATTTGATCGCGCAAATGGTCGGAGTGAACGCGATCGTCAATCTGCTGCTTCCAAGGTTCGAAGGCGTCATCGCGATCGTTGTGGTTGGCGTGCTGATGCTCGTCTACGTGCTTTTCGGCGGCATGCTTGCGACGACGTGGGTACAAATCATCAAGGCCGGCCTCTTGCTGTTGACCGCGCTCGTGCTCTCGGTGCTCGTGATGAAGCACTTCAACTTCTCGATGGAGAATTTCTTTGATGCGGCGGCGGCCGTCCCCGTCGCCGGAGGTGCGTCGAACTTACTGCGGCCGGGATTGCTCTTTCACGGCACACTCGGTGCATTGAATCTGGTGTCGCTCGGACTCGCGCTCGTTCTCGGTACGGCCGGGCTCCCGCACATCCTGATGCGCTTTTTCACGGTGCCTTCGGCAAAGGCCGCGCGCACCTCGGTCGCCTGGGCAATGGTGCTGATCGGCGTCTTTTATCTCACGACGTCGTTCATGGGACTCGGAGCCGCGACGATCGTCGGCAAGGAACACATCGGCCGACGAATGTACGCAGGTCAGGCGATCCGCTACATCGCCCATAATCCTGAGCGGGAAACGGCACTCAATGCGCAACTTGCGCACAACGGCTACATCGTGCCCGTATCCGACAGCAACCTTGCCGCGCCTCTCCTGGCAGAACAGGTCGGAGGCTCGCTGTTGACGGCATTCGTGGCAGCCGTCGCCTTTGCCACGATTTTAGCGGTCGTCGCCGGCCTCACGATTACGGCTTCTTCGGCATTCGCTTACGACATCTGGTTCAGCCTCGTCCGCAATGGCCGCGGGGATGAGACGGAACACGTTTTCGTAGCGCGCGCCACCGCATTGGTTGTGGGTGCGCTTGCGATCGCGCTTTCAATTGCACTGCGGGGATTCAACGTAGCGTTCCTCGTGGGTCTGGCCTTTGCGGTGGCGGCCAGCGCAAACGTGCCCGTGATCCTGCTCGCGCTCTCCTGGCGGCGCTTTGCGCGGTGGGAGCGATTGCCGGCATGCTCGCCGGTTTGATCTCGTCGCTCGCCTTGATTGCAGTCAGTCCGGTCCTCATGGGAAGCCGTGCGATTTTCCCGCTCGAGAACCCGGGCATCGTTTCCATTCCGGTGGGCTTGGCCGGCGCGATCATCGGGACGCTGGTCGCCCGAGACCGTGAATCAGAGGCGATGTTCGACCAGCTGCAAGTGCGCGCCACAACCGGCATCGGCGCCGAAGTATAAAACGGCCTGATTTAGATGCAGCTCGAGGAGCCACGGGCCGAAGTTTACTGACGTAATCGAGGCCCGGGGCGACAACGAGATGCGCTAAATCAGGCCGTTTTATTGGGGTTTGATGGCGTAGTGGTCGGTAATTTGTAAACCGAGCGGACCGTTTTCGACGGTAAACGTGACGTAGTACTCGCCGCTTGCGGTTTGCACGTCGGCTGTCACACGATATTGTTGCGCGCCGACGTTTGCCGAACGAATCGATTCGATATGCGCGTCGGGATTCATAAACGTCTCGCTCGGAAGCCCGTGCGCGAGATACGTAGCGGCGGTCGCGCGGTCGCCGTGCGCGAGCGCTTGAAGATACGAGCGAACGACCGCGGACGCGCGCCCTTGCGCGCTCAGCGACGGAGCAGCCGTAACCGACGCGACCGGCGCTGGAGCCGAGTTGCTGATGGGCGAAGTACTCGGCGCAACGCTTAGAACCGTCGAAGTTTTCGTCGGGGTTGGCGTTTTCGTCGGGGTTGGCGTTTTCGTCGGAGTTGACGTCTTCATCGGAGCCGGCGTGAGAATCTTCGCCGGAGTCTTTGCGGGGGTCGGCCTTGCCTTTGGTGTCGTCGACGGAACGGGCTTCGCGCGGGGCGACGGCGTGGACGCGGGCGTAGCCGTGGGCGACGTGGTAACGACCGGCGCCGGAGTCGGCGTTGGAGAAGGCAGCGCGGCGATTGCCGTGGGCGCCGAGCTCGGAGGATGCGGGGAACCGAAGAAGTGCGCGAGCGCGCCGCCAAGTAGCAATCCGGCCAAGATGACCACCAGCACTAGAGGGAAGAGCGGCAGTCCGCCACCGCCGGCGTCGTCCGAGTCGCCGCCGCCGTCGCGGTTCAGTCTCAGAATGGGCTCCGCGTCAGTCGTTCCGCCAATGCATCGCGAAGTACCGCGGGGAGCGCTTCGATCAGATCCGGGCGCTGCTCTACGAAAATCGTCGTTGCTTCCCTCAGGAGGTCGGGATTGCCGCGCGCGTACGCAAGCAGCGCGCTAATACCTCCGGCTTCTCGCCTCGCGATGGCGTCAAGCGTGGTGCCGGCGCCCTCGGCGGCATCTTCCGACGACTCACCACGGTTGCGAAACGCCGTGAAGAGCGCTTCCACGAGTGCGGGAACGACCTCTGGCGGCATCGTTAATAGCTCGCGTTGATACGAGGCGGCGAGATCGGCCTCGTCCATCTTCGCGAGAAGCTTCTCGACTGCACCAGCCAGCATGTCGGGCGGCACGTTCCCGAAGGACATTGGCGGATTCATTTACTCCTCCGGCAGGCAGCTCCTCGATACAGCAGAAAATGATGATGATGATCCGCGTGAAGGTACCGCTTGACCTCCACGCCGTCGCACTCGGCGGCTCGGGTGCCTTCGCGCTCGCAACACCGATGCGCGTTGCCGACCTCCTGGAGTTTGCCGTACGCGAAGCGATCGGTGAGCGAGCGCCGCACGACAAGTTCTCGCGCAGCGTCCACCGTACGCTTGCCGGGCTCGCCGGTGGGGACTTCATCGTCGAAGTCAACGGGCGTAGTTTCGCCGACGCCGACGCCATCGTCGTCTGCGAAGCGACGGCCGATATTCGCTTCTTCCTCGCACGGCGCCGGCGCACTGCCGTTCACGGATTTAAACGTCGCTAAACGCTCCGCTCGCTTGCCACAAATGATAGTGTAGAAGAAAACCCCTCGTAAGAAACGGAGCACATAATAAAATTTGGCGTCGCGCTGGTTGCCGCGCTCTTGTCGGTGACTCGACCTGTTTTTGCCGACGTACAATACGATACCTCGGGCGAAGACGCTTATCGAATCGTTTCGGCCGGGACCGCTTCAAAGGTGTCGTACGCGGGGAGCGAACGATTATCCGCGCGTCGAGAGGGCAAAGATTGGCGGTTTGAAGCACGCGCTCGGTACACGCGCAGCGGTCCCGATGGAAAGAGCCGCAACGAGGCCCTTTTCGTTCAAATCCTTCTTCCAAACGGGACGTTCGAAGACCGTCTGGATAACGATCCCGATTTCTTGACGATCCTCAATCAACCGTTTGCGGTGCGGCTCGACGTCGCCACGCTCCGAGACCTCCGCGCGCTGCACGGTCGCGTCCCCTTCTCCGCCACTTCTCCGCTAGGATCGGAAACCGTCCTGCATGGATTTCTTCGGCCGCTGCCCGGCGGCCCGATCGATGGAACGCAGACCGTCGGCGTGCGTTTCGAAGCAGAGGGCGCGATGACCGGACCGCTGCCGGGCTATGCCGAGACGCTGGTTTCGGGAACCATGCGGATGGACGGCACCGCGTATTATACGCTCGACGGCGCGATGCTTTTGGCGCTGAGCATTACATTGACGATCGATGCACGGCTTGCTCAGAGCCGGTCGGTGTCGGTCCCGGTACGCATCGTCTACCGCCGCTCGATTAGAGCGACCGCTAAAACGCGCCTACCAGCTCCACCTGTAACGGATGGCGAAACGGGTGCTCCCGCAACTCCGTAAGCGGCGTGAAAGCAAGATGATTTTGATGACAGTCGATCAACATCTCAATGCCGCGTTTGACGCACCAGTCTTCTCGACGTACTTCGCGAGCTTTTTTTTGAAGTACCCTTGAGGATCTCGTAGCACTTTCGCGTAGTACGGATCCTCGGTGAGACCGGCAGGGTCGACTCCTTCCTTAGGGACGAGCCATACGAACCACGGATCCTCGCTCTGACGGTATCCGATGAGCGCGAGCGGAAGCGCTCGTGCAGAGTTGATGTCCGGTAAAAAGCTGCACATCGTGTACGCATCCAGCGAAATTTCCGTTGGCTCGATGGTTTGCTGCATAGACAGCACCTTTCATTCGATCAATGAGCGAAATAAAAAAACCGCTTTCTCGTTACGAGCGAAGCGGTTTCACGCTGTTTCCCAGGCCGGCGCCCAAGCGAAGCGGCATGGCGTTGGCTTTAGAAACGCCGCCAAAAACCCCTCCCTTCGACCCGGCGTTCCGCCGCGCTGCGGACCGCGCGGAGTTTCTCCTAAGCAAAGGCAAAGGGCGGCGGAATCGTATCATCCTGAGCGCGGCCGCGTAGCGGCTGTCATCCTGGGGCGAGCGCAGCGAGCAGTCGAAGGACCAAGGGCGAGGGGGTCGTCAGGAGTTTTTTAGCGCGAGCGTGAAACCACCGCCCTAGCAGTGGTGGTCCGGGGCACTGTATGAGCGCGCTCGCACCACTCCTTACGGGAGTATACGTGCCATCAGCGACGACGGGGCGGGCCGCGGCGACGCGACCTTCCGCCGATTCCACACCCAGCGTTGCCAATTTCGAGCGCATCGTCGACGATTATCAGCGCCGACTCTATGGATTCGCGCTTCGCATGACGGGAAACCGTGAAGATGCAGAAGAGATCGTTCAGGACGCCTTCGTTCGCGCGTACCGCGCCCTCGGCAAAATGTCGCCCGAGCAGCGTTCCGAACTGAGACTCCAGCCCTGGCTCTACACGATTACGCTCAACGTGACCCGCAATCGTTTGCGAAGCAAGCGCCCGTCAAACGTGGCGCTCGACGCGCTCGCCGATCCAGACGCGATCTTGCGCGAGTCAAACGAGGGGCCTCCGCAGCCTGAGGCAATCGTCGAACAGAATACCGAGATCGCGCTCGTCGAACGGGCGCTCTTGCAGCTGCCGATGCACCTTCGCGCCGCAGCGACGCTGCGGTTCATCGAAGGTCGCAGCCATCCCGAAATAGCCGAGATTCTCAATCAACCGATCGGCACGGTTAAGTCCCACGTCCATCGGGCCGTGCGCATTCTGCGGCGCATTTTGGGTCCGCAAATCGGACGATTTGCCACGGAAGGAGTCCTCGTGCATGCGTTGTCGTGACGTCGAGGCGCTGTGGGACGAGCTTCGCGGCGAGTGTCTAGCCTCGCTAAAGGAGACCGTTCACAGCCATCTTCAAGCCTGCCCATCTTGCCAGGCAATGTACGAACAGTACGAAGGCGTGGCGTACTGCCTGTCGAGCCTGCCGCGGCCGGAACCGTCGTGCGACTTGGCAAAAAAGGTTGTCCACCACATTGCCGCCCTCAAGGGTAAGATCTATCCGCCGATCGTGCTCTCTGCGGTAAGTACGCCGGTTGGACGGCTCTACGTAGGTTTCAAATCGGATAGGATCGCTTACGTTAGCATGGATAGGGGTGAGCCCCCCGCAGAAGTGGCTCAGCGAGCGGAGCGCCGGCTGCATCGTCGGGTCGTGAGCGGCGAAGCGCCGCCCTGGCTCGTGCGCGCGATCGACCGTTTCTTCAGCACCTGGATGGTGGATGACGCACTCGTCGATATCAGCGACTTAACCCCTTTCGAACAAGCCGTGCTTCGCGCCGCCGCGCGCATCCCGCCCGGCGAGGTGCGTTCCTACGCCTGGGTCGCAACGCAGATTGGTCGGCCAAAAGCGGCGCGTGCAGTGGGTCGCGTGATGGCGCGTAATCCTCTTCCGTTTCTCTTTCCATGCCATCGCGTCGTCGATTCATCCGGAGATCTGCACGATTATTATTACGGTCTCAAGATGAAAGCTCGCCTTCTGGAAATGGAGGGCTACCGGGGCTAGACGCCAACCTTAGCGAACGTGCCGACTTCGGTGTGCGCGTTTAGATGAGCGATCCGCGGATCGCGGCTATTCCCGACGTTCACGGCCACGCGAAAGGCGAACATCGCCCTTATACCGAGGAGCGACCGATCGCGTACTCTGCGCGCATGCTCTTTCTTTGGTTCTATCATGCCTGCCGGCGGGAGTCCCCGCGCTTCTTGATGGTCGCCGACCATGCCAACTATCTCACCTTTGAAGACCCCGGCGCGGTCAACACCGTGCGCCGAGCACTGAAGTTGGCCGAAGCCGGCGATCTGCTGGGAGCTGCCGAGACGGCGGGCGTGGACATCACGCATGCGGCTGTCGTTTCGGAAGGGTTGCGGCGGGGAATGCGCTTCTCCATCGGTGCGGAGATCGATAACGACCCGCGTGCGCGCCCGGACGCTCAAAATATCGTCGACGCGATGCGGCCCGACGGAATCATCCGGTCGGTGCACTTCGTACCCATTACCCACCCCGAAAAGGGCGCCGATTGGCTCTGGCCATTCGACAACGAGGAGTTCAGCGAGCTGCACGAAGTCGTGGGCAGTGAGAAGCTGTGGGAACTCTACATGGCTAAACTGCTCGATGATCTCGAGAAACTGCCCGGCCAAATCGTCGGAGATTTCTATGCCCCCACGACGTTCGGCCGCTGGCCGCCCAATAAGAAGCTCGAAGAGCATGAAGACCGGATGCTCGACGTCGCTCACCGTCGCGGCATGGCGGTCGAGATCAACACGCGCTTCCTCTACCGCGACAACCCCGAGGATCGCACGAAAAAATATCTCGAAGCCAATGCCAGGCTCGTGCGCAAGGCTAAGGCTCGAGGCGTCGGCGTTGCCGTCGGTTCGGATGCTCACAGTCCCAAGGACCAGGGCAA
Organism: Vulcanimicrobiota bacterium; assembly: GCA_963826325.1. Taxonomy (GTDB): domain Bacteria; phylum Vulcanimicrobiota; class Vulcanimicrobiia; order Vulcanimicrobiales; family Vulcanimicrobiaceae; genus Cybelea. The sequence goes on from CAWGWT010000004.1 coordinate 34,604, forward strand.
CGCTTTCGGAATGGTCCTCAGGCTGCTCGATGAGGCGCGAGTAAACGAGGTCGTCTTTCCTGTGGCGGGACGATTGGCTCGGGTGGCACTGCGTGCGACGCGCGAACATCTGGAAGCGCAGGCCCAGGCGCTCCGTCAACCCAGCGCACCGGGAAGCAGCATAACCGGTTACAGCCGAGCGGAGCTCGGACTCCCGGAAGCAGCCGAACTGCCCTCCTCGCGTCGGAGTGGGCGCACGCGCGACGCGGGACCAAAAAAACGTGTCGGCGATTCCGCACGCGCGGTGAAGCGACCAGCCGCCCCCCCGCCGCCTAGCACGAGTTCGTCGCGTCGCTCCGCGGAATCTTCGTCTTCTGCAAACAAAGCCAAGAATGCCCGACTCGTCAAACCCGCCTCTTTACCGAAACAGAAAAAAACAAGCAAGAAGGCAGTTTCAAAGCCCTCCCCCAGCACTGTAAAAAAGTCCTCGCCGGCGGGAGTTCGGCCAGCGAAGAAAGCGGCCCGCAAAACCACCTCGCGCAAACCGGCGGCGACAAAAGCGGCGTCACGAAAATCCGCCGCCAGGAAATCTCCGGTTAGGAAATCGCCCACCCGGGCACCTGGGACGAAGAAAGCTGCGGCGAAAAAGCCGGCGCCGCACAGGAGACCAAAGCCCAAGCGCCTACCCGGGTACGCAAAGAAGAGCGTCAAAAAGAAAAAGACCGCGGCCAAGCGCCGTTAACACCGATTTTATAGAGGACGATAGCAGTGGCGGACATTGAGCGCCTTCGGAATATCGCTTTCGTCGGACCGCATCACGCGGGCAAGACGACGCTTGTCGAGGCGATCCTTGCGCATACCGGAGCGATCGGACGACGGGGTTCGATCTCCGACGGCACGACCGTAACCGATCACGAACCTGAGGATGCGGCGCATTTGCAATCGACTACGGTGGGACTTGCACATACGGCGGCAGACGGAGTCGAGATCACTATCGTGGACACACCTGGCTTCATCGACTTCTTCGAAGAGACGAAGCAAGCACTGGCCGGCGTTGACGCCGCCGTCGTCGTGGTGGAAGCCGATCCAGGACGCATCGTTCAAACTCAGGCCATTGTCGACCATCTCGAAGCGACGCACATGCCGCATATCTTTGTGATCAACAAGATGGACCGGCCCGGCGCAGATTTTTCGCAAACGCTGGCCGCGCTGCAAAACGCGTACGGTCGGCACGTCGTTGCCGAACAGTTGCCGCTGGGCAGTGCCGAACGATTTGAAGGCTATATCGATCTCGCGCAAGTGACGGCATACCGCTTCGCCGGCGAGTCAGGCGGTGGAACCTTCGGCGAAAAGCAAGATGCGGTTCCCGATGAGCTGGCGGAAACCGCGCGCGGCCTTCACGTGGAGCTGCTCGAAGCCATGGCCGACTTCGACGATCGCTTGATGGAGGAGCTGCTCGAAGGCGTTGAACCGCCGCTCGAGGAGATCGAACGGGATCTCTGCAGCGAGTGCGCTCACGACCAAGTTGTTCCGGTCTTGGTTGCGGCCGGCGGATCTGGTGCAGGCGTAGCCGCGCTCGTGCGAGCCGTCGAAAAGTGGTTTCCATCGCCGACGCAGGCTCCGCATCTCGACGCTGAGGGACGCCCGATCCCGCCCGACCCGGCCGCGCCGGTCGTCGCGCGCATCATCAAGACTTCGATACATCCGCAAAGCGGCAAACTCTCGATTGCGCGGGTCCTGTCGGGAACGATCAAAGCCGACGCGACGCTAACCAACGCCACCAAACGTGACGAGAAGGTTCGTCTTGGCGGACTCTATCGGCTGCAAGGCAAGAAACAGGAGCCAATTCCCGAGGCGGGTCCCGGTGCGATCGTCGCGCTCGCCCGGCTCGAGTCGGTCGCAACAGGTGATACCCTCACGTCGAACGGTCACAAAGTGCTCTTGCCGCGGGTGCCGGTCGCGGAGCCCGTCTTCGCGGTGGCCATCAAGCCGAAAGAGCGCATCGACGAGGCGAAAATTTCACAGATGTTGACGCGCATCGTCGACGAGGACCCGGCGCTGCGCATCGAGCGTGCCGAAGTGACGCACGAGCTCCTGCTGCTGGGCAGCGGGGAGCAGCACGTTTCCATGGCGGTCGAACGGCTGGCGCGCAAGTACAAAGTCGAGGCCGAAACGGCCGCCCCGACGATTCCGTATCAGGAAACGATCACCGGGGGCACCGAAATCCATTCGCGTTACAAGCACCAGACGGGTGGTCACGGTCAGTTCGGCGATGTATGGCTGCGTTTTGAACCGCGCGAGCGCGGCGCGGGCGTTACCTTTGAAGAGAAGATCGTCGGCGGCGTCGTTCCACGGCAATTCATTCCGGCCGTCGAGAAGGGCGTGCGCGAAGCGCTCGCGCGTGGAGCCAGTGGCTATCCGGTGACGGATCTGCACGTAACGCTCTTCGACGGTCAGTATCACGACGTCGATTCCAGCGAGCAGTCGTTCAAGACCGCCGCCGGGATGGGGGTGCGCGAAGCTCTTCCAAAGTGCAATCCGGTCGTACTCGAACCGATCGCGTACGTGCGGGTGACGGTGCCCACCGCCTACACGTCTACGGTCATCCAGCAGCTCACCGGTAAGCGCGGTCAAATTCTCGGCATGAATCCGGCCGACCGGACCGGCTTCGACGTCGTCGAGGCATACGTGCCCGCAGTCGAACTCTCGCGCTACATCACCGAGCTTCGCACCGGAACGCAGGGCCTCGGTACCTATAGCTGGCGCCACGAGCGGTACGACCCGGTTCCCGGAGATCGCGTCGCTCCGAAGGCTGCGGTGTAGTCTGGCACGACTTCTCGGCGGGGAATGCCTAAAGCGTTCTGCGATCGTTCTCTTGGCCACGGTGCTATGCTCGTGCACGAAAGTTTCCAACGGGACAGTCGGAGCGCGTCATTCGTGGACGCTGGCCGGCGATTTGCGCGTCGCGGTCCCGACCGATTTCAAGAATCTCAACCCGTTGCTGAATTCGAACACGGCAGACGTTTTCGTCGACCGGCTGATGTTCGAGCCGCTCATCACCGCCGACCCTAAGGGTATTCCACTGCCGATGCTGGCGGCGCAGGTGCCGACGCTCACCAACGGCGGAATCAGCTCCGACGGCCTGACCATCACGTATCACCTGCGCCGAGATGCGAAATGGACCGATGGCGTTTCCGTCACGTCGCACGACGTTAAATGGTCGTGGCAAGCAATCATGAATCCCAACAACAACGTCGTATCGCGACACGGCTACGACGATGTCGCGAGCATCATCACGCCGAATCCGGGCACGGTTGTCGTCCATTTGAAGCGCCGGTTCGCTCCTTTCGTCGATACGTTTTTTGCCGAAAGCGATCAACCGTACATGATTGCGCCCGCGCACGTCCTGGCAGGCTATTCAAACATCAATCAGATTTCTTTCAACAGCCGGCCCACCGTCAGCGACGGTCCATTCAAATTCGTCACTTGGGCGCGAGGCGACCACGTCTCGCTCGTAAGTAACGAAGCGTTTTTCCTCGGCAAGCCGGGACTCGACCGAATCGAGATCCGAATCGTTCCCGATGAGGATACGTCCATCACGCTGTTGAGGACGCATGCCATCGATTACATGTTTCAGGCGTCGATCGAAAACTACGAGGCCCTGCACTCGCTTGCCGATGTTCACATAGTATGGGTGAACGTGAACGGCTACGGTTACGTCCAGCTCAATGTCGCCCGGCCCTACTTGGCGATCCGCGCGTTCGGCTTGCGATTGCCTATGCCGTCGACAAGAGGGAGCTCGTCCGAACGCTCACCTACGGGACGCAGACGGTAGCGACGGCGGACATCCCGGATTGGATGTGGGCATTCAATCCCAACATTCGTAACTACCCGCACGATCCAGCGATTGCGCGCCAGGAGCTGCGGGAAGCGGGTTGGGCGGCCGGTCCCGATGGAATCATGCGCAAGGGCGGGGAACCGCTGCAACTGGTGATGGTCACCAACAATTCCAGCGCCACCCGCCGGCGCGAGGCGCTCGAGATTCAGGCGATGCTGCGCCAGGCCGGAATCGACTCGGAGATCAAATATTATCCAGCCGACGTACTCTTTGCTCCCGCCGGCATGGGCGGAATTTTGCAGCTCGGTAAGTTTGACATCTCGGTCAGCGGATGGTATGCGGGCATCGACCCCGACGACAGCACGCAATATACATGCGAGAACTTTCCGCCAAGCGGTTATAACTACTCGCGATATTGCAGCCCCCAGATGCAAGCCGCTCAAACGATCGCGTTGACGCACTACGACCACGCCTCGCGCACCGCTGCGTACTACAAAATCCAGGAGCTTTTGGTGCAGGACAATCCGGCGTTGTTCGTTTATTGGCTGCGTCAGATGGAGCCGATCAGCGTAGACTTTCGCGGATTCGATCCAAACCCGGTCGTCGAGTCGTGGAACGCGTGGCAATGGCGGATCTAGGACTTCCCGAACTCGCGTGGCTTCGCAAGATCATCGTCGAACGAGCGCTGACCCGCGGGGATTACCTCCTTTCCGGCGGCGCGCGCAGCGACTACTACATCGATAAGTTCAGCCTCTTCTCCGATCCGCTCGTTCTCCGCAAGATCGCTCGCTTCTTCACGCCCATCATCTCGGAACTGCGTCCGGACCTCGTCGCGGGGACCGAGCTCGGCGGCGTCGTCATCGCGACGGCAGTCTCGCAGCTAGCCAACATACCGATGATCGCCGTGCGCAAAAAGCCCAAAGCCTACGGAGCCTTTGCAAACGACTACGTCGAAGGTCCATTCGCGGCCGGGCAGCATGCGCTGCTGCTTGAGGACGTCGTCACCAACGGCCGCGAGCTGCTCGCCGCGGCCGCGCGCCTTCGGGAGCTCGGGTTAAAGGTCACGCCCTACGCCGTCATCAGCCGTGGACTCGCGCCGGTGAATGCATTGATTCAGTTCTCGCTTCCGCTCAGCGACCCCAAGACCGAAAACTGAGCACCGTCGTCTGCGACGCTAACCAGTCCGGCGAAACGGCTTTTTGCCGCTTCGACGAGCGCTTCGACCGAGTATCCCGCGGGATAGTGCGTCAGCACAAGGCACTCGACGCCGGCACGATTCGCCATCTCCCCGGCTTCCGCAGCGGAAGAATGACCGCGCTCCCCTTGCTCGGTGCCAAGCCCTAGCGCCGCTTCGCAAAGAAAGAGCGAGCTCGTTCGAGCGTGCTCGACGACGGCCTCGCACGGTGCCGTGTCGGCCGAGTACGTGATGCTTGCGCCGTCGCATTGCGCTCGTATCGCGAAGGCCTTGACGTAGTGACGCGTGCCGCGAAAACTCAAGCACAGATCCTTTATTTGCAAGGTTTGAGCCGAATCGTACTCACCTATTGCAAAGACGTCGTCGAAGAAATCGGCCGGCGCGTCGGTCGCAACGGCTCTTCGAAGCGCTTCGAGCGCCCCGCGGCCGCCGGGGGGCAGCCAAAGCGACAGCTTTTTCGCGCGCGAAACGTCCGCGTATTTCAATCCGTAGCGCAGCGGTACCAAATCGAAGAAGTGATCGGCGTGCATGTGAGAGATCACGATCGCATCGAGGCGCCCGTAGTCGGTAAAAAGTTGCAACTTTCCCAACGAACCGCTGCCCGCATCGAACAGCACCGCCGCATTGCCGGTCTGTATCAGGTACGAACTGGACGCACCGCCCGGACGCGGCATGGCCGGGCTAGATCCGATGATACGCAGCGTCAGGGCAGTGATCCGAGCACCTCTTCGGCGTGCTCGTCGACGTTCACTTTTGGCCAAACTTTGAGGATTCGCCCATCTTCACCGATGAGGAACGTCGAGCGCGCATTAACCCCGAGGGCTTTATAGAGCTTTGAATCCGTATCGGCGAGCAGAGGAAACGGAATGGAGAACTTCTCCTTGAAACGCTGGTGCGATTCCACGGAATCGCGACTGACGCCGACCACTCGCGCCTTTTTCTCCTTGAACCGCTCGTAGACGTCGCGAAATTGTGAGGCTTCGCTCGTGCAGCCGGGCGTGTCATCCTTGGGATAAAAGTAAAGAACCAACGGACCACCGAGCAGATCGGTCGTCGTCACGGAAGTGCCCCGATCATCGAGCAACGTTACTGCCGGCAGTCGATCGCCTTCGCCTAGCATTCTTTCGGCCTTTCTAGAAAGCTGTTCTGGTGTATGGACCCCATCCATTGGCCGAACGCCTCATCGAACGCCTGCACGCAGTCGCCGGTAGCCCCATCCTCGATTTCGCCACAGGAAGCGGGCGTAACGCTGATGCCCTGCGCCGAGCGGGCTTCGTCGTCGTAGCGATCGCCGACGACGCCGCGGATTCGGAAGTCCCGCTTCCGAATAGCGCGCAACGGTTCGCCGGCGCGCTTTCCACTCATGGATTCCTTCATGGAACGCCTTCGGCCGTCGCGGCGCGAGTCCGTGCGATTGCGCGCTGCCTCTCTAGGGGGGGATTGCTCTATGCGACCTTCGGGTCGACGCGCGACGCGCGCTTTGGCCGGGGCAAGCGGATCGACGATTCGACTTTTGCGCCTACGGATGGCGATGAGCGCGGCGTCGCGCACGCCTACTTCGATCGTGAGCGGTTGCTGTCGATCCTTGACCGTTACTTCGTCGTCGAATCGCTGAGCGAACACTGCGTCGACGACGTAGCGGGATCGTGGGCCCATCGCGAGCGCCCGCTCGACGGCGCCGCACATTGGTTCGCGATCGCGCGCAAGCGATGAACTGGTCTTTCACGCCCCGCTCGTGGTCTTGCTGTGTTGCGCCGCTTGCTCGCACGTAGGGAGCCGGCATACCTCCGGCTCGACTCTCACCTTCAGCGGCCTCGCAGGCGAACCGGATTCCTTGAATCCCTTACTCTCCAACGAATCCGACGAGCTTAACTTCAGCCATCTCTACATGTCGTATTTAATCGAGAACGACAATCGCGGAAACGAAATTCCCAAAATTGCTTTGCAGGTCCCGACGCTTGCAAATGGTGGCATCTCGCGAGACCAGCGGACGCTAACGTACCACCTCCGGCACGGCGTTCGCTGGCAGGACGGCCTCCCATTGACGGCGCGCGACGTCGTCTTTTCGTATCGTGCGGTCGTCAACCCACGCAATAACGTGGCGACGCGTGTGGGGTTCGAAGAAGTCGAGACGATCCGCGCGCCGGACGAGCGCACCGTCGTGGTCCGTTTACGCCGGCGATTTTCGCCTTTCGTTCAGTATTTCTTCGGCCCCCAGGGCGTCGGCGCGATCATGCCGGCGCACCTGCTGCAAGAGCGTGCCGACCTCAACCGCATTGCGTACAACGAACGTCCCGTCGGATCGGGACCTTTTCGAGTGACGCGATGGCGACACGGCGACAGCGTCACGTTGGCTGCCAATCCGTTCTATTGGCGCGGCAAACCGCAGATCGATCGCCTCGTCTATCGGATCATCCCCGATCCCAACACGCGGCTCGAACAGTTGCGAACCGGTGAGGTCGACGCCTATTTTGACGTGGACCCTGCGCTTTTACCGCAGGCGCAATCGATCCCGGGGGCGCGCCTCGTGCTGACCCCCGTCAATGATTTGCACGTCCTGCGCTTTAATCTTCGCGACCCGATGCTGGCCGAGCTCTCCATGCGCCAAGCTATCGCGATGGCGATCGATCGCCGGACGCTGGTTGCGGCCGCTACGCACGGCAGCGGCCTCATCATCGATGCCGACCAGCCGAGCAACGGCTGGGCGTACGACCCTGCAACGCCCGCGATTCGCTACGATCCTGTTGCCGCGAAACGGCTGCTGGCAGGCCGTTCGCTCGATCTGACACTCGCCATCGCTCCGCAGATTATCAACGGCTCGCCGCTAGTCGCTGCCATTCTCCAAGAAGATCTGCGGCGGATCGGCGTGCGCGCGATCATCAAGCAATATCCGAGCAGCATGTTTTACGGCCCGGCGGCGCAGGGAGGCATCTTGGCCGGCGGACGCTATCAGCTGGCTTACGATGCGTGGTGGGTGCTCGGGAGCGATCCCGACGATTCGTGGCAATTCGCGTGCAGTCAATTGCCGCCCGCCGGCCTCAACTATTCGTTCTGGTGTAATCCGGGCGCGGACGCAGCGATGCGCGACGCGCTCTCCACGGTCGATCGGATGCGCCGTGAGGCCGATTTCGCCGTCGTCCAACGCGCTATCGCTCGCGATCTTCCCATCCGGACACTTTGGCAAGTCCGAGTCCCGAACGCCTATAGAACGTACGTGCACGGCATTGCGCCGGCTCCGGCGGGCTCTACTTTTTGGAATGCCTGGAGCTGGCGAATCGATCGCTAGCGCGTTTGCGTCGAGATCAGATCGCGCATCGGGCTCGACGCGTCGGCGTAAAGGCGCTTCTCCATTCGCCCGGCCAAAAAGGCCTGGCGACCGGCGACGACCGCGTGCTGCATCGCCTCCGCCATTAGAACGGGATCGCGCGCGCGCGCGATTCCCGTATTCATCAAGAGCGCGTCGACGCCAAGCTCCATCGCGATTGCCGCATCCGAGGCCGTTCCGACGCCTGCGTCGACGATCACCGGAACGGCCGATCGTTCTTTGATGATGCGGATCGAGTACGGATTGCAGACGCCCAATCCGCTGCCGATCGGCGCGGCGAGCGGCATGACTGCCGCGCACCCTACTTCTTCGAGCTGTTTGCATGCGACCGGATCGTCGCCGATATAAGGCAGCACGGTGAAGCCGTCTTTCACCAACTGCTCCGCCGCGACCAGCGTCTGCCGAGAGTCGGGGTGCAGCGTCTGCGGGTCGCCGATAACTTCGAGTTTCACGAGATCGGTCTCGAGCAGCTCGCGGGCGAGCTGTGCGGTGAGCACCGCTTCTTTCGCCGAGTAACATCCGGCGGTGTTGGGAAGAATCGTATAGCGATCGCGGTCGATGTAATCGAGCAGCGTCTTCCCTTCCGCGTTGTCCAAGTTGATGCGGCGAATAGCGACCGTGACCATTGCGGCGCCGCTGGCTGCGTGAGCGGCGCGCATCACCTCCATCGAAGGATATTTTCCGGTTCCGACGATCAATCGCGAGCCGAACTGATACGCGCCGATTCTGAAACTATCGCTTGTCATGACGACCCGTCTAGCCTCCGGCAACCGCTTCAATGATCTCGACGCGGTCGCCGTCCCGTACGAGCTGCCTATCGTACTCGGCTCGGCGCACCACGCGATCATTGCGCGCCACGGCGATACCGCTTCGCGCGGACCCAAGCAACTCGAGCAGAGAGCCGATGGTCAGCTCGTTGGGTAGATCGGCGGGACGGCCCGTTGATCGTAGCCTTCACGCGTGAGTTATTCGCTCAGCGGGGACTTCTTCCGTGCCAAAGCGAGCAATCAGAAACGGCGCGAGGGGCTCGACGGTGTCTTTTTCGATCGCGTCGGCGATCAATCGCGCGGTCGCCGGGGCAAGCAGAATGCCGTTACGATAATGGCCGCTTGCCAAAAAATACCCTTTGATTGGCGTAGGCCCCAGCAAGGGTAATCCATCAGGAGTTCCCGGCCGAATCCCGGCCCAGCTTTCGGTTATCGAAAAGCCGGCGAGGGCCGGTGCGGCGCCGAGCGCCGCGTGCAGGAGCTCGTGGACGCCTTGCGCCGTAACCCGTTCGTCGAATCCGACCGATTCGACGGTCGCGCCGATGAGCAGCCGCCCGTCGTCGCGCGGCACAAGATAGGCTCCCGGAACCCAGGTAGCCCGCTGCACGAAGCCGACCGGAACGGCCAAGGCAACCATCTGTCCTTTCACGGGTTCGATCGGAGGAACGCAGGACTGCGGGACGCCCGCAAGCTGCGCAGCCCAGGCGCCACACGCATTGACCACGGCGCGCGCGGCGACGAAACCTCGATCGGTGCGCACGCCCAGCACGCGGCGCGTATCGCATTGCACGGCAATCGCCGCACTCCGCTCCCAACGCACGCCTCGCCCTTCACATGCGGCGGCCAGCGCGCGTCCCAAGCGGCGATTGTCGACGTATCCTTCAGACTTCTTCAGCAGCCCGCCGAGAAGCGCGCCGCCCAGCCACGGCTCCGCGGCAAGCGCGCTCCGCGATCGAGCATCGCGCAATCGATGCCGCGCGCCTGCAGCGCGCGTGAATGCTCTTGCAGCGCCTCGAGACCATCCGACTCAAACGCGGCATAGAAAACGCCGGAAAGCCGGAGCTGCGGATCCACGCCGCTCGCATCGCGGACGCGTTGCACGAACGCGGGGTATTCTTGGAGCGACGCCGCGCAGAGTGCGAGCAGAGCTTCATTCGTAATGCGCTCGGTGTATGGAGCGAGCATCCCCGCACCCGCCCAAGACGCCGCGTGTCCGGCCTCGCCCCGATCGTACAGCCGCACGCCGATCCCACGTTCCGCAAGCTCGAAAGCGATCGCAAGCCCGATCAATCCTGCGCCGACGACGATGACGTCGCCATCGGAACGGTTCACCTACATACCGAGATAGACTGGGCCTTCGCCGCCCTGCGGCGGCACCCAGGTGATTATTTGATATGGGTCGGCAATGTCGCACGTCTTGCAATGCACGCAGTTCGTGAAGTTGATCTGAAGGCGCCCCTGGAACTTTCCGTCGACCGGTTCGAACATAGGCTCGTAGACTGCAGCCGGACAGAAGTCCCGGCACGGATTTCCGTACTCGACCGTGCAGCGCTCGCGGCAGATATTCGTATCCGAAACGATCAAATGGCACGGCTGGTTCTCTTCGTGCATCGTGCCGCTGTTATACACATCGGTCAGTTTATCGAAGGTCAGAACGTTGTCGATTGTCGCGCGCGGCGTTTGCGGCGCATTCCAGCCCATCTTCGCCATCCGCGCGTATCCCGGTTCGCCTGCGAGTTTGTCGATGAATCCAAAGCCGGCGCCGCCGGTGATCGTCGCGAGGCCGGCGTTGAGCAATCCCGGCAGCAACCCGTTGCGGAAGCCTTGGTGGAAGTTGCGCGACGTTCGCAGTTCGGCGTATGCCCACGACCCCGTAAAGCGTCGCTCAAACGAAGACAACGTTGCGCTGTCGTAACGCTCCATCTGCAACGCTTCCCAGATGGTTTCGGCAGCAAGCATGCCGGATTTCATGCCGAGATGAATGCCTTTGAGTCGCATGCCGTTCAAGAAGCCGGCGGAATCTCCCACGATCAAAAGTCCATCGGCATACGGGCGGGGCATCGCAAAAAGTCCGCCTTCGGGAATCGCCTTTGCACCGTACCGAATCAGCTTTCCGCCGTCAAGCATGCGCGCGATCGTAGGATGCTGCTTCATTCGCTGAAGTTCGTTGTGGGGATCGGTCGTTGGATTCTGGTAATCCAGACCGGTCACGAAACCGATGTCGAGAATGTTGGCCGCCATGCCATAGATGAATCCGCCGCCGAAGGTCTCCGGCCCAAGCGGGTACCCCAGCGTATGGATCACTGCCCCTGCCTTGAAACGATCGTCGGGAAGCTGCCAGAGCTCTTTGACGCCGGCGGCGTAGACTTGCGGCTGCCGTCCCTCGTGCAAATTCAGACGCGACATGGCCTGCTTTGCGAGGCTGCCGCGAGGCCCTTCGCCGAGCACGACTATTTTCGCCATGATATCCGCGCCCGGTTCGTAATTCGACTTGGGTTGACCGTTGTGGTCGAGTCCCTTGTCGCCGGTACGCACACCCATGACGCGATTCTCGTGCCAGAGCAACTCCTGACCGGGAAAGGCGGGAAAGACTTGCGCGGTGTGCTCCTCGGCGACGTCGCCCAGCCATTTGCAGATCTTCTGTAACGATGCGACGTATTTGCCGTGATTCTTGAGCGGCGGCGGGGTGAACGGCGCTTTGATTTTGCTGCGCGACGTTAGAAACCACAGCTCGTCAGTGGTGACCGGCGACTCGACCGGCGCGCTTTCCCGCCAATTCGGCAGGAGCTCGTCGAGAGCGCGCGGGTCCATGACCGCTCCGGAGAGCCCGTGGTGTCCGACTTCGCCGCCCTTTTCGATCACGAGGATCTCGAGCGCACGACCGGCTGCTTGCGCAAGTTGACCGAGTCGAATCGCGCCGGCAAGATTCGCCGGGCCAGCCCCGACGAAGAGAACGTCGACGTCGAGTCGATCTCGTTGCGGCATCGCGGGCTAGTGTCCCGTAACGGATGGATTGATATCGCTGTTTCGAGCGCCGGTGCCGTGAGCGCAAGGCGCGACGAACGACAATACCCGCAACGGTATGGGAGTGAGGAGCAACGAAGCGGGCGCGGCACCGCCGCCGAAACCCGCAGGGCCGGGCGCCGCTTGGCAAATGTCTGCGTCACTCATCGCTCGCATAGCGCTGGCGCTATTGTCGCTCTTCATTCCTTGCCCTTTGCCAAGCGGCATTCCGGCATCGATATCAATCCCTCCGTTACGGGCCACTAGTTAAACGGGATGGAAGCGGAATCCTCAATCCATGTCCATAGCGCGGCGAGCGCCGCGAGCACGGCGGCGCGGTGCATCGCAAGGCGCTTCTCCCACGAAGCCGCCGACGGCGTTTCAAACGTCAACGCGCAGCGAGTACCTCCACGCGCAAATGCCAGCGAATAGGAAAGGCCGCCGAGCAGCCCCGCCTCGGTAAAGGGATCGGCAATGACGCGCCCCCGTTCGCGCACGCATTGCGCGTCGTCCAGCGGTCCGGCCAAACGCAGCGTCGTATCGAGAGGATCGATTTGGAATCCATCCGCGTCGAGGGCTGCGATCACGCAACGGCCGATAGCGCCGCCGCCGTATTCGTAGCAATAGAAACCGGCAGCATCGCAATCTTCGTGCAGGTCGAGCGAGAGCGCAAACACTCGGCCGTGATTTGCCTCGAGCACTGCGCGAGCCTCCGGCGACGTGCCCGTTCCATCAAACGTGCGATTGACGTCGAGGCCGTCAACGCTTGCGCGCGTTCGAGATTCGAAGCCGGTGGGATTGGTGCAAGGCCAGATTCGATAGTTGAAGCGAGGATCGAGCGCGCGTGCTTCGAGCAGGTTGAGCAACGCCCAGGGGCCGGCCGGCTCGTCACCATGAACGCCGGCGGCGATCGAAACCGCCGGCCCAAGCGGATCGCCGAGTTCAATGCAGAGCAGCATGCGGCCGGCATCGGGGCAAGCGATTTCATCCACGCGCAGTGCATCGCCGGCGCGCAACCTCATGCATCGCGCCCGGAGCTCGCGGTAGGTTCCACCCGTTGGATTCACGGAACCTAAGACCCATGGAGCTCTCATTGCGTCGCAGCTTCGCCAGCGACAACAACGCGCCGGTGGCGCCGGAAATCATGCAGGCCATCATGGATGCCAACGCCGGAGATGCGATCGGCTACGGCGAGGATGCTTGGACGGCGCGCGCAATCGAGCGCTTTAAAGAGCAGTTCGGTGAGCAAACCCAAGTGTTTTTCACATTCAACGGCACCGGGGCCAACGTCGCCGCGCTGAGTTCGGTGCTGCGTCCCTGGGAAGCGGTCGTCGCCGCGGCCAGCGCGCACCTTCAAACCGACGAATGCGGCGCGCTCGAACGGTTCAGCGGATCGAAAGTGATTCCGATTCCGACCAAGGACGGGAAGCTGCGACCGGCCGATATCGAGACGCATTTGCACGCCGGACGGGACGTCCATTTCCCGCAGTTGCGCGCCATTTCGATCTCGCAAGCCACCGAGTTCGGCGACGTCTATGAGATCGAGGAGCTGGGCGAGCTCTGCAACTTCGCCCACGAGCGCGGCTTGATCGTCCACGTCGACGGAGCGCGCCTCGCCAACGCTGCCGTCGCACTCGGTGCGACGCTGCGGGACGCGACGGTCGAGGCCGGCGTCGACGTGTTGAGCTTCGGCGGTACGAAAAATGGATTGATGTTGGGCGAAGCGATGTGTTTCTTCAAGCCCAACATCGACGCCGGCGCAGCCCCGTTCGTTCAGAAGCAATCGATGCAGCTTGGCTCGAAAATGCGCTATCTCGGCGCGCAGCTCGGTGCCTTGCTGACCGACGAGCGCTGGCGGCGGTACGCCGCCCACGCTAACTCTATGGCGTCGCGTTTGCACGATCGCGTGCGAGCGATTTCCGGAATACGCGTGACGCGTCCCGTCCGCTGCAATTCCGTTTTCGTAACGCTCGATCGCACCGCGATGGAAAAAATTCGGCGGCAGTACTTCTTCTATGTTTTCGACGAGTCGCTGCCGGAGGTTCGTTGGATGACGCACTGGGCCACGACCGCGCAGGACGTCGACGAATTTGCCGACTTTTTAGAGCGCGCAGTCTAGCCGATCAGTTGGCTGAACTTATCGAGGTCGATATTTCCGCCGGAGACGATCGCGACGATCGGGCCATCGCCTGCCTTGCCGGTCAGCGCGGCTGCGAGCGGCAAGGCGCCGGCGCCCTCCGTGATGATGCGAATCTTCTCGGCCATCAGGCGCATCGCGCTGCGTACTTCATCGAGGGTGACGACGATGACGCCATCGAGAACCGGCTTCATTCGCTCCCACATTCGCGGAAATACGCTCTGCCCGCCCGCGCCGTCGACGAAAGAGGCGGTCCAGCCGTTAAAAACCTGAGGCGAGCCGGCGGCGAACGACGCGGCCGCGGGTGCGGCCGTTGAAGGTTCGGCTCCCCACACTTTGATTTCCGGCCTGAAGGCGCGCACGGCACTACCGACGCCCGTGATGAGTCCGCCGCCTCCGATCGCCGCGATGACTGCGACCGTATCGGGCGCGTCCTCGAGTATCTCTAGCCCCATGGTCGCGTGTCCGGCGATGAAGTTATCATCGTCGAACGGATGAATGAACGTTCCCTCGACGCCCGGATAGGCACGATCCTCCAGCGCTTTCCAGCAGACCTCATACGGTGCCAGGACGAGTCGAGCCCCGAGTGCGCGCATGCGTTCGAGCTTTGATTCAGGCGCGGTTTCGATCGCGACCACGGTGCAGGGCACGCCCGCCCGGCGGGCCGCATAAGCCACTCCTTGCCCTGCGTTCCCCGCGCTGATCGTCCAAACGCCGCGGGTCCGCTCGCTCGGCTCAAGTGCAGCGACTGCATTGGCTGCGCCACGCAGCTTGTAGGCGTTGATGGGCTGCAGGTTCTCAAGCTTGAGGCGTACGTCGGGACGGCCCGGCCCCAGCTCCAGCCGAACGAGCGGAGTCCGCACGATCGTTCCGGCGATGCGCGTACGCGCAGCCTCAATGGATTCAAGGTTGATTGGGCGGACCGAAGGTAGCTGCATAGATTACGCCGTCCAATCGAGCATTGCGTTCCATTCAGGTTTGGGGAAGCGCTGCTTCGATTTGATCGCCTCGACGTACTTGCGTTTGCCGGCGCGATTGCCCTTACCGAGCATCAGGCCGCCGACCAAACGATCCTCCCAGAAAAATAGTGCGCGATACCACTTCTTCTCGCGATCGACTTTGCGTGCGATTTCGAGGTCTTGGCGTAAATCCGTTCCGAGGCCGAATTGCGTGATGGTCTGTCCCTTGAAGAGGAGCGACGAATACTCAGGCACATCGTGATACTTTTCGCTGCCGCCCATCATGTTGAGCGCGACCACCTTGCCGTGCGCTCCGGCGTTGTTCCACGTCCCCATGCGGTATCTGATTTCGAGAATCGGGTCGTAAAAGTCGGCGACGTCGCCCGCCGCGTAGATGCCTCTCACGTTCGTCTCCAAATGGTCGTCGCAGAGAATTCCGTTCTTGCTCGTCTGAATGCCTGAACCGTCACAAAGCTCGGTGTTCATCGCCAACCCGAAACCGTAGGCATAGCACTCCGCGGCGATTTCCGTGCCTTTGTTCGTGCGAACTTTCGCAATTGCACCGTTAGAGCGCACGAACTCTTCGACTTCCTCGCCATAGTGCATGTGCACGCCGTCTGCCGCCGCGGCCTCGTGAAGCAGCTCGCCGGCCTCCTCGTCGATAATCCGATGCAACCCGCGCGGGCCCCGCATGAGCCAATGCGTCTCGAGCCCACGCGACGCGAACGCTTCGGCCAGCTCGTAGGCAATGAACGATCCGCCGATCGCCACGGCCGCGCGGCTCCGATCGATCTGTTCGGAAATCGCGCGCGTGTCGTCGAGGTACTGAAAGGGAAATAAGTTGGCCGCGTTTTCCGAGCCCGGCTTGCCGGTCGGATTGGGTCGGCCGCCTGTCGCGATCAGCAGGGCATCGTATGGATAAGATTTTCCGCCGGCCTCGACGACGCGCTCCTCTGGAGCGATGCGCTCGACGTGAGTTCTCAAATGCAGCGCGATCCGATGTTCCTCGTGCCAGGCGAGATTCCGGATCATGACCTTCGCTTCGGGGATCTGCCTTCGCAGCATCGGCGGCAGTGAGATGCGGTTGTAGAGCGTATAGGGTTCGTCGCCGAAGAGCGCGATCTCGCAGGCCGGGTCGTGCTTGCGCAGCTGCTCGGCCGCGGTTGTTCCCGCGAAGCCGTTGCCGACGATAACGTAGCGGCGAACGTCGTTGCCGGCCGCGCTATCCACGGAGACCCAGCGCCACCATCATTTCGAAGCCCACCTCCAGCGCCCGCTCGTCGATGTCGAACCGAGCGCTGTGGTGCGGCTCGTGGCCTGCGGTCGGCCCTCTCGCTCCGACGAGGAAGTACGAACCGGGCCGTTCCTGCTGCATGAACGCCATGTCTTCCGACCACATCACGATCTCGTGGGGGTCGACGACGTTTTCCGCGCCGACGATCCGCCGCGCGATGTCGCGCACGAGCGCGTTTGCGGCCGGATCGTTAATCGTCGGCGGATAGACCCAATGATAATCGAACGTGTATTTGAGGCGCATCGCGGTGCAGAGTCCGCCCAGCAGACGCTCGATCCGCTCCGGTAGCTCTTTGCGGACTGCATCGTCAAACGCACGCACGCTTCCCTGCAGTTGGGCGCGCTCGGGGATAACGTTGAACGTACTGCCTGCGTGCAGCGAGCCGACGGTGACGACCACCGGCTGGGGCGCTGCAACTTCGCGGCTCGCAATCGTTTGGAGCAGCGTTATAAGCTCGGCAGCTCCCACGATCGGATCGACCGCTTTCTCGGGCATCGCGCCGTGGCCGCCGCTGCCGATCAGTTCGATGTCGAAACGATCGGAGGACGCAAAGAAAGCGCCGTCGCGGACTCCGATCTTACCGGCGTCGAGCCCACTGTAGAGATGTAACGCGAAGGTGCGGTCTACGTGCGGGTTTTCGAGCGCCCCGTCCGCGATCATCTGCTTGTTGCCGGAGAAGCCTTCTTCGCCGGGTTGAAAACAGAAGACAAGCACGCCGGGGACCTCTGCCTTGCGGCGGTAGAGCTCGCGCGCCGCAGCCAACAGCATCGCCATGTGTCCGTCGTGGCCGCACGCGTGCATGATGCCCGCTCTCGCCGAGCGATACGGGGCATCGTTGAGCTCTTCTACCGGGAGCGCGTCCATGTCGGCGCGCAGCAGCGTTACTGGCCCGTTCTTGCCGCCTCGCAGCGTCGCAAGTACGCCCGTCTTTCCAACGGCGGTACGAATTTCGTCGAATCCAAAGCCGCGCAGCTCGCGCTCGATGAAGGACGCCGTTTCGTGCTCCTCCATCGAGAGCTCCGGCTGCGCGTGAAAGTGACGGCGATATCGAACGAGCTCGTCGTTGCGAACCATGGCTTGCTGTTGGTCGGCCGCCGCTTCCCTACCTCCGGCCGCAGGATTTGGCTCGGTCAGCGAGCGACTACGCGTCGGTGGCCACTTCTAAGCCAACATTGGTAGCCTTCGATCGCCACGGATTGACCGACGAAGAGCTCATCGCGATCTTTCGGACGATGCTCATGCAGCGCACGCTCGAGAATCGCGGTTTTCAGCTCAACCGTCAAGGAAAGATTCCGTTCGCATCAGCGAGTGAAGGACACGAAGCGGTCCAGGCCGGCGCCGCGATGGCCTTCGAGCGCGGCAAGGACATCCTCGTCCCGTATTACCGCGATCTCGGACTCGCACTTGGAATTGGGCTCACGCCATACGAAGTGCTGCTCTCTCTTTTCGCGCGAGCGGCCGACCACTCGGCGGGGCGGCAGTTTCCGCATCACTATGCCAGCCGCCGCCTCGGTTTGCATACGATAAGCTCGGTGATTGCCGCGCAGCTTCCCCACGCTGTTGGAGCGGCCTATGCACTGCAATATCGCAACGAACGCGGACGCGCCGTTTTGACGACCTTTGGCGACGGGGCTACGAGCGAAGGCGAGTGGCACGAATCGGTTAACTTCGCTGCAGTTCACGCGCTGCCGATCGTCTTTCTTTGTGAGAACAACGAATGGGCGATTTCGACGCCGCTCTCCAAACAAATGGGCCAGCCCGACGTGTACAAACGTGCTCCCGGCTACGGACTCCCGGGCACGGCAGTAGACGGCATGGATCCGATCGCGTGCTACGCCGTCGTGGGTGAGGCCCTGGGCCGTGCGCGCTCCGGCGGCGGACCCACTTTGGTCGAAGCGAAGTGCTATCGCTTCTTGTCGCATACCACCGACGACGATGACCGCACCTACCGATCCCGCGAGGAGGTCGAGGCGCGCCGCAAAGACGATCCCGTTCCTCGTTTCGAGCGCCTTCTGGTCGAGCATTCGATTCTTACCTCGGCGGACGTGGAAGCATTGAAGCGCGCCGTTCTCGAAGAAACGAACGATGCCACAGACCGGGCCGAAGCAATGGCCTATCCGGCGGCTCGCGACCTGTACGAGCGCGTCTACGCGGAGCGGTGGGACCCTTGGATTTGACGAACCAGATGGAGCCAACAATGGCTAGCACCGATATTGCGACGGGCAGGCTTGAGCGCCATGGGCTGAGCGACGAGCAGCTGCGCGCGATCTTCCGCAACATGCTGCTGCAGCGCCAGCTCGACAACCGGGGCTTTCAGCTCAATCGGCAGGGCAAGGTTCCCTTCGCGCTGGGCAGCGAGGGGCACGAAGCGCTCCAAGCAGGCGCGGCCATGGCGTTCAATCGCGGCACCGACATCCTCGCCCCGTATTATCGCGATCTCGGTCTCTGCTTGGGGATCGGGCTCTCGCCCTACGAGATCATGCTCTCGATCTTTGCGCGCGCCGCCGACCACAACGGAGGACGCCAATTTCCGAATCACTACTCGTCGAGAGCCGCCGGGCTGATGTCGTTCTCGTCGATTTTGGCGGCGCATCTTCCCCACGCGGTCGGCGCCGCCTATGCCATCAAGTATCGCGCCGAAAACGGCCGCGCCGTGCTCGCAACGTGCGGCGACGGGACCACGAGCGAAGGCGAATGGCACGAGTCGATGAATTTCGCCGCGGTTCACAAGCTGCCGTTCGTGATGCTCGTCGAGAACAACGAGTGGGCGATCTCGACGCCGCTCGAGAAGCAGATGGCCGAACCGCAAATCTGGAAGCGTGCCGCCGGTTACGGCATGCCGGGCCGGCGTTTCAACGGCTTCGACCCAATCGAAACGTACGCTGCCGTCAAGGAAGCGATGGAGCGCGCTCGGAGCGGGGGCGGACCGACGCTCGTCGAGGGCACGTGTTATCGGTATTTAGCGCATTCGACCGACGACAACGACATGACGTACCGGACGCGCGAAGCGGTCACAGAGCGGCGCAAACTGGACCCGGTGCCCGCGTTCGAAGCCGTGCTCATCGAGCACTCGATCGTTGACGCGAAGGACGTCGCGGAGATGCGCAAGGCCGTCTTGCAGGAGACCAACGAAGCAACCGACGCGGCCGAAGCGCAGCCGTTTCCGAAAGCCTCCGATCTCTACACGCACGTCTACGAAGGAGCCTGGCAGCCGTGGCAGTCGTAAGCGCGAACTCGACCGTAATGAACAACGTCGAAGCGGTCCGCGCGACGCTCTACGAGGCGTTGAAGACCGACGACCGGACGTTGATCATCGGTGAAGACGTCGGCGCGCGGGGGAATGTCTTTTTGATCACAAAAGATTTCGTCAGCGAGTTCGGCGAGAGACGCATCATTGACACGCCGATCGCGGAAGCCTCGATCGTCGGCATTGCGATCGGCATGGCCATGGAGGGCCTTCGTCCGATCGCGGAAATTCAGTTCGCCGATTTCATCTACCCGTCGTTCAACCAAATCGTCGGCGAGGCGGCAAAGACCCGCTATCGTTCGAACGGCGAGTATACCTGCCCGATGGTTATTCGTACGCCGTACGGCGGCGGCGTTCGCGGCGCGCTCTCGCATTCGGTATCGGTAGAGGCTTTGTTTTATCACGTGCCGGGACTGAAGGTGGTCGCGCCTTCCTTTCCCGCCGACGTCAAAGGCCTGCTCAATGCGGCAATCGACGATCCCGATCCGGTTCTCTTTTTGGAGCACAAGAAAACCTATCGCCTCATCAAGGGCGAAGTACCGAACGGCCACTACACCGTGCCTATCGGCAAGGCAAACGTGTTAAAAGAGGGGACGCAGCTCAGCGTCGTTTCGTATGGACTTTACGTCCATTGGGCGCTCGAAGCCGCCCAGACGATCGAGGCCGAGGGGTTCTCGGTCGAAGTGATCGACCTGCGCTCGATCCGGCCGATGGATAAGACCACGATTCTACGCAGCGTCGAAAAGACGCGCAAGCTGCTCGTGATTCACGAAGATAATAAGTTCGGCGGCATCGGTGCCGAGATCAGCGCAATGATTGCCGAAGAAGCACTCTTTCACCTCGATGCGCCGGTTCGGCGTCTGTGCGGTCCCGACGTTCCGGCGATGGGATACGCGATGCCGCTCGAGGAAGCATTCATGTCCTCACCGGCAAAGATGGCCGAAGCGATGCGGGAGATGGTCAAGTTCTAATGGCTACGACGATTACGATGCCGCAACTCGGCGAAACGGTAACCGAAGGTACGGTCGCGCAGTGGTTGAAGACCGTCGGCGATAGCGTCGACAAGTACGAAGATTTCGTCGAAGTCTCCACCGACAAGGTCAACGCCGGCGTTCCGTCGCCGGTTACCGGAACGATTCGCGAGTTGCTCGTCAAAGAAGGTGAAACGGTTGCGACCGGAACGCCGATCGCCGTCATTGACGAAGCCGGCGCTGCCAAAGCGGTTGCCCAAGCGGCGCCGGTCGCTCACCGCGCCGAGCCCGCGCAGGCGCCGTCGCCCAACGGCGCTAAGCCGAGCACCATCGACGGGGACGAGGGCGAGGCGGCAACGCGCGGCGCGTCGCCGGCCGTACGGCGTCTGGCTCGCGAGCATCGCGTCGACATTCGCTCGGTTAAAGGCAGCGGCGCGAACGGCCGTGTGACCGCCGATGATATTCTCGCCGCGGCGCGCTCGACGGTTTCGGCCCCTGCCATTACCCCGTCTCCCTTAGCGCCGCCTCCGGCAGCGTCCCCGGCGGTCGTCCCGGGAGCTACGAGAACGTCCACCTACGCGCAGCCGATCCCAGGCACGTTCGTTCCGCTCTCGCAAGCGCGGCGCATCATCGCCGAACGCATGGTCGAAAGCCGTCACACCGCGCCGCACGCGTGGTCGATGATTGAAATCGACGTCACCGACGTTTGGGAATGGCGCTTGCGAGAAAAAGATCGCTTCGAGCGCGAGACGGGATACAAGCTGACGTTACTGCCGTTTTTTATTCGCGCGGTCGTTCAAGCTCTTGCCGCGTTTCCGTTGATGAACGCAAAGTTTGCTCCCTCATCGGAATCGAGCCAAGCCGGCATCCACGTCAACAACGAGGTGAACGTCGGTGTAGCAATCGGCTTGCCGGCAAACCTCGTCGTTCCGGTCATCAAGCAAGCCGATAAGCTTTCCATCAAGGGAATCGCGATCGCGGCCGGCGACCTGATCGACAGAGCTCGGAAGGGAAAGCTCGGCGTCGACGATCTTGCCGGCGGAACGTTTACGGTGAATAATAACGGCGCGAACGGCTCCTGGGCCTCTGCACCGATCATCAATGCGGGGCAAGCCGGGATCGTGACGATGGAGACCGTCGTGAAGACTTTGGTGGTGCGCGACGACGACTCGATCGCGATCCGGCGCATGATGAACTCATGCCTCTCGCTCGACCATCGTGTCGTCGATGGTTACGTCGCCAGCGGCTTCCTCGCCGATCTGAAGCGGCGCTTGGAAGCGATGGGGCCGCAGGGAGAGTTTTAAGTCCAAATTCGCAAGCATTTCCGATTCGAGGCCGCGCACACGCTGCCGTTTCACCCCGGGAAATGTGCGCGGATGCATGGGCATTCCTACCGACTCGAGGTGGCCGTACGTGGGCCGATACGCAGCCGAGGACCAGCGCGAGGCATGATCGAGGATTTCGACCGAATTGAGCGGATGGTGAGCGATCGCGTGCTGGAGGTTGTCGACCATCGGAATCTCAACGAGTTCATCGAGAACCCAACGGTCGAAAACATCGTCCTTTGGATCTGGAAAAAGCTCGACGGCGCATTGCTGCGCCTCGACGAGCTCGTCCTCTGGGAAACGCCAACCGCCTGCGCCGTTCTCCGCCGCCAAGATATCGCCCGCCACGTGTCACCCTGACCGAAGTCGAAGGGTGACGCGTGTTACAGTTGAGCGAGATTTTCTACAGCATTCAGGGTGAAGGGTTGTGGACCGGCACACCGGCCGTCTTCGTCCGGCTGGCGGGCTGCAATCTGGCGTGCGATTTCTGCGACACGGATTACTCGACGAAATCCTTTGCCGGCATTGACGAGATCGTGGAAACGGTTCGCGGAGCCGGAGGCGACTGCCCGATGGTCGTGCTGACCGGCGGCGAGCCGCTCGCGCAAGCCGAAACACCGGCTTTGATCGAGGCCTTGAGGCGCGACGGGCGCCGCGTGCACGTAGAATCGAATGGAACGATCTTCACCGATTTGCCCGACGACGTTTGGCTCTGCGTTTCGCCCAAAGAACGTGTCGATCCCCGCATGGCGTTGCGCGCAAACGAAGCGAAGCTGATCGTGGACAAGCGCGTGCCGGAAGAACACCTGTCGCTCTTTGCCGAGAAACCGACCATCCTGCTGCAGCCGGAGGGGAACAAACCGGCGAACGTAGCGATTGCGCTCCGCTATGCCAAGGCGCATCCGCAGCGCTTTCGTCTTTCACTGCAAACTCATAAGTTCATCGGCGCTCCATGATTTTGCTCGCGAGCGCCGTTGGAGCAGAGCTAGATTTCTGGCGGCCGCACCCGGGGGTCACACGAATGGTCACTGGCATCGGTCCCGTCGAGGCATCGTGTGCGCTCGCCGAAACGCTCGCGCAGCGCTCATACCGGCTCGTCGTCAACGCCGGCATCGCCGGGACATTTGACGGCGCTGCGCGTATCGGCGACGGGGTCGTCGTTGCCGACGAGTCGATCGAGCTCGCGCTCGAGAGCGGAGCCCCGCTCGCGCTGCCTCTGGGAATCAAGCTTGTGGATAGAGCGCGCTCCGACGCCGCACTCGTGGCTCGGCTTCGCGACCGAGGTTTTGCAGCGCTTCGCGGCATCACTGTCTCGCGCGTCACCGCGACCGAAGAGACGGCTCGCCGGCTCGTACGCGAGTTCGGCGCGCAAGTCGAGTCGATGGAGGGTTTCGCTGCATTGCGCGCCGCGCAGCGCGCCGCCGTTCCCGCGATCGAGGTTCGCGGTATTTCAAATCGCTGCGGGGACCGCGAAAGAAGCGGTTGGGACTTCGCCGCAGGGGTAGCCGGCCTGCGCCGGGTACTCGACGCGTTATTCGAGCTGTGCGGCCTGGCTACCGAGAACGCGCGATGAACCCATATACGTTGGCGTACTCGCCATGCCCGAACGACACATACATCTTCGCCGCCCTGACGGACGGCCTGCTCGACGATGCGCCCGAGGTGCGCGTCCACCTCGGCGACATCGAGGAGCTCAACAACGCCGCGGCACGTTCGGAGTTCGAGTTGACCAAGGTGAGTTACGGCGCGATCCCCTTCTTGATGGACCGGTACCGCATCTTGCCGGCTGGCGGCGCGATCGGACGCGGCTGCGGCCCGCTGTTGGTGGCGATGCCGGGTGAATCTCCGCCGCTCTTCGCCGACTTCGCGCGCAAGCGCATCGCGATTCCAGGAGAGCACACAACGGCGTATATGCTACTGCGGCTGGCGCTCGGCGCGCGCCTCAAGCACGTGCAGATGCGCTTCGATCGCATTATTCCCGCGGTAGCGAGCGGTGAAGTTGACGCCGGACTGGTCATCCACGAGTCACGCTTCACCTATCGCGACGCGGGACTCATCTCTATCGTCGACCTTGGAGAATGGTGGGAGAACATGACGCTGCTGCCAATTCCGCTCGGAGCAATCCTCGTACGCAATGACGTCGGCGAGGATGCGACTCAGGCGATCAATGCCGCGATTCGGCAAAGCCTAGCATTCGCACGGAAGAACGAAGCCGAGATCATGCCCTACGTCCGCAAACACGCCGTCGAAATGAACGACGAGGTGATGCGAGCGCATATCGAACTCTACGTTAACGAGTTCACCGACGACGTGGGCGAAAGCGGTCGCGCCGCAGTCCACGCGCTATTCTCGCGAGCTCACGATGCCGGTATCTTGCACAAGGAGACCGAGCCACGCTTCGCCGCCGTTTCCTAATCGGCAGCGCGGCGCTCGCGCTAGCAAGCAGGGCGCGAACCTCGGCTGAGCCGCTCCCGCCGGCGCGGATCGACCTCGGCGACGAGGTATTTTTGCGAACGGCTTGGCGCGATCTCGGTGGCCGGACGGTCGGCGTCATTGCAAATCAGAGCGGTGTCACGTCGCGTTTGGAATCGGTCGTCGACGCGATCCGGCGCCACGGCGATATTCACATCAAGGCTATCTATGCGCCCGAGCACGGTTTTCGCGGCGATCGCGGCGCCGGCGCATCGGTTGCATCGTACGTCGATCCGCGCGCGCAGCTGCCAGTCTACAGCCTCTACGGGGCATCGCGCCATCCGAGCGCGGAGATGCTGCAAGGCGTCGAGGTTCTGCTCTTCGACATACAGGACGTCGGCTCGCGCGCCTACACGTACATCTCGACGATGGCCTATGCGATGCAGAGCGCCCGTGCGTACGAAAAAGAGTTCTGGGTGCTTGACCGCCCTAATCCAATCGGCGGTTCCATCGTCGAGGGGCCGGTCCTCGAGCCCGCCTTCGAATCGTTTATCGGGCTCTATCCAATTCCGATCCGGCACGGGATGACGGTCGGCGAGCTCGCGACGCTTTTTAACGATCGCTTCGGCATTGGGGCAAAGTTGCGCGTCGTACGAATGAACGGTTGGCGACGTTCGATGATTTGGCCCGATACCGGTTTGCAATGGGTGCCGACCTCACCGAACATCCCTACTTGGCAAACGACGGTTGTTTACGTCGGCACGGGTCTGCTCGATAGCGCGGGGATCAATAACGGCAGCGGGTTCACTCTCCCCTTCTTCCTCGCAGGCACGGCCGGTGTCGACGGGACGAAGCTCGCCGCGCGCTTGAACTCGCGCGATCTTCCGGGCGTATGGTTTCGTCCGGCCGCGTGGTCGCCGCTGACCGGTTTTTGGGAAGGGCACGAACTAACCGGCGTGGAGTTAGTGGTCTTCGATTCGCGTCGCTTCTTCGCCGTCCGCACGGCCGTCGAGATCGCGGTTGCCGTCCGCGATCTCTTTCCCCGCGCCATCAGCATCAAGAGCATTTCGGGTCTCGACCGCGACTGGGGCACCGACTCGTTTCGGCAAGCACTGCTGGCCGGCAAAACGGCCGAAGCAATTTTGGGTCAATGGGCGGCCGGCGTCGCCGACTTCGAATCGATGCGCCGCAGGTATCTGCTGTACGAATAGAGCCGATTATAATTTGCCCGCATCCTGCAAGACCTCAAAAACCTGGTCCATGAGATTGCCGACCTTGCTTTCGTTTGAGTCGGGCTGGCTGTTGAGGCCGACGGTTGCGACGCTCCGCGTCTTGGGAAGGTAGAAGTACACGACACGGTAGCCGAGCGTCGTGCCTTGATAGTACCAAAACGTGCCGATGTTCGGTTTGGTGGCCCGTCCGACTCCGAGCCCGAAGCCGAGCGGATCCTCTTTGGACGTATTTGCGATCGGCTCACCGGTCTTTATGGAAACGATGGTGGTGAGCTCTTTGCGCTGTTTCTCTGCGAGCAGCGGGCCTTCGTAGAGGTCACGCGACCAGCGGGTCACATCGTCCATCTGCGAAACGATTCCGCCGGCCGCCTGCATCCACGAGACGCTGTCATTCTTCACGTCGTGCCCCAGCAGCGGTTTCAACACGGCATTGTCTGCGTCGTGGTTGTAGAAGTAGCCCGAGACCATGCGGTTCGTGATGGAAGTTGGATAGCGGTTCTGCTCGTAATAGGTGTTCTTTAGGCCGGTTTCATCGAATAACCCGCGCACGACCTCGCTGTAGCTCTGGCCGCTCGCTTTCTCGATGATCATCTGGGCTAGGATGTAGTTCGTATTCGAGTACGTCCAACCGCTCACGGGTTTGGGTTTCCCGCCACGAGGATAGACCGACGCGACCAACTCCTCCGGCGTAAAGTTGTGGTTGGGGCTCTGCGCCATCATTTTGCCGATCGAATCCTGATTGTCGTAGCCCGGGATCGGGCTAGTCATGTCGAGCAACTGGTGAATCGTGACCATCTTCCATACGGGGTATTGGGGAAGCCACTTTCCGAGATTGTCCGAGATGGAGAGTTTTCCGGCAGCCTCGAGATGAAGGATTGCGACCGACGTGAAGGCTTTCGTGTTGCTACCGATCTCGAAGAGATCGGCCGGCGTCGCCTTCTGCCCTGCGTTGCGATACTTCGTCGTCCCGGCCGCCAAATTGATATTCGAACTCGCGTCTTTGAGGCTGATGCTCAACGAAATTGCCGAGATATGCTCGGGCTTCGAGCGCGTGAGCAAATAGCGATCGAGTACTTTTTGAAGCGCCGCCGTCAGTTTAGCGTCGTCAGAACTTGCCGCACACCCCGGCGCAGTCAATAGCACAAGCGCAAAACCGGTCGCTACGATCCGCTCGAACATGCCGTACTCCCTTTACGGTAAGGCGTGCTAAAAAGACAGGTTTGATGCATTGGCCTCTTTGTCTTGCAACCAGTTACGCGGGCCCAAGTTCATCTCCGTGCGAGAAGAACGCCTATCCGGTGGCTCCATACGGCGCGCCGGCGCGATCGTCAACCCGGGTATCGTGGATCGATTATTCAACCGTTCCGATGGATCCGCACGAGCCCGAATTGGGCCGCAGTACAAGACCAGTCGATCAAGACGCTGCTCAGAATTCTATCTCACGGCGAAGGCCGAGATTGGATCACTTGTGCCGAGACGTGCGCGTTGCCGAAGAGCCGCGCCAAGCTATCGACGTCGTCGCGTGCCATGGCGTCGGCGGCTACCTCGAGCTCCGCGGCAAGCCGCCGAAGTTGTGGCCCGATGTTCACGGCGTTTGCTTTCAGAGTGTCGCGCCACATCGCAAAGCTCATTCCGGAAATCCGCAGGAGCTCGCGCGCTACCGGGCCACAGACCCGCTTGGCGCTTTTGTCGGCCCGAAGCAAGCTCGCGTAACAGGAGGCGACGATCTGCGGCACGTGTGATGTAAGTGCGACCGAGCGATCGTGCTCTTCGGCCGCCATTGCAACCGCCACGCCACCCATCGAGTCGATAAACGCCCGCGCGCGCGCGTCTAAGTTGTCATCGCCGCTTGGCACGTACGCCCACGCGCAGCCCTCAAAAAGCTCGGCGCACGCAGCGGCAACACCACTGAGTTCGGTACCCGCCATCGGATGCGTCGCGACGAAATTTTGCAATCCCTCTGCAGCGCTCACCACGGGAACTTTGACAGAGGCTACGTCCACAATCAGGCCCGGCAACGGCGTCGATGCGCGTGCCAAGCGCTCTAACTCGAGCAGCGTCGGCTCGAGATGCGCGGCAATAACGTATTCATCGGCGATGCGTATGAGTTCCTCGGTCTTCGCGATAGCATCGATCGCGCCGAGCTTGAGCGCATTTTGCAAGGCCGCCGAATCGCTATCAGCGCCGACGACGTAAGCGCCGTTACGGCGCGCGCGAAGCCCAATCGAGCCTCCGATCGCTCCGACGCCGAGAATCCCGAATGTGTTCTTGCTCAAGACGTCGCTCGCATCAAGTCGGGGCGCAAGACCGTTGCGCCGTCGAGGTACACGTGCTCGATCTCCGCCGGTCGCCGAGTGGAGTTCACATGCATCAGCACGCGAATGCATCGCCCCAACGCGCCAGGGACGTCGATCTCGCACGCATGAAGCATTGGCACCCAGACCCAACCCATTTCGCGCGCGGCAAGCGCGGGAAAACCGGCGCGAAGGTCGGGCGTAACGGTAAAGAGCACCGATGCTATGTCGTCGAGCTCGATCTGGTTGCGCCGCGTCATCTCGGCCAAGAGCCGTTTTGTGGCGCGCGCGATCGAGGCGTCATCGTCGCCGTCGGCAGTGATCGCACCGCGAATTCCGCGAAAGAACATCGCCTTCGAACCAACCACAGCCCTCGGTCGTTGTCAAGACCTCTCTTGCAGCGAGGCGCCCTTCGAATGGCGAAAGCTCCGAGTGCATGCTGCGAGAGAGGCTCGTCGACGCGCTTGGGAGCGACTCGGTAAAAACCTCGCCTGAAGACCTCGGTGTCTATTCCTTCGACGCGTACACCGACGGCGGAATGCCGTCGGCGGTCGTCCTGCCGAGCTCGACTCGCGACGTCAGCGCGGTCGTGAAAATCGCTCGCGATTGCGGCGAGCCAATCGTCGCGCGGGGCGCGGGCACGGGACTCTGCGGCGGTGCCGTGCCGCT
The DNA here is from genome assembly GCA_963826325.1 of Vulcanimicrobiota bacterium. Lineage (GTDB taxonomy): Bacteria > Vulcanimicrobiota > Vulcanimicrobiia > Vulcanimicrobiales > Vulcanimicrobiaceae > Cybelea. Next base: position 63,251 of record CAWGWT010000004.1, read on the forward strand.
GGCAGGCGGCGTGATTCTCTCTTTTGCGCGAATGAATCGACTGCTCGAGTTCGACGAGCGCGGCCGCCGGGCACGCGTGCAGCCTGGACTGATAAATCTCGATCTTTCTCGCCACGTCGCATCGAGCGGGCTCTTCTATGCGCCCGACCCGTCTTCGCAGCAAATTTCGACGATTGGCGGAAACATCGCGACGAATGCCGGCGGCGCGCACTGTCTTTCGTATGGTACGACCGTCAATCACGTGCTTGGGCTTGAAGTCGTCGACGCTCGCGGAGAAGTCTTTCAAACGAACATCGACGATGTGGGATACGATCTTACGGCAGCCTTGGTCGGCAGCGAAGGGACGCTCGGCATCGTGACCTCGGCGTGGCTGCGCCTTCTGGCACTTCCCGAATCGGTTCGCGTCTCGCTCGCCGCGTTCGACGACGTGGATTCGGCATCGGCAGCCGTCTCGGCCATCATCGCCGCCGGAATACTGCCGACGGCGCTGGAGATGATGGATGCCGTCATCACTCACGCGGTCGAAGCGGCCTTCCATGCCGGCTATCCCACTGAGGCCGCCGCCGTTCTGCTGGTTGAGAATGCCGGCTTCGAAGTGGATGTCGAAGCATCTGAAGCGGCTATTCACTCGATTATGATGCAGCACGGGGCACGTTCGTGGCGAAACGCCCACAATAAGGCCGAGCGCGACGCGCTTTGGGCGGGGCGCAAGAGCGCTGCCGGCGCGACCGGGCGCATTGCGCCGAACTACTATACGCAAGACGTCTGCGTGCCGCGCAGCAAACTTCCCCAGGCACTACGCGCGGTAGAAGCCGCCGCACGCGCAAATGGGATTACGGTGGGAAACGTCTTCCACGCCGGCGACGGCAATCTCCATCCGTTGTTGATGTACGACAAGCGTGATCGCAAGCAGGTCGCTGCAGTCGTCGAGACCGGCAATGAGATCTTACAATCCGCGATCGACCTCGGCGGCACCATCAGCGGGGAACACGGGATTGGATGGGAGAAGCGCGAGGCCATGACACGCGTCTACTCGACCGCCGACCTTGCGGCGATGGGGCGAGTGCGCGACGTCTTCGACCCTGGACGGGTGCTCAATCCGGAAAAGATTTTTCCAAGCGGTACGCGCTGCCCTGAGGTTATCCCGCCGTGAGGGCGACCCAAGAGCGCTCCACGCCGAAGACCACCAAAGGCGTAAGCAAAATAGTCGCGCAGTGCGATCGTACCGGCGAAAAGATTCGGATCGTAGGCGGAGCAACGCTGGCCGGAATGGGCTTCCCGCCCGAACGCCTTGACGTTACGCTTGCCATGACGGCCCTGACGGGCGTCGTGGCAAATGAGCGCGCCGATCTCGTGCTCGCGGCACAAGCCGGGGCGCCGATTCAGGGCATCACCGCACTTTTGGCCGGCCAAGGACAGTTCGTCCCCTTCGACGCTCCACTACCGCAGTACGCAACGCTCGGCGGCACGCTCGCCGCCGGCTGGCTGGGGCCCCGGCGGCACCTTTACGGCCGCATTCGCGATTATCTGCTCGGCTCGACGATCGTTCTACCCGACGGAACGATCGCGCGCGCCGGCGGCATGGTCGTCAAGAACGTAGCCGGTTACGACATGAGCCGGCTCTACGTCGGATCGTTCGGCACTCTAGGCGTTTTAACGCGAGCAAACCTCAAGAGCATTCCGTTGCCGCCGTACGCTCGTCTCTTCCTCGCCTCGCTGCCGGAGCATACGCGCGAGCGCGCGTGCGCGCAGCTCGCCGGTTTGCGCATTCGGCCGGCAGCGGCTTTTTGCATCGACGGGTTTCACCACGCCATCGACGGCGACGAAGGGCTCGAGGGACGGATTCTGGCGTTGTTGGAAGGCAGCGAAGCGCTGCTAGAGCGCGCTACGCTCGAGCTGCGTTCGGCATTGGGCCGGGCGGGAGTGCCCGAGACCCGAATTGTGGAAGCCGGCGCGCGTGAGGCGTTCCAGCGCGTTGTAGATGCATACATCGCATGCTTGGGTGAGCGCTCGGTGACATATCGCCTTAATTCCGTCGCGCAGGAGCCGGATCGCTGCGCGTTGAGCTTGCAAGACCTCGCGCGGCGCTTTGAGCTGTGCAGCGAGGCGATCGCCGACGTGATGAACGGCGACGTCGTGCTGCGCGTAAGCGATTTCGATTCCCATGCCTTTGGCGCCAAAATCGAATTCTTCGACGAAGCTTTGCACGAACTCCAGCCTCGCGCGCAAGTCGTCGCGAGCGAACATCCCCATCGCCCTTACCTGCGCGTATGGGGTGCGCCGCCCGCTGCGGTCGACCGGATGCGAGCGCTCAAGCAGCGCTTCGATCCAAACCGCACGTTGAACCCCGGCTGCTTTGTGGACGGAATTTAGCGGTTCATGTGCCGGCTCGCGTGCGTCAAGCTTTGCGCTGGTAGCGCCGGCGCTCTACGCCGGGCGGTAACCCTTCTCGCACGGGAAGCCCGAGATAGAGGGGATGGATCTAGCGATGAATGATGCTAAGAGGCTCGCTTCAGTGCTCAACGCGCTGGTAAATTCGCCGCAGTTCTCAAATAGCAAAGCCCGCGGCGCTGCGCGTCAGGAACCTGCCGTGAACTGGCCGGCGACCAAACTGCACAACGCCGACTTTAACCCCGAAGTCGACGGCTTTGAGTCGTTCGTCATGAACGATGGAAGCACGTGCATGTGGATGTCCGGGCAGTTCCGCTACGTCGCGCAGGCGCGGCGATAGCTAAGCACGGAACCTAGCCGAACGTGAAAATTCTTATGCTCGGAGCTTCGGGCTTTGTCGGCAGACATCTCGCCGCCGCACTTCGCGCGCGCGGCGACGAGGTCGAAACTGCATCGCTACGCGATCCTTCCGCCGCGGCAGACGTAGCAGTGGCGTGCGACGCGATCGTAAATCTCGCCGGCGAGCCGTTAGGACAGCGTTGGAATGCAGAAGTCAAGCGCCGCGTCGAAGAGAGCCGCGTCGACGCACCGCGCCGCTTCCTGGAGGCGCTGGCAGAGCGCTCGCCCCGAAGCAAAACGTACGTCAGCGCATCGGCGATCGGCTATTACGGCACCAGCGAAACCGAGATTTTCGTCGAGGAGAGTCCGCCCGGAAACGACTTCCTCGCTCGCGTTTGCTTAGAATGGGAGCGAGAGGCGGGGCGTGCCTCCGAGCTTGGCATGCGTGTCGCGCTCGTGCGCTCCGGTATTGCGCTTGGAACCGACGGAGGCGCGCTTGAAAAAATTCTGCCGCCGTTCCGCGTCGGTGCCGGCGGTATCATTGGAAGCGGACGGCAGTGGATTTCCTGGATCCACATCGCCGATTTGGTTGGGATCTACGAGATCGCTCTCGATAGCGTCGAAGGACCGCTCAATGCCTGCGCGCCGAATCCCGTGACCAACGCGACATTTACAAAGGAAATCGCGGCGTCGCTCAAGCGACCGGCTCGACTTGCGGTGCCGACGTTCGCACTACGCGCGATGCTCGGCGAAGGCGCCGAGATGCTCTTGCGCGGTCAGCGCGTGCTACCCCAGCGCACGCAGCGGCTCGGCTATCGATTCGAGTTTGCCGAGCTCACAGACGCGCTAGCGAATCTACTTTAAACTCTTTGGCCTCGAGATATTTCTCGACGTCCATCGCCGCGCGGCATCCGGCGCCGGCCGCCGTGACGGCTTGCCGGTACCGATGGTCGTTGACATCGCCTGCGACGAACACGCCCTCCACATTCGTCAAGCTTCCGTCGGGCGAGACAACGTAACCGAGCTCGTCGAGATCGAGTTGCCCCGCGAAAACGCCGGTATTGGGGATATGCCCGATCGCGACGAAGAGAGCGGCAGTTTCCAAATCGCTGCTACTGCCGTCGAGCACGTTACGGAGCCGCAGGCCCGTCACGTGCGTTTCGCCGTGGACCTCTTCGACTACCGAGTTCCAAATAAAATCAATCTTCGGATGGGCCCGCGCGCGGTCGGACATGATCTTGCTCGCACGCAGCCGATCGCGCCGGTGCACGATCGTCACGCGGCTGCCGAACCGCGTGAGAAAGAGCGCCTCTTCCAGCGCGGAATCACCGCCGCCGATGACGACAATTCGCTTGTCGGTAAAAAAGGCGCCGTCGCAGGTCGCACAGCTCGAGACACCGCGTCCCCGCAACCGTTCTTCGCCCGGGATGTCGAGCCAACGCGCGCTCGCGCCGGTTGCCACGATCACCGTTGAGGCTTCGTGCTGCGCGTCGTCCGTCCGTACAACGAGCGGGCGCTTCGAGAAGTCGACTGAACTTACATCGACGTTTTCGATGCGCGCGCCGAAGCGCTCGGCCTGCTCGCGAAAGCGAATCATCAACTCGGGACCGAGTATGCCTTCCGGAAATCCCGGATAGTTTTCCACATCGGTCGTGAGCATAAGCTGGCCGCCGTAGAGGCCGCCGGCTAGCACGAGCGGCCGCAGGTTCCCGCGAGCTGCATAGACCGCTGCGGTGAGACCGGCAGGCCCCGATCCGATAATGACGACATGTTCCACTTCGGCTCTCTTCGACTCCGCCCGTCTCATCCCGGCTGCAGTCACTTGGGAAGGTGCGTCGAAGTCAGCCACATGCCGAAATTGCAATTGCCCCTGGAGGACACGTTCGGCGATATCGTGCGCAAGGCGATGCACGGCGCAGGCATCGACACCACGCAACTAGCCAGCGCAAGCGGCGTTGCGGCGCCGTCAATTGCCAAATGGATAAAGGACGAAGGTTCGGCAAACGACGACCAAGCCCGCGCCCTCGCTTCGGTTTTGCACCTCGACGGCGCGAAACTCGCCGACAGCGCCGCCCACCGGTGGGAGCCTCCCGTTGTAGAGCGTTCCGACGTGCGCCGCCACCCTCAGGACCCGCATCCCAGCAACGGTTACGTCTTCTTTCTTGAGAAGGGACGACGCGCCGCGCTCGTCGATCCGGCCGGCATCCCGCAGAACCTGCTGCGCATCGTGCGCGACGGCGATTACCATCTGCAGTACATCCTCATCACTCACAAGCACGCCGATCACTGCGACGCGACCGCCGACGTTGCGAAGGCTTTTCCTGACGCAAAGATCGTAATGCACGCGCTCGACGTGCACGCCATCGGATCGCTCGCGAGCAGCGCCCTACCGGTGCGCGACGGCGAAACGCTGCCATTCGGCGACGGTTCGACGATTCGCATGCTGCACACGCCCGGCCACACCGACGGGTCGTCGTGCTTTCTCTTCCAAGACGCGCTCTTTTCGGGCGATACTCTCTTTGCCGCAAGCGTCGGCGGCGCGTACGGCGACGCAAGCACCTACGGCGACATCCTTAACAGCGTTCGCAGCAAGCTCTTCACCCTGCCGGACGATACGGTAGTCATGCCCGGCCACGGGCCTCCGACGGTCGTCAAGCTGGAAAAAGAGCACAATCCCTTTTTCCCCGCGCGCTAATCCCTTGGCGGCGTAATAATCCTGCCGGCGCTTGCGGGTTTGCTCCCGTCGCTGTGCCCGCCGATGATGTGAATCGATGCCGTCGCGAGGGCGCGACAATGCGCCCTCGCGACCGGCCAACGTTGCTATCTTTCTAAGACGCGCAGATTGTTGTGATTGTCGTCGTTGAAGTACAGCTTCGTGTCTGCGTTGCTCGTGCCCGTGGCGACCATTCCGAAGATCGAGCCGGCGGCACCTCGATCGACGTTGCGAACGTCGAGAATCTTGCCGTATGGCGTCATTTCGACCATGATGTTCCGACCGTTACGATTACCGGTGTTGCCGATCACGAGATGTCCATTGGGCAACAGCGCCGAGCTGATCGGACCATTAAGCGGAGTACCCGCGAAGACCAAACGCGCCCGGACTGCCGACGGACCGGTGAACGTTTTCCCTCCGGGCTCGACGGTGATTCCGCCGGCCGGAATGCTAGTCACGTTGCGAAAGGCGACCACAGTATTGTTCGTGCCGTCGACAATGTAGAGCGTGTCGACGCGCGGGGAGTATGCTAATCCCGACGGCCCAAAGATGCTGCCAGGCTGCCCGTGGTTGACCGCAAACCCGCTGGCGATCACATCGTAGGTGAACGTCGATCCGAGATTGATCCTCACGACCGTTCCATCACCGGCGTTGCTTTCGTAGAACGCTGGACTTCCCGACGTGGGCTGCGCAAAGACTTGACCGAATGGACGATCGAACGGCGCGCCTTTGATGTTCGCCTCCAGCACGCCGCTGGACGAAAGAACTGGATTGCCGTTCGCAGAGAAGGCTGCCGCCCAAATGTCGTCAGCCGGCCCGAGCGCGAGTGCATCGCAGCCGCGCAGCGTCCTGCTCGCGGAAACCAGGCGCGGCTTCGAACCAGGAGTCGGATGCAGCGCCACGATCGTAAAGCCGGTACCCTGGACGTTGCTCTTCGCATTGAAGTTGCAGACCGCTAGGTCGCCTTTAACGAAGTCGCCCGCCGTTGACGGTGCAACGGTTAGGCCATAGGGGTTAAGCTGACCGAACTTCGGATCGACCGTCGACCCGATGACGACTTCCTTCGTGAGAAGCTTCAGTATGGAAACGCTGTCAGGCCGCGCCATTTGGGCCGGCTCGGAACCAGGCCCGGCAGCTTGCATGGGAAGCATGCCGCTCGAGCCGTGAGCGCAGCCCCCGACAGCCAATACGGCAATCGCCACAAGACCAATCTGCGCCTGCATCCGCACGCGTAATTTCGACATCGTACCTCCAAAAGTTAAGCTCGCAGTTTCGGTTCGGTAAGCCTAGACGCGGGAGGTGAAGAAACTCTGAAGGATGCGCAGCAGGCCGCGAGGACCCGTTAATGCTGCGTGAAGACCGACGTCGGAATCGGCTGATTCAGCGTATAGTTGCCGTACACAATTTTTGCGTTTCCGCTATAGCTTGGGAACTTTGCTACGAGCGAAGCGCTGCGAGGCAGGTGATAGAGCGCTACTCCGTGACGGCGCTCGAAACTCACGGAGAGCGTCGCGCCGTTGGTATACGCAAAGTTGATCGCTTCGATCCCGTACGTCGTCGCACTTATCCACATCGTCATGCTCTTGATGCGGCCTTGGCGCTTCGGGGTGCCCGTCAACGCGTAGGCGGCATGGCGCCCGTGCGGTTGCATCACGGGCATCGCAATCGTGTAGTCGCGAAGCCAGGTCTGCGGCGTTCCGATCGTAGAGAGCGTATTGCCAAGACCGCGCGCAAGGCTCGGCGGGTTGTCGAGGTGGAGAGCCTGTCGGTCGGGCGCCTGATAGTACTGCGTACCCGTCATCCTGAAAGGCACCGAGATGATGAAGGCTCTCACGCTGCCGCTAATTGCGACGGGCACTTGGTATGAGACCAGGCTGTGCCAGCGATCCTGGCTTCTTTGCAGAATCGTCGCCGCGTCGGGAGTGGCGGCGGGCTGCGGCGTCGCGACGGCGGTCAGACCTACTGCCAGGGCGAGACTCGAGACCCGCAGCATTCGGTAATCTATCCCCGATAGGCTGCGGGAACCATAACCGTGGCTCCGTCGTCGTCGGCTATCGTAGCGCCGCTCTGCTTCGGCGCGTTATCGGATTCGCGAATTAGTTCGAATTGCACGACGGTCTGACCCGAGCGAGGCAGCTCGACATCGATGCGCTGCGGAGAGCAGATACGCGTGGTGCAGAATGCCGCGAGCCACCCTGAAGCGACGCTGAGCGCGCGCAAGTGGACTGATGCGTTTGGCCTCCCGCTTACCTCCAGACGGTACTTTGCTGCTGAACCGGTTGTAACTTGAAAATCGGAGCCAGTCCACGGCTGGATCGATAAGCGCGTTGCGGACTGCGTGACCGCCAGCAGGATTACGAGAAGAATCGTCACGTACGCAGTTTATATCCGATCGCGGTCATGCGCAAGACCGTAGCAAGCGCGATTGCGGCAAGCAGCGCGATCATCGCGATTGAGAACATCGGCGCAAGGTAGCTCTCTCCGGTGTAGCTGCGGCGAAAGGCATCGATCGTGTAGAAAATCGGATTGAAAAGCTCCAAATTGCGCAATGTGGGCGGCAACATGGTCGCCGAGGTAAACACGCCGCCAACGAAGGTGAGCGGCGTGATGACGAACGTAGTCAGAATTGCGATGTGATCGAACTTGTCGGCGACGAGTCCGAAAATCAGCCCAAGCGCCGAGAACAAGACCGAGACCATGGCGATGACGCAAAAATACAGAAGCCAGTCGCGCGGCGCGATGTGCACCAGCACCGCGCCGAGGCCGGTAATGAGACCTGCGATCAGCAGCGCGCGAGCCAAACTTCCCAGAACGTAGCCCGCGACGATCTCGAACGCCGACATCGGCGCAATCAACAGTTCCTGGATCGAGTTCATGAACCGTCCTTGAAAGAGCGAGCTCGAACACTCGCCGTAGGAAGCGTCGATGACTTGGAGCATGATCAGGCCCGGTATCAGGAACTGCGCGTAGCTGACGCCTTGCACGACCGGGATTCGGCTGCCCAGCGCGAGGCCGAAGACGAAAACGTAGAGCAGCGTGGTGATGATCGGCGGCCAGATCACCTGATTAATGATCTTTAGGCTTCGGATCATCTCGCGCTTGACCAGCGTCCAAAGGCCAAACGGATTAATTTCGCATCAGCTCCAGAAAGACGTCTTGTAGAGAGGCGCCTTCGGCGACGAGCTCATCGGTCGGCTTCTCGGCGATTATGCGGCCATTACGAATGATGCCGATGCGCTTGCAAAGCTGTTCCGCCTCCTCGAGATAGTGCGTCGTCAAGAAGATCGTGAGGCCGTCGGCGTTGAGCTCCCGCAACCACTGCCAGAGCTCCAGCCGCAGCTCGACGTCGACGCCGGCGGTCGGTTCGTCCAAAATCAGCAGACTCGGCCGATGGATCAAAGCGCGTGCGAGCGAGAGCCTGCGCTTCTGACCTCCCGAGATCTTCGTGTACTCGAGATGAGCGTGCGACGTTAGTCCGAAGCGCTCGAGCAGCATGTCGGCACGCTCGGCCACGGCCTTGCCGCGCAGTCCGTAATACCCGGCTGCAAAGATCAGAACGTCGCGAAGCGACAAGTAGCGATCGAAGTTATACTCTTGAGGAGAAAGGCCGATGAGCCCGCGGGCCTGACGCCATTGCACTTCGTTGTCGTACCCGAAGACGCGAATCGTTCCGGAGCTCCTTCGGGCCAATCCCACGATCGCATTGATCGTCGTCGTCTTTCCGGCGCCGTTCGGTCCGAGGAAGCCGTAGAACTCGCCGACGCCGACCCGCAGCGAGATGCCGTCGACCGCCTTAAAAGCGCCGTACCGCTTCACGAGACGATCGACCTCCACGGCGGGCGCGCCAAAACCTATGGAATTAAATTTTTTAGTCCTTTGTACCGATGGCGGCGGAGAGTGGCGATGAGTTCTGCACTCTCCGGAATCCCGCAATCGGCCAATTGGGTTGCGACCCGCTTCGTGTCAAAGGGCACGCGGCGATGCTTTACCTCCCAGCCGCTGCCACGCTCGGTGAAAATAGCGTAGCCGGCGCGCGGGTCGCCGTCCTTCGGCAATCCGGCCGATGCGACGTTCGCGAGCAGCGTCCCCCGCCACAGACGGACATAGGGCAGATGCAGGTGACCGAAGGCAATCGCCGTCGCGCGTTCCTCGCCAATGAGACGCTGCAAAAGAGCCTCGTCCGCGTCGGGCCAGATGTGCTCGTCGTCGCTCTTGGGGTTAGCGTGGACGATCAGGAGCTGATTGTCGTCCTCGCCTATCCGCAAAGCAAAAGGCAGCTCCTTGAGCCACGAAAGCCAGCGTTCCCCAACTTCGCGTCGCGTCCAGGCAATCTGCGCAAGCTCTGACGGCTCGAACTTTTCGACGGAAGTATCGTCCGAGAGATAGCGGTCGGTGTTGCCCCGGATGCATGCGGCACCGATCTCTTCCAAACGTTGCAGCACTTTTTTCGGCTTCGGCCCATCCAAACACAGATCGCCTGCGATCGCTACCCCATCGGCACCTCCTTGCGACTCCAAATCGGCCAAGCATGCATCGAGCCCCAAAAGATTGCCGTGTATATCGGAAAGGACGGCAATTCGCATACGAGGCTTTACTCCCGCCGAAGGGCGAGCGTCAGCATCGAAGGCGTCAAGCCCAGCTTCGTAAATTCATAAAGGTCGATAGCTTCGACGGTGATTCTCGCGCGCCGCATCGCCCAAAGTGCGGTCCGGAAGCGAAGGTCCGCCAGCACATGACCGTCATCCAAAGCCAGAACGCCGGCAGCCTGCGATTCGCCGAGCTCGAGCGCGATCGTACGAAAGCCGGTGAAGCCCTTGGCATCGACTTTATCGGGTCCGAGCACGATGGTGTCCTTTGACGCCGCACCCGCAACCGCGCGCAGCGACGGCACACCGTCGGCGAGCTTCACTTCAACGACGCGATAACCATGAGCGCGCGCTAACTTCGCGAAACCGCTGCGGCCCAACTGATTGCCGCCCGAGCCGATTCCGACGAAGGCGGTGCCGCCCGCAAGCAGGACGTCGTGCCCGTCTAGCAACGCCGGCGCGGCGATGTGCCCGGCGACCGGCACGTCCATCATCGCGAACTCAGCCCCGAGGCGGTCGACTTCGGCGCGGCGTGAGAGTGAGGTGAGCCGCATTAGCGCGGCTCCGTCTTCAAAGACGACGGCTGCATCCCCGACGCTCGTTTCATAGGGATCGGCGCCCCGTGGCTCTACGACGGTGACTTCCACGCCGAAGTACTCGAGCGTTGTGCGCAGTACGTGGTGTTGCTCGAGAGCACGTTCGTACACCGCGCCGGGTTCCCCGATCAACGGCGCCGCTGTCTCAATGCTCGGCGAAGGCCGCACCAACAGGGCGGCGCGTAGGCGGCCCGTCGGTGTCGCCACCAGACGCGGCCCGAAGCTAACGTTATGGTGCGCGGTCATCGTGCTTGATACGGTTCGGGTGAGGGCGCCTCCGTGAAGAAGTCGGCCATGTCGGTCGCGAGTAGATCGTTTAAGGTCAGCGGCGGAAGTCCAAAGATCTCTTCCTCGGTCTTCAGGACGCTCGCTTCGCTAAGGTGATTCTCCCCGACGTAGCCGCGCCGCGCCAGCGGTGAGACGACCAGCCCGTAGGTGCGCAAGAAATTGACGTGGTCGTTCGAGTTCTGCGAACCGTCGGGCACGATGAAGATTGCCGTTGAACTCCAGTGCGGCGTATGGGAAATGAAATCGACGATCGAGCCCAGCGCGCGGTCGGCATCGCTTGCGCCGGCTTCGCCGCTTTCCCCAGGCAGCCAGACATACGTAAAGCTGGGCGTCGCGTCGCCCAGCACGTACCGCTGCATATCGCTAACGAATTCCTTTGCGCGCTCGGCGTCGGTCATCATAACCGGGCTCGCATAGTTCAAATCGACGTTTCCGTTTAGCGCGGCTAACGCGGGCACGTTGAGATGGTAGCCAAGCTCGTCGTACCCTGAGAGGCGCAATAGGCCGCCGTAATCGCGGAACGAAAGCCGGGCGCGCGCCAGCGCGTTAAAGAAGTATCCCGCCCGGCCGTAATCTTCCGGATCGTCGCCGCGATCGTCCATCGGCGCGCGAGCCGAGCCGGCCGCTGCGAGCAGTTGCTGGTAGAGCGTCGCGTCGCCGGCCGTCGCAAATTGCTTCGCCACGTCGACATCTTCGTCCGAAGCGTAAAAGTTGTCCGCCAGCGCGTAAGAGCGCGCCAGTGCGTGCAGATTCGGCGTTACGCTCTCGGGGTAGACGGTCAGGCCGGCGTCGCCGTTGCCGTGCGGATTTCCCGATTCGTCCTTCAAATCGCCGAAGGTCGCGTCGTAGCTCTGCCGTCCGATCGCAATATAAACGATGTGGTTGATCGCTACGCTGCGTTTGTTCGAGCGCAATGGAGGAATGATTGGATTGAATCGGGCGACGAAAGGCGTACGCGTATAGCGCAACGCATCAAGGGTCGCTCTCACGAGATAGGTTCGCTTGAGGTCGACGCGCTGCAAGATGCCCCAGCCGTTGACCCCTTTGCTATCGAGCACGTAGAGGTAACGCCCGCCCGGCGAAAGCGCAAGTGCCGTCGGATACCATGCGGTGGGAATCAACCCGTACCGATAGCGTGTCGGACGCTGCGCGTCGAGCACGGCGACGGCGTTGAGGCCGGCAAGCGCAACATAAAGCCTTTTGCCGTTGGAGCTGAGCACTTCCGCGCTCGGCTCGGCGCCATAAGGCGCGCCACGATAAAGACGAAGGTCGAGCCCGCGCACGACACGAGGTTCACCCACAAGAGTGACGACCGCGACGCGATCGACGTTCGCGAGAGCGACGTACGCGAACTCTCCATCGCGGCTCAAAACCGTCGCACCCGGTGCTGCCCCACCGACGATCTGCATCCCGTCGGGTGCCGAGTCCATGCGCACCGTTGCGGGATCGCCGAGTTCGGCACCGCCCGAAGATTCGAAGACGGTAAGCGATGAGGATTTGGTCGGATCCAAAGCCGGCAGCGCAAATTGCGGGCTTTGCGCCGGAGGTGCGACCGGCGTGTAATTTGAGAGCCCGGTGCCGACGGCGAGTATATCACGATTGCCCGCTGCGACGTAGAGCGGGAAATCACCGACCGGAAGCGAGCGCACCACCGTCCGCGAGGCGAGATCGATCGCAACCAGCGTGTCGCCAAGATTGTCCGCTACGTATGCGGTGCGATCGTTCGGCGCAATCGCGATCTGCGCGGGATAGGGATGCCTGCCGGAGGCGGGCGGCAATGCGATTGACTGCACCAACGTCAATTGCCCGCTGCCGTCGAGATCGAAGACTCGTACCGCACCGGCGGCGGCGTCGGATGCCAGCGCGATAGTACGCAATGGATCGTTTGGATCGCGCGCGACTGCGATGCCGACGAAGAAAGATGCCGAGGGATCGCGATACTCACTGGCGACTCGCATGGTTTTCGTATCGATGACGGAGAGCCAGGAGTTGGGCGGCGCGCCATGGTTGGAAACAATGGCGTAACGACCGTCTGGCGACAGCGCTAAGCCCAGCGGATTCGATCCCACGAAAAGATTCGCGCCCGCAGGTGCAGCGATTCTGCCGTTGGGAAGAACGGCGTTGGCCGGGTGGATCTGATCGGCACCCGTTGGTCGCTTGCCGGCGGGAGCCGAATAGACGATTAGAGGAGCCGGTCGACTCCCCGCACCCAATAAAACGGCGGCTAATATCGCCGCTGCCATACGTCTAGACGACACGGGAGGTATGCCATTACCATGCGGGCCGCGGGTACCCTGCCGACGGGGCGGAACGTTGCCCCATGACCGCCGATGCTCGTATCCTCGCCGTCTCGACGGCCGTGCCGCCCTACGTACTTGGCCAAACTGAAGTGATGCGGCGTATCGATCTCGCGCTCGGCCCGCGCTCGCGGGAAATCGTGCGTCTGCTTCCCATGTTCGGCAATGCCGGCATCGAGCGCCGCTATTCGTGCGTGCCGATCGAGTGGTACGAGGAGCTGCACGAGTGGCCCGAGCGCAATCAAGTCTATCTCGACTCAGCTCTGGATCTGCTCGAGCGCGCGACACGCGCCGTGCTCGCGCGGGCCCAACGGGAACCGCGAGAGATTGACGCCGTCGTTGCGGTTTCCACCACAGGCATTGCCACGCCGAGTTTGGACGCGCTGTTGATGGAACGAATGAACCTGAGGCGAACGGTGCAGCGGCTGCCCATTTTCGGCTTGGGTTGCGCAGGGGGCGCAATCGGACTAGCGCGCGCCGCCGCAATCGCCCGCTCGGCTCCGCGCGCGCTCGTGCTATTCCTCGTCGTCGAGCTCTGCGCACTGAGCTTTCGCCGAGACGACTTCTCGAAGAGCAACATCGTTGCGACCGCTCTCTTCGGCGACGGCGCGGGCGCTGCGCTGATCTCGTGCACGGGCGAAGGGGCGAGGATCGTCGCCGGCGGAGAGTTTACTTGGCCCGATTCCCTTGACGTGATGGGCTGGGAGGTGACGCGCGAGGGGCTTAAGGCGATTTTCTCGCGCGACATCCCCGAGCTCGTCACGACGAAACTTCACGACGTTGCGGTCGACTTTCTCGCGGAACACGCGCTGACGCTGCGCGACATTGACTGCTTCATTTGCCACCCCGGCGGCGCCAAGGTACTCGACGCTTTAGAGCACGCTTTCGAGCTGGAACCGGGAGCGCTCCGATCGGCGCGTGAGGTGTTGCGTGATTACGGAAATATGTCGGCCGCAACCGTCATGTTCGTGTTGGAGCGAACGATCGGAGACTCACTGCCTTGGAAGCGTGCGCTCGTGAGCGCGCTGGGTCCGGGTTTCACCGCGGGTTTCACGCTGCTCGAAGGATGAGCATCCTCTGGATCGTACTCGGCCTAGTCGCGCTGCAGCGCATCTTGGAGTTGCTCTACTCGGCGCGCAATACGCGCCGATTGCTCGCTAGCGGCGGCGTCGAATCGGGCGCGGTGCAATATCCCTTCTTCATTCTGCTGCATGCGTCATGGTTGGCGAGCATGGCAATCTTTATTCCCGCAGCAACGATCCCCAACTGGAAGCTGCTCGCGCTCTATGCGCTCCTACAGCCGTTTCGAATTTGGACCATTGCGTCGCTCGGCCCACATTGGACGACGCGCCTCATTACGCTTGCGGGGACGCCACGCGTACGGCGTGGTCCGTACCGAATCTTCCGGCACCCCAACTACATCATCGTATGTGCGGAGATCGCGATACTTCCGCTGGCCTTCGGAGCTCGCGAAATTGCGATTCTTTTTTCGTTCCTCAACGCAGCATTGCTTTCGTGGCGCATCCGCCTGGAAGAACGCGCGCTGCTCAAGGCGACTGCAGGCGAGGAAAGAGCGCGCGGAGTCTTGTGACCCTCAAACGTTTGCGCTCAAGCCCTCTTCTTCATTGATTGCCGGCGTTCTGCGGGCGACGCCCTCTTCAGTGGCCGCATTGGCCACTGCTTTAGCAACTGCATCGACGACGCGCGTGTCGAAGACGCTGGGAATGACGTACTCCGGGCTGAGCTCGTCTTCGGTAACGATTTGGGCAATTGCGAAGGCCGCTGCGAGCTTCATCCCTTCGGTGATCCGTCGCGCGCGAACGTCGAGCGCGCCTCGAAAGATGCCTGGAAAGGCGAGAAGGTTGTTGACCTGGTTGGGAAAATCGGAGCGTCCGGTTGCGATGACCGCCGCGAAGGGCGCCGCGACATCGGGCATGATCTCGGGAGTGGGATTTGCCATTGCGAAAACGATCGGGTCGCGTCCCATCCGCGTGATGTCCTCCGGCTGCAAGATGCCGGGGGCGGAAACGCCGATGAAGACGTCAACTCCCTCAAGCACCTCACGCAACGAACCCCGCCGGTTCTCGCGATTGCAATGCTCCGCCAACCAGCGCCAATGCGGGTTTTCGTAACGGTCGGTGCGATTCAGAGCTCCAGCGCGATCGACCGGGATGACGTCGCGCACGCCGGCGCCGAGCAGCATCTTGATCGTTGCCGTTCCGGCTGCGCCGCTGCCGGAAACCACCACCCGAAGGTCGCCCAGCTCTTTGCCGACAACGCGCGCGGCGTTGACCAACGCGGCCATGATCACCACGGCGGTGCCGTGCTGATCGTCGTGCATCACGGGAATATCGAGCGCTTCTATGAGCCGCTCTTCGATCTCGAAGCAGCGCGGAGCGCTAATGTCTTCGAGGTTGATTCCCCCGAAGACCGGAGCGATGCGAACGACAGTTTCGACAATCTCGTCGACGTCTTTGGTGTCCAGGCAGATCGGGAAGGCGTCGATGTCGGCGAACTGTTTGAAGAGCATCGCCTTCCCCTCCATCACCGGTAGGGAACCGAGCGGTCCGATGTCGCCCAAACCGAGCACCGCGGTCCCGTCGGTGACGACTGCGACCGCGTTGCGCTTGACGGTGAGCTGAAAGGCCTTTGCGGGATCGGCGGCAATCGCCATCGAGACGCGCGCGACGCCCGGCGTATAGACGATCGAAAGATCTTGCCGGCTCTTGATCGCGATCTTCGAATCGACGCGAATCTTGCCGCCGATATGCGCGAGGAAGGTGGAGTCGGAGGCGAAGATGATCCGCGCGCCCTCGATAGCTTCGACGGCTCGGCGCACTTCGTTGGCGGCGGCATCCGAGGGAACGCCGATGGTGACGTCGCGCACGACGCGCGCCTTGGCAACCGAGTGCATGTCGACGGCGCCGATTGCGCCACCCGCATCGCCGATGACGTTGGCAAGAAATCCAAAGGCGCCGGGCTCGTTGGGCATATCGATCCGCAAGACCATTGTCAGGCTGATAGCCGGCTGCGATATCATGGCAAGCTCTAATTTCCGCTGACGGTCATCTCGGCAACGCGGAACGACGGCGAAACGACGGCGGCGTCGAAACGAAGATCGTTAGCGATGGCATCGATGCCGGCGAGCATATTGGTGTACTGCCCTGCAATCGTAAATTCATCGATCGGATAGGCGAGTTCGCCCCCTTCGATGAAAAAACCGCGTGCGCCGCGACTGTAGGTGCCCGAAGCGTGCTCGGTTGCAAAGCCAATCGTATCCATCACGAGCACTCCCACGGGCGTCGCGGCGATCAGTTCGGCGAGGGACGCGGAGCCGGGCTCCAAGTAGAAGTTGGTAGGCCCAACTCCCCCGCCGGTGGCGTTACCGGTGCTTGTCGCGCCGAGCTTGCGCGCGTAGTACGTGTCGTAGAGGAACGTACGAAGCACACCCCGTTCGAACACGGCTGTCCGACGCGTCGGCACGCCCTCCCCATCGAAGGGCGAGCTGCCAAGGCCACCCGGTACTCGCCCGTCGTC
The DNA here is from genome assembly GCA_963826325.1 of Vulcanimicrobiota bacterium. Lineage (GTDB taxonomy): Bacteria > Vulcanimicrobiota > Vulcanimicrobiia > Vulcanimicrobiales > Vulcanimicrobiaceae > Cybelea. The sequence goes on from CAWGWT010000004.1 coordinate 79,998, forward strand.
CACGACGGTGACTAGCTCGCTGGCAATACGGTTGCCGATCTGTCCACTCAACCAGGAGTTCCCAATGGCGACGTTAGCCGCGGAGCCCGCGGCGAAGAGGTCGTCAAGCAGCGCTGCGGCCACGTCGCGTTCGAAGATGACCGGCACGCGCATCGTCGGAGGCTTGCGCGCGCCGAAGAGATCGACGGCTCGGCGCACGGCGGTAGCGGCTACCGAACCGGGTGCCTCAAGATCGGCAAGGCGACGCGCCGCCGTGCCGTATTGTGCGATGCGCTTGACGTCTCCGTCAAGCGCGACAGGTCCGGTCGAACGGCCGACCCTGGTCCAGCTATAACCAGCGGCGAAGCCGATCGAGTTGGCGATCGCCGTCACTCCGACCGCATCGGTATAGTGTGAACCGCTGGAGTTTACGACGCGTGTGTCGGCCGCGCGGATCAGACGCTCGAGATCTAACGCCTCTTCCAACTTTTCGGCACCCTCGCGGTCCGCGATTCGGGCATCGGATAGTTCGAGCTGCGCTCCCTCGGCCGCACATTCGTCGGGAAGACCGGCGTATTCGTCGGGGGCCACGAGCTCGGCGTGCGCGACCGCGCGCGCGACGGCCGCACGTAATCCGTCCGCCGAAAGATCGGAGGTCGAAAGCGTCGCCTTGCGGCCATCGCAGAAAACGCGCAGAAAGAGGCTTTTGCCGGTCGAGCCCTCGAGCCGCGCAATAACGTTTTCGCGCGCTTCGGCGTGAAAGCGGCGCGCGATCGAAACGGAAGCTTCCGCGCTTTGCGCGCCGGCGGCGTTTGCCAACGCAAGCGCGCCGGACGCAAGTTCGATGGCTGCCGATTCATCCATGTTGGGTTCCACCGACGGTAATGGAAGAAATCTTTACCGTCGGCATCCCCACGCCGACGGGAACATACTGACCTCCCTTGCCGCAAGTGTAATGGCGCCGTGCCAACCGGCCGTCGTTGCCGACCGCCACCACCTTCAGCATGGCCTCGGGGCCGTTGCCGATGATCGTGGCGTTTCGGACCGGCGTCGTAATCTTGCCGTTCTCGACTAAATAGCCTTCGCCGACCATAAACACGAAATCGCCTTTCGCAATCTCCACTTGGCCACCCGCAAACGACTTCGCATAAATGCCGCGCCGCGTCGACGCAACGATGTCGTCCACGCTCGCGTCACCGCTGGGCATATACGTGTTGCACATGCGCGGCTGCGGAGCAAAACGAAAGGATTGCCGCCGCCCGCTCCCGGTCGGGTCGACGCCCATCAATCGGGCATTGAGCCGATCTTGCATGTAGCCGAGCAGCACACCGTTTTCGACTAAGACCTTGTGCTGGCCGGGCACGCCTTCGTCGTCCACGTTGACGCTGCCCCGTTCTTCCTCCAGATTTCCGTCGTCGTAAATCGTCACGAGCTCGCTTGCAACGCGTTCGCCGACTCGTCCGCTGTAAAGGGACGTGCCGCGGCGGTTGAAATCGCTTTCGAGACCGTGTCCCACGGCTTCGTGGAGCAAGACGCCGCCGCCGCCCGCGCCGACGATCATTTCCATTTCCCCGGCGGGGGCCGGGAACGCGCCAACGTTGACCGTCGCAATGCGGGCGGCTTCCGAGGCGAGAAGCTCCGGCGTCTCTCGGTCGAAGTAAGCGATCGAGGTTCGTCCCCCATCGGCGACGTAGCCCGAGCCGCGCTCTTTCTTTTCACTGGCAACGACCTGCACGCCGAGCGTAACCAGCGGTCGGCAATCGTGCACGAGCCGACCTTCGCTCGTCGCTATCCAAACCTCTTGAATCTCATCGCTCACGTGGGCATTGACGGCGACGACACGCGGATCGTAACGTCGCGCCGCGGCATCGGCGCTCTCCAGCATTTGCACGTAGCGCGCGGCATCGAAAACTGCCGAAGGCTCGCAATCGTAAAAGGATGGCGACGGACGCAACGAGAGGTCGACCGATCCCGCTTCTCCGTTTGCCGCCGAACTCGCAATCAGCGAGGCCGCGTCCGCAGCTCCGGTCAGCGCGGCCTCGCTCAAGTCATCGGAGCAGGCGTAGCCGGCCGACTCTCCTACGACGACCCGAATTCCAACGCCCATGATGACGCCATAAGACGCGTCGTGAATCCGGCCGTCTTGCAGCCGGTACGACAGCGTCCTGCGCCGCTCGCAAAACACGTCGGCGAACTCACCTCCGTGCCGGAGCGCGCGACGGACAAGGCGGGAAAGCAGAGCTTCGTCCAGCAGCCCTGCTATTTCGTTCCTCAAAATGTTGCCAAACGATTGACGCTGCGTACGATTGCGGCGTCCGGATCGCCGGGCGAATCGTTGATGAGAAAAGCAAACGCTACGCGTCCGTGGTAGCGCGTCGTGACGTATCCCGCGAGGGCCGAGACATTGGAAAGGTGCCCGCTCTTGGCACGGACGCGCCCAAGCGCCGTCGTAAAATCGTAATACTCGAGCGTTCCCTGGCGACCGCCCAGCGGTAAGAGCAGATAAAGCGACGGCTCGTAATAGGCGAGCAAACGTGCGAGCGTGATTGCGGCGACTCGATTATCGGGCGAAAGCCCGCTTCCGTCAAATAGTCGAAGCCCGGGCGCCGGTATACCGTTGCGCTCGAGGAATTCGCGTTCGGCGTCGATTCCGCCGGCGTCGTCTGCCACTCCATTCGCTTCCTCGCCTACCGTTCGGAGCAGTTGCTCCGCATAGTGGTTATCCGAAACGAATAGCATATGGGTTTCGAGCGTCTTCAGCGGTAAGGAGCGATGGTCCCAGAGAACGACGCTCTCGAGCGGCGCGGCGCCGAGAAGCGGCGCCGTCGCAGGCACGATTCCACGCGACGCGAGCATTCCGTTCACGCGTGCCGCGACATATCTCGCAACCTCTTGCATCGGCGTCCAGACCATTTCTTCTCGCGCCGCCGACTTCTTGTCGCGACTCGATCGTGTCACCATCGACTGAAATGGCACTCGTCGGAGCTGCGTAATCTTGGCCGTCGTCGTTTCGTCCCCAGTGCCGATTGAGTGCCGGTCCACTCAGCGCCGTATCGTCAACCACGAGGCCACCGTCGATACGGCGCAATCCAGAGCGGGCAAGCACGCCGACGCCGTTACGAAGATCGTCGGACTGCAACGACGGATCGCCCGATCCGATCAGCCAAAGATCGCCACCCAAGGTACCGTCATCGGCTATCGCCGTCACGACCCGAAAAGAGAGTATGGTAGCGATACTGCGGACCAAGCGCATCGAGCGCCGTTGTGGCGACGATCAGTTTCTGAACCGAGGCCGGCGCGACCGCGCGGTCCGCGCGATCGTCGTAAATCGTGCGCCCATCCGCGCCCATAACCGCAAAGCTCCACCCGCTCGCCCCCTCAAGCGCCGGCCCAAAAGCACCCTGCAACTCTCCTCTCAACCTCTCGCGGTCGTCATTACTCCAAGAAATCGACAAGCTGCCTGTCGTGCAGGCACGTTCGGCTGAGAGGCTTCTCAATTTTCCGACAACACAGGAGGCGTTATTCAAAGCTTGCTCCTCCGAGAATTTGAGACGAGCGAGCAGAGGACACGACGTCCGCTGCGAGCGGCCTCGAAGCCGAATGTGCATGTACGACGAGCAGCGCAACGGCAATTATTGCGAAGAGAAAGACGATCGCGAGCGCACGTCTCTTAAGTCCGCGCGATCGTCTCGATCTTCTCCCGAAGCTTACGCTGCTGTTCACGTAGTTCATCAATGTCGTCCCGAAGGATTTTGACCTGTGTCGGAACCTTCGACTCCCTTCTAATACGAATTGCGGCCTCCATGGCGTCGCGGCGCATGCGTCCGTCGAAGGCTTGTTCCCCGATCCGCTCGAGCGCCGGAAGGAACCGCACGTCGCCAACCGACTCGGCGGCTAGAATCGCAGCGATCGCCACAAAATACGTTTCGTCGTCGAGGCGACGTTCGAGGGCGTCGATCGCTCGCGCCCGCTCGTTCTCCACAAGCTCCGCGATGCGGCCCAGCGCGGTTACCGCCGCCCGACGTACGCCCTCGCTGAGTTCGGCACCGCTAGCATCGAGTACGAACGGCATCGCTCGCGCGTCGGCCAATTCTGCCAAACCGGCAATCGCGCCGGATTCGACCGTTCCGTTCCAGGTGCGTTCCTCAGATGCCGCTACGAGCACGTCGAACGCGCGGGAATCGCGCGTCTTTCCCAGCGCGGTCAGTGCGCAAGCGCGGACGAAGTAGGAAGCATGACCCTGCGCCGCCTCAATGAGCGCGGCGGCCACGTCGGGATCTCGGAAGTTTCCAAGCGCTTCAGCGGCGGCCCTGACAACCTTTGGATGTGGGTGCGAAAGCGCGCCGATGAAAATGCTGCTCGCCCACGGAGCGCGCGTCGCGCCGAGCGCACGGGCGGTCTCGGCGAGCACGCCCCAAAACGGCTCGCGATCGAATGCCGTCTCGAGCGCATCGCGCGCCGCAGCGTTCCCATCCTTGGCGAGTTCCCGGGCGGCCCGAATTCGGGCGACGACGTCGGGGTCAGCTGCGCAGCGCCGCCGCGGCAAAATCCGTACCGATAGCATAGTTGACGTCGGCAAGTAGAAATGAGCCTGGATCGAACCGCACGAGCTGCGGCTCGAAGTCGAGCGGTACGGCGATCGTCTCGTGGGCGCGCTCGACATGCGCGCGAATTCGCCGTTCGCCGGGTACCGGACCGTTGCGTTCCACTGCCGGAATGGCGTCGGCAGCCGGCGCAAAACCCAGCTCGACGTCGAACTCGTAGGCAGGGTGCTCCTCGTCGGTGGCCTGGTTTTGGTCGATCGTGACGGTAGCGACTTTGCGCGCGGCGTCCCATGCCACGCGTACCTCGAGTTTCGGATGGCCCTCGCGGAAGACCCACTGATTGAAAAAGCCGCGTAAGTTACGTCCGGTAGCGCTCTCGATCGCGCGAACGAAGTCGATCGTTTCGACCGAACGCTGCGCGTTATCGCGCACGTAGCGCGCAACCGCGCGCCAAAAACGCGCCTCGCCCAGCTCGCCGCGCAGCATGTGCAGCACGGCAGCGCCTTTTTGATAAAGGTGGCGGTCGAAAATCTCGATCGGCGCGATATAGGTGTTGCAGACGATCGGTCGGCGGTAGCGATCGGCGTCTTCTTTCAAGTAGATCGAAAGGCATTCGAAGATGTCGTAGAGATATTCGTCGTATCCGAGGTCGGCTTCGCGCCAGACCGCTTCCATGAAGGTCGCAAATCCTTCGTTGAGCCAGGCGTGCGACCAATCGCGGCAAGTCAGCAGGTCGCCGAACCATTGGTGGGCGAGCTCGTGCGAAACGAGCGGATCGCTCGAAAAATCGAGCTGCGCGGTGTCGTCGTGCAGCGTTCGGTCGGTTTGGGTCGTAGCCGACGTGTTTTCCATGCCGCCGAAGATAAAATCCGAGACGGCAATCTGCGAGTAGCGAGCGTACGGATAAGGCGTCCCGATGCGCTCTTCAAAGTTCTCGATCATCTGCGGCGTCTTGCCGAAGGAGCGTTCGCCGTCGCCCTCTCGTCCCGGCAAGACGTAATAGAAAACCGGAACCTCTTTCTTCCCGGCCTTTCCCTGCGCGACTTCGACAAATGGCCCGGCCACCATCGTCATGAGGTAGGTGCTGTGCGGAACGTCCTGCCGGTATCGGAAGATCGTTTGGTCCGCTTCGTCCTTGCGCTCTACCAGCTCGCCGTTACCCAGCGCAAAGGTACCCTTTGGAACGACGATCGTCGTCGACGTCGACTGCTTTTCGTGCGGATAGTCGAGGCACGGAAACCAATAGCGCGCATATTCATCCTGGCTCTGCGTCCACGCTTGCGCTACCTTCTCCGGATGCGCGGCGGTCGGCTTGACGAAAAAGAGCCCGTGGCGAGGTTTCGAAACACGATATCGTATCGCAAAGGCTGCCCGCTCGCCGGCCGCGAGTGGCGGCTCGAATTCGATCTCCAGCGTGCCGTCGCGCCGCGTAAAGTGCAGATCGCTTCGCGCTTGGCCCTCCGCCCATCCGTTCGACGCCGGAGACCTCGAGATCGACGGCGTCGAGCGTCAAGCGCGAGACCGGTTCGTCGAGCGCTCGGACGGTCATCGTGCAGATCCCATCGAGCGACTCCGTCGCGATATCCGGCGTAAGATGAAGATCGATGTGCTCGACCGCGACGAGTTTATCGGGTCCGTACTGAGGATGCGCGCCGGGCAGCGCAAAAGGTTGATGTTCGTTAGTTTCGTCGCCCATCGTGTCTGCCCAGCTTACGAGCCGGCGTACGGCAGTCCTGTACCGCGCTCACTCGGCGGCGGTTTGCAAGCCTCCGGTCACTTCGATTACCGCTCCGGTAATGAAATCGCGCTCGGGCGCAACCAAGAATCGTACCGCGTCCGCAACGTCCTCGTAGCTTCCCGTACGGCCCCGGGGATTGCGCGCCTGGCGTTCCAAGGCGCCCGCGCGATCGAGCGATTTATTCCGGATGTCGCCGGGCGCGACGACGTTGACGGTAATGCCGTTGGAAGCCTCTTCAACGGCCAGGCATCGCGCAAATGCGACCAGTGCGCTCTTCGCCGCTTGATAGAGCGAGAAACCGCGAAAGGGACGCGTCTCGCTCGAGCCCAGCATGCCGAAGAAAACGATGCGCCCGAAACCAGCCTCGCGCATCGCCGGCAAGATCGCGCGCGCCGTCAGCACCGCGCTGCGCAAATTCCCGTCGACCACTTCGCGATACTCATCGAGCGTCATGCGGGAAAATCGCTTCACGACCAGCGGGCCTACCGCATGCACAAGCGTGTCGAAGGGGCCATGCCTTTCTATCGCCCGGTCGAGCGCGCTTTCGATAGACGCGGGCTCTTCGAAAAAATCGATCCGCTCGGCCACGGCGGCGGCGCCCGCCGCTTTGATTGCTTCCATCGTCGCATCGGGCGGCGTCGAGCGATAAGTGATTGCGACGCATGCGAAACCCGTCGCGCGCCAGTGCGGGAGCGATCCCGGCCGCAAGACCGGCGCCGGCTCCCGTCACCAACGCGCGGCGATTTATCGGGCCGATTATTGGTCTATCCGCGTACGAAGCTCCAAGAGAGATCGAACGGAACGCCCTGGGCGGTCGTGCCGTAGACGCGTACTCGGTGAGGGCCCCTGGCGAGCGGCCACGACAGAGCGATGACGAAGGTTTGGCCGTTCTGACGCAAGCCGGACGTCACGTCGCGTCCGTCGACCTTTACGCGGAACTGCGCCAACTGCACCGGCCGGTCAAACTGAAAGCGAATCCTAGGATTGGCGGTGTAAGTCGTTCCCGTCGGCGACACGGTGACGAACTGCAGGTTCGGTCGTGGCGCGGGCCGCGGAGGAGGCGGAGCAGGCCGTTGAGGAGGCCCTCCGGCGCGGCCACTAATGGTAACGGTGCTCGTCGAATCGTTCCAGTTGACCGCCGCTCCAAGCGCCTGCGATATGAAGCGCAACGGCACGAACGTCGTTGCACCAACGATAAACGGCGCCACATCCATCGTCTCGGGCTGTCCGCTGACGGTCGCCTGCGTCGAGCCGATCGTGAGCGAGATCGTGCGCCCGTTGCCGGTAGCGTTGATCTGCCCGTTGCTGTAGACGACGCTCGCGCCGAGTTGCTCGAAGACCCCGCGAAGGGGCACGAAGACTCGACCCGCCCGCACGATCGGCGGTTGCGTGAAATTCATCGTTTGCCCATTCACGATAACGGTAACCGACTGCGCGGCGGCAACGATTGGAAGCGCGGAGATAGCGAAAGCCAAAAAAATGCGTGACACGTTCTTCATGCGCGCTCTCTACCCGCGCTTGCTTTCTCTCAAACGACGCCGACTTCGCTGGGCCTCGTCATCTCCGCCACGACCGCCCGCTGGTCGGCGCGCCGCTCCAAGAAGCCGATCCACGTTTCGTAGACCATCGGTACGAGAAAGAGCGTCAAGATCAGCGAGCTCAACAATCCGCCGATAATGACGGTTCCCATCGCTTGGCGCCACTCCCCGCCTTCGGCAAATCCGAGCGCCAGGGGCAACATGCCGAAGACCATCGCGCAGGTCGTCATGAGAATTGGCCTGAACCGCGTTGCGGCCGCCTGCAACACCGCCTCGTGCACGCGCAATCCGCGCCGGCAAAGCGTGTTCGAGTAATCGACCAGCAAGATTCCGTTCTTCGCTACCAAGCCGAAGAGCATCACGATGCCGATCATCGAGATGATGTTAAGCGATTGACCCGCATTCGGCTCGACGAGGTGCATGAACGAGAGCCCAACGAGCGCGCCGATGATCGCCAGCGGCACGCACAGCATCACGATCAGCGGTTCGAGGAACGATCCGTACAAGATCACCATCAGCATGTACACGAGCATGAACGAGGTAAGCAGCGCGATGCCCATGTTGGCCATCGTCTCGTTCATATACTGGGTGTCTCCTTGCGCGGTGGGCTGGACGCCCGGCGGAAGGAAGCCCGGCGTATGAAGCTGCTTCTCTAGCGGCCCCGTGACGGCGCCGAGGGAGTAGCCGGGCAGAGTGGACCCGTAGACATCGACGACTCGCTGACGGTTGAGGCGCTTCATTTGGAGCGGTGCTTTCGTCCATTGCATGGTTGCAACGTCGGCGATCGGAACAAGCGTCCCATCCTGCGCCCGCACGCGAACGTCCTGGAGCTCGTCGACCGTCTTGCGATCGGCGAGTGGGAACTGAACGCGAACGTCGACCAAACTGTTCTCCGCTCGTACCCGCGTGGCAACCGCGCCGTCTATGGCGAGTCGCGCCGCATTCGCGGCGTCGGCGGGAGAGATGCCGAGAACCTCGGCCTTCTGGGGATCGATGTTTACATTCAGCCTCGGCGCGGCCGCCTCGTTGCTCGTCTCGACGTTGACGCTGCCGGGCGTGTTACGCAAGAACTGCGCGATTTTCTCGGCTGCGGGACCGATCTCGTCTTCGGGCCCGAGATCGAATAAAAGATTGAGGCTCCCGAACCGCCGCCGTTGTCGCCGGCGACTTCAAAGACGCCGCCAGGCACCAAATATCCGAGCTTTCGAATTCTATCGATAAGCTTGTACGTGTCGTGGCGTCGCTCGGGCACCGTCTGTGCGTTGAGCCGAGCGTAGTTATCGCCGATCGCCGAGCTCCACCCCTCCGGCTTGCGTCCAACCGTCGTACTGACCGACTTAATGCCGTCGATCTTCATGATCGCGTCTTCGAGGGCATTAACGTATTTCGCGGTCATCTGCAGCGGCGTTCCAGGTGGATACGTTACGGTCATGTTGATTTCGCCGGTCTGGACCTGCGGGACGAAATCGAAGTCGATCGGGCCAAGCAGAGGCAGCAGGATCGCCAGCGCGATCGGAAGGGCAAACGTCGCCAGCGTTAGACGGCGGCTGCGTCCCGTCGCGTAGAACCAGCGAAGGAAGACGCGCGGAACGTTTTTGAGCACGTCGCCCGCGCCGCGAAAGAGGAGCGCACGCCGCGAGTGTCCGTTGGGCGAGCCCGACCAGCGGTAGCCGACCTTCTGCTCCGGAATCTTGCGACGCAGCACGAAGCCGATGCCGTGCCAAACCGCCGCCAAGATTAGGATGATCACGTCGAGCGCTACCGTGGTCGTTCCGGCACCCATCGCCAGAGTGAGCGCATTGAGCACGAGCACCGTGCACGCGAAGACGACGAAGAGACCGTGCTGCAGCGCATAGGGCAGCGCCTTCGTCCGATACCAGTTGAGGATGCGATCGTACCGCTGCACGAAAAAGTTCAAGAGCAGCACGGCAGCGATCATGATTGGCATGATCTCGCGCAGTTCCGGCATCGGCCATGGGATGAAGAACGCAACGATCGCTGCGCCGCAGAGCGCCAGAGTTACCTTGAGCGTGCCAAGCGCCTCGATCCAGGCGGGCCGATTGCGCGAGCGTTTCAAAACGCTCCACTTGCCGCCAGCAGCGGCGTCAGCGTGAACGAGACAAGCAGCGAGAAGAGCGTCGCGATGACGATCACCGCGCCGAACTCCCGCAAATAGGCGCCCACGATGCCCGGCAGAAAAGCGATCGGCAAGAATACGACGACGTCGACCATCGTGATCGCGACGGCCGCGCCGCCGATCTCGGTGCGGCCGTTGATGGCGGCGTCGACCGGCTCTTCGCCGAGATCCCGGTGGCGCGTGATGTTTTCGAGCACGACGATCGAGTCGTCTACCAAGATACCGATGATCAGCGAGAGTCCCATCAGCGACATCGTGTCGAGATGGAACCCGAAGATCTTCATCAGGATGAACGTCGAAAGAATCGAGCTCGGAATCGCGATCATGATCACGATCGAGTTCCGCCAGGCGTGCAGGAAAAGCAGCATCACGGCCATCGTCAGCACGATGCCCTCGATCAGCGACTGCCAGACGCCGTTGAGCGATTTCTGCGTGTAGTCGGCTGGCGCGTCGATTTCGCTGAAGGTCACTTCCGGAAACTGCGCCGCGATCTCCTTGAGCTTCTCGCGTGCAACCTTCGTCGAGGTGATCTCGTCGGCGTTGATGTTGCGGTCGAGCTCGACGTAGATGCGCGGCTGGCCGTTGTAGTGGGAGATCGACGTCGGTTCGACGTGACTGTCGTAAGCATAGGCGACGTCGCCGATCTTCATATTCTTGTTGGAGCTGCCCGGCACCGTGAGCGGAATTCCGAGCAGGTCTTGCGCCGTGTTGATCTCGGCATGGACCGAAACGCTCGTCTCTTGCGTCCGCTGGCGGAGGATGCCGCCCGGGAGGTTGGCGTTGTTCGCTGCGACCGCGGTGAAGACGTCGCCGAGCGTCGCGTTGGCGCCGAGCAGGCGCTCGGGAATCGGCTCGACGTGGAACTCCCGGTCGCTGGCGCCGTAAATGTCGACGTCCTGTACGTTAGGAATCGCTTTGAAGAGCGGCTCGAGCCGGTTATTAACGAAATCGGCAAGCTGCGTCGGGGAGAGCGACTTCGAGCTGACCGCGAAGTCGATCAGCGGCTGCGAAGCGCCGTTCTTATAGACGCTCGGCGGATCGAGATCGGCCGGCAAGTAGACGCGCGCGGTATCGACCGCGCTCTGGACGTTGATCGCGGCGATGTCGAGATTCGTCCCGAGCTTGAACTGCGCGAGGATCGTCGCGACGCCTTCTTGGGCCGTCGAGCTGAGCTGATCGAGGTTGTCGATGCCGTCGAGCTGGTCTTCGATCGGCTTGACGATCAGACGCTCCATCTCCTGAGGCGAGGCGCCGGGATAGGCCGAATAGACGACGACGATCGGAAAGTCGGTTCCCGGCGGATTCGCGCTGCGGCCGATCTTCGCGAAAGCCACGATCCCGAAAATCGCCAGCGCGATGAAGACCATTGCGGTGATCACCGGGCGGTTAATCGCGAAGCGGGTCAACCACACGATAGAACAGACCTCATTGCTGCTTTGCTTTACGCCGCGCTCCGGCCGACTGTTTCAGCTCGGATGCCGGAAGTTCGCGGGAAACGAGCTACTTGGCGAACGCTTGCTTAGCGGCTCTGAGCTCCTGTAAATGAACAGCAGCCTGAGACCGCGACGAGCCCACGATCCCTAGATTCGCAGTATTTGCCCGCTGGCGATTCTGTGGCCTGGATTGCAAAGCTCTCGAGCGATCCCAGAGCCTTTGCGCGCCGGCGCGGCTTTTTCATGCGCAAGACTGGACTCGAACCAGCACGAGATTGCAATCCCCAGCCGCTGGCGCGGCCGGGGACCCCTTAGCTTTAAGACCGCTCCGCGCTACGCGCTGCGCTGCGGGAGCGATCTCGTGCTCGCAGCTTTTTTCATGCGCAAGACTGGACTCGAACCAGCACGAGATTGCGATCCCCAGCCGCTGACGCGGCCGGGGACCCCTTAGCTTTAAGACCGCTCCGCGCTGCGCGCTGCGCTGCGGGAGCGATCTCGTGCTCGCAGCTTTTTCATGCGCAAGACTGGACTCGAACCAGCACGAGATTGCAATCCCCAGCCGCTGACGCGGCCGGGGACCCCTTAGCTTTAAGACCGCTCCGCGCTGCGCGCTGCGCTGCGGGAGCGATCTCGTGCTCGCAGCTTTTTCATGCGCAAGACTGGACTCGAACCAGCACGAGATTGCAATCCCCAGCCGCTGGCGCGGCCGGGGACCCCTTAGCTTTAAGACCGCTCCGCGCTGCGCGCTGCGCTGCGGGAGCGATCTCGTGCTCGCAGCTTTTTCATGCGCAAGACTGGACTCGAACCAGCACGAGATTGCTCCCGCTAGCCCCTCAAGCTAGTGCGTCTACCAATTCCGCCACTTGCGCACAAAACGCCGATCGCTCGACGACGGCTTCGGGGAGGCTCGGCGCATCGACCTTCCGAGACCAAAACTTCGCGCCGCTTGAAACGAGGGAGCCCGGGTTTGCTGCGGCCAAGCGGTTCCGATCAGCGGTACCTACGGCAGAGTCTGGCTTTTGTGAGATCCCATAACGAGCAGCGATCGGGCCGGCGCCCGATCGTCTCCATTTTGCGGTGACCTGACGTCTTACCGCATGTTGGGATCGAGGGCGTCGCGCAAACCATCGCCGATGTAGTTGATGGCCAGCACGGTCACGAGGATGCACAAGCCAGGAAAGACTGCCGCCCACCACGCGATCGAGAGATTGCTTTGCGCGTTTGCCAGCATGTTGCCCCACGATGCGGTCGGCGGCTGAATCCCCAGCCCAAGAAAAGAAAGACCCGACTCGAGAATGATGACGTTTGCTACATCGAGGGTGCCTTGGACAACGATTGGAGCGATCGCGTTTGGGAGCAGATGACGAAAGATGATGCGGGCGTCGTTGTTGCCGACCGCTCGCGCCGCCTCGGCGAACTCGCGCTCGCGCAAGCTGAGAAAGGACGCCCTCACCAAACGGGCAACGGCCATCCATGAGAGCGCCCCGATAATGAGCACGATCGATCCGAAATTGAGCGCGGCTTTGGACGAGCTCGCGGCGACGATCGCCGTGAGCACGAGCAAGAGCGGCAGCAACGGGATTGACAGGAAGACATCGGTGAGGCGCATCAACGCGTAATCGATCCACCCACCGTAGTATCCGGCAATCGCCCCGAGCGTCGTGCCAATCAAAAGCTCCATGAGCACCGCGGTGAGCCCGACCGCGAGCGAGATACGAGCCCCGAAGAGTAGGCGCGAAAGAAGGTCGCGGCCGACCTCGTCGGTCCCCAGTGAGTGTCCACCGCATTGGGCCGCATCTTGAAAGCACGGCGGTAGCGGCGTGCCCTGCCAGTGCACGTTATCGATGGCATTGGGGTCGAAGGGCGAGAGCTGTTTGGCAAAGAGTGCCCCCAGCACCATCAGCGCCAGTACAACCAGCCCGGCGACGGCGAGCTTGTGGCGGCGCAGTCGCCTCCAAAACGTAACTCTAGAAAGAGGGACCTCATCGTCGACGAGAGCACCGCGGCCTAGGGGAAGTGAGGGTGCGGCCATCCGCAGTGGACCCTAGTCGTACTTCACGCGCGGATCGAGCCACGCGTAGACGACGTCGGCGAGCAGGTTCGAAAAGACGACAAGGAATGCGATTAAGAGTAGATAGCCCATCAGCAACGCGAGGTCACTTTGGGTGAGCGCGTTGTAAAAGAGCCGTCCCATACCGGGCCACGCGAATATCGTCTCGGTAAAAATCGCACCGCCGATTATCCCCGGAAGCGAGAGCGCGATGACCGTAACGACCGGAATGAGCGCGTTTTTCAAACCGTGTTTGAACAAGATCGTTCGAAAGGAAAGCCCCTTGGCGGCCGCCGTGCGCATGTAGTCGGTTCCCAGCACCTCGAGCAACGACGAGCGCATGAAACGGCTGAAGGAGGCGATTCCCAGCAACGAAAGGACGGTCGCCGGGAGGATGAGATGCTCGAGCCGGTCGCCCAAGTCGAAGGTATCGCTGCTCGAGATCCCGGCGGACGGAAGCTGTATTTGGTAACCGAAGGGTAGCGGCACGCCGTGAACCGAGAACGCGAGCTGCATCATGAGCGCGAACCAGAAAACGGGCATCGATTGTCCAAAAAACGCACCCGTCGTGATGACGTAATCAAAAACCGAATAGCGGTAGACCGCGGAGATGAGTCCCGCGGCGATGCCGATCGCGATCGAGATTACCAGAGAGGCTCCCATCAGTTCCAAAGTCGCGGGGAAGCGTTCGATGAGCGCCTGAAAGACCGGCTCCGAGTTGCTCGTCGAGTACCCCATATCTCCGACGAGGACGTGTCCGAGCCACTTCAGATACTGGATCGGGACCGGTTGGTCCATGCCGAGGTTGTGTTTGAGCCGAGCGATGTCGGCAGCGGTAATGTGCGGATTCTGAAGGTAAGGCGCGAGCGGACCTCCGGGCATGTTGTACAGGATGCCGTAGAGGATGATCGAGATGGCAAGCAGCAGCGGAATCGACTGAAGCGTCCGGCGCACGACGTATGTGAACAATGTCCGCGCCGTTATTGGACGTTAATCGGCCTCTCCCCCCGCCTTCGGCGTGGGCAAACCGAGCAGCTTGCGGGCTTGATTTGGCGTCGCGACCGGCCGCCCGGCTTCGCCGGCGATGCGCGCGACTCGTGCAACCAGCTCCTCGTTTCGTGCGAGGCGGCCCCGGCTGTAATAAAGATTGTCTTCCAGGCCCACGCGCACATGGCCGCCCATAGCGATCGCAGCCATAGCCATGGGGAGTTGCTGGCGACCGATTCCCGCAACCGACCAGGTGCAGCCGTCGGGAAGAGCATCGACGAGGTCGGCGAGGTTCTGTACCGTCGCTTCGAGCGCCCCAGGGACGCCGAGCACCAGATCGACGTGCTGGGGAAAGGAGAGCAATCGCTCGCGGGCGAGCCGCCGCGCATTCGCGATGTGCCCCTTGTCGAAAATCTCGAGCTCAGGACGCACTCCCCACTCGTTCATCCTTTTCAAGATGCCGCGCATGATCGGGAAGCTATTCTCAAAGATGTCGTCGCCGAAGTTCACGCTGCCGCAGGTCAGCGTCGCCATTTCGGGTCGAAGTTCGAGTACGCTCGAACGTTCCTGCGGCGTCATTCCAATCGCGCCGCCGGTTGAAAATTGCACGATGAGGTCACTCTGCGCGCGAATCGCCTCGTACGCCTCCCGGAACCGGTGGACACTGTGGGTGTTGGTGCCGTCGTCGTTGCGGCAGTGGACGTGTAGAATCGACGCGCCCGCGTCACGCACGGCGCGTGCCGTTTCGCCGAGGAGTTGCGGCGTATACGGCAGATAGGGAGTTTGATCGGGGCGCACCTCCGCTCCGACCGGCGCGCAGGTAATGATCAACGGATCCATGCGATGCGGCCCTTTCGCAGTACCACGGTTCAGTTCATTGCGTGAGCGCGCGATAGGCGTCGTCGAGGAAGTCTTGATCGATGCCGAGCAACCCCGTCAATGCAATGGCGTCGGCGCGTAGGGGTTCGTCGCCCGCGACTTCGGCGATCGTGTAATCCATCGCGTCGGCCAAAGCCGCGAGCGCTTTCCCGACGTCCTGCGTCGGCGGCTGCTGCGGAATACCGCGCAGCCCGCGCACGGCGAAATGACGGGCGCCGGCGGCGCCGGCGATTCCGGCTAGATGCGTGGCGAGCATTCCGCAGGCGCCCATCTCGCGCAAGCGCGCGAGTAGGGCCACCGTGAGCGCTCTGCCTTCATGCGGTGTGGTGGTTCGAGCGAACTCGTCGCCCAAAATCAACAGACGCGGCGAGGCGCGGGATAAGATCGCCTTCAATTCCAAGACCTCGCGTGCAAATGACGACAGGAGGCCACCGATCTCCGCCTCGCGCCCCATTCCGAGCCAGGCGATTTGGTCGAAGAGTGCGCTGCGTGCGCCATTCGCCGGAACCGGCAGCCCAAATGCCGCGCAGAGGGCGATGAATCCGCAGGTCTGCAGCGAGACGCTCTTACCGCCCATGTTCGGTCCGGTCAGCACGGCCGCGTCGTGCAGTTCGAGGTCCAGCGGTATGAACCCGCGGCCCGCAACCGCGAGCTCTTCCTCGAGCGGAATGAACCGCGCTTGCTCAAACGCGAGCACCATTTGCGTTGTCACGGTGGCCGGCGTGCAGCGATGTATTTGAGCGAAACGCGCCGCGGCTAGGAGTACGTCGAGCTCGCCGATCGCGCGCGCGGCGAGCGAAAGGCCGGATGCGTGCTCGCGCACGAACCGAGACAGGCGGGAACGAAGGCGCTGCTCCGCAGCGGCAACCTCGTCGGCGGCGGCATCACGACGCGCAAGAGCCTCAAGTGACGCCGCGCCATATTCGAGCGCGCAAAGCAAATAGGTGGGCGCTTCCCGCACGACCCGAACGCCTGCCGGGAGAGGGCTGCGCAAATCGGCGCGCATGACGATGAACTCGTCGCCGACGATCTCGTCACGTTCGAGCGCCCGCGCGGCGCGCTGCCTCTCACGTCCGTGCGCTGCGTCGAACTCCGCTTGCTCGCGCGCGAGGCTATAACGCGCCGTCGCGAGTTCGACGTCGAACTCATCGGCGAGATAGAATCCGGCCTCTTCGCGGCCCCCGATCGCCAAAGCTTCGTTGACCGCGCGTACCGCATCATTGGCAATTCGAGGCCGGAAGCTCAGTGCGCGAACCAATCCATCGATGCGGTCGATCAGCGCGCAGAAGCGGCGCAACTCCAGAAAACTTAGATCGTCGAGAACGTCGCCCATCGAGGCCCGCGCGACTGCGCCGGACACATCGGGTAAATTGCCGAGCGCGCCGCGCACCGCGTTGAGGTCCGCTGCGTGCAGCCCGAGCGAAACGCTCGCGATCTCTTTGGCGCGCTTTTCGGCCTCGGCTTCCTCTCCGGCCACGAATGGGCGCAACTCCGAAAAATGGCGCTCACCATATGGCGAAATAGGAGCGACGGTCTTTTTCAACCACTCAAACCCGAGTACGTGCGCGCTCGCCGGATCGAGCAGCTCCAGTGCTTTCACGCGGCGCGCGTGCCGGCGTAGACGTCGAAGGCCGGCAAACCCGTCGCCTTTGCGATGGCAGTTGCAAAGGCTCGCGGTTCGAAGCTGCGCTCGGGCCCAATCGACGCGATCGTCGCGGCTATGACGCGCAACGGGCGGCGGCACCGAACCTGTAGTTGGCCCAGAGCATGCAATCCGGCCTTTCCGCTCAGAGCGATCTGCGTCGGATCGCGGACGACGATCTGACGCTTCTCTCGCGCCGCGATGAATTCAGCAGCCTGCGATGCCGTGAGAGCGCCCTGCAATTCGATTACGGGCGCCTGCGCATCGAGCCGCGGAACGCGCAGACGAGCAACGAGCGCCGCAGTTTCATCGACGGCCTCTTCGATCGTCTTTGCCGCAGCGGCCCCGCACGCGACGATTACCGCCCCGTCCGAACCGGCGAGCGATGCGACGCGGTCGACGGCGCCGTCCACGATCACCGTTTCGGCGAGCGAGCAGAGTTCGTCGACGACTTCGCGAACGCCCGATGCCGTCGGTGGTCCGACCAGCTCGTAGAACGCGCTCGCCGCTGCGCGCGCATAGAGCAGCGCGCCAGCTGGACTGTGCAGTCGCGAAAGCTTGAGGATCTCGACGGCGGGAGTTCGCGGAAGCGAACCGCGCGCGCTGACGAAAATCGTTTGTGGCTGTAGCCATAGGCGCGGCTTTGGTCGAATCTCATCGGTGCGCGTCGGGTCACCCTCTCGCCCGATCGAAGCGAGGCCGATTCGCCGCCGCGCCGCACTGGCGGCATCATAAATGGCGCGCAACGCGGTCGTCTTACCGACATCCCTGCCGATGCCGACAACGAAGATCGAGCGTGCATCCGCCGCGCGCGCAAGGTCAAGGAGCTCCGATCCTACTCGCACGCTAAGGAACCTCTGGAGAAGTCGCTGCACCGATCGCGGCTAGCAGTTTCCCCGCAGATCGAGGCGCGCCCGAGGGAGCATAGTGGAGCCCTACGTGACTGAGGGCGCAACAAAGAGATGCGGCGAAACTGCCGCCGCCCGAAGGGCTTGACCGCAAAGCAAACGATCGGTACATGGACTTCTTCAGAGGTTCCTGACACTTCAGCTAGCCGATGCGCAGCGCCTTGAGCGTGGCGAAGATGATGCCGGTTAGCGAAAGCAACAGTCCGCCGATGAAGGCGGCGTTGCGCTCCGCAAATCGTCCCAGCCACCGTCCGAGCGTCAAGCCGCACAACGTTGACGCGATCGATATACACGCGATGATGATCAATGAAATCGGCATTGGAACGCCGATGTAAAGAATCGAGAAGCCGATGCCAAGCGAATCGAGGCTAATTGCGAGCGACGCCAGCATGAGTCCCCGGCCGTGAGCGAGATCGAGCCTCGACGTGACGCCCAGATCGGTGCGGCTTTCGCGCATCATGTAGGCACCCAAGCCGATGAGGGCGGCAAAACCAAAGTATCCCGCGGCCTGCCCAATGAGCCGGCCCGCAACCAGACCAATGCCCGCTCCGAGGAGATTCATCCCGACCTCCGCGCACGCAAAGGCTATGCCGATGCGCACTTTGTTCCGAGCCGGGATTCCGCGAACGCCGACCCCGACGCTAACCGCAAAGACGTCGAGCGCGAGCGCAATCGCTATCAGGAGGACCTTGAAAAATGCCGCGCTCACAAGCACGCTTTGCGCGACGACCTGGTGAAGCTTCCTGCATGATGCGCCCGTGGCCGGGTCTGATCTTTTTCTTTGCCACCTTAGTGTTGCTCGCGGCGCTGGTTGCGCCCGTCGCCGCCGTCGTCGCCGCGATGCCCCCTGAGGAAGCCATGCGGACCTTCGCCCGAATAGGCGGCGACGCGTTGCGCGTTTCGTTCCTCGCGTCTGCAGGCGCGACGCTCGTTGCGACGCTGCTCGGCGTGCCTGCGGGATACTTCCTCTCCCGCCTGCCGACGAGGCTGCGTGCAAGCGCGATCTTCTTGCTGGCGTTGCCGCTCGCATTTCCGCCGGTGGCATCGGGAATAATGCTCGTCTATGCGCTCGGCACGAACTCGCCGGTAGGTGCATGGCTCTCTGCGCGGGGGCTTACCGTGCCGGATTCGCTGCTCGGCGTCGGCGTTGCCGAATTTTTCGTCTCCGGATCGTTCGTCGCGATCGCGGCGACGGCGGCATTTGGAGGACTCGATTCCATCTATGGAGATTCGGCACGCACGCTGGGCGCGAGCGAGTGGCGAATCTTCACTCGCGTCGCTCTGCCCGCAGCCGCAGGAAGCATCGGGGCCGGAGTCGCGTTTGCGTGGCTTCGCGCGATCGGAGAATACGGCGCGACCAGCATTCTCGCGTTCCATCCAACCTCATTGCCGGTCGCGCTCTACGTTGCGCTTTCCGCTTCAGGGGTGCGCGAAGCGCTCGCCCTTTGCTACGGCTTCGTCGTTTTGGTTGCGGTCGTACTCGCTGCGGCGTGGATTCTGCGCCGAGGGGTCGTACACTAGAGCCGTGCTCCAGAAGAACTTTTACTTCCTGGCTCGGCGTTTCGTCGCGGGCGAGGGGATAGATTCAGCGATTCGCGCCGTCCGCGCGTTGAACGGTCAAGGCATGTCGGCAACCCTCGACTTTCTAGGCGAAGACGTGCTCGAGCGAGATGCGGCGCTGCGCCAGCGCGACGTCTACATCGAAATGCTCGACGCTATTGCGGCAAGCCGAGTCGATTCAAACGTATCGGTCAAACTCACCGCAATGGGTTTGCTGGTCGACGAAGGCCTTGCTTTCGAAAACCTCATGGCGATTGTCGAGCGTGCAGAGCGCAACGCTGATCCCTTCGTTCGCATCGATATGGAAGGCTCCGAGGTGCTCGCGGCGACGCTGCGGCTCTTTGCGCGCGCCTTCGCGCAGCGTAAGAACGTCGGGCCGGTTTTGCAAGCCTATCTAAAGCGCACATCCGCCGACGTCGAGCGCGCTATCGAACTCGGCGCACGGGTTCGGCTCTGCAAAGGCGCCTATAACGAATCGGCCGAGATCGCCTATAAGCGCATGGCCGAGATTCGTGAGAATTATCTCGATTTGGTCCGCGAGCTTTTAGAGCGGGGAAACTATCCGGGGATTGCAACGCACGATCGTCGGCTGATTGCGGCCGTCAAGCAGTTCGTGGCCGAGCGCCGGATCGGTAATGATCGCTTCGAATTTCAGATGCTCTACGGTTGTCGCCCTCGCGTCCAACGCGAAACCATCGCGCAGGGATATCGTTTGCGGGTTTACGTTCCGTTCGGAACCCATTGGGCAGGCTATTTTTACCGCCGCGTGCTCGAGCGCCGAGAGAACGCACTCTTCGCGCTTTCTTCCATCTTCTCGCGATAGCCGATGTCATCCTGAGCTTGTCGAAGGACGAAGGATGCGAGCGGTTGTCCAGCGCGTCGCAAAGGCGCGCGTCAGCGTAGCGCAGAGATCGGTCGCAGAAATCGGCGCGGGACTGCTGGTACTGTTGAGCGTCGGCATTGACGACGACGACAACGACGCGCGTGCGATGGCGGAGAAGCTTGCGGGGCTGCGGATCTTTCCCGACGATCGCGGACAGATGAACCGCTCGCTGCTCGATACCGGAGGTGAGGCGTTGCTCGTTTCGCAGTTCACATTGCACGGCGATGCGCGACGGGGACGCCGTCCCTCTTTCGTCGGCGCAGCTAAGGAGCCGCGGGCGCGAGAGCTCTACGAGCTGACGGGCCAGGCGCTCCAGACCTCCGGGGTGCCGGTTGCCTACGGCGAGTTCGGAGCTCAAATGGACGTCGAGCTAGTCAACCGCGGTCCGGTCACCATCCTCCTCGATAGCAAGCATGCTTTCTGACGGTTGCTTGCGCCTATTCGAGCGAATCTTTCTCATGAGGCCCCAACCTTACGCAACAACTTTGAGGCCGCAAGCTGCGTTGTAGTAAGTGGAGCAAGCCTTCCGCCTCTTGGCGGACTGAAAACACAGGTGGAAAGAATCATGATTACGGAACAGAACAGGCGTGGTGGCGGCATGTCCGTCCGGGAAGCCGGCCAAAAAGGCGGCGAAACCGTTAAGCATAAATACGGCGCCGGGTTCTACGAGGAAATCGGTCGCAAGGGTGGATTGGCAACTAAACTTGCCCACGGCCACGAGTTTTACGAGCAGATCGGCAAAAAAGGCGGAAAAAAGGGCGGCGAAGCCACGCGCGATCGTTATGGCCCGAACTTCTACGAGCGCATCGGTCAAAAGGGTGGACAGAAAGTTAAGCAACTCATCGAAGAGGGGAAGCGCGCAGCCGACCGCAAGGAACGCGCGAGCTAAACCGTCGCGACTGGGGCCGAGCCTGGTCCCGTACGTCTTCGCATTCGTAGCAATTTCCATTGGAACGGCGGGGGCTTATCCCATGCCCCCAACACCCATGCCGAAAGCGACTCCCAGCCCGACCGCGCCGCCTACCGGAAACGTCCTGCCTTTTGATTCGACGTTGCTCTTCGTGCTCGATGAGCCGATTTCGTCGAAGGCTTCTAAGGCGGGAGAACTCGTGCGGGCCCACCTCAAGAATGCGATTGTAATCGGGAACCGCACTGTTGCTGCGGCAGGGACTCCGGCAACGATTCGAATCGTCGACTCGTCGGCGTCCGACATTGCCGATACTTACGGTTTCGTCGATATTTTCTTCGAGCCGCTCGGGCTGCCGGACGGACGGGCATTGCCGCTGCGCACCCCCGTCGCTCGGCTCACGCCAAACGTCTCAGCGGGACACGAATCGACCGTCGGTGCAGAAGACACCGTCGGCGACATATTTGTGCCCTATTACCCCATCTATCAGATCTTGCGCAAAGGTAAGAACTTCGTGCTCGGGGCGGGGTCGGTGATCCCCGCCAACATCGAAGCGACGCTCACCGCGCAGCCGAACGGCGCGATCGCGATCGTTACGCCGCCGCCTCTGCAAGCGAGCGGTGAAACTCCCAACGCAACGTTTCCCGTGATGCCGCCCGCGACGCCATTCGGTCCGGGCGCTACGCCACGCCCTCGCCCGACGCCGCGCCCGTCTCCCTCACCGTCGCCTACATCGTCGCCGCGCATCTAAATTCGCCACGCTCTAGGGCGCGATGCTTTGGCGCTGGGCTCCTCGAAGAGCTTGCTCCAGAAAGTGAGGTAATCGTGCTCATCCGAATCACGTGCGCCCTATCGATTTTCGTACTGGCCGCGATCCCGGCATTTGCCGCCACGCCTGCGCCCAAAGCGACGCTTTCACCGGTGCCGCAAGGCACGGAGGTAGCGTTCGTCAAGGCAATCCAGAAGGATCTCATGGCGCGCTTTCCCACGGCGCAAGATGCAGAGAAAGCCGGCTATTTCCGATACGGCAACGAGGACGAAGACGGCGCGATTAGCTACGCAAACCTACATTGGCAGAGCGGCAATCCGCAAGAGCCCAGCCAGCTTTGGTACGACGTGCACGGTAATCTGCTGGGCGCCGATTTCTCGGTTCTGCAGAGCGGGTCGCCCGCGCCGCCGTCAATTTGGGGCGTCGATTATCAGCGCTGGGTTTCGTTTCGCGAACACGTCCATTACATTCTAGCCGGACCAAACGGTACGGAAATCTACGGCGCTACCAGCGACAAAAAATTTGTTGCGGCGGGCGGCAACGTCGATGACCCGCAAGCCGCAACGCTCGTCAAGATGGGAGTCGCGAAGAGCACTGCCGACGTCAAGCGCGTCTTCCTTTTCCCGTCGATTTGGGATCTCATCGTCTGGATCAAGCCAAACCCCAACGGCGCCTTTGCCGACAAAAACCCGCTCGTCATTCCGTCCGCTAACGCGGAGAAGGACGACATGTAAAGCTGCGCCTTCGCCGGCTGAAGGTTACTTCTTAGGAACGCAGTACGTTTCGGCCGCGTTCAAGGCGACGTCGGTTGCCTTGTCTTCGTTTGTCGAGATGACGTCGCGCTGGCCGTTGAAGCGTAGATAGCTTTTGATGTTGCGCGCGTCGGCCGGCGCAGCCATATCCTGCGGATCGAACCCGCCGAGCGTCGGATGGAATCTGTTGGGGTTTGTCCGCAGCATGGACTCGTATAGGCTTTGAACGTCGATCGAGAGCTGACGCTGATGGTCGTACGCCGTTTGCAGCTCTTGGGCTGCCTCGTGGATTTGCGCAACGGCTTGCGGATCGCTCGTTAGGCGGGAGCCGTCACGCAGTTCGTTGATCTCACGCTGGATCGCAGCGAGTGACTCCGTCAACTCCGTCTCTTGGCGCCCCAAGGCATCGCGAATGTGCAGGAATTGCTGGACGTAATTCGGCGAGTTGAACATCGTGTTGATATCATCGAGCTGAACGCTTACCTGATCCAGAGTGCGGTCGTTAGCCAGCATTGGGACGAGCGCGTCGTTGAAGTGTTCGGCGAGAGACTTGCAGTAGGGTGAGGAGATGACCGTGATAATTGTTTTGGGTTCCCGCGGTGTCGGCGAGGGAGCGGGGACGATCACGGCCAGGATGGCGATTGCCAGTTTTAACTCGAACATCGGTTTCGCGCTTTATTCGTTCGTCCAATAATCCTTGAGCGCCTTGCCCCGCGAAGGGTGGCGAAGCTTGCGCAACGCCTTGGCCTCGATCTGCCGAATGCGTTCGCGCGTCACCCCGAACTCCTGACCAACCTCTTCAAGCGTTCGCTGGTGACCGTCTTCGAGGCCGAAGCGAAGGACCAGCACCTTGCGCTCGCGCTCGGTGAGATTTTGTAGTACGTCCTGCATCTTCTCCTTGAGGAGCATCACGGAAGCGGCCTCGGCCGGCGCCACCGCTTCCTGGTCCTCGATGAAGTCGCCTAGATGCGAGTCTTCTTCTTCGCCTATCGGCGTTTCGAGCGAGATCGGCTCTTGCGAAATCTTCATGACCTCGCGCACCTTTTCGGGCGTCAGACCCATCGCCTCGGCGATCTCTTCGACCAAAGGCTCGCGTCCGAGCTCTTGCAAGAGCTGACGAGATACTTTGATCAATCGGTTGATCGTTTCTACCATGTGGACGGGGATACGAATAGTGCGCGCTTGATCGGCAAGCGCTCGCGTGATTGCCTGACGAATCCACCACGTTGCGTAGGTTGAGAACTTGTATCCCTTGCGATAGTCGAATTTTTCGACAGCGCGAATTAAACCAAGGTTCCCTTCCTGAATCAAGTCGAGAAAGAGCATGCCGCGCCCGACGTACTTCTTTGCAATTGAAACGACGAGCCGCAAGTTGGCTTCGGTGAGCTGTCGTTTCGCTTCTTCGCCGTTGTCGACAATGGCGGAATCGGCGGAGCCGTCCCGGCGCGACTCGAGTTCCCCGGCCTCGATCCGCATCGCCAAAGACTTCTCCTGCTCCATGGAGAGCAGCGGGACGCGTCCGATCTCCTTGAGATACATGCGGACCGGATCGTCGAGCGAAAGACTGTCGGGGACCGTCTCCTCGACCTCTTCCTCCCGCTCGGCGCCGGGCTTTTCATCCTTTTGTTCATCTGCAAGCTCGATGCCGGCCGCGGCGAGTTCTTCGAAAAACTCCTCCAGTTGTTCTGGACTGATCTCTTCGAGAACGTCGAAAGCAACGCTGATCTCTTCATAGGTCAGCGAGCCTTGGCTCTTGCCGCGCGTGATGAGCCTCTTCTTGAGCTCTTCGAGCGTGGCCGGCGGCAGCTCGGTAGTGGTGCCGCCTCCCTTTTTACGTGCCATTCTTTTTGCTTTCACCTCCTTTCTATTTCGTCCTTATCGTTTCAGCTTCGCGACGAGCGCCTCGAACTCTCCGCGTAGCTCCTCGGATACCGCTTTACCGCTCGTTAGCCGATCGTCGATCAGATCCGAAAGCTCTCGATATCGTTGTCGCTCGTCCTCGAGCCGCAATCGCTCGACCACCCGTTCCAAATGCGCGCGCCGCTCCTGCGAGTCGCCGTATCGAACGGCCGAGCTCCGGTCGCGGCGCCCGATCTCCGCAAGAAGGTCGAGCGTTCCTTGGTCTTCCGCAAAGAGCCCGAATACGTCGGCCGTCGTCGTTAACGTGCCGGCCGCTTCCACAATCCTCTCGTACACTCGGCGGTAGACCTCATTTCGAAAGCGCGACGCGCCGATACGCCCGCCGTACTCGCCGCCGAGCGAGGGCTCTTCAAGCAAAATGCTCAGGACCTCGCGTTCGAATGAGAGCGGTTCGACCGACGCAGAAGCGTGGCGGCTTTGCGCGAACGCCGCTTTGACTCTGCGGTGCGAAGTTTGCGCTGTCGGCGAGAAAGCGGCTATTCCGAAGGTCGTCAACGTTCACCTGCAGTCGGCCGGCAACGTAGACACGCCATCGGTCCCACTCCTCGCGCGGCGCTAAGCTGCGGATCAGTGCTTCGGCCTTCGGAGCGGCGCGTGCCGGAGAATCGAATCCGGCGCGGAGCCGTTCGACCTCCGTGTCGATCCGAAACTGCAACGCGGGTTTGGCCGCTTCGAGGAGTGCGCGAAACTGCCTCGGCGCCGTGGCGGCGAACGAAACTGTCTGGGTCATCATCGGGGGGGAGGAGCACGATTCGTACCGACGATCCGGTGTGCTCGATTTCCTTAGACGCTACTTCGATGGCTTTGGTTGCAGCCGCGCTTCCGGCTGCGTCGCCGTCGAAGCATAGAAAGACGTACTCGGCATACTTTGCGAAGCTCGGCCGCTTGCTCGGCGGTAAACGACGTGCCGAGCGCCGCTACCGCATTTTCGAATCCCCGCCTGATGCAGCGCGATGCAGTCGAAGTATCCTTCGACGACGATGAGCGTGCGCGGTCGCTCTGCGCCGCCCGGCGCGCCAAGTTGAGCGCGAAGAGGTGGTGGCCCTTCGTGTAGACCGGCGTCGTCGTCGTATTCAGGTACTTCGGCTCGCCTTCACCGATCGCGCGTCCGCCGAAAGCGATCACTTCTCCCGTTGTCGAGTAGGTCGGTACCATCAGACGGTTGCGGTAGAAATCGTAATAGCCGCGTTGTCCGCTCTTGACGAGGCCGGCGCTGCGCGGCCAGCGCGAGGTCGATCCGTTGACGCTCGAGTTCGGAGACGAGGCCGTTCCAAGAATCGGGAGCATATCCCAGACAGAATCGCTCGACCGTAGCCGCAGAGAACCCGCGCTGCCGATAGTAGGCTCGCGCGCCGGCGCCCCGTTCGTCCGCGAGCATTCGCATGAAATAGGCGGCTGCGATGCGATTCGCCTCGTACATCGCTTCTCGCTCGCTGCGCGCGCGCATCGCCCGCGGATTCTCCGGTTCGAGCTCGACGCCGGCCTTGCCCGCAAGGGTACGCACCGCGTCGACGAACCCGACGTTCTCGGATTTCTGCACGAAGGTGATCACGTCTCCGCCTGCACCGCAGCCGAAGCACTTGAAGAAGCCGCGATCCGGATGAACGTGAAACGATGGCGTCTTCTCGGCGTGAAACGGGCAGAGCCCACAAGATCGTTGCCTCGCTTTTTGAGCGGCACGTACGCGCCGATGAAGGCTGCGATATCGACACGAGCTCGGATTTCCCGAAGGACGTCTTGATCGTATTTCACGATGACTGATCTAGGAGTTTCGTCATCCTGTGAGAAGTTTCCGTCGCGTAAGCGACTAACCCCGTGAAGCGCATCTTCGACCCCGTTCATCACTTCATCGAGTTATCCGCAGCGGAGGCGCAGCTTCTCGATCTGCCGGTGATGCAGCGGCTGCGCCGTCTACGTCAGCTGGGGTTGGCATACCTCGCGTTTCCTTCCGCAGAGCACTCGCGCTTCACGCACGCGCTCGGTGCGCTCGCGATGGGGACCCGAGCATTCGACGTGTTGGTTTCGCGGCGGCCGAGCCTTCTTCGGCGATTCCGACGACGTGGCGTATCAGCGGCGGCTGGTCCGGGCGGCGCTGCTGCTTCACGACATCGGGCACGGACCCTTTAGCCATTCCTGTGAGAGCGTACTAGGGGTTGCGCACGAGCAGCGGACGATCGATTTGATCGCGCTCCCCGACGTTGCGGACGGCATCGCTGCGCTCGAAGTCGATGCCGGCGACGTGCTTGGGTTTGATCGTAGGCGACTCCGGCGAGCCGCTACCCCGCGCTGCGCGAGCTGGTCAGCGGCCCGAACCTCGACGCCGACCGAATGGATTACTTGCTGCGAGACGCCTATTTTACCGGCGTCTCGACCGGGCGTTACGACGCCGAGCAGTTGATCGCGTCACTGCGAATGTTCGAGCGCGATGGGGGGCTCGTCGTCGGGCATCGACCGGCGCGGCGTGGTCGCACTAGAGTCCTTCGTCATGGCGCGTTACATGATGTTTGCCTCGGTTTACTTCCATCACACGACGCGGATGTTCGAGCGCGTGCTGCACGACGTGCTCCGAGATCTGTGGCCCGATCCGCGCGCACTGGATTCCGTCGACGAGTTTCTGCGCTGGGACGACTTTCGGGTGCTCAACTCGCTCGACGACGAACGGAGCGAAGCGGCCCGCGCGCTTCGCAACCGCATCAGGATCTATGCGCTGGCTGCCGAGTTCAACGCGGAGCGAGATTTGCATGCCTTCGAAGCCTGCTATGCTGCGCTGCGCGAGCGGTTCGGAGAGGCGAACGTTTGGGCCGACACGCAAGCGCAGCTCTTGCATCGACTGCCATTCGGAATCGGCGGCTGAAGCGACCGTTTGGGTCGACGGGCCCGAGCGGCGCGGTCGACGCGCGCGAGGTCTCCGACCTCATCGCAAAACTCAGCGGCAAAGCTTACTGGCGCAAGATTTTCGTGCGCCGTCCCTCGCCGAGCTCAGGATTGCTGGCGTCAACGTGGCGGAAGCGCGGCGGCTCTGCGCCGAAATCATCGCGGCGCATCGCCGACTCGTCGCTGATTCGCCCGCGCTACGATAGCGTGCCGATCGCCGATTGGGCCGCGGAGAGCCGCGCGATCGGAACACGATAAGGCGAACAGGAAACGTAGTCGAGTCCCAGCCGGTCGCAGAACGCGACGCTGCTCGGCTCGCCGCCGTGCTCGCCGCATATCCCAATCTTTAGGCCCTCGCGCGCCCCACGTCCTAGTCGGACGGCCTGCTGCATCAGCTCGCCGACGCCCCGCCGATCGAGAACCTGAAACGGATCTTCCTTCAGGATTCGCTTCGCGAGATAGACCGGAATGAACGAAGCTTCAGCGTCGTCCCGGCTGTAACCGTAGGTCGTCTGGGTCAGGTCGTTGGTGCCGAACGAGAAGAACTCGGCATGCGCGGCGATCTCGTCGGCGACAACGCATGCCCGCGGCAGCTCGATCATCGTTCCGATCCGGTATGCGAGCGCGACGCCACGTTGCGGCCAGCACCTCGTCGGCAACGCGCTTGGCGGCCATCCCGCGTGACCTGCATCTCTTCCTTCGTGCCGACCCCCGGAATCATGACTTCGGGTCGCGGCGTCGACGCCCTCGAGTTGCAGATCGCAGGCCGCTTCGAAGATCGCGCGCACTTGCATCTCGTAGATCTCGGGAAAGACGATTCCAAGGCGGCAGACTCTCAAGCCAAGCATCGGATTCTGCTCGTGGAGCTGCTGCACGCGACGAAGCATCGCTTCTTTGGCCCGATATTCCGGTGCGTCGGTACCCTTGGTGAGCCGCAGCTCAGTCGTTTCGACTAAGCAGTTGCTCGAGCGACGGCAGAAATTCGTGCAGCGGCGGGTCGAGCAGCCGAATCGTAACCGGCAAGCCCTCCATCGCCCTCAGAATGCCGCGAAAGTCTTCGCGCTGAAAGGGCAGGAGCTGCTCGAGCGCCTCGCGCGCGTTCCTCCGCGGTGACGGCGAGGATCATCTGATGGACGATCGGAAGACGCTCGGGCTGCATGAACATGTGCTCGGTGCGGCAGAGTCCGATGCCTTGCGCGCCGAGTTCGCGCGCCTTCGCGGCATCGTCGGGGGTATCGGCATTTGCCCAAATCTCCATCCGCCGCAACTCATCGGCCCACGACAGGAACGCCGCCAGCCATTCCGGCAGCTTTGACGGCGGCCGAATCAAGGCAAGCTCGCCGACCGCGACGTTACCGGTGGTACCGTCGATCGTAATCCAATCGCCTTCGTGCAGCTCGCTTCCGTCGAGTCTTGCCGACTTGTTACGACGGTCGACCACGAGCGCGTCGCAGCCGGCAACGCAGGGTTTGCCCATGCCGCGCGCGACGACGGCTGCATGCGACGTGGCTCCCCCTTTGGCGGTGAGAATGCCTTCAGCCGCGATCATGCCGTGAACGTCGTCGGGGTTCGTTTCCGTGCGGACGAGGATGGTCTTGCGCCCGTGCTCTTTCCACGCCACCGCGTCTTCAGCCGAGAAGACGACTTGACCGGCTGCAGCTCCCGGCGAAGCATTGAGTCCCTTACACGTGACCTTGAGCGACTGGCTCGGATCGATCCGCGCGTGAAAGAGCTGATCGAGCGATTGCGCGTTGACCATTCCAACTGCCCGCCGTTTGTCTATCAGCCCTTCGTTGACGAGATCGAGCGCTATTTTGACGGCCGCCTCGGCGCTGCGCTTTGCGCTGCGCGTTTGTAGCATGAAGAGCTTTCCCCGCTCGACCGTAAACTCGAGATCCTGAACGTCGCGATAGTGCCGCTCGAGCCTCGCGGCAATTTCCGCAAACTGTTCGTATACTTTAGGCTGGCGTCGCGCAAGGTCGGCGATCTTCTCGGGAGTCCGAATGCCGGCGACGACGTCCTCCCCTTGCGCGTTGCTCAGATACTCACCAAAGAGCACGCGCTCGCCGGTGTTGGGATCACGCGTGAATGCGACCCCGGTTCCGGAGTCCTCACCCATGTTGCCGAATACCATCTCCATCACGTTGACGGCGGTGCCCCAATCGTCGGGTATTTTGTTGAACCGGCGATAATCGACGGCACGTTTTGACTTCCAGGAATCGAAGACCGCCTCGATCGCATCTCTGAGCTGCTCGAGCACGTCCTGGGGAAATTCCCGCCCGGTGCGCTCGCGGACGATCGCTTTGAAGCGATCGACGAGCTCCCTCCATGAGCCGGCGTCGATTTCCGCGTCGGTCGCGACGCCAAGCGACTTCTTCACGGCGTCGATCTGGTCTTCGAAATATTCTTTACCGATTCCGAGGACGACGCTTGAGAACATCATCACGAACCGGCGATAGGCATCCCAGGCGAAGCGCTCGTTGTCGGTCAGCTTCGCGAGGCTTGCGACGGTACGGTCGTTCAGGCCGAGATTTAGGATCGTGTCCATCATGCCCGGCATCGAGACCCGCGCGCCGCTGCGGACCGAAACGAGCAGCGGGTTCTCTACCGCACCGAAGCCCTTGCCGGTCCGCGATTCGAGCTCGCGTATCGCGCAATTCATCTGATTCTGCAAGCCTTCGGGGAAAGTTCCTCCGGATTCGTAGAAACGCAGGCACGCCTCAGTGGTGATCGTAAAGCCCGAAGGCACCGGCAAACCGGCAGCGGTCATCTCCGCGAGGCCGGCACCCTTGCCGCCGAGGATGTTACGCATCGCATTTGGCTCGGATGTAACGCGTAACGTTTCGCCTTCTTCAAAAAAGTACACGTACTTCGTGCCAGTCGTCACGGTTATCGCTCCAACTTCTCGCGCAGGTATTCGGCCAATTCGTCGCCGTTGATGCGCTCCTGCAACATCGTATCGCGCGCCCGTACCGTCACGGTTCCGTCATCGGGAGTTTCGTAATCCACGGTAATGCAAAACGGCGTTCCGATCTCGTCCTGGCGACGGTAGAGCTGCCCGATGTTGCCCTCGTCGTACTGCGTGCGAAAGGTTGGACGCAGCGCCGCTTCGATCGCCCGCGCCCGCTCGACGAGTTCCGGTTTGTTGCGGGCCAGCGAAAAGACCGCGGCTTGCACCGGCGCAAGCACGGGATGAAAGCGCAAAACGGTGCGCTCCGTCGCCTTGCCGTTGGGATCGACGCCGCGCTCGCGCTCGTAAGCGTCGATCATGAATGTCAGCACGGTGCGATCGATGCCCGCCGAGCTCTCGATCAAAAGCGGCGTGTAATGCGTTTTCGTAGCCTCGTCAAAAAATTGCAGGTCTTTCCCGGAGAGCCGCGCGTGCGCGTCGAGATCGTACGTTCCGCGATGGGCGATCGATTCGAGCTCGCCCCAACCCCACGGAAAGAGATACTCCACGTCGATGCCGGCTTTCGCATAATGCGGACGTTCCGACTCTTTTAGCTCGTAAAAGCGCAGGCGCTCGGAATCGATCCCGTACTGCGCGTACCAGGCCTTGCGCCGCTCCACCCATTCCGTGAAGGCTGCCATGTCATTGCCGTCGTCCGGCACGAAGTATTCGAGCTCCGCCTGTTCGAACTCGCGTAACCGGAACGTGAAGTTCCCCGGTGTGATCTCGTTTCGAAACGACTTGCCGATCTGGGCGACGCCGAACGGCGGCCGCTTGCGCGCCGTTTGATAGATGTTCTTGAAGTTGACGAAGATGCCCTGAGCGGTCTCAGGGCGCAGATAAGCCTGGGCCGACGTATCCTCCATCGGGCCGACCGACGTCCGCATCATTAAGTTGAAGTTGCGGGGCTCGGTGAACGAGTCTTTGCTGGCGCAGTCCGGGCATTGCACGCGGTCCGTCAGCTGATCGAATCGGAAACGATGCTTGCAGACCTTGCAATCGACCATGACGTCGTGGAAAGCGTCGACGTGGCCGGACGCCTTCCAAACCAACGGATGCATGATGATGGACGAATCGAACGCCACGACGTCGTCGCGCAACTCGACCGTGTCACGCCACCAAGCTTCCTTGACGTTGCGTTTGAGTATCGCACCGAGCGGTCCGTAATCCCAGAAGCCGTTAATCCCGCCGTAGATCTCGCTGGATTGAAAAATAAATCCGCGGCGCTTCGCCAGCCCGGTAATCTCCTCCATGCTGACGCGTTGCTCCGAGGCCGCCGTTTCCATTGAAGCGTTACATTTATCGGCTACCGTCGAAACCCCCGCCGCGCTCTACGCCGGCGTTGTGCAGGTTTTCGGTTGCGTTTCGGCTTGGAGCTGACCGCAGGCTGCAGCGATGTCGCGTCCCATGTTCTGACGCACGGTGACCGGTACGCCGGCCGCATCGAGGATCGCGGCGAACTCCCAAATGCGCGACTCCGGCGTTGCGACGAACGGCGCGTCGGGAGTCGGATTGTACGGAATCAGATTGACGTGGTAGAGCCGGCCGCGCATGAGCTCGGCAAGCGCCGCGGCGCAGGCCGAGTCGTCGTTGACCTCGGCGAGCATCACGTATTCGAAAAAGACCTTGCGGTGGGTTTTGCGCACGTAACGCTCGCAGGCGCCCATTAGGGCCGGCAGCGGGAAACGCCGATTGATCGGCATGAGTTGCGAGCGAAGCTCGTCGGTGGGCGCGTGGAGCGAGATCGCGAGGTTTACCTGAAGATGCTCGT
Organism: Vulcanimicrobiota bacterium; assembly: GCA_963826325.1. Classification (GTDB taxonomy): domain Bacteria; phylum Vulcanimicrobiota; class Vulcanimicrobiia; order Vulcanimicrobiales; family Vulcanimicrobiaceae; genus Cybelea. Next base: position 112,219 of record CAWGWT010000004.1, read on the forward strand.
CGGCAAAGCGATCGATCTTCTCGACGATGCCGACGGTCGAGATCGTGATGTGCCGGTGGCCGAGGCCAAAACCCTGCGGATCGTTCAGAAGCGCTACGGCCTCCGTAACCGCGTCGTAATTGTGAAACGGCTCGCCCATCCCCATGAAGACCACGTTGGTGATTCGTTTTTTGCGCTTCGCAAGGGAACGCGCAAAGAACAAGGCCTGGTCGAAAATCTCGCCGGCGGAGAGGTTGCGGCTGAATCCGCCTTGTCCGGTAGCGCAGAAAACGCACGCGAAAGCGCATCCCGCCTGAGACGAGATGCACACCGTCGTGCGACCGCCGTGATGTTCCATCAGCACCGCTTCCACTTCTTTGCCGTCGTGCAGCCGGAAGAGTCCCTTTGTGGTCTGGCCGTCCTGCGATCGCTGCAGCGTCAACGGCTCGATCGAGGAAAAAAGGATGCCGCGCTCCACCAGCGCCGAGCGTAACTCCTTCGGCAGCGTCGTCACGTCGTTGATGCTTCCGAGCAGCTCTTTCGAGGCCGCATGGTAGAGCTGCCGCAGCCGATATGGTTTGAGATCGTAGTGCCGCACGAACTCGTCGGCGCTAGGAAAGCCCCCGCGTCCGACGACATCGCGCAGCCATGTGTCAAGGGGTTTCAAAAAGACTCACTTGCCGTATCTCGACCTGCTGCACGGTGGGCACCGGCGGCTCGTCGAGCTTCGCACGGACGGCTTTGAGATCGGACCAAACCATCCGCTTGACCCCCTCGATCTCTCCGCCGGTCTGGCGCAGAATGTAGGCGGGATGAAAAGTCGCCATGAGGGGGATCTCGCGCGGTCCAACATACCATTGGCCGCGCATACGCGTGATCTGAAAGTCGCGGCCTAGGAACGATTTCGCCGCCGGCGACCCGAGAGCGAGAATCACCTCGGGCGCGACGATTGCGATCTGCTCGTCCAAAAACGAGCGGCAGTTCTCCATTTCCTGCGGATCGGGAGCGCGGTTTCGCGGTCCGTTCGGACCGGGCACCGTCGGCCGGCATTTAACCGTGTTACAAATGTAGACTTCGCTGCGCGCCAGGCCAATTGCCGCGAGCATTCGATCGAGCAGCTGACCGGCTCGACCCACGAAAGGACGCCCAAGCTGATCTTCGGTTTCACCCGGTCCCTCGCCGACGACCATCAGCCGCGCGCAGGGATCGCCTTCTCCATAGACGTTGTTACGCCGCTCGTAACCGATCGCACACCTTCGGCAAGCTGCGGCTGCAACGGAGGCCTGCGCGAGGCGTTCCCCCCGGTGCAGCGGCTCCATCTCGTTCACTTCGCGCGTTCCGCCTTGGCCACCGAGACGGCACGTCCAAACGCGACCACCTGACACGAGCCGTCGCTGTCCTCCGAGACGAAAAACTGCAGGCCGATGACGGCATTTGCTCCCATTGCATCCGCGCGGCGGCGAAGCGCTTCGAGGGCCTCATTGCGAAGCTGCTCGGCATCGCTCAGGAACTCCACGCTGGCCAGGCCGATCAGCATGCCGAGACTGCGAAAGGTAGAGCGCAACCGATTGCGCGGCCGCGTCGCCCTACCGGAAACGTGCCCGAAGCTGCTTACCGTCGTGTAACCGTCGAGCTGGTCGAACGTGACGACGTCGTCGCGAGCAATCACGTCGCCGGGCAGGCGACCTTGAAACGGCGGTCGGAATGAACGGGCATGCCGAACGTTTCAGCGTCGGTGCTGATCATCCGCCTCGATGCGATCGGCGATGCGCTCGCGCTGACGCCGCTGCTCGCCGCGATGCGCCGCAGTGCGATCGCGGTTGACGTGGTATTGCAGCGAAGCAATGCGGGCGTCTTTGCCTCGCGCGCCGCACGACGTATCGTGAAGACCGACTTCCAGCTTCGATCGAGCGCGCCATCGAATCTCGCCGCCATCGAGCGGCTCGGCCGCGAGCTGAAGCGTCAAGAATATTCGCACGTCTTGGTCGCCACCGAGGATCCCGCGGGCTACCGACTCGCCTGCGCCGTCAGTGCTCCGGTTCGCATCGGCTTCGCGGATGCGTGGGGTAAGCCGTTCAAGGCGCTCTGGTCGCGACGCCTTCTCACCGCCATCGTCTTTCGCAGTGCGGGTTTGGACCGGCGCGGGCCACACGAGTGCGAGGTGCTCTTTCGCCTCGGCGCGCCGCTGGTCGGTGATGAGCAACCGACCCGCGATCTCCCTGACTTGCGTCCCCTCGTGCTCGAGCGCGAGCCGACGCCCGACGAACGCGTTGCCGTCCAGATAACCGACAAGTGGGAACGGCTTGGCATCGGGCTCGGGGATGTCGTCGATATGATTCACCGGCTCTCCTCAATCGCAACGCTGCACCTGCTCTCAGCTCGAGCCGAGGCCCCCTATGCGGAGCAAATCGCAGCTGTCACGGGACGCGCCGTCAGCTACTACGACGAGCTGGAACCGTGGAAGGCGGCGATCGGCGCAGCGGCCGCCATCGTTACTCCCGATTCCGGCGCGATGCACGTCGCCGGCATGATCGGCACGCCGGTCGTTGGAATCTTTCCGCGCACGCGGAATTATGTCTTGCAGGTCGCACGGTGGGCGCCGTGGGCGGCGCCGCACCGCGTCCTCCCCGCCGGCGAAGGCTGGCCGTCGCGTGCGAGCGATGCGCTCGCCCATCTCCTTTCAAGTTAGAACTATCGCAATGACTCGCCCGATAGAGCTCAATTCCGCCTGTCTTGGCAACGGAAACGAAGCGATGCGCGCGCACCAGGCGTGAAAGCGTTCCGCCATATTCTTGCAAGCGCGCGGAGTCCGGAAAGCTCGAATCGATCAACACGAAGCAAGTCTCAGTCGCCTGGTCGGGGAGTTCCGGCAAGAGGCGAGCGTACGGATCTGCGAGTGCCAAATGGGTGTAAGCTTCCTCTTGGGTCGCGATGCTCGCGTCGGGAGGCAGCGTTCGCAAGAATCGATCGAGCGCGGCGTCGCGCGATTGTGGCCTTCGCAAATTCAGCCCTGGATGGAGCGGATCGGCAACCGCAAACTCGAGAACGCACAACGCAAGACATGCGAGCAATGCCGCGCGCGCTTGTCGCGGTGCTAATGCACGCGCGGCGAAGGCAAACGCTGCCAAAACGTAACCGATCCAAGCTCCAGCGTAGTGTGTGCCGAGCGTGAACGTCGTCGGCATGCGCGAAAGCAGCACTTCGCTGAGCGGCGCCGCCGTTAGCCACATCACGGACGATCGGAACGGCAGAAAGAGCAACGGCACAAAAATCAGAAGCACGAACCCCAACCTAGCCGCTATCCCCGCCGGAATGGCGCGCGCGTCCATCGCATTCCACGCATAGAAACGTCCGGGCTCCCACGATGCGGCCGCGGTAGCCTCCGCATGCGGGCGAATGTACGCGAAGAAGGCCGCCAATACGAGCACGCTTGTCACGGCAACGGCCGCTGCGAGCCGGCCCCGCTTCGTGCCGCGAAAGCGCCATGCGCCAAGCGCGCCGCCAACGGCGAGAAAGACCGCCTGATCTTCCTTTATTGATAGCGTGATCAAGGCACCGACGAAAGCCCAAACCAACATCTCCCCGTCGAAGGCGTAAAGAGTCCACGCGACCGCCGCCGGCGCGAATCCGTTTTCGTGAAAGTCACCAAAGACCAACCCGGCCAAGGGCGGATAGAGCCACGTCACGAGCGCCGCGAGCCTGGCCGTTCCGGCGTCGCTTCGAACGCGTACAAGCGCGTAGATGGGCGGCGCGACGAGCGCACCGGCGATTGCCTGCAGCGCGATGAGCGTGAGTGGCGACCGGATCAACGCGACGGCGATCCCAGCCGCATAGAGAATCGGCGAAAAGTGAAAGGCCCAGTGGCTGCCTTCGATGGCATTGCAAAAGCAATAGAACGCGCTTGCTACGGTCTGCGAGAAAATGCCGAAGTCGACCAGATTGCGATGCGCCTCGTACTTTATCGAGCCCAGCCAGGTAAAGAGCGCCGCGTAAACGAGGCACCCCAGCCAAAGAAGTCTATCTCGCACGCGTCACGCGCGCAGCATCACGTCGTCTATTGAACCGCGTGTACCCGAATCGGACGGTCGAAACCCTTGATCGAGATTTCGCCCAAGTCACGAAACGTCAAACCCTTTCCGATGCACAACTCGGCGACGACGTTTGAAACCAGTGTTTGTTCGGGCTCGGCATGCGAGCAAAGGCGCGCGGCTAACTGAACCGTCGATCCGAACAGGTCGCTATTACTCTCCACGGGTTCTCCGGCGGCCGCGCCGATGCGAACCATGACCGGCGAATCGCCGCTTCGTACCGGATGCTCCGAGAGCACTCTTTGAATGCGGGCCGCGCATCGAACTGCAGCAGCGGGCGATGAGAATGCCGCCATGATGCCGTCTCCGGTGTGCTTGATTTCGCGCCCCGCGCTTGCGACCACGGCATCGCGGACGGTTGCGTCGTGAACTTCGAGCAGCGCCATAACCGCCTCATCTCCGAGACGCTGCGTCATCGAGGTTGAGTCGACGATGTCGGTAAAAAGAATCGTTCGAATCCCGGAGTCGCGTTTGTCACCGGTCGTTCCCGGGAGGAGGGCCGCACCTCCGGGGTCCACTTCACAGCCGCCGAGGAAGCTTTCCGCCACTTCCGGAGCGACCTCGATGATTTTCTGTGCCATAAGACCGTGTGCTTCGCGATGCACGGTCGTCGCGGCTTCGGCATTCGGCGCGGTGCACAGGCAGAAAATCTTGCCCTGCGCTTCGTTGAGCCAATACTTGTGGTACTCCACACCGTGTTTTGCTTGGATGGCGACGTCGGCCAGATGCGCTGCTGCGACCGCCTGCGCGGTCGCTCCCGGCGCTTCGTGAATATCCATATACATCGGCATGTCTTATACTCTCTCCACGGATATCTCGGGTGGCTGGCGCAGCGTCTGGTAGACGACGCAATAGCGTTCGGTGAGGCGCATCAGCGTCTCGAGTCGATCTTCCGGTGAATCGGTTTCTAGCTCGAACCGCAGCCGTATACGCGAAAAGCCGACCGGTACGTCTTTAGCGACGCCCAACGTGCCGCGAAAGTCGAGATCGCCCTCGGCACGTACCACGCCGCCGCGAAGATCAATTCCGAGCGCCGTCGCTACGGCGGCAAGCGTAACGCCCGCACAAGCCACCAGAGCTTCGAGCAGCATGTCGCCCGAACAAACACTCAATCCATCGCCGCCGGTCGCGGGGTGCAGGCCCGCGGCAACGAGTGCCTTTCCGGTCTGTACCTTGCACGTTACGTTCTCGCCGAGGCGGCCTTCGGCTCTCAGCGTTACGACCGCCGCCTCGGGCGTTTCTTTATACCGCTCTTTGAGAGGCGCTTGAATCGCACGAAGCTCTTCCGAATTCATTCGATGTCCCCCGAGGTGCCGCGACCGATTCGGCAGCCTTTGGCACGTTTCCCTTACCAGCGTATGAAGAGTTGCGCTACGCGGATGGTAGCGCGCTCCGTTGCTGCAGGTACGGCCAAATGAACGTGTCGATCCCGCCATCGAGTACTTCCGCAACATTGCCCGTTTCAACTCCCGTGCGATGATCCTTCACGAGCTGATAGGGCTGCAGGACGTACGAGCGAATCTGCGATCCCCATTCGTTCGCTTGACGCTCGCCCCGCAAGTCGGCGAGTTTCGATTTATGCTCTTCCGCTGCCCGGGCGACGAGCTTGGCGCGTAAGACGCTGAGCGCGACTTCGCGGTTTTGGGCTTGGGAACGCTCCTGTTGCGACGCGACGACGATCCCGCTAGGGACGTGTACGACGCGCACGGCCGACTCGGTTTTGTTGACGTATTGGCCGCCCGCACCGCCTGACTTAAATGTTTCTATTCTCAGATCGTCGGGCTTGATCTCGACGTCGAGGCCCTCGCCGGCCTCGACTTCGGGAATCACGTCGACCGCCGCAAAGGAGGTATGACGCCGGTGCGCCGCGTCGAACGGTGAAAGCCTCACCAAACGGTGAACGCCGCGCTCGCTCTCCAGCAGACCGTATGCGTTGCGGCCGCGCACAAAGAACGTGATCGATTTCAAACCGGCTTCTTCGGCCGGCGATTCATCGACGATCTGCGTCGCAAATCCCTTCGATTCAGCCCAACGCAGGTACATGCGCGCCAGCATCGCCGTCCAATCGGCAGCGTCCACGCCGCCCGCACCGGCAAAGACGCTGACGATTGCACCGCGAGCATCGAACTCGCCGCTAAAGCTGGCGGCCATTTCGAGCGCTTCGATCGACTTGGTGGCCGCGGCGATGTTTCCGTCCGCTTCGCGCTCTGCCGCGGCATCGTCCACGAAGAGCGCCAACAGCTCGCGCGCGTCATTGAGAGCGCGACCGATGCCATCGAGTGCCTCGGTCTGCTCGCGTAGCTCGGCGAGCTCCTTCATCACGCCCTGGGCCGAATCCGGATCGTCCCAAAACGCTTGCGAGCGTGACCGTTCCTCGAGCTCGGCTATTCGTCTCCGTTTGCTCGCGTCGTCAAAGGCGCTCCTTGAGCGCCTGCAGGCGCTCCTCTAGACGGGCAAGGTGAGTTGGCTGCGTTTCGCTCATGCCGGTAATCGGTTTTTCTCCAATCCCGAGCTCCCCTTGTCGGCGCGCGCCGTCGTCGTGATCGAGGCACAGCTTTTACGACGGAGGGTCACAATGTACGTTCAGCCGTTCGACGGCTCGCTCAGCCCAAATGCGCTCGCATCGCCCGCCGCAAACGCGGAAGCCGAGAACGGTGCTTTTCAAGGCACTCCGGCAGCCGCGACCGGCGACAACATCTCGCGCTTTGTTCCACCTTGGTTAAACGAAGGTAACGGTGACGCAACCCCCGCGTACGGCGGATACGCAAGCGCGGGCTCACTGCAGGGATTATTCGGTCCTCTCATGGGCGTCTTGCAACAACTGATGCAAATGCTGCAGTCGCTGATGGGCTACGGCTGCAACGGCGGCTGTCCTCCGAACGCAAACGAGCGCTATTTCCAAAATGCTACCGGCTCAAGCAACGGGGACCCGCATTTGTCGTTCAATGGTGCACGATGGAACAATATGGGGTCTCAACCCAACTTGCTCGACTCGAATTCGTTTCCGGGTGGCTTTCGAATCTCTACGCAGGTTACGCCGCCGTCGGGTAAGGGCGTCACTTGGAACCAATCGGCGACGGTCTCGCTGAATGACGGTCAGACGCGGATCAGCATGAACGATAACGGCGACGCGGCAATCACCAACTACGGACAATCCGTCTCGATCGCGCCCGGCCAGACACTGCAGCTCGAAAACGGCGAATCGGTCACGTACGAAGAAAACGGATCTCTGCGCGTTACCGCGCAAAATGGCTTCGGTGGCCGAATCGAATCAACGCTGACGGCGCGGGGCAAGGGTGTCGATGTTGACGTGACGGCGCACGACGTCGATCTTGGGGGCGCTTTAGTGAACGGTTACGAGCAACGACAGACGAGCCCACGCCCGTCCACGGTCCAATCTCGGGGCCCGTGACGCCGCCCATCTCGGCGCCGGGACCGACTCCCATTCCGGCTCCATCCCCCTTTCCACAACCGATCGACGGTGGAGTTCAGCCTCTCTACTAACGCAATCCCACTAAGACGTTCTTAACGATGCCTTGGTTAAGCGCATGCGTCCCTGGGGAAGATGCGCGTGGAGGTATCAAGCATGCCCGATGAACCTAGAGTGGTAGAAGTCCAGAGCGCGGCAGGACCCATCGCGTGGGTGATCGGCATTGCGATCGTCGTTGCGGCCGTCTTGGTGGTGCTTTTCTATTGGCATCCGTGGAGCACGACCTCGACAACCAACTCCACGACGGTAACTCAGCCGGCGGGAGGCGGATCGCAAAGCAGCAACACAACTTCCACCTCGAAAACGCAGCCGCACTAACGACGCCTGGGTCTCTGCACGGATGGTCGGCGTCTTACTCTTTGCGACGCAGCTGGCCGCGACGAGCGCGCCGGCGGATCGTTATTTTGGCCGGCTCAAGATGAGCGCGCTGCGAATACGCTACGAGACGATGCAGCTCAAGAAGCGTTATGAAACCCACCAGCTGCTTCCCGATCAAGCTCTGCATCTGCTGCTGCTCAACCAAGACGCATTCGAGCAGTGGGCTGCGCTCTATCCAAAAGATCCGTGGCTCGCGTCCACCGGCTATGCGATGGCGCAGCTCTTTGAAGAGCTGCCCGGTGGGACGGCGCGCGACCACGCCGTTGGGCTCCTCGTTTTTGTGAAATCGCATTTTCCCGACACGTCATATGCACGACAGAGCCGCGATCAACTTCATCGCGGAGTTCCAATTAAACCCGAGCCGGCTTGGGCGAGCGCCCAGCGCGCGGCAACTTCGGTTCCTTCGCAATCGACCGGGCCATCAGCAACTCCCGCGACGGAGCCCGCGCCGTCGCCAACTCCCGCGCCGTCGCCAACTCCCGCGACGGCACGACGCGTAAAGCCGGCCCTAACCTCGGCGTAATCTGTCCAGGAGGTGCCGTTTGAACGCCGGGCCAACGACTCGGTTGTGTTTCAGCTGGCCTTTTTTATGAACACCGGGCGTCGTCTCTTTCTGACGGCCGTAATTGCGCTTGGTTTGGTTGCTTGCACTCATAGCGATTACATGCCGAACGTGATTCAGCTAAGCCCGCATGGAACCGCCTCGGACCCCGCGGACGAATCGATCACATCTTCGTTCACGTTGACGGCGGTCGAAGACGGCTACACGGGTCAGTTCACCGCTCAGACGACAGTCGGAAAGTGCTGGGTCGTTCAGGCACCCGTTACAACGAGCGGCGCCTGGGTCGTCGTTCCCCAAGGTGTTACGTGCAGCAGCGATCGCGATACCGAGCAGATCCAAGTCAAAGACACCAACGGCCATTCGGCCGTCACTTATATTCGCTCAGTGTAGCCACGCTATGTTCACCGCGATTTGTTGCATGATGTCATCAAGCAGGTCGTCAGAGCTATTTAGTAGTAAAACTACGTAGTAGACGGCGGCGCTCTTACTTAGACGGCTTGCTATCGAATTGGGCAAGCGCCGGCTCTGTGAAACCAACCGAACGCTCATCGGCATTACTTGCTGGTTAGCGCGATTTAATCATCTTCTAGAGGTAATTGATTGCAAAGCTCCTTGACCGCCCGATTCTCCCTCCCTTATAAAATGATTTTACTCGTGGCTTCCGTCGCGGGAGGATAGAGTGATTGGCACGCGGTCCTGGGCCTTTGGGATGGTCGTGGCGTTAGCCGGATGCACGCAAGGCTCAACGATCGCTCCTTCATTTCCACCCACCGTCCAAACACCAACGACCGTGGGGGCCCTTCCCAATGCCGTCGGATCCCTCAATCGGGCATCTTCTCGGATCCATCACATCGTCATCATCGTCCAAGAAAACCGTAGCACGAATAACCTCTTTAATGGGCTGCCGGGCGCCGACACGGTGCGCGTCGCAGAAAACTCCCAAGGCAAGCACATCACGTTGATGTCGCAATTGCTCACCGCTCCCTACGACATCAGCCACTCGCACCGCGCTTTCACAACCGAATATGCCGCGGGGAAACTCGACGGCTTCGATCAAGTCCAATCGCATTGCGATCAAAAAGCGACGTGTCCGCCTGAGGATGTGCGTGCCTATGCCTACGTACCCGAGGCCGAAGTCGAGCCGTATTTCGACATGGCAAAGCGTTGGACGTTCGCAAGCCAAATGTTTCAAAGTAACCAAGGCCCCAGTTTTCCGGCCCATCTGTACATTTTGAACGGCACCTCTGCTATTGAGATTGGTTCGGAGTTGCGCGCCGCAGAAAACCCCGTCACACCACACGGGAAGTTTACCGGGGGCTGCGACTCGCCGAGCGGCTCGCTCGTGACGCTTATCGACTCAAAAGGGCAAGAGAACCGAACGGCCTATCCTTGCTTCTATCGGATTTCTATTATTCAACTCCTCGAACATCAATCGCTGAGCTGGCGTTACTATCAGGTGCATCTCGGGCCCGGCCTGTGGCACACCCCGGCTGCGATTGGACCCGTATTCCACAGCGCGCAGTTCTCAACCGACGTCGTGTCACCGCCCTCGCAGTTTTACGGTGACGTCGATTCCGGAAAGCTAGCAAACGTCGTTTGGGTAACACCGACGGCCGCCGCATCCGACCATTCAGGCATTACGGACGGATCGGGTCCGTCCTGGGTCGCATCGATCGTCAACAAGATTGGTCAAAGTCGGTACTGGAAGGACACCGCGATCTTCGTAACTTGGGACGATTGGGGAGGATGGTACGACCCGATCGTGCCGACGCAGTACAATTCGTACGAGCTCGGTCTTCGCGTGCCGCTCATCGTCATATCGCCATACGCTAAAGAGCATTACATATCCACCAAACAACACGAATTTGGTAGTATTCTAAAGTTCATCGAGAAAACGTTTGGCTTGGGCTCCCTGGGGACGACGGACCTTCGAGCCGACGATCTTTCAGATTGTTTCAATTTCTCGAGGCGACCGCATAAGTTTAGTGTGGTTCCCGCGCGTTTGCAGGCCGATTACTTTCTGAAGCAGCCCATCTCCGACGAAGACCCCGACGACGACCGTTAGGCAACCCGGCCGCTAAGGCGCGCCGTCCAGCGGCGCTACGCACGTTCGCAAGGCATTGACGAACTGACTGGAGTCGGTGAAACAGGCAAAGTGACCGCCCTCAATTGGAATGAATGCCTTGCTCGGCGCTCGCACTTGCTCCACGTAGTTTTTCGCGGCGTCGAATGACACCATGTGATCCTCGCGTCCTTCGATGACGAAAACGGGGATCAGTAACTGCGGAAATTCTTTACGCGCATCAAAATTGATGATTGTGGGCCAGAGCTTGGGACCGGGTGAAATCTCCGCCGGCGAGCCAATCGGCAACCTCGCCTTTGGTCGCGTAGGGTGGAGAGCCAACGAAATCGCGCTGAATCTTGAGATACTCCAGATCCGAGGGCGACATGCGCCACTTACTTGAAGCCATAACCCGCTTCATGTCACTGACGGGTAGCGTTGCCGTATCGTCCAGCATCTTAATCGCCGCAGTATTGCGTTCCGCCAGGGGCTGTTTGCGCGCCCAGCGTTCTCGGTCTTCGAGCGAAAGCGTCCAGTTTACCGGTTGTCCAGTTCCAACAAAGGCGTAGAAAAGATCTGGACGCTGCGAAACGACGTGCAAGCCGAGCAGCGCACCCCAAGAGTGCCCAACGAGGATTAGCTTCGGCTTTGTAAGCTTCCGCAGCGCGTACTCTGCCACCTCAACGGCGTCCTCGGCCATGCGCTCAACGGTCATGCCGGTTGTAGTTAATCCGTTCTTGCCGAACGTTTTGCCGGAGCCCCGCTGATCCCAGTTAACAACGGTGAAATACGGTTCCCACGGAACAAACTCCCTAAGGAACGGCGATTCTGCCTCGGCCGGCCCCCCGTGAAGAAAGAGAATGATGGGGTTGCGATCGTACTCTCCTTGAATGCCGACCCATCGGTCGATGCCCCCGATGAAAACGAAGCCGGATTCGTCGACCGATTGCGCGTCCGCCGTTGCGCGCCCGACAAAGAATGGTGCCGCTGTAGCCGCTGCGGTCGCGCGCAGCATTTCGCGACGCGAGATTTTCGCCATTTTTATCTCTACAAATCGTTTGGCGAAAAGGTTTCATCGTGCGGCAGGCGGCGCCCATTCACCAGAGAAACGTACGCGCAGAAATGCTCCTGAAGAACGCAAGCTTCAACGCCCTGCACTAAGACACCGCAGATTGTAACGGGACCGGCACATCATGCTGGAGCCCGACCGGTGAAGAAAGCCGCTGCTGCGCGGCGTAGCCGTGCAATGAGTGCGTCCTTCGCGATTCGACGGGCATCGAGCGACGATCTCGAAGCGATTCGCCGTATTTACAACGAGGGCATAGAGGACCGCGTCGCGACCTTGGACGTCGAGCCTAAGTCGCGTAGAGAGATCGCGCAGTGGTGGGCGCAGCACGAAGGACGCTACGCGGTTCTCGTTGCGACCCAATCTGAGGACGTCGTCGCTTGGGCGTCGCTCAATCCATTCTCGCATCGCTGCGCGCATTCGGGCATTGCCGACCTATCCGTCTACGTGGCTCGCCTGCATCGTGGAAAAGGCGTTGGCTATTGCCTGCTGCTCAAGTTGGAAGAGGAAGCTGTGGAGCGTGGTTTTCGCAAAATCGTGTTGCACGCGCTCGACGGCAACGAGCCCGGCAAGCGGTTGTATCGTAAGTCCGGCTTCGTTGAAGTCGGCGTCTTCAGGCAGCACGGTTTGATCGACGGGGGTTACGTGGATGTCGTCGCCATGGAGCGCCTGCTGCAATAACGAGGCGCCGCGCCGTTGGCGCCCTTAGAACTGAGGCGCACGCCCAGCTCCAAGAAGGCGCAGGGTTGGTTTCGATCGAGAGAAAACCCCCGTCGTTACACTGTACCTTCCGCGCCCCTGTAGGCGCATCTTTCGAATCATTTCGATGCTACGCGTTAAGGAGGTTGTTATGTTGGCTTTTCGTACCCGATTTATAGCCACGAGCTTCGTATGCAGTCTGGGCTTAGCCTCATGTGGTGGTGGAGGCGGCACGTCGCCGGTCGCACCGCTGCCGCACTCAATGCGCACGGCACAGCAAACGAAGATCACGCCCGCTTATTGCAAAGCGCACCCGCCCACCGACTTTAAGGCTCTACCGCTCCGCGCAGAGTCGCACGAGAACGTCGCGATGTCCGGTTGCGGCATCCGCAGCGTTTCGTCCAAGTTCGCATCGCTCTCGCAGGCTGCTCACTTGCAAGTCTTTAACGTTCCGGGAGCCCTTGCCTCGAGTAAGTGCAACTCAAACGAACTGTTCAACGATTGCGGTACGCTGGGCTCTGCGATCAACTCGCCGGGCACCATCGTAGGATACTACCTTAATTCCAACGCCGTGCTCAGCGCGTTCATTCGCTTTCCAGGCGGAAGCTACACGCGCTTTCAAGCGCCGGGAGCGGGGATTGGCTCAAACCTCCAACAGGGCACCGTTCCATTTGAGATTACCACTGGCGGTGTAATCGCCGGCGAGTATTTGGATCCGCAATACGTCTTTCACGGTTTCGTGCGTCACAACGACGGCTCGTATTTGACATACGAAGCGCCCTGGGCCAGCCGGATGCCCAACGATACCGTTAATCAAGGCACATATACCACAAACATCAACTCTGGCGGCGATACGGCGGGACTTTACTTTGACGCGCAAGGGTTAAGTCGTGGATTCATTCGCCATAGCGACGGCTCGTTCGTTCAGGTCGTTCCAAGCGGTTCGGCGATAAGCTCGGTGTGTGAGGGAGATTGCCTCAATAACGGTGGGACCGCGGCTGGGAATTACTCGGGTCCAGGCGGAATCGCCCGCGGGTTTATCCGAAGTGCGACGGGGTCGATTACAACGATCGCAAGGCCTGGTTCGCTCGCCACGACCCTCAACGGCATCAACAACGGCAACATGGCGACTGGCGATTACGTCGATTCGAGCAATCTGACGTGGTCATTTATCTTGAGCACGAACAGGAAGAGGATCGTGTTCCAAGACCCCAAGGCCAGTGAAAGCTCCGGCGCTGGAACAGTGGCATTGGCAATAAACGACGCCGGCGCCGTTACGGGCATCTACGCCGACGCCGGCGGCGCTATCCACGGTTTTTGGCGGTCGCAAACCGGCCGATTCTCGGAGTTCGACCCAAAGGGCTCGGTGGAAACGATACCTTTTGACATCAACGCCAACGGCACGGTCACCGGCTACTGGTACGATGCGCTAGGACAGGCCCATGGTCTAATCTGGACGCCGCACTAGGCGCATCGAAGTTCGTCACGTAGTCGTTTCCCGCGTTCCAATCGCTTCGGCCGGACGTTAACAAATCGAAGATGTGACACCTCGGGCAGAGTTGGTGGATGCCGCGGTGCCCGTGCGTCCGCGACAAGCGCAAACGCACCTACCGGGAAACGCTTCAAAGAGCGCTGGAACTAGGTCAGATTGAGCCGAAGCAGGTGAGCCCTAGCTGGCTATAGCACCTAGTTGTGGCACCTAAGACCCGGCCCATGCCGGAAAACCTCGTGGCCCATCAAGCAAACAACTAAGAAGGAGCCATTTTGAAATGAGAATCTCAAGGCCAGGCTCGTACGCCTTAGGCGTACTCGCGGCCGTCGCATTATTTGCCGGCTGTAACAGCAACGGCGGATCGCAATTGTCGGGGCTCACGCCTAGTTCAACGAACTCTTCCACCTCCGCATATGACATGAATCTTCACTCGCACTCGCGTCGTGACCCGAGTGAGACGTTCGTCGGCGTGAAGTGGATTGGGAACGTTCACCGCGATCGCCGCAAGTCATGGATCTCGCCGGACGTTCAGAGAGCGCCGCGACTTCTCTTCGTCTCGGATGACGGGAACAACGACGTCGACATCTTCACAATGCCGGATATGAAGCTGAAGGGTACGATCACCGATTTTAACCAGCCGCAAGGCGAATGTTCCGACAAGCACGGCAACATCTACGTCGCGGATACGCAAGCCACGCAGGTGGAAGAGTACTCGCGCACCGGGAAATTACTCAGCGCCTACGCCGATGTGTACGGCTATCCGGTTGGGTGCGCCGTCAACCCGCTCAACGGCGATCTTGCCGTCGCAAACTTCGTCGGCTTGAAGGGTCACGGTCAAGTTTTGATCTTCACAAGTCCCTCGTCGGCTCCGATCATCATGGCCAATCCACAACAGTACTTCTATTCCTTCCTCGGCTACGACATCCACGGTGATCTCTGGGTTGATGGGAGAGATGCCACGAAAAAATACATTCTCTCCGACTGCAGCGGCGCGTTGGTCTGCCACACGATCAGCCTCAGTGGTGGGACGATCTACTTCCCCGGCGCCGTACAATGGGATCAAAAGGAGTATAGTTGGGTCCTGTTCGACCAGCGTTGCGGCAATACGAATGCCGCATGCAGCTATTGGGTCTCCGGAAGCGGCGTCCTCGGTCAAGCAACCAACTACGAGAACTCCGACGGCGGTCCGCTCTGCGACATGATTCAGGGCGTGGTTGCTGCCTACGGCAAACAGTACACCGCCGGCTCCGACTACGAGAACGGGGGCTGCGATGCCGGCAACAGTTCGGTGAATCGCTGGCAGTATCCAACCGGCGGCGAGCCGACTAACTACATAACGCTACCGGTGTCCCAAAACTTCGAGCCGGCCGGAGCAGCGATAAGTCCGCAGAACCCGCTGTCAGCGCAATGATTGGGCCGTCCTTGCCTCGTACTTGACCAGCGTTGCGCCAAAATGATGTGCGAGTCCGATAGGCGTCATGCCGACAGAGCGCATGACGCCTATCGAGCGAACGTTTTGTGGAAACGCCACGGCCACAATTCGCGAGATATTCAGTCGCGAAAAGCCATGGGCTAGCATTGCCCTTGCTGCTTCGGAAGCATAGCCTCGTCCCCAATGGGGAGAATCCAGGATATATGCGACCTCGATCTCCGGCGTTTGCTCGAGGAGGCCGAGGCCGCAATGTCCGATGATCTTTCCAAGACTCTTGACCACGACGGGATAGAAGCCATATCCGTGCTCGATATCAAGCTCGCGCATCCGCGCGATTGCACGCACCGTTCGATCAGGGCTCCATACGCCGCCCGGAATGAACTCCATGACCTCAGGTTTGAGATAAATGTCTGCTACCGCAGCGGCGTCTTCGTCGTTCCATTTACGAAGTAGTAAGCGTTCGGTCTCAACGACCACGCAGCTCATCGCGTTATCTCTCGCTCGTTCCGACAGCGCTCGCGTACGCATGGCCAGGTTCACCTGGTCCAGTCCTCCATTCGGCTGAACGGGACGTCTGGCGATTAGCGGGTCTCATCCGACAAATGTGAGAGCCAGTGGCCTCTGAGTTATTGAGTGCTCATGCTACGTTCGCATTATAGGTTAGCAGGGTTTGACGCCGCCTTCCGGGCGAATGGCCTCACTTCCCGTGCCTTGGAAGTAGCATTTGTGCCAGAGGGTGAAAGTGCCACTCTGACCGGAGCAGCCGTACGTCGCGCCGTACGTACCAGTAAGTCTCCGATACTTGTACTTGCCGCTCATCGAAAACGTGCAAGAGCCACCGCTTCCCGTAGGCACGACGGCGTTGCCACTAATCTTGTTGCCGTTTGCGACCCATGCAATGGCCGCCGCTAAGCCTTGCGATCCTTCTTTACTGATCGCGGCGCCGCCGAGCGTGTTCTGAGATTGCGAGAGAATGATCATGACCCTCGATGCGCCGTGCGCCTTATGGCGGAATTTCCCCTCATATACACCGCTAAAAACGATGCTGCCGGCCACTTGACCAAAGCGGTTTTGAGCCGCCCCCGATGGTGTTGCCGCATTCGGTACAGCAGCGCCGCTGCCGCCGCAGGCGGTCAAGATTACAGCGATCGTGGCACACAGAATATTGCGGCTGAGTGAGCTTCCCATCGTGCCTCCTAAAGCAAACGTGATGCAGGAGCATTCCACTTCGAGCCGCTAACAACCTATCCCACGCTTGCTATGTCGGCACGACGAACCGTTGCTCTAAAAAGCACGTGACGGCTAGTCGCATATGCTGCCGCACGGTCCGCATGCGGAAAGCGCGATGTTTCCCACCCGCATACGGCTTGCGATCGCGGCGCCTTTTCGGCCTAGCAAGGCTTGAGCCCGCGCTCCGGGCGAATGGCGTCGCTTTGCATGCTTGGAACGTAGCACTTGTGCCAGAGGGCGAAAGTTCCGCTCTGGCCAGAGCAGCCGTACGTCGCAGTGTACGATCCGTTAAGTCTGCGATACTTGTACATGCCGCTCATCGAAAACGTGCAAAAGCCACTCGGCGAATGACTGATGCCGGTTCCGCTAATCGTGCGGCCGCTCGTGATCCACGCGATGGCTGCCGCTAAGCCTTGCGATCCGCCGGCATTGATTAGGGCGCCACCGAGCGTGCTTTGATGTTGAGAGAGATAGAGCTGGAGCTTCGAGGTGCCGTTCAGCTTATCGTGGAATTTCCCGGTGTATATACCGCTGAGAGCTATGCTGTAGTGCTCTTGCCCAAAGCGGTTTTGAAGCATCTCTGATGATGATGCTGCATTCGGGACACCGCCGCCGCTACCGCTGCAAGCGGTCAAAATCGCGACGGCGATCGTCGCACTCAGAATATTGCGGCTATATGAGCTTCCCATTGTATCCTCCTCGAGCAAGCGTGCTCCATGTCAATACGGCTTTAATGGGATAGCAACCTTCCCAACGCTTGCTAAGAAAGACCAATGACGAGTTGTTGCCCATGAGGGCGACTTGTACCGCGCTACAAACCGGGGATTGGATCTGTCCCAGGCTTGGTACAAGTGGCGAGGCCAATGCTTAGCACCACTTGCGCAGTCACCGCTGGGCCCGCGAGCAGCAAACCAGCGGGTGCGAATCTACCGCCTAACGGAAGCTACAAAGTGGATCAGGCTACTTTGATTATCGGCGATGCGGTTGGGGTTAAGCACTTCCCAAACTCACCTTCTGGTTTTTCGCAGCTACGTGGCCGGCTGCGTAATCGCAACATCAAGCGCGTGCACGCGTGCCTCGGATCGACCGGGATTTAAGCGAGGAGCCGGCGACAGATCTTCACGAGCATGGCCATGTTGTGTAGTATCGTCAAGCCTTTAACTAGAGGGGCGCCCTCCAAGTGCGTCGTACCCACCGGAACGCTACAACGTTGCCACTCTCGGGAGGTCCATGAATGCAGCCCCCTCGACTACCCAGGTCGTTCGCGTACGCCGGTCCGATCATTGCGAGCCTGATCCTGTCGGGCGCACTTTCGGCGTGTTCCAGCTCGACGCAATCGTTAACTCCGGCTGGAGCCGTCACTAATCCCAACACGAGCCGATCTGCCGCGCAGGTGGCGCCTGTGGAGCTCTGGCATCGTTCGCTTGCGCGGAGCCCGCTGCCGGGATCGGGATGCTTCGTGACGTCGTATCCGTCCACGGAGTGGAAGCGCGTCGCCTGTTCGACTCCGCCGCATCTCCTGTACCCGGTTCCGGCCTCGCGCCATGTAATGGAGGAGCTCGCGCAGAGCGTCGGCGACGGCGCCGACTATACCGCAAACACGAGCCCGAAGCGCATGTCAACGGCCATTGGCGCGTTTCCGCAAGTCACCGGCGTGACCAGGGTAAAGAGCGTCGAGAATCCCAAGTTCGGGTGCTGCGGCTACAATGGCATCAACAGCTATACGCTTCAGCTGAACTCGTACTTCTTCTCCACACGGGCGTGCGGCAATATCCAGAATTGCGCCGGGTGGGAACAGTTCGTCTACGAAAATCCGCCGGATTCAAATGAGGGTCAGCTGTTCATTCAGGATTGGCTGGTTCCGACCGGATCGTCCGGCTTAAGCGGCTGCCCGCCGGGCAAAGGCTGGGAGTACGCTGACGGCGGATGCGTGCAGAATAGTCCGAACGCCGTGGGCGTTCCGAACGTCTCCATCAAGAGTCTCAGCAAATTCACCGAGACCGGCAAGGCGTCCTCAAAAGGCGACAGCATCTACCTTTCCGTCGGTAGCACAGAGTATGGAATGAAGAACATTCAGGGCAACGGCATCACGGATCTGTCGGCGCACTGGAAAGGGGCCGAGTTCAACGTCATCGGTAACGCCGGCGGCGATATCGCAAGGTTCAACAAGGGTTCTACGATCACTATTAGCCTGCAGACGGACACCGGCTTGACGACGGCGCCCGACTGCCCGGCAAACTCCGGAACGACCGGCGAATCGAACAATCTCAGCTTCGTAACTGCTCCCGCGAACCCGCCAAAGCAGCAGTATCCCTCGATCGAGTTCAAGATGAGCAACGCGGGCGGCGGCGGCCCCTCGTGCGACGAGGTGCAAGGCATCTAATCAAAAGGCTCACTCCGTCATCGCAGTGAACGAGCCAGCGTGGTTGCCAAATATCGGGAGTTACTGCTGGCGAAGAATATCGATCGCCCCGCGCATGGCAGCTGCGAATTTCATCCCTGAAGGAGCACTGTTGGATTTCGTGTCGCGCAAGCAATAATAGCATCCTGCTCACATTGCAAGCGCGTCGCAGTCGCGCGGGCTTAGATCGCAGCCAGCCTCGCACCATAGCGCTGCACGCAATGCAGCATCGATCGCGCGAATCTTCAATCGCCGCGCTCAGCGGCCTGGGGGCCGTGCCCCGCAGTTTAGCAGCCTAGATCGCCGTGGATCACGTTAAGAGACTCGTCGCCCGGTAATCCCGTTACGCTGCTGCTCCGTGGCATTTTTTAAACTTTCGTCCGCTTCCGCACGGGCATAGTTCGTTTCGACCGACCTTCGGCTGATCGCGATGAATCGGCTTTGCCGGTTCTTCATCGTCTTTATTGGTGTGCAGCTGTTGCTGACGACGCACGCCGGGCATCGGGCCGAGAAGTTGCTCGACTTGCTGCGGCGGGAGCGCGTTCCCGCCGGGGCCGACCGGCTGTGGGATGAGCTGGCCCGATGGAATGGGCTCGAACTGCGGAGCGCCTGCGGGCATAAGTTCGGGCGTCGGCGGACCGTGCTCGATGACGACGCGGAAGACGCCTTTGATTGCCTCGTCGGCGATGTTGTTCTTGAGCGACTCGAAGATCTCGAACGCCTCTTTCTCGTACTCCACGCGCGGATCTTTTTGCCCGTATCCTCGTAGCCCGATGCCGGTCTTGAGGTGATCCATCACGTAGAGATGGTCGACCCACTGGCGGTCGATGATTGGCAGCAGGAGATAGCGTTGCTCCACGACGCGCAGAATTTCCGGCGTCACTTCACTCTCTTTCGCTTCGTACGCTTCGCGCGCTCGCTCGCGCAGCATGCGCCGAATCTCTTCCCGGTCCTTGCCGGCCAGATCGTTAACCGTGAAGCTTTGCTTGACCGGAAATATCAGCTCCAGCGCGTTGAGCATCTCGTCGAGATCCCACTCGCTGGGGTGGGCGTTCTCGGGAGCGTTCTCCTGAACGGCTTCGTCGACTTTCGCTTCCAGCGTCTGAAGCATGAACGTCCGCGAGTCAAAGTTTCCCTCGAGAATCGCCCGACGATCGGCATAGATGATACTGCGCTGCTTGTTCATCACGTCGTCGTATTCGAGGACGTGCTTGCGGATCTCGTAGTTGTGATTCTCGACCTTACCTTGCGCGCGCTGGATGGATTTGGTGACCAGCCCCGACTCGATTGGCTGCTCGTCGGTAAATCCGACTCGCTCCATGATCGAGGTCATCCGATCGCCGCCGAAGAGTCGCATCACTTCATCTTCCAACGAAACGTAGAAGCGCGAAGAGCCCGGGTCGCCCTGACGGCCGGAACGCCCGCGTAACTGGTTGTCGATGCGGCGCGCTTCGTGGCGCTCGGTGCCGATGATGTGCAGGCCGCCGTTGCGCGCGACGCCCTCGCCAAGCTTGATGTCGGTGCCGCGGCCCGCCATGTTGGTGGCAATGGTTACTTGGCCCTCTTGGCCGGCATCCTTGATGATCTCGGCTTCCTGCTCGTGATATTTGGCGTTGAGCACGTTACACTCGACGCCTTTGCGCCGCAGCATCGTCGCGAGAAGCTCGCTTTTTTCTATCGAGCGCGTGCCAACGAGAACGGGCCGTCCCTTCTTGTGCTCGGTGATGATCTCGTCGACGACCGAGTCGAACTTAGCCTTCTCCGACTTGTACACGATGTCGGAGTTGTCTTTACGAACCATCGGCATGTTCGTCGGCACGACGACCACGTCCAAACCGTAGATGTCGCGGAACTCACGCTCCTCAGTCTTCGCGGTTCCGGTCATTCCGGCGAGGTGCTCGTAGAGCCGGAACAGATTCTGAAAGGTGATCGTGGCAAGGGTCTGGTCTTCGCCACGAACTTTGATGCCTTCTTTCGCTTCGATCGCCTGATGGATGCCGTCGGAGTAGCGGCGGCCGTACATCAATCGCCCGGTGAACTCGTCGACGATGATCACTTCGCCGTCCTTGACGATATACTGCTGATCGCGGTGAAAGAGGTTCCACGCCTTGAGCGCGGCGTTGAGCTGGTGCGTCAGCTCGATGTTGCGCTGCTCGTAAAGATTCTGGATGCCGAGCATTTTCTCAACACGCGCCACGCCCGCTTCCGCGATCGGAACTGCGTGCGCCTTCTCGTCGACGGTGTAGTCCTCACCTTTGCGCAACCGCGGAATAATTTGCGCGAACTTTTCGTACAGCTCGCCCGACTCTTGAGACGGCCCGCTGATGATCAGCGGCGTGCGAGCCTCGTCGATCAGGATCGAGTCGACTTCATCGACGAGCGCGAAGTAGAGCTCGCGCTGGACGAGGTCTTCCACCTGCCACGCCATATTGTCGCGCAGATAGTCGAAACCGACCTCGTTGTTCGTCACGTAGGTGACGTCGCTGTTATACGCCGCGCGACGCTGCGTCGAATCGAGGCCGTGCTGAATGACCCCAACGCTCAACCCCAAAAACTGGTAGACCGGTCCCATCCATTCCGCGTCACGGCGAGCGAGATAATCGTTGACGGTCACGACGTGAACGCCGCGTCCTTCGAGGGCGCGAGCATAGACCGGCAGTGTCGCGACGAGCGTCTTGCCTTCGCCGGTCTTCATCTCGGCGATGCGTCCTTCATAGAGCACCTGGCCGCCCATGATCTGCACGTCGAAGTGACGCATCCCGATGGTGCGCGTGGAGGCTTCGCGCACTACTGCGAAGGTCTCCGGGAGCATGGCGTCGAGCGATTCGCCCTGCTCGAGCCGGCCTTTGAACTCCGCCGTCTTTGCCTGCAAGTCCGCGTCTGAAAGCGCGGAGATCGGCGCGCCAAATTCGTTTACGGCTTTTGCGGTGCGCCGGAGGCGAGCGACGTCGCGCTCGTTGCCGTCAATGATACTTTTGAGAAACGACATGGACGCTTACGGAACGAGGCCGATCCCCGTTACCGCTCCCGGCGAAGTGTAGTTGGTCGAAGGGGCGTTGCCGTTGGCGCCTGCGGGGAAGATCAAAATCACCCCGGCGCCGCCCGGCGTCGAGTCGGCTACGTAGATGACCCCGTCTGAGTTGACCTTGACGTCGGTGGGCGCGTTAAGCTTCGTCTTGCATCCATGGATTTTGCGAATCGGCTTCGTGTAGGGAATCTTCTTGTTATACGGCGGGAAGACGAGAATCGCCGGACCTTGGGTCGAGATGCAACCGGCGTTCGGCTTTCCTTGGTCGGCGATGTAGATATTACCCATCGGATCGAGCGCGACGCCTAACGGCGTGATGACGCCATTCTTTGCGGTGATCGTAAAGCGAGGGAAGACGTTGATCGGCGTCGGCGTCGGCGATGGCGTCGCCGACGGCGACGGACTCGTGCTTGCAGTGGGCGTCGGCGACGGCGTCGGTGTCGGCGTGGGCGTAGGAGTCGGCTTGGGCGTAGGCGAGGGCGTCGGCAGCATGAACTGCGCCACCGAGCCGCCCTGAATGTTCGTAACGTAAATGTGCCCCTGCTTGTCTACGGTGACCCCGCCTGGCAACTGCAGGTTAGCTTTCGGTCCACCAATCGATTGATATGGGGACGTGGCACCCGCGATGAACAAGAATATTCGGCTTGGGTAAGTCTCCTCCGGATCGTTGTCGGCGATCACCATGATTCGGGGCACCGGGCTCGCCGAGCTCGACGGTAGCGGGGTGGGGCCCTTCGGCGCAAAGGCAATGCCGCGCGGTCGCCCCGGCAGGGCATTCGAGTTAAGCGGTATGACGTCGCCTGTGGCCAGTGCCTGGAACTCTAGAATCGTAGCCCTGTTTGTGCTCGGATTGTAATTGGTCACCCACAGGTTCTGCGCGCCATCGAAGGCCAGATATTGAGGCCCGTTGAGGCTCGTGCTGCTACCGCCGATTTCAAAGGTGGGTCCGCCGCCGGGCTTGGTGCCGTTGGTGTAGATACTAATCGCGTTCTGATTGCTGTTTGTTGCATAAAGCGTCTTCGACGGGAAGTTCGGTCCCACGTTGACGCCGCTGGTCTGTCCCAGACTGCTGCACGCGACAATCGCCGCGGTCATGCTCAGCGCGAGGAAGCCTAACGCGCGCAAAGGACCCCTTTCTCTTCTAAGCTTGTCATCCTGAGCTCTCTCCTGAGCTCCGCCGAAGGCAGGCACTGCGATGCGATTCCCTTAGGCGCCCGAGTTTCCTGGCCGACCGCACGATGAGCAAGGAACCAGATGATGGCTACCAGCAAAAGAAACAGCACGAGTGAGACTACCACGCGGCGCGTGCGGCGGCGCACGTAGGTTGGGCGGCTCGATTCGGTATCGATAATTTGGCGCGGCAAACTTTAACCACTCTCTAAACCATGGCGTAAGGGATGATTGATCTCGTCGCTGCGTACCAACTTGAGCATCGCTCCAACCGTGACGAATCTGTACCCAGCCTGCTTGAACCGCTCGACGACGCGCTGCAACGCTTCAATTGTCGCAAGCTTCCCGCTATGCAGCAGAACGATCTCCGGCGCGGTTGCGTGGGCGAGCAAATGGCGCTGAAGCTCCGCCACCGGTACGGTTCGCCAGTCGCCGCTGTCGTCGGTCCAGAGCACGACGGAATAGCCGAGCTGTTGCGCGATTTGAAGCGTGCGCTCGGTGTAGCGGCCGTGCGGCGGACGCATCAGCGTTCGTACGGCCGGATCGTGCGTCAGCGCCCAAAGCGTAGCGCCCCCTTCGAGGATCTCCTTGCGCACTTCGTCGGGGCTCTCTTGGTCGAGGTTAGGATGCGAATACGTGTGATCGGCAATCTCGTTGCCGTCGGCTTCGATACGACGCGTCAGTTCGGGCCATTGCTCGGCGTCTTGACCGATGAGAAAGAAGGTCGCAGGAACGTGCAAATCGCGAAGCACGTCGAGGAGCATAGGCGTGAAGACAGGATAAGGTCCGTCGTCGAATGTCAGCGCAATCAGCCGTGGACGGTTCGAGCGGTCGCCGGTCGAAAGGTCGTGCGTCAGCCGATAGAGCCTGGCCATCGGCTCGCCCGAAAACTCGAGATAGACGTTAGCGCCGGGCGTGACGATCGCCGGCGTGATGTTACTTTTGTGAAGGAAGAAGCGCCAGCCGCCGTAGATTAATACGGCTGCCAGCAATACCCCAGTGATGCCTCTCATCGACGTCGACACCGTTGCCTAAGAATGATCCTGCAACACCGGTAGAGAGCTCCTCGTGAAATCGCCTCCCACGATCACCGTGACGTCGCTGGCCGGCGTCGCGCTCGCCTCGGGCGAAGCGCTCGCCGCTGAATCGGGGACGACGGCGGCATTGCGTAGTGACGGCGGCAAGGCCTCACGCACCTTCGCGCCAGCAAACGTTACGCTCGAATGCTCGTGAATCTCGGTCGCGGCATAGTCCGAGCGCTGTGCGTCGCCGATATCACCGATAGTGAACCCGGCGTGCCGAAGCATCATTGCTACGCGGCCGGCGGCGCCGGTGATGCCGCTGCCGTTCTCGACGTCCACGCGCAGCGTCCTCGGCGGGATCGCGGCTAATGCGAGCGCATCGGGCGACGGCAGTGGGGCAGGGTGCGCGACGAGCATCGTCGCGGCCAAATGCGCACGCGCCGAGGTGTCCGGAACCAGCGAATCGCCGTAGCCGGGCAGATCAACGTCGGCCGTATAGGGAACCTGGTTGCTCACGATCGCCGAGTTCGCTATTCCTTGATAGTAGTCGGCAATCGATAGGAGCTCCGAGTCGGTAAAGTCGGTCTGTACGTACCTTTGAAAGACTCCCAACAAACTACCGAGATGCACCAGCGTGTTGAATCGATCGCCCTTGAGCTTATCGACGAGCGCGCGCAGCACTTGCTGCTGACGTTTGATGCGGCATGGATCGCTGCACCAATCGTGCCGAAAGCGCATGTAGGCAACGGCCTGCTCGCCGTTGAGATGCTGCATGCCCTCCTTCAAGTGAATATGCAGATGGCCCCACGTGTCATCATAGTCGAGCGTGTCGCCGGTGCAGTTCGTGTTGAAGTGTAGGCAGTTGGACGACTTCACGTAGACGTTGACGCCGCCGATCGCGGTGATGAACTGCTTGGTCGCGTCGATTCGCAGTACCACGTAGCGATCGAATCCCGGAATGCCCAGCCATTGCGCAATGACGCTCTTGGCTTCTTTGACGCCACCGTCGGATTGTGCCTGATTGATCTTTCCCTGGGCGCCGTTGGGTAGCGTCGCCATCATGTCGCGCGGGATCGAGAGCTGGTAGATGCGTTTGTTGGTAAAGTCCAGATTGACTGCCCAAATTACGTCGCTGCGCGAATTTTTCGAATATTCTTCGTCGCTCGCAGTATAGTCGTAGTCGAGGCCCTCGACAAGCACGACCAAATTGGGCTTGCCGAAGACTTGTTGCGGAATCGGTACGAAGATCTGAGTGATCGCAGTGACCGGATTGCGGTGCTCGACGATCACGTATCCCGCGATTGCCGAACCGGCGGCCAGGACGATGAGCCCGAGGATTATAACGATTCGCGTCATTGTATGGCTCGACCAAAGAAATCGAATGGACTCATGGCTTCGAGCCGGACGTCGGCGAACTCGCCAATCCGCGCATCGCCCGTGAAATAGATGCCGCCATCGACGTCCGGCGCTTCACCCTGCGAGCGCCCGAACCATGCCCGCGGCACACCGAGCCGCCGCCGCCGCGGGTCGCGCTCGCGCAGCGCGCGCGATTCTTCCACGAGCACTCGCACGGTCGTGCCGCAACGCTTGTTACGCGCGCGCTCGGACGCAAGCCGCTGCGCTTCGCGCAAGCGAATCAAGCGCTCGCGTCGCCGGCGAGTGCCGGCCCGATCTGGAAGTTCGGCTGCGGGCGTTCCCTCCTCAGCACTGTATTCAAAGAATCCGACGCGATCGAGCTGCGCGCGACCTATCCACTCCTCCAGATAGTCGACGTGCTCGTCGCGCTCGCCCGGAAACCCGACGATAAAGGTCGATCGCATGCTGATGTCCGGAACACGCGCGCGGAATTGTTGGATGAGCTCGAGATAGCGTTCTCCGTTGCTTGGCCGGCGCATCGCGCGCAGCACTTCGGGATGCGCATGTTGTAGCGGCATGTCCATGTACTTGCAGACCTTTGGAAGGCCCGCGATCGCGTCGATGAGCTCGCCATCCACCGTTGCCGGATAGAGGTAGAGCAGGCGAATCCACTCTAAGCCATCGATTTCGTGCAGCCGCCCCAGCAGCCGTGCTAGACCGCCCCGGCGCACCCCCCGATCGCGACCCCACATCGACGTGTCTTGCGCGATCAAGATCAGTTCCTTAGCGCCGCATCGAACGAGCGCGCGCGCTTCGGCACAGATCGATTCGACGCTTCGGCTACGAAATCGGCCGCGAAGTGTCGGAATGATGCAAAACGTGCACGGATGATCGCAACCTTCCGCGATCTTGAGGTAGGCGGTGGAGCGGGGAGTCGTGACGAGGCGCGGCAAGAAATCGTGCTCGGGCTCCGGCTCGCGATCCAGCCGCACCGGCCTTCGTCCCGCTTCGACGTCGTCGAGCAGTTCTGCGATGCCGGCATACGCTCCCGTACCGATGATGCCGTCGATCTCCGGAATAAGCGCCTGCAGCTGCTCGCCATACCGCTGCGCGAGACATCCGGCCACGACCAATTGCTGTCCGCGCCGTTTCTGGGCGGCATGCTCGAGGATGACGTGCGTGGACTCTTCTTTCGCGGGATCGATGAAAGCGCAGGTATTGATCACGACCGTATCTGCCGCGGCCGGCTTCGTCTCCAGGCGCCACCCCGCGGCACCAAGTTTGGCGATCATGACCTCGGTATCGACCAAATTTTTCGCGCAGCCAAGACTGACGAATGCGACGCTTCGCACGGCGGCTGCCTTAACGATAGTTGACGAACTGCAGCGGCAGCTCGAACTCCATCGAGCGAAGCGCAGTGATGACTTTCTGCAAATCGTCCTTGCTCTTTCCCGAGATTCTGATTTGATCGTCCTGATATTGCGCCGTCACTTTAAGTCGCAGTGTCTTGATGTGGGCCAACAGCGACCTGCCTTGCTCCTTAGGAATACCGCTCCGTATCATAACCACTTGTCGCACCGTGCCCCCGGCGGCCGGCTCGAGAGTACCGAACTCGAATGCTTTGATGTCGATACCGCGCCGAACAGCCTTGCCCTGAAAAACGTCGACGACGTTGCGCATCTTGAGCTCGTCGTCGGAGATGAGCGTGATCTTCTTGTCGCCGTCGTATTCGATGCTGGTCTTGCTATGCTTGAAATCGAAGCGGTTCTCGATTTCTTTGCGCGTCTGGTTGAGCGCGTTGTCGAGTTCTTGCCGGTCGACGCGCGATACGACGTCGAACGAGGATTCGCTCGCCACGGATGCCTACGTTGCTCCTCTCAAAGGGTGAAGGCGTGCTCGACGACGTCGCCCGACTTGCCAAGCTTTCCGACGTCTTTGCCGTCGACGTAGATCTCGACGCCGCCGGCGTTGCCAAGGCGCACCACCGCGTTCTTCCCGTGGAACGTCTTGGACGTTCCGGCGGGAAACGTACCCTCCATGCTAACATTGCCGTCAACCGTTACCCTGAGCCATGAGGCGGCGGAGAGCACGAGAGCCAGCGTGTTGGCGCCGGCCAAGGCCGCCTCGCGTTTCGGGTTCGGCGGAGAAATGACCGGAGCGGCTATCGTCGATGAGGGAGTGGCGCTACCCCTCGCCGTGCTCGGCGTGAACTGAATCCCGCGCATGGTGAGCTCGTTGTAGACGACAAAAGCGATTAGCAGCACGGCTACGGCCGCCGCGATCCAAACGAGAGGCGAGCCGCGCCTCGCCGTTTGCACGTCGTGCCTGGCCGATTTGCGCTCACCTTCACCGGGCGGCGGAGGCGGCGTCGGCTGCGTTCGGTTGAATGCCGCGACGGCTTCTTCCGGGTCGATTCCCAGGAAGCGTGCGTAGGTACGAAGGAAGCCGCGGACATAGACCGGCACACCGATCGCCTTCCAATTCTCGTCTTCGATTGCCGCGAGATAGAGCGCCCGGATTCGGATTTGCTCGGCAACATCGGAAAGCGAAAGGCCTCGAGCCTCGCGTGCCCTACGAAACCGCTCACCCAGTGCGTCCTGGGCTCCTGCCATTGGGGCTTTGAGTTAGCCCCGCCCTAATGTTATCCTGTTTTACGTCACATGGCTAAAGAACGCGTCATTGCGGCGATGAGCGGCGGAGTCGACTCCGCGGTTGCTGCCGGTCTCTTGATGGAAAACGGTTACGACGTCGTCGGTATCACGATGAAAATGTACACCCCGTCAAGACCCGCGCACGCCAAGAGCTGTTGCGGCATCGACGACTTCGACGATGCTCGCGCGAGCGCCGCGTCTCTAGGCATCGCGCACTACGTCCTCGACTTCGAAGAAGTCTTTCGACGCAGCGTCGTCGAGCGGTTCGTTAATGAGTACGCCGCCGGCCGAACGCCGAATCCGTGCGTTGCTTGCAACAATTTCGTGAAGCTTGGGACCCTCGCGCAATATGCCGATCGGCTCGGCGCGCGCTACGTCGCCACGGGCCATTACGCGCGCGTCGAACGCCGTGAGGACGGCCCACATCTCTTCCGCAACGAACATGCAAAGGATCAAGCGTACGCGCTGGCGCAACTGACGCCGGCGCAGCTGGCGCGCCTCTTGCTTCCGCTCGGCGAGCTTGACAAGGCGACGACCCGCGCGCACGCGCGGCGCATGCGTCTCCCCGTTCACGATAAATCCGAGTCGCAGGACATCTGTTTCGTTGAGGGCAGCGATTATCGAGCGGTACTATCCCGTTTGAATCCGCAGATCCACGCACCCGGCCCGGTGGTCGCGACGAGCGGCGAATCGATCGGCAAGCACGCCGGTATCGCGTCCTACACCATCGGTCAGCGAGCCCGGCTCCCCGCGAGCAACGACGGTGCGCGGTACGTTACCCGCATCGACGCGGCAACGAACACGCTCGTCGTGGGCCGCGAAGAGGAGCTTCTCAGCGACCAGCTCGAGGCCGACGATCTCAACCTGATACGGCCAGAGCGCTTCCGCGGCGGCCAGACGGCAGTGCGAGCGATGATCCGTTATCGAGCCGCTCCCTGTGAGGCTTTGGCGACGGTGCGCGACGACGGCTCGCTGCGATTGCGCTTTTCGGAGGCGCAACGCGCCGTCACCCCTGGTCAGTTGGTGGCGCTGCTCGATCCAATCGGCGAAGAAGTGCTGGGCGCCGCGACCATCACCGCGTCATCCTGAGCGCTAACCTGCGGTTGCGAGGGCCGCGTCGTCGCGCAGGTTCCAGTACGTGTCGCGGACGACCGGTTTGAAGCCGGCATCGGCGATGATGTTTTCGATATCGCGGCGCGACGCTTCGTTCGTACTTCCGGCGTCGTGGACGACGCGCTCCTCGATGATCGTACCGCCCATGTCGTCGCAGCCGTAGAAGAGCGCGAGCTGCCCCATCTTCAGGCCGGGCGTGAGCCACGAAGCCTGCAGGTGCGGGAAGTTGTCGAGGTAGAGCCGCGAGATCGCCAGCACTCGCAAGTACTCTAACCCGGTCGCTTCTCTGCCGCGCAGCGGCGTTTTGAACGGAACGTAATACCAAGGTATGAAGGCGGTAAACCCGGCGGTTTCGTCTTGAAGCTCACGCAGCACGTGCAAGTGCTCGATGCGTTCCGCAGCCGTTTCGATCGAACCAAACATCATCGTTGCAGTGGTCGGCATTCCAAGCGATTGAGCTTCGCGCATCACGCCGAGCCACTCATGAGGCTTTACTTTGCGCGCGGAAATGCGCTTGCGCACGCGTTCGACGAGGATCTCCGCACCGGCGCCGGGGAGCGATTTCATACCCGCCTCTTTCAGCCGGCGGAGCACCTCGTGTGTTGTGGTTCGCTCGACGTGCGCCAACCCGACGATCTCCGACACCGAGAGCGAATGAAGGTCGGCTTGCGGATACTCGCGCCGCACGCGCCGGAAGAGCGTCTCGAACCATTCGACACCGAGTTCCGGATTGACGCCGCCCTGGATCATGATCTGGGTCGCGCCCTGGTCCACCGCATGCTTGACGCGCTGAAGCACGCGATCGTGCGACATGGTGTAGCCTTCTTTATGGTGCTCGGGCCGGAAGAACGCGCAGAAGGTGCAATGCACGTTGCACACGTTTGTGTAGTTGATCGTCGTATCGATGACGTAGGTGACGACGTCTCGCGGGTGCATTTCCATACGACGCGCATGCGCGGCCGCGCCGAGTTCGTGGATGTCGGCCTCGTTATAAAGCCGCACACCCTCGGCGAACTCGAGTCGGCCGCCGGAGGCGACGCGATTGAGCAGGCTAGCTAGCGATCGCACCGACGACCTCGGGAAATGGAGGAAGCGCGGCAATCGCCCCAATTTCGAATAGCTCGCGGCAAAAAGCCGCGAGTCCATTGCGCGCCGCAACGTGGAGCGTGAAGTTGAGCTTGCCGTAATAGCGTTCGTAAAAACCATGAGGCCGCGGAATCGCCCGCTGCGCGAGCGCGACGACTTCATCAGTGTGCGAGCGCGACCAGGTGTACGCGTCGGTGAGCGCGTGCATGCAGGCGTGCACGCCGGCTGGATTGCGTGCGTAGACGTCGCGGCGCGCGGACCATACGGCGAAAACGGTCTGCCGGCCGGTCCACTCGTGCCAGAGTTTTCCCAGGTCGTAAACGACCGCGGAAGGGAAACGCTCGAGCGCATCGATCGCCGAATCGCCGATCAGCAGCGTTGCGTCGCCCCGAAGCGCGCGATCCAACGGAAGAGCTTCGTCAACGTAACTGGGCCGAACGCGATATCGCCGCTCGAGGATAACGCGCAGTAAGTAGCGACCGCTTGCGGACTCCTGCGTTACAAAAACGGGCGTCGCATCGAGCATCGCCGGCGGCACCGAGGAGACGAGCACGACTGAAACGACTTCGTCGCGCGCGCCGATGCAAAGATCCGGCAAAAGCACGAGATCCTGCGCGTTCGCGGCCCACGTGAAAGCGCTGATGGGACTCACGTCCAGCTCGCCGCTCAGCAACATCGCGTTCAAGGACGCGGGCGTATCGGAACGCAGCGAGCCCGGATACTCGAGCGCGCCGGAATCGAAAGCAGCATAGATCGGCAAGTCGTTGGTGTATTTGATCCGGCCACAGCGCAGTGTCATCCTTCGGCTCGGCTCAAGATGACACCGTGGCGGGCTCGGGGGAACGGTCTTTGTCACCCTGAGCGGAGTCGAGGGGCGACAGCCGTTCCGGGGTCCACTCCCAGGGGAATTCCTCGTACGTCGAGTTACGCCGCACCGGCACGTAGCCGGCCTCTTCGATCAAACGGCGGAACTCGCGGTCGTCCACGTATTGACCGGAGCTCGTTCCCGCCGAATGATAGATCATCTCCTCGTCGGTAGAGCCATGGGTGCCGTCCATATCGTCAGCGCCGAAGTGCAATGCGACTTGGCAGACCTTCAGGCCTTGAATCATCCAGTATGCCTTGACGTGATCGAAGTTTTGCAGCATGAGGCGGGCTACGGCGAACGTGCGGATGTCGTCGAGCCCAGTTGTCCAACCGCAGTACGACAGCTCGTTGCCGTCGGGATGGAAGGCCAGTGGAATGAAAGCATTGTACCCCGGCGAGCGCTCTTGCGATTCGCGCAAGCGAACGAGGTGGTCGATGCGATCCTCGATCGATTCGATATGTCCGTAGAGCATCGTCGCGTTGCTCGCAATGCCTTGTCGGTGCAGCTCCTCATGAATCGCCAGCCAGTTATCGGTCGAAACCTTGTTCGGGCAGATCTTCGCGCGCGTCGCTTCGGCGAAGATCTCCGCCGCGCCGCCGTTGACGTTATCGAGGCCGGCTTCCTTTAATGCCGCGATGATCGCGGGAAACGCCAGCCGGTGGCGCTTTGCCATGTACTCGATTTCGGCGGCAGTAAAGAGCGAGAGTTGCACGTGGGGCAGAGTCGTCTTAAAGCGGCGCATCAACGGCAGCCAATAGTCGAGCGAAAGCTGGCGCGGGTCGTGACCGCCGACTATGTGAATCTGATTGAAGTTCGTCCCGGTCTCGATGGCCTTGGCGAAGACCTGGTCGGGCGTCATGCGGAAGACGCGCTCGGGTTCTTTGAACTCGTCGGCCGCGAACGAGCAGAACGTACATCCGGCGAAGCAGACGTTCGTCGAGTTGATGTAACGATTGAGAACGTAAAAAACTTTCTTGCCGCTTTTCCGCTCCTTGGCACGGCGGGCAAGGCGCCCGAGACCGTGGAGGTCGGCGGTGCGATACAGCGCGAGACCATCCTGCATTGAGAGCTGCTCGCCCTTATCGAGCTTGCGCTCAACTTCCAGCAGCATGGGGTCGGCGAAGGTCATACGGCCCTATTCTCCTCGGGGTAATCCGGCCCCGCAACGCGACCGAAGACGGCAGTAACGAACGCTACCGTCGCACACACGACCGCTGCGGCGAGCAGCGCGCCTCCGATCAAATCAGTCAGGTAATGCGCGCCGAGTGCCAGGCGTGCCCAGCAGATCGCTAGCGCGAATATTCCAAGCAAGGAGGCCGCAACCACGCGAACCCTTCTGGGAAGCTCGGCGAAGTAGAGCAGCGCTCCCCAAAGACCATAAAATCCAACCGCAATCGCCGCGTGCGAGCTCGGATATGAAAACGTCGTCTCGTGCTTGACCACCCAATCGCCGGGTCGCAGCCGCGCAAAATAGTGCTGGAAGAAGTCGGCGCCGCGCCAGCAGAGCAAGAGCGCGAAGACGCTCATCGCGATTCGGACGCGCCAGGCGGGCAGAATGGCCGCAATAATAAAGAGCGCCACGCAAACTGGAACCAATACCTCAGCATAACAGGCCCAGGTCAGCCACCATGCGACAAGGGTCGAATGATTCAACAGCGGCCGCTCCCAGGCGAGGAGCACCGATGGCTCGCCGTGAGACGTCACCAGGTTTCCCAGCAACGCGAAGAGACCGAAGGACGCGAGCGCACCGCCCGCCCACGTCGCTGGGGCGTACTCTCGGGTCATCGTTATTCGCCGCTTGCAAAAAGGTCTTGCTGCGCGGTTTGGCCTTTACCCAGGCGCGGGGCCATGAGTTCCAGCTCGGGCACACCGACGAGAATTTTTCGTGGCTTCGTCCCCTCGTGCTGTCCGACGACTTTGAACTCTTCGAGCTGCCTCATCAAGCGCACAGCACGTGGGTGACCGATCGAAAATTGCGATTGCAGCGCCGCCGTTGAGGCATAGTTGGTTTCAATAATGAACCTCGCAGCCTGGTAACAAAGCGGGTCGGTATCGCGTTGAGCGAGCTCTTCATCGCCGACTGGCACGACTTCGACGTCCAGCAAATTGTCGGGTCGCGATTGACGGGCCCAGAACTCGACGAGCCGGTTTACCTCGGATGCGGTGATCAGCGCGCCCTGCGCGCGGATCGGCTTAGGTGCGTCGATCGGAAGATAGAGCATGTCGCCGCGGCCTAGTAGCCGCTCCGCCCCGTTCATGTCGAGGATGACGCGAGAGTCGGCTTGAGAGCTCACCGCAAAGGCGATGCGGGACGGCACGTTTGCCTTGATGAGACCAGTGATGACGTCGACCGACGGACGCTGCGTAGCGACGAGAAGATGAATACCGGTCGCGCGGCCGAGCTGCGCGAGGCGCATTATCGTCGTCTCGACCTTCGCCGGGGCGACGAGCATGAGGTCGGCCAGCTCGTCGATCACGATCACGACGTAGGGCAGACGTTCGTCGGCATATTTGGCGTTGTACTCTTCGATCTTACGAACGGACGGCTTTGGCGAAGCGTTCGTAGCGCGACTCCATCTCTTTGGTCATCTCGAAGAGCGCGCCGGCGGCTAGCCGCGGGTCGGCGATTACGTCCTTGATGAGGTGAGGGATGCCATTAAAGACAGCGAGCTCGACGCGCTTGGGATCGATCATCAACATCTGCAGCTGGTCGGGCGTCGCACTGACCAAGAGGGACGCAATGATCATGTTCAGACAGACCGACTTCCCCGCGCCCGTCGCACCCGCAACCAAGAGGTGCGGCATCTTGCAAAGATCGCCGATCACGGGACGCCCGGTGATGTCTTTTCCGAGCGCCATCCAGAGCGGTGGCACTTGGCCACGATTTGGAACCGCATCGAGAATCTCTCGGATCGTGACGATAGCGACGGTGAGATTCGGAATCTCGATGCCGACCGCGGATTTTCCAGGAATCGGTGCCTCGATGCGCACGCTTGTCGCGGCCAAGGCAAGGGCTAAATCGTCGGCGAGCGATGCGATCCGTGAGATCTTAACGCCGCGCTCGGGCTTGAGCTCGTAGCGAGTAATCGACGGCCCGCGTTCGATGTGAGAGACCTTCGCCCCGACGCCGAAGCTCGCGAGCGTGTCTTCGAGAACGTGCGCTCGATTGGAATCGTCGATCGTTTGGCTCGGCGGCGCGTCGAAGAGCGAAAGATCGGGAAGACGGTAAGTTGTGCTCCCGACAGGCTTTATGGAAGAATGACTCGGCGACGGTTTTTGGGTCGGGGCTACGACTTCGGTTGCGGCAACACGCTCTTCCGATTGCTCCACGAGTAGGTCGTCGTCTTCGACCGGAACTGAAACGATCGGCTGCAGCGGCAGCGCGAACGCCTCCCGCAGCGATTCGTGACTGCGCGCCAAGCTTACACCGAACGTTGGAAGCTTCGGAATCGCTGGTGGTCGCAGGCCGCCAAAAAAAACGATCACGCTCCCAATGAGTTGTTTCGCGCTGGCCTTCGTGAGCCAAAGCGTCAGTGAAAGAAGGGCCACTGAGAGCACGATCCACGCTCCGATACCGCCGACGAGCGCGTGCAGCGCCCACCAGATGTCGGAACCAACGGCGCCCCCGCGCTTCGGTCCGCCCGAACCGAACATCGCGTCGAGAATTAAGAAGTACGCCAACGCGCTGATGCCGAGTCCGGCAATCATGCGAGGCACGTTCACTTCTAGAAAAACGATCGCACCCAGCAGCGCAACGAGCACCGGGAAAAGTGGCGCCGCACCTCCAAAGAGTCTGCGCAGCATGTCGGCAGTCCAGCTGCCGACGCTGCCGGCATGGTGCGGAAATGCCAGGGCGAGACCGCAGAGAACCGCGAATGCGACGGCGGCAATCCCTACGATCTCGAGGTTGAGCCGGTTCCTCGCAAACGCCCGCCGGCGGGTGCGTGCCATGGAAGCTACCTCTTCTTCGTCACAGCGGGAGTTCATTTTGACGACGCCGACGCTGGTCGTCCTCGAGGGCGATCAAACCGGACAAGAGTTGCTGGTCCAAGCATTGCGCGTACTCGATCCATCTGTGATCGGAATGCAGCTTCAACTCGAACGTTACGATCTTTCGCTCTCCAACCGGCGCGCAACCGACAACCGCGTGGTGTTCGATGCCGCAGATGCGTTGAAGCGACACCGTGTCGGGCTCAAAGCCGCGACCATCACGCCGGAAGCCCAGGACGACGTTGGTTCGCCCAACCGGATCCTTCGCGATGCAATCCGGGCGAGCGTCATCGTGCGAACCGGCCGCAGACTCCCGCGCGTTCGTCCCGTCGGTGGAATTCACGCGCCGATTTCAGTCGTGCGAATGGCCGTCGGCGATGCCTACGGCGCGAAGGAATGGCGCAGCGGCGATGGGATCGACGAGAGCGCGCACCGCACCGAAACGATCGAGCGGCGCGTCTGCCGGTACGTTGCCGAGTACGCCTTCGTACACGCCGAGAAGGTTGGTGCGACGGTTTTCGGCGGCCCGAAATATACCGTCAGTCCGATCTACGAGGGCATGCTCAAAGAGGAGATGGATGCTGCCGCGCGGCGCCATCCGCGAGTTGTCTACGATCCGCAGCTAATCGATGCGACCTACGCGTTGCTGCTCTCTGCTGCGGGCGATGCGTCGCTGGTAATTCCGGCACTCAATCGGGACGGCGATTGCCTCTCCGATTTAGTGATGCAGCTTTTCGGCTCGATTGCCGGCGCCGAGTCGGTCGTTTTGGCATTTCCTCCTACAAAACCCGGACAGCCTGAGAACTTGACGCCCTCAATCGTTATGGCCGAGGCGCCGCACGGCACCGCGCCGCGTTTAGAGGGCAAGAACGTTGCGAATCCATTGGCGATGATCTTGGCAGGCGCCGCCGCGCTCTCTTATATGCTCGATTCTCGCGCGGTCCGGATATCGGGAGCCATCTACGATGCCGCGATTGCTGCCGTCGGTGAGGGCGTTGCGACCGCCGATTTGGGCGGCCACGCGACGACGACCGAGTTCACCGACGCGGTAATTGCACGCATCGGTGCCACCCTAAGCCCTTCGCCAAGGGCGACTTAGGAAGACGCGGGGTGCTAGACTTCCATTACCACCGGAATGACGATGGGACGGCGTTTGGTGCGCGCGTAAACCGCTCTCGCCAAAGCGCTACGAATATGTTCCTTTACGGCGTCAACGTCGCGAATCGCATCGACTGAGATTCCTTCGATCGTTGCGCGCAGCTCGCCGCGTAACTCGTCGAGCACGCCGCCGGCTTCCGGAAGATAGAAGACTCCCCTTGAAATGAGATCCGGCCCGGCGATGACGCGGGCCTCTTCGCTATCGATTGCGACGACCACCATGATGATGCCGTCGTTAGAAAGGGCCTTACGGTCGCGCAGCACGGCTTCGCCCACGTCGCCGATTCCCGAGCCGTCGACGAAGACGTTACCGCCGTAAGTCTTGCCGACTTTATCGCCATACTCGTGCGTGAACTCGAGCACGTCGCCATCTTCGACGACGAAGACGTTTCCGCCCTCAATCCCTGTGCGCGCCGCGAGTTGCTTGTGCGCATCGAGCATGCGATATTCGCCGTGGACCGGGATTAAGAACTCCGGCCTCACGAGGTTGAGCATCAGCAAAAGCTCTTCTTGCGACGCGTGACCCGAGACGTGGGAGCGCCCGTCGGTTCCGTGAATCACGATCGCCCCGAGCTTAACGAGGTTGTTGATCGTCTTGTGAACGCTCTTTTCATTGCCGGGAATCGGCGTGGCGCTAATGACGACGGTGTCGCCCGGCACGATCTTGAA
Organism: Vulcanimicrobiota bacterium; assembly: GCA_963826325.1. Classification (GTDB taxonomy): domain Bacteria; phylum Vulcanimicrobiota; class Vulcanimicrobiia; order Vulcanimicrobiales; family Vulcanimicrobiaceae; genus Cybelea. The sequence goes on from CAWGWT010000004.1 coordinate 149,209, forward strand.
CTGCTGATGATCGCGTACGGACATGCGCGAAAGGCCGCTCATCGGCTCCCCCTGTGATCCCGTCGTCATGACGACGATCTGCTCGGGAGGATACGCGTCGACGTCCTCGATCCGAACGACCGTTTCCCCCGGGATCCGTAGATACCCGAGCTCGCCGGCAAAGTGGACGACGTTGCGCATCGAGCGCCCGAGGAATGCAATCTTTCGATTGAAGCGCACGGCGTGATCGACGGTCTGCTGGATGCGCGGCACGTTCGAAGCAAAGGACGCGACCACGATGCGTCCTTTCGCGTGCGAAAAGATCGAGGTGAAGGCCTCGCCGACCATCCGTTCGGAGAGGGTATGGCCGGCGCGCTCCGCATTGGTCGAGTCGGAGAGCATGCAGAGCACGCCCTCGTCGCCGATGCGGGCGATTCTGGCAAAATCCGCGGGCTTTCCGTCGATCGGCGTTTGATCGAACTTGAAATCACCGGTATGAAAAATGGTCCCGACCGCAGTGCGCAGCGCGAGCGAACATGCGCCGGAAACCGAATGATTGACGTGGATGAATTCGGCTTCGATCGAACCGTACCGCGCGCGTCCTCCGGGTTGGACCTGGGTAAAGGTCGCCTCATTGACGTGCTGCTCGCGCGACTTCGCTTTGATGAGGGCGATCGTTAGCGGCGTGCCGACGATTGGCGTTTGCGCAAACTCTTTGGCAAAATAAGGAATGCCGCCGATGTGGTCTTCGTGGCCGTGGGTCACAAGCAGTGCCCGCAGCTTATCGGCGCGCTCGCGAACGTACGTAAAATCGTTGATGACGATGTCGACTCCGTACATCTCGTCGTCGGGGAACATCAACCCGCAGTCGACGACGACGAGATCCTCGTTCGTCTCTATCACGGTCATATTGCGCCCAATCTCGCCGCAGCCGCCCAGTGGAACGATGCGGAGGTATGGTACCGACGGAGGCGGTGGGACGGTCAGGGTATCGATGCTCACGAGCGGTCCTTTTGCCCCTTAGCCTTGCTCCCCCGCGCCATAGCCGTGAATTGCGCAGCGGAGGTTCCGGTGATGATAATCTTTGCGTTCATATCGATTCTGCTCGCCACAGCTCCGGCGTACGCGCACGTCGCCGACCGAAGCCGTCCGACCGCGAGCCCTTCGCCCGCGACGCTCTCGCCCGACGAGCTCTTCTCACGCCGGGCGCTTCGACAAGCGCGTCTTCTCATACAGATGCGGATGCTGCAGTTGCGCGACGAGCGTTTGGAGTGCGTCCGCGCGGCGCTTCGGCGCCGGTTGCCCGATGCGCTGTGGCCTGAGGAGCCGACGCCGGCGCGCGGGGCCGCGGACGCAGCCGCCGCCACGGCGCGCTGCGCGGACCTGCTAAAGTTTTAGCCTGCTTGGTCGCTTATCTTGACACCAACTGCGACTTTTTGGCGTCACCGGGGTAGATGGCTGGAAGAGAACCTCTTACTTACGGAATGAGTCTGAAATGGTAAAGAATCGCATACTGCCCACGCTAATAATCGGGCTAGTGGGCGCGGTTGTCGGCAGCTTCCTCATGATGCTATACGCTAGCAGTCACTTTGGGGGTGCCACGGGGCCCGATCGCACGCCGCCGGCGGTCGCGGCAGTTCCCTTGAGCGGGGTTAGCGACCAAGACCGCATCGTCAGCGCGGTTAAGCGGACGAAGTCGTCGGTAGTCGCGATTACGGAGCAGGTGAACGGACAGGAAGTCATTCCCGCCGATCCCTTCTTTCAACAATTCTTCGGCGGCGGTCAGGGTCCGAACATCGTTCAACCCTACAAGGGGGAAGCATCCGGCTCGGGGTTCGTCATCGACGGTCAGGGTGACATCGTGACGAACGCTCACGTGCTGCAACCACCCTCTGGTGGAAAAATCACAAAGCTCACGGTCGTTTTTGCCAACGGCGACCGCGTCCCGGCCCACGTCGTGGCGTACAATATCGCAGCCGACGTCGGGATTCTGCGCGTTGACAACTATTCGAAGCTGCCGCCGCCGCTCCAACTCGGCGACTCGAGTAAGCTCGAGCAGGGGCAATGGGCTATCGCCATCGGCGAACCGCTCCAGCTTCAACAGACGGTAACGGTCGGCGTCGTCTCGGCTTTCAACCGCTCCGAGCCGATTCCGGTCGAAAACGGCTCTGAGATCGATTTCAAAGGCTTGCTTCAGACCTCGGCGCCCATTAACCCCGGCAACTCCGGCGGCCCTCTCATCGACATCGACGGACAAGTAATCGGCATGAACCAATCGACCGTCAAATCGGCCTATGCCCAAGGGATCGGCTTTGCCATTCCCTCGAATACCGTCCGCAACGTCGTCGCGTCGCTTCAAAAGAACCCTGGGGCGCACCAGGGCACCGACACCGGCTTTCTCGGAATCTTCATGGCCAACTTAAGCGCGGGCGTGAAGAACCAGATCGGTTACAACGGCAGCGGAGGCGTTGCGGTGCAGCAGGTCTTCTCCGGCTCGCCTGCCGACCAGGCGGGCATCCAGCCAGGTGACGTCATACTTCAAGCCGACGGCAAAGACTTCAGTAACATCAAAGCGCTACACGACTACATCGCATCGAAGAGGCCTGGCGATACGATTCGGCTCAACGTGTGGTCGCAGGGCGTAAAGAAGCTCGTCGCCATTAAGCTTGGCGAGACGCCGGCCGAACAGCCGCTCTCCGTCCAGCAGCAGCAATCGCCCGAAGAGCAACAACCCTAGACCGCCTTCAACGAAGCCGTCGCGAGCGTTTCAGGGATGACAAGATTGAGCAGGAGGGCCCTGCAACCGCGAGCCCTCCCATTGTGTCAAATTGGCGAAACCACTTTTGCCGCACATCGGGTATGATAGTGCGGATTCCCCAATCCGGCTTGCCGTAAGCGGCAAGGCGCAGCCGAAACCAGTCGCTTGAGCTTTCACCTCGGCCGTAAGCGATCTTCGGCGTAGCTGGTCCAGAGCGGTCGGATAATTTATAGAACGAGGTATTGAGTTTCATGGCTAAAACGGTCGGCATCGACCTCGGCACGACCAACTCGGTCGTCGCCGTAATGGAGGGCACGCAGCCCGTCGTTATTCCAAACGCTGAAGGTTCGCGCACGACGCCTTCGGTTGTGGCGTTTACAAAAACCGGCGAACGTCTCGTCGGGCAGCTTGCGAAGCGGCAAGCGATTACCAATCCGGATCGCACGATCAGCTCGATCAAGCGCCACATGGGTGAAAGCGACTACAAGATCAAGATCGACGGTAAGGATTACACCCCGCAAGAGATTTCCGCGATGATCTTGCAAAAACTCGTCAACGACGCGAGCAACTATCTCGGCGAGCGGGTGACCAAAGCGGTCATCACGGTGCCCGCATATTTCAACGATTCGCAGCGTCAGGCGACGAAGGACGCCGGCAAGATAGCCGGGCTCGACGTCTTACGCATCATCAACGAGCCCACGGCGGCCGCGCTTGCGTACGGTCTCGAGAAGAAGGGCAATGAGACGATTCTGGTCTGGGACTTGGGAGGCGGAACCTATGACGTTTCGATTCTCGAAGTCGGGGACGGCGTCTTCGAAGTCAAGGCGACCAACGGCGACACGCACCTAGGCGGCGACGACTACGACCATCGCGTGGTGGATTGGCTCGTCGAACAGTTCCGGCGCGATCAAGGCATCGATCTGAGCAAAGACAAGCAGGCGCTGCAGCGTCTCACCGAAGCGGCCGAAAAGGCCAAGATCGAGCTTTCGTCAGTCGTTCAAACCAGCATCAACCTGCCGTTCATCACGGCCGACCAAGAAGGACCCAAGCATCTCGACTACACGCTGACCCGCGCGAAGTTCGAGGAACTGACCAGCGATCTGACCGACCGCTGCGTGGGCCCGTTCCGCAATGCGATCTCGGACGCCAAGCTCGACGTTTCAAAAATCGACGAGGTCATCATGGTCGGCGGGGCAACGCGCATGCCGGTGATTCAAGAGCTCGTGCGCAAGCTGACCGGCAAGGAGCCGAATCTCACCGTCAACCCCGACGAAGTCGTCGCGGTCGGTGCGGCCATCCAGGCCGGCGTCCTTTCGGGTGAAGTGCGCGACGTAGTCTTGCTCGACGTAACGCCGCTCTCCCTGGGACTGGAAACACTCGGCGGCGTCATGACGAGACTGATCGATCGAAATACGACCATTCCGACGAAGAAGTCGCAGATCTTCACCACCGCAGAGGACGGCCAAACCTCGGTCGATATCCACGTACTCCAAGGCGAGCGCCAGATGGCGGCGGATAATAAAACGTTGGGACGCTTTAGGCTAGAAGGCATTCCGGCCGCACCACGCGGTGTTCCGCAAATCGAAGTGACGTTCAACATCGACGCCAACGGTATCGTCAACGTCAGTGCGAAGGACCTCGGGACGGGCAAAGAGCAGGCGATCACGATCACGGCTTCGACGAATCTCAACAAGGACGAGGTCGAGCGTATGGTCCGCGACGCCGAGCTCCAATCGGAAGCCGACAGAGCCAAGCGCGAAGAGGCCGAAGTCCGCAATAACGCTTCGAGCTTGATCTACTCGACGGAGAAGTCGCTCAAGGAAGTCGGCGACAAACTCGATACGAGCGCGCGCGACGAGGTCGAACGAGCCCTCAGCGAGCTCAAGCGTGTGACCGAAAACGGCACCGTCGCCGAAATCAAGCCGGCGATCGAGTCGCTGCAGCAGGCTAGCTACAAAATGGCCGAACTTCTCTACAAGGCCGCAGGGCCGCAAGCCGAGCAGTCGCCATCCGGCGACGGTTCGACGGCCGGGACCGGAAACGGCGCGGCTGCGGGCAGCGGTGGAGAAGACGTCATCGACGCCGAGTTCAAAGAAGCTAAGTAGTCTTCGAGCCGTTAACCAGTCATGTCGGACGATCCGTCGGTCTTGAAGACCGAGGCCGGTGAGGCCACCATAGATGAAGCCGCGGCGACTCTCGAAGAGCAGCTCGCCGCGGCCAACGCCCGCGCCGACGAAAACTACGGCAAATTCTTGCTTGCCGTCGCGGATTTCGACAACTACAGGAAACGAGTCCAGCGCGACATTGATTCCATGGTATCGTCGCGCCGGCGCATGCTGCTGGAGCGTTTGCTTCCGGTGCTCGATAATCTTCAGCGCGCCCTCCAATCGAACGCCGGAGTAGAGAAGCTGCTCGGCGGGCTCGAGCAGACACTGCGCGGGTTTGAAGCCGTCTTGGCGAGCGAAGGCGTAAAGCCCATAGAAGTTCGTGGCGAGCCGTTCGATCCTCGAGTCGCCGAAGCCGTGGGAACGTTGCCCTCCGACGGCGTCGCCGAGGATACCGTCGTCGAAGTCACCGAGAAAGGCTACACGCTCGGCGACGACTTACTGCGCCCTGCAAAGGTGATCGTCGCTAAGCATTCCCACGAATGAACTTTAAGGACTATTATGCCACCTTGGGCGTTGCGAAGGACGCAGCCCAGAAAGACATCAAGTCCGCATACCGCAAGCTCGCGCGCAAATGGCATCCCGACGCGAATCCGAAAAACCCGAAAGAGGCCGAGGAGAAGTTCAAAGAGATTTCCGAGGCTTACGAAGTTTTAGGCGACCCGGAGAAACGTAAGAAGTACGACGTCCTAGGACCGAACTGGCAGCAAGCCGCGCAGCAAGCCGAACAGCAGCGCCGGTATCATACGAACGTCAATGGGCAAGAGTTCGAGTTCGATCTCGGCGAGGCCGGCGGCCCGAGCGGATTCTCCGATTTCTTCGACGTGTTCTTCTCGGACGTGGGACGAGCCCAGAGTGCGCAAGGCCCGGGACGTGCGAGGCGCGGACAAGATCTCGAGACGACCATTGCGCTCGGATTGCGCGACGTGTATGCCGGCGGAACGAAATCGGTCTCGCTGCAAATCGAGGACGTCTGCCCACGATGCCACGGCACCGGCACGGTAGCGGGTCGCCTCTGTCCGCAATGCCATGGCACCGGACGGGTTCTCGTCAACAAGCGCTTCGAAGTTACGATTCCCAAAGGCATCGGAGAGGGCCAGCGCATTCGGCTCGCCGGTCAGGGAGGCGCCGGAATCAACGGCGGTCCGAACGGCGATCTCCATCTAATCGTCAGGCTCGAAGAAGATCCGACGTATAAGCGTAAGGGCGACGATCTCTACGTCGATCTGCCGGTAAGCATCTACGATCTCGTCCTTGGCGGCGAAGTGAACGTTCCCACCTTGAGCGGTGAGGTCGCGATGACGATTCCCGCCGGAACTCAGAACAACCGCCTGCTCCGCCTCTCCGGACGCGGGATGCCTCACGTCAAAGCCAAGGGCAACGGCGACGAATACGTTCGCCTGATCGGCCAGCTCCCGCAGAAACTATCAGACAAAGAGAAGACATTGTACAAGGAGCTTGCCGCACTAAGGAACGGAAAAAACTCCTAACCACAGCAACTCCCCACCTCGTCGAGCGGTTTACCCGAGAGCGAGCACCACCTCACCATATTAGGAGAAACCTGTGATAAAAGAGATTGCGTTTACGGCGTATCCGGCCAAAGACGTTGCCGGGTTGCGCAAGTGGTACGAAGAGAAACTCGGACTCAAGTTTAGCGGACCGTTTGAAGAACAGGGCGTAGAAAAGTACAACGAGGCCAAAATAGGCGACGGGTATTTTAGCGTGATGACTCACGAATGGATCGAGCGGGATCCCGGAAGTGCTTCGGGAGTCGTCTTCGAGGTCGATAACATCGAAAATACGATCGCCGATCTGCGCGGTAAAGGCATCGAGATCGACGATCCATACGCGACGCCTGTCTGCAAGATCGCCTCGTTCGACGACCCGGAAGGTAACAAAGTCTCCCTCCATCAAGTCACGGTGCCGCATTAAGGAACCTCCGATCGATCCCATGTACCGATCGTTTAGACCGCAAAGTCGTCAGATGCTAGAAGAAGGCGAGGGAGCATACTGCAATCAGTCTGTGACCGAGCCTACGACAACGCAGACGGCGACTTTGCGGCTAAACCCTTCGGGCGGCGGCAGTTTCGCCGCATCTCTTTGTTGCGCCCTCAGTCACGTAGGGCTCCACTATGCTCCTTCGGGCGCGCCTAGATCTGCGGCGAAACTGCTCGCCGCGATCGGTGCAGCGGATCGATCGGAGGTTCCTTAGTTAAATGATGGCCGGGCACGGGCTGATGTGGTCGAACATCTATCAGCCCGATAAGCCGAAGGTGAATAGGCGCGTCGATTGGAAGCGAATGGGCGCGCTCTTCGCACCGTATTGGCGCGAGCAGGTAACGGTGCTTGCCTGCATCGTCGCAGTTTCGGCGCTGGGACTCGTGCCCGGCTTCATCATCGCGCACATCATCGACGCCGTCATTCCACGCCATAATCTAGGCGCGCTCGCGATCGACGTCGGAATTATTCTGTGTTCGGCGCTTGTTGCGGCGGGAATCGGCGTACTGCAAGGCTACCTGAACTCCCTTGTCGGCGAAGGCATCATGCGCGACATTCGCACCAGCCTGGTCGCGCATCTCCATCGCATGCCCCTTCACTTCTTCACCGGTACGAAAACCGGTGAGATCATGAATCGCGTGAGCAACGACGTCGACAACGTCGACAACGTGGTAACCGGCACGCTCACTTCCATTGTGACGAATTTCGTTTTGATCGGGACGACCGCGATCGCAATGTTCGTTTGGAACTGGCGGCTGGCACTGATCTCCGTCGCGATCGTCCCGTTGATGGTCTTCCCGCTGGGTCCCGTCGGGCGCCGCATGTATCAAATCCGAAAGAAGACGCGCGAGAAGCGCGACGAGATCGAATCGATCACCCAAGAGACCCTATCGATCTCAGGCATTACGCTCATCAAGTCGTTTGCGCGCGAAGCCTACGAGCGCTCGCGCTTCTATCAGGTCGGAACGCGGCTGATGCAGTTGGAGATCGATCTCGCAATGGTTGGCCGATGGTTCCTTGCCTCGGTTACGGCGATGGTGGTCGTGGGACCAGCACTCGTTTGGTTTGGCGGCGGATGGCTGGCGATCGCGGCGGGTCTGCAAGTCGGCGTGATCGTCGCGTTCGTTTCGTTCATACAGGGCAGGCTTTATGGCCCCGCTGCGTCGCTTGCAGGCATTCAAGTGCAAATCGTCAGCGCGCTTGCCGTCTTCGAGCGCATCTTCGAGTATCTCGACATGACGCCGGAGGAATACGATCCGCCGGGAGCGATCACGCTCACCGAGGTTGCGGGCGATATCGCGTTCGAAAACGTCGTCTTTTCCTACGAGGGTTCACGCGACGTGCTCGACGGCATCTCGTTCCACGTCCGGCCCGGCGAAGTGGCGGCCTTCGTCGGGCCATCAGGCGCCGGCAAGACCACGATTACCCAGCTTGTGCCGCGGTTTTACGATCCCCAGAGCGGTCACGTCCTGGTCGACGGCCACGACTTGCGCAGCGTCACGCTCGATTCGCTGCGTCGCCACATCGGGATCGTCACGCAAGAGACCTATCTCTTCCACGACACAGTCGCCAACAATCTCCGCTACGGCAAGCCCGATGCAACCGACTCCGAACTCGAAGCCGCCACTCGCGCCGCCAACATCGCGGAGTTCATAGCAGCGCTGCCCGACGGCTATGCAACCGTCGTCGGCGAGCGCGGGCACAAGCTCTCAGGCGGTGAGCGCCAGCGCTTGGCAATCGCGCGCGTGCTCCTCAAAGATCCGCGAATTCTCATTCTCGACGAGGCAACCAGCTCGCTTGACTACGAAAACGAAGCCGCCATTCAAAGGGCCCTGGAAGTCGTCATGCGCGGGCGCACGAGCCTAGTGATCGCGCACCGGCTCTCGACGATTTTGGCCGCCGACGTCATCTTCGTTATCGACGACGGCCGCATCGTTGAAACAGGCCGCCACGCAACATTGCTGGCGCGTGGCGGCCTCTATTCACGGCTCTATCGGACGCAGTTCCGCGACCTTTCAGCCTAACTGCTTCCACTTCGCTCGGAAAGCCTATTTGGCGTATTGGATGCCGAGGTTGACCTGTTGGATCGCTTCCCTTACTAAGTTTATCGCATTGGCGCGATAGCCGCCCTTATTAGTCGACGCCGCCTCGAGTTCGTTGAGAGCGGAGTTCAGGTAGTTGCGGGCGTTGACCATGTGCGGCTGAGCGGCCAGCGTCGCGCCCGCGCCGAGCGCCGCGAAAAAGAGCGCGAAGACCAAAGCAAGAGCCGTAAAGCGCAGCTTAGAAATTTGCATTAGGGAAATACCTCCACTATAAGAAAAGTGCGTTCGATTTCTTATTTTTCGAAATCCTACGGTGACTCTTCCTTCGCCTCCATGACCATCGGGGCTATGGGGACCTGGAGCGTGGGCTCGGTCGCTGCTCGGACCTCCTCGATGGTAACGCCCGGCGCAAGCTCACGAAGAATCAAACCGTCGGCGCCCACGTCGATGGTAGCCAAATCCGTAATAATCCGATGGACGACGCGCTTTCCGGTCAGCGGGAGCGAGCAGCGGCGCAGGATTTTGTGGGTGTTTCCCTTTGCCAGGTGCTCCATCATGACGATCACGCGCTTGGCGCCGTGCACCAGGTCCATAGCGCCGCCCATCCCCTTCACCATTTTGCCCGGAATCATCCAGTTGGCGAGATCTCCGCGTTCGGAGACTTGCATCGCACCCAGCACGGCAAGGTCGATATGGCCGCCGCGAATCATGCCGAATGAAAGCGCCGAATCGAAAAACGACGCGCCCGGAAGTACCGTGACGGTTTCCTTACCGGCATTTATCAGATCGGCGTCTTCCTCGCCCTCATACGGATAGGGACCCATGCCCAAAATGCCATTCTCGCTTTGCAACGTGACCGTAATGTCAGGCGGAACGTAGTTCGGTATCAGCGTCGGCAAACCGATGCCGAGATTGACGTACTGTCCGTCGCGCAGCTCCTGTGCGACGCGTGCCGCGAGTTGCGTTCGCGTCAATGCCATGTCACTGTGCCTTTGTATCCTGAGCCTGTCGAGGGATCGTCGAATGGCGTGTCGTGACGCGCTCGATTCGCTTGCCCTGTGGTCCCACATGGACGATCCGCTGCACGAAGACTCCCGGTAGATGCACGTGCTCCGGATCGATCGCGCCCGGTTCAACGAGTTCCTCGACTTCGGCGATCGTAAGCTTTCCGGCCATGGCGCAGAGGGGATTGAAGTTCCGCGTCGCTTTGTGAAAAAGCAGGTTTCCCGATCGGTCGCCGACCGAGGCGCGAACCAGCGCGTAGTCGCAGACGATGCCGGCCTCGAGAACGTATTCGCGGCCGTTAAAAATACGCGTGTCCTTTTTTGGTGACGCGATTGCGACGCTGCCGTCCGAGTTGTAGCGCCACGGCAATCCGCCATCGGCCACCAAGGTGCCGTCACCCGCAGGCGTGTAAAAGGCCGGAATTCCACAACCGCCCGCCCGCAGCCGTTCGGCGAGGGTACCTTGCGGCACGAGTTCGACTTCGAGCTCTCCGCTGAGATACTGTCGCTCGAACTCACGGTTCTCACCGACGTACGAGCCGGTTGTCCGTCGAATCCGCTTGTTGTCGAGCAAGACGCCCAATCCCCAACCGTCGACTCCACAGTTGTTCGAAACCGTAACTAGCTTGGAAGCGCCCTGCTCGAGCAACGCCTCGATGAGATTGTGTGGAATCCCGCTAAGTCCAAAACCTCCCACCGCAATGGAGGCGCCGCTCGGAATATCGGCGACTGCCTCGGCGCAGGAGGCAAAGACCTTCTCCATGGCGCCATAATGCGCCGACGGAACGGACGCTGCCTCTGTGGAAAGTGAGCACCAATGACTACGGCAGTGCCCCCAATTGCAGCCAGCGACGAAGAGGCGATGATCCTCTCGATGGTACGCGAGCTGGTCGCCGAAAAGGTCGCGCCTCGCGCCGCGGAGATCGACTCCACAGGCGAATTCCCATGGGACGTCAAGGAGCTGTTCGCCCAAAACGATCTGCTCGGAATTCCCATTCCGGCTGAGTACGGCGGCCTCGGAGGCACTTTCCTCACCTATGTGAAGGTCGTCGAAGAGATCTCCAAGGCATGCGCCTCGAGCGCTTTGATCGTTGCCGTGCAGGAACTCGGCATGCTGCCGATCGTGATCGGCGGCAGCGACGAACAGAAGAGGCGTTTCTTGCCGCGGATCGCGTCGGGCGAGCACCTGGTGGCCTATGCGTTGACCGAGGTGTCAAGCGGTTCGGACGCACTCGGATCGATGCGTACGCGCGCCGAAAAGCGCGGTGACGTCTACGTTCTCAACGGCCAAAAGATTTGGATCACCAACGGCAGCGTCGCCGACGTCGTTTGCGTCTTCGCGGTCACGGATCCGGCCGCCGGCTCGCGCGGCGTCACCGCCTTCGTCGTTGAAAAGGGTACGCTCGGCTTTTCGGTTGGCAACGTCGAGAAAAAGATGGGGATTCGCGGCTCGCCTACCGTCGAGCTAGTCTTCGCGGACTGCGAGGTGCCGGTCGCCAACCGTCTCGGCGAAGAAGGCGAAGGCTTTAAAATCGCCATGAAGGTGCTGGACAAATCGAGGCCGGGAATTGCCGCGCAAGCGCTTGGGATTGCAGCCGGCGCGCTCGATTATGCGACCGGCTACGCGAAGGAACGCATCGCCTTCGGCAAACCAATCGGCCAGCATCAGGGCGTTGGGTTCATGCTTGCCGATATGAAGACGGAGGTTGAATCGGCGCGCCTTCTACTCTACGAGGCGGCTCGGCGGTGTGACGCAGGTACGCCCGACGTTACGCTCTGGGCGGCGATGGCGAAGCTGAAATGCGGCGACGTTGCGATGTCGGTCACGACCGATGCGGTACAGGTTCTTGGCGGCTTTGGATATTCGGCCGATTATCCGGTCGAACGCATGATGCGCGACGCAAAAATCACGCAAATCTACGAGGGTACTCAACAAATTCAGCGGCTCGTGATCTCGCGCTCCCTCGTCGGGCGAGCCCGACCCACAAAGCAGGAGTAAATGCAAAAGCTGCAGCTCCTGTCCGCCCTTTTGATCCTGGGGCTTTTTGGATGCGCGCAAGCGCCGGGCAGCGGTGACGTTTCGCAAGGGCTCGCGCCCGCTGTGGTGGGCGCCGCAGGTCCGTCGTTGGGGAACGGGACGATTGAGCACGTCGTTATCATCGTGCAAGAAAACCGCACGCCCGACAATCTTTTCAACGGACTACCCGGAGCAGACACGGCGCGATACGGCCAGAGCTCCAAAGGGAAGCGCATCAGACTGCAGCCGATCCCACTCACCGCGCCGTACGACATATCGCACAGACATAGCGCCTTCGAGGTCGAGTACGCCCAGGGCAATCTCAACGGCTTCAACCTCGTAAAGTCGCACTGCAATGATCGACGCAAATGCCCAGTCAGGAGCCTACGCGCTTACGGCTTCGTCCCGCGCAAAGAAGTCGAACCCTACTTCGCGATGGCGAAGCAATATGCGTTTGCCGATCGCATGTTCGAGACGAACGAAGGGCCGAGCTTCCCGGCTCACCAGTACATCTTGAGCGGCACGTCCACCATCGGCAATGGTTCCGCATTGCGCGCGGCAGAAAACCCGCGTACGCCATCGGGAAAGTTCACCGGGGGTTGCGATTCGCCTCCGGGATCACTGGTGTCGTTGATCGATTCCTATGGAAACGAGAATCGGCAGATGTTTCCGTGCTTCAAACGACTCGCTCTTACAGACTTGGTCGAAGCGAAATCGCTGACTTGGCACTACTACCAGGCGCACTCTAAGGCCGGCCTCTGGAACGCGCCCGATGCAATCCTTAAGGTGCGCAAGAGCGCCTACTTTAAGGCGGACGTCGTGGCGCCTTCATCGCAGATCTTCATCGATATTGCGTTAGCGCGCCTGGCTAATGTCGTGTGGGTCACGCCCACCACGGAGGCTTCCGATCACGCAGGACAAAACAACGGCTCGGGTCCAGCCTGGGTTGCATCTATCGTCAATGCGATAGGCGAAAGTCCTTATTGGGACGACACCGCAATCTTCGTCGTCTGGGACGATTGGGGAGGCTGGTACGACCATGTGAAGCCGCCCCTTTATAACTCGTACGAGCTCGGCTTCAGGGTGCCGCTAATCGCCATCGGGCCCTATGCTAAACAAGGTTACGTTTCCCACCACCAGCACGAGTTCGGCAGCATCTTGAAGTTCGTAGAGAATGCGTTTCACCTCGGATCGCTCGGCACGACCGACGTACGCGCCGACGATCTTTCGGATTGCTTCAACTTTTCGCAGCAAGCGCGAGCGTATATGCCGATCCCGACCGACCGCGGTCCTGATTACTTTCTGCGACAACCGATTTCGTTACAAGACCCCGACGACGACTTCTAAAACGGCCCGCGCTACGATCGATTTAAACCCTCGAGCGAATTGCCGGTGCCGTAGCGGACGCCATCCGTTTGATGATTCGCGGGGTGGGGCAGAGGGCATTGACCGGGCAGCGGTCGCAAAGCGGCGTCGGGGCTTTGCAGACTTGACGGCCGTGCATGATCAGCCAGTGCGTGGCATCACCCCATTTCTTGGAGGGCACCAACTCGGTGAGATCTTCTTCCACCTGGCGCGGCGTCGTACCGATCGTGAGCCCGAGGCGATGCGCGACGCGAAAAACGTGTGTATCGACCGCTAGCGCTTCCGCGTTGAAAGCAGCCGCCATGACGACGCTGGCGGTCTTGCGTCCGACACCCGCAAGCGATTCCAAATCTTCACGTTCGTGCGGCACGCGCCCACCGAAACGCTCCACGACGTCGCGCGCGCACGCGATGATGTTCTTCGCCTTCATCCGAAAGAACCCGCACGACTTGATGATTCTTTCGACGTCGGATTGACGCGCACGAGCGAGTTTTTCCGCCGTAGGGTATTTGGCGAAAAGCGCCGGCGTGGTCATATTGACCCGCGCGTCGGTACACTGCGCCGAGAGGATCACTGCAATGAGCAGCTCGAACTCACTGTCATACTCAAGTGCCGTCACCGCATGCGGGTACCTGCTCTCCAGAATGGCGAGTTCCTCGAGTGCAATCCGACGCGGTATCTTCTTTTTGGGGAACGGAATGCGCGGCACGCCGGCGTTATTCTCTCAGGGCGACATAGGTTCCGTCGTTGATCACGAGACCGTCGCGCTCGAGCGCGTCGACGAATTCGCCCACTTCCTCCAGGCTGCGTCCGGGAATCGCCGGACCGACCGCGTGATGCAGATCGATCAACGAGATACGCTGCCCCGCCGGCAGATCGCGAAGCCGATCGACGATGCGCCCGCGCGCGTACCGCGTCGTGCGCCGAAATGGGATGCTGTTTTGCGGTGAGCGCCGTTTCGTCGCGGAGGCGCGCATTCGTTCGAGCGCCGCAGCATCGATCGGCGCCGCAACACAATCGGCACGCAGCGGGCAAAGGAAACATCTTGGCGCGCGAGCGGTGCAGATCGTCGCCCCGAGGTCCATGAGGGCCGAACTCCAATCATGCGCCCGGCCTTGGGGAACGAGCCCGCGGGCGCGATCGGCGATCTCGTGGGCCGAGGCCGTATGCGGATATTCGAGGCCAATGAAGAACCGATTGACGATTCGCCGCACGTTGGTATCGACCGGCGCGTCGTCGATATTGAACCCGAACGCCCGGATTGCTGACGCCGTGTAGGGACCAATCCCCGGCAGCGAGCGGAGTTCCTCGAGCCGCGATGGTAGCTCGCCATCATGCCGCTCGCGGACGGTTTGAGCGAGGCGGTGCAAGCGCACGGCACGTGAGTTGTAGCCAAGTCCCTTCCACTCGCGCAGCACGTCGGCCCGCGAGGCGCACGCAAGCGACGAAAAATCCGCAAAACGCGTGACGAACGATTCGAATCTCGGCACGACCCGGTCGACTTGCGTCTGAGCGAGCATGAATTCGCTGACAACGGTGCGATACGGGTCGCGCGCGATTCGCCATGGCAACGCACCGCGGCCGTGAGAACGGTACCAGCGCAGCAGCCGACGTTGGATTGAGATCACGACCGCAGCGTCGAGATGGCCTGACCGATGCGCCGAATGCCTTCGGGGATCTCCCGGCGCGTGACCGCCGTGAGGGCGAGTCGAAAATAATGATCGCCGCCCGAGTTGGCAAAAAAGGCTTCGCCAAAGAGAAACGATGCGCCAAGGCGCTCGGACGCATCGAGCAGGGCTCTAGCCCGAAGTTCGCGTGGCGTCGAAGTCCACAGGTAGAATCCGCCGGATGCTCGGCTCGCTTTGAGTCCCGACGGCCAATGCTGCGCAATCGCGTCGTCGGCGATGGCGCGCCTCTCGAGCAGTTCCTTACGCAGCTGCTCGACGTGCGCGTCGTAGCCGCGCTCGAGGTAGTCGGCGATCGCGGCCTGTACGTAGAGGCTCGTGGCCATATCATAGGCCTGCTTACGCAGCAGGAGCCGCTCGAGAATCATCCGCGGCGCGGCCAGCCAGCCTACGCGCAAGCTCGGCGCGATCGTCTTTGAGAAGGTCGAGATATAGACCGTGTAATCGGGCGCGAGCGCGACGAGCGGAGCTCCTGGCGGAGCGAGCGGCCCGTACGGATCGTCTTCAACGATTGGAACGCCCGCGCGACGCGCGATGGTGGCCAACCGTTCCCGCCGATCGGCATTCATGGTAACGTTCGTGGGATTGTGCAGCGACGGCATCGTGTAGATGAAACGCGGCCGGCGCGTGCGCAACACCGCCTCAACGTGGTCGACGCGCATGCCTTCGTCGTCGACCGGCACCGAAATCGCGCGGAGCCCATTTATTTGAAAGACTTGGAGCGCGCCTGGATACGAAGGCGATTCTACGATGATCTCGTCACCCGGCTCGGCTAAACTCTGTGCGACGATTGCAATTCCTTGCGTGGATCCGGTCAATACGATGATGCTCGCCGGCGTGATCGTGCTCGCACCGCGCGCCTTCATCCGCGCAGCGATCTCCGCACGTAAGGGCTCGTAGCCTTCCGAATCGCCATAGGAGAGCACGAAGCGCGGATCGCTCCCGACGCGGCCGAACGATTTCGCGAGTGCACCAAGCGGCGAGGGCTCGTCGGGGGCAACCCCTTGGACGAACGATATGCGCCCGGGCTCGGGCTTGGCGGCGAGCTCGCCGAGCACGTTGGGAAATTCGCCGACGCGCCATGGCGGCAGAGTCACCCACCACGGGACGCCCGCGGCCCGCTCGGGTTGACCGCCGCGAAGCTGTGCCACGACTCGCGAGCCCGAGCCCACGCGCTGCTCGATCAACCCGTCCCCCACGAGCTCTCGGTAAGCGTGAACGATCGTGCTGCGGTTAACCGTCAGGCGCTCGGCCAAGGTTCGCTCGGGCGGGAGCCGCGTCGATTCCGGCAAGGTTCCCGCCAGGATCGCCTCGCGGAGATGCTCGTAGATCTGGCGGTACAGAGGGACGATCGATTCGCGATCGAGTTCCGGCAGCAGACCGGCCCATCCAATTGGAGACACCGGATGACTCCATTTCGCTCAAGTCCTGGGGAACGCTCTTGCTTCAGCGAAACGTGACGCATGAGCACTTCGACAGAACAGGTGGACGTGGCGGTCATCGGCGCCGGTCCCGGCGGCTATCACGTCGCGATCAGGCTTGGACAGCTAGGCAAGAAGGTCATTTGCATCGACCGTGACGAGGTCGGCGGCGTGTGCCTCAATTGGGGCTGCATCCCGACCAAAGCACTGCTGCACGTCGGCGAAGTGATCCGTCACATCGAACGCGCCGGCACGATCGGGCTGCGCGTGCCCAAGGCCGAAGTGGAGCGCGAGAGCGTTGCAAAGTTCAAAACCGACGTCGTGAACGCAAACGTCAACGGCGTAAAGACGCTCTTCAAAGCCAACGGCGTGGAGTTTCTGCGCGGCGAAGCCTCGTTCCAATCGCCCACCGCGATCGAAGTTAAACGCGAAGACGGGGGAAGCGAGCGGATTACGGCGCGTAACGTTGTCATCGCTACGGGATCCGCGCCGGTCGACGTGAAGGGCTGGTCGCGCGACGGCAAAACGATTATCAACTCCGACGACGCCGTCAAGCTCGAGCGCATCCCGAAACGCCTGCTGGTCGTCGGCGGCGGCGTTATTGGGTTGGAGTTTGCGACGGTCTACGGACGCATGGGCGCGCAGGTTTTAGTGGTCGAAATGATGCCGCAAATCCTGACCGGAACGGACCTCGAGATCGGGAAGACGCTCGGTCGCATCTTAAAAAAACAGGGCATCGAGATCATGCTCAACACAAAGGTCGTTGCAATCGATAAAGGCACAGAAAACGCGCGCGCGACGCTCAACGGCGAGGGCACTGGCGCGAAGGACGAAACGCGCGAGTTCGACACGGTGCTCGTCGCGGTCGGTCGCCGTCCCGTCACCGATAATCTTGGCCTCAAAACGGCCGGTCTGGACGTCGACGAGCGCGGTTTCATTGAAGTCGATCGCCAGCAACGCACGAACGTTCCGAATATCTTTGCAATCGGCGACGTCACCGGGCCGCCGTTGCTCGCACATCGCGCGATGAAACAAGGCGTCATTGCGGCCGAAGTGATCAACGGCGACCGGTCGGCGGCATTCGATCCGGTAGCCGTTCCGAACTGCATTTACACCGATCCCGAAGTGGCCACGGTTGGGCTCTCAGAGGAGGAGGCAAAGGCAGGCGGCCACGAGGTACGCGTCGGCAAGTTTCCGCTGGCCGCGAGCGGCCGGGCACGCACGATGAATGAGTCGGAAGGGCTGATCAAACTCGTCGCTGACGCGCACAGCGACATACTGCTCGGCATGCACATCGTCGCGCCACAAGCCGAATCGCTCATCGGCGAGGGCGTGATCGCCCTAGAGATGGGCGCAACGCTCGAGGACGTCGGTCTCTCGGTTCACCCGCATCCAACGCTTACCGAGGGAATCATGGACGCCGCCGAAGCCGCGCACGGCAAAGCAATTCACATCATCAATCCAAAGCCAAAGACTCCAGTGAATGCGTGATTTTAGCCGGAAGTTGACTCGAAGCGATATTTAGATGAGGCAAGCAAATTTGCTCGACCTCGGAGTTCGCCCCTATCGCGAGATTTGGGAGCTTCAGCATCGCCTGCATGAGGGCGTGCGCGAGGGGCGCGAGCCCGATACGTGGATCGTGGTCGAGCATATGCCGGTGGTGACACTCGGACGACAAGCGAAACGTGAAAACATCTTCTTCTCGCCCGAGGAGCTTGCGCTCCAAGGCATCGATTTCGTAGCCATCGAGCGCGGCGGCGACGTGACCTATCATGGGCCCGGACAGTTGGTCGTTTACCCAATCCGAAAGCTCGAGCGTTTCCGCCAGGTCGTGCCGCTCGTGCGCTCGCTCGAGGCCTCGGTCATCAACACCTGCGCTCGCTTCGACGTGCCCGGAGAGCGGTGGGCCGGCCACGCCGGCGTCTGGGTAGGCCGCAACCAAATCTGCGCGATCGGCCTTGCCATTGTGCGAATGGTTTCGCTGCACGGTATTGCGCTCAACGTCTCGACCGAGCTCGATTACGATCGCTTAATCGTCCCGTGCGGCCTGCCGCAGCGCGGTATTACCTCGCTCTCTGCCCAGAGCGGGCGAATCGTCGGCATCGAGGATGCGAAGCGCGTGCTTATCGAAGAGCTCGCTCGCACGTTCGAGGTTGAATTCGCTCCGGAACTCGCCGAGGCGTAGATGGCGATCAAAATCGACTTGATTGAGGGGTCAGCCACGCGACGCAAGCCGGAGTGGTTGCGCGTTTCGCTGCCGAGCGGCGAAGAGTACGAGCGCGTCAAGGCAAAAGTCAACAGCCTCGCCCTCCATACCGTCTGCAAGGAAGCTGCCTGCCCGAATGTCGCCGAATGTTGGGGGGCGGGCACCGCGACGATCATGATCTTGGGCGATACCTGCACGCGCGGCTGCCGTTTTTGCAACGTCAAGACAGGCAATCCACGCGGCAAGGTCGATTGGCTCGAACCTCTACGGGTCGCCGAAGCCGTCAGCGATTTGGGTTGGAAGTATCTCGTCGTCACGGCCGTCGATCGCGACGACCTAACCGACGGAGGCGCGCTGATCTTCGCCAATACCGTCCGCGCGATTCACGAGCGCGTTCCGGGGGCTCGCGTCGAGATTCTCAGTGGCGACTATCGCGGCGACCTGCGAGCGGTCGACATCGTGCTCGATGCGAAGCCCGACGTTTTCGCACACAATCTCGAGACGGTTCGCCGGCTCACACCGTCGGTCCGCGACAAGCGTGCAAGCTACAACCAATCACTTGCGGTCCTAGCGCATGCGAAACGGCGCGCTCCTCACCGTTACACAAAGACGTCGCTGATGCTCGGATTGGGCGAAACCCAAGACGAAGTCGAAGAGGCTATGGAGGATGCACGCGCCGCCGGCGTCGACATCTTTACCATTGGGCAGTACCTGCAGCCGAGCAAGAAGCATTTGCCCGTCGTCGAGTTCGTCGAGCCCGCCCAGTTCGAGCGATTGGGCGCGCTGGGCAAACGGAAGGGCTTTCATCAGGTCGTCTCGAGCCCGCTCTCGCGCAGCTCCTATCACGCCGAACAGGCCTTTTAGAATTTCCCCCCGCAGACCGCGGATGGGCGCAACCGCGGGTATGCGTTTTAGGTTGAGACAGCTAGCGTGACGAAGGTCTTTCTCACCCGGCCGGTTCTGGCGGCGGTCTGCTCCTTGGTCATCCTGATCGGTGGGCTCGTCGTCATGCCGACGCTACCGCTCGCGCAGTATCCGCAGATCGCGCCGCCGGTCGTCACCATTACTGCCAGTTACGTCGGTGCGTCGCCGCAAGCCGTCGAAGCGCAGGTTACCACCCCGCTCGAGCAGGCGGTCAATACGGTCCAAGGCCTGCGCTACATCAGTTCCCAAAGCACGCAGGGCACTTCGACGATCACGTGCACGTTTACGCTGGAAACGAATCTCGACATTGCCGCGGCAGACGTGCAAAACTTCGTGCAGTCGGCAGTCGGTCAGCTTCCCGCTACGGTGCAGCAAGTGGGCGTGCAGGTCACTAAGAATTCGGGCTCCTTCGTAATGGGCGTCGCGCTGACGTCCGACACGGGCCGGTACAACACGCTTTTCTTGAGCAACTACGCTCAGCTCAACATCGTCAACGATCTCTCACGTGTATCGGGCGTCTCACAGGTCGTCGTTTTTGGCCAACGCCAGTACGCGATGCGAATTTGGGTGAATCCGCACTTGCTCGCTCAACAAGGCCTCGATGCGGGCGACGTCGTCACGGCGCTCCAGGAGCAGAATGCCGAGGTTGCCAGCGGAAGCATCGGCTCCGCGCCGGAATCGAAGAATCAGCCGTACACCTATACGGTTAACGCGCTCACGCAGCTTTCCTCGCCCGAAGAGTTCGCGAACATCATCCTGCGCGCGAATCCCAACGGCGGGTACACGCGCCTTGGTGACGTGGCGCGCGTAGAGCTGGGTGCGGAGAATTATAACAGCGCCTTACGCTTTAACGGCAATTCCCAGGTCATCGGTCTGGGCGTCCAGCAATATCCCACCGCAAACGCGCTGCAGGTTTCCAAAGGCGTCATCGCCGAGCTGAACGTGCTCGCCAAACAGTTTCCGCAGGGCATCCACTACACCGTCGCCTTCGACACGACCGATTTCGTCGCCGAATCGGTGCGCGAGGTCGTAATCACGCTGCTGCTTTCCATTTTCCTCGTCGTTCTCGTCATCTACGTCTTCCTGCAAAACCCGCGCTCGACGATGATACCGGCGGTGACCATTCCCGTATCGCTGATTGGAACGTTCTTCGTAATGAAGATCTTCGGCTTTACGATCAACACGATCACCCTCTTCGGTTTGACGCTGGCGACCGGACTGGTCGTGGACGACGCGATCGTCGTGATCGAGAACATCGCGCGCCATATCGAGATGAACAAAGGACGTCAGAGCGGGATCGCGAGCGCCGCGCAGGCGATGCGCGAGATCCAAAGCGCGGTTGTGGCCTCATCGTTAGTATTGCTAGCAGTCTTCATTCCGGTCGCTTTCTTTCCGGGCACGACCGGACAGCTTTACAAGCAGTTCGCTTTGACGATCGCCGCCGCGATCTCCATTTCGCTCTTCCAAGCGCTCACGTTGGCGCCGGTAATGTCGGCACGGTTGCTAACCGGCGAAACGGAATCACAGTTCATCTTCTTTCGCTGGTTCAACGCAGGTCTGAGGCGGTTCCGTCACTGGTACGCATCGGAGCTACCGCGTTTGTTTCGCTATCGCTGGCTCGTTATCGGCGTTTTCGGAATCGCGTTGCTTGCCACGCTCTTCATGTTCGTGAAGACGCCGACGTCATTCATCCCCAGTGAAGACCAGGGCTACTTCATCGTTCTGGTTCAAGCGCCCGAAGGTACGTCGCTCTCCGGCGAAACGGCGATCTCCGAAAAAGCGGAGGCTGTCATTCGGAACGAGCCGCAGGTAAAGTACATGTTCAACGTCGGAGGCTTCAGCTTTGCAGGCAGTGCCCCGAACCGCGGCCTGATTTTCGTGTTGCTGAAGCCTTGGAGCCAGCGGAAAGGCGCCGGCGACGCGATCGACGCCGTTATTAATCGCGTCAACTACGGCTTCTTCTCGCAGATACCACAAGCGCAAATCTTTGCCGTCAATCCTCCGGCCATCAACGGCGTGTCGAGCTTCGGCGGCTTCCAGTTCGAGCTAGAGGATCGCACCAACCTCGGGCTGCCGACGCTCACGAAAACGGCGTTTGGGATCATGGGAGCGGCTGCAAAGAATCCAAGCTTGATGAACGTCTTCACCCAGTTTCGCATCAACTCGCCGCAGGTCGAAATTAACATCGATCGGAGCAAAGCTAAAGCGATCGGCATCTCCCTCAACGACATCTTCGATACGCTCGAGGTTGACCTGGCCTCGCTCTACGTCAACAACTTCACCTATCTCAATCGCTCTTGGCAAGTTGACGTTCAAGCCGACGAACCGTTCCGCAATCGCGTCTCCTCGCTGCAAGGCCTCTTCGTGAGCTCGGGCTCGGCGGCGAACAACATCCCAACCGGAACGAATCCATTCGCCACGCCGCCGCCGGGCGCGGCAACCACCACCACCAATGCAACCGGGACGGTGATGACGCCGCTGAGCGCGCTGGTGCAGATGAAGCAGGTTCTGGCGGCGCCGGTGATCACGCACTACAATCTCTATCGCAACATCGAGCTCAACGGACAGAACGCGGCGGGATACGGCTCCGGCCAGGCGATACAGGCGATGGATCAAATCGCGCAACAGGTCATGCCCGCCGGCATGAGCTACGAGTGGTCGGGGCTGCAACTCGATGAGATCGCCGCAGGCAGCTTGAGTACGTTGATTTTCGTGCTCGGTCTCGTATTCGTTTTCTTGGTTCTCTCGGCACAGTACGAGAGCTTCATCGATCCGCTGATCGTTCTGCTGGCAGTGCCGGCGGCGCTCTTCGGTGCGCTCGGATTCATGAACTTCCGTCACCTGCCGATACCAGGGCTTTTCGATCCGAACCTCGCCCAGGATGCCTACGCGCAGGTAGGGTACGTCATGCTCATCGGCCTGGCGAGCAAGAGCGCGATCCTGATTGTCGAGTTCGCGAATCAACAGTTACGCGAAGGCGCGACCGTCGTACAGGCAGCGATGCGCGGCGCTCAGACGCGACTGCGCCCGATTTTGATGACCTCAATCGCTTTCGTCATCGCGGTGATTCCTCTGGTCTTTGCAACGGGGGCCGGAAGCTCGGCGCGTCATTCGCTCGGCACGGTCGTCTTCGGCGGCATGCTCGTCTCGACGTTCTTAAATCTCGCGATCACGCCGGTACTCTACGTCATCGTCAAATCGCTCGAACTGCGCGGCGGTCGACTTGGCCGCGACGGCAAAACGCAGGGCGAGGTGGCCCCGCAAGAGCCGATCCCGACGCAAGTCGGCGTTTGAATCGCTGCGGCCCGCGTGCTGCACCTTCGCTCAAAAGGATTTAGTATTATTTAGCGCAACTGCTTAACTAGCGTGATGAAATTAATAACCGTTGTTATCAGCATTGCCGCTGCCGCCGCAGCGGCGTTTTCGATCGGCATTTGCGCGCTACCCGTTTGGGCGGACGATGGTACCGGCGACGTTTTTCAAAAGACGATCGTTCCGAGCGCGAACGACTCAATCAAAAGCGTAATGAGTCAACCGAAGCCCCAAAAGCAAGGCTCCCCAGTCGCTCAAGCGCCCCCGGTGAGCCAGCCGCGCGTAGGTCGCACGGTCGAGCTGCCCGGCGACAGATTCTCTTACATGGTGGATTTCTCGGTAGCAACCCCATTCGGCAACATCGGATCCTATGGAAAACAACAAGGTTGGTTGCGGGGCGGCATGGACGCTTTGCTCGGCTATAAACTCAATTGGTCGACGAAGCTCGTCGCTAGCATGTTTCAGCTTCAGCACTGGCCCTACGGCTTCAACACGGGCACCGCACCGGTTTATCTTGCCGGGTTCGTTAATCCGGTCGGGTGCGCCGACTTGAGCGGCGGAAACGCCTGCGGTTCCGGCACCGGCCGCAATATCAACGTGGGCTCAGTCGATACGTTCGGCGTCTTCATGCTTCAGAAGATGTTCGTGATCAATTCCGACAAACTGCCGGGTCCGGTGCCGATCGTGATCTCGCCGACCTACGTCGCTCGCAGCGGCGTTATCGGTTTTGCACCTGGCAACAACGACGTCGTGCCGTTCACGTACAATCTTCCCGACGGACCGGTCGAAAATATTCCCGTGCGCACCGCCCAATACTATGCGCTCGCTATAACGATGCCGTTTCTGAAGACGCCCAAGATGTTCGGCACGTTCACCGTCGCACCGCAATGGGTGGTACACACCGCCGGAGCGAACGTAGGCAACTCCATGCAGCTGCCCCAAGTGCTCTATCTCGAGTACACGCCGCTGCACGGAACCACGGTTTTTTTTGAGCCACAGAGCGCGCGCGATTATCTGCCGACCGATCCCTATCCCGAGCACCTCATCGCGTACTTTCTCGGGATCTCGCAACGCATAACCAAATATACGTTCGTGCAAGCGGTGCTCAACAGCGGGGGTCCCACGAACGAAGGCCCCGATGGGGTGACCGCGATCAAGTGTTTAACCGTACAACAGGCGCTCAACAATCAGTGTGGGCTCGCAATCGGCGGCCTGAGAGCGACGCAGCTACAGCTTGAGTTCGGCGTCGGCTCGCCCAACTTGTTTCCGTTGTAATCAGGGGTAGAGCATGGAATCTTCGCAGGTTAGAAAAGCTATTGCGGTCGTTGCGCTCGTTGCGCTCGCAGCGTGCGGCGGGAACGGCGCAGGCGGCAGCTCCGCGCCGGTTCTGCCCGCGCATGACGCGCTCACCGCGCAGCAAGGGATCCTAACGCGCATCGTCGGCATCGGCGACAGTTTGACGGCCGGCTATCAGTCGGACGGATTTTTGGGCCAGACCGGCCTCCCGAATCCGCTCTACCCCGGAAAACAGATTCCGCCGAATCAGGAGAACGGCTGGTGGGCTCTGCTCGACGAACAGGCGTCGAGCTTAACCCTCGTGGACGCGATTAACCAGATGTACGATCCCGCAAAGAGCCCTCTGCCGTTGATAGAGAAACCCGGCCTTGATAATCAGATCGTCCCAGCAGGGCCAAGTGCCTTTTTCCCGTTCGGTCAGTTCAAGGGCACCGACCCCTGCACGTTCGATCACGGTTTTAATCAAGCGGGCTTTCTTCTGCAGGGATCAGCCCGCGTGCGCATGGACCCCAGCTCACCGAATATCAGAGATCTCGGCGTGCCCGGATCGACGCTGCACGAAGCCAACGTGCTCCACCAACCGCAAACCTCCACGTGCAGCCCTTTGCCGGGGATACCTGGATTGCTAAGCGACGTGGTTACGGAAGAGAGCGGCACGTTTTGGCCGGTGCTCCGCACCTTCACAAAACTCGATGGGCATCTCACCGCAATGAGCGCGGCCGCCTCGCTCCATCCGACGCTGGCGACGGTTTGGCTGGGCGCCAACGACGTCCTCAAGTACATGGGCAGCGGTGGTCGCTTTGTCGGCGGCGACCGAACCGCCGGACAAGCGCAGAACGACCTTCGCGCGGCGATATCTACGTTACAGCGCGCCGGCGCTCGCGTCGTCGTCGCGAACCTTCCAAACATTCTCGAAACGGGTTACTTTCAGCGCGTGACGACGCCGAAGAGCGCGCGCGATTGCAGGATCCGAAGCTATGCCTACTGTTTGCTCGAGTTAGACGGGCTCCAAACGTTCGTTCCCGACATCGCTCGGAAGTACCATTTAGATACGCCGAACGGGTGCTCGGCGACGTCCCTGACAACGCCCTGCGGCTATTTAACCTTGCCCGGAGTCATCGAAGTTATTCAGTACTACAACGCGACCGGAGAACTCGCGAACTTAGATTGCGCGAAACCGGCGCCGCATTGTAAGGAGGTGCCCGGAAGCGGTCTCGGCTCGAACTACATCACGCCGGAGTTTGCCGCAAAGGTCCAAGCGCTCAACAACACGATCAATCTAGGTATCGACGATGCCGTGAGCTCTTCGCACGTACCGCTCGTCGACATTCATGCTATCTTCCACGGCTTGGCAAGCGGAACCCCGTCAAATCCATATTTCGCCGAAGCGGCTGCTATCAATCCCCCGAAATGCTGCACGCTGGGCTACCTTTACGGCATACTGAGCTTCGACGGAATACACCCGTCGAACACGGGCTACGCGCTGGTCGCCTACAATTTTATCGAAACGATCAATAAAGCATATGGCACGCACATTCCTGAGGTAGACGTCCGCGCCGTCTACGACGGCTCGCGGTGCAAGAATCCGAAGTACTGCTATCCTGATCCATACGCGCCGCCCAACGATATCCCGTAGCTACCTACGGCGCGACGGAACCGCTACATAGCGTGTGCGACTAACCGCCACTCTTGCCTGCTTCGTGCGCGAACGGATGCGCGTATGCCGAAGCTACGATGCGAATCGCACGGCCGGTGGGAGAAAGCAAGCTTTACGCGTAGATGCCGCGGAGTTTCGAGGCCTTCACGACTCGATCGATGGCAAGCGTATAGGCCGCCGTTCGCAGCGTCGCTCTACGCGAGTTGGCGATCGAACGTATCTCGTGAAGATTCGAGAGCAGGAAGTCTTCGAGGCGCTCGTTGACCTCGGATTCCTTCCAAAAAAAGCCCATTCGGTCTTGCGCCCATTCGAAGTACGAGACCGTCACGCCGCCGGCATTCGCCATGATATCTGGAATCACGATGATTCCCCGCTCGCGCAGGATGCGATCGGCTTCCGGCGTCGTCGGGCCATTCGCGCCTTCGACGATCAACTTGGCCTGGACTTTCGATGCCGTTTCGGGTGTGAAGACTTTTTCCAGTGCTGCCGGAACCAAAACGTCGCACTGACTTGACAGCAGCTCGGCGTTCGTGATCTTCTCGCCGCCCCTGAATCCTTCGAGCGTTCCAAATTTGGCGGCGTGCTCCATAGCTGCGTTGACGAAAATGCCGTCGGCATTGTAATAGGCGCCGGTCACGTCGGAGATGCCCACGACCTTGCACCCGCGTTCCTCGAAAAGCTTGGCCGCATGCATCCCTACGTTGCCGAATCCCTGGATCGCGATCGTGGCCTTGTCTGGACGCAGATTCATCACAGCCATCTCGTCGAGCGCGCAGATTGTGACGCCTCGACCGGTCGCCTCGACGCGGCCGCGCGATCCACCGATCTCCAGCGGCTTGCCCGTCACGACGCCAGGGATGTTCTGCCGAACGTGCATGGAGTAGGTATCCATGAACCACGCCATGACCTGCGGGGTCGTGTTGACGTCGGGCGCCGGAACGTCTTTGTCGGGCCCGACGACTTCGACTAGTTCGGCGGCATAGCGCCGCGTGATACGCTCGAGCTCGTTTGACGATAGGGTAGTCGGATCGCAGGTGACGCCGCCTTTACCGCCGCCGAAAGGCAGATCCACGACCGCGCATTTCCAAGTCATCCAAAACGCGAGCGCCGTGACCTCATCGAGTGTCACGCGCGGATGGAACCGAATGCCGCCCTTCGCCGGACCTCGCGCAAAGTTGTATTGGACCCGGTAGCCGGTATAGACCTCGAACTCGCCCGAGTCGCGTTGGAAGGGAATCGAAAAAATGATCTGCCGCGATGGGTGGGTGAGAATCCGCCGCATCCCGGCGTCGAGTTCCAGCAGGTCGGCGGCCTCGTTGAAATACGCGATCGCATCGCCGAAAACGGAGACATCGCGAACCGAGGTCTCGCGCAGAGCAGTCGTCATGAGCTAGACTTGCCCGTGCCGCCGCGCAGACCCTAGGAGCTCGTCGGACTTGGGCCGACAAGCTCGCTGGTCACACGTTGAACCGAAAATTCACAACGTCACCCTCTTGCATCATATACTCGCGGCCCTCGCTTCGCACGCGGCCGGCAGCTCGCAGAGCCTCCATTTTTGCGTACTCGACGTAGTCGTCGTACGAGACGACCTCCGCGCGGATAAAGCCTCGCTCGAGATCGCTGTGAATCGTCCCGGCCGCCTTGGGCGCTTTCGTCCCCTTTGGAATCGGCCAAGCACGGGCTTCCTTCTCGCCGGCCGTTAAAAACGTCATAAGGCCGAGCAGATCATAGGCTGCCGCCGAGAGATCGTCCAGACCGCTGCGCTCGAGCCCGAGCTCGGCACGAAACTCGGCCGCTTCGGCTTCGGGAAGAGCACTCAACTCGGCCTCAAGTTTGCCACTGAGAACGACCGTTCTTCCTCCTTCCGCTCGCGCGATCTCCTCGACGGTGCGTATCTGATCGCCGGTCCTCGCGACCTGCGTTTCGTCGACGTTGGCGACGTAGAGCATTGGTTTGGAGGTGAGGAGAAAGGAATCGGCGGCAACCTGGGCCTCCACGGTTCCAGCCCCGAAGCTGCGGGCCGGGCGCGCCTCCTCGAGCGCGTCGCTAAGCCGCTGCGCGGCTTGCAAATACGGGCCGATCGCGGGTTGAGCTCGGAGCTCTCGTTCAAGCTTCGCGATGCGCTTGCGCATCGTTGCGAGGTCGGCGAGCGCCAATTCGATCGCCACGATTTCGGAGTCGCGCCGGGGATCCGGCCGCCCTTCGACGTGCGTCACGTCTTCGCTCTCGAAGCAGCGCACGACCATTGCGATCGCATCGGCTTCGCGAATGTGGCTCAGGAAAGCATTGCCAAGGCCCTCGCCGGTGCTTGCGCCGCGCGCCAAGCCGGCAATGTCGACAAAGCGAACGGTCGCCGGGACGATGCGCCGCGCTGCGACCAACCGTTGCAGCACCCGCAGCCGAGGGTCGGGGACGGCTACCTCGCCGACGTTTGGCTCGATCGTGGCGAAAGGATAATTCGCGGCAAGAGCTTGGGCCGAGCGCGTGAGTGCGTTGAAGATTGTCGTCTTCCCGACATTCGGCAGGCCGACGATTCCGCATGAAAGTGGCACGGTCGAGCGAGGCCGTTCGGCTGCTCGTTCCGGGCGCCCTTGCACGGCGAGCCAAGCCGAAGCAGGCGGCAAGAAAATTCACCTGGCATGTCGGATACGTGCTTATGCGCCAAATGAAGGTCGACAAACTCGGTATCGACCTCCTAACCCACGACCCGGTTGTCATCCTCAAGGACATGGACGGCTCGCACTACCTCCCCATTCTCATCGGTCCCTTCGAAGCGACCGCGATCGCGTTGGCACTAGAAGGCGCACCGGTACCGCGGCCGCTCTCACACGACCTCATGCGCAACATCCTCGATACGCTCAACGCCAATCTCGAGCAAGTGGTCATTCACGACATCAAAGACTCCACATTCTTCGCCAAGCTCGTCGTTCGCACTAACGGCGAGCTGCAAGAAGTCGACGCGCGCCCCTCGGACGGCATCGCGCTTGCGTTACGCGTTCCGGCGCCGATCTTCGTTTCCGACAAGATCGTCCTCGAAGAAGCCACCGCGGAAAAGAAGCCCATCAACGACACCGAGATGGCGCGTTTCAAGAAATTTTTGGACGACCTCAAGCCATCAGATTTTAATCGCTGAGCGTCGTCGGCGACCTGCCGCCCCCGGCGACCAGGATTATGAGAATGACGTCTAGAGGTTAGGGGACATGGCAGAGCTGAGTGCCGAGGTCGGTGTCTTCGGCGGATCTGGATTCTACTCGCTGATTGAGGGCGCGCGCGAGGAATGGATCGAGACGCCGTACGGCGCGCCGAGCGACAAGCTCGCGCTCGGCGAGATTGCGGGGCGACGTGTCGCCTTTCTTCCTCGTCACGGCAAGGACCATCGTTTTCCGCCGCAGTCCATCAACTATCGCGCGAATCTGTGGGCGATGAAGCAGCTGGGCGTAAAGTGGATCATCGGTCCTACCGCTGCGGGTTCCCTTGCAAGGGGCGTGCGGCCGGGATCGATGGTCGTCGCGGACCAGATCGTCGACCGGACTAGCGGTCGCAAGGACACGTTTTATGATGGTCCGATAACCACGCACGTTAGCTTCGCCGACGCCTATTGCCCGACGCTTCGGCCGATCGCGATCGACGTGCTGAAATCGCTGGGTGTCGAGACCCATGAGCGCGGCACCGTCGTCGTGATACAAGGTCCCCGCTTCTCGACGCGCGCTGAATCAAAGTGGTTTCAGAGTCAGGGCTGGGAGGTCATCAACATGACCCAATATCCCGAGGCGTATCTAGCTCGCGAGCTCGAAATGTGCTACGTCAACATCTCGCTCATCACCGATTTCGACGTCGGTCTCGAAGGTATGCCGCCCGTATCCCATCACGAAGTCATCGCGGTATTCAATCGCAACAACGAGCGCGTAAGGGATGCCATCGGTAAAATCGTCGAAAACATCCCGGTCGGTGCAGATTGCTCGTGCCGGCACGCGCTCGAGGGGGCTCGTTTTTAGTTAATGCGCCGCCAGCAGCGTGTCAATTAGGCATGTACGTGCAGGCCGTGCCGCAGTTGGCGCGCCATCCGTCGATCTTCGTGATGCCGCTTCTCGCCGCCGTCGTCGATCTGCTAATTCAGCAGATATCGCCCTTCTTCACCAATGCGGTCGGCGGCGCCGGAAGCTTCTTATTCGGAATCATCGTGAACCTCGTTTACGGTTTTTGCTTCGGCGTTGCGGTTATTGCCGCTAATAACGTCTGGCGGGGACGCCGCGCCAGCTTCGACGAGGCCTGGGAAGAAGGGCGGCTGAAGGCCGGCGGCATTTTAATCGCGACGATCGGCTTCTACTTCCTGATCTATGTGGCTCAGTATGCGGGACAGTTAATCGGAAGCACGGTGTTGCAACTCGTCTTGGAGGTCGTCGTTGCATTTTTCCTCATCTACACGATTCCGGCTGCCGCGATCGGCGGCATGCCGGGCAATCTCGCGATCGGGGCATCGTTTCGCGCGGTTCGCGAAAATCTGCTCGGTGCGGCAATTCTTGCCATCGCCTTCGTGGTGCTTTGGATCTGGCTGCCGTATTTTATCGTCGCCCAGGTTGGGGCGAATCTTGGAGTGGTCGGGTACGAGTTGGTGTTAGCCGCGATCAAAGCAATCGTACTGGCCTATTTGGCCTTCCCGTTCGCGAAGCAGTATGACGACGTCGCGTTTAGGGGCTACTGGTAAGCGCCATTCGGACGAACTCGCCGACTAGCATTGGACTCACGTTCGTCCGCGCAAGTCGTTGAGCGTCGTCGAGTTTCCCAAGCAGTATAACGGCTGCCCGTCGGTCGAGCGGCTTCAGCTTACGTAGTCGGTCGGCCTGATCGAGCGAAACGAGGGCGACACCGTCACTACCGCTCGCCACGATCCAATCGCGAACTAGCGTCTTGATTGTCTCAAGGCCGTCATCGAGCGTTTCGCGCGTCGCCCACGAATCCGCAGGTGTCGTGCCGCCGACGCTGTCAAAGAACCAGCGAGCAACGTGCGCACGCAACGACTCCTCTTCGCCTTCCAGTGTTGCGAGCGCGCGGGTTACGCTTCCGCCGCTCAGCGATGCCGCCAATTCCGCGTCTTCTCGCCCGTAGTTCATCGCGCCGAGGACTTGGCGCACCTGCGATTTGGAGAGCGGTGAGAATCGCACTTCAATGGTGCGCGAGCGGATCGTCGGCAGCAATCGCCCCGGCGTAGCCGTCGTGAGGATCATGACGACGCCGCGCGGCGGCTCTTCCAGAAACTTCAAGAGAGCGTTCGCGGCCGCGGGCGTCGCAAAGTCGATGTCGCCGAGCAGCAGCACGCGCATACCGCCGCTGTAGGACTGCATCGAAAGCTGGCGTACGAGATCGCGCGCCGATAACTCGTCACCTTCGTAGAAGCCCATCGGCGCATCGCGATCGCCGATCTTGAGCACTCCCTCGTGCTCGAGAAAATCGGGATGGTGAGCGCTCTCGCCGCGAAATAGCGTGCACGGAGAGCACGTGCCATCGTACCCGAGGACGCCTTCCTTGGGCGCGAGGCAGAGCAGCGATTGGGCCAACCTCCGCGCGAACGTCTTCTTACCGACGCCGGCCGGTCCGGTGAAAAGATAAGCGTGTGCGAGCGCCTGCGGCGTCAGGGCAAAGAAGTAGCGCTTCGGTCCCTCCGCTCCGATGACGTCGAAATGAAGCTTGCTCACGGCATCTGTGCTTTTAACCGTGCGTGCACTTCTCGCAGCGCATCTTCCAACACGCGTTGCGGCGAAAGCGTCGCATCCAGAACGTGATGGCGCGGCGAACCCTTGGCAAGTGCCAAAAAACCTTGGCGGACGCGCTCGTGGAAGCCGTCGTGCTCGCTTTCGATGCGATCGAGGCTTTTCGAACGCTCGCGTAGACGCGCCCGAGCAATACCGACCGGTACGTCGAGCAGCAGGACGAGGTCCGCCTCAAGCCCGGCGGTTGCGATCGTGCAGAGCGTGCGCACTGACTCAATGTCCAAACCACGGCCGTGTCCTTGATATGCCAGCGTCGAGTCCGTAAAACGATCGCAGAGTACTATGCCTCCACGTGCCAACGCCGGTCGAATTACTTCCGACACGTGCTGGGCGCGGGCAGCGTTGACCAAAAAGCTTTCCGTCAGCGCTTCAATCACAAGTGCATAGTCCAAGAAGATTCTGCGAATTGCGTCGCCTGACGGCGTTCCGCCCGGCTCGCGGGTTACGGTTACGTCGTGACCATCGCTACGCAAGCGGTCCGCAAGCCCCGCAAGCAGCGTGCTCTTGCCACTGCCCTCGACGCCCTCGACTACGACGAACATTAACAGATAAGCGAAGCCGCGGCTTCACCCGCTTAAAGCATCGGACGTCTTGAAGATTCGAACGCGGCGATTGGGTTCGAGGCCGGTGCTCCGAGACTGCAACCGATAACGCTCGGCGAGTTGGTGCTGCATGCGGCGAATGTAGGACGTCTGAGGGGAAAGCTCTATCGCCTGGTTCGTCAACAGAACTTGGTAAATCGCTTCTTCGGTTTCTCGCAGCGCCAGCTCCTCGTTGTCGACCGAGCCAAGGTTGAACACATCGCGCAGCGCCGCCTGGATCTGTGTCGTGGTATTGGTCTTGATGGAGTAGATCGGCACGTTATCGGCGGCGATCTGCTTGAGCTTTGGCTGCTCTTTTCGCTCGAGGGTCTTGAGCGTAAGCACCACGTCGGCGTCGTCCCAATTACGGGCGATCGAGGCATTGACGCGCAGGTTGGCGATGGCCCGTTCGATCTTGTTCCGCGAAACGCCGTAAGCAAATATCGAAAGTGGCCGCTCGCGCTCGTCCGTTTCGCGATCGTGCTCGTAAGCTTCGGGCAGCCGCGGCATCGACTCCATGTCGGCCTCTTGTACGACGGTTACCTCGCCGCTCGGTTCTCGCTGACGAATCTCGGGCTGCGGCTGATAACCGCGCAGCAACGCGTCAATGACTTCGGCGACGTTCTTGTGGATCGCTAAACGGTCGCGGTCGTGAATCTCGATGACGATGTCGAAGGTCGGTGGGGCTTTGCGCTCGAGCACGGTCTTGCGGGTTCCACGCCGGCGCGCTTCTTCGTCAGAAAGAGTCACGGCGCTGACGCCGCCGACGAGATCCGAGAGCGTCGGATTCATCAGGAGGTTTTCCAGCGTCTGGCCGTGAGCCGTCCCAATCAGCGTTACGCCGCGCTCGGCAATCGTCCGAGCGGCCGAGGCCTCGGCTTCGGTACCGATCTCGTCGATAACGATCACTTCCGGCATATGGTTTTCAACCGCTTCGATCATGACCGCGTGCTGAAGCGCGGGATCGGCGACCTGCATGCGCCGCGCCAAACCGATTCCCGGATGAGGGATGTCGCTGTCCCCGGCGATTTCGTTCGACGTATCGACGATCACGACGCGCTTGCGCTCTTCGGAAAGAACGCGCGCGCACTCACGCAGCATCGTAGTCTTGCCTACGCCGGGGCGCCCCAGAAGGCAAATTGACTTTTCACTGCGCAGCACGTCGAAAAGAATGTCGATCGTTCCATAGACGGCCCGTCCGACGCGGCAGGTTAGGCCAACGATTTTTCCCGTGCGGTTACGAATAGCGCTGATGCGATGCAGCGTCTGCTCGATGCCGGCACGATTGTCGGCGCCGAATGGGGAGATGCGAGAGCAGACGTGCGCAATATCTTCATGACTTACCGGTGCTTCGGTGAGATACGAAAAATCATGCTCGAAACGGGCCTCGGGCGGGCGGCCGAGGTCGAGCACCACTTCGATGATCTCTTCAATGTTATTGAGACGGACGAGCGCTTGTCGTATTGCGAGTGGGAAGATGTCTAGGAGCTGGGAGAACTCCCAACTTGGGGAAACGGAATGAACTCTGACCGCCAATACTGATCCTGCCTTCCGTGCCGATTCCCCCAAAGGCACGCGGTTTGATTTTCCGGCCCGCGCATTCACTCCTTCACCACGCGTATCACGCGCAACTCGCCGTCGTACGGTCCCTGAATGCGCACGCCCGCCTTCAATTCCAGCCGAAGATAATCGACTATTTCCGTGGTGATCTCTTCGCCGGGCGCGATAAGGGGGATGCCCGGCGGATAGGGCGTCAGCGTCTCGGCGCAGATGCGTCCCGCCGACTCGCGAAACTTTACGACCTCGGTAGAAGCCAAAAACGCTTCGCGCGGAAGCATTCGCATCGGCGGAACGGGCGGCAAACGAAAGTTGCCGCGCCGCAACCGCCGTTCGAGAATTCCCGACGGCGCAAACATATCGAGTTTTCGATCGTCCAGCGCCATTTCGCGGAAAGCGGCAACGAGGCGGTCGGCGGCGGCGGTGGTGGTTCCGATCGTAACGAGCGCCACGATGTTGAACAGGTCGGCCAACTCCACCTGAATGTTGTGACGTCGGCGCAAAATTTCGGAGGCCTCGTATCCCGTGTAGCCGAGACCCGTTACCGTTACGGTGATCTTCGTTGGGTCCAGCGCGAAGACACCTTTGCGCCCGCGCAGCTCTTCGCCAAAACAGTAAAGGCCGCCAATGTCGTTGAGGCGCGCACGCGTCCGTTGTGCTAGCTCAATGGTGCGCGACAGCAGCCTTTCGCCGTCGGTTGCCATTTGCTTGCGCGCGACGTCGAGCGACGCTACCATCGGCAGGTTTGGGGAGGTCGAAAGAAACATCTTGAGCACCGAAGCGAGCCGATCGAGACGCACGCGCTCGCCTTTTTGGTGGAGCATCGCGCACTGCGAGAACGCAGAGAGCATCTTATGCGTCGAGTTGACGCAAAGATCGGCCCCGGCCTTGGTTGCCGATATCGGCAGCGCCGGATGAAAATGAAAGTGAGGCCCCCACGCCTCGTCGACCAACAAGGGCTTTCCGGCTACGTGCGCGATACGCTCGATCGCTTCGAGATCGGCGGCAACACCGTAGTACGTCGGCGAAACCAGGTAGATTGCCGCAAGGTCTGGATGCTGCTGCAGCGTTTGTGCGACAGTTTGGGGCGTTACGCAATGGTCCATGCGCAACTCTTCGTCGACTTCGGGCTGCATGTAGATTGGCTCGGCGCCGCTCATGATCAGGCCGCCGAGCATGGATTTGTGCGAATTGCGCGGTACGGCGACCTTGTCCCCCGGATTCAGCGCCGTCATCATCATGCATTGGTTACCGCTCGTAGACCCGTTGATGAGAAAGTAGCTGTTGTCGGCGCCCCAAGCTTGGGCGGCGAGTTGCTGTGCTTCCTTTATCGATTCGGTCGGCTGGAGCAGATCGTCGATCCCAGGCATCGGCGTAAGATCGATCGCGCAGATGTTGTCGCCGACGAACTCGCGAAAGGCCAGATCCATCCCAACGCCCTGCACGTGCCCGGGCGTATGGAACGGCAGCACGCCGGAGTCGACGTACTCGAGAAGCGCCTGAAAGTAGGGCGTTCGATGCTGGTCCAATGCAAACGGCAGAATGGCTTACAGAGTCGGATGGACGCCGGGGCGGTACCCGGCGGCTAAAATTGCTACGATGGAACGAGGCGTCAGCACTTCGATCTCGCCGCGTGCCGGAAGTACTCTCCGGCGCGCATAGCCGGAATCGGACCACGCGTGCAATCCTCCGGCCCAGAGTAGCCACGCCTGCCCGTCCAGCGCAACATATGTGCCGTCGGTCAGGTTCGCAAGATCGTCGCGATACGTTCGCTTCTTCTTCCCGTCTAGCCGGTCGGCGTGAAGCCGTAAGTCGATCGCATCCGCACTCGCGGGCGCACCATGGCACGCTTCCCACAAGGAACGAAATCGCCGATACTCTGGGTGGCGGCATTCGGCGCAGGGCCGGTGTCCGGCACTGAGCGCAGTCGCTTCGTCGAGGAAAAAGAGCTCGGTGTAACGGTTCGGCTGCATCACCTCCCGGCTCCGGCCGCGAAACGTCAGGCAGCACGCGATCCACCGGCGGACTGCAAACGGACGTACGATCCGGCGAGCGTCGTCGTGGAGAATGCCGCGATTGCCCATCATGAGGCCGCGCCCGGGCAATGCCACGACTTCACCGAACGGCGTGACTCGGTTCTGCAGCGGCATAGGGCGAGAGCAATCTCACCGCGCCCGTGGCTGCGCGAAGCGAAGGAGTGCAATCGCTTCGACGGCGTTACGCCTCGATGCGCTCGTCGATTGAAACGTTGTAAAGGAACAGGAACTTGCCCCATTCGTCGGGGAGGGTGTTGCGCTTTACCTGAATCCAGGGGATGTATTTCGGCTGGCGCGGCTTGCGCACGAGCGACATATTCGCTTCCTGCGGAATACGATTGTTCTTGCGGTTATTGCAACGCATGCAAGCACAGACGAGATTCTCCCAGGTGGACTCCCCGCCGCGGCTTTTTGGCCTGACGTGATCGACGGTCATCAACCGCTCGCCGCGGGTTCCGCAGTATTGGCAAGTATGATCGTCACGTATCAAAACGTTCTTCTTCGTCAACGCGACTTTTTGCTTCGGTCGGCGAATGTAGTAGAGCATGCGAATTATTGACGGCATGCGCATCTCGAACGTCGGCGACGCAAGCATGCGCTCGCGCCCGTGCAGCATCTCCGCCTTTCCTGCGAAGATCAGCTTGACGGCACGCTGAAAACTCGTGACGTTCAGCGCCTCGTACGTCGAGTTCAGCACCAACACTTCGCTCATAATAGCTCGGCACTCCGCGCCTCGCTTGGCGCTCCGCTCCGCTTTCGGCACTTGCTGCGCAGCGCCGAAATCTGTGCTGCGCGCCCCCACGCGGACTTCGCGCGTGGGCCCCCCGGGACTCCATCGCTACTAAAGCGAGGCAACTTAGGTGCCTCGCTTCCGAACAAACGTCAGTCGCGTTTCGGTCAGCATCTGTGTTATCGCTAACCGTTGTTCGGGCCGCAACCTTTCTTTGACTCGCTCGAACGCAGCGGTTGCTACGTCGATGGCAATTTCCGCCGACGGGTGATCGGGCTTGCGACTCTCCTCCTCGGTGAGATAAGCGTGCGCCGCCAGCGCCAGCGTTGCGATCACCTCGCTGAGCAAGGGTTCGACGGGCGGAATCTGCCCTTGAAATCCTCCTTCAAAATTTGGGGAGGCGTCCCGAGTATCCATCTCCGTGCCAGGACTTACGCCGCGGTGGGTGCCTTCCCTTGCAGCCGCTCGGCACCACGCGCCTCAATCATCCCAAGAAAGTACCGGTGCACGCGCGGGTCGCCGCAAAGCTCGGGGTGGAAGGAGGTTGCGAGCACATTTCTCTCGCGCACCATGACGCCGTGACCATCGCGCTCGGCGAGCAACTCAACCGCCGGTCCGCAACGCTCGATCCACGGCGCGCGAATGAAGATCGCGGGAAACGGCCGCCCTCCGAGCGCTTCAATGTGCAGATCAACCTCCGCCGATTCGTTTTGGCGCCCAAACGCATTGCGCCGCACCGTGATGTCTATCAAGCCGAGCGTTGGTTGGTCGAGGTCGGCGACCTCACGCGCGGCGACGATCATGCCCATGCAGGTTCCCCAAAGTGGCATTCCCGCGCGCACGCGCTCGACGATCGGCTCGTCGAGGTGGGCGCGCTCGAGCAACTTCATGACCGTCGTCGACTCGCCACCGGGAATGACGAGAGCATCGGCGTGCGCAAGATCCGCCGCATTCCTTACGGCAATGCCGCGCGCACCGGCTCGTTCAAGCGCCGCAACGTGCTCGACTACATCGCCCTGCAGCGCGAGAACCCCTACTTTTGTCACGCCGGCTAATTACCGCGCGGCGCGAGGAGCTGCGCTTCATCTAATAAGCGGATGTCCAGGCCCGGCATCGCCTCGGATATCCCGAGCGATCTGCACGCTTCAAGCACGACGCTTGGGTCGTTGAAGTGCGTCGTCGCGTCGACGATCGCACGCGCGAACCGCTTTGGATCTTTCGATTTAAAGATGCCGCTGCCCACAAATATGCCTTCCGCTCCAAGTTGCATCATCAGCGCGGCGTCGGCAGGCGTCGCGATACCGCCCGCGCAGAACAGCACCACCGGAAGCTTGCCGTCTTTGGCGACTTCCGCAACGAGATCTAACGGCGCGCCGAGATCGCGCGCACGAGCGACGAGCTCTTCGGTCGGCGCGGCGCTCAGCTCTCGAATTGCGTCGCCGATGGCACGCATGTGACGCACGGCCTCGACGATGTTGCCGCTTCCGGCCTCGCCCTTGCTGCGTATCATCGCGGCGCCTTCTGCAATTCGGCGCAGCGCCTCGCCCAAGTCGCGCGCTCCACAAACGAAGGGCGTTGTGAAGGCGTGCTTGTCGACATGGTACTTATCGTCTGCAGGCGTCAGCACTTCCGATTCATCGATGTAGTCGACCCCAAGCTGCGCAAGTACTTGTGCCTCGGCAAAGTGCCCGATGCGCACTTTTGCCATCACCGGAATCGTCACCGCATCCATGATGCCGCGGATCAAATCTATTGCGCTCATCCGGGCGACGCCGCCCGCGGCGCGGATATCTGCTGGAATGCGCTCGAGCGCCATCACCGCGACGGCGCCGGCCTCCTGCGCCACTGCGGCGTGTTCGGGAGTGACGACGTCCATGATTACGCCGCCCTTGAGCATTTGGGCGAGCCCGCGCTTTACTGCTGCGGTTCCGGTATTTTGCATGTCTCTATCATATCAGGCGACCCCAATGGCAGCATTGGCCAGGTGGTCAACCGGGACTCGAGCTCGTGTCCGGAGACGGCTCCGCGGTCGGCGGTAGCGGAAGCGCCGAATTTTCGGCCGAAGGCGTGGCCGAAGGCCTTACCGTCGGGAACGGCCGCTGGCGCCAGACCGGTATGTTGGGATTGGGCGTCGGCGTCGGAGGCGGGGTTGGCTTCGGCTTTGGCGTCGGCGCTAGCGTTGGCAGCGG
Source organism: Vulcanimicrobiota bacterium (assembly GCA_963826325.1). Taxonomy (GTDB): domain Bacteria; phylum Vulcanimicrobiota; class Vulcanimicrobiia; order Vulcanimicrobiales; family Vulcanimicrobiaceae; genus Cybelea. Next base: position 187,899 of record CAWGWT010000004.1, read on the forward strand.
AACCGGTGGAACGCGCGGATCGGGGAAATGTGGATCGCCCGCTGCCGAAAGCGCTTGCGATCGTTTCCAGTCGGGCCCATACGGCTGGGCCGTCGCATTCGGTGCCGGGCTAACGGCCTCGGGTATCACCGATTGCAGCGTTTGCTCGGCTGCTTGATCGATGACCCGGTTCCCCATCCGCTCGCCGAGCGCCACCGCCACAAGGAGCACCGCCGCGCCGGCTGCCAAAACGAGAGTTGGAAATCGCGTCGAGGGGTGCATGCCGCCGAGCGATTATACCCGCGTCAGCGGACGGACAACGTCGAGCTTGGCCGCGCGCGCTCTGCGGTCACTTGGCTTGCCGATCAAATGCACTTCGCGCAACTCGCCCGGCGCCATATCGACGCGAGCGGTATGCCCGCGAAATTCCAACAGCACGTTGCGCGCGCGATCGAGCTGATTTCCGACGAAGATGCGCACCGCGCCGGCGTCGTCCTCAAATGCGATAGCACCGACTTCGACCGGCGACGTCGTCACCTCATCGCTCACGTCGCGTCCGGCATTTATGCAGGTGAATGGCTCTTCCGCCGAAAGTTCGGCCATATCGCCATAAATCGTGTTGTTGCGCAAATCGACAACGTAAGTGCAGCGGCGCCCTCCCCAATGTATCCGGGCCGCGGCAACCCATTGCCAGCCCTTCGGGCGAAGTGGCGCTAAGTGCGGCCGCCCGCTGGTACGATAGCCGTTCAAACCGCCAACGGTCTCCGCAACCGCCCATAAGTACTTCGCGCCGGTCCAGGGCGAGAGATAGATTCCACGATTGCTCAACGAGCCCCCATCGAACCACTCGGCAAATTCGCCCGGCACCGTGTTGCGCGGACTTCCTCCTTCCATTGCGGCGTACGAAATGTTGAGAAAGTGCACCGCTTCATCCGTCATGCCGTTGAGCGCCAGCGCGACCGAACACCAAAGCGTCAGATCTGGCCAGATGCCTCCGAGCAGTCCGAATCCGTACGAGGGAAAATACCAAGCGTCGGCGGTCGAGATCGTGCGAAGCCCGACGGGCGTTACAAAGTCGGCTTCTTGTAATCTTGCGAGAATTGCGCGCCGCTGCGTTTGATCGGCGATCCCGAAGAGCACCGGGAAGATCTCGTCGGCCGTGAAGTTGTCCTGGTAGTTTCCTTCCTGATCGTAGTTGAGCACGAACGCGCCGGTATCGTCGTTGTACAGGTAATCCATCATCGCCTCGCGCATGCGTCGCGACTCCGCTTCGTAGCGCTCCCAGTGGTCGTTGTCCCCGACGACCGCGCAGAGCATCGCCGCAGCCTGGAGCGCGTAAACGGCTTCGGCGTTGATCTCCGTCACCGCCCCGTCGAGGGTGTAATACGGTATGATATTGCGCCACGAGGAAATGCCGTACATGTCGACGCCCTTGGCGTGACAACTGATCAGACCGCGATCGTCACGCTGCGTAAGCATGTAATCCGTAAGTTTTATCACGAGGGCGATGTGCTCGCGCACCCAAACATCGTCGAGCGTCGCGTTGTAGTGGTGCAGCATCGCGATGACGTGCAACGGGGTGTCGTCGTTAATATTCAGGTCATAGTCGGTCTTATAGCCGCTGACGCCGCGAACGTATTCGATCATCAGGCCGCTATCCTCGACCGCGCGGTTGAATACTTCGAGTGCGTTGCGGCTAAACTCGGGCAAAAAATAATCGAATCCGTGGACGAGCCACGACGTATCGCGCGATACGAGGATATCCGATGGCGGTGAGTTCGTCGCCCCCCAGCCCTGAGGATATTCCTTGATGATGCGCAGCATGTTCGCCTTCGCCCACGCCACGCCGCGGCTGATCTCGGGCGAAGGCACGAGAAAACGCGCGTCGGCAAGGCGGTCGGTGAAGTAACCCTGCGTGTGATGCAGCGCTTGGCGGTCGCCAAGCAGCGCTTCGAGGACCGGCCGGCTGCGATCGGTTCCGTCCTTATGGTAGACGACCGCCAAACGCAGCGACTCGCGTGCGCCCGCAGCGACGGCGATGCGGTACTCGAAAGCGCCGAAGATCCTTCGGCTGACGAGCTCAGCCTGCTGGGGTGTTACGTCGTCGAGCGTCTGCGCCGGCTCTGCGCTTGCGAGAGTACCCCGGCGCATCGACTTTAGCAAGACTTGTTCGCGTAACGAGAGCTCGACGGCCACCGGCCTTCGGGAACCACCCCACCATCGCTCGCCGCCCGTTTCGAGGTTCTTAGAGCAGATAAAGCGAGCGTCGTTCCAGGCACGGACCTCGTGCTCCGGTTCGCCATAGAAGCGCTGTCCCACCAACATCGCCCACGGGAAGACGCCAACCTCCAGCTCCGCTGCACCGGGGTTATAGAGCGTGACATCGACCACGAAGGAAACAGCGCGGTCGAATCCCGAGCCGTGCGGAACGAAGAATGCCTCGGTAACGTGGATTCGGTGGTCGAGCGTAAACTCCGAAATTTGTGCGTACGGCAGAAAGGTGAGCTCGCGCTCGATCTGGTGTGGAAAGAACGTGCGGTCGCCGAGGCGATACGCAATGTGGTGCGTCCCGAAAATGATTTGGTCGGTGTCCGCATCCCACAATCCGCGGACGCCGCCCTTCGCCGTCGATTGCGCGTACGTTTTAAAGTTTCCAAGCAGAAGCCCGTACGGCGTCTGAGATTCGTGAAGGACGTAGGCGCAAAACTCATTGCGCTGCGCGTCATAACTCAAGCCCATTCTCTCGACTCCTAGTGCGGCGCCGAGCGCACAGGCGCCTCCTCACGCGACGGCAAACGGATGGTCGGAATGCTGACCCTCCGGGCTCCGGCAAAAATCAATCTCACGCTTGAGGTGCTTGGCCCGCGCAACGACGGATACCACGGTATACGCAGTGTGATGGTGCCGCTCGAGCTGGCGGACGAACTAACGATCGAGCCAAGTACTCAGTTCAGCTTCACGTGCGATTGTGCCGAACTTGGAGGCGACCGCAATCTCGCCGTGGCGGCAATGCGTGCCCTCGGAGCGCTTCCGGCGATTCGAATGGAGCTGCGCAAGCGAATCCCGGTGCAAGCCGGCTTGGGAGGCGGATCGAGCGATGCGGCGGCAGTGCTGCGGGCGGCAATGACCGGCGCATTCGGATCCGCAGTTGCGCGCGATTGGTTGCGGATTGCGCGAGCGCTTGGATCCGACGTTCCGTTTTTTCTGGCGGGAACGGCGGCGCTCGTCGAGGGAACGGGCGAACGCATCACGCCCACGGGAGCGATACCCGACTGGCACGTGCTGATCGTAAAGCCCCCGGTGGCGATTTCGACGGCCGCCGCATACGGTGAGCTAGATCGCGTGCGGAGTACACAGCGGCCGCGTAAGGGATCCGTCTCAATTGCGTTGTTGGAGGCGCTCCAGCGCGCCGACTTCACATCCGTGGAAAAGCTCATGCAGAACGACTTTCACGATCTTATTACATCGCAGACGCCCGCGATTGCGGCGGCGGTGGCCGCGCTGCACGCGGGGGGCGCGACGAATGCGCTCTTGGCCGGCTCGGGCGCGTGCGTGTTTACGCTTGCACCCGAACGCTCGAAAATCGAGAGCATCGTCGAGCGGCTCGACTTGCCGGAAGACTACGAGCGTTTCACGAGCGCGTTTGCCGCCACGCCCCAGTGGCGCGTTTCGTGAAGATCGATGCGGTGGTGCTGGCGGGCGGCCCGCAGGACGGCGTGGCGCTCTTACAGCCGGGCGCTCCGAACAAGGCCTTTGTCGAAATCGGAGACGTCACACTTGTCGGCCGCGTGCTCGCCGCTCTGCGCGGTTCGGCAAGCGTGGGAAGGATTGTCGTAGTTGCGCCCCCGAGCGTGAAAGCGCATCGCGATTTGGCCATTGCGGACGAGTTGCGGCCTGACGGCGTGCGGATTATCGAAAGCTTACGCAACGGTCTAGCCGGGTTTCATGAGGACGCCGACGTTTTGATAGTCGCTTCCGATCTGCCGGTTCTCACGGCACCGGCGGTCGAAGATTTCATTTCGGGTGTCATGGCGCTGGGCGCCGACGTTGTGTACGGATGCGTCGAAAGGCAAGTTCACATGCAGCGCTTCCCGGAAGTCCCGCACACCTGGGCACGAATGCGCGACGGCACCTACTGCGGAGGCGGTATCGTTGCAATGAAGCCGCGATCGCTATCGATGTTGGAGCGTTTCATCGAGCGCCTGGGAGCGGCGCGCAAGCACCCCTTCAAGCTGGCATCGCTCTTTGGATGGGATCTGCTGGCACGATTTGCCGTGGGTCGGCTCACCATCGCGCAGGCCGAAGCGCGCGCCGCGAAGCTCCTTCACGCACCCGTTCGCGGGCTCGTGTCGCCTTACCCTGAAACCGCCGTCAACGTCGACCGCCCCAGCGACGTCGCGCTCGCGCGTCGGCTCGTCAGCCGGGCGAGCGCCAGCGTTTGAAGAGCTCGTTTGCAATGCCGAATTGATCGAGCGCCTTGCCGACCGTGTGCGCGATGATGTCATCGACGCTCTGTGGATTGGCATACATGGCGGGGATGGGGGGCAGGATCACGGCGCCGATTTCGGCGAGCTGGGTAAGCGTGCGCAAGTGACCGAGGTGCAGCGGCGTTTCGCGAACCACGAGAACGAGCCGCCGCTTTTCCTTAAGGCAAACGTCGGCTGCGCGAACGAGGAGATTAGAGTTCATCGAGTATCCGATACCGCTCGCACTCTTCATCGAACAGGGAATCACCAGCATGCCGTCGGTGAGGAACGAGCCGCTCGAGATCGCCGCCGCAAGATCGTCGTCCTGGTGGGCGACGTCGGCGAGGCTTTCAAAGTCGTCCGCGGTCATGTCGGTTTCCAGCTGGATGGTCCGGCGCGCGGCCGACGTCAGCACGAGATGCGTCTCAATGCCGCCGATCGCCCGCAACGCTTGTAACACCATGTATCCGTAGAGACTGCCGCTCGCCCCGGTGATGCCGATGATGATGCGCCGCATCGGAAAGCCGTTATACGTTGGCTGCAGGGGCGCCTGGTGGAAGCTTTAACTCCTATGCAAGGTGCTCCCCGAATCCGCACGATTCCGTTCGTTTGTCGACGATGCCGTCCGCTGGCGTAACGCCGGATCCGAAGCCTACCTTGCGCGCCTGATACGTTCGTCATGCTCTGGGGTTTCACACGATGTCGGCGCGGCATATGCGACCCTTGGCGGTCGAACGGGCGCGCTTTTGGATGCTATCGACCGCGGACGACTCGCATTGCCGCCCGTCGACCGCGACAGCGTGTTACGTTTTGCCCGTGCAGCGCGCAGGATTCGAGCGTTTCCATCCGAGTTGGAAGGGCAAGCGCTGCGGGAGGCAATCGCCGATACATTCGAGATTTCGCCGGTCTCTCGTCGGCCATTAGATGAACGAGGCCAGCGACGTAGTGACGTTACGGCTGAGTTCGAGCTGGCCGAGCCGCTTGCGCCCGAAGACCCGCATGGCGTTGCGGCTTGGCAGAAACACTTTAGCGCTTCGGCGCTCAACACGTATGCTGAGTGCAGGCGAAAGTGGTTCTTCAAGTATGCGTGCGCAGCGGTCGAAGACCCCGGCTCGGCGGCTTCGGCTTACGGGAGCGCCTTCCACCTCGCGCTCGAGGATTTTCACGCCGAGTTTCCTCGACCCAAGAATACCGAGGGCACCGCGATGCGCCGGCGCATCCGCGAGTGCGTCATGTGGGCGTTCGAGCGCAACCGCGATGGGTTCGGCACTTCCGTCGAATTCGAGCTGCAGGTGCGACGCGCCCAGCGCACCGCGCAACGGTACGTGGATTGGTTGCTGGCACAGGAGAAGGAAGCTCCATTCGAAGTTGTGGGACGCGAGGTTGCGGCGGAGCTGGATTTGGATGGACGGGCTTTCGTCGGGTACATCGATCGCCTCGACCGCGACGAGCGCTCCGGCGGCACGAGCGTCGTCGATTACAAGACCGGAAGCATAGCAACGAGCGTAGCGGAGTACGGCGAGCAGGTTCGCCGCTTTCGAGACTTTCAGCTTCCGTTTTACTATTGGGCTCGGACGGCGGCTGGGGATCGCGTGACGCGGTTAGTCTTAATCCCCCTGAAGGACGCCCTACTCGACGTGCGTCCCATCGTGCTCCATGTCGGCAAGAGCATCGCCCTCGACGACCTCGAAAGGTCGCGCGCGCGCATGATCGGTCTGAGCAACGAGCTCGCATCGGGCGAGATTCGTCGGTTTAGCCCCACTGAAAATGCCGCGGCTTGCGCGTACTGCGCGTACGCAACGGCATGCGGTTGCAAACCACCCGCTCAGACTCAGCGCTTCGGAAGTTGATTCTCCTCGAACTGACCGCGGAACAGCGCGGCGCCGTCGACGCGCCGTACGACGAGTGCTTGGCAATCCTCGGCGCCGCAGGCACCGGCAAGAGCACGGCGTTGGCGCAACGCATCGCGCGCGCCAGCCGGCTTCATCCGGACGCCGATCCGCTTCTGGTCGGATCGGAACGCAGCATTGGCGAATACGCCGTCGCTCTGCTCCGCTCACGCGGCATCGACATCATGCTGATCGACGACGTCGATGCCGAGCTGATCTTCGAGCAAGCCTGCGCGCCGCTCTTCGCGCTGGAGTGGGAGGAGTTTGCCCAGAGCCAGCTCGATCCCGAAGTGCCTGGATTACGCTCGCCCGAACGATTTCTACGATCGGCCTTCCGTTTGATTCGCCGCTTGCGCGATGCCAACGTGGAGCCCGCGGTGCTGCTTTCGCGATCGCTCGAGGGCGCGACCGAGTTTTACGCCAACCCGCCGAACTTTGCCGATCCGGGTCTGCTCACTGCAACGAAAAACACCTATCACGATTCGCTAGCGGCGACGCCGGAGGAGTTGCTGCGGCAGCGTCGCCGCGAGATCGATCTTGCGAAGATCCTGACGAAACTCTATCAACGCTACCTCGAGCTCGTACGCGCGAGCGGCCGAATGACCGAGCGCGATGCCGTGATCGCGGCCGCCCAATTGATCCGAAAAGACGGAGAGCTCCGCGCAGAGCTGCGCGATCGCCATCGGTTTGCTTTCGTCGACGACGCACAGGAGTTGACCACCGCGCAGCTTGCTCTTTTGAGCGCAATCTTCGGCGAACGATTGGCCGGAGTGACGCTCTGCGGCGATCCGGCGTCTGCGCTCTCGAGCCTTCGCAGGACTGAACCCGAAGCGACGTTTGCACTCGCGGGTTCGAAAATCGAGCTACACGAACGGCGCCGCTCGCCCCGCCGAGAGTTTCAACGAGTTTCCTCCCCACGCGACGAAGCCGCTTTGATCGCGGAGCGCGTCGACGCCCGGCTGAGCGAAGGCACCCGTGCCGAAAAAATCGCGGTGCTCTTCCGCTCGGTTAGGAACGTCGCCGCGTACGAAGCCGCGCTGCTCGATCGCAACATTGCGGTGATCGTTGCCGGCGATCTCAACGCCTTCGCCGACCGGCGCGCCTTGGACGCGATCGCGCTCTTATGGAACGTCCACGATCCGTTCCGCCACGATTGGCTCCTGCGAACGCTGGCGAATCCTGCACTCGGGCTCTCCGACGCGTCGCTTGCAATCCTTTGCGGAGAACCGCCCGACCCGCAACGGCCGCTATTTGCGTTCGACGAGGAACCGGCGCCGACGGCGCGCACGAGCCGCTGGAGCCCAAAGCGAGATCTGCGGCTCGGCTGGAACGTCATTCGGGGCGAGCGTGACGCCGCCCTGAGCGAAGATGCGGCCGGCCGAGTCCAACGCTTTCGCGCTCTCCGCGAACGCTGGCTCGAGAGTATGCACGAAGCGCCGTTCGAAACGTTCGCGCGAATGGTCTGGCATGAAGGTCTCGCGCGCGAAGGCGATCCTGGTTCGGCCCGCGCGCGCGCTCAGCAAGTGGCCTTGCGACGCCTGCTCGATCGGTGCAATGAGTTCCTCGAGCAACAGGCCGATGCGACGCTCGCGGACATTCTGGAGTATGCAGAGCGGCGGATGGAAAGCGATCTGGAGACGTGCGACCCTTCGACTCCAGCGCAAGGATTCGTCCAGATGCTTAGCGTCGAGGCGGCGCGCGGACGAGAATTCGACCATGTTATCGTGGCAAACGCTCAGCCCGGCGCTTTCCCACGCTGGTACTCGCCGGATGCCTTTCTCTTCAGCCCTCGCTTCGGCATGATACCGAAAGACAACGTCGGAGAAGCGCAGTCGTCGCGCACGGCCAAGTTCAGTTGGTACATGTTTCGCTTCAAGGCGCCGCAGCACTACTACGAGCGCGAACGCCGGGCGTTCGTTTATGCATTGGCCCGAGCTCAAGAGAGCGTGCTGATCACTGCGTCGGGGACGCCGACACGCGGCAAAACGGCGCCCGAGTTCCTCGAAGAGCTACGCTGATCGATCGCAGTGCGATTGCGCGAAATTTCGCCGGATGCCTACGTGCGCGAGGTTTTGCCGCTGACTGCTCCACTTTGGGCCGGACGTCGCACATTCGACGAATATGTAACGCATACGCTCGAGATCACGCGCGGCCGGTATGGCCGTCGGTACTACCGCACGATCGGGCTCTACGACGGCAGCACGCGCCTCGCTTCGTTCAAGCGGTATGAACGCTCCCTTCACGACGGCGTGCGCCGGCTGCGCGCAGTCGGATACGGCGCAGTCTTTACGCCGGTCGAATACCGCGGCCGCGGCTACGCGACCTTAATGCTCGCCATGGCGCTCGACGAAGCTCGCAAGGAGAGGCGGGAACTCGCATTTCTCTTTTCCGATATTCGTCCGCAATTCTATGCCGCTTTGGGTTTTTGCGAGCTTCCATCGCGCCGCTTCTTACTCCGCGCCGACGCGCTTCCGGCGACGCGCCTTTCGATCGCGCGACTTTCCGACGACGACTGGGACGGCGTGCGACACGTGTTTGAGCTCGCCGAGCGTCCGCGCCGCGCCGCTTTTCTAAGAAGTTCCACGACGTGGGACTGGATTCGTACGCGAATGCGCCAGAGCTCCGAAAACTCAACTGCTCTCGAAACGAATCTCGTGCTGCGCCGCGGCCGCCGTATTGCTGCATACGTGTTGGGAGCCCGCGATCCACGGCGCGACCTTTACGTTCTCGACGAGTTCGCTTTTGCCGACGACGCTGCGGCCGCGAGGATTCCCGCGCTCCTTCGCGCCGCGGCCGGCGATTTGCGGCGCGTCGGCGGTTGGCTACCTCCCAACGGCGCGCGGTATCTGCTGCCCAGGCTTGCGGTTCGCAAGCGAAGCCGGGCGATTCTCATGATGACTGCGCTTCTTCCCGAGGGCGAGCGTCTGCTTAGCGCGATCTCTGCGGGCCCTTCGGCAGATTTCTGCTGGTCGACCGATCATATTTGAATATTCCGGGAACGATATCGGCATGCCAAAACACCATCGGTACTCCCAAAAAGAACACCGGCAAGTCGAGCACGTGAAAGAGAGTGAAGAGGCGCGCGGCGTTTCGGCAAGCGAGGCGGAGGCCATCGGGTACGCTACCGTCAACAAGCAGAATCCGGAAAAGCATCGATATTCCGCCAAGGAAAAGCGCCAGGCCGAGCATATCATGGAATCGGAAGAGGCCCGGGGAAAGTCCGAAGCGCAGGCAAAGAGCATCGCGTACGCAACGGTCAACAAACGCGGTTCGTAAAACTAGCGGGACGGTCTTCGGGGGGCGTCGCTCTAGTTAAATAAGCTCGTTTGCAGCGAGTCGCCTTCGATAAGCGAGGCGACGCGGGTTCCGAGCAAACGCACCGGCGCGCCTTCCAGGGCGGCGCGACGCAAGCAATGTACCGCGGCGCGAAAGATGCGACGGCCATCCCGCGTGGGTTCAGCGAGATGCGTCTGGCGGCCCACAACCGTGAAATCCGATCGCTTGATCTTTACGCCGACCGTTTGCGCAACGGTGCGGTCGCGTTCGAGCGTTTCGGCCAGCTCGCGCGCTTGCGCGCGCAAGACGTCGATCAGACGGCTTTCGTCGCACACGTCGTATTCGAACGTTTCTTCGGTCGAGATCGATTTCGTCTCGCGCTCGGTCTCGACCGGGCGGCGATCGATACCGCGCGCCAGTTCGCTCACCTCCCGCCACCACGATCCGAATAGCTCGCGCAGCCGCGCTTCGTCGAGAGCCGCGAGCTCCCCGACCGTCGTGATGCCGAAGACGCTCAAGCGCGTCTGCATTTTCGGCCCTACGCCCCAGAGGCGTGCCACCGGCAAAGGCTCGAGGAACGCGCCTTCTTCGCCGGGAGCGATCGCCAACAAACCGTCAGGCTTACAGGTGTCGGAAGCAATCTTTGCGATCATTTTGCCGGTCGCAACGCCGGCGCTCACCGTTAGGCCGGTCGCATCGAAGATTTCACGCCGAAGCGTTGCGGCCAGCGTGCGCGCCTCTTCGAGCGTCGTCTCGCCGATAGCAATAAAGGCTTCGTCGAGCGAGAGACCTTCGACCGGCTGACCTCGCTTGCCCAAGACGCCGAAGATTTCGCGCGAGACGGATCTGTACTTCTGCATGTCTGGCGGGACGACGAGCAGATCGGGGCACGCCATGCGAGCCTTGTAGAGCGGCATCGCAGAACGCACTCCATACGGCCTTGCCTCATATGAGGCGGTGAGGACGACCGCGCGCCGGCTGCTTCCGGCGATCGCAACCGGCTTGCCGCGAAGAGTTGGATCGTCACGGACGGCGACGCTGGCGTAAAACGCATCGACGTCGAAGTGCGCAACGAAGGTGTGCTTCGACGGACTCATCCGCCCAAAGACTTAGGATGCCCGTCGTTCACGCTGGCGGCGGCGTTGTGCTTTGGCTTGATTGCCGCACGTCGCCATGCTGCACCACGCGCGTGAGGCGTTCTTGGTGTGATCGTAGTACGCAAAACGGCACGAACTCTTGCGGCACGCGCGCAGACGCGGCCACGTTCCTTTGAGAAGCGATTCGTAGACGGTCGTGAGCAGCGATGCAATCGGACCTTCAGCTTCGTGGCTCACCGGCCGAAGCTCGAGTCCGCGGTCGGGGTCGATGCTGAGGCCAAGACGGGCCCGAGCGAGGAACGGGCTCAGAGCTTCCCAGGCGGAGTGGCTGTCGCCTTCGCCGTTGTTGGCAAAGAGCAGGTCTCGGAGCGCGTTGCGGAAGGCGCGTAGGAGTTCGAGGTGGGCTTGGTCCACCGGTGGCGGCAAACCGTGGCTCAGGCACCAGTTTGCGGCCCGCTCCATCGAGTCGAGCTCGTCCGGGCCGTCCGGCAGTTCGACCGTGTTTTCGAAGCGCCGGACTAGCTCAAGTTCACCGGGCGCCGCGTCGGAAACCGGGCTCACCGAGCGCGAAGAATCGCCGGTTTTATCACCGGCAAATGCTGTTGACAAGTTACCGTCACCACTATATAATGATTGAAGGTTACCACGTCCGTCAAGAGGTTTCAAATGTTCCGCGACCCCGTCCGCACTGCACCGCTCGTTTCCGACATCACTGATGTCGATCTGAAGCTTAGAATCAACCGAGCCGATTCCGCGCTCTTTCTCGAGTCGAACTTCCGCCTGCCGCATCTGCGCGTCTCATAGAGCCTGAAGCGCCCCGCGCGCAATGGCCAGGATGGTCTGCATGTTTCGCAGGTCATCGGCGTCGCTGCCTGGCGTTTCGAGAATGGCCGTCTTCTCGCGCAACTCGGGATGAGCAAGCAGGGCCCGAAAGCCTTCGAAGCCGATTCGCCCCTCGCCGATATGCCAGTGACGATCCCGGCTGGCGCCGAGCTCGACTTCCGTGTCGTTGAAATGAAACATCAAGATTCGCTCGAGGCCGATCTCCCGTTCCGCCGCTTCCACGAAGCGATCGACGCCTTCTTTGGAATCGATTGCGTAGCCGGAAGCCCACGCGTGGGCGGTATCGAGGCAGATTCCGAGCTGCGGATGGGCGAGGCTTCGAGCGAATGCCCCCAGCTCTTCGAGCGTACCGCCGGCAAGATTACCCGCTCCCGCCGAGTTTTCGAGCACTAAGAAGACACCGGGGCGATGCCCGCAATCGCGGTTTCGAGCGCGCGGCAAATGGCGCTGAATGCCTGGGATCGTTCGCGCGTGCCGTACGAACCGAGATGAGTGTTGACAAAGCGCATTCCTCCCCGCGCAGCAACGGCGAGATCGTTTTGGAGCAGCCTGAGGGAACCTTCGGCGATCTTCGGATCGGCGCTCGCGAGATTGATGAGATAAGCTGTGTGGATCGCGCACGGATCGAGACCAGCTTCTCGGCGAAGACGTGCGAAAGCATCGAGCGCCGCGCCGTCGACGGCGCTGGTGCGGTAGCTGCGCGGATTCGTCGAAAATACTTGCATGGCGGCGCACCCGGCATTCTTCGCATGCTCCACCGCCTTAGCGTAGCCGCCCGCGACATGCACGTGCAGCCCTATTCGCATCCTACGAAACCTCCGCCTTACGAACCTCCGCGCTTCCCAAATCGAACTCCAGCGGTTGGCCGGGCTCGAGCTCGAGCTCCGGGAGATCGTCCAGCGAGCGCAGGCCGAAGGACTCCAAAAAAGATGTCGTCGTCTTATACTGCATCGGACGCCCGACAACGTCTTTTCGTCCGGCCTCAGCGATGAGCCCCCGGTCGAGCAGCGTGCTCACGACGCTATCCGAGTTGACGCCGCGAATCGCTTCGATCTCGCTGCGCGTGACGGGCTGCAAGTGAGCGACGATAGCGAGCGCTTCAAGCGCCGGCGTCGAAAGCGTAGTCTTCGGCGGCAACAAATATGCCTCGACGACGTCGCGCGCCAGCGGCGACGTGGCGAAGCGGTAACCAGCGGCAACTTCGCGCAAGACGATGCCGCGGTCGGCGTACTCGGCTTCGATCTGCTGCAGCACTGCCGCAATCTCACGCTCTTGGGCACGAAGCAGCTTCGCGAGCTGGTGGATCGAGAGTGCCTCGCTTGCGACAAAGAGCAACGCTTCAACCGGGCGCTGCAGCCGCAGAACTGCTTCCTCGAGTGCGGCTGCCTCGTCGGCAGCGGAGATCTCCTCGGCGCGCGTGCTCACGCGGCGGCTTTCGGTGGCGGGAAGAGTCGGATGTCCTCGAACGCCTCGGGCTGTTCGAAAGAGAGGCGGTGGCGACGAATGAGTTCTAAGATCGCCAGAAACGTCACGATGATGATCTCGCGCGTCATGCCGAGCTCGGTGCAGAGTTCGGAAAAATGGGCCTCACCCCGCTCTTTGATCCGGCGCATGATGTAATCCATCGACGCCAGCAGCGAGACTCGCTCGCGCGCGATTGAACGCTTTTCTGGATGTGCTTGCGCGAGCATCGCCACGAAGGCTCGCTTCAGCTTTTCGGGATCGATATGGTATCGTTGAACGATCTTGCCCGCCGGATCGCCCGGTTCCCGATAAAAGAACGAGCTCGCCTCCAGCTGGTGTTCGCGCAGCTCTTCGCCCAATTCGCGATACTTCGAATACGCGATCAAACGGCGACGCAGTCGCTCCTCGATCGCTTCGGGGGTCTCGCTTTCCTCGTCGACGAGCTCTTGGGGAATGGGCGGCAAGAGCGCCTTAGACTTTAAGAAGAGGAGCGTCGCTGCGATGAGAAGGTACTCGGCCGCTATCTCGACGTCGCGCGTCTGCAAGGCGCGAACGTATTGCAGATACTGCTCGGCGACGCTTGCGAGGGGAACCGTTGCTATATCAAGCTGTCGCTCTTTGATAAGGCCGAGCAAAAGATCGAGTGGCCCGTCGAAGGCATCGAGCCGTACGTGGAAAGCGGTCAGGACGATACGGGCTCGGCAATCCGAGCAACGACTTCTGGTTCGCCGAGCGCGTCGGGATGCGCCGCAAGAAATTCGAGCGCCAGATCGACGAGTCGCTTTTCGTTAACGTATTTAAGCGTCTTACGCGCCAGCGTCAAATCGAACCAGGCTGCGTCGTCGACTTCGTGATCGTGGCTTGCCGGATCTCCGGAAAGATACCGCATCAGAAAAAACGTGACGGTCTTGCGGTGCTTCGCTTTCCCGACGTAGAACCAGTACGCGATCTCGCTGAGCCGCGTGACGATTTCGCCCCAACAGCCCGTTTCTTCCCGCACTTCGCGCAATGCGGCTTGCTCGGTAGATTCGCGGACTTCGACATGGCCTTTGGGCAGCGTCCAGACGCGCGGCGGAGCGCCGCGCCCGATGAGAAGGGCCTCGTGGGCCGAACCGCGGCGGCGCAAGAGTAGGCCGCCCGCCGACACCTCGTACTTGATACGCATTACGCTCCGCGTTGGACAGGGAAGGGGGCCACTTTGGAGCCCCCGATTACCTATATTATAGCGTCCGGGCCCAAGAAGGGTTGCCTGGAACTGCCGCTCGGTTCCATTGCGAATCCTGCGAGCGTTTTTTGGGGGAAAAGGCAGGCTCGGCCTGTGAGGCGTTGTGTCCGCAAATCTCGGACGCTGCTAGCTCGGCCATGCCGCGAAGCTCAGGAACGGCCGTGGCCTCGAAGCGCGAGCCGCGTACCGGCGGCCCCACGATCCACAATCCGGAGACCGGATTTCCCGCAGCGTCGATTGCCGCGAGATCCCAGGTCGCCCGAAGACCGAGCCCCGTGCCCTCGGGCGAGATGTAGCCCTGGGCAAGCATCGCGGCGAGCAGGGGGTCTCTCCTCATGGCCGAGACGCGCCCTACACCCGAACAGTTCACGATCCAGTCGGGGCGCAGCTCTACGGTTTCATCGCCGTTCAGCGCGATAGTCGCCTTGCCGCGGTCCATGCCTAGAAGCCTTCCGGCATAGCTGTGGAGTCGCCCGGATTGCCGATACGCCTCGCGAACCGCGTCGGCTTGCTGCGGTGCGCGGTGACGACGACGGTCCCAGTACGCGCGCAGGTGGCGCTCGAAACGGCGTTGCTCGGTTTGCGGCAGACGTCTCCAGATCGCTTCGCCCTCGGGACGAAGCACGTCGACCACCGCGCGCCAGTCGAATCCCCGCTGCGCAGCGTCGTAAACGTGACGACGAAAACTGCGCAAAAGCGCGCGCGCGCTTTGCGTGTCAAGCACCGGGATTACGTCGTACGGCGCGACGTCGGCATGCACTTCCGGAAAACGGCCACGGCGGGAGAGAATGTGCACGGCGCCGCGGTGGCCGCACTCCTTCAGCGCTACGAGTACGTCGAGGGCCGTGAGACCGGAACCAATCACTAACACCTGACCGCCAACGGTGCGATAGTCGAAGCGCCAGGGGTCGGCAACGTAGCCCGGATGGAGGCGTATCTCGCGTGGAAGAAACTCTTCGTTTGGCAGAGGGTTGCCGGTCGCCAATACGACGGCTCGGGCGCCGAAGCGAGAGCCCGAACAAGATTCGACCACGAAACCGCTCGGATCGCGGTGCCGTAGCGTGACAACGCGATCGCGGACGCGCGTGAACCGGGGACGCTCAAAAGCGTGTCGTGCAATTTCAGCGACGTATTCGCCGTAGAGCCGCCGCGAGACAAAATCCATCGGACCGCCGCGTAACCCCAGCCAGCGAACGAAATGATAGGGATCGTCGCAGTAGAGGCTCATGAGGTGCGCGCGCGTGTTGAGCAGGTGCTCGGGATGGCGAGTGCCGTATGCGGCACCCCGTCCAAGCTCGTTGGGCTCGAAAAGCGCAAGCGAAGAGTCCGGCACGAGCCGTGCCAAGTTCGCTGCAACCGCGCAGCCGCTGAAGCCTCCGCCGATAATCGCGACGTCTAGCTCGATCATCGGAGCACCGGTTCAGCGTAGACCGAAAGGATCTCGTCGTAGGTTCCCAGAGCGGTTTCGCACCGTCGCGCCGACTCGTCGTAGATCAGAAATTTGCGCAACGGGCCCGAGTAGACATGGAGTGAAACGGCCGGCCCCCCGCCCGTTGCGGTAACGCGATGCAGGTCAAAGCGGCCGGACCGAAGATCCATCCCGCCCGCGTCGAGCGTTCGCGAGCCCCGCTGCTCGGTGTGCGCGTATCCCGGAACGTCGCCGGGATCTAGCCGCACGTAGTCGTCGACCTCCAGCTGTCCGTCAAGAACGAGCATCCAGCAATGCTGATCGCCGTGGTCGTGGATGGCCGAGGCGACGCCGGCTGCCCAGTTGAGCAATAGAACCTCGAACCGAGCGTCGCGATAGACGCGGGTTCGCGTGTATGCGCCGGGACGCGCAATTAATCGCTGAGGAAGCCCCCAGTCGTCCGCGCAGGTAGCCAGGAGGGCGCCCACCTCGGAGCTGCTTCGCTCCAATGGGCTACGAGCACGAAGGTCTTCAATGAGCCGCTGAAGCACCGGCACCCCAACTAAAAAGATGACTGAAGTTAATCACTTTGGTCATCTTCTTGCCCAAGGATTCCGCTCCTCCTCGCTTATGCTCTCCAGCGAAGGTCGGGTTGGCGAGCCGCACGAGTCTCGTCGACGCGCCCGACGGCCGTAGTAACCGGGGCCTCAAAGAGCGCCTGCGGATTATCTTGCGCGCTGCGTACGATTTCTCGCATCACTTCAACAAAGCCGTCGAGAGTTTCTTTCGATTCGGTCTCGGTCGGCTCGATCATCAGGCACTCCGGCACGAGCAACGGAAAATAGATCGTCGGCGCCATGTATCCGTAGTCGAGCAGCGCCTTTGCTAAATCGAGAGCGCGAACGCCGTGTTCTTTTTTTAGCCGTTGCGCCGACGCAACGAATTCGTGGCGGCAGTTTTCCGGATACGGCGTTTCGAGAAACTCGGCTACTTTTACGCGCAAATAGTTAGCGTTCAAAACGGCAAGCTGAGAAACACGTTTCAACCCCGCTTCGCCGTTGGCGTAGAGGTACGCCAGCGCGCGCACCGCGTGCGCGAAGTTGGACCAGAAGGAACGCATGGGGCCGATCGACTTCGGACGATCGAAGTCGAGATAGAAGGCGGCGCCGTCGCTTACGACGACAGGCGTCGGTAAGTACGCGACGAGGTGCGCAGCGACGCCGAGCGGTCCATGCCCCGCGCCGCCACCGCCGTGGGGAATTGTAAACGTCTTGTGCGTGTTTAGATGCATCAGATCGAAGCCCATGTCGCCGGGACGCGCGTAACCCATGATGGCGTTGGCATTGGCGCCATCGTAATACATAAGTCCGCCGGCGTCGTGCACGGCTGCCGCGATCTCGGCGATTTGGTCTTCAAAAAGTCCGAGCGTGTTCGGATTCGTCATCATGCACACTGCGGTGTCTGCACCAAGCACCTTGCGAATCTCGGCGACGTTTACCCGGCCCCGCTCGTTGCTCGGCAGTGAGATCACGGTAAAGCCGCACATCGCAGCCGATGCCGGATTCGTGCCGTGCGCGGTATCCGGCACGATCACTTTGTCACGACGTTTCTCGCCTCGTTCCCTGAAATATTTCTTGGCGATCAAAAGTGCGCCGAGCTCGGCATGCGCACCGGCTGAAGGGTTGAGCGAAAATTCCGCCATACCGAAGAGCGAGCTCAGCGATCGTTCGAGCTCGTACATCACACGCAGCGCACCTTGGGCGAGCTCGTCGGGCGTGTACGGATGGAGTTCGGCAAACTCGCGCCGCGCCGCGAGCGCATCGTTGACCCGCGGATTGTACTTCATCGTACACGAACCGAGCGGATAGAATCCTAGATCGATGCCGAACGTTCGTTGCGAAAGGCGCGTGTAGTGGCGAATCACGTCGAGCTCGCTGTTGTCGGGCAGCGGCAGCTCGTCGCGCACCAGCGCTTTCGGCAGAAATGCTTCGAGCGGCTTGCCTTCTTCGAGATAGCGGTTCGCGCGCCCGGGTTGACCCAGCTCGAAGATCAGTGGGACGCCGCTAGCTTTGCGGTCGGGG
Source organism: Vulcanimicrobiota bacterium (assembly GCA_963826325.1). Classification (GTDB taxonomy): domain Bacteria; phylum Vulcanimicrobiota; class Vulcanimicrobiia; order Vulcanimicrobiales; family Vulcanimicrobiaceae; genus Cybelea. The sequence continues at coordinate 205,627 of CAWGWT010000004.1, forward strand.
ACTCCAGGGGCTCTCCCGCTCGGGTAATCAGACGGGGGCGGGGACACGCAATGCCTCCTCGAGTGCGCGAGCGAGAGCGTCGACGTCCCCGCTGGTCGTCAGTTCGGTTGCGGTCATCAGGATGCAGGAACCCAGTTCCGGATAGAACCGGCCGAGATCGAGACCGCCCAAAACGTTGCGTTGCTGCAGGGATGCCAACACTTCGCCGGCCGGACGGCCGACGTCGGCCACGAACTCATTGAAGAACGGGGCGGTATGTTTTAGGCGGACGCCGTCGACGTTCGCTACGGCGCTTGCAAGCTCGCGGGAGCGCGCCAGATTGAGCGCGGCAGCATCGCGCAGCCCCGTCTTGCCCATGAGCGCGAGATAGATCGTGGCTATCAGCGCGCAGTGCGCCTGATTCGTGCAGATGTTCGAGGTCGCGCGTTCGCGGCGGATGTGCTGTTCGCGGGCTTGAAGCGTCAACACGTACGCGGTGCGCCCTGCGTTGTCGACTGTTTTCCCAACCAAACGCCCCGGAATTCTCCGCAAGTGCTCCTGCGTCGAGGCTATGAAACCGGCGTAAGGTCCGCCGTACGCGACCGCGACGCCGAAACTCTGTGCCTCGCCGGCGACAATCTGCGCGCCCCACGACGCGGGAGGCGCGAGGGCAGCCAACGAGAGTGCTTCTGCAACGACCGCAATCGGAATCGTGCCGCTCGCCTTAAGCTCGGCTAAAGCTTCGAGCGACGGTGTATCGACGTTACCGAAAAAGTTCGGCGACTGCACCGCGGCGACAGCATACTCTTTGCTCGCTAGCGCGCTTTTGAGCGCCAAGTAATCGGTGGTGCCTTCATCCGTGAAGGGAACCTCGTCTACCGCGACGTCGAGCCCATCGCAATAGGTGCGCAACACGGCGCGATAGTTCGGATGGACTGCGCGCGAGACGAGCACCTTCCGCCGCCCGGTTGCGCCCAGCGCCATGATCGCCGCCTCAGCCAGCGCCGTGGCGCCGTCGTAGACCGAAGCGTTGGCAAGCTCCATGCCGGTGAGCAGACATACGTAGGTCTGCCACTCGTAGATCGCCTGCAGGTAACCCTGCGAAACCTCGGCTTGGTAGGGCGTATAGGCGGTTAGGAACTCGCCGCGCATCGCCAGCGCCGCGATCGCCGGCGGAACGTAGTGGCGATACGCGCCCGCACCGAGAAACGAGCGATATTTGATGCCAGTATTCTCTTTTGCAAATTGATCGAAACGACGCTGAATCAAATATTCGGGCAGCGCCGGAACGACGTCAAGCTTCGCTTTGAGCGCGATGGCCTCCGGGACGCGCAAAAGCTCGTCGAGGGACTCGACCCCGATTGCTTGGAGCATTTCGTCGACGTCGCGTTGGGTGTGCGGCGCGTACATACTACATCCAGTTGGTGATTACACAAACGGGTTCCTCGGCGCCGCAACCGAGCGTCAAGGCGGCGTGCAGGTATTTGCTAAAGTGGGCGGAGTATGAGCGCGCTCAATGCGCTCTGCCGAATTGCGGAGCGAGTAAACGGAAGCGGCTCTAACCTGCCGGCGACCCAGTCGCGCGTGAGATCGGTGTAGTGGTCGGACGCCGGTTCGCCTGACTCACCGCTCGGAATTGCAATTCCCCCGCGATTCCAGTCGCCGACATCCCATACTGCGCGAAAACCCTGCGCGAATCCGGGCTCCTGCAAATGAATCGTGTACTCATCTCCCGCTCCGGGAAGCCAATCGCCGTTGAGAAATGCAAAGTTCATCGGCGCTAGCGGATGCTCGATACGGACCCGGCCCGCGTCTCGCCACACACGACGTTCGTCGAAGGCAAATCGAAAGGTTTCCCCGAGACTCCGCTCGAGCTCGGGCGCTCGAGCTTCGGCGCCTGCCCGTAATTCGATTAGGCCGGCGTTGAACGCGGGTGCGCCGTCAAAGAGCGCAACCCGAAGCGCATGCTCGAGCGCCGCGGCCCGGGAATCGGGTTCGTAGCGGCCGTCCCATCGCCGGATTAGGGCGAATGCTTCTGCGCTAGCTTCCTGCTGGGGAAGCGTGCGCGCAAGCCTTGCCAGGTCGCGGGCGATTTCGAGGTCGATCGGGGAGAGCGTGTCGAGCTGCATCCGCGCAAAATACGAGGCATCGTACCGCCGACGCAAGCGTAGCAATTCCGCGATGCGGTAAGCGCGATACGGCGGCTCGAATTGCGCAGACAAGCGGTAGTGGTACGCAGAGCCATACGCCTTGTTGTTCGCAGAGATGAGGATCGCATCGCGAGACGGATTCTTTCCGGGAAGCTCCCGGAAAGCGATGGGAGCGAAGGTCCGGCGCAAGTCGCGCGCGCGGTGCACGTAACGCCCCCACGCCGGATCGTCGGGGATCAGACCGGCAACGTGGTAGGCCACCTCGCCGCTACGATCGGCGAGAATAAAGTTCTGCGGTGAGCCGGGGTAGTTTTCGAGGATCCGCAACGCGTCGCTCACGCCGCGTGCACGATCGAGCGAGAGCACCGTCGCGATCGTCGAGCGGGCCTGCGAATAGATCGGCCAACGCACGAGGGCAATCCCCGACTGGCCGTCGTCGTCGGGAATGGAGAAGTCGCGCGAGGTCCGATAGTATCGCATGCTCACATCGTGCGAAAAGCGCACGTGAAACTGCTCCGTAACCCATGACGCTGGCTTGAGATGACCCGCTTCGAACACGCTGGTCGTCGCCATCTCGGCGTTGGTCGATGCCCACGCGAGACGCTCGTTGTGGCCGAGCACGACGCCGGGGATACCGGGAATCGTCGCGCCGGCGGCGTGCAGTTGCGGTGACGCAAGATCGACGACGTACCAAATACCGGGGATCGTCAAGTCTAGATGCGGATCGTTTGCAACGAGCGCGTCCCGATCGACGGTCCGCAAGGCGCCTGCGGCCCACGCGTTGCTGCCGAACGCGGGCCGTTGCGGCGACACGGCAACCGACCCGTCGGCGCACCCACTCGTTCGCGCCGGCGGCCGCCCATCGCGTTGGCCGTCAATCGCGACATCGTATCTGGCGTCGGAAAGAGGGAAAAGCGCGTTGAAGCATCGGGCCCCACGTAGCCGCCAGACCGCATCGCGCGCGAAGACGTCATGCCATGAATCGGCGAGCTCCAGCGACGCAACGACCGAGACCGCGAGGGAGTCCCTAGGCGTCCAGGCGGCCGGGCGGTACAGAAGCATGCGGAACTCGACAGGCAGCGGCTGTGCTGCGGCGGCCGCATTCACGCCTTCGCTGAACCCAAGGATCGCCTCGCGTTCGCGCCGCCCGAGCGCGCGGAGTTGACGCTCGGCGATGCCATGAATATCGACCGCTCGCTGCGCCTCGTCGAGCGGTAGCGCCTTCGTCCCAAACACCTCGGCGAGCCGGCCGTAGGCGTATCGACGGGTCAAATCCAGTTGGAACAGCCGATCCGAACCCTCTACGTAACCCTCCGCAAAGTAGAGATCGTGATCGTTGCGGGCGCTGATATGCGGTATACCGCGCCGGTCTCGCACGATCGTCACGCGATCGTGCAAACCAGACGCCACGAAGCTTCCGCGCGTCGCCGCGGCTCGATGCAGCCCGATTTCGACATTTGCAGCATACGCGCCGGCGATCGCAACGAAGCAGCTCGTGAGCGCGAGCGCGTGGCGCTTCAACGCGGCGGCGATCGCTCCGAGCGGGGGTGGATCGGCGCTTTGGATCATTCGAGGATCGGGTCGTTCGAAGAAGCCCACGTCTACGCTATTCCAGCGCTTGCTGCGGACGCCGCGTGACGCCCCGCCGCTTAAGGCTTGAGGAAGATGCTCCCCGTCTTTGCTTTGTACAGCGACTGGACGCAATACCCGGCGCAAGCACTCGCCGCAAAGACGATCCAAGGCATTCCATATCCAAAATGCACCACCCCGGTAACACGAACGAACATGAGCACCGCGGCGGCCAAAAACCCAGGCGCCGTGATCGCGCAATGAACCTCACGGCACCGTATGAAGTTTTGAGCACAATGTACGCCATAGTACGTAAAAAGTCCGGCTGCCAGCCAGTCACCCCAGATCTGCCTTTTTGCGTTCGCGTAGCTGTCCGCTGCGGAAACGGCTGCCGCGACCGCTACGGTTAACCACAGGTTGCGAAACAATAATGCGTACCAAACCTCGACGGCGGACCCTTCGAGAAAGCATTCGCGTTTTCCGCGAGCGCACGGCGTCAAGAGGGCCTTGTCTCGCATCAACAGAAGGCGCGGCGGCACCAGCTTTACTAGCCACCCACGAATGGCGAGCCCGATCTCCCTCAGCAATCCCCGCACGTCCCAAAGCCACACCGCCGGCTGTAGACCCGGAAGGTCTTAAGGAGATACCCAAATGTCGGAAAATAACAAAGCCGTAGTCCGTCGTTTGCTTGACGAGCTCTGGAGTAAGGGCAATCTGTCGGTCGCCGACGAGTGCTACGCGGCCGTCTACACGCACCATGACCCATCGACACCCGATTTTGGCCCGGGGCCCGAGGGTGAGAAGAAAAGGGCAACTCTGTACCGCACCGCCTTCCCCGACCTTCGATTCAAGATCGAGGATCTGATTGCTGAAGGCGAAACCGTCGCGGTTCGTTGGTCCTCCAGTGGTACCAACAAAGGAAATCTGGGTGGGATTGCGCCGACGGGGAAGCAAGTCAACATCACGGGCGTGAGTGTCGTCCGCTTCGCCAACGGAAAGTTAGTCGAGGGCTGGATCAACTGGGATACTTATGGCATGCTCAAGGAACTCGGCCTCGTTCCAGACGCGGCCGCGGCAACACTCTAGCTCGCCGATCGAATTATTGGAGGCTGCAAAGACTTCAATCGCTTGCGATCTTTTCATAGTCGCCCGGCGAGAGCAGGCTCTTGGCTTCGTCAGGCTTTGAAAGGCGAATCTTGAGCAGCCAGCCCGCGCCATAAGGCTCGCGGTTAACCGCGGCCGGATCGCTCTCGAGCCCATCATTGACCTCGACGACTTCGCCCGACATCGGCGTGAAGAGATCGGAAACGGCCTTGACCGATTCGATCACGCCGACATTCGAGAACTGCTCGATTGTCGCGCCCACCTTGGGCAGCTCGACGTAGACGATATCGCCAAGCGCATTTTGCGCGTAATCCGTTATCCCGATCGTCGCCGATTCGCCATCAAGCTTCACCCATTCGTGTTCCTTGCTAAAGAGCAAGTCCTCGGGCTTGGTCATGTTTCTCCTTTTCGATTACTTTGGACGTTTGTAAAACGGCATGGAAGCGACGGTCGCTTGGTGATTCTTTCCGCGAATCTCGACCTCTAGACGCGTTCCCACGGCTGCGACCTCGCGCGCAACCAAAGCAGTCGCGACGTTCTTGTTGTGGAATGACGGGGCGATCGATCCGCTGCGTATCGATCCTACGATGGCCCCGTCGAACCATACCGGATAACCTTCGCGAGCCGGCGCACGGCCTTCCATGACGAGGCCGACGATGCGCGAATATGTGTCAAGTGCAAGCTGATCCGTGAGTGCTTCCTTTCCGACGAACTCGGGCTTTTCGAGCTTGAGCGCCCACTTTAAGCCGGCTTGGACGGGCGTGATGGTTTCGGTCAGCTCGTGTCCGTAGAGCGGCATGCCCGCTTCGAGTCGCAAGACGTCGCGGGCTCCAAGTCCGCATGGTTCGAGTCCTTCAGCCTGGTGGTCGCGCAGCAGCGCGCCCCATATCGGCGGGGCGTCTTCGCCAGCGACAAAAAGCTCGAAACCATCCTCACCGGTGTATCCCGTCCGCGCAATGACCGCCGGAACCTCGTTTACGTGACCTTCGGCGCAGAAGTAGTAGCGCAGCGAAGCCAGATCGACGTCCACGTGCGGCTGGAGCATCTCGACCGAGCGCGGCCCTTGAATCGCAATGAGCGCGCGCCGTCCGTGCCGGTTCTCAAGCGCGACGCCGAACGCCGGAAGATGCTCGTTGAGGAGCGTCCACATCTTGTCGGCGTTTGCGGCATTGACGACGAGTAGCCATCCCTTCTCGAGGCGATAAAAAATCGTATCGTCGTGCGCGCCGCCCCCCTCGTTACAAAAAATGTTGTAGCGCGCCTGCAGCGGCTTCATCGTGCCGACCGCGTTGATCGTAAGCGTGTCGGCCCACCGGGCAACCATCTCGCCGGTGAGCCAGAACTGTCCCATGTGCGAGAGATCGAAGAGACCGGCGCGATGACGCACGGCCTCGTGCTCCTTGAGGATGCCGGCGTATTGCACCGGCATCTCGAAATCGGCAAACGGTACCAGGCGCGCTCCCGCGCGAAGGTGCTCGTCGTAGAGCGCCGTACGCTTCATCCCTCAACAAGCTCAGGGTGACGAACGACAGCGTGGGGAAGACAAGTCACTTTTTGCGGGGCTTCTCCTCGGGATAAGTGTTGAGGAAGTCGAGCGTTGCGTGCGCGATTATTTTCTCGCCGCTGCGGACGTAGACTTCTCCGTAAACGATGCGGCGCCCGGCCCGTAAAACTTTCGCTTCCGCGACGAGATCGTGCGGGGGGCCCGCCGGCGCGAGAAAGTTGCACTGCAGCGCGACGGTCGTCGTCTCCTGATCGCGCCCGTATATCGAGGCGAGCGCTACGTAAAAGACGGTGTCGCAGAGGCTGACGATCGCGCCGCCATGAACGGCGCCGGTCCCATTGGTTATCTCGGGACGATAGGGCATGCGCATCACGGCCCTGCCGTGTTCGACCGTCTCCAGCTTCAAATCGAGAAGCAAGACGAAGTTGCTTCGCTCCTTCTCCCAGGCGCGCGGCGCGCGCGAATAATCGATCGACATGCTACTCTCCTTCGTCGCCTTTCCGTTCGCCTAAAAAGTATCCCCGTCGGCGGCCAGCATTCGGCGCAGGTAAAGCGGCAGCGCGAAGAGGCGACGGTGCGTGAGCGAATCGTAAAAAAAGCTTTCGCCGTGCAGCCGCGCGCAATAGGAGTCGATTCGTTCCCCGGCGAGCCCGGCGAGGTCGACGCGATCGCTGCACGCGAGAAAGGCCCATTCCGTGTCGAAAGCCGGCACGTGCGTGGTGAACGTGACAACGTGCGCGTAGTGCCGGCGCAGCGTACGTGCCATCTTGCAATGGAGTGCCGCGTTGTGGACTGAGGCCGTGCTGGCCTGAAGCACGTAGATGCCGCCTTCGGCGAGACGCGACTTGATGAGTTGAAAGCATGCGTCGTTGAAAAGCGGATTGCTCGGCGAATCTTCGAGCGGTTCGGTGAGATCCGATATAATGACGCCGTAACGATCGACGCTTGCGCGCATGTACTCAAGCGCGTCGCCGAGGATCACGCGCCCGCGTGGATTCTCGAAAGCGCCGGAAGACCACTCGGGCAAATATGTTTTTGCGAGTTCGACGACGAGCGCGTCGATGTCTACCATCGTGCAGCGGGCGACGTCGGGGCAGCGCAGCACCTCGCGCAGCGTCGCACCCTCACCGCCGCCGAGGATTAGCACCTCGCTGCGGTCGGAAGTCCCCGCCAGTGCGGGATGCACGAGCGCCTCGTGATAGATTCTTTCGTCAGCCTGCGCGCTCTGGGTATCGCCGTCGAGAACGAGCATCTTGCCGAAGACGGGCGAGCGAAGTACGGCGATTTGTTGGAAATCGGAACGGCCCGAATAGTACACCTCATTGATGGCGTGGTGGTGCTGTTCGTTTGGAGTGAACTCCTCGACGTACCAGTGCCAGGTTTGCGTCTTCGGCATGTGGGGCGTAGATTGGCGGAGCAAAACGAGAACCCCGCCGCGCGGCGGGGCTCCATCATTTTCGAGAACGCGGGACGCTCTAGAAGCAGTTCACCGCGAAATAGACCGGCGTCTGATCACTTTTCGGCGGCAGCTCGAACCCGTTGGGTGCCGTAAAGAGGCTGATCGTCACGGTCTTTCCTTTGACCGGGAAGGTACTCGGAAGCGGATTCCAAGCCACCTTGCCGCCCTGTTCGTGTGCAAGGATCGCGGCGGAGCAGCTCTTTCCCGGGAAACCCTTTGCGTCGTCGATCACGTATTGGATGATCGCCTTCCCTCTGACCGTGATCGGCGTGATGGTCTGGTTGCTTTGGTTGTTTGCGGAAGCGTAGGCGATTGTTTTTCCCTTACCCTTGTACACCGGGAAGCTCTTGCCGCCGAACTTTTCGATATCGCCACTTTTGTCGACCGCGTCGGCGATTGCGATCTTTGCCTGACCCTTCACGGTGTTTTTTCCGATCGAACCCTTAACGGTGATGTTGGCGTACTTTCCCAAGCTGAAAGTACCGCCCCCGGGCTTCAAGATGAACCCGTCGCACGCGCCCTTGAATATCCATTGGTACTGCGGCGGATTCTTTGCACAAGTCTTGGTCTTGCCCTTGAGCGGCAGTATCGCGTCGTCGTCGCCCGCCGGAAGCATCGCATTCGTAGGAGCCATCGCAGTCGGCGAGGACGGAACGATGCCGTGGCTAGCGCAGGCCGCCAGTGCAAGCGCCGCAGCTGTTGCAACGACGGATATCCGAATCATTGATAAACGCATCGAATTTTAAAACCCCATTCGAGAAAGCGGATCGTATTGAGATGCAATGATTGGACAGCAGACGCAGCAAGCCTGCCGAATTCACGCAAACAAAAGCTGATAATTGCTTATGATGGGAGTTAAATTGCGATTATGCGCTAAGCACGCGCACGTCGTGATTGCGGGTGAGCACGTGCGTGAACTCGCCGTCACTCTTTTCGATCCCGCGTTTGAACTCCGTAGAGAGAACGCTGCTGGCGCGAAGAGCGTTCGCCGCGTACTCGCAAGCGAGCCAGGGGTCGGTATGGTCGCCGCACGTGTAAAAATCCATCGCCGCGTAGCCCTTCTCAGGCCAAGTGTGAATCGAAATATGCGATTCGGCTAGGATGACGGTTCCGGAAACTCCCTGCGGTTCAAAGCGATGAAAAGCGCTTTCCAAAATGGTAGCGCGAGCGGCCGTGGCCGCTGCGATCATCATAGCCGCGATGCCGTTGATATCCGAAAGCAAGGAGGGGCGACAGCCCGAAAGCTCGCACACGATGTGCCTGCCGAGTGCCTTCAATTGTTCAGGTCTCCTTGACCCTTGAGGAATCCCACCTCCGGACTTCGTCGGCTGGCGGCTGCGATGCAGACACGTCCCCGACCTATCGGCGAGCTCCTGCCGGCGCTTTTGAGCGGTGCGCGGGCGACTCGCCGCGATGGCGCGTAGGGGCGCGCCTCCCAAAACCGTGGCCCCCCTTCGACTTTGCTCAGGTGACAGGGCCCTTGGTTCCTTCTCAAGCTCCTCTTGCATCGAAGGACCGGCGCCAATCATACCCCCTCACCCCCCCGCTGTAAAGTCCTCTCTAAAGGCCGGGCCGCCGATGATTGTCAAGCTCCTACTGTACTATCTTGACTATATCCCGCCCCAGGGGTACGCTGAATTTCGCCATGGCATTGAAGCTTGAAACCACCGTCTCGCCTTCGGAGCTGATCGAGGAGTACCGGCACGGTTTTCACGACACGGAAAATTACGTCTTTAAGTCCGATAAGGGCCTGACCCGCGAGATCGTCGAGCGCATCAGCTCGATGAAGGACGAGCCGGCCTGGATGCGCGAGTTCCGGCTCAAAGCGTACGAGATCTTTCTTCGCAAGCCAATGCCGACGTGGGGCGATACGGCGCTGCTGAACGAGATCGATTTCTCCAACATTCACTACTTCGTGAAGTCTACCGATCAGACGGAGCGCTCGTGGGACGACGTTCCTGAGGATATCAAGCGGACGTTCGACCGTCTCGGGATTCCGGAGGCCGAGCGCAAGTTTCTGTCGGGCGTTTCGGCACAGTACGAGTCGGAAGTCGTGTATCATAACACGACCAAGGCGCTCGACGAGCAGGGTGTGCTCTTCTGCGACATGGACACTGCCGTCAAGCAGTATCCGGAGATCGTTCAAAAATATTTGGCGACGGTCATTCCGGCGGGCGACAACAAGTTTGCGGCGCTGAATTCGGCCGTATGGTCGGGCGGTTCGTTCATCTACGTGCCGCCGGGCGTGACGGTTGCGATGCCGCTTCAGGCCTATTTCCGCATCAACGCCGAGAACATGGGCCAGTTCGAGCGCACGCTGATCATCGCCGACAAAGGTGCAAAGGTGCATTACATCGAGGGCTGCACCGCGCCAAAGTTTTCCACTTCGTCGCTCCATTCCGCGGTCGTCGAACTCATCGCGCTCGAAGGGGCTTCGATCCGCTACACGACGATTCAAAACTGGTATCGCAACATCTTCAATCTGGTTACCAAGCGCGCGATGGCGTACGCCAACGCGACCGTCGAATGGGTCGACGGCAACATCGGTTCGCGCTTGACGATGAAGTATCCGTCGATCTATTTGATGGGCGAGGGTGCGCGGGGTGAAGTCCTGTCGATGGCATTCGCCGGCGAGGGCCAGCATCAGGACGCGGGGGCCAAGGTCATCCACGTCGCGCCGCGCACGACTTCGGTCGTGACGAATAAGAGCGTCAGCGCTCACGGTGGAAAGACGACATACCGCGGTTTGGTCGAGATCCATCCGGGAGCGGTCGGCGCGAAGACCCGCGTGCGCTGCGACGCGCTCATCATGGACGAGCAATCGTCGAGCGACACCAAGCCGACGATGAAGATCCACGAGCAGCGCTCGACGGTCGAGCATGAAGCCAGCGTCAGTAAGATCGGCGAAGAGCAGCTCTTCTATGCGATGAGCCGCGGCTTATCCGAGGCGGACGCCGTCGCGATGATCGTTAACGGCTTCTTCGACTTCTTCGTCAAGGAGCTGCCGATGGAGTACGCAGTCGAGCTCAATCGCTTGGTAAAGATGGAGATGGAAGGCGCCGTCGGCTAGTCTTAGTGCAGCGAGGCCCTTATCTTTTGAACCCCGCAAGAGCGGGGTTCCTCAATTGCAGCGGCTCGAGCCTATGATTAGCCGTTCGCGCGGGATCGCCGTCATTGGAATGCATCGAAGCGGCACGAGCGCCGTCGCACGCGGTCTCCAAGCGCTTTCCGTCTACCTCGGCGACGATTTCCTCGACGCGCAGCCCGAGAACCCAACCGGCTATTGGGAAGATAAGGGTATCGTCGACCTCGACCAACGCGTGTTGAAGACCCTTGCGCTCAAATGGGACGACGTTAGGCCGATCGATCCGCGGGAGTTCGCGCGCTGGCGAATTTGGAGTCTCAGACGAGAGGCTATGCGGTATCTCCGGCGCCGCTTCATAGCGCACACGATCTGGGGCTTCAAAGATCCGCGGACCATTCGCCTCTTGCCCTTCTGGCGAAGAGTCCTGCGCGATTGCGAAGTTAACGATGCCTATCTTCTCGTGATCAGGAATCCATCGAGCGTCGCGGCCTCGCTCTTTTCTCGGCAAGCCATGGACGTTGAAACCGCGCAGCGTTTGTGGCTCGTCTACATGGTGCCATTCCTTGACCAGCTCGTCGAGAAGCCGTTGGTTGTCGTGGATTACGACCTGCTGATGCTGGAGCCGCGCGGTCAGCTCGAACGAATCGCTCGCAGGCTTGGAATTCCTTATGGCGGGGCACGGACTTCCGAAGTCGATAGTTTTGTCGACGAGTTCCTCGATGTGAAGCTGCGTCACACGTTTTTTTCGCCCGAGGAAATTGATTCGGGCACCGATGCCGGACTCTTGACGCGAGAGGCGTATGCATTGCTTTACGAGCTCGCGCAAGATCGCGGTGAGGCCGGTCAAGAGTTTTGGTCTGCGTGGAAAAGAATTCAAGCGTCGTGTAGAACTCGGCTCGCGTGGCCAGGCACCGAGTAGCAAAGGCTTCAGAGATTGCGCCGGGGACCACCCGGCGCATTGTCGCCGATTCGATCGAAATTTTGCTTTGTAACGTCGGCGGCAAAATCTATGCGATCGAAGACGTCTGCACGCACGACGGAGGCCCGCTGGACCAAGGCGAGCTCGAGGGCGAACACGTGATCTGCCCGCGGCACGGCGCGACGTTCGACGTGCGCACCGGCGACGCGCTCACGCTTCCCGCCGTACTTCCTTTGATGACCTTCGAAGTCGTTGTCGAGGGCGACGACGTTTTCGTCGATGCCTGACGACGAGTGAAGACTCTCGCGCGGCTTGTCTTGGCCGCGCTCGCGCTCGTCGCGCTCGTCCTGCTGGCGTTCTTGGCAAACGTCATGCTGGGAGTACGCACGCACGCTCGCACTACCGGCACTATCTCCGGCTTGCGTCTGCGTGGTCCGGTCTCGGTCCTGCGCGACGACCGGGGCGTTCCACACATTATCGCCCAGAACGATCGCGATCTCTTTTTCGCGCAGGGATACGTCGAAGGCTCCGATCGGCTCTTTCAAATGGACCTCCTGCGACGCTTCACGCTCGGACAACTCGCGGAAGTCTTTGGGGCGGGAGCGCTCGCTACTGATAAGGAGCGGCGTGCCATTCCGGTGCGGACGATCATCGAGGCGCAATGGAGACGGCTGGACCTCGCCTCGCGTGAAATTCTCGACGCGTTCAGCGATGGCGTCAACGCCGCAATGGAACGCGAACCGCTACCGGTCGAGTTCCGTCTGCTCGCCTACCGTCCACGCGCCTGGACCCCGCAAGATTCGCTTGCCGTCGGCATGGCGACCGTGCTCGATCTGATCGACGACTGGAACGCGATCGAGCCGCGGGATGCAGCGTACCGTCGGGGCGGGTTGCCACTGCTCGAGGAGCGTTTCCCATTCACCGATCCATGCTACGATGCGCCGGTTACCGCAGGTCTGCGCCGCATCGGCCTGGGAGACCGTTGCAAGCGCGGCGTCGGCAATCTCGTAAGCGAACTTGCACAAGCGCGCGCACCGGTCGGCAGCAACGAGTGGGCCGTCGGTGCCGATCGATCGCTCAGCCAGCGCGCGCTTCTTGCAAACGATCCCCATCTCGGCCTCGGCATTCCGGGCGTGTGGTATTTGGTCGATTTGCACGCCCCGAGTTTTCACGCAGCCGGCGCGTCGCTGCCCGGATTGCCGGCCGTAGTTCTGGGCCATAACGAGCACATCGCCTGGGGCGCAACCGCGGGAACCGTGACCTCGCTCGCCGTTTTCTCGCCGCCGCCGCACCTCGATCCGGCGGATTGGAAAATTGAGCGCATCGCGGTGCGCTTCCATCCAAGCGCGTCGGCACCATACTATCGAACCCCCAAAGAGTTCGGCGTAACGACGCACGATAAGCGCTTCGTGCTCGTCCGCTGGAGCGCTTACGACGATCCCCACTCTTCGGCGCCGAATTTCATCGAACTCGACCGCGCCGCGTCGATCGAGGCGGCCACCGCGGCGCTTGCGGCCTTTCCTGGGCCCACGCTGAACTTCGTGCTGGCCGATACTGCCGGGCGCGCCGCATACGTCCTCGCCGGAGAGATCCCTGACGATCCCGTCCGTGCCCGCTGGTTCCATTCCGCGGTGGATCTGGCACGCCGTTATCCGATGATTCCGTTCGCGCGGCTGCCGAAGGTGGCGCCGTCGCGCGGCGACGTGGTGTGGAGCGCAAATAACCGGATGTACGGCGCCGGCTATAGGCTCAAACTCAGCCCGCAGTTTGCACCGCCCTATCGCGCCTATCGTATCGCACAGCTCCTGGGGGCTCGGCGGCGGTACGACGTTGATTACTTCTCGCAGATGCAGATGGACGTGCTTTCGCTCCCCGAACGCAAGCTAGCGATCGCGATTGCTCCGGCCGTGCGCAGGCGCGATCCCGCACTCGGCGATGCACTCGCTTCCTGGGACGGCAAGATGAACGGCAACTCGACGTCGGCGACGGTTATCGCCGGTCTGCGCTTCGCGCTAACCCGACGGCACAACGGACGCATGCCGACGCTGCTCGCGACCGCGGGCGGTATTCGCGAGCTGCCACGCGGCGTCGCGCTGCCCTCGCCGGCGCCATGGCGGATCGCCGGAGCGGTACGCGTGCTGCATTCACTCGCCCCACTGGGCATCAACTTCCTTGACGGCACAACGCTCCCCGGATACGGCGACGCGTTTACGCTGCACGTTCAAACGCCGGGCTACTCACAAAGCTTTCGCGCTGTCTGGGATGTCGGCAACTGGGACGATGGCGGCATCACGCTTCCGCAAGGTGAGTCGGGCGAGCCCGGCTCGGGTCACTACACCGATGAAGCCGCTGCCTGGATAGCCGGCCGGCTCTGGCCGCTTCCGTTCGGCGATTCGGCGGTGCAGCGAACCGCCGTACAGCGAGAAACCCTCCTACCGTAAGCGGCATTCGCGAAACGGCGCACAGTGCTCTCTGATCTTGCGCAGAGCGACTAAGCTTCGGCTTCCTGTATGCGCAAGAGATTGTCGCGCGAAATCTCCTCGAGGCTCTGACCCTTCGGCTCGGGCAACAAGAACCAGGTCACCAGCAACCCAATAATCGCGACGACCGCAACGGTTCCCATTGCCGTTGAAAGGCCGAATTTCGTCATGAGGAGCGGGAAGGCAAACGTACCGACGAAGGCGCCGATTTTCCCAGACGTCGCGGTGATGCCATGGCTCGTCGTGCGAAGGCGTGCCGGGAAAATTTCGGCCGGATACACGAATGTGGTCGTGTTGGGACCGAACTCAGCAAAGAAGTAACTGATTCCGTAGAGCAGGACGAAGGGAACCACGGCTTGCGAGCCGCCCGGCAAGAATGCTATCGACGCAAAGGCAACGCCCATCAGCCCGAAGCCGATCGCTTGAATCGGTTTGCGTCCGAGGCGATCCATTGCGATTGCGGCAACCAGATAGCCGGGAAAGGCCGCCACGACGAAGATCGCCAGCGTTATGGCCGTGTTGGTGATCAAGCTGGCGTGCGGGTTGATAGCCTTTACCACCAGCGGGCTCGAGAGCGTGTTGCCGTAGTAGGCGACATCGAGCAAGAACCACGCCAGACTTGCGCCGATCAGCCAGCGCAGCATCACCGGATCCTTTGCATACGCGGAGAGCTCGGACAAGAGGTGTCGCTTGTGGTCGCGTTTGGGGCCTTCGCCCGTCGCGGCTTCATTGTGAGTCCCCAGAGCTCGGCCGGTCGCGCGTTGTGCCTCGTTCATCTCGCCGGCAAGCGCCGCGAAGCGCGGCGTCTCGTGCATCTTACGGCGCATGTAGAAGACCGAGAGCGCTGGAATGGCGCCGAGTGCCAGCATGATGCGCCAGGCAAAGTCGTGGCTAACGCCGGCCTTCAAGAGCACGATCGCCACGATCGGACCGACGATCAGCCCGATTCCCTGCATCGCAAAGACAAGCGAAATAAGCAGGCCGCGAACTTTGGTGCCGGAGTACTCACTCATGATGGTTGCGCTCACCGGATAATCGCCGCCGATTCCTAGGCCTAATATGAAGCGGAAGATGACTAGCCACCAGAAGGACGACGCGAAGCCCGATGCGATTGCCCCGGCCGCGAGTACGAGCACCTCGAAGCCGTAAATGCGCTTGCGCCCAAAAAGGTCGGCGATGCGGCCAAAAACGAGTGCGCCGATAGCCGCCGCAAGCAGCGAGGAAGACCCCAAGATCGAGACTTGAAAAGCGGAGAGATGCCAGGCAGGCTTGAGGAGCGTCAACGCGACACCGATAATGAACAGATCGTACGCATCGGTAAAGAAGCCCATGCCCGAAACGAACATAATCGTCCAATGAAAGCGCGTAATGCCCGACTTATCGAGTTCGGCGAAGACTCCGGAGTTCGCGGCTGCTGCTGAGGCGTTCATTATTCTCTCCTTGGCACCAGTTTCTGCCAACGACGGTTAAGGCATCGTAAAGGCTTGGTTAAGGGTGGCTAAAGCGACGTTCGAAATTCGGGCAGCACGGCTCGATGATGCCGGGGAAATCGCGGTCCTCATGAATCAGCTTGGATACGACGTGTCCGTCGCCGAGATTGGCGAACGCCTGCGGCGGCGGGAAGAACGGCGCGTTGTCTTGGTGGCAACGCGCGGCGATCGAATCGCCGGGTGGGCCGCGGTTTGCACCGACGAGCCGTTTGTCGAAGGTTTCGGCGCGCATCTGGAAGGCTTGGTCGTTGACGAAACCGTCCGCAGCCGGGGCGTCGGGGCGCACTTAATGGAGGCTGTGGAAGCGTGGGCTCGCAAACGCGGCTGCAACGAGATGCGCGTGCAGTCCAACGTCGTGCGCCGGCGGGCCCATGCATTCTACGAACGCCACGGCTATGCGACGATAAAATCACAATATCACCTCCGCAAAACGCTCTAGATGATTTGCCGAAGGACTTGCGGCACGGAAAACGTGCCTGCTGTGCACGACCTTGAAGAGGCCTATCCGGCCCGTAACGTGGCGTTCTTAGCAAGGCGCGACGCGAAGTCAATCTGATTTTACGGCATTAACCGAGCTCGACACTTGAGCCGCCCTCATTGAATCCTGGCTGCTTCGTGGACGGAACTTAGCGCACCGGCATAAAACGGCCACGCAGGGCGGCACGCCGTTGCTAGGCCGACTTCATCACCTATGACGACATCGTAGTAGCTGATAGTCGCTTTCAGCCTAAAGGCTTAAGATAACTGAAACTGTGCACCCGCCCGGCCGGAGGGGAGACTCGGCATGCTCCGATTACAGCGCGTCCGCACGCCAATCGCCCTAGCGCTTTCCTGCTTGCTTATACTCACGATCGCGCAAACAACCGTCGCCTCGGCTCAAGACAAAAACAAGAAGACCCCACGCTTATCCATTACGGTCTCTCCGACTTGGATTTTTTCTACCAGTAGCGACGCTTACGCGCCGCCGCCTCCGGGCTTTACCACAAGTATCGGATACCCGAACAGCGACAATCCGGTCGTCAACACTTGCGCGTGGACTGGGCGGTCGACTACCTATTTGCGCCAAAGTGGCACGTCTTTGCCAATGAGACCTACTATGCGTACCAGCTTAGCCGTATCACGAACCTCGCGCCCAAGACGTCGTTCGTGTCGGGGTCGCTCCTCGACTACTGGCAAAACTTCGGGGTGAGCACCTCACCGTTTACGGGCTTCAGCGTTCACCTCAACTATTTCAACCATCAGCGCAGCGACGTCACTGGGCTCTGTCTGAACCAGATTAGTTGCCCCGTAAATAGCGTGCAGCAAGTGAACCCGCTTTCGATCAACTCGCACGGCTACGAGCTTGGCGGCGGGTACGATTTCGGACCGAAATTCCCATCCGGTCAGCTCTTTAACGCGACTGCAGCCGTGGATTACTACAATCGTCCCTCGACCGGACCGACAGGGTTTGCCACCGGCGGACTCTGCGGAACGCCGGTCCCCGCCAGCTGCTGGGTGGGAAGCACCGTTGAGGTTCCATACTCCATTACGGCTCGGTTGCCGCTCGTCAACGATTCCAGCGTGACCCCATCAATCACGTATCTCGTTCTTCCGGTGCTCTACGAAGATTCGGCCGTGCCCGAGGATTATCGGGGCATCGTCTGGGGCGTTTCGAAGACGTTTCAGCCCCAACGTTTCGCTGGGTTACACGAATTTCAATTTGATGAGCTGCAAATGCATTTCAGCGCGTGCCGCCACCGCAAGTTTTACAGCTTACATGGGGCCAGGTGCAATTGAGTCTGCACGATTCCTTCTAGAGCCGTCGATTGGGAGCTGGCGCGCCCTCACTCCTTGATGGCTTTGGCCTTCGATGCACTCGCTGCTGCGAACGTCAGCGGCGCGCCCCCGGCGTGATAGCCGTTCTTGCTCAGGATGAAGGCCATGATGTCCACGTACTGCTTGTGACTTAAGACTAGCGGGATCGTTAATCGGCATGTTCGTCGTCATGTAGGTGAAGATGTCGCCGATCGTCGCGCCGATCTTCGTGCTGAGGATCTTGAAGTTTTCGACCTCTCAATGGCGGTCCGGCTCCGCCTTCGAGCTGCGCCCCATGGCAGGCAGCGCAGGTCTTTTCGAAGGCTGTCTCCCCGGCATATTGCTGCGTTTTGGTAAACGTTATCGAGTTCGAGGCGGCGGTCGTTCGAAACGGCGAACGACAAGCCGAACGCGATCGCCGCCGCCAGAACTGCGACAATGAAGTTGAGCCGGCTACGCGGCAAGGGCCTACTTTCCAACGACTTGTTGATAGATTTCGTCGAGATCCTCAATCGTATTCAGCGTGACGGCGTCCTTCGCCGATGCATCTTTGATGCCCGAGGCATCCCGCATCTCCCGAGCCTTTTCGTCGCCATGGTCGTAGCCGCGAATTGCAGCGTTGTGCTTCTCGATCGTCGCCTTATCGGTCTTGCCGTTGCGCACGACCCACTCTTCGAACTCCGCGTATCGTGGTTTGTTCTGGCGCACGAAGTCGATCGTCTTTTGCCGGTCGAGGCCGAGCGCCGCAAGCGTCATCGCGTCAAAGCCCGCGCCACACTCGTCGTAGCCTCGGGTAGTTCCCCGGCCGCGGCCAACGTCAGTTTTAGCCATAGGCGAGGCAAATGGATCGCACCAAGCGGACCCGCCGTTCCCGAACTGACTGCGGGCACGACCTTAGCTTGAGTTCCAGTCGTCATTTACTTTCCTCCTACAGAAGTTACTAGCCAGAAGTTACGAGCGCCTGACCGTGGCGCGATTTAAAGGTGAGTTCGGAGATACCGGATTTGTCGAGGTCGCCCAAATCTAGCTCCTTCATCCGCTCGTACTGATCGTAGCGTCGCCTGCGCGAGCGGAAGATTGAGGTCAACGTCGTTGGCAAGCGAAAGCGCGATTCCCGAGTCTTTCGCGGCGTGCGCTGCCGAAAAGTAGACCTCGTGGTCGCGGTTTTGCATGTCCGCGCCGTCGGTTTCGAGCACGCGCGAGTTTGCGCCGGTTTGCGAGAATACTTCGCGCAGCATCGTGAGATCGAGCCCCAGTGCGTCGCCGAGCCCGAGGCCTTCGGCCAAACCGGCGGTGTTGATGTTCATAACCATATTGACGAGCGCCTTGACCTGCGCGGCTCGACCTGCTTCGCCGATATACTTCAGTGAAGCGCTCATCTTTTCGAGCATCGGTTTTACTTGCTCGAAGACCTCACGACGGCCGCCGATCATCAAGTAGAGCGTTCCGTTCCGCGCTTGCGGAATCGAGCTCGCCATGCACGCCTCGAGCGAGTGACCTCCACGTTCTTCGACCAATCGCTGAACCTCTACGTGAACTTTCGGCGTGATCGTGGCGCAGTTCACGAAGACCTTGCCTTTGGCGCTGCTCAACAGCGAGTCGCCGCTCGGCGCAAAGATCGCATACATCGCCGCGTCGTCGCTCACGACCGTCAGGATCACGTCGGAGAGCTCGGCGACGCGCGCGAGCGACTGCGTCACCTCTCCGCCGGTCTCTTTGGCGGTCTCCCGAGCCGACTCCGGATTGGCGTCGTAGAGCGCAACGATCGGATAGCCGACGTCATGCAGGCGGCGCGCGATATTCGCGCCCATCCGGCCGGTGCCGACGATGCCGATCTTAGGAACCGTCATTCGGCTCCTCCGGCGGACGAAGAATCGAATGTTGTACTCGCGCAAAATAGCCTCGAATTGCGCTGAGGTGCGTGGCAATCACGTGCTTGACTGCGGCGTGCAGCTCCTCGTCGTTCGAGCGCGTAGCCATCGCCATTGGGAACGAATATTGCTCGGGCGAACCCTGCGAGCGGCTATTGGGGATGATCACAGCCGTCAAATCAGGATGCGCTTTGAGGAAATAGCCGACTGCGGGGTCCCACGTAAGACCGACGTTGATCTGTCCGGTTTCGATAGCGCTGACCATCCGGCCCGGGGACGCATCGGGATCGTCGGCGGTCGTGAATGGTTTCGCGCCAACCGTCAACGCCCGAAGCTTCAATCCGTCTTCGACCGGCGTTTCGGTTTCGTAGCCGATCTTTGACGTGGTGAAGGGCGGGCGAATCGAGCGAGGTCAGATCGTACCCGGCCGATTTCTTGAAAACGAAGACGTAGGACGAAATGTAATACGGGCGAGTCGTGTCGACTTGAACCAACCCATACGGTACGTCTACGAGGAGGTCGCATTTGCCGGCTTCGATGGTTCGGTGTAGGTATTCACCGTATTCTTCAGCCTCGCGGGTCTCCGTCCAGTAATACTCCACCGGTCGTCCGAGAGCCTTCCGACAATCGCAGCGATCTTGTTCTCGAAGCCGGCTCCGGCGCGGTCTGAATAGGGCATGTAGTCGGGATCCGAGCAGACGCGCAAAGGCTGACGCGTTTGCGCGCGCCCGAATCCCGGCAGAGTGATGACGGCGAGCGCCGTGCCGACGCACAGCGCTCGCCCTAACCAACCGATTCGATTTCATCTTACAGCGAGAAGATCGTCAGGTCGCCCCCAAGGGTCGTATACTTCCCCAGGTCCGCGGCCGCTCCGACCGCGCCCAGTCCCGCCGTCGGATTCGTCAGTCCTGCGGCCAATCCAATGCCGGCCCAGCCACCGACGCCGACGAGCATCGCGATGTACTCGTGGTCACCGTGTTTAAACGCGATGGGTGCGGAGATCATGCCCGAAGGCATCTTCTGCTTAAAGAGCAGCGAACCGTCCTTGGTGCTGACCGCCTTGAACCAGCCATCCATCGTGCCGTAGAAAGCGACGCCACCGTCGGTCGTGAGCACGCCGCTCCACGCCGGAAAGTGCTCGTGATCGCTCCACACGATCTTGCCGGAGTCGGGATCCCAAGCGATGAGAGCGCCACCGTAGTCACCCGGTCCCCGATACATCTTGACTATTGCTCCGACGTATGGGAACCCGGCTTTGTACTTGACGGCGAACGGCTGGTAGTCCTCACACCAGTGGTTGGTCGGAACGATGAAATAGCCCGTTTGTGGATCGTACGATGCAGGTTGCTGATCCTTCGAGCCGATCGACGCCGGACAGATGCCTGTCGTGTTGTGCCCTTGGTGGGTACTATATTGCGGATCCTCGATCGGGCGGCCGCTCGCGAGATTGAAGCCGCTGGCCCAGTTCACGCTGGGATCGAACTTTTCGATCAGCACCGGTTTTCCGGTCTCCCGATTCATCTCAAAGGCAAAACCGTTACGGTCGAAATGGACGAAGGCCGGCACTTGCTCGCCGTGGATCTTGAAGTCAGCTAAGATCATCTCGTTGACGCCATCGTAATCCCACTGGTCGTGCGGCGTCATTTGGAAAGCCCAGACGGCTTGACCGGTCTCGGGTTTGCGCGCAAAGATCGTCATCGACCACTTGTTGTCGCCGGGCCGGACCGACGGATTCCACGTACCGGGATTGCCCGTACCGTAATAGAGGAGGTCGAGTTTTGGATCGTATGCATACCAGCCCCACGTCGTGCCGCCTCCGACCTTCCATTGGTCGCCACGCCAAGTGCTGACGCCGGCATTGTGCGGACCGTGGAACGCAGAACCGCTGGTCAGCGTGTCGGAATCCGGGCCCATGCTATAGGCCCGCCACACGCGCTTGCCGGTATGCAGGTCGAGTGCGGTCACATAGCCTCGAACGCCGTATTCGCCGCCCGAGACGCCGACAATGACGCGGTTGCGCTCCTGAATGACGAACGGAGCCGAAGTGACCGTTTGCCCGAGTTCGGGATCGGCTTCTTTGTATCTCCAAACGATGCTGCCGTTGCTGTCGCGCAGTGCATAGACTCTGCCGTCAAGCGCATTGGCGATGATCATGCCGTCTCCATACGCGACGCCGCGGTTCACGAGATCGCAGCATGCGACCGAAACGGCAAAAGGATCTTGCTTCGGCGTAAACTCCCACTTGATGTGGTAATCGTTGAGATCGATCGCGTAGACGTGATTCGGATACGCGCTCTCATAGTAGAGCGTATCTCCGATCACGAGCGGTTGGCCTTCGTGGCCCCGCGTAGCTCCCGTCGACATCTGCCACGCGATCTTTAGATCTTTGGCGTTATCAGTGGTGATCTCGTTCAATGCACTATGACGTAACGCTGCGTAGTTCTGCTGTGGGATCACCCACTCCGAACTGTTTTGGCTCATGTCGCCGAGAGCGACTTGTTCTTGAGCGCCAGCGCGCTCATGTCCAAGCAAAACGAAGCCGAGAGCGGCTGCTGCCAGGATCCCGGCGAGCGTCACCCCAAGAAAACCTTTATTCATTTTCATTTCTCCATTTTAAAACGCGTTATAACGCGAGCGCATCGGCACGACGCCGCCCCACCGGATCGCCGCCACGCGTCGCAAACTAAAAGCCCCGGGCGTAGCCTGTTACCTTTCACTGAGGTTATTCCCAGGGACCCTGCGGGCAATAGGCCGGGGTGATTATCATCAGTTCTGACGAGGGTTGACGCGCTTGCGAATGAATGAAGTTTCCGGGCGGAGGGGATTATGCTCGAAAGCTCGGCCGGGTCGGAAGTCAATGCGCGGGTAGCGGTTGGCGTGATCGCGGATAGTGCGACAACCGCCGCGGCGCTGGCGGAAGTTCTGAGCGCCGACCCCGAGTTACTAGTCCTTGGCACGGGCGACAAACACGAAGGCACCCGTCTGCTAAAAGATCGCGTGCTGCGCGTACTCGTGGTCAACCTGAGTCTTAGCGGCAGCCCCGCTCCCGGGGTCTTGTTCATTCGCCACGCCAAAAGCGTGCGTCCCGATGTCGGCATCCTCTCGCTAAAACGTCAAGTAGACGAACATCAGCTGCGAGCAGCGCTGGATGCCGGCGCGGACGCTTGTTGTTTGGCCGTAACCGCTGCTTCGCGCATTCGCAAGGCGATCAAAGTCGTTGCCGACGGTGCAACTTGGCTCGACCCCGAAGTTGCACACGCACTTTTTCATCACGACGTGAACGACTACTCGATCGTCCAGCAGCCAATTCCGCATCTCTCGCCGCGCGAGAGCCAGATCCTTCGCCTCTTGGTGGAGGGATACACCAACGAAGAGATGGCGGTACATCTCGAATGCGCCTACCCCACCGTGCGGACGCATCTCGGCCACCTTTATCGGAAGCTTCAAGTCGACGATCGCGTCTCCGCCGCGGTCTACGCGCTGCGCCATGGAATAGCGGGGTGATGCGCAGGCGGTCACCCTCACGCCGTCGATCGGACCGGAGAGAACCCATCCTTCGAATTGCTGTAGGCGTTCGGGTATGGTTTCAATGCCCCCGGCTGCGTGACGTTGACGACCCAGCCAGCCATGCCGGCTCATCATCGCGCCTGGCATAGACGTCAGCGACCGGCACGCGGCCAAGAAGAGTGGCGCTGAGCACCACGATGTAAACACCTGCGACGAGATCACGCGAGATGGTAACGGTTCGTCAGGCGGAGGGCGTTTCCGATTTTCGGAAACTTCACAACCTTTTTGTCGAATACGAGGCCGACTTGCCGAAAGACCTGCGGCACGGAAACGTGCCCGGCGTCCGGGATATCGCGCGGAGGTATAGCAATCACGATGCAGCGTTCTTGGCTACGCGCGACGGAAGGCCAATCGGTTGCGCGGCAGTGACTGGACTCGACACCGAGACCGCGCGTATGCTTCGCCTCTTCGTTGAGCCCGAAAGCCGTGGATTAGGCGCGGCCCGAGCCCTCGTTACCGCTGCCATTGCATTTGCGAGAGAAAGCGGCTATCACCGTATCGTCCTCGATACGAGCCGCGAAATACTGAAGCCGGCATATCTCCTCTATCGATCGCTCGGCTTCCGGGAGTGCGAGCCTTACGGGACTGTTTCTTACAAGTCGCCAACGTTCATGGAGTTCATATTGCGTGCGCACGAAACTCTAGCCGACGATCGGATTTGAACCGATAACCTATCGCTTACGAAGCGATTGCTCTACCGTTGAGCTACGTCGGCTTTAATGGCTCGTGCACGGAGCGCCTGGGACGCCGATGCTTCCACGGTGGTCGCGGTGGCCCTCCTAGGACTTCATCGCGCATCGGCATCGTGAAAAGTACCGCGCCGCGCGCTCTCGTCGAGCTCGAGGTCGTCCAAAAAGTAATAGACTATTTTTCGATCGTCGAATCCAACTTTTGCCAACGAACGTCCCGCGATCTCGACGACCTCGTGGACGTGACCGATTCTTCCCGCATATTCGTAGTTGACTGCAGTATAGTTCGGGTCGTCGGGTTTGGGACGCGGCGTTGCCTTTACGCCGCGCAGCGGCGTTCGGTGGCGGTGCATCGCGGCGAGGTTCGACGGACCGGCTTACGAAGCATCGCTCATGATCATCGAATATCGAGGCAAGCGGCCGAAACTCGCACCATCGGCCTTTGTCGCTCCGAGCGCGGTTCTGATCGGCGACGTGGAGGTCGGACCCGAGTCGAGCATCTGGTTCGGCGCGGTCCTGCGCGGGGACAACGGTCCTATTCGGGTGGGGGGCCGCACGTCTATCCAGGATAACGCCGTCGTCCACGTCAGCGAAGGCGGAGGGACCTTCATCGCCGACGACGTTACCGTCGGTCACTGCGCGGTGATGGAAGACTGCAAAATAGGGTCGCACGCGTTGATCGGAAGCAACGCGACCCTGCTCAACGGCTGCACGATCGGCGAGGGCGCGTTGATCGCCGCGGGCAGCGTGGTCGGGCAGGACGCCGAGATTCCGGCGCGGGTGGTGGCTGCCGGCGCACCCGCAACGGTCAAGAAGGAACTTGGTGGCCAGGCCGCTGCTTGGATCGAGATATCTTCCGACGAGTATGTAAAACTCTCGCGGTTATATCTGGCGCAGAGCATCGGAGCAATCGAAGACCAGAGAACGACGTAAAGCTTACCGCTATGCCGGATGCATGGTCGTCCAGATCAGGATCGCGTTGAGCGCGAGGATCGCGAGGGTTGCTGCCGTTGCCGCAACCGTCACCCATCGCGCGTTGACCATCGGGCCCATGGTTTTTTCGCGCGCCGTCAATAGCAGCAGCGCGATGACCGGCACCGGCAACACGAAACTCAGAATAACCTGACTGACGATGAGCGTTTGAGTGACGTTCAAGCCCAGCGCGACGACGCCAACCGCCGGCAGCATTGTGATCAGACGCCGCACCCACAGCGGCACCGTGAAACCGACAAAGCTCTGCATGATGACTTGACCGGCCATCGTACCGACGACGGAGCTGGAAATTCCGGAAGCCATGAGCGAGACGAGGAAGACCACACCGGCGAGATTCCCCAGTAGCGGTGTGAGGGTCAGGTACGCGGTAGCGATGCTCGCGACGCCCGCATGACCGGTCGAGTTAAAAACGGCCGCCGCCATGTACATCATCGCGCAGTTCACAAGACCCGCGATCGTCAATGCGATGACGACGTCGATATACGAAAACCGCACGATCGACGAGAGCTCCCTGCGATCTCGCGGCACGATCCGGTCCTGGGTAAGCGCCGAATGCAGGTAAATCGTGTGCGGCATCACGGTTGCGCCGACGATGCCGACGGCGAGCAAAGCGCTCGAGGGTCCTCCCAGCCACGGCACGACTGAATGATAGAGTACTTGATTCCAATTTGGTTTAGCGAGCAGTGTCTCAACGATGTAGCAGACGGCGATCACTCCGACCAACGAGCCGATCAGCACCTCCATCGTCCTAAAGCCGTAGCGATGGAGCGCGAGGATCGTATAGGTCACGACGCCGGTGATGACGGCGCCAATCAGCATCGGGATATGGAAGAGCAAATAGAGTCCCACGATGACACCGAGGAACTCGGCCAGGTCGGTCGCCATCGCGCCGAACTCGCTGACTGCCCACATTCCCATCACGACCGATTTGGGGGCATGCTCGCGTGAAAGCTCCGCGAGATTCTTTCCGGTGGCAATGCCAAGCTTTGCCGAGAGACCTTGAAACAGCATCGCCGTGAGATTCGCAAGCACCACGACCCAAAGCAGCCGATAGCCAAAACCGGCGCCGCCTTGAATGTTGGTCGCGAAGTTTCCCGGGTCCATGTACGCGACCGACGCGACGAAGGCGGGACCGGCAAACGGAAGCAGCGCGCGCCAGCCCCGGCGATTTCCTGCCAGCACCTCGCGCGCCGCGGCGACCACCTGCGGACTGCTCGCCCCGACGCCGTAACTACGTGCCAATGCGCACCATTTCGGCGTGACGGCGGCGCAACGCCAGAACGCGCTTTTTTCCGCAGCGCACGAAAACTTTGCCGCGATCGCTTCGCTCGACGCGTAACGTCGATCCGGGAAGCACTCCGGCCGCGGCCAGCGCCGCAACGGCCGCGTCGTCTCGGTCGTCGAGGGAGACTACGCGAGCTTTGATGCCAACTTCGAGGTTTGCAAGAGTCGGCAGCCGCCGGTGCGGCGGCCCGCCTTCGCCGTAAGGAATCGGATGTCCGTGCGGGTCGAATCGCGGGTGGCGTAACAACGCGGCGATGCGCAACGCGATGTCGTCGGAAATCGCGTGCTCGATTCGTTCGGCTTCGGCGTGAATGCTTTCGAGCGGTACGTGAAGGACCCGATGCAGGAACGTTTCAAGGATCCGATGGCGGCGCACCATTGAAACGGCGAGTTTATATCCGCGACCACTCAAACGGAGCGGCTGCGAGGGGGCGCTCTGCCGTTCAAGCAATCCCCCGGCTTCCAAGAGGTGCTTCGCTTTGCTGACGGAGACTCGGCTCACTTTCAGATAGCGCGCTAAAGATGCGGCTCGCACCGGACCGTCTGCGCTTAGCTGATAGATCGCTTTGACGTAATCTTCGCGCGCCCGGGCTGGCGAGCGATCGAAGCCGACGGAAAGAAGCTCGCGGGGGCTCTTGTTAGCCATAGGTAACGTTAACCATGGTTAACCAACTGTTACGACAACGCCGCTTCTTCCTGCGCCGCCGCCAGGGAGCGCATTTAGCTCACATCAGAAACGCCTAGGGGCGGATTTAGATGCAGCTCTGGGAGCTGATGGCCGAAGTTTACTACGGTAAATGAGGCCGGAGGCGACAACGAGATGCGCTAAATCAGCTCGCATCAGAAACGCCTAGGGGCGGATTTAGATGCAGCTCTAGGAGCCGATGGCCGAAGTTTACTACGGTAAATGAGGCCGGAGGCGACAACCAGATGCGCTAAATCAGCTCGCATCAGAAACGCCTAGGGGCGGATTTAGACGCAGCTCTAGGAGCCGATGGCCGAAGTTTACTACGGTAAATGAGGCCGGAGGCGACAACGAGATGCGCTAAATCCGCCCCTAGGCTGGAGCGAAATGCGATTCGTCACCGTAAGGCAAGAAGAGCGTGTACTCCCGCTGAAAGCGCAACTTGACCGATCCCGTAGGGCCGTTGCGATGTTTGGCGATAATGAACTCGGTAAGGTCGGGCTCCGGTGTTTCCGGATTGTAGTAGCCGTCGCGGTAGAGGAACGCAACAACGTCGGCCTCTTGCTCCAGGCTCCCGGAGTCTCTCAGGTCGGCAAGCATTGGACGTTTTTCGCTGCGGATTTCGACGCCGCGATTGAGTTGTGCGAGCGCGACGATGGGCACGGCCAGATCTTTCGCCGTGGTTTTGAGCGAGCGGCAGATCTCAGAGATCTCTTCGTTGCGGTTGCTATTGCGCGCAAGTACGCCGGGCCGCACGAGTTGGAGATAGTCGATGAAGATCGCGGCGAGGCCTACCGTCGATTTTAGTCGACGGCACCGGCTGCGCACATCGCTGATTGTCAACGCACCGATATCGTCAAGGTAGATAGGAAGCTCGTTGAGCGCCCCCATCGCTCGAGAGATGTCCTCCCACTGGTGCTGCTTGATGTTGCCGCGCCGCATGTCGTTCATCGATATTCGCGCTTCAGCGCAGATCAAGCGTTGGATCAGTTCGCTGTTCGACATTTCCAGCGAGAAAAAGGCGATCGGGCCGCCCTCTTCGCGCGCGGCTGCGACTGCCATGTTGAGCGCGAATGAAGTCTTGCCCATGCCCGGACGCGCGGCGATGATCACGAAGTTGCCGGGCTGGAAACCGGTCGTCATCGCGTCGACGTCGTGGAATCCCGACGTCAGCCCGGTGCGGTCGCCGCGCATGTGGAAGAGCCGGTCGATGTGGTCGAAAGCCTCCTTCATCAAGCGGTTGACGGGCATGAACTCGCTGATGCCGCGGCGCTCTCCAATCGTATAGACGAGCTGCTCGCAGCGATCGAGCGCGCCGGCCACGTCTTCTTCTCCCTCATAACCGAACTGCGTTATCTGCGAGCCGGCGTGAATGAGCGAGCGCAAGACCGACTTCTCTTTAACGATGGTCGCGTAATAGCGCGCCGATCCAGCCGTTTGCACCGTGTCCATCAGCGCGCTGATGTACGAGAGTCCGCCGACCCGTTCGAGGACTCCGCGCCGCCGCAACTCCTCGCCAACCGATATCTTATCGAGCGGCTCGCCGCGTTCGTAGAGATCGAAGAGGACCGCGAAGATCGTTTCGTGGACGTGGGCGTAAAAATCGGGTGAGCGGACGATTTCCCCGACGGCGGCTAGCATCTCGCGATCGACCAGCACCGAGCCGATTACCGCCATCTCCGCCTCAAGGTTGTGCGGCGGAATGCGATCGATGGACGCGGGAAGAGGTAGAGCGGTCATGGCCGTCGAGCCGCTGTCCGGCGCCGCGGCGGCGAACGCCTTGTGAGCCGCTTGTGCATAGGTGGAGAAATTTAAGAGAGTAGTGTGCCAGACGTGGTGGCACACTACCCTGATTCGAGGGTTAGGAAGTTCTGCGGCGACGCCGCTTATGCGGCAAGTCGCGCAATACTTGCTCGACGTTGGCAATCGGAACGACCGCTAGCCCCGTAAGCGCCGCATCGACCTCGCGCGCGTTCTCTTTCGGCAGGAGCACGCGTCGCATCCCGGCCTGGCGCGCGGCGTAGAGCTTCTCAACGACGCCGCCGACGGCACGCACTTTTCCTTGAATTGAAAGCTCGCCGGTAACGGCAACGTCTTGTGGAAGCGGCGTCTTGGTTACGGCGGAATAGAGAGCGAGAAAGATCGCAAGACCGGCTGAGGGACCGTCGATGTTGCCGCCTCCAACGACGTTGATGTGAAAATCGTATTCGGCGATATCGATGCCGGATATGGCTCGCAAGACGCTGGCCGCGTTGAAAACAGAATCTTTGGCCATCGAACCGGCCGTGTCATTGAATCGGATCGTTCCTTTTCCACGCTGCGCGGCGGGAAAGGCGACCGCCTCGATTTCGATGATGCTGCCAAGATGGTGCAGCACGCCGAGCCCAAAGCTCTTGCCAACCTCGCGGGTCGCCCGTCCTTTCACCAGCGTGTGCTGGACGAGCCGGCTGGCCTGAACGACGGCGCGCACGTCGTCTTCAACGATCGATGGATTTTTTGTGTTCTCGGCATGCTTGCCCGGGTAAAGCCGGTAGAGGGCTTGCCCGTAGGCGTCGGCGACGATCTGCACCGCCTTGCGCCCTTCGATCGTATACGAAGCGATCAATTTGGAAACGCCGCGCGCCGCCCTGGCGCCGAGGCGCTTGATCGCAGCCAGTACGATTGAAAGAATCTGGTTTTGCGTGAGCGGCGCAAAGAAAATCTCGGCGCACCGCGAGCGAATCGCCGGATCGATGTCGTCAGGCTCCCGCGTCGTGGCGCCGATCAGGATGAAATCGGCCGGCGCGCCTTCGCGAAATAGGCGCTTGACGTATTCGGGAACATTCGGCGCACTTTCGTCGTAATACGATGACTCGAACGTCACGCGCTTATCTTCCAAGACCTTGAGCAGCCGCGATTGAAGCGAGGGGTCCATTTCGCCGATCTCATCGATGAAGAGCACGCCCCCGTGCGCGCGTGTGACCAGGCCGAGCTTCGGCTCAGGGATCCCGGCATCGGCGAACTCGCGGCGGCTGCCTTGGTAGATCGGATCGTGCACGCTGCCAAGGAGCGGATTTATCGTCTCGCGCGGGTCCCACCGCAGCGTCGTTCCGCTCGCCTCGACAAAGGGAGCATCCTTGGCAAACGGCGTGTATGGCCTGGACTTAGCAACTTCTAACACGAGGCGCGCCACCGTCGTCTTGCCAACGCCGGGGGGCCCGTACAAAATTGCGTGCTGCGGATACGGAGAGCTGATCTTTGCCAACAGAGCTCGGACTGCGGCCTCTTGGCCGACGACGTCGCGCAGCGTCTGCGGCCGCAGTTGTTGTAGCGCCGAAGCGGCGAGGCTCCGCTGCGATAGTGCTTGCAGTTCCTCGAGCTTGGCCTGTGACGCGGGCGTTTCAGGGCCGCTCGTCTCCCGCAGCGCTTCGAGCTTAAGGTCCTTGACGTACTCTTGATGGCGCTCGGCCATCTTCTCGTTAACTCGCCGCTCGATTGAGTCTTCGGCGTGGCGTTGAGCGATGACGTCGGCCATCGCCTCCTCGATCTCCCCGAGCACCTTCCTCTGTTGAGCGCGGGTCGTCACACGCTCGCGCGTCGGATCCTCGAAGACGAGACGCTGGAGTCCGCAGAGCCGGTCCGGGAGATTCTGGGACCGCATCATTTTCAACGCGTTGACCTTCCCAGCTCGCAGAACAACCTTGTCCTGGCCAAGGACCGACGCGAGCATCTCGTAGAGTGCGCTCACGTACCGGCTCAACTCGTCTTCCACGCCGAATTTACGACGAAAGCGTGTCGCGTAGACCTGCTGCACGTTAACCTTACGCGTTACGCCGGAACGACGTCCACGGCCGCCTTCGCGACGACGTTCTTATGCAATTTGATCTGGACCGGATATGCTCCCAGCGCCTTGATTTGACTCGAAAGCTCGATCTTGTGTTTATCGACGGTGACAGAAAGGACGTCGGCTATTGCGGCAGCGACGTCGGCATTCGTGACCGCGCCGAAGAGCTTTCCGTTCTCGCCGGCTTTAGCCCTGACGGTGAGCTTGGCCGATTCGAGTCGCGCGGCCAGAGCGCGCGCATCCGCCTCCTCTTGCGCCCGCCGGCGCCCCTGCGCCTTTTGTTGCGCATCGAGCTGCGCCAGCGCGCCCTTGTCGGCCTCTCCGGCCAACTTGCGTGGAAGCAAGAAGTTTCGTGCGTAGCCGTCGGCGACGTCGACAATGTCGCCGCGCTTACCGAGCGGTTTGACGTCGGCATAAAGAACGAGCTTCACGCTCGCTACTCGGAACCGAACGGAAGGAAGGCAATGAGGCGAGCGCGTTTGATGGCTGTCGTCAGCATCCGCTGGTGCTTGGCGCAGTTGCCGGAAATCCGGCGGGGGACGATCTTTCCTCGCTCGGAGACGTACTTTCTGAGGCGTCCGATATCGCGATAGTTGACCGCGATGGCTCGCTCCGTGCAAAAACTGCAGGGCTTGCGCTTCGTGCGCCGTTCTTTTACGGCGCGCTTGGTCTTAGCTGGCATGGTGTCCTCTCGACTAGGTGGTTGCTGGTTCGCGGCCTCGTTTGAGTCCGGAACCCTAGCCAGGTGGCGCGACTTCTCGGTGCCACCACCGGCCTGGCATGGCCGGGTTTCGGAACGTATGTTCGATAGCGGTCAAACGGGTCCTTCGGCCTTGCGCCGTGACGGTTGGGCCGGAAAGGTGTATAGTGGTCAGGTTACCCAGGTTTCGAAGTCCGCAAGGTTTCAAGGCACTGAGCGAATCGGATCCGGAGAACATAGCATACCAGTAGTCTTAGGAGATTCGCTCACTAAATGTATACAGACGAAACACTTACCTGCGTGGACTGCGGACAGCCGTTCGCTTTCACCTCAGGCGAACAAGAGTTTTTCGCAATGAAAGGCTTTACCAATAAGCCGAGCCGCTGCACGGATTGCCGTGCGGCGCGCAAAGCCGGCCGCTCGTCGAATGGCGGGCGCGGCGCCCCGCGCGAAATGTTCAAAGCGACTTGCAGCCAATGCGGCGGCGTCGCGGAGGTACCTTTCCAGCCGCGCGGCGATAAACCGGTTTACTGTCGCGACTGCTTCGGAACTCGCCGAGCATATTAATCACTCAGCCGCTTACCGGCCGAGCCGCTTAAAGAGCCTGCTTCGGCAGGCTCTTTTTCGTTCGCCGAACAAGACCGGTACTATCCCTTTTTAAGATGGTGGGAACGTAGAAGCATGGATCGATTCGTTAGGTACGCGACCGGCGTGGGGCTTGCAATGGTTCACATCGGCGCGCTCGGGGCACTTTGGCCGTCGCTCTTTCGTCTCTCCGACCTGGTCGTGCTCGCAGTGGTTTCGTATTGCACCGGCGCCTTAGGCGTCACACTCTGTTATCACCGCGTGCTGACGCACCGAAGCCTGAGGTTGCGCAAACCGCTCGAATATCTCTTCGCGGTTTTTGGAACGCTCGCGTTGCAAGGCGATCCGATCCGCTGGATCGCCGTCCACCGCAAACATCACGCTCACGCCGATCACGACGGCGATCCGCATAGCATTCAGTTGGGCTTCAAGTGGGCGCACGTGGATTGGCTCTACCGACACAACATCGCCTACCCGAGCGAAGACGAGATCGCTCGCTACGCGCCAGACCTTTACGCCGAGCCATTTTACCGCGCGTTATCGTACCTGGCCGTGCCGCTCCAGCTCGCTTTCGCTGCCGGGCTCTTTTTTCTGGGAGGCTGGTCGTGGGTGGTGTGGGGCGTCTTCGTCCGTCTGGTCGTCAGCTATCATTCGACCTGGCTGGTCAACAGCGCCGCGCACATGCTTGGGTACCGCACTTATCGGACGAGCGACCAATCGACCAACTGCTGGTGGGTTGCGGTTCTCTCCTTCGGAGAGGGCTGGCACAACAACCATCACGCCTTCCCGTTCTCCGCACGCCATGGCTTGCGGTGGTTCGAGATCGACATGACTTGGTGGCACGTCAAGCTGCTCGCTTTTCTACGGCTAGCCGACCGTGTTAGAATACCCAGTGAGGTTATGCGTAACCGGCTGGCGATTGCAAACCTACGCCCGCTCCACACCCCAGGGGACTAAAGGAGACTCTCATGAAAAAAACACGTGCGCGTTGGGAACGTCCGGACTTTCAGGAGCATCCGCTCGGCGCTGAGGTGACCGCTTATATAACGGCCCCCAGCCAGATTCCTAAGCGCTAAGCGAAGAAATCTCCGCCGGTTCCGGCCTCGTCGAGCGCTTGCGCCTCGTCGGCCGGCAGCGGTATCACGATAAGCATCCCTTCCACCAGCAACTGGTGGCAGGGATGCTTAGTCGTGCCCAAATGCAAGCCTGGGTTGAAAATCGGTATTACTATCAAAAACAGATCCCGGTAAAAGACGCGGCGATTCTTGCCAATCTGCCCTCGGCGGAACATCGACGGCAGTGGATCTCTCGTATTGTCGATCACGACGGCGAAGCAAGCGGCGCGCGCGGGGGGACGGCGTCATGGCTCGAGCTCGCACGAGCGGTGGGCCTCGACGAAACGTACGTGCGATCCGAGCGTGGCGTCGCGCCGGGAACGCGGTTTGCGGTCGACGCGTACGTAACGTTCGCGCGCACGCGTCCCTGGATCGAAGCGGTGGCATCCTCCCTGACAGAGCTCTTCGGGCCGCCGGTGATGGAACGGCGCGTCGCGGCGATTCTCGAAAAGTACCCTTGGGTCGATCCGGCTGGACTCGCCTATTTCGAAAAGCGCATTCCGCTGGCGCAGCGCGACGCAGGGTCGGCGCTAGCATGGGTACTCGAAGAAGCCAAGACTCCAGAGATCGAAGAACGCTGCGTCGAAGCGCTGCGCTTCAAATGCGATGTTCTATGGTGCATCCTCGACGCCACCGCACTAGCCTGCGGCGTGTTCAAATGAACGCGCAGTCGCGGCCGAGACTTGGCAAAGGCGTCAAGCTGCGTCACGACGGGGATGGAAGCGTTATGCTTCTCGTTCCCGAAGGTGCGCTCGTTTTGAATCGTCCCGCGGCCGTCGCACTGGGGCTCGTGGACGGCGAACGGACGCTGGCGGAAATCGTCGATGCCGTCATCGAGGGATTCGAGGTCACGCCGCAACGTGCGCGAGACGAGGTCGACGGCCTCTTCGAGCGGCTGGCGCAGCGAGGGTTCCTTCGATGCCTATCCTGAGCGCTCCGACTTCCCTCAGCACAAGCTCCGCCGAAGGGACTCCTCGCCCGCTTTCGCTGCTTTGCGAGTTGACGTACCGCTGCAACCTGCAGTGCCCGTACTGTTACAATCCGCTAACGCTGCGCGAGTATCGAGACGAGCTCTCGACCCAACAGTGGTCCGGCGTATTGAGCGATGCGGCCGAATCAGGCGTCGTTCAGGCGCACTTCTCGGGCGGCGAACCGACGTTGCGTCCCGACCTTGGGGCGCTCGTGAGCGCCGCATCGCGCTTAGGCCTCTACACGAACCTGATCACGCAGGGAACGTTTCTTGACGACGGCCTGCTCGACCGCTTGCTCGATAACGGACTCGATCACATCCAGATCAGCATTCAGGCTCCGCACACTGAGCTGGCCGATCGCATCGCGGGGACCGCGGTGCATGAAAAAAAGCTCGACGCGTTACGGCGCGTACGGCAACGCGAGGTCGCGTTGACCCTCAACTGCGTGTTGCATCGCCGTAATCACGACACCATTGAGGATGTGATCGCGTTTGCGGAGGATCTCGGCATCGAACGCTTGGAGCTGGCCAACGTCCAGTTCTACGGTTGGGCGTATCGCAATCGCACCGCGCTGATGCCGACGCTCGAACAAGTTCGCCGCGGCGAAAAAGTGGTCGCCGCGGCGCGCGAGCGCCTGCGCGGAACGATGGAAATCGTCTATGTCCTTCCCGACTACTTCGGCGAATTCCCTAAACCGTGCATGAACGGCTGGGGTCACGAATTCATGACGGTGACGCCGAACGGCTATGTTCTGCCGTGTCCGGCAGCGTCGGCGATACGCGAGCTGCATTTCGAGAACGTTCGCGAGCGCAGGCTCGGTGAGATCTGGCGGAGTTCGGATGCCTTCGTACGCTACCGCGGCACCGGCTGGATGCCAGAGCCATGTCGTTCCTGCGATCGCCGCGAACTTGACTGGGGCGGCTGTCGCTGCCAGGCTTTCCTGCTCGCCGGCGATGCCGGCGTTACCGATCCTGCCTGTTCGCTTAGTCCCAATCATCGCATCGTGGCGGCTTTGCGCGAAGCCGCCGAGGATATCGAACCGGCAGCTCGCCGCGCGTGATCATTCGCGTGCTCGGTTCGGCCGCAGGGGGCGGCGTTCCGCAATGGAACTGCGCCTGCGTCAACTGCCAAGCCGCGCGCGCCGGTCACGCGCCGCGCCGCACGCAATCGAGCCTCGCCGTTAGTGCCGAGGGCGAGCACTGGCTACTACTCAACTGTTCGCCCGACGTCGCGGAACAAATCGAAGCCTTCCCGCCATTGCATCCCAAGCAATCGCGCGGCACGCCGATCAAGGGCATACTTCTCACCGATGCTAATGTCGATCATCTGGGCGGTTTTGCCGTGCTGCGCCAAGGGGGCTCTGCCGGCTTCTTGGTGCGATCGAGCGGCGTGGTCCGCGAGATCGCAACGTCGCAGCCTGCCTTCGCTCCTTTTGCGTCCCTCCCGCATCGGTGGCTCGAGGTTCCGCCCGACTCAGCCTGCGATTCGGAGAACCCCACGGATATCGTCGGGAACCGCTTGACGGTGCGTGTGCTCGCGGTACCCGGAACGACGCCGGGCTACGACGGGCGTCGCATCGTGCACGGGGCGGTCATCGCATATGAAATCGCTGATCGCGGGAAAAAGCGCAGCCTGCTCTTCGCGCCCGTTTTCAGCGCGCTAAGCGACTCACTCGTGCACGCGATCACACGGAGCCATATCGCGTTCTTGGATGGATCCTTTTACAGTGACGATGAGCTCATTGCTGCCGGTCTGCTCCCCAAGCATGCCCGAGCGCTCGGTCACCAGCCCGTCGGCGCTTCCGACGGTACGCTGGCGCAACTGAGCGGAGTGCGGAGCCGACTGGTCTTCACCCACCTCAACAACTCCAACCCGATGCTCGACCCGAAGTCTCAGGCCTATGCAAGCGTGCGAGAGCTCGGTGCCGAGATTGCTTACGACGGGATGGAGCTAACAGTCTAGTCGAAGAGTACTTTGATGACCGTGCTGGCCGCTTCACTTTTTGCACTCACGCTAGCGTTCGTCGCTCCGGCCTGGACCCAGTTCCGTATGGGTCCGCAAAATAACGCCGTCGTCGCCGGCAAACTCAAGACCGCCTGGCGGATAGAAACAGGGAGTCAAATCTCCGCAAGCCCAACCATCATCGACGGCACGCTCTACATCGGTAACAATAACGGCTCGCTCTACGCGATTGCGGCCAACAGCGGTCAGATCGCGTGGAAGGCTCACGTGCCAAATCCGCTGATGAGCGCACCGCTCATCTACGGCGACGTGGTGATCGTGGGTGAGGGTGATCCGACGAGCCGCGGCTCGTCTCCGTCCGAGCCGATCATGGTCGGACAGGGGCCGAGCGCGCTGATCGCCTTCGACCGTTCGAACGGCAAGATGCGCTGGCAACTTTCGCTGCAGGGATCGGCGATGCCGACACCCGCTATCATCAACGGCATCCTTGTGAATCACGATGGGGCTGGGTGGATCAATGGAATAGATCCAGAGACCGGCGGGAAGCGCTACTCTCGCTGGATCGGCTCAATGGCTTCGATGACGGCGGCCCTGCCGATCGGTGACGGTGATTTCATCACCATGGGAGTAGGCAGAAATGCGGCCTGGCGGCTTCACGCCGATGGAGGATCCACGGTGTGGCGCAGCGCTTTCTCGAAAGGAGCATCCGGGATCGGGGATTGTCCCCCCGTCAGCGATGGTACCCGAGTCTACTGCGACTATGTCTCACCGGTTTGGCCCGATGCATCTACGGTCGTCGGCAATCTCACGGTCCAGCGAGTCTACGCGCTTCGCGTTGCCGACGGCACCTTGATGTGGGAAGTGGCGCTCGAGAGCGGTTTCCTGCCAGAACGTAATGAGGCGGCGATCCCGCTTCTCGCCGATGGGCTGCTCTATCTCGGCAGCGCAATCTCACCCTGGATGCACGCGCTCGATGCAGCGAGCGGCACACTCGTCTGGGAGATGCCGACGCGCGGAGTCGTCAAGGGAGGCATCGTCGTGGTGGACGGAGTCGTTTATTTCGGCGACTTGGGCGGATATCT
Organism: Vulcanimicrobiota bacterium; assembly: GCA_963826325.1. Lineage (GTDB taxonomy): Bacteria > Vulcanimicrobiota > Vulcanimicrobiia > Vulcanimicrobiales > Vulcanimicrobiaceae > Cybelea. The sequence goes on from CAWGWT010000004.1 coordinate 242,487, forward strand.
CTGGGCGCTCGATGCGCGCAGCGGGCATGTCGTCGGCGACAGGTTCATGCACACGTCATTCAACGTCGGCTCGCCGATCGTCGACGGTAAAACGCTGATCATCGGCAGCGACTCCGGCAGTGTCATCGCGGTCCCGCTAGAAACGATACGTTCGAGCCACGACTCGTAGCTTCGTGTTTTCAAGGTTGCTAGGAATGGCGCTGAGCCTGAGCTTGGCATGGACGCTCCTAGGCTCTGCGCAGGCCCAGACGATCCGGGAAGATGATTTCCAGCGGCTCGTCGGCCTTGATTCACCGGCCATCGCACCCGATGGAACGCACGCCGCGGTGGTGGTAACGCGCGTCCTTTGGAACGACGACGCGCGCAGCAGCGAGCTGGTACTCGTCGATCTCACGACGCGAGCGCGGCAAACGCTCATTACGGGCCGCGAAGGTCTCTCCGATCCGGCGTTTTCACCGAACGGCACGCGGCTCGCCTTTCTTGCCAAAAACCTGGGCGACAAGGAAAGAAAGACGCAAATCTTCGTCATGCCGGCCGGCGGCGGAGAGGCGCAAGCGGTAACGCACGACGACGCCGGTGTCGCCGAATTTTCTTGGCGCCCCGACGGGCGCGCGCTCGCATATGCGGCAGCGGAGCCGCAACCTGCGCGCACCGGTTCCGATCGTTTCCGAGACAGCTTCATCTTCACCACCGAGCCGATCACGGCGCGCGATTCTCCTCGACCGGTGCACCTCTTTACGATTTCGCTCGATAATGGAACGACGGCGCAACTGACCTTCGGACCGCAGAGCGTGGGCGACGGTTCGACGATCTCCTGGTCGCCCGACGGCAAGACCATTGCCTTCACGCTCTGCCGAAACGCAATCCTCAACGATCAAATTTACTCACGCGCGGCGCTGGTCGACGTGGGGAGCACAAAAGTGCGCTTTCTGACCGGGCGAACGATGTGGGAAAGCGATCCGGTCTTTTCCCCCGACGGCGCACACGTCGCGTACACCTACTCAAACGGCGACCCGCAAGTCAACCTTACGCAGCTCTACGTGACGACTCCGACGGGCGGAACGGAATCGGCAGTTTCCCACTCCATCGATCGGCCGATCGGCGACTTCGTCTGGGCGGCCGACTCCAAGAGCTTAATCGTCGCTGCTCCGGACCGGACGACGAATGCACTTTACCGCGTTTCATTAGAAGGCAGCGCACAGCGCATCGACGTCGGCGATATCGTGCCCGGCATACCTTTACTGACGACCGGCGGCGCCGGAGTTCCGTCGCTGGGAAACGCGCTCGCCTCAGATGGTACGCTCGTCTTTCTAGCAACATCGACGGCGCAGCCGCTCGAACTCTTCAAGTATTCGTCCGCGAGCGGAACGCAACGACTGACCAATTTCAACGCAGCGGTGAGTCATTTGAACTGGGCTAGCGCGCAACGACTGACGTTCCCCACAACGACCGGAGTCGCGGGGGACGGCGTCCTTTATTTGCCTCCGGGCTTTTCGAACGATCGTACGTATCCGCTGGTCGTCTTCATACACGGCGGTCCAGACGACCCTTCGATGCTCGAGTTCGACTTTTGGTCGCAAGTTATGGCAACGCGGGGCTGGCTCGTGCTGCGACCTAACTATCGCGGCACTCCGAATCTCGGTCTGAAATTCCAGCGCGCGATTCTCGACGATCCCGAGGAGGGACCTGGAAAAGACATTATGGCTGCCGTCGATACCGTACGCGCCCGCGGCATCGTCGACGATTCGCGCATTGCCGTCTGCGGATGGTCGTACGGTGGAATCATGACGGCGTGGCTGATCTCCAAGTACCACATTTGGAAGGCCGCGGTCTCCGGCGCCTCAGTGAATGATTGGATCACCGATTACGGTACCGCTGACGACAGTCTGGCCGATGACGCATTTTTTCGCGGCTCGCCATTTGTCGGCGACAACGCACCGCAGTGGCGACATGCCTCCGCGATCTGGTACGCTCGCCAGGTCACGACGCCCGTGCTCATTCTCTCCGACATCGGCGACAATCGCGACCCTTTTGCCACGTCATCGATGTATTGGCGTGCGCTACGCGATAACGGTAAAGACGCGACTCTGCGCGTGTGGCCGGTCGACGGGCACTTTCCGGGCGATCCCGTGCGGACCGTCGACGTCTACCACTATTGGATCAACTACATCGCGCAACACTTCGAGAAGCTCTGATCGAGATCAGAACTCTTCTAAAATTAGTACAAACCACAGCGGGGATATCATTGCTAAACGGGGTGAGTTTGGTTGCCCTTGATCGTGTTGTGGAGACTGCCGGGCTTCACGACGATGGGAGTACCTGAGTTCGTGATTCTCCGATGACCTGAGCGACTCAATCCGATCCAATTGCCGATAACTCTCGTGTAGCTCGAGCCGGCCGTCAAGGTGACGCCGTTCCCGAGATTGCCGCTAATTAGATTCTTCTGCGGTTTCGACGACCCATTCGGGTAGCCGCCGACGGCGTTGCGCTTCGCGGAGTCTCCGACGTACACGCCGCCGCGCCGGTTGGCGAGTGGCTTGAAGCCCAGGGTGTTCGTTCCGATAAAGCTATTGAATAGTTTGTTGTCGTGGGCTCGATCGACGAATGCCACGCCGTACGCGCGGTTGCCCGAAAACACGTTTTGCGGAATCACGGATTGAATGTAGCCGCCGACGAGATTGCCATGCGCGGTGCCGCCGATGAGTACGCCGTCGTTTCCGTTTGGCAGAACGCCACCCCCGGTGGTGTTCAGCCCGGCGATAATCGGGTCGACGTCGACTCCTGATGCGTCTCCGGCAATTTCAACCCCGTTGTTCGCGTTCCCGGAAAAAACGTTGGTGCGGACGGTCTGATCGCCGCCCGTAGCCGTGACGAGCAACCCGTCATTGCCATTAGGCGCCGCGCCCTTGAAGGCCAGCAAGCCGCCGAATGTATTGAACGTCGTAAAACCTGAGACGGCGTCGGCGACCTCAATTCCATTGCGAGCGTTGCCCGCCGAAACGTTACCGAGCGGAATCACTCCCCCCACGACGGTATCGAGCGACGACCCCTCCACGAGGATGCCGTCGCCTTTGTTGGCTACGACGTTCGTATTGTTCGCGCCGATACCGAAGAAATTTCCCTGGACCGTTATGTTGTTCGAATTTGTGATGCGCAAGCCGTTTTCGCCGTTTCCGCTCGCGACATTGTAATAGACAAACGGGTCGTTTCTAAATTTGCAACCGATCAGGGAATTATTGTCTGCCTTCTTGATGCGCACACCGTCGGCGGAATTGCCGATGGTCCCGTCGCCGTTCGCCGTCGTTCCTATGAAATTGCCGTTGAGCGTGTTGTTCTCCGAACCGCCGTCGATCAGGATTCCGTTTCCACTATTGCCCGACACCAAATTGCCGTCCGGTGGAACGACGAAAACCGGCGGGACCGTCCCCTTCGAGCCGGTTGGATTGTTCGATCTTCCCGTGCCGGCGTCAATAAATCGCGTACCGCCGATCTCGTTATCGTTGGACCCCGCGGTTATCCATATTCCGTTTCCGCCGTTGGGGATTGCCGACTTTCCGCTTGGGTCAGTGCCGATGCGGTTGGCGACAATGCTGTTCCCGGGGGATCCATAGAGGCTTACGCCATTACCCGCGTTACCGGAGATGACGTTAGCAACGGCACCCGACACGCCGGAAGCGTTGCGGCCGATGCGGTTGTTCGACGAGCCGGATGAAACGAAGACGCCGTCGCCACCGTTTGCGAAAGCAGCCCCCGCGAGGTTCAGACCGATATAGTTTCGATCCAGGATAACCGGACCCGTATTTAGCGTTACGCCGTTGCCGCGGGCATCGTCCACCGCGAGGGCGACCAAACGCGAACCTCCCGAGCCCGGGGCAAAAACAAGGCCGTTATGACCATTCGCATCGATTTCCACGACCGGTCCCCTCCCCGAGTAATGGGGCGCGGTGGTCCCGTCAAGCGTGACCCGCGCGCGAATCGCAGGTAGCGAACTCGCAAGCACGATCGTGCCGCGGACGGAAAACGTTATGGTCGACGGACGTGCGGCGTGCACATTTGCTAACATGATCGCGGCCCTCAGTGAGCCGGGGCCCGCATCATTCATCGTTGTGACCAAAGCGGAGCGCGCGAGCGCGGAGCCGTGCTGACTCCATATCGCTCCCGGCACGCCAGCCGGCACGGGCATTCCGCCCGAGGCGTTACAGGCCGCCAAACCCAATGAAGACGTGATTACGATCGTCGCTGTAGCCAGTGAACGCAGAAGTCGAACCAAGCGAGCCTCCATGAGAGCCTCCTTCTGAGAAGGGCCCCTTCAAGATTACCGACATGGCCCCTGCTTGCTATCAAGCGGGCAAGCGACTATTTCCTAAAATAAGTTCCAGAGGTACTGGTTGTAAACTTCGTGGTGGTACATCACTTCTTGCGCTTTGACCAAGGTGCCCAAGAGGCGCGGACAGCGATCGGCACTCGCCTGTTTCAGATCCGCGTAGCGCTGCTTTACGTCCTCTCCCAGGAGGCTGCTGGTCCATTCCGAGGCGCGGAATGCCGCCAGCGCATCGTAGATGTTGTCGGGCAGGTAGCGATCGGCTTGACGCAGATTTTTTAGATTGCTGGCGCTCCCTTCGAGGCCGGTTTTAAAGACTGCGAGCATCACCATATACGGGTTTGCGTCGGGGGCAACGGAGCGCACTTCAGTCCGCATGCTGCGCTGATTGCCGATCGGTATGCGAACCATCGCTCCCCGGTCGATGGCCGAAGCTTTGAGCTGATTCGGGGCTTCGAAATGAGGGTCGAGGCGCCGGTACGCGTTGACGCTGGAGTTGAGCATCAAGCAGACGTCGTTCCCGTAGGTGAGGATGCGGTCGATGAACTTCCAGCCAAAGGCGCTGAGCTGCTCCTGCCCTTTGGGATCCCAGAATAGGTTCTTACCGTTTTTGCTCACTGAAACGTTGGTGTGCATGCCGCTCCCGTTGACGCCGATCACCGGCTTGGGCAAGAAGCTGGCCGTCATGCCAAGTTTGGTGGCGACCTGGCGGCAGATCAGCTTGTAGAGCTGAATCTGGTCGGCGGCAGCAACGACTTCGCCGTAGCTATAGTTGATCTCGAACTGCGACGGCGCGACCTCCGGATGGTCCTTTTCGTTCTGGAATCCCATTGCCCGTTGGACCTCCGCAACGGTATCGATGAAGTTGCGCAATGGATCGCCGGGCAGCGAATGATAGTACCCGCCGGTATTTACGTACTCAAACTTACCGGTTTCGTGATAGCGCCGCTCGGCGTCGAGACCCTTGAAGAGAAAACCTTCGATCTCGTTTGCGGCGTTGAGCGCGTAGCCTTCCTTCGCATAGCAATCGTTGGCAAGTTTCTTGAGCGCGCCGCGAACGTCACCCGCAAATGGCTTGCCTTCACGGTCTAAGACGTCGCCGAAGACGAGCACTTTTCCGGGTCCGAAGATATCGGCCGGCCCCCAATAGAAGGCGCTCCAGTCGATCGATAAACGAAGGTCGCTCTCCCGCTGGGGCGTGAACCCGCGTATCGAAGAGCCATCGAAGGTGAGGTTGTCGTGGGAACGCAGCAAGAACTTTTTGTCGTAGTCGAGCATGTGCAGGCGTCCCTCTAAATCGCTAAAGAGCACCATGAGCGCCTTGATCCGAGGCTCGTTAGCGAGATAACGCAAACGCTCTTCTTGCAGCGCGCCAAGCGGGACGCGCTCTTGGCGTTGCGCCTTAGCGCGCAAGTTCAAGTCCTCGAGCTCGGAGTAGGTTAGCATGAGAAAGTCGCGCAATTCGGTGCCCGGCATGTCCGTCGAATTCATCGTTACAGCTCTCCTAAGAGTTTCGGGGAGTTCCATTGCCTGCAAGCGTTGCACGCGCGGCGGTCCGCGCCTTTGTCCAAGTGGTTAAAGTGCTTGGGACAAACGCGCGCCGTCGGGACTTCCCAAGCCGGTGCATGGATCCCAGCCCCGCGCGGCGGCGTAGGCACCGTTGTTGCCGCTCGTGATGTCGTGGAGCGGCCCGGGATTATTTGGATAACCCGGCAGCGCGTACAGGCTTGCATTCAAAAAGCCCAGATCCTTGCCGCCCTGCTGATTCATCAGCGCGATGAGGGCGCCCCATAGCGGTGCGACCGCGCTGGTCCCGCCCGCAACGACGTTCGCGCCGTCGACGCGGATTCGATATCCCGTGTTGGGATCCGCATCTGCCGCAACGTCCGGAACGCCGCGCCCGCCCGCCGAGCCCGCGGCCGGCGGCGGAACGTTCGCTTTCGCTTGCCACGACGGGAGCGCAAAAGAATTGCTTACCCCGCCGCCCGAATCGCCCCACGCCGCCTCCGACGCAATCGTTTCGCCCGTAGCCGCTATCGTCGTACCGCCGCAGCCGAGCGCGTAGGGGCTCGAGGCCGGAAAATCTACATGCGCAGCGCCATCGCTTTCGCCGTCGCTGGAGCCGCCGTCGCCGGAGGCGACGCAGACCGTAACCGCGACCGCCGATGCCGCGGCAATCGCTTCGTTGAGAGCGCCGAGAGCCTGCTGCGTCCAGTTCGACTCGGCCGAACCCCAGCTGATCGAGATGACCGACGGCTTGTGTGTCTGATCGTGCACTGCGGTCGTAACGGCGTCGAGAAATCCCTGGTCGGTGTTCGGCGCGAAATAGATGACGATGCTCGCTCCCGGCGCAATGGCTCCGACCATCTCGGCGTCGAGCATCACTTCGACATCGGCGTTGGAATCTTGGCCCGGGGCATTCGTTGCGCCATCCACCGGAACCACGGTGACGGTTTGCCCCTTGACTCCGAGACCGGAAAGATAAGCGGCGAAGTCGGTTTGGCTAAAACCGCCGCCCAGCTCGACGATGCCGACGCACTGGCCCGTTCCATCCACGCCGGCGGGAAAATCGTAGAGCTTGGCCATCTGCAACGGCGTGAACGACGTGGCGGCGTGCGCGGCGATACGTACGCGCGTTTCCGCTTGAGGCCGGTTATCCAAACCGAGCACGGCTTGGACAATCTCGGCGAGATCGTTCGGTACGCTGAGGCTGCCCTGGCGTCCGCGATAGCTCGTATCGCCGGCGCGGCAGCGCTTGAGCGTCACGCCGAAGGCTTCGTTCATCTGCCCTACGCTTCCACGCAGCACGATGCTGCGGCGCGCAGCACTTCGCTCGACGATGGTCAAACCGTGAACCCGTGCAAACTTCTCGACCTTTGCCAAGTCCGACTCGTCGGCCCCGTAGGTTTGCGCGAAGGCTTTTCTCGACATCGACCCGGGTGGCGGAATCCCTGGGCGTTTCGAACGCACCACCACAGTCACAGTAGCCTCTTGCGCGGCATCCGCGTCGCCGAGGACCTCGCTGCCCGGCAGCTCCCGACGCTCGCTGCCTGGAACGACCCACCGATTGCTCATCGTGCTCTCCTTCGCCAACACTTTGCCCTTTCGGCGCATCTATTATGATATGAGCGATCACGCGGGCTGCAAAAGATGCCGCTGACGGTCGGACCTCGGGTCATTGAAAGCGCCCAGAGCGGATCCGAAGCGCTCGAGGCGCTCATCGCAGCGGTTTGGCCGGAGGCTTATCGGCTTGCGCTCGTCATTCTACGCGACCGCGGGCTGGCCGAGGATGCGGCGCAGGAGGCGTGCGCTGCCATCGCCCGCTCGCTGACCTCGCTTAAAAGCGCGGATGCCTTCCCGGCGTGGAGCTATAAGATCATCGTCAGCCATGCCTTGGCGTCGGCCCGCCGTCGCCGGCGTACCGAAAGTCTCGACGTGCTCGCCGACCGGAGCGTCGAATTCGATCGAAGTGCAACGCTCGACCTTTACGATGCGCTCGCATCGCTACGTCGCTGCAACGTGCGGCCGTCCTCCTTCGTTATTATGCCGGCTTGAGCAGCGCGGAAATCTCCGCAGCGACCGGAGTACCGTCCCCAACGGTTCGTTTTCACTTGATGCGCGCGCGTAGAGCGTTGCGAACGGCACTTTCCGCCCGGCCAAATTCACTCCCGTACGATGAGGCACTCACCGATGTTCATTGACGCACGCATCACAGCCGCGCTCGATACCATGCTTGGCGGCATCGAGGCGCCGCCGGTTCCGCTCGCAAAGATCCGGCGAAAAACGGCGCAGTCGCGGCCTATTGTAGGCTCTGCATCGCGCTTTTATCCGCCGGCCGTGGCTGCCGCCGCTGCAGTACTTCTGGTATTTGCGTTGCCGGCGGTCGCACCGGGCTTTACGCAGACGATCCAGGCCGAAATCGCAGCGATCCTGCATTGGAAACCGCCGCCGCCTCCGCCGAAGTCAGTCGCGTCTGCGCTGCGCTCGCAGACCGGCTCGCTTGCGGCGGCGCAGGCGCGAGTTTCCTTCAAAATCGTTGCGCCCGCCGGTCTACCAAAGAACGTCGTGTCAGAAAAAATCGTAATGACGCCGACCGGCGTCTACTCGAAGATCAAGCATTTGTGGAGCGTCGGAAGTCCCGCAGTCACGTTCATCTACCGCCGCGCTGACGGCCGCACGTTTATGTTGATGGCGGACCGCTTCGACCCACGTGAAGGTCCCCCGTCAAAATACATGTTCGAAGACATGGATCGAATGCAAAATGGCCGCGAGGTAATCGTGCGACGCGAGCGCTTCACGTGGCGCAACGGCGATCAATCGATGAGTGCCGTCGCGGGCGAGGGGATCAGCGCATCCGAGATTGCAGGGGTCCGCATCGCAATGGACGGCATTGCGGTGCCGGGCACTTGGCCGCCAAGGGACGGCTCCATCGAGAAGCAACACCGGATTCCCTAGCCGGCGTCGGTACTGATGGGCGCCGCGCGCAATCATGGCTCGTTTAAGGTTTGAGCGCTTGCGCCACAACGGGCACGGTCGCACGAAAGCGGAGCGCGTCGGAGGCGCTGCCGAGCGACGCCTCATAGAGGCCCTCCCGAATCTTCCAGACATTTTGCGACGGATCGAAATCGGCCAAGAGACGCGGATCGGCAACCACGCTAACGCTGCGCGTCTGGCCCGGAGCGAGCGTCACTTGATTCCATCCCAGCAACCGCATCTCGGGCACTCCGAGTTTGCGAGTGAGATAAAATTGCGGCGTGTCCGTTCCGGCACGCAAACCGTCGTTGGTTATCTTGAAACTCGCTTTCAACGTTTGACCCCCCTTGAGGATGAAGTCACCGTAGCGAAACGTCGTATACGATAGCCCGTGACCGAATGCGAAGAGCGGCGTCAAGCCTTGCTTTACGAACCTGCGATAGCCGACGTCGCTTCCGTCAGAATAGGTTACTGAGAACGGCAGCAAAGCCAGCGCCAACTGGTATCCATGAAATCCTGCTGCCCTCGCGGAAAGCAGTTCATCGAGTCCGGGCAGTTCGGGATGGACCAGTTGCTCTTGCGCCGATGGAAAAGTGATGGGCAGACGTCCGGTTGCGTCCACCTTTCCGAAGAGCAGGTTCGCAATTGCGTCTCCTCCGCGTTCACCGGGATACCAAGCCTCCATGACCGCGGCAACACGATCGAGCCAAGGCATCGTTACCGGGTTGCCGGTCTCCAGCACGACGACGGTATGAGGGTTCGCCGCCGCAACCGCCGAGATCAACGCATCTTGTCCGTTGGGTAGGCTGAGACTTGGAGCATCGATGCCTTCGCCGATCCACTCGGTAGCGAAGACGACCGCGACGTCGACATGTTTGGCGAGTGCAGCGGCCTCGCTTGGGTAACGCCCGTCGATGAAGCTGACTGCCGCGCGAGGCGCAACCGCTCGAATCGCGGCAAAGGGCGACGACCGATCGAAGAATGCGATCGGCGCATCCTCGCCGCCGAGCGGAACCCCGAGCGCACGGCCAACCGGCATCACTTCTGACGAGCCGCCGCCCGAGAGAACTCCCGCATCCGCGTAGCCACCGATCACGGCGATGCGGCTTACCGAGCTGCCTAGAGGAAGAGCCCCGGCGTTTTTAAGCACGACGATGCCGCGCTCTGCGGCGTCCAGCGCTACGACGGCGTGAGCGGCGTAATCGATCGGCGATCGTTTTGCGCGGTTCATCGAAAAGACCAACGGCAAGCATTGACCGCAAGATACGGCGGTTCATGTCAATCAGTCGCGATTGCGGAATTGCACCTGAAGAGACAGCCGCTTCCAGCGGCTCTCCGAAGGCGGAAACTCCGCGTATCGCTTTGTCAATTTCTGCGTCTGATTCTTGATCGAGGCCATGCAGGGCGGCGTCAACACCGTGAACCGCCCCCCAATCCGACATTACCCAACCACGGAACGCCCAGGCGCCCTTGAGGACGTCGTTCAAGAGATGGTCGTTCTCACAGGCATAGACACCGTTCACGCGGTTGTAAGCGCACATCACCGCGCCCGGATGACCGCCCTCGAGCGCAAGTTCGAAAGCGAGCAAATCGCTCTCGCGCATTGCGGCTTCGGCGATATCTGCCGAGAGCAAGAATCTCCCGGTCTCTTGATCGTTCATTGCAAAGTGCTTCATCGTGGCGATCACGTGGTGGTCCTGAATGCCGCAGATCGCGGCGCCCGCCAACGTTCCGGCTAGAAGCGGATCCTCTCCGAGATACTCAAAATTGCGGCCGTTGCGCGGGTCGCGAGTCAGGTTCAATCCTGGCCCTAGCAGTAGGTTGAAGCCCTTGCGCCAGGCTTCGTCGCCGATCGTCGAGCCGTCGCGATAGGCGATCTGCGGATCCCACGTGGACGCAAGAGAAAGCCCCGAGGGCAGCGCCGTGGCGACGTCGCGCCGTCGAACGTTCCCTGGATTGGCAATGCCGAGACTGGCATCGGTCTCCTGGAGCGCAGGTACGCCCAGACGTGATATGCCAGGGACATATCCTGCGGAACCGATTGCGCCGTTGGGCGTGCCGCCACGAACGGGTGCGCCGGATTGGCCGCGCACGAGTTGGAAACGTTCGGATTGCGTGAGCGCCGAGGCTATTTGTGCCGCCCTGGCCTCTACCGGCGCTGATGCCAGCAACGACCCGCAAAGCGCCAATGCGAACATCTAGCAAGCCAAACGGTTACGTCACGCGCGTGACCGCTCCATAGTCACAAGCGGCAAGTCCTAGAACGGTATTTCGTCTTCGAGTTCGTCGCCGAAGGCCTCGCCCGCACTCGATGCGTGCGCCGGCGCCGCAGCGCCACCGCCGTTGTAGCCGGCGCCCCCGTCGTCGCTGCCGGCAGGCGCGCGATCGCGCGGTGAGCCGAGCATCTGCATGTTGTCGATCACGACTTCAGTAGCTTTACGCTTGTTTCCATCCTTGTCGTCGTAACTGCGAATCACCAAGCGGCCCTCGACCAAACAGTTCGAGCCCTTCTTTAGGTAGGTGTTGCACGTTTCGCCCAGCCGATCCCACGCAACGATATCGACGAAGGTCGTCTCTTCCTTGTTGCGCGGATTGTTAACCGCGAGCGTAAACTTCGTGACGCCCTTTCCTGACTGCGTATACCGGATCTCCGGGTCGCGCGTTAGATTGCCTACCAGGATGATGCGATTATAAGAACCTGCCATCGCTCACTCTCTTTCGCCGCAAAACACTCACGAGGACGATGGTATCGCCTCAGAGTGTCAACAGTATGGCACACAGGTTACCGAAACGCTGCCAATTTTATGGCTGGCTTTGCGGCGCGGGCGGAGCTGCCGCCGCGAGCGAAGCCATGTGGGTCAACATCTTCGCGTCCAGCCGAACGATCAACGCACGCAGAACGTCTTCGTGCAGCTTGAGTTGTCGCTCGAGTTCCTTGGCGGCCGCTGCCTCGCTCTTGAACTGCATCGCGACGTAGTTGCCTTCGCGCACGTCAGCGATTTCATAAGCCAGACGCTTCTTACCGAGCCGCTCGATTCCGGTTACGTCACCGTGCTGATTCTTGACGATCTCCGCGATCGCGTTGACACGCTGCTCCACGTCGCTCTCTTCGAGCGATGGGCGCAAGATATAAGTTACCTCGTACTCAGTCATCCGTCTCCCCGTACTATGGACGTCCGCTGCCGCGGACGGCCCACTCGCAAGCGGTGGGCAGTAATAGACGGCCTATTCCGGACCGGAGTCTGAAATCCCATCGCGGACGCCTGTTGCCCGCTTAAATCAGGAAGGCGCTCCAATCGCTATTGATGAATAGCCGAGTCGCAATCGCGCAACGGATACAAATCCGTTGCCGCCAGGGGAAAGATGGTTTCCAAACCGCTAGTCGTGCTTACAATCTTCGGCATCATTCTTTGCGTTGGGTGCTCCTCCAATGGAAACGCATCGACCGGCCTGCAGGACGCGCTGCCTCCCGGGCAGCCGGCGGGCATGGCAAAGAACTACATCTCGCACGTGATCGTCATCATTCAGGAGAACCGCAGCTTCGAAAACTTCTTTGCCGGTTGGCCGGGCGCCAACGCACCGATGACGGGTTGCGCGTCTCCTCCGCCCCCCAGCGGAAGCGTACGCCCGACGGCAGCGACGTCATCCGTTCAAAAGCTTGCTTTGGGGTCCGGATGTCCGCCGGGAGACTCGCTCGTAACGCTCCACCAGGTAACCTTCCAAAACAATCGTGATTTGGCGCACGATTGGGGCTCGTCGATGATCGATTGGAACAACGGTCAAATGGACGGTTTCTCTGCGTATGGAACGAACCACGGTCCGAACCAAGCATACGCGTACGTCGAACACTCGCAGATTGAGCCGTACCGCACGATGGCGGAGCAATACGTGCTTGCCGACGAAATGTTTCCGACCGAGTTCGGCGGAAGTTTCACCGCACATCTGACGCTGGTCGCGGGTACTGACGATATCAAGCTACCCTCTGAAGCCGAGGTCAATTTTGCAAGTCACACGCCCGACGACTGCGACTCACCACCCGGCACGAAGACCTCTTATCTTACCCCGAATCGGGATGTCCACTTCTTCGAAGGGCCTTTCCCGTGCTTCGATCAGTTCAACACCGCCGCTGAAGTGCTCGATGACGCGAAGGTCTCATGGAAGATCTACGCGACCAAAGTCCTGGATGCCGGTTTTTGGGAGCCTTTTGAAGCGATCAAGTACGTGCGCTACGGCCCAGACTGGAGCAAGAACATCATCGCTCCGCAAACGCAGGTCCTCAAAGACGCTGCGAAAGGACACCTCGCAGCGGTGAGCTGGGTGACGCCCAGCAAGGAAGACTCAGATCACCCCGCCGCGTTCAGCGATAAAGGCCCCTCGTGGGTTACTTCTATCGTGAACGCAGTCGGCGAAAGCTCGTACTGGCCCACGAGCGCGATCATCGTGGTTTGGGACGACTGGGGTGGTTTCTACGACAACGCTCCTCCGCCGCAGCTCGATTATCGCGGCCTCGGCATCCGCGTTCCGTGCCTAATCATCTCGCCGTACGCCAAGCAGGGCTACGTTTCGCACGTGCAATACGAGTATGGCAGTATCTTGAGGTTCATCGAAGAGGTCTACGGGCTGCTGCCCGGGAGCATCGGACGGCGTTCGCTCGGCTACACCGACAAACGCGCCAGGAGCCTCAACGATGCGTTCGACTTTCATCAAAAGCCGCGCAAATTCTCACCGATTCGTTCGAAATATCCACTCTCGCTGTTCCTCCACGAGCCGCCGTCGAACGAACCCGTCGATACGGAGTAGGCCGCTAATGCGGTACGCCTGAAGGCCGCGCCCATTGAGGATTTCAGGCCTTTCCCACGCGGTAGCGGTCTGTGCGGGCGTTTTACTGCTCGCAGACTGCAGCAGCATCACTTCGTCGGTCGCGCGTCCTCCCCTCATTTCTCCGGCGGCCTCACCCGCGGTCGGTTCCAGTTCGCCCAGCCCGATAAGACATGTCGTGCTTTTGATCCAGGAAAATCGCACGTTCAACGATTTTTTCGCGACGTTCCCCGGAGCTGACGGGACGACGACGGGCCAAGCGGTGCCTAACCCCAGTTGCAGCCCCCCGATCGTTTATAACGAAACCATTCCTTTGGAAAAACTCCCGCTCGTCGTACCGCACGATCTGGACCACGGATACTTCGCGTACCACACCGCGTACGACCACGGCAAGATGGACGCTTTCGACACCGCCCTCTTCAGAAACGGCATACCCGAGTGCACGTATCCATACCAGTACACGGATCCCACGCAAATACGGCCGTATTGGGACCTGGCCAAGCAGTACACGCTTGCCGAGCACATGTTTACGACTCAGGGCAGCGGCAGTTTTACGGCACATCAGGATCTCATCAGGGGCGGCACGATCGTCGAACCAGGTAGGGCGATGATCGATCTTCCTACCTGCTCGGGTCCGAATTGCCGTTGGGGTTGCGACGCCCCGACGAATACGCTGACTCACCTCATCACGCAGCGCAACAAGTATCTAGCGAAGTTCGGGCCTCCGCCCTGCTCGAGCCAGTTCAAGTCCAGCTATCCGACGCTGAGGGATCTTCTCGACGCAAAATCTCTATCGTGGAAGTACTACGTACCGCCCTCCGACAAGACGATCGGCAAGCTCATGAGCGCATTCGACGTAATCTATCCGGTGCGATACGGTCCGGAATGGATCACCAACGTCATAACGCCTCAAACTCGCATCTTCTACGACATCTCGAACGGAACTCTTCCGGCGGTTACGTGGTTGGTACCCGACGCTTATTATTCAGATCACCCGGGTGAGCCCGAGGACTACGGACCGCAATGGATTGCCAGCGTCGTCAACGCAATCGGAGAGAGCCGCTACTGGAAATCCACCGCGATCGTCATAGTCTGGGACGACTGGGGTGGACTCTACGATAACCTCGGCAGGCTTTCCCCAAGGAAGTACGGGTACGGCGGACTAGGTCCGCGCGTACCCGCGATCATCGTTTCCCCGTATGCGAAGGCGCGCTACATTTCTCGAACAGATTACGAGTTTGGTAGCATCATCAGGTACATCGAGGACAACTGGAACTTGGGATCGCTCGGGACTACCGACCAACGCGCGACAAGCATCATCGACTGCTTCGACTACTCGCAGAAACCGATCGCGTTCACGCCAGTCAAAACCAGCCACGACAAGTGGTTCTTCCTGCACCACAAGCCATCATATCTGCCGGTCGACACCGACCTGTAGCTGGGAGACGATCGGCTTCTACTGCTCGAGCTCGTGGAGAGTGTTGGTGTTCGTGTCCGTGTAGAAGAGCACGGTATCGGTATCGCTCTTACCGGTTGCCTGCAACGCGAAGATGCCGGCGGTCTTGCTCGTGTCCACGACCTTTTTATCGAGCACCTGTCCGGCGGGCGTCAGCTCGACGAGCGTGTTGCCGCCTTTCGTGTTGGCCACGATCAGGTTGCCGTTCGGCAGCCTCGTCATCGCCACCGGCGCGTCCAAGGGCGAACCGCTATAGATGAGCTTTCCGCAAGCCTTCTTGTATTTGCATTTGAACGTCTTGCCTCCGGGCAACACGACGATCTCGTTCTTTTCCAGCAATTCTCCGGCATTGGTGAAGACGACGACCGTGTTGCTTTTTCCGTCGGCGATGTAGAGCATGTCTTTTTTGCCGTCGTATGAGAGACCGGAAGGTCCAAGCCTGCTCCAGTTTGTCTTATTGTTTGCCGCAAACCCCGTAGCGACTTGAGTAGGCTTCGGGTTTCCGTAGTTGTTGATGCTAAAGCTAACGATGGAGCCGGTTTTGGCGTCGCTGACAAAAATGTATTCGGCGGAGTAGCCGCAAAACGCAGGGTCTATCGCATCCGGGCTCGACGAACACGACGCATCGAGGATTGAAAACGGTTTCTCGATCGGCGAGCCGTAGGTTTTAATCAACTTTCCAGCTGGCGTAAAGCCGGCAACGACCCCACTAGTGAGTCCGGAGGCGTACACGTCGTCAGCCGAAGTGCCTGCGACGCCGTCGCAACCTTCGATATCGCTGCTTTGCGCAAAGCTTGTCGGCTTCGAACCCGGCTTTGGATCGAAAACGTCGATCGTCGTTCCTTTCCCGCCTTTGCCCGCCGAGTTGGCGAAGTTGCAGACGAGCAGCTGTCCCTTTTTAAAATTGAGGTAGTTGACCTTCACGACTGAAAGAGCGTGCGGACCCGTGTCGCCGTTCGTCGGATCGATGGTCGATCCGATGACGACGTCCTTCTTGAGCTTCTTGAGGATCGACGTGTTATCAGTCGGCGTATCTTCGGCGGGCAACGCCGCGCTCGTATCGCCGGCGGGCAACGTCGCGTTCGTATCGACGTTGGAGGCCTGGGATGCGGAGTTGCCGGCTCCGGACGGGCTTGCCGGAACCGTGCCGTTGCCGCTGCAAGCGGACCCTGCCAGAAGGGCTCCGACTAATGCAAGGGCCGCGCGATTGCTAAAAGACATCGTAAACCTCACTTAAGCTGGTTGAATTGTGGGCTTTGTACCTTTGCGCGCTTTCGGATCGCCTTTTTGCTCAACCTGCAAGAGCAAGCAACCGATGTTGATCTTTTATGAATAAGTTCGAACAAAAAATACTATAGTCATCACAGCACCTATAGTCACAACCATCGCGCGGGAGAGCGGCTGCGGCAGGCGCCGAAAGAAGCGCGCACCAAAATACCCTCCAAGCAAGGCAATCAGCGCCATCGGCAATGCGAAACGCCAATCCACGATGCGGGCTGCGACGAACGGAACGAGCGCGACGCCATTGATCGATACGGAAAGCACGTTCTTGACGGCATTTTGCGCGTTAAAGCTCGGCAGGCCGGAAAAGGCGAGAATCGCCAGCATCATGATGCCCATGCCGGCGCCGAAATATCCGCCATAGATTGCTACCGCAAACTGCAGCGCAATTTGCCACGGCTTGTGGCGCGGAGCTGCGTCCGCGCGGCTCGCGAGCCCGGGACTGGCCGCGAAGACGAGCGTAGCGAAGAGCAGCAGCCATGGAATCAAGCGTTGGAAGAGCGTTTGCGGAGTGACGAGTAGTAGACACGCGCCGATCAGTGATCCAACGACGCTGGCGCAGATTACCGGCAGCAAGAGCGCACGATGCGCGACCACCTCTTCGCGGTAGCCGCGCGCACTGCCGATGGTGCCTACCCACATCGCCGCATTGTTCGTTGCGTTGGCCGAGATCGCAGGAACGCCGGCGAAGAGCAATGCTGGGAACGAAAGAAAGCTCCCGCCGCCGGCGACACTGTTCATTGCGCCCCCCGCAAATGCGGCTATAGCGGGGACGACGAGGTGGGCGCTGGACACGCCTCCTAAAGCGCCGTACGCTCGCGTTTGGTGACGCGAAAAACGCGACGAACTTTCTCCAACTTTTCGAGCTTGGTGAGCAGCTTATGGAGATGATCGAGGTCGCGAATCTGCACCGTCAAACTCGCGACCGCTATGCCGTCTTTGCGCAACCGCGCGTTCACCGAACTGACTTGCGTCTTGAGCTCCGCAAAGACGCCCATGATGTCCTGTAGCAGCTGCGACCGATCGTCGGCTTCCACTTCGATGTCGACACAGTGGGTAAGGCCCGCATCGCCGACCCATTGCGTCTGCAGAATTCGCTCGGGAGTCGCGTTCATGTAGGCGACGTTGGGACAATCGGCGCGGTGGACGCTCACGCCGCGGCCGATCGTTACGTATCCGATGATCGGGTCTCCCGGTACCGGCGAGCAACACTTCGATAGGCGCACCAAGACGTCGTCTACTCCGGCGATGCGCACGCCGCTCGTTCGGCGCTGACTCTTCCGCAACGCGGGCTTGCGTCCAACCTTCGTGAAATCGACCACGTTGTCGTGTTTGAATTCCTCTCGAACCCGGTTGGCCACGGCTTGCGCAGAGGCATCGCCGAATCCGATTGCCGCATAGAGATCGGTCGGCGTCGCGTAATTCAATCGCGACGCGATGCGCTCGAGAAGGGCCCCGCGGGCGACGTCGGTGCGCAAACCCGCTCGTGCCAGCTCTTGTTCGAGCGCCTCCTGCCCGGCCAGTACGTTTTCCTCGCGGTGTTCCTTGCGGAACCACTGCTTGATCTTGTGCTTCGCGCTCGAGGTCTTGACGAGAGCGAGCCAATCGAGTGACGGCCGTCCACTCGACTTGTTGACTAAAATTTCGCAAATATCGCCGTTCTGCATCCCGTAATCGAGCGGAACGATGCGCCCGTTGACCTTGGCGCCGACGCAGTGGTTGCCGACGTCGGTATGAACCTGATAGGCAAAATCGAGCGGCGTGCCGCTGGCCGGAATCGAGTAGACATCGCCACGCGGTGAAAAAACGAAGACTTGCGAGTCAAAAAGATCGAGTTTGAGGTTTTCCATGAAGACCCGCGAGTCGCGCATGTCCTTCTGCCATTCCAAGAGCGCGCGCAGCCAAGAAAGCTTGTTCTCGTACTGATCGGCCTTGCCGCCCTCTTTGTAACGCCAGTGCGCCGCGATGCCGTACTCGCTGGTGCGGTGCATTTCCCAGGTGCGTATCTGTATCTCGAGCGGATCGCCGCTCGGGCCGACGACGGTCGTATGCAGCGACTGATACATATTCGGTTTGGGCATCGCGATGTAATCTTTGAACCGGCCGGGAAGCGGCGTCCACATCGCGTGGACGGCGCCCAGCGCCGCGTAGCAGTCCTTGACCGTGTCGACGATGATCCGGATCGCGGTAAGATCGTAGATGGTCGAAAAGTCGCGGCCTTTGCTGATCTTGGAGTAGATCGAATAGAAGTGCTTCGGACGCCCCTGAATTTCGGCGTTGACGTTCACCTCTTTGAACTCCTCACGGAGGCGCGCGATGGCTTTTTCGACGTCCGCCTCGCGTTCGCGGCGGGTTTTGGCCACTCGGTCGACGATGTCGTGAAACGATGACGGATCGAGGTAGCGCAGGCACTCGTCCTCGATCTCCCACTTGATCTTCCAAATACCGAGGCGATGCGCGATCGGTGCGTAGATATCGAGGGTTTCGCGCGCGATCGCTTGTTGCTTCGATGCCGGAAGGCTCCCGAGCGTCCGCATGTTGTGCAGCCGATCGGCGAGCTTGATGATGATGACGCGAATGTCTTTGGCCATGGCCAAGAACATCTTGCGGAGGTTCTCGACCTGGGCGTCTTCCTTTGACTGGTAAGGAATTCGCGTCAGCTTGGTGACGCCGTCGACGAGGCGCGCGACCTCTTCGCCGAACTGTTCGGTCACCTGTTCGCTGGTAACCGACGTATCCTCGACAACGTCGTGCAATAATGCGGCGGCGATCGTCTGGTGGTCGACCTCGAGCTCTGCGAGTATTCCCGCGACCGCCAGCGGATGCTCGACGTACGACTCGCCCGAGGCTCTTCGCTGGCCCTGGTGAGCGGAAACGGCGAGCTCGTAGGCGCGGGTCAACCGCTGCCCGTCTGCGCTGGGCTCGTAACGTCGGACTCGTTCGGTCAACTCGGCAATGGTCATGGTGTTCCGATATTATAACCCGCTGGGCGAAGCCGAGGGGGCCGGGGTGATCGTCTCGACATCGAACCGGTTCTTGAAGAAGATCGTGGCGATCTTGCCGTCGGCGTCAAGCCCCAGCCAAAGGTAGACGTTTCCGGAGACGCAGCGCATTTGATAGATGTAGCCTCGCCGGTCGGGGAAGTCCGGATTATACCATGGCCCGATGTAGACCATGTCGGTCAGTGCGCCGAGCTGCGCCAAGAGGCTGGAGGTATTGGCGATTTTTTGGGCGGTAAGCTGCGGTATGGTTTGGGGCGCGTATAGACTCTTGTTTACTACTCCCGCTTGCCATTGCACGAACTGCTGACGAGCAATCTTCGTGATCGCGGGATCCGCGATGGGCGGTGAGGGAGACGGCGTGGGCGTGGCGCGCGGCCGCCCCCAGCTCGGATAGGGTCCGCAGAGCAGCGCAGCTACGATTGCAACCGCGGCAAGGACGAGTTTGCGAACTCGATCAGTATGCGACGAACGCAACGACATCCGTGTCACCCAGCTTCTCGCGCCCTCGCAGCTGCGTCAGCTCGACCAAGAAGGCAAAGGCCTCGACGCGGGCGCCAAGGCGCTCGAGAAGGCGGCCCGTTGCGGCGGCGGTTCCGCCGGTCGCGAGCAGGTCGTCGACCACGATAACGCGCTCGCCGCGGCGGAGCGCGTCGGCGTGGATCTCCAACGAGTTGGTGCCGTATTCGAGCGCATACTCTTCGCTGAGCTTCTCGTGCGGCAATTTACCGGGCTTGCGCACCGGTATGAAGCCTGCCCCGATCGCATACGCAATCGGAGCCGCAAAAATATAGCCCCGCGACTCGATGCCGACGACGTGCTCGATGCCCCGACCCTTGAACCGCTCGACAAAAAGGTCTATCGTTTGGCGAAAGCCTTGCTTATCTTTTAACAACGGGGTAATGTCACGGAAAAGGATCCCAGGAATCGGAAAGTCAGGGATCGCTCGAATTAAGGCTTCGATCTCCACGAAGGTTCGGTTGGAGCCGGGGAGTCGAATGGCCTGCAGAAAGGACTGCATATGAAGAAACCGCAAGCCCTCGCCGCCGCGTTCGCGGCATCGCTCGCCGCGAGTCTCGCAGCTCCCGCGCTCGCGGATGGTTCGGGTAGCACCAACACGATAATCCTCGTATCGGCGGCTGCCGCAGCCTCGGTTCCGCTGGTCGTTAACTACAATCATAAAGTCCGCGAAAAACGCGCGGAAGAACAAGCAGTGACGCGCCGCCAAGACGCCTACCGCGACTGGTTCTACCACAAATACGGCTACTATCCGACTGATGAACAGTTCAGGCAATGGTACGTCCAGACGTACAACACGAACCCTGAATAAGGACCGCATCGTCGACGCCGAGCCCTTCTCACGCAAACGGCTCGGCGTTTTCTTTGGAGGCTCGAACGCGCGCAGGTTAGCGGTTGCGTTCGCCCTTTCCATCGCGCTGCACGAAATCGCAGCGGGATTGGTTCCATCGAATCCAGGGCAGCGCAGGCCACAGGACGAGGTCGTGACGCACGCGCGCATCATCGTCATCGCTCGACGCCCGAGTCCGCCACCGACGCCGCAAGTCCTGATCCGGCAGCGCCACGTGCCCGCGCTTACGCGAATCCGCGCTCGCACTGCCGAAGGGCAGGCCGGCGCCCGCACGCCGATGCGCGTGGCGAATTCCGTAGCCCCGAAGACGAATCGCGCTTCAAGCTCGAAGCCTCTTTGGGACGTCACGAACGTTCAGGCAAGTCCCGGTGCGTCGCTGGCCGGGGACGGCATCGCTGCGACCGGGGCCGGCAGCGGTTCGGGTGACCAAGGAAATGAAACCGGTGCGGCAAGCGGTGACCAACCCTGCGGCTTCGTCACGTTCTCCGACCCGCACGGGTCGCAGTTCGATACCCGCACCCGTGGGTTCTGGGTCGACATCCGCATGTCGGTTCACTTTTCCGGCGGAACGTCCCAATCGATGATCCTCGACTATCCGTGGTACTATCCGACCGAAGCGGCCAACCCGTGGTCGGATCAAAATCTGAGAGATCCGAACTTCCCCACGCGCTTTCAATCGCCGCCGGCCGAGAAGATCGCCGGCGAACCGCCATTGGTCAAGTACGTGATGGAACGCAGCACGCCGGACGGTATGACGCTGCTGCACGATTGCCCGACGCCGGCACCATCTGGACGCGGAAAGTCGAACAAAGCCCGAGGCTCATGAAGGGAGCGATTATGAAAACGCTGCTGTTGGGAACCGCATTCGTTCTTGGCGGCGCGGCCGGCGGCTTTGCGCTTTCGTTGGACCGGGCGCCGGCGGAATCACCGCCCGGGTTGATGGGCGCGTACCAAACGATCCATGCCGGTCGCTTCGTCGATCTCACGCACGCATTTGAACCGGGAATTCCCCACTGGCATGGCTTTCCGAACGAGACCGTGCGCACGCTCTACACATACAAGACCGACGGCTTCTTGGCCCAGATGTTCTGCCACGTTGGGCAATGGGGAACTCACGTCGACGCGCCCGCGCACTTCGCCCCCGGGGCGGCAACCGTGAATGCGATCGACCCGAAGCAGATGTTCTTACCGCTCGCGGTGATCGACGTTCATGAAAAGGTAGCGCGCGACCCCGATTACACGCTTTCGATGCGGGACGTCCAGGCTTGGGAGGCAGCCCATGGCGCGATCCCGGAAGGCGCGTTCGTGGCGATGCGCACGGATTGGTCGAAGCGATGGCCCAGCCAGTCGGCGATGGAGAATAAAGATGCCAAAGGCATCTCACACTATCCCGGATGGAGCATGCCCGTCCTCAAGTATTTGTATCTGGTTCGACATGCGGTTGCCACCGGGCACGAAACGACCGACACCGATCCTGGGGTTGCGGCCTCGCACGGCGACTATTCGCTGGAATCCTGGCTGCTGCATCAAGGACACTATCAAATCGAGATGCTGACGAACCTCGATCGCGTGCCGCAAGCCGGTGGGCTGGTTATCGTGAGCTTCGCAAAGCCGCGCGGCGGCTCGGGCTTTCCCGCGCGCGTCGTCGCAATCGTTCCGTAGCGAGCCGCAGCTCAGATCAGACCTTCAGCTCGACCTTTTCGAGTGCGCCCTTCGTCGATACGACGTGGTGGTTGAGCCGCAGTTCCGACGGCTCGTAGCCGAAGGCCAAACCCAAGAGTTGGGGCAGATGGAAAATCGGAACGCCGATGTCTTTCTTCAAGACGCGCGCCGCATCGGGCTGCTGTCCGTCCAAGTTGAGATGGCAGAGCGGGCAGGGGGTGACGAGCAGATCGGCGCCCTTCTCCTTCGCTTCAATGATGTGATTGCCGCCCATCGCGAGCGCCTTATCACGATTGAAGGTCAGCATCGGAAAGCCGCAACACTTCGTCGCTCCGCGGTATTCGACGGGCTCGGCGCCGAGCAGCGCGATCAGTTTCTCCAAGTAGGTTTTGCGTTCGGGGCGCTCGCGCAAACCGAGCGACTCGACCGGACGCAGAATGTAACAGCCGTAGAACGGCGCGACCTTCAAACCGGTCAGCTTGCGTTTGATAGCGGCGGCCACTCGATCGATGCCGATATCTTCGAAGAGCATCCAAAGCAGATGCTTGACCTTTGTCGTGCCGCCGTAGCGGAAGCCTTGATCGGCGATGGTCGCGTTCGCGCGCTCCATTCGCTCTTTGTCTTCCTTTAGGTGGTAGTTATGGTTCGAAAGCACGCCCTGGCATGTGCTGCAGATCGTCATCAAGTCCGCGCCTTCCGATTCCGCCATGGCGAGCGTCAGGCCGTTGAGCGCATCGGCGAGTTCGGGGTTCTGCTCGCTCAGGACGCCCGCGCCGGTGCAAGGCGCTTGCGTCAGCTCTTCGAGCTGCAGTCCCAGCGGTTCAGCGATGAGCTTGGCCGATACGTAGAGCTCCGGGCAGGCGCCCTTCGAGACGCAGCCGGGATAGAACGCGACCTTCACTTGAACCGCCCTCCGACACGTTCGAAGATTGCCTTGATGCGATTGACGCCCGGTATTTTTTTGTGAATCAGCGGCGGCAGCTTGCCGGCGCGCACGAGGTTGAAGGCGCTGGGCAGCGTCTTGATCTGTTCGAAGATGTTGAAGTATCCGATCGATTTGGGCATGAGTGTGAGCTCGTTGAGCCTTCCGCTATCCCTGACCGATTCGGCGAAAGCGTCGGCGTGGCGGGTGCCCGGGTTATGCGTAAACCCTGCGTCGACCGCCATCCGTCGCAGTTTCAAGATCTGGTCGAGCGGTGCGACACCCTTCGGGCATTGCGTCACGCACTCGTAACAATGCGTGCAATCCCATATGCCGCCGGCTTTGCTGTACTCACCAAGCCGCTCCTTCGTTTCGGCATCGCGGGGATCGCCGGCATAGCGGTACGCCTGGGCAAGAGCTTGCGGGCCTAAGAAGTCGGGGTTGACCGCAAACGACTCGCAATCCATCAGGCACGCGCCGCAACTGATGCAGCTCACTTCCTGAATGAGTTCTTCCATGGATGCGTTGGGCACGCGATACTCTCGATCTGCGGGCGGGATCGGCTGCTTGTTCTGCAGCCACGGCTTCACCGCCAAATGCTTATCCCAAAACGGTTTCATGTCGCAGACCAGGTCGCGAATGATCGGCATCGACGGCGGCGATTCCACCGTGGTTTTTCCGTCCTGCGTGTACTCGGCGAGCTTGGTCTTGCAGGCCAAACGCGCGTGCCCGTTGATCCACATCGCGCACGATCCGCAGATCGCGCTTCGGCACGCGCATCGCACGGCGAGCGACTGATCTTGGTATTCGCGGATGGCAATGAGCGCATCGAGCACGACGGCGTGCTCCGGAAGCTCCACCGTGAACGTTTGATAACGGCGAACCGGTGAGTGGTCCCACGGGGCCGGAAACGGCTTGCCGGCTACCGCGTTAGCGGCGTATGTGCCTTCGGGATTATATCGCCCGACTTCGATCGTGAACTGCATTAGTAAGTGCGTACCTCGGGCTTCCATTGAGTGATCGTAACGGGAAGGTATGAAACTTCGGCGTCTCCGTCTGCACGGCACGTCAACAGGATGTGCTTGAGCCACTCCGCATCGTTACGCTCGGGGAAGTCGGTACGCGTATGCGCGCCGCGGCTCTCCGTCCGTATGAGGGCGCTGCGAATGATCGTCTCGCCGCAATCGAGCAAATACCCAAGCTCGAGAGCGAAGGTCAACGCTTGGTTGAAGACGCGCCCTTTGTCGCCGACCGCAATCGTCTCGTAGCGTTGCTTGAAAGCTTGAAGCTTATCGAGAGCCTCTTGCAAGCCGGCAGCGTCGCGATAGAGACCGACCAGCTTGTCCATCATCGTCGCCAGTTCCAGGCGCAAGCCCGCATTCGTCTCGCCGGTGTACGGACGCGCCAGCAATTCGCGCAAGCGTTCTTGCTCGCTTTGCAAAAGGACCTCGCCGCCGGCGCTCGCCGGCGTACTCTTTGCGTACGCGGCGGCCGCCTTGCCCGAACGTCGGCCGAAAACAATGGTGTCGAGCAGCGAGTTGGCACCGAGGCGATTCCCTCCATGAACGCTCACGCACGCGACTTCGCCGGCGGCGTAGAGGCCGGGTACGGGCGACGCGCCCTCGATGTCCGTCTTGATTCCGCCCATCTGATAATGCATGCCGGGACGGACCGGCACCGGCTGCTCGATCATGTCGATGCCAAGGTAGTCAAGCGCCATCTCATGGATCTGCGGAAGCTTGCGCAGGATGACGTCGCGCCCGAGATGACGCAAATCGAGCAAGACGTTGCCGTCGATGCCGCGGCCTTCGGCGATCTCCGTCGCTTCAGCGCGCGACGTGACGTCCCGCGCGGCAAGCTCCATCTTGTTGGGCGCATAGCGCTTCATGAAGCGCTCGCCCTCGGAGTTGAGCAGATAGGCGCCTTCGCCGCGCGCCGCTTCGGTCATCAAAAAGCCGCTGCCCGCCAATGTCGTAGGGTGGTATTGCACCATCTCCATGTCCATCAGCGGCGCGCCGGCGCGATAGGCCAAGGCATATCCATCCCCGGTGCAGATCAGCGCGTTGGTGCTGGGTTCGTAGAGTCTGCCCAGACCCCCGGCCCCCACGACGATGGCTTTGGATCGCAAAAGGTGCAGCTCACCAGTAACCATCTCAAGTGCGACGACGCCTCGGCACGCCCCATTCTCCATGTGCAGTGCGGTCGCAAACCACTCTTCGTACACCTTGACGCCGGCTTTGAGAATCTGATCGTAGAGCGTCACGAGCAGCGCTTGACCCGTGATGTCGCCGACGAAGTACGTGCGCGCCTGCGAGGCCCCGCCGAACGCACGCGTTCCAAGTCTGCCGTCCGGTCCGCGATAAAAAATGACGCCCATGTGCTCGAACTCGATGATGTCGCCGGGCGCCTCCTGGCACATCACTGCGACGGCGTCTTGATCGGCGAGATAGTCACTACCCTTGACGGTGTCGAAAGCGTGCGATTCCCACGTGTCACCCTCGGCGATGGCGGCGTTGATGCCGCCTTGCGCGGCGCTCGAGTGGCTGCGAATGGGATGGACTTTCGTGACGATCGCCACATCGGCGCCCGCGCGCGCCGCCTCGAGGGCCGCGCGCATCCCCGCTAATCCGGCGCCGAGGACGACGACGTCGTGGTCCTGCGTCACGAGCCGTTAGTTTCCCGTAAAGAGACCGCGCCATTCCGAACGCTTGTTCGATGCACCATCATTGCAGAGTCCGGAGATATCCTATCAAGTGCTCGCGGCGCCGGATATGCGTTTCGTAGCCGTCCGTCTTGCGAGCTGCGGTCAGCGTGGCCGTAGAATCGCAACCATCGTCGGACGAGTTGAAGACTTGCGGCGCGTAACGAAGCCGGCGGCCCGCGACGCGAGCCAATAGCCTTCATGCAGCAGGCCGGCGCGGCGAGCCAACGACATCGGCGCGCTCTCGCGCCGAAGGACGCGCCCGGAAGAGTCGAGCATTGCGCTGTGCTCGCTCCGGAATGCATGAAGTACCGGAAAGCGCGCGTTGTACTCGGTGAAATCTACGAACTCGTAAACGCATCCCACCCGCGACGCTAGTGCCTTGATCGAATCCTCGGAAAACCACCAGAGATGTACCGGCGGCAAATCGGTGCTCCAAATTTGATCGTAGCCGTAGTAGGAACGATTCGGCGTCGTGAGGACGAGGCAGCCGCCGGGAGAGAGCAAGCGCACAGCGTTCTCAATCGCGGCGATCGGGTTTTCGAGATGTTCGATCACCTCAACCATGACAACGCCATCGAAAGTCTGCTCGGACGAGCGCGCATACGATTCGATCGATTCCGTCTTATAGAGGTCGCCGTATGCGCGCGTCGCCTTCGTTACTGCTTCTTGCGATACATCGATGCCCAAAACGTCATAGCCGCCTCGTTTGAGGGCATAGGTAAGATATCCAAGGCCGCATCCTGCCTCAAGGACCGAAACTGCGCGGTACTTGGCCAACGCTTGGTAAACGCCCCACGCGGCGTCAACACGGGTGGTCAAGTAACGCAGCGGATCTCGCGCGCGAACGATATGCCGGGCGTACTGAAAATACCGATCGTAACCTGGGGCGCCGCCGGGCACGGCGTAGATAGCGTCGTATACGCGTGCGTCGACCTTGCGTGGATCGGCGACCATCGTGTAACACGTGCGGCAATCCAAAATCGCGTAGGTATTCGGCTCCTGATAGCCCGGCACGCTCCCCGCATCGGTGAGCACGCCGCCGCAGATACCGCAGAGTCTTTCCAAGTGCAACCGCCGGAGTTACCGTACGTC
Source organism: Vulcanimicrobiota bacterium (assembly GCA_963826325.1). Lineage (GTDB taxonomy): Bacteria > Vulcanimicrobiota > Vulcanimicrobiia > Vulcanimicrobiales > Vulcanimicrobiaceae > Cybelea. The sequence goes on from CAWGWT010000004.1 coordinate 269,584, forward strand.
GCGTATGGCTCCTGCCTGGTCACTAGTCACGTCGAGTTCTCGTCGCAGTAGGGTCCCGACTTCACTACGCCAGGAGGCCTCATGCTGCAGAACGTTACGAACACGCCGTCTCGCCGCTCGCTCGAATTCGGCATCTACCGCGATGGAGACAACAATCTCGACGCGATTCAGGAATCGACGCTTTCGCAAGCGTTGCGCACGAGCGCGCGTGATTCGCGCATCGAATTTACCGTCGAAGATACGACCGCGCTGCCGGCAGACGGCGTCCTTCGACAGGCTAAGGATGACACGGGCGCCCTTCGACAGGCTCAGGATGACGCAGCACTCCGGACATATCGGTATACGATCGCGGACGGCAACGTCGCGGGCGTACGCGTCGGTAAAGCAGACGACATGAGCGACGAGGCGAATCTGGCCCGTTTTGTCGCCCGCACCCTCGCTGATGCGCAAGCGAGCGGCGCGAAGCAGACCTGGATCGATCTCGTCGATCACGGCGGCGGCGACGGCGGTGGCCTCGAGACAGGCGACGGCAGCGTCATGCCAATGCCCGACATCGCCAAAGCATTCGCGCAAGGCGTCGCGCTCCACGCCCAGGAGCATCCGGAAGATGAAGGCCGGCGCGTCGACGGAGTCGTCGCGAATCAATGCCTGATGGACACGATGGGCTTTGCCGACGCGTTGTCGAACGCCGGCGTGCGATATCTCGCCGCGAGTCCCGAAACGATGCTCGCGCCCGGTATTCCCAGCGACGTCGCCCATGCGATCGCATCGCACGAAAGCGAGCCGACCGCCATGGCAAAGGCGGTTACCGGCGACGTGATGCGCACGAAGTACGACGTCGGCGATTTCGGTTTTGGCCCGGCCGCCGCGTTTGACGTGCTGGACCTCGATCCGGCAAAGATTCGGCAGGCCGAAGCATCGATCAAACGTCTCAACGATGCAGTAGCGGCGGAGGCGACCAAACCTGGCGTTCGCGGCGCCGTCCGCCAAGATGCTCGCGCCATCGACGGCATGGTGCGCTTTCCCGACTCTACCAAGGATATGCCGTGGCGAGCCGATCGTCCAGCGATTGCCTTTTACGACGCGCTTGCGAGCGACGGACGGTTGAGCACCATTCTGCGCAACGATGCGTGTGCAGCGAGAGACGCAGTGCGCGACCTCGTCCTGGCCCACCGCGAAAGCGGCGACTTCGAGCCGTTCGGCGGGGCCGATTACTCCGATGCCGTTGGGCCGACCGTCCACCTTCCAACGTCACGCCGTCAGATCGATCCATGGGCTCGCGCGGGCGTCACCGAGACCGACAACGACTTCTACCGGAAAGTCGATGAAGGCGCGATGACGCGAGTTATTGCTTAGGAGCGCCTAGCGGCGTAGGTCTACGCGAGACGGATAGATGGGACGATTGATGATGCGCTCGAGCGTTGCGGCCGGCGCGGTGAGGGCGAACTCAGAAAAACGAGCGAATGCCTCGCGGGTCGCTTCACCTTCGGCATAGCGCTCATTGCGCTCCATCTCCACCCTTCCGGCCACCGGCAATAAGCGCACGTAACGCCCGTCGTCATCCTCGCCGACCTCGATGAGATTCGAATCCGAAAAGATGCGTAGCGCCGCGGCAACGGTGCGCTCGCGGACTCGGTCGATGCCTAAAATTCCGGCAAGCTCCGTATCGCCGCCGCGCAGCACGCGGTCGCGCGCGAGATTCTTCAGACCGCGGTAAATTTCGCGCAGTAACGTGAGCGACGGCGCGTCGCGGTCGATGAGAAATTCGTTGAGCGATCGATCTTTCTGGCCGTAGAGTAAGTGGATGCTCGCGGGCGCGCCGTCGCGGCCCGCTCGACCTGCCTGCTGATTGAACTCGCCGAAATCAAAGTTGAGGTGGAAGAGCACGACGTCGGCGACATCGGGAAGATCGATGCCTTCGCCGAAGGCTGAGGTTGCAATCACGACGCGCAGCCGTCCCTCCCGGAAGAGGCGTTCGACTTCAAGGCGCTCCGCATTGGGCATCTTGGCGTGGTAAAACATGACCCGGTTGCGCAGCTCTCTGCGCAACCGGCGCGCAACCGTCGTAACCTCGGTCCGTGAGTTGCAGTAGACGATGGCCTTCTCGACCGCATTCTCGCTGCTGCCAAACAACTGGCTTAGGTAAGCGTTCTTATCGCGCGTGCCCCGGGCATCGACGACGTGGAGGTTTTCGCGCACCGTCGGATCGATGACCCACGCCTCAATGCGTAGGTCTTCAACGATGCGCGCAAACGCTTCATCACCGGCGGTTGCGGTCAACGCCAAGATTTGCGGATTCCCGAGTGCCGCGATGGTCGCGGCCAAGCGGGCATACGCAGGACGGTGGCGCGATTCTTGGAGGTGGTGGGCTTCATCCACGACGGCGAATGCGGGCCTGCTGCGTCCACTCAACGCGTCCCGATGAAACTCAAGAAACTCCGGCGTCGCGAGCACGACGTCCCATGCGCCTTCGCGCAAAGCCTCGAACAGCTCGTCGCGTTCCTCGTTATCGATCGAACCGTTCGCTCGAAAGCAACGCAGGCCGAGCGGATCGAGGGTACGCCGCAGTGCCTCGTATTGGTCGTTGGCGAGCGCACGCAGCGGGTAGACGACAAGCGTCTTCCCGGCCCCCGCAAAGGCGCGCAGCGCCGCCGCGTACTGAAAGCAGAACGACTTGCCGCGGCCTGTACCGAGCACGGCCAGCGTGTTTCTCCCCGCGGTCAGGCGGTCGAGAACCGCCCGCTGGGCATCGTGGGGCTGCGACGCGCCGATCAAGGCCGACCGAACCCGTGCCGCCAATTCCGCGGGGTCGTTGTTTGTCTCAAGCACATTCGACGGATTCCCAAGCGATGCCGCGTCGATGCGGCCTCGCGTGATGTCTGCGCCCGAGTCGCGCTCGACCAAAATGTTGACGCCGCGATGTCTAGCAGACTCAGTGGAGCCGCTCGAGCGTGCTCCCCCAGTGAGCGATGCTACACGGGCGCGATAGCGTGCGCCAGAATCGATGAGCGGCGCGAGACGCGCTGCGAGCCGTTTGTTGAAGAAACCGAGTTGGAGGTTTCCGTAATAGACCGCGATGGCGTTGCAATCGTGTGGATTGTCGGGCTGCCGGCGCAGCTCGAGCGGCGCTTCCGCGCGTAAGCCGGCGATGACGTCTTGGCGCCCTTCGAACGAAACGCCCGCGATCTTGGTGTGGAAGCGAGGCCAATCGGCGGCGGCCGCATAGGGATCGTCCAAATACTCGTCGCTCTTTGCGAAGACTCGGTCGACGAAGTCGTTTGTTGCGGCGTCCTCAGGCGAAACTTCGTGGATGTATATCGGTTCGTCGAAGACCCGAAACGCCGCCTCGAACGCGGCCTCCGATGGCGTGGGCGGCGGCAGCCCTTTAGGGGCTTTCTTCGCGGTGCTCGTCGAGATCGTCGAGGTTGAGCGCGATTTCCTCGTGGCCTTGCTCCAGCGCCGCATCGTGCAAGCCGGCTTGCTGCGCGTCGAGCGGATCGATTACGTCTTCGCCGGCGTAGGACTCCTCGACCGCGATGCCGCTTGCCGCATCGCTGCGTTTCTTGCGATAGCGCGTCGGCGCGGCAGGGGAGACGGCACGCGCCGCCTTCGCCTTTTGGCGCCGCTCGCGCCGCGCCGCGACGATGTCTTCGCGCGCAACTCCGCTTCGGCTTTGTAAGGCCGTCGATTCCGAGCGGGCGCGCGCGGTCGCGGTGCGGTCCTGCGCGAGCCCGGCTCGCCGACGCTTCGCTGCGGCCTCAAGCTGGCGCTTGCGGTAGCCGAGGACGAGCGGCGCCGAGTAGAAGATTGAATGGTAACCGCCCGAGCAGATGCCGACGAGCAGAGCAAACGCAAAGTTCTTGAGGCTCGCGCCGCCTAGCGCAAGCAGCGCGACGAGCGTGATAACAACCGTCGCCAGCGTGTTGAAGGAGCGCGTCATCGTCTGCTTGATCGATTCGTTGACGATCCGGTCGTAGGGCTGGCCCGCCATGAGCTTGGTATTCTCCCGAATACGGTCGAGGATGACGATGGTATCCATCACGGAGTAGCCGATGACCGTCAAGACGGCTGCCAGAAAGGCGTCGTCGGCGCGTCTGTCGGCCAGCGCGTAGATACCGATCATCATCGCCGCGTCGCGCACCAGCGCGATGACCGTCACCAAACCGAAAATGTAGTTCCAGCCGAAGCGGAAGGCGATGTAGATGAACTGGATGCCGAGCGCGATCACGAGCGCCCAAATCGCCTTGGTCAGGTATTCGCGGCCGAGCGATGGCCCGACCGACGTAATCTGCGAGGCGGCGCGGTCGACGGGTGCGACGGTATTGAGCGCGTCCCAGACCGGCGCCGAGTTATTGGCGTACGCGGTTTGCGTCTGAATGATGAAGCCTTTGCCGCCCGTGCCGGCGGTGGTCACCGACTCTTCGGTCATCCCGAGGCCCGCGAGCGCCTGCTTCACTTTATCGGCCGTCGTCGCTTTAGTGAACTGCACCGTGATATCGGTACCGCCGGTGAACGAGAGCCCGAGGCGCAGCATTCGATTTGCGTGGAAGCCGTCGCCACCGGCAAAGCCGTGGTAGATCATTGAACCGAAGCCCAGCGCAATGATCAAATACGAGATCGTCGAGACGATGCGGAACCATCCGACGATATTCCAGTTCAGTCGGCGAAAGAGCACGCGCTACGCTCCTGCCCCGGCCCTGGCGAATATGCCCACGTCCTCGCGCTTGACCCCGTAAAACTCGGGCGCCGTCAAGATCTCGTTGTCGACGAGCGTGTCGACGAAGAACCGCGTGATGAAAACCGCGGTAAAGAGTGAGACAACTGTCCCCCAAAAAAGCGTGAAGGCAAAGCCCTTCACCGTCCCCGTGCCGAGCATGTAGAGCACCCCGGCGCCGACGATCGTGGTGAAGTGGCTATCGAAGACCGCCGAGAACGCGCGCTGAAAACCGACGCGCACCGCGGCACGCATCGTCTTCCCGTTCCAGAGCTCTTCTTTGATGCGCTCAAAGATCAGCACGTTGGCGTCCACCGCCATGCCGATCGAAAGCACGAAGCCGGCGATGCCGGGGAGCGTCAAGGTCGCATGCGAGAGCGCGAGAATCGCCATCATCACCAGCACGTAGATCGCGAGCGCGAGATCCGCGAGAAGCCCGGGCAGGCGGTAGACGGCAATCATGAAGATCAAGACCAAGCCAAGGCCGAGTGCTGCCGCTCGCATCGACTGAATCAAGTCGATTTTGCCGAGCGTCGGGCCGATCGTTTCCTTCTCAACGATCTTCACGCTCACGGGCAACGCACCCGCGTTGAGCTCGTTGGCGAGCGTGATCGTATCTTCTTGACTGAATTGGCCCGTGATTTCGCCGCTGTCGTAGATCGGGCTCTGGATGATCGGCGCGGAGAGATAGCGATGGTCGAGAAATATTCCGAGCGGCTTTTGCAGATTCGACGAGGTCAGCTTGCCGAATCTCGCCGGGTCCTTAGTCTGAAACGTGATGTCGGGGCGACCGGCTTGGTCGTAACTCGCTTGCGCGCCCTTGAGATCTTTGCCCGAGTAGACCACCGGACCGCTACGATCGTAGGCGGTTTTCGAGACGTAGAGCTCGTCGTCGGCCTTCTCTTTCGCCGAAAGATTCGGCGTGAGCAGCGCGGCGTTGGCGGCATCGGCCTTTTGCATCACGTCGAACGGCACGATCTTATACTCGAGGACCGCGACCTGTTTGAGCACTCTTTCCGCCTGGTCGGGATCCTTCACCGCGGGGAGCTCCACCAAGATGCGATCGACTCCCACATTGCTGATGGACGGCTCGGCAACACCCAGTCCGTTGATGCGACGATCGATGACCTCGCGGGTTTGGGCTTGAACTTGCGATGTGATTTGCGGCACTTCGGCCGTCGGATAGAGCTGCAGCAAGAGCCGCGCACCGCCCTGCAGGTCGAGGCCGAGGTGGATCGTCTTCTGAATAGGCACCACGGAGATGATCGAAATCGCACAAACGGCGATAATAACCAGTGCCTTGAATGGCGCCTTGAGATTTTTCCAGTTCATTCGAGCCGGTGGAGTTTAGCCTTCGGCGGGCGCCGCGCCTCCCCTAGGCGCCCAAATGCGCCGGCCGATCGCGAGCAGCCCGCCGATTGCGACCGCGGCGACGATGCTCCAGAAAATCCCCTCACTTAGGCGACCGTAGACGAACGCGCCGGCCGCGAAGAGCGCGCCGTAGATCGACGAGACACCCAGCACCCACCCGGCTAGCGCGAGAGAGATCGAATCGGGTGAGGGTGCGAGCGCGCACTCTCTGCGAATTTTTGCCCAGCCCGGCCCGGCGGGACGAACCTTGCGGTAGAAATCGGCAAGCACGCTGGTCTGTACCGGCGGTGTGAGATAGGTGACCGTAATCCAGACGATCGTCGTGATCCCGATCGTGGTCAAGAGCACCGCGATGGTGTCGACCGCGTGCCCCAGCTTGGCGGCAACGAAGAACGCCAGCGAGACGACGAATGACGAAAACATCGCGCTTACCTCGCTCCAGGCGTTGATCCGCCACCAAAACCACCGTAACAAGTAGATCAAACCGGTCCCCGCTCCGATCGAGAGCAGGAGATTGAAGGCGTTCTTCGCGTTGTCGAGCGTCAGCGTGAGAAGCACGCCGAGGCCCATCAGTAACGCCGTCACCAGTCGTCCTGCCAAGACCAGTTCTCGCTGACTCGAGCCCGGACGAATGAAACGCTGATAGAAATCGTGCACGAGATACGATGTTCCCCAATTGAGGTGCGTTTCGATCGTCGAGCGATAGGCGGCGAAGATGCCGGCGACCATGAATCCCGCAAAACCGGACGGCAAAAAGACGAGCATCGCCGGATAGGCGATGTCATTGCCAATGAGGCTCGTCGCAACGGTTGGAAAACGGTGATGAATGTCGTGCAAGGTCGGATAGACGATGGTGGAAGCGAGCGCGACGACGATCCACGGCCATGGACGCAGCGCGTAGTGCATCGCTTGAAACGCAAAGGTGCCGAAGAGCGCGTCCGACTCCGTACGAGCGGCCAGCATCCGCTGCGCGACGTAGCTCCCGCCGCCGGGCTCGGCGCCAGGATACCAGACGGACCACCACAAGACGGTAATAGGGATCACGAAGATTCCGAGCGCCGTGTGCCAATCCGCGAAGCTCGGAAGAATCGAGAGCGCGCCGGGATGCGCGTGCGTGAAATGTGCGACGAGACCGTGCAATCCGCCGACGCCCGGCGCGTGGATCGCGAAGTAGGCGGCCGCGAATGCCGAGCTCATCGTAATGCAGAACTGAATCATATCGGTGACCATCACACCCCACAGGCCCGCCGTCGCGGCGAAGATGATCGGCACGGCGACTGATATTGCGAGCGTTTCGGCACGCGGCCAGCCGAAGAGCACGCCGGCAATCTTTACCAGCGCGAGATTGACCGTCGCGATGATCCAACAGTTAAAGAATAGGCCGAGATAGATCGCGCGGAAACCGCGCACGAATGACGCGGCGCGGCCGGCATAGCGAAGCTCGTAGAACTCGAGATCGGTCAGCACGCGCGACCGCCGCCAAAGGCGCGCATAAAAAAAGACCGTCGCCATGCCGGTCAGCAAGAACGACCACCAGACCCAGTTCTCGGCAACGCCGCCGTCGCGCACCAAATTCGTGACGAGGTTTGGCGTATCGGTGGAAAAGGTCGTCGCGACCAGCGATATCCCGATCAGCCACCACGGTGCCTGGCGCCCCGCGGCGAAGAACTCGGTGATGTTTCGTCCGGCCCGCCGCGCCAGTACGATCGCGGGCACGAAGCTCACGCCCAAGGAAACGACGACGATGATCCAATCGAGCGTCCTCAGGTGCATGGGACGAGCGCGTTCGGTTCTGCCTGCGAGATGACCTCGGTCGGTGCGAGTGTGAGCTCGTTGGGAAGCTCGCCATAGGCATAGACGCTTACTCGAATCCCTGAGCGCAACAAAAAGTCCGCGAGCGCCGGACGAAGCGCCGCCGTGCAAATGACTGCCGCGCGATCGCGCGGCATCGCGCTGGCGTACTCTTCGATCCGGGCTCGCAAGGCCAATGCGGTCGCCGGATCCAGCCCCTCGTTACCGTACCGGCACCATGCCGCCGCGAGCCGTTCTTCGAAATCGGCATCGAAGATCATCGGTGTCAACTGTGTAACTCCGCGGCGACGTAAGAGATCGGGCACGATCACGCGCCTCGCCGCCTCGGCGAGCTCGCGCGGGTCGTGCGTGTGCGCATCGAGCATCGCCTCGAGTATGGCGATCGGATCGCGCGGCCACGCTCCCTCGCGCAGCAGCAGCGTGAAGGCGCGATGGAGGACGCCGAACGGCAAAGCGTCGCTTCCCACTTCCTTCACCAAGACCGGCACTGTCGAGCGCAAATGCTCGAGCAGCGTTTGAAACTCTTGTCGCCCCACCAGCTCCGCTGCGTGCTCGCGCGCGACTTCGGCCAGATGCGAGCCAAGCACCGAGATCGGGTCGAAGACAAGCGCACCGGCGTTGACCGCGCGTTCTCGGGCTTCCGGTTCGATCCATGCCGCAGGCAATCCGTACACGGGCTCGCGTTCCACTCGAGCGGGCAAACGTGCAAGCACCGCTTCGTCGGCAACGGCGAGCAGACTCTCGAGCTCGAGCCGGCCCGCTCCCGCCAAGCGGTCGCGCACGCGGATGGCGTAAGTTCGCGGATCCCGCGCAAGCTCGTCGCGCAGGCGCACTCCGGGCAGGACGATGCCGATGTCTGCGGCGAGCGCGCGCCGAACCTCGCCAATTCGATCGAGCAACGCGTCGGCGAGTGGTTGCACAAGCAGTTGTGCGAGATCTGCGCCGATTTCAATTGAAATCGCATCGACCCCGACGAGTCCGAGCGCGAGTTCGGGTCGACGCATCGCGTTCCGTTTGGCTCGCTCCCGCAGGTCGAGTGCTTCGGCCTCACGGCATTGACGCGCGCGCTGCGCGGCATGCGCGACCGCAAACGCGCTCGCCCCGAGAACGAGAAAAAGCGGCCGTGGCAAGGCCGGGACGAGCGCGAGCACGAGCAGCAAACCTCCAGCACTGCGCAGTGCATCGGGCCGGGCAAAGAGCTGCGCTGCGAGGTCGGAACCGAGTGCGCCCTCTGAGGCGACCCGCGTGACCATCATTCCCATCGCGGTCGAGATCAGGAATGCGGGTAACGTGGTAACGAGCGCATTACCGATCGATAGAAGGGCGAACGTATTAAGAGCGTCGAGCGGCGGGAGCCCGCGGTATGCCACTCCGACGACAATGCCGCCGGTTAGGTTCAAGGCCACGATGACCAGGGCCGCAACCGCGTCGCCTTTGACGAACTTGCCGGCGCCGTCCATCGCTCCGTAGAAATCCGCCTCGCGCTGCACGGCCTCGCGTTTGCGCCGCGCACCCTCGGCATCGAGTACGCCCGCGTGCACGTCGGCGTCGATCGCCATCTGCTTTCCGGGCATGGCGTCGAGCGTGAAGCGAGCGGCTACCTCAGCGACGCGCTGCGACCCGCTAGCAATAACGACGAACTGAATCGTGATCAAGATCGAAAAGACGATCAAGCCGATCACCAAGTTCCCATGGACAACGAACTCGCCGAACGCCGGAATAATCGCTCCGACGGCGCCCGGCGTCGCACCCGCGGTCAGGATCAGTCGCGTCGCCGAAACGTCGAGCGAGAGACGAAAGAGCGTCGCGACGAGCAACGCCGGTGCAAACGCCGAAAACTCGAGCGGGTCTTCGATGGTTACCGAAAGCAGCAAAACGAGCGCGGAGCTGAAGACGTTGATGCCGAGAAGCACGTCAAGCAGCCACGGCGGCAGCGGAACGATAAGGATGCCGACCACGGTCAACAGGAGCGCGGCAAACGCATAGACCGCGCGCTTGTGCGAGCTCATCGATCTCGGATCTCCCTAGAGCGCAGCAATGCCGCCACAACTTCTGCAACGGCCACATAATGGGCGTGTGGGATCGGTTCGCCCGCACGCCCGTCGCGATAGAGCGCGCGGGCGAGCGAAGCGTTCTCGACGATTGGAATGCGATAGCTCGCAGCCATCGCTCGTACGCGGATGGCAGCCGCGCCGGCGACGCGCACGAGCACGCGCGGAACCGGCACTTGTACGGGCCTGTACTCGAGCGCGACGGCGACGTGCTGCGGATTTGTCACCACGAATGCCGCATCTTTGAGACGCCGAATCCCACCACGCAGCAACGCGCGATACAAAGCGCGCCGACGCGCGCGCGCACCGGGGTCGCCCTCTTCTTCTTTTGTCTCGCGCTTGCGGTCGTCGAAAGTCATGCGTAGCTTTCGCAACCACTGGCGCCGTGCCGCGCCGTAATCGGCAATGGAGAAGCAGAATCCGACCGCGCATGCGGCGACTGCGACCTCTTGCATGGCGGTCCATGCCGCTGCAGCGACGCCGTTAAGCGTCGATGCTCGTAACGACATTGAGGCGCTCAGCGCAACAAACGGTGTCATCGCTCCAACCGCACATCCAAACGCAAGGGTAGCTCGTAGCGAGTGCGCGAGCGTTTCGCGTGAGAAGATCCGTTTGATCCCCTCGAACGGATCGAGCCGTTCTAGCTTCGCCGTAACGGCGACAGAAACGAATCCGCCGCTTTGAAGAAGGTTCCCCAGCACGGTACCCAAAGCAGCCGCGCCAACGGCCAGCAGCGCGACCCCAGGAATGAGCACGACCGCGACGGGCGCGTTGCGTGGCCAAACTTGGAGAGCCGCGCACGCAACTGCGCCGAACGTCGGCGCGATTGCAAAAAGGGCTACCGCACCCGCCGCAAAGGAAAGGTTTGCGGCCACCTCGCTCGAGCGGGCCACATTCCCTTCACGCTTTGCCTTTGCGATGCGATGCGGAGTCGCCTCAAAAGGCTTCTCGGAGAGGTCGCTCAGCGCAGGTTCCCAGGAACCGATAGCAACGGCGCGGGTGAGTGCTCGGCAATCACCGGTAGGGCGATCACGGTTGCGACGAGTGCGGCGGCAAATGCGAGCGGAAAGGCGAGCGTAAAACTGCCGAAGCGCGGAACAACCCGCGAGAGCGTTCCAACCGCGATCTGCACGACTAACGCCAGCGCCACTGCCGGTGCCGCAACTTGGAGCGCGACGAGGAAGATCGTCGCAGCGAAGTTGGCCGCGAACGCGCTCCAACCGTCTGGGCGCAAACCCGCACCAAGCGGGAGGCGGTCAAAGCTTTGCGCGAGGCCGAGCAGCGCGAGCCGGTAAGCGCCCGAAAGAAAGAATGCCCCGGTGAACGCAAGGGACCAGACGCGTCCAAAGCCACTCGGCGCGACGAGTTGAAGGCTCGGCGCGATCGCTTTAACTCCTACGTAATCGTCAACGACTCGACCGCCGGCGTAGGCCCCGTCGTAGATCAGCGAGGCGGCCATGCCGATTGCACTGCCGAGCAAAAATTCCGTGAGGATTGCAATAACGAGCGTCGCCGCGTCGACGTTGCGCGGCGCCCGCTGTGCGGTCGGGGCCATCGCGATCGAAAGCGCGACGGCCAGGCCGGCTCGCAGTGGAGACGGCACGCTCGGATGCGAGAATCCCGGAGCGCGAAAGACGAAGCCGGCGCAGCGTGCAAAGGCGAGCAAGCCGGTTACCATCCCGAATCGATCGCAGGAATCGCAGCCAGCGCGCGATCGAAGAGTCCGGCGAGCAGGTGCATAGCGGGGTTGCCGAACAACGCGATCATCAATCCGATGGCGACGATCTTGGGAAGCAGCGTCAGCGTCTGTTCTTGAACCTGCGTCGCCGCTTGTACTACGGCAATGGCAGTACCGACGAGCGCTGCGACGCCGAGCATCGGCAACGCGATCGTTGCCGTGGTGACGAGCGCGTCGTGAAGCAATCCGTCGAGGATGTCCACCGCTCAACGGTACCGGCGCGCCGTTACGGCAGCGTTACCGAGTTGTTATGGCACTGGGTGTTCGAAAGGCGGGACGCCAGGCACTTGCCGCCAAGAGCGACGAGACGATGGCGCGCGTCGCGGGCGAGCGGTTCAACGTGTAAAAGTGAATCCCGGGCAGGCCTCCCTGCACCAGTCCGAGAGCTTGCATTGCCGCGTATGCGACGCCAAGATCTTCAACTGCCTTATCGTCGCCCTTGCGCGCCTCCAGTTCAACGAGCAGCTTCGGTGGAATGCTCGCGCCGCACATGGCGACGAACCGCTTGATCTGAGCAAAGTTCGTAATCGGCATCAGGCCGGGGAGAATCGGAAGCTCGATGCCGGCGATTCGGGCGCGGCGTTCGAATTCGAAGAAGTGTGCGTTGTCGAAAAAAAGCTGCGATACAAGAAAATCCGCGCCCGCTTCGGCTTTGAGCTTGAGATGGAGAAGGTCGTCTTCGAACGTCGCCGCTTCGGGATGCTTTTCCGGATAGCACGCTGCTCCGATGCAAAAGTCGTAATTTCGCCGCAACATGGCGATCAGCTCGCTGGCGTGCGCAAAGCCTCCGGGCGTCGGTAGGAAAGGAGCGCCCGCCGGAGCGTCGCCTCGCAATGCGAGAACGTTCTCAATGCCGGCCCTCGCCAAGTCGTCGAAGAGTTCTCGCAGCTCGGCCCGGTCCGCGCCGACGCACGTGACGTGCGCAACCACCGTCAGACCGATCTGATGCTGAATTTCTTTAGCAAGCGCAACCGTACGGGCGCGCGTCGAGCCGCCAGCGCCGTAGGTGATGGAAACGAAGGCCGGCCGCAGCGGTTGCAACGCCTCGATTGCCGCAAACAAGCGGCGGGAACCCTCGTCGTCCTTCGGCGGGAAGAACTCGAACGAGAAAAACGGCCGCTGAGTCGCGATGGCGTCTCCGATCCGCATATATTTTAGGTTATCGGAAGCTTGCGACAACGCCTCCGCAAAGCATCGCCCAGCCGTCGACCATCACGAAGAGCAGCAGCTTCACCGGCAATGAGACGACGGGTGGGCTGAGCATCACCATGCCAAGCCCCATCAGCATGGCCGCAACCGCCAAGTCGATCGCGACAAACGGCAGATAAAGCGCAAATCCGATAGCGAATCCGCTGCGCAGCTCACCGACGACGAAGGCGGGAATCACGACCGTAATGGGGGCGCGCTCGCCCGGCTCGGGGGCGCGCCGTGCGACTCGGTCGAAAAGCGCCACATCCGCCACGCGCGTCTGGCGAAGCATGAAAGAGCGAAGAGGCCCGATTGCTCGCCGAATCGCTTGCGAGGGCGAAATCGCGCCTCGCGAATACGGATCGATAGCGTCGTGTCCTACTCGCTGCGCGGTAGGCGCCATTACGACCAATGTCAGTACGAGTGCGAGCCCAGTGAGCACGGCGTTGGGTGGAAGCGCCGAGGCACCGATTGCCGAGCGCACGAGCGAGAGCACCACGACGATTCGTACAAACGACGTGCACATGACCAGCAGGAGCGGCACGAGCGAGAGCATCGTGAGCGTCACGAGGAGATCGAGCGGCACCGTTGCGTGCCGGCCAACGGTGCCGGCGAAGAAATCGGTTGGCATAGGGGTACGAACCTGCCTAGACCGGGAGCAGCTCGGTAATGCGCAACGCAAAACTCTCCGCAAGTGCGACGATCTCGCCGCGCGCAATCAGTCTACTGTTAACAAGCAGATCGACGGGACGATTTACGTGACGATCGAGTTCGACGATCGAACCTGTGCCGAGCTTCAATACCTCGGCCACTGATAGCTTACAGCTTCCCAGCTCGACCGTGAGATCCAGTGGCACGTGCATGAGCAAGCCGATATTCTCGAACTCCGCCGATTCTTTCGAGCTCATTGCCATCGTAGGCGCTCACGTGCCTTCGCGCGCGTCGGCATAGAATGCATATCGTCCATCGCGAATCCCGCAGCTGCCGCGAGCGAGCCTGCGTCCGTGCGCCATAAGGCTACAGCGCCGCAATTCTCCCGGCTCTACCGGAATGGTCGAACCAACGACGAGTCGCGAAACGGTCGCAGCATCTATCTTGCCTAGGTTGAGGGTGGCGAGCGCGGTGAGTCTGACTTGTGCAAGGTGCCTCGACTCGAGACAGCCGCGGGCGTCAGACGCAGGGTCGCGCGACAGCGCGATGCCGATTCGAGACGAAACCGGCTCTTCAATCAGGAGCTCGAAATACGTCACGAATCCGTCGAGCGCGGCAACGCGTTCGACGGGATAACCTTCGCGCGCTCCGCAGACGGCACCGAGGTTCGCAGCAATTGCGTTGATCATGCGATCCAAGATGTCGCATTCAATCGGGGAAAGCGCACGCTCCACGGCGCCGGACGATTCTCCGAAAAGAGCGGCGGCGAGGGCGACCGCGTCGGACGCTCGCAGGACGACGGCCGCATCCGCAACATTTCCTCGCACCCGATAGAGTCTCGCATCGCGCAGAATTGCGGACCACGCATGCGGTGCCGGAATCCTCGGCTCGAAGAGGCGCACCGCAACGGATCCGCCGAGCAACGGACTCAACGTCTCACGAATGCCGTTCGCAACGACGCAGGCGGCGCTAATGGGCAGAGAGGAGCGCGCTTCAAAGAGGGCAGGCCGAACGCGCTTTACTCCGGTTGCGTCAGAGCCGTCCTTGAGCGTCACACCAAAACCAAGTGCTTTCATTTTAAGAGATCCATCGCGGTCTTGCCTAGGTGCGCTCGGGCGGCCTCGGCTGCCTGCAGCGCGTCAAAGGCAAGATACGCGTCTTTGAGCCGGATGAGACTCTCATCGATGTCGACTCGGCTGCGCTCGCGATGCATCGGCACCAGCGGTGCAAAGCCTCGCTCCGTCGCAAAACCATTCTGCGCGATGACGCCCGCAGGCGCGATGAAGTGATTCCCATCACTCGTTTCGAGTCTCGTCCCCGCAGGAAAACGCGCGAGAGCAATCCGTCCAACAACGACTCGTTGCGATTCTCGCCTTCCGCTGCGTGGGTCCAAAACGTCGCGGTTGTACGCGAAGCTGCCATCGCGTTCGATGCCGGCGTCGTGGATTCGTCCCAGTACTTCGTCAACGGGATCGACGGCAAGCTCGCCGAGCACCCCGGACTGGTTGCGTTCGCCCAAGACGGGGCGCCCATCGGCGTCGACCAGCTTGCCGCCTCGAAGCTGGAAGGAGCCGTCGCGCGTGTACGTCGTTCTTCCCTGATCGTCGTTCGTGGCAAAGTAGACGCCGTCCGGCGCGGTCACGGCGAGCGGATCGAGCGTAAAGTCCGAGATTGTTGCGGCGCTTGCGACGTCGTCTTCCTGCGGAACGGCAGCCGGTGTGTACGCCCGTCTTACGTCGGCGGCCCGCTCGGCGATGCGATCGAGCGCGGCGCTCAGGCTTGTACTCAGGAACATTCACCTACTCCTGACCCGCGCAGTTCGATGCCGATGCCGCGCGCCGCTAGCGCGAGACGAGCCTGTGCCAGAGCGCGCGCGACGACGAGACGCAGCTCGGGGCGGCAGATCGCGAGCAGTGTCGTGCTTTCTCCTTTGGTTTGAAGGATAATATGTATGCGCGCGTTTCCGCGTCCCATCGAAAACGTCGCCCGCTTCGTATGCACGTTTGTTTGGGCGAACGCTCGCTCAATCCGATGTGCGAGCGCACGGCGCCGGCCTGAAGTTTTTGGTCGCTTACTCCGTCGCTGCAAATCATGCTCGATTTGGAAAGCAAGGCGTGACGACGGCGCATCTCGACGTGGGCGCGCCACGATCGCTCCGGGATGTTTTGTATGGGTGCGCGAACGCGCTGCGAGACAGGCGATCGCGCAGGAGGAGCAATCGCTGAAAATTGGCGAGGTTGGCGCACCAGCCGCAAAGCCGAATACCACGCCTCTGACAGCACGCGCCGATCAATTGCTGCCAACGGCGCCGCGAGAATACTGACCTCGAGCTGCTGCGTCATCATCGCACGATCGTCGCAGGAGCGTGTGATCGGCCGCTCATCGCAAGTTTGCCGAGTTGAGAACTGCGCGCTCGCCCGAACGCAGTTCCCGGTAATGCGCCAAGACTTTGCGTACGTAGCTGCGCGTCTGCGGGTAGGGCGGCACGCCGCCGAAGCGTTCGACTGCACCCGGCCCGGCGTTATATGCAGCCACGGCGAGCTCGACATCGCCGAATCGATCGAGCAGAGTGCGAAGATATCGGGTACCGCCTCGGACGTTCTGCGCGGCGTCGTACGGATCGGTAACGCCGAGGGCTGCGGCGGTCTGCGGCATGAGTTGCATGAGACCGCGAGCGCCGGCGCGAGAGGTCGCCTTTGGATCGAATCCCGATTCGTTTGCGATGATCGCCTCGATCAGAGCGGGATCGATGCCGAAGGCCTGCGCCTCCGTTCTTACGTAGCGATCGATTGCCGAGCGCGAATCGATTGCCGAGCGCGAAGTGAGGCTCGCACCCGTGACGGCGGCGTCGAATTCTGGGCCGTCCAGTCGCGGACCTCGCGCGATTTGTTCGATCCGCCGCATAAGTGCGGCGAGATCGCTAACGATCTCCATCGTCGCCTTCCAAAAGAATTGCGAGCTGCGCCAACTCAGACAAAGTCGCGTCGTAGTCGGAGGCGCTGCGTCCTTGACGTAGGAAGGCTTCGAGACGGCTCTCGGCGGCGATGGCGGTACGCGCGGAGTGATCGGCCGGATCTATGCCAAGCGCGCGGGCGTCGTCGATGCGGTCGAGCAGGGCGAGAGCTCGCTGCACCTTGCGCGCGGCGCTGCGGTGAGACTGATCTGCGACCGCTTCCATCGTTCGGCTCGTACTCGCCGGTACGTCTACGGCCGGGAATCGCCGGGCTTCGGCAAGACGCGTCGAGAGCGCGATGTGGCCGTCCAGAATCGAGCGCGCGCCGTCGCTGACCGGATCGCGGTCGTCCCCGTCGTTTATTACGGTAGCGATCAGCGTGATCGAGCCATGCTGGAGCGCGCCAGAAATTTCAACGAGCCGAGCCAGATGAGCGAAGACGCTCGGTGGGTACCCGCCTCGCCCCACACTCTCGCCGGCGGCCACGGCGATCTCGCGCGACGCGTACGCAAAGCGTGCCAAGCTATCGATGACGAGCAGCACGTGCAATCCGCGTTCGCGCAGCGCAACGGCCTGCACCACGGCAACCTGTGCCGCGAGAAGCCGCTCCTGTGGCGGCCGGTCGCTGGTGGCGCAAACGACCGTCGTCCGATCGTCGCGCCGCGCGATCCAGCATTGCGCCTCCCGCCCTCGTTCGCCGACGAGTGCGACGACGATTGCATCGGCAGCGCAACCCGCGACGACCGACTCGATCAGCGTGGTCTTGCCTGCCCCGGGCGCGCCGAAAATGCCGACGCGGGCGCCGCGACCGATCGTGAGCAACCCATCGACGACGCGTATCCCGGTCGGCAGCGGCGTCGTAATCGGCACCCGATCGCTGGGTCGAGGAGCACGCAGCTCCAACGAGACATTGCGCCCTTGCAAAAGCGGCCCACGGTCGAGTGGCGAACCGTGCGCGTCGATCGCGCGGCCGAGCGCGCAAGCGCCGAGTGCGAGCCTCTGCAAAGCAATCACGCCGAACACGCCGCCAGCGCTGCATCGAGGCGCGCGGCCAGCGTCAAATCGATCGTACCACTGCGAAGCTCCACACGAATATCCCCCGGCTGCAGCGCAGCATCGGCAACCCGTTCGAGATCAAAGCCGGCCAGTGCATCCCAGTCGCGAGGGTGCGCGCGAACGCACAGCACCGTATCGTCGGCGAACCGATTGAGCGCGGCCGAGACAATCGCGGCAACGTCGGCACCGGCGAGCTGCAGTTCGCGTGCGAGCACCTCGTTCGCAATCGTTCGCAACAACTGCTCGACAGCGGCATCGAGTGCATCGGCAAGCCCTGCCCGAAAACGCCGCGCAGCGCGAAGCGTTTCGCAATAGTCATCGCACACGTCCGCAATCCGCGCCTCTGCTAGAGGAGGCGGTTCCACCACCGGTTCGCGCGCGACGGGACGCAAGAATTCGGCGAGTGGAACGAAGTTATCAGACATGACGGCGCAGCAACTCGTGCGCGTCAGAGAGTAGAGGTGCCGCAGCGCTGCATCCGGCGAACGATCGCCTCGCGTTCGTGCGGCGGATAGAGGTCCAGAACTGCCGCGGCGGTTGCAGCCGGAAGCGCGCTGATGATTGCCGCCGCGGCATGCGGCGGCTCTTGTTCGAGCATGCTGCGCACCCGGGCCGGCGGAAAACCCGCGGCGGCTTTCGAGGCGCGCTCGACGACGCCGCGCTCGATAAACGACTGCACCAGCGCAGCTAAGGACGGTACCGCAATCCGAACGCAAGCGACGAGCCCGATCGCCAAAATGAGCGCCGGAGCGAGCGGCACGATTGTGCCGTAGAGCAGCCACCAGGGGTCCTTACGTGCCGGCAGCTCACGGTGAAAGTCCACGGCCTCGACGGCCAGCGCGTCACCACGCCGTGGATCGTAGCCGAGCGTAGCGCTAGCGAGTTCGCGAACCTTCGCTACATCGAGCGCGCGGCCTTGATCGACGAAGATCGCCGTCGAAAGGCGCTTGAGCGCGCCCGCCGGGGTTTGCGCGAGCGACTCGTGCGTTTGGCTGCCGCGATCATCGCCTTCTTCGAGTCTGCGATAGCGTTTGCCGCCGCCGTCGTAGCTTTCGCTGCGCCGCATGCGCCGGATCGCCTCTACGGCGATCGGGGCGCGGCGCACGTCATGTTCGGAAGTTTGTGCAACGTCGTATTCCGCGCGAACGCGGACGATCGTCGCTCCGTCACCGAAAACGGAATCGAGTGCGGACTGCAGCGAGCGCTGGAGATCGGCGGCCTCGTCGGCACCGGCAGTGTCGTTGCCCAACGCGACGCCGCGGTCGTCGAGAATCGTCACGCGTGCCGGTTGGAGTTCGGGCACGCTTGCCGCGACAAATGCGCGGATGCCGGCAATCGCTTCGCGCGGAAGTCGTGCGCCGCCGCGAAGCTGCAGCCGCACTGAAGCGGAGGCATCGTGCGTCGTTTCGTCGGCGAATTCCGATGCCTTCGCCGGCGCAACGATAACCCGTGCGTCGTCCACGCCGTCGATACTTCGCAACCCCGCTTCGATGTCGCCTGCGAGTCCCGCTCGCGCCTGCGCTTCGATGACCGTTTGCGGGGTCAGGACGCCGATGCTTTCCAGTGCCTCTGCGCTATTTACGAGATGCAGATGTGGAACACCGGCGAGCGAGAGACGCAGCAAGAGGTCGTTGCGGCGCCTCGCATCAACGACGACGTTCTCGGCAGTGGGCGTGAAGGGAACGTTCCATGCGGCAAGACGCTCTTCGACTTCGGCAAGCTGCTCGGGATGGAGTGAAGCGGCAAAGAGCGGCGTACGAGCTGGATGCGCGATGATTGCCGCAGCCGCTGCAATGGTCGCCATGGCGAGCACCGCCGCGCCGGCGACGAGGCGAAGCGCTCTCGGTAAAGTATTCCACCGAGTCAGCAGCTGGGCAACGCCGTTCATAGGTTACACTTGCATGTTAAGCACGGATTGTGCGGCCTGCGCGATGCGCTGCGCCGTCGCCGTTGCGACGGAGAGCGCAACGGTCCGCCTGCGCGCGTTCATAGATTGCGTCTTGCAGCGTGCCTCTACCGTATGCGAAATTATCTTCGGCCTGCGTTGCCCCGGCGAGGACATCGCCCAGCGCATCGATCGCCCGCGCAAATGCTGCAGCGTCACCGCCGAATTGCAGCGGCGGCCCCGCCGCGTCGGGGATAAGCGGCTCGACCCTCACAACCGCTCCAAGTCGATAGTTTTTTCGGCTAGTCTCTTGCCGACCTCGAAGATCGAGGCGTCAGACTCGTACGCGCGCGAGGCATTCATCACGGCAATCATCTCGGTGAGAATGTCGACGTTCGTCCCGAGCTCGGTGCGCGTACCGGCAAATTCGACGCGCAGATCGTCGTTGGCGTCGTCAATTCGAAAGATGGGAATCATCCGCGCGTAGTCGGCGTTCGGGCCCGCGGCTTCTGCGGCGGCAACGTTACGGGCTGCCACATCGAGGGCTGCGCGCTGCGCGTCCATCCCGCTAGCGGCCGCATCGAGAATATCGATGTTCATTTTGTCACCGCCTTGATCTCGTCAAGGCGTGCTCGTTCCGCGGCGAGCAGGGCTTCGGTAAAGATTGCCGCCTGCGCCGTCTGGGCCATCGCCGCATCGGCGGAGCGGCCGATTCCGATGCCCGAGTTAGCTAGGGCGACCGATCCCTGCGCGTTGTGCAAACGCGCGCGAGCAGTGGCAAAGGCGTCACGCAGAGACTCACCGACATCGAACATGGGGCGATCCTATCAAGACGTGGTGGACGCGAGACGTACCCAAGATGGACGATATGTGATGTGAGAGCGATGAGGATCGAGTTGGGAGGGGCTCATTAATGGGTAAGAATCGCGTGAAACCGCTGCAGCACGCCCCGCTCGAGGGCCGCATAGGCTATACTTGGCCCATACACTTTCCAAAAGGAGGAGTCGTGCGAATCACAAGATCGCTCTGCGCAATTATCGTAACAATTTTTATGGCAGCACTGCCGCTAGCGGCGCCCGCTCAGTTTAGCGTCGGCGTCGGGTTTAGCGTCGGCGTGCCCCCGCCGCCGCTTCCGGTCTATTCACAGCCGGTAGCCCCGTATCCCAACTACCAGTGGACCCCCGGGTACTGGGGCTGGGGACCTGCCGGCTACTACTGGGTGCCGGGGACGTGGGTAGCGCCGCCCTCGGTCGGCGTCTACTGGACCCCGGGTTACTGGGGCGCCGGCTACAACGGCGCGTACGCGTGGAATACCGGCTACTGGGGCCCGAGCGTCGGGTTCTACGGTGGCATTAACTACGGTTTCGGTTACTTCGGTGCCGGATTCGTCGGCGGCTACTGGGCCGGCAACGCTTTCAGGTACAACGGAGCGGTAATGAACGTCAACCGCAACGTCGTGCGCAACGTCTACATCAACAAGACCGTGATCAATAAGAGCGTCCATTGCGGCAACAATTGTCACGTGAGCTACAACGGCGGTCACGGCGGAGTATCCGCAAAACCGACGTCGGGACAAATCGCAGCGCGGCAGCATGCCATTCCGCCGACGACCGCACAGCGCAATCAAGCCCGCGTCGCGGCCCAGGATCGCAACCTCTATGCGAACGTCAACCACGGCAAGCCGCCGGTTACGGCTTCGCAGAAACCGTACAGCGATCCGAAGCAGCTTCCACATTACGCGCCGGTAACCGCGGCCGATAAGCAAGCCGCGCAGAAGAACGTCAAGACTTCAAACGGCGCGAACGCTCCGGTCACGCAGCCCAAGGCACAGCCGAAGCCGGCGACTCAGACGAAGCCTGCAACTCAGGCGAAGCCTGCCACACAATCGAAGCCTGCGTCGCAGCCGAAGCATAACCAGGCGCCGGTCACGCAGCCTCATCACAACGCGCCGGCGACGCATCCGCAGCACAAGTCGCCTCCGCCAAACCAGATGCACTCGCAAGCGATGCATGGACAATCCGGCGCACATCCGCAAGGTGGCGCCAACGCACAATCGAAATCCAAGCCTCAAGGCGCCGCGCCGAAAGCGCCGGACAACGGCGACAATAAGGGCGGTAAACCTCCGCAGAATTAGCGGCACCTCGTAAAAAGGGGGACCCGGTTTCGGGTCCCCCCTTTTCGTTACCGCCTGACGGGAAGAGCCTGTGAGTCGAGCGGAACGCCGAGCATCAACCGCGTCACTTCGTCGTAGTTAGCAATTCCAGACGCGATCCGATTGCTCTTCAAGTAAACGTTGTACGTACGCCACGACCAGTGTGCGAGCATCACGTTGATGTGGCGCGCGTTGCGTTTGCGCATGGCCGCGAAATCTTGCCAAACGAGCGAAACGAATTCGCGACGCGCATAGCGCCTCTGCGGCAAGTAAAGGAAGAGCTCGAACCACCCCGAGTAGCGTACTGCCGGATCGGGCGAACGCAGACACGTCAGAATCGCGAGATAGTTCGCTTCGTCTTCGCGTGCGTAGGCGGCGTCGTGACTCCACTCGTGCGCCAGGTCGAACGGCCGCTCGAACCAGAGCAGATCCGACGCAAGTGCGACGTTGAGCGTGAGCGGATTGATGAACCCGCTCGTTCCCGTCGCGAGCATGAACGGATCTGCCACGGTGGGCTTCGCTGCCCCGACGAGAGGCGCCCAATCGTCGCCCGCGCGCCGCACCGTAGGCAGCCATGCCGCTTGCAGTGCGGTCAGATCGAGCGGACTGGCGGCGCGAGCGTGCGCCGCTGCCGCAAGCGCGTTCATCTCTGCCATCGCATGGCGGCGCAGTGCCGCAGCGTGCAGCGGCGTCACCCGCGACGCATCGAACGCAACGCGCGTTTCCAGCGGCGCGCGCGCGTAATTCCAGCCCCAGCTCAGCTCGAACCACAATGCGTAAGCTCCCGCGATCGCAGCGCAGTTTAGGATCAGCGCTCCCAGATGCGCTGCTCGGCGCCTTCGGCGGCGCGCAAAAAAGACGATTTGCCAGGCGATCGCGGCCACGCCGGCCAGGGCGGCAAGATCGCCAAGGGACCACGGTAGCGGATGAGTGATGACAAATGCAACGTACTCCCAACGCGGATACGCGCCGTTGGCGTAAGAACGTTCGATCCACGCGGCGTGCGGCTGCACGAGTAACGCGATCGCTCCCAGAGCAATCGCAGAAAGCTTGAGGGCCGTCCTTAGCGTTTGCTGTACTGGAACCGCTTACGGGCGCGCTTGCGGCCGTACTTCTTCGATTCCTTTTCGCGCGGGTCGCGCGTGAGGAAGCCGTTCTTACGGAGCGTCTCTTTGAACGATTCGTCGATCGCCAGCAGCGCGCGCGCGATGCCATGACGAATCGCACCGGCTTGCCCGGTGATCCCGCCGCCTTCCGCTTTCACCCGGACGTCGAAGCGTGAGACACTCTGCGTCGCTTCGAGCGGCTGACGCACGATCTGAAGCAGTTGGGGACGCGAGAAATACTCGTCGACGGGTTTGCCGTTTACCGTGATGATGCCCTGACCGAGCGAGAGCTTCACCCTCGCTACCGCGCGCTTTCTGCGGCCAGTCGATTGAATGACGTCGATCGTCTCGTTCAAAAACCGGCCCCTATCGCAGCGACGAGAGCGGCGCGGGTTTCTGCGCCTCGTGCGGATGATTTGGGCCCGAATAGACGCTCAAGCGGCGCAGCTGCACGTCGCGCATCCGGTTTGTCGGAAGCATTCCGCGTACGGCTCTCTCTATCAATCGCTCCGGGTGTTTCTCGGCAATTTCCTTGGCGGTCTGCACCTTCAGGCCGCCGGGATAGTTACTGTGACGGTAATAGAGCTTTTGCGTCCACTTCTTTCCGCCCAACTCGATTTTTTCGGCGTTTACCACGATCACGTGGTCACCGTCGTCGATATGGGGCGTCCAGGTCGGCTTATGCTTGCCCGAAAGCGCGCGGGCAACGCGCACCGCGAGCGTGCCAAGACGCTCCCCGGATGCATCGACGAGGTACCAACGGTGATCCGTCTGCGCCGTCGTTTGCTGGTAGGTGCGCACAACCAAGGTATCCTACGGGAAAGCCTGGTCCGCGTCAAGGATTGCCTCTCGCCCAGCCTTGCAGGACCGGCGGCTCGGCGAGCGAGTCGTAGCCGTCGGCATAGCGCACGCCCGCCAAGTAAAGTCCTTTAGCCGGGGCCGTTTCGCCGGCCACTGAGCGATCGCGGGCGGCCAGGATCGCCGGAATTGCCGAGGGATCCCGGCGACCGGTTCCGCACTCGATCAAGGTGCCCACGATGGCGCGAACCATGCGATGGAGGAAACTGTCCGCCGTAATTGCGATCCGAACCAGCTCGTCGCGCCGGTCGACCTCGAGTCGCCCGACGTGCCTGATCGTGGCGGTCTCGGGCAACACCCTGACAAACGAACGAAAGTCGTGCTCGCCGACGAGGTGGCCGGCGGCCGCGCGCATCGCGGCGATGTCCAGCGAGCGGGTAACGCGATAGACGTACCGCGCCAGCAACGCGCTGCGTTGCGGCTGGTTGAGGATCACATACGTATAGGTTCGCTCTCGGGCCGAGAAGCGGGCGGAGAAATCGCCTTCCACCAACGCACTCTCACGAACCGAGCAGTCCGGCGGCAAGACGGCGTTGAGCGCGACGGTGAGCCGTTCGAACGGAAATGCCTTCTGTGTCGAAAATGAGACGACTTGCCCGGTCGCATGCACGCCGCGATCGGTTCGTCCGGCACCGGTGACCCGGGTGGACTCGCCAAAGAGCTGCGCGAGCGCGGCCTCCAGAACGCCCACGACGGTGCGCCCCGCCGGCTGCCATTGAAAGCCGTGGAAATCCGTTCCGTCGTACGCAACGGTCAAGCGAAGCTTTGTCAAAGATCTGCTCGGCGTAACTCCGTCTTCACGGCGGCAAAGTCGCGCTGGAACCCGCGGTCGCGCATCATGACGTAGACGGCCAGAGTCCCCGCAGTCCAGCCGGACGCGACGTCGCTTGGATAGTGGAGTCCTAGGAGAATTCGATTTTCGGCGAAGACGCGCGCCTGCACGAAGATGGGGTCGCGCTTCGACGGAATTAGCTGCGAGAGCAGAATCGCGCTGGAAGCGGCGAACGCAGCGTGGCCGCTCGGGTAGGAGCCCCGGCCGCTCTGCTCGCCGTTTGGACGAGGACGGTCCCAGTACGCCTTCGCCCGATCGATGAGGCTTGAAATGTCCGATTGCACTCGGGAAAAGAAGCGCGCCGTCACTGGAAGCCGCGTCTGTTCAAAACCTGGGCCGATGGAGGGAGCGAAGAAAAAGACGCTGCGCGTCGATTCTTCTTGAGCCTCAAAGAGCTGCGCTTGGCTACGCGCGGCGACGGCAGCTGCGACCTGTTGCTCGTCGGAACGCGCTTGGGCAGAAGCCGCATCGGGCGGCGGCGGCAACAACATCGTGAGATCGAGCTGATTTGGATTGAGATAGTAATACCGCTGATCGCCGCCGGCAGCAGCCGGCGCGAGCACCGCAACGAGAACGATGAGGAGAGCGGCAAATTGGCGCGGCATCAACCGTGCTGGCGCTGCAGCGGAAAGAGCATCACGTCGCGAATGGATCGCTGTCCCGTCAAGAGCATAATGAGGCGGTCGACGCCGATCCCGATTCCGGCCGTCGGCGGCATCCCGTATTCGAGCGCGCGCACGAAATCCCAATCGGGCTCCGGAATTTCTTCATTTCCGCCGGCTCGTTCGGCAACCTGCGCCGCAAAGCGCTCGCGCTGGTCGTCGGGGTCGTTGAGCTCCGTAAAAGCATTCGATATTTCCATCCCGGCGCAGAAGAGCTCGTAACGATCGGCCAACGCCGGGTCGTCGGCTCGCCGCTTCGCGAGAGGCGAAATGACGACTGGATAACCCGTGACGAATGTCGGCGCAATGAGATGCGGCTCGAGAACACGCTCGAAGATCTTGTCGAGCGCGTGTCCGTGCGACGGCGAGGACGGCACCCCGAGTTCTTGCAGAATTTCCTGCGCGCCGCCCGGATCGAGCAAACGCTCCCGCGTGTATTTCCCGTCGCTGTAACGCGCCATCGCGTCGAGGTACTCGAGACGGCCGAAGGGGCGCTCGAAGGAGACGCTGCGATCGCCGAGCGGCAGGTCCGTTCCGCCGTCGGTTGCGACGGAGACGAGATGCACGATCAAATCCTCGTTGAACTGCATCATGTCGGAAACGTCCCAATAGGCCGCATACAGCTCGAGCATCGTGAACTCCGGGGCATGCGTCGTGTCTATGCCCTCGTTGCGAAAGATTCGCCCAATTTCGTAGACTCGCTCGAGGCCGGCGACGATCAGGCGCTTCAAGTTCAGTTCGGTCGCGATACGCAGTTGCATCGCCTGGTCAAGGGCGTTGCAATGCGTGACAAACGGCCGCGCCGCCGCGCCCCCCGCGACATGCAGCAGCGTCGGCGTTTCGACCTCGTAAAAACCGCGGCTATCGATGAACCGGCGCATCTCCGCCATGAGGCGGCTGCGCATGATCATAGTGTCGCGCACGTCCGGATTGACGATCAAATCGACGTAGCGCTGGCGATAGCGCTTCTCGACGTCCTGCAGCCCATGCCATTTGTCCGGCAACGGCATCAGTGCCTTACCGAGCACGGAAAAGGACGAAACGTGAAGGGTCAGCTCGCCCAGCTTCGAGCGAAACATGTAACCGCGCACGCCGAGAAGATCGCCACGGTCGAGATCGCCCCAGTCGCTGAAGGCGCGCTCTCCCACTTCTTCTTTACGCAAGTAAATCTGCAGTTTTCCGCTGCGGTCGGCAAGGTCGGCGAAGCTCGTCTTCCCCATCGTTCGTTTCGAAAGCATGCGGCCGGCGATGCTCCAGCCTTCGGCGCTTGCGTCTTGGCCCGGGACGAGAAAGCCGTAACGCTCGAGCAGTTCGGCGGTGGTAGCCTGTACGTCAAAGCGTCGCGCCGCAAACGGATCGTGCCCCCGCGAACGCAAAGCGGCCAGATTCTCACGTCTGGCCGCCACGAGCGCCGCTTCGGTTTTTCCGAGTTCGTCCAATAGTTACGAAGCCTTCTTCGCAGCCTTCTTCGGCGCGCTGCTCTTGATCGACTCGATCTTGTACTTCACGACGCCGCGCGGCGTGGCGACGTCTACCGTCGTTCCTTTCTTGTGTCCCATGAGGGCGCTGCCCAGCGGAGATTCGTTTGAGATGCGACGATTCGGCGGGTCGGCTTCCGCGGATCCCACGATCGAAAACTCGTATGTGTCGTTGTTCTTGAGGTCTTTCACCTTGACGACCGCCCCGAGATGGACCTCGTCCGCTGCATACTCCGATTCGTCGATGATGCGCGCGTTGCGGATCATCGCCTCCAGTTTGAGGATGCGACCTTCGATGAAGGCTTGTTCCTGCTTGGCATCTTCGTACTCTGCGTTTTCGCTCAAGTCGCCATACTCTTTAGCTTGGCGAATTCGATCGTTGACCTCGCGCCGGTGGACGCTCTTGAGCTCGTCGAGCTCTTGCTCCAACTTCGTTAAACCTTCCGCAGTTAGTACGATATCTTTGTCGTTCAACTACTAGACCCTCACGGGGCGCTCATGGCGAGAGCCCCAGCACTTGATGGCGTTCTCCAACGCTGGTCGCGGTCTGTTCGCAGAGGGCCGCTCCGAGGCCTTCTGGGCGCCGCCGCGGCCGAAGGTATACCCAGGCTCCTAGGCGTCCAACCGCTTCGAATTCGCTCGGGTTTAGAGCGAGACCACGCGTGGTTTGAGTTGAAGCTCTCGCAACAGGCGCTCATAATCGGCGGGCACGACTTCGCTCCACGCCTTGCCGAGCAGCGCCAGGAGCGCGGCCTCGAGGACGTTCGTTCCGAATGAGCGTCCCGCGAGATCGGGCGTCGTCGTGATCAACGTCTTCACGCCGCGCGTGGCAAGCTCTTCGACATTCGCTTGAGTAACCGTGTTCGTCAAGACGATCTTGCCGTCGAGCCGCTCCGGCATGAACTGTCGCATGAAGTGAAAATCGCCGGCGATGATTTCGGCCTGCTCGTAGTATTGAGGGTACTTGGGATCGGGCGGCTTCTCTTGTTTCTTGCCGGTCGGATAGAAGAATTGAAACGGCAGCTTGCACGCATCCGGAAGATATTTTTCGGCCATCCGTTCGAACTCGTGGAGGTCGCGAACCGGCATGTCTTTGTCGAGCGCAAAGATGAAATCGCCGAAGAGCACGTCCGCGCCCGCATCGACCAGCGCCTGTGCCATGCCGAACCGATCCAAGGCACTTACCATCAGAACGCGCCGGCCGCGTAAATCGATCGAGAGCTCCTCCTGCATGAAGCGGATGGCTTTACGCTCAAGGGTGTTCTTCAGGCCGCTTCCGTCGACGACCGGCGTGAGCTTAGCGGCTTCGAGCAAACGCAAGCCGTCGCGCAGCGCATAGCGATGACTGCCCGCGTAGAGATAAACGTCGATGCCTCCCAGACCAATCGCATCTACTTGGCCGTCGAGCGCGCGCACCGATTCGATCGCGGCACCGAGTTTGCCGTCCGTTCCGACGCGCGAGATGTCGAACTCTTCGCCCATGAACGTCACTCGGGCGCGGTGGTCGCGGCTGCTCGAGCCGAGCGAGACGGAAACGACCCGCTTCATCCTTCGACCAAGCCTGCCCTGAGCGTGTCGTCCTGAGCCCCTCGACTTCGCTCGGGATAAACTCCGTCGGAGGACGAAGCGACGCGGGCGGCTGCCGCTTCGCGCGTGGCGGCCATTTTCTGCGGAGTAATCGCCGCATCGAAGGCGCGCATGTCCGCAAGCGCAAATCCGCAGCGAGCAGCCAGAGATTGAATTTCGATGACTTTTGCGAGCTGGATTCCTCGCCCAAGCGTGAATGGCTCGAAGCGTCCCTCGAGAGCGAGAATCATCGTTTCGGCCATGCAAGCCAGCGCGGTCCGCGCAGGAAGATTCAAATCGAACTCCGTGCCGGGCTCGCGTACGCGTTCGAAGCGCGGGTTTCCGGGCACGACCATATTTCCACCTTCGATCACCAACACGTCGGGCCGTTCGCGGGCGACACGCCGGCCGACGTCGTGCGGCAGGGAGAGCTCGCAGACGACCGCGCCGGTTCGAAGTTCCGCGGGCTCGATGACGTCTTGCGTCGACGTCGTCGCAGTAAGGACCAGCTGCGCGCGACGTATGGCGGACGAAATGTCGGTCGTGTACTCGCTCGCGCACGTCAGCGTGCCGGCAACTTCATCGTGGAACTTTCGCAGGCGAGTTTCATTGCGTGCCACCAACACGAGACGTTCGACTCTTGGGGCAATCATTCGCGCGCAAGCGCTTCCGATCGACCCCGTCGCGCCGATCACTACCGCCGTGGAGCAGGCCGAGTCGATTCCCATCTCGCCGGCGCCGCGAAACAGGCTCTCGACCCCGGCCGCAATCGTCAATGAATTGCCGGTCGTCACGGGAATCGGCGAGCGGGCATTGATGGTCACGCCCGCATCGCCGACCACGGCAGTAAAAGCGCCCAAGCCCGCAACCTGCGCTCCCAACTCGGCGCCGATCTCGATGGCGCGGACGACGCGACGATAGACTTCTTCGCGCGGGAATTCGACGAGCTGTTGCGGCAGGAGGGGTGCCGCAACGAACCATCCTTCCGTCTCGCGTCCGTCGGGGGTCCGGACGCCGGTGACGTGCACCGCCGCATATGAAGGCATCCACTCCATGATCTTGCCTAAAATCGCCTCGCCCTTCCCCTTCGCACCGGGCTCGTAGCGCGCGATGTCTTCAAACGAGAGCGGGTGAATGACGAAACAGAACTTGTTCACGATCGCTCGGCCTCGCGCTTGAGCGCCGCGAGCATCATCTCGCTATTCTCGCGAACTTTCTTCTGCAGCGTCGGACCGATAAGCTCGGCCAGCGTCGGAACACCGAAGTCGTAGTCGACGCCGAGGACCACGTACGTAACGCCATCGCGATGTTCGAACGTCCAGGCACCTTCAAACTTTTCTAGGTCGCCTTCGAGCAGCTTGTAATCTATTCGCAATGCAGCATCATCGAAACGATCCTCCTCGGTCCACTCGATCGGCGCCTCTTCGACGAGCGTCTTCCAACGCGAGATCGCGCCGTCGGGGTTTCGTTCCAGAACGGTCACCGTTTCTACGTCCGGCATGAACGCAGGAAAGCGCTCCTGGTCTTTGGCAAGCTCGTAGACGCGGCGTGCCGGGGCAGCAATCGCGATCCTACTTTCGACATACGGCATCGCGGAATGGTTACAGCCGGCCTAACTTCTCGTAGGCCGTTGCGACGCCGGCCCGCAATGCCTCGAGCCCCCGTTCGACCTCCTGCGCCGTTACGATCAACGGCGGCTCGAGCCGAATGACGCGCTGCGCATTGAGCGTCCAGGCGGCGGTAACGCCATGTTTGAGCATTTCCGGAATGATCCAACCGCCATATCCTTCATTGGTCAGCTCGATTCCGACCAAGAGCCCAAGCCCACGCGCTTCTCGAACCACCGCGGGGTACGCGATGGCGATGTCGCGCGCGCCGCGCAGCAGCTGCTCGCCGCGCACCCGAGCCTCCTCCGCCAAACTCTCTTCTTCCAAGACGGCCATTGAGGCAAGTGCGGCGGCGCAGGCCAGCTCGTTTCCGCCGAACGTCGACGTATGCAGGAGCGGCGCCTTGCCAAACGCGCGATTCCACACGTGCGGCCGCGCGATGAACGCTCCGACGGGAACGACGCCGCCGGAGAGTCCCTTGGCCAGCGTCATCACGTCGGGAACGACGTCGTCCCGATTGCAAGCAAAGCGATATCCGCAACG
Source organism: Vulcanimicrobiota bacterium (assembly GCA_963826325.1). GTDB lineage: Bacteria > Vulcanimicrobiota > Vulcanimicrobiia > Vulcanimicrobiales > Vulcanimicrobiaceae > Cybelea. Next base: position 299,807 of record CAWGWT010000004.1, read on the forward strand.
CCCCAATCCGGTTTGGATCTCGTCGGCAACGAAGAGCGCTCCGGTTCGATTACATGCCGCGCGCACGTCGTGAAGATAGCCGGCGGGCGGAACGTGGACGCCACCTTCGCCCTGCACCGGCTCGACAAGGAAGGCAGCGGCATCACGCAACGCCTCGTCGAGGCCGTCGGTCCGCGCATACGGCACGCAAATAGAATCGGCAAGCAGCGGGCGGAACGGTGCCTGGAAGGTTTCGCGTCCGCTCACCGAGAGCGCCCCGAGCGTCTTTCCATGAAACGCTTCATAGGTGCCTACGATCTTCGCGCGGCCGGTCGCCGCGCGAGCGAGTTTGATCGCACCTTCGATCGCCTCGGTACCGCTGTTGCACCAGAACGATATCTGCAAATCTCCCGGCGCCAGTTCTGCAAGCCGGCGCGCGGCGCGTCCGAGCAGAACGTTGAACATCGTCTTGCCCGAGAGCGCGATCAGCTCGAGCTGCGAGCGCACCGCCTCGACGACGCGTGGATGCGAATATCCCAGCGTGAAGACGCCGTAGCCGCCTGCGAAGTCGAGATACGCTTTCCCGGTGTGGTCCCAAATCGTAGAGCCCCGCGCCCGCACCTCGACCGGCGATCCGGAAAGCTTCATCACGCGCGCCAGCGGAGGATTGACGAACTCTTTGTAGTTTTCGTACGTCTCGGTGGCAAGCTCTTGCGGCGTGCTCGCGCCGTAGAGGTCCGCGCGCCCCTCGATCATTGGGTTGACGCGGAGCGGCCACCCGCGTTAGTCTCGGTTTTCATTCATTACGCCGCAAGCGGCGCGGCGTCGAGCCGCGCAATCGCCTCTTCGATAACTCGGATAGCGTCGTCGCCCCGATCGATGTGCATGATGCGTTCCCGCAGGATCGCCGCGCCCGGGATGCCCTTGAGATAGAGCGCGAGGTGCTTGCGCATCTGCGGGACGGCGCGCGCTTCGCCGAGTTCTTGAAGCATCGCGCAATAGTGGACGATGGCAAAGCGAAGGCGTTCGGCCGGCTCGGGCGTCGGGCGCGCCTCGCGTCCCTCCATGAGATCTCGAATTTGCGCGATGAGCCACGGATTACCGAGCGTCGCGCGCCCGAGCATGATGGCGTCCGCGCAGCTTTCACGCATGCGCTCCATTGCACGATGAGGATCGTCGAGATCGCCGTTGCCGATGACTGGGATGTCGACGGCGCGCTTGAGGCGCGCGATGTGCTCCCAATCGGCTGTTCCCTTGTAGAACTGTTTCGCGGTGCGGGCGTGCAGCGTCACCGCCTGCACGCCGACGCGCTGCGCGCGCCGAGCCACGTCAAGATAGACGAGCGCGTCGTTGTTCCAGCCTAAGCGCATCTTCATCGTGACGGGGCAATCGACGGCGGCAACGACGGCGCGCATGATTGCCTCGCAGCGGTCCGGGTCGCGCAGGCAGGCGGACCCGCCGTTGGTCTTCGTTACCTTCGGTGCGGGACAGCCGAAGTTAATGTCCACGATGTCGGCGCCGCACTCGCGCACCACCTTCGCCGCCAGTGCCATCGTCGCAGGGTCGTCGCCCCAGAGCTGCGTCGAGACGGGCCGTTCCAAGCCGTGCTGGTCGATCATCTCCATCGTGCGGCGGCTCCCATACCTCAACGCGTTGGACGAAACGAACTCGGTGACGGTGAGGCCGAGACCAAACGGGCGGTAGAGCGCGCGCATCGTGCGATTCGTCACGCCGGACATCGGCGCCAAAATAAGCGGCGGCCAGACCTCGATTGGGCCAATCTGCAACGGTGCCGGAGCCATAGCGCTAGACTTTACGGTGGAAGAGCTCCAATCCCACCAAGCTGAGGTGCGCGTCGACCGCTTCGATGACGGGCGTCTGCTTGGCGACGATCTCGGCGAGGCCGCCGGTCGCGACGACCTTCGCATTAACGCCCATCTCCGCGCGCAATCGCGCGACGATCGCCTCAGTTTGGCCGGCAAAGCCGTAGACGATGCCGCTTTGGAGCGCTTCGGTCGTGTTGCGGCCGATCGCACGGCCCGGTGCCTCGAGCGCGATTTGCGGCAGCTTCGCGGTGCGGCCGATCAGCGCGTCGATCGAAACCGCAATACCCGGCGCGATGGCAACGCCGAGGTATTCGCCTTGCGCGGAGATCGCGATGAAAACGGTCGCGGTGCCAAAGCTTACGACGATGAGTGGTGAGCCAAAGCGCGCGCGGCCGCCGATTGCCGCCGCGACGAGATCGGCGCCAACCTCGGAGGGGTTTTCGGTAACGACCTTCATCAGGCGCTGCGTCTGCGGTTTCAAGAAATGAGGCGCCGTTGCGAAGAAGCGCTCGCAGGCGCTTTCAAGGACTAGGTCGAGTTGCGGAACGACGCTCGCAATCGCTACCGCGCGAATCGAGCTTGTTTTAATCTCGCTGGTCGCGAAGAGCTGCGTGAAGAAGACGCCATACTCGTCGGGCGTGCGTCGCAACTCGGTCGTGACACGCCACGTCTGCTTTAGCGCGTGCTTTGAAAAACAGCCGAGTTTCGTCTCGGTGTTGCCCACGTCGATCGTTAGGAGCATGTCGGACTTGGCCTTTCGCGGATTCGGTGTCGAATTTTGTTCGAAGACGAGGCGCGAAGAGGAAGCGAAGCCGTGGCTTCGTGACCGATGAGCAACGAAGTATTCGGGCAAAAGGCGGCCCGAAGACGCGGAAGCGGCCAGGTCCGACAGGCTCCTATGAGCATGACATCAACTCTTCCACGGCATCGAGCAGGCGCGCGGCGAGCGCCTCCTTTCGAGCGACGCCGAGGTCGCGGCGGCTGTCTTTGCCCCAAAGCAGCACGAGCGAATTCTCGCCGGTGCCGAACCCACGCTCGCCGCGCACGTCGTTGACGGCGATCGCATCGAGATGCTTACGGCGCAGCTTCTCGCGCCCGCGGGTTTCGTGTTCTTCGGTCTCGGCGGCGAAGCCGACCAAGAAGCTCGAACCCTTTCGTTCGCCCAGTGCCGCTAGAACGTCGGGGTTCGGCGAGAGCCGTACCGTCAAATCCTTTCCGTGCTTGCGCTGCTTCGAGGCCGAAAATTTTGAGGGACGCCAGTCGGCGACCGCAGCGGCTGCGATTACGAGATCGGCGCCGATCGCGCGCTCGAGCGCCGCATCATAGAGCTGCGCGGCCGTCGTGACCCGCACGACCTCGACGCCGGCAGGCGGTTCGAGCAGCGTCGGACCGAGCAACAGCGTCACTTCCGCGCCGCGCAGCGCCGCTTCGCGCGCGAGCGCAATTGCAGTCGCTCCGGTCGATGCATTGCTCAGAAAGCGAACCGGATCGAACGCCTCGCGGGTGGGGCCTCCCGTGATTGCTACGCGCTTGCCCCGCAGCGACCGGCGGCGCGCGAGCGCGCGCTCTAAGGCATCCAGTATGCGATCTTCCGAGGCTAAACGTCCCATGCCACTCTCTCGCTCTGCGAGAAAACCGCGCTCGGGATCCACGACTTCATAACCGCGCGCGCGCAGCGTCGACAAATTCGCTTTCGTCGCGGGATCCTCGTACATGACTTCGTTCATAGCCGGCGCCAAGATCCGCGGGATGCGCGCCGCAAGCAGCGCGGTACTCAGTAAATCGTCGGCGATTCCGGCCGCGAGCTTCGCAATGAGATTTGCCGTTGCGGGCGCGACGAGCGCAACGTCCGCTTCGCGCACGAGTCGAATGTGCGGAATCCGCTCGGGGTAATCCCACAGCGAAGCGTAGACCGGACGCGCCGTCAGCGACGAAAACGTCAGCGGGGTGACGAATTGCTCGGCTTCGGCCGTCATCACGACGTCCACGCTTGCGCCGCGCTGTACGAGCGTACTCGTCAACGCCGCGGCCTTGTACGCGGCGATACCGCCGCTAACGCCCAAGAATATCCGAGCTCCTCGCAGCTTGTCATCCTTCACGACGTCACCCACAAATTATCGATCAAACGCGTCGTGCCGAAACGTGCGGCGCCGACGATAAACGCCGGCGGACGCAAGTGCTCGAGCGGCACAAAGTTCTGCGCGTCGACCACTTCCAGATACTCCAGCCTCGCCGATCTGCTCAGTGCCGCCCTCCCCGCAACGATTGCGTCGCCCTTGCTGCTGCCGTCCTCGAGAGCTTTGCGCACGGCGAGTAGCGCGCAGTAAAGAGTCGACGCCTGCTCACGCGCGGCCGCGTCGAGATACCGGTTGCGGCTCGACATTGCCAAGCCATCGCGTTCCCGCACCGTCGGAACGATCTGGACGTCGATTGGGAAATCGAGATCACCGACCATCTTGCGCAGCACCACCGCTTGCTGCGCATCTTTCTGCCCGAGAAAAAGCACGTCGGGCTGCACGATGTTCAGCAGCTTTGCGATCACCGTTGCAACGCCGCGAAAATGACCCGGGCGCATGGCGCCTTCGAGGATAGTGCCGAGCGGCCCGACGTCGATGAGGGTGCTGAAGCCCGGCGGGTACATCGCCGTGTTTTCGGGCGCGAAGAGCACGTCGACGCCCGCAGCGGCAAGTTTTTTTCGATCCGCGACGGGATCCCGCGGATAGGTCGCGAGATCCTCGTTGACACCGAACTGTAACGGATTGACGAAGATCGAGACGGCAACGGTCGCCGATCGATCTCGTGCACGCGCGATGAGGTCGAGGTGCCCCTCGTGGAGCGCTCCCATCGTCGGCACGAATCCGACAGGCCGCGCCAACGCACGCAAGAGCGCGCGCGCCCGCGCAACATTCGTCACGCTTTCCATAAAGCTTACGCGCGCGTCACCCGCAGAATGGTATGCCCCACCATGAACGGAACGCCGACCGGAAGCCGTACTGCACCGACCACGGGCTTGCCGGCTAGCCTCGTTCCATTGCGGCTGCGCAGGTCGACCAGGCGTATCGCGCCGGCCTCGATCCGCAACTTGGCATGCTGTCTCGAAACGTACCGATCGAGCGCCAGGCAGGCGTCCGCGAGCGCGTCATCTCGCCCGATCGTGATCTCGCGCTCGAAGGGCCAGGTCTTTCCGTCGAGCGGGCCGCTCAGCACTTCGAGCAGGTACATGCCCGCCAGCCCTTCTCTAGGCGCTCCAGGCGCCTCCTGGCGTCGCGCTGCTACGCGGCCTGCTAAGAAATCGGGCGACCGCGCCGATTACTGTGAATGATGAAAGACCGCATTGACGAGCTCTTGCACCTTATCGAGGCAGAACCGGAGGGACTGCGAACGGCCGAGTTTCTTCAAACGCAAGCCATGCTGGAGAACGTTGTCGGCAAGACCATCACGGCGGCGGTGGTCGAGGAGACGCGCGTTGCGATCACCACCTCAGATGGCTGCAAGTATTACTTTTACGGCTATCTCGGGGCCGAAAAACTGGAATGATCGGAACCTTCGCAAGCGCGCGCGGCAAAGAGCGCGCCGAGATATGCGTGAGCGACGCTCACGCCGCCCTGCACGTAGACTTCGAAGGGCGGGCGCATCGGTGCGTCGCAGGAGAGTTCGATCGTCGCGCCGCTGACGAATGCGCCTGACGACATGATGACGGGCTGCGGATAGCCGGGCACGCTGCCTGGCTCCGGCCGAAAACGGGCATTCACCGGCATCGCCGCCTGCAATCCAGCGGCGAAGCGCGCTAACAACTCCGTCGAACCGAGGCGAATCGCTTGAACGATGTCGGTGCGCCGCTCGCCAGGCTTAGGGTCGACGACGTAACCGAGCGCCTCGAAGAGGGCGGCGGTGAAATCGAGTCCCCGCAGCGATTGCTCGACGATCAGCGGAGCCAGGAAAAGTCCTTGGCAGAGCTCGCGGCCGAAGCCGAGCGACGGCCCGAGCGATGTGCCCAACCCCGGCGCGTACAACCGTGCGGCGACACGTTCGACGAGTTGCGCGCGTCCCGCAACGTACGCACCGGCCGGCGCGACCGATCCGCCGAGATTTTTGATCAACGACCCCATGACGAGGTCGGCACCGGCATGCAACGGTTCGTGTTCCTCGACAAGCTCGCCATAGCAGTTATCGACGAGTACGTCGGCGCTCGGTGCGATCTTCTTGATCGTGCGAATCGCGCGCTCGCACTCTTGCAGGCAGAGTGAACGCCGCGGCGCGTACCCCCGCGAACGTTGAATGAAAATGGTCGCGTCGCCGATTTGCGCAAGCGCTTCCTCGACCGCGGGCAGATCGATACCGCCGTTTCGGTCCAGCGCGATCTCGCCGTACGAGATCCCCTGGCGGACCAGCGCGTGCGGCGCGTCGCAGATCGCATTGCGCAGCGTATCGTAGGGAGTCCCTGAAATCGAGAGCAGGGCTCTCCCGGCGGCGTGCACGCCGCAAGCGCCGCGACGATGGCGTGCGTACCGCTCACGATCGAGAGCCGAGCGATCGCGCGCTGTGCGCCAAGCACGCGTGCCAGCAGCGACTCGTAACGCGTCCGCGCCGGATCGTCGTAGCCATACCCGGTCGAGCCGGCGAAATCGCTCTCTACTAGCCCTTCGTCAATGAAAGCTTGCAGCACGTTGAGGTGCGCGCGCCGCTGAGGCTCGTAGTCGAGCGTAGCGGTGGCCTCGTAGGCCGCGAGCGCGGCTTCTCGAACAGTCCCGCCGACGCCGAATTGCTCGCACAGCTGCGCAATCATGTTCGCGCCGATGTGACGCTCGTATGCGCGCACGAACGGATACCAAATCAACGTCGCCATGCCGATATTGAGCGCGGCGAGCGCAATCGCGCGCAGGTCCTGCGTTGCGAGGTAGGTGGAGACGAACGTCGGCACGGAAGACGGCACGTAAAAAGCTGCGCGCGATACGAGTCCCGACGCGACCGCCAAGTAGGTCACCGTCGCCAGCACGAGCGGCGCGCCGACGAACGGCAAAACCAAGTGCGGGTTAAAGACGACCGGAGCGGCAAAGAGCAGCGGCTCGTTGAGATTGAAGAGCGCGGGCAAGAGCGTCGCGCGCCCGACGCGACGCAGGCGTGGAATACGCGAGACCGCCAGCAGAGCCGCTAGCGGCAGCGTCGCGCCGGCGCCCCCGGGAAGACGAAGAGAAAGAGCGAGACGACGACGATGTACGGCAGCGGCGCGTGTACCGTGAAAGCGTGCGTGTTCTGCATCTGCATCGTAAGATAGACGGGCGTCACGATCGCGGCGAGCATCGCAGGCCCATGAACGCCCGCGGTCCACAGCAGCGTCTCGATCGTAACGATGACGATCAAGGCAACATATGTGTCGCCCAGATCGCGCGATCGGGTGCATCGCTGCGGCAATTGCCCCCGGCAGTGAGAAATGCAGCAATGCGAGCGCGGCAAAGGTGCAGATGCCGAGCAACGCGCCGGCGTACTCACCCAGCGGCGCCGGCAACCGCCGGCGCGAAAACGCGATCCACGCACCAGCGACGCCGCACGCAAGAATCGCGACGAAAAGCCCCGAGGCGCCGAGTGCGCGCAGATATTCGATCGCGTTCGGCCCGAACGGACGCGGTAGCGCAAGCGCGAAACCGCCGATGCTTCCGAGCAAGAGCGGCGCGACGCCGTAGCGCGCGGCTCGAGCGAGGCGTATCGGCAGCACGACAACCAGCGCCATCGCCATCACTCCGAAGGCCGGAAGCAGCGCCGATGCCAGCCGAATGCCGATGGAGATGCCATGCGGCGTGCCGGCGCGCAATTGAGCGGCAAGGATGACGACGAAGGCAGCGGCAAGGCCGATAAAACTCCACGGCAGCGCCTCGCGCACGGCCATGACGAACGGCAGCTCACCGACGCGGCGCATCATCGGCACCGCGCGCGCCTCGAAGGCCTGAAAGAGCTTAAGAACTCTAGAGCCGGCGGACGACGGCTTCGACGCGACCGACGATCTCGACATCGCTCGCGTAGATTGGCGCCATCGCCTGATTCTCCGGCTGCAGACGGACTCGCCCGGCTTCACGGTAGAAGCGCTTGACGGTCGCTTCGCCGTCGAGCATGGCCACGACGATTTCGCCGTTTTCTGCCGTGTGTTGCGGACGAACGAGAATAAGATCGCCGTCGAGGATCGCAGCCTCCACCATGGAGTCGCCTTGTACCCTGAGCATGAACGCACCGGAGGCGCGCGGCACAAAGCTCGTCGGGAGAACGAACTCGCCCTCGATGTCTTCTTGTGCCGTGATCGGGACGCCGGCTGCGACGCGGCCGAGAACGGGCACGACGAGGGCGTCGGCGGGTGGCATGCTGCCGGAGCGCAGCGCGCGGGGCTTGGTCGGATCTCGCGAGATCATACCGTGCCGCTCGAGCGCCTTGAGATGCGCGTGGATCGTCGAAGACGATGAGAGTCCGACCCGCTCGCCGATCTCCCGCACCGATGGCGGATAACCTTGCTCCGCCGTGAACGCCCGAATCACCTCAAGAATGCGCCGTTGCCGTTCCGTGGCCGGCTTCTCCGTCGTCTCTTTGCGCATGTTCCTCCAGGCGAGAATGCCAAGCGTATGGCATACATAGCCGGTACAACCCTAACATAAATTCTTAACGAAGGCAAACATACGTTCGAGCGGCTTGACATTGCTCGGTGCGCGCTATGGTAAAATATGGGGGACGAACAGACGTTTGGCACTAGATATGGGGGTGAAGAGAGTGGGTAAACGAAGACGCTTCACGCTGCTGCCGGCGATCGCACTGGCCGGCCTCGGACTCATGGTAGCCCTGCCGACGCTGTCGAGCGTCCGCCTCTACGCGGCCACGACCCAGCGATACGTCACCGTCACCGTCCGTCAGGGCGATACGCTCTGGTCGATCGCGGCAGCCCATGCTCAGCGGAGTTCCGACCTCCAAGAGGTCGTTGACCGCATCAGCGACGCGAACCGCCTGAAAGCCGGTGCGCTGCAGCCTGGCCAGCATCTCCGCATCCCCGAATAAAGAAAGCTCTGATTTAGCGCACCAAAAAGCCAAGAAAGCTCTGACTTAGATGCAGCTCTAGGAGCCGCGGGCCGAAGTTTACTGAGGTAATCGAGGCCCAAGGCGACAACGAGATGCGCTAAATCAGAGCTTTCTTTTCTTTAGCGGCGGGAGCGGGAGACGAGAACGATACTGTGCCCCTGATGATCGTCGAGAAACGTAAGGCCTTCCATCATCCATGAGTCGAGGCCGGTGCTCGAGTGCCGGGCTACCTCGCGCACCACGTGGAGCCTATCCTTGAGCCACTGGATTTCGCTGCGGGTCGTAATCGGAAAAATCGCGACTTCGCAATCCTCGCACTGATAACCGTATTGCGCTATTGCTTGGCCACTGAGTCGGATACGAGATTCAGCGTGGTCTGATAAATCGTCCTCGACGTGCCCTTAATGCCGCTGTCCGTGTATTGGGTTGCGTACTCGTCGACCGAAGTTGGTACGGAGCGTTTGGAGTCGTAGCTGACCTTCGTCTCGACGTCCGTCGTCAAGTGCCCCGCTCCACTCTCCTTGACGCTGCGTTTCTCACCGATTTGCATCATTCCGTTCACGTCGCTGTTAATGGTGTAGTCCGCACGTACGTTATCCAACCCATTGTCCTGCGTAACGAGCCAGTGACGATTCGCGTCGAGCGCAGTGGGATCGACGAAGTTTCCCCGAGAAAACGCAATAAGGTGTACTCCTCGGTGTAGATCGTCTTGTCGGGGTCGCAGATGACGTGCGTGTTCCCGTAGACGACGCACTCGGCCGGCGATGCTCGTCGGAGATTCTCGCCTTGCTCGCTTATCATGACGACCAGCGCTCCATCGGGCTGCCGGCGTAACACGTCGACCGTCATCGTTCCCTTGTCGGTGAGCGACCCGCCGTAGTGACTTATCCCGTTATTGACACCAGCGAGGCCGCCGGTCTCGTTGACGTTTTCGGCGTTGTTGACCGCGTCGCGCGACTGAACGTTCTGATTCGCACTGTAAGAAAAGTTGTAGACGAGTTGCCCAGCGGCGGTATCGGCTCTGCTCACGCTGGGCACCATCGCGAGCGAACCGATCAGGGCTACGACGGTAAGTCTGGTACGCATAGTATCATTCTCCTAACTGATCGCCAATTATTTTCCGCATTCGCTCAGCGCCGCCGTAATGGTCTTGCCGGCGGCATCTTCTCGCTTGCTCGTCTCGGAGCGCAGCCATTGCAATCCATCGACAATTCGCGAGAGCGGGTTGTATCCCACCGCCAAGCCCGGGATAGTGGCGACGTCGAACGCATAGGGGTTCGGCGCGAGGCCCGGTGTGTTCGGGTCTTGCCACGGATTTGGCGTTACCCTTATAGTCGGCGTGGTCATATCGCCGGTTTGGATTGCGCCGAGATACTCCTCGCCCGCATGCTGCAACTCTCCCATTTGGAGCGTCGTCACAAAGCCGTTGATCAGATCGAGCGAGGCGCTCTGAAAGGCGATGGTGTCGAGCAGCTGTTGCTTAATTTTATCGAGCGTCGCGTCGTCGGCGGGATTCCCCGTCGGCTCGACCAGCTTGACATTGTCGAGCAACGTCTGCGCCGCAATGAGGTTGCGCGCGATGGGAATCACGAGATAGGACATCTGCTGGAGCGCCATGCTGGTCTCCGGAGATTGATTGTAGATCGAGTCCATGCCCTGCGGCGATCCCACGCCGTTCGGATCGGCGCTATCGAGCGCGGTGAGCGCGCCGCGCTGGTATTTCTTGAAGAGCGGAGGGCTCTTGGCGATCTTCTGATCATTTTGCAGAATCATCGCGACGGCGGGGCTAACCCGTTCGTGCAGACGCTCGCACAGCGCCGTGGTAACGACGTGATAGATTTGCGGTGGGGGCGTCGCAGACGAGGTGCCTGCCGGGGTGTCGGGACGGGCCGTGACCGGCAGAAAGCTGACGCATGCCAGCGTGCATAGGATCGACAAAAAAAACCTCTGCATCGCCAGGAAAATTTCTTGATACGCGGAGTGCGCGCCTGCCGCATACAAAGAAGCGGGACCCCGGAGGGCCCCGCTTGCGTTGGTGCTACCTCAGCGTATCAAACCTGATTAGATCCTGATCTGTGCGTTGAAGTAGACGTTGACCGGTTGCACGGAAGCGCCGATCGCGCCATTGGTTAAACCGCTGGGCGTGTAGCTTTGCTGGAAGGCGGCCGGCGTGCGAGCTCCATTGGCTTTGAAGTCATTGATGCCGGTGCCGTTGTAGAAGTTGGCCGGATAGATCGTGCTGTTGAGCGGGCCGCCGGCCGGAGCGTAGCCACAGAACACGGGACTTGGCGGAGCCGCAGCCGTCCACGCTGCAGGCGTACCGCCGAAGCACGTGTGGAAGAGGTTGGCTCCAAGAACGGTCAGCCTGATCCGCGGACTGACGTCGTAGGCGACCTGCAGGTTGCCGACGATCGAGCTCGGTTGCTCGTAGTTGCCGAACAAGAACGATCCGGTCTGCGGATTCGGAATGTAGAGGTAGCCGAACTGGCCCAGACCGGGAGCGGTGACCGAGAGGTAGTTGCATTGAAGCGGATTGGTCTTCGGCGAGAGCTTCGTGATGCCGGCTGCCCTCGAGTTTTGCGTGCAGGCTCTTGGATCGAGACCCGTCGTGTCGAGCGGGCTTCCATAGAAGCCGCCGGTCTGGAAGTTGAAGCTAGGCGTGATTGCGAGCTTGTTTTCGCGCCAGTTGAGAACCAACGACGAAGCGTACGGCGAGATGTAGCTGTTGAGCGCACCGCTGAGACTCGGTGCGATGGCGGTCGTGTACGGGTGGTACCAGCCACTCGGATTGAGCAGACCCTGCTCGGGTTGATTGTAGTATGGGTTGAAGATCGTGTCGACGCCCGAAGGTGAGTTGTGTTTCGAGCACGGCACGCCCACACTGCCAGTCGGAAGGTCCTGGTAGCAGGGGCTGCCGCCGCCCGCCTTGGTCAGCGCGTTATACTGCGCAATCACCTGATTGAGCGTAGTCGTGGTGTTCGGAATAACGCCGCCCCCTGCGGTCGGAATGTTCTGGAACATCACCTTCGAGTCGGTGTAGGTGAACGCGAGGAGTCCCGAGAGCCCGTTGCGAGTGAAGTCACCCTTGTTGAACTGGAACTCGACGCCTTGGTTGCGATTCACTCCGACCGGAACTTGCGTCACGAAGCCGGAGCCGATGAAGGTCTGCTGCTGCCAGTTCGAAACCCAGGTGTAGAACGGCGTAAGCTTAAAGCTCATGTCGGTCCCGCGGAAGTGCTGTTCCAACGAGAGATCGTACTGGCCCGACGAGATTCCCGGAATCGGATGGAAGGGCGAATAGAACCCGAGGTTCATCGTGCTGCCCCAAACCGAGCGATCGTCACCCGATGGGGCGAGGTATTGAACCGACGCCGAGATCGGAGGCTGCGTGAAGCGTCCCGCCGATGCGCGGATCACGGTGTCCGGACTCACGGTGTAGGTTAGCGAGCCACGTGGCTCCCAGTAGTCGAGCGCGTACGAACTCGGCGAGTTCGCGGTGAAGCTCGGTGCCGCAACGCCGTCCTGAGTCTTGCCGTTGGGATGGACCCAGCCGGTGTGCGGTCCGGCCGGAAAGAGCGCGGCCGCCGCCGCGTTGCAGTCGCCCACGACATACTGGGTACTAGCCGGAGGCGGTTGGCCGGGGGGAAGAGGCTGAACTAGCACCTGATTGGTAGACGCTTGGACGCAGCTGTAGTTCGCGACCTGGCTGGCGTAAAATGACGTCGCAGCGGTATTCGAATCCGGCAGAACGTACGTGAAGTTGTCGTATCGGATCGAGGCGTTGATCAGCAGCTTGTCGTTGGGGCGAAACTGATCTTGCAGCGAGGCATTCACGAATCTCGGTCGGACGGTGTTAAACGAGCCGGTCGTGTTTCCACTCCAGAGGCTATCCCACGTTGCTCCGGCCCTCCCGGCCGGGGTGTTCGCGGCGGCGAAAGCCGTCGGACCGGAAGCCGCATCGGCAGTCCAGGTCGGGGCGACGCTGCTCTTGGTCGCGACGTTGTAATAGCTAGAGTTGAGACAGACCTGCGGTTTTCCGGACGTGGGGTCGTAGCACTTGAAGCTGCCGCCCGCTGCCGACATGTAGCCGATCGGAGAGCAGTCATTAGGAGCGAACGCCGAGCCCGGCGCACATCCGTAATACGCAGCATAGTTGTTCGAGCGAATCACGCCCGCGGTCGTATAGTTTCCATCCAGGCTGACCAAATTTTGGTCGTTGACCTGATCCTGGAAATCGAGGGCGCCGCCCGAGGTGTGGGTGATGAGCTGATACTCGGCGGACGTGGGGAAGGCCGGCCCGAGCTCGTCGAACGAGCCGAAGGACGGCGAGTTCAAAAACCAGTCGGAGTAGAAAGTATACGCGTAGGCGCGCAGATACGCCGATTGGCTCAGCGCGTAGGTGTACTGTATCTTCGTGATCCCGGCATCGTTCTGATTGACGTTTTGTGCGTCGCTGTTAAACGGAATCGGGGCGCCGAACGCATGTGCAGGTGTGTTCGGAGTCATGTACACGCTCGGGGCCTTTATCGAGGCCATGCTATGGGCGATTGCGGTGCCGAACGGGACGTTATATGCGACATTGTCTGGATACGGCACGTAGGTGAATCCGCAGCCCAAGAACGGCACGCTTGGCGGCGAGACGCCGCACTTGAAAGCCGACTGCGTCGCTATGATCTGGCCGCAGTTCCCGTAGGGATTAGACGAGATGCCGCAGGACGGCGTGCCTCCGAAGTTCCCTGGGTTGTCGCAGCCGTTGACCGTCAATCCAGGTGCGATCGTGTCTGGGCCGCAGACCGGCGCCCTGGCGAGCGTATTGTACTGCGAGTAGATGAACTGGTTGCCGCCCGGCCCCATGTCGTCGGGACTGTTGTAACCATAGTTGTTGAGCGCGGATCCGCTCCACATGAGCTGAACGTCGTCCCGAAGTCCGTTGCGCTTGGGAATGCCCATGTGCAGGTTGATCACGTTCTCGCGATCGCTGACCGCCAACGGCGTGCCGGCGAGGCCGCTGTAGTATTGCCAGCACCCCTGCGGGGGGGCGGTGAACTTCGAAACCCCGGCGCTGAGGAGGGGGCAGATCGGCTTGACGCCCTGGCAAGTCCAGGTACACGCGCCCGCAATTCCAAAGTACTGGAAGCTGCCGAAACCATAGCCGGTGCCAAACCCGAGCGTGTCGCCGGACAAGGGACCGCCCGGCGTCATATAGCCGGCGCCGTTGCTGTTGTCGAAGAAGCGATAGGTTTGGTTGTAGCCCAGGATCCCGATGTAGTAGCTGAAGGTGCGGTCGGGCGTCGAGCCGCCGATTTCAATCTGGGACTGATGGTAGTAGTTCGGCGTCGCTATGCCGAGGTTCGCCGTGGCAAAACCCGGGAAGGTGCCGGTCTTGATGACTTGGTTGATGAAGCCCGCGGTACCGGCCGAAGCGACCGAGGACGGACCGCCGCCCGTGTAGACTTGCAGTTCCTGCAGGCCTAAGCTCGATTCGGTCCCGGCGTTGTAATTGTCGAACGAGCGGTTAATCGGAATGCCGTCATATTCGAAGCCGGTATAGTACGAGTTTTGTCCGCGGACGTATGCGGCGTTGAAGTCCCAGCCGATGCCGCCCTGGGACGTCTGCACGCCAGGCACCGAGGCCATCGCCGAATACGCGTTGTTCAGGTTGCCGCCTCCGCCGAGCGCCGCTGCAGCGGAAGCCTGACTACTGTTGACGCTATAGAGGTCGCTGCCAACGCCCGACTTGACGAGCGAGGTACCGGCTTGTGACGTCACGTGCGCAATCGTGCGCAGCGCCTTGGTCATCGTATAGGAAACATTTTGCGTTTGGTCCGCAAAGACCACGACGCCTGGATAGGAAGTACCCTGGTACCCCGCTCGACTCAAGGTGAGCGTGTAGGTATCTGGGTTCAGCGAGAGGATAACGAAATGACCTCCCGCATCCGTCGTCGCGGTCCGGCTCTCCGAGGCTGCAACTGCCTGCACTTGTACGCCGGCAATTGGCGCGCCGCTCGAGTCTTTGATCGTGCCCGCGATGTTACCGGTGACACCTGCCAGTGCCCATGTTCCCTGGCAGATGAATGCGCCGATGATCATCGCGGCGACGACCGCGTGACGGAGGGTTCGATGTGAACTCATGTTCTTAACCCTCTTATTGTCTTAAGTTGTCAAAAGGCGAGTCGCCCTGCCGGTCTGCTGCCCTTATGGCCTCAGGAGGTTCACAGAGTGACCCACGCGCTCATCGTTTGCTCAGGATTGGGCTCTTTCCTTTAGGGAGCCTTAAAAGCGCGCTGTTTGGCGCCGATGGGCCCACTCGAGCCTCGGACGGACGGTTTTTAGGCTCGAACCGCGAGGCGCTCGGCGATGAGACCGGGTATTTCTGAGGGGCGATGGGCTACCGGCACCCCGGCGGCCACGAAAGCGGCGATCTTGCTCTGAGCTGTTCCAAAACTGCCGGAGACGATCGCGCCGGCATGGCCGAGCGACTTGCCGGGCGGAGCGTTTCGACCTCCGATGAAGGCCACAACGGGCGTCTCCGGCATGTGCGCGGCCACGAAGGCCGCGGCCTCTTCCTCGTCGGAGCCGCCGATCTCGCCGCAAATCACAACGGCCTGAGTCTGCGGATCGTTCTTGAACTCGCGCAGGCATTCGACGAAGGTCGTCCCGATGATCGGATCGCCGCCGACGCCGATGCAGGTCGATTGGCCCAGGCCGGCTCGGGTCAGCAAGTCGACGACCTCGTACGTCAACGTGCCCGACCGGGAGATGACGCCGACGCCGCCTTCCTTGAAGACATCGCCCGGCATGATGCCGACGAGCGCCTTTCCGGGCGAAGCGAGGCCGGGGCAGTTCGGCCCGATAATGCGCATGCCGGCGGTCGCTCCGACGACCTTGAGCGTATCGTGGACCGGCACCCCCTCGGTGATGCAGACTGCAAGCGATATCCCAGCGTCGTGGGCCTCATAAAGGGCGTCGGCGGCGAACGGCGGCGGGACGAAGATGCACGTGTGCGTCGCGCCGGTCGCGTCGACGGCCTCTCGGACGGTATCGAAGACGGGCAGTCCTTGGGGAGTCTTTTGGCCGCCCTTGCCGGGCGTGACCCCGCCCACAATGTTCGTTCCGTACTTGTGCATGCGGTCTGCGTGGTACGAACCTTCCGCGCCCGTGATGCCCTGAACGATGACCCTGCTGTTTTTGTCGAGGAAGATCGACATCAGTTATGTGCCCCCGAAAGGTCGGACTGCTTCGCGCGCGCCTTCGTCCATCGTCTCGACCGGCGTCATCCCGGCGTCTTTGAGAATCCGCCGGCCTTCTTCTTCGTTGGTGCCGGTCAAACGAATGACGAGCGGAATTTTGCGCGACGCCGTCTCTTCCATCGCTGCGACGATCCCGCGCGCGACCTCGTCGCCGCGCGTGATTCCGCCGAAGATGTTGATGAAGAAAACGGTGGCGCCCGTATTGTTCACGACGAGCTCGTAACAGTTGCGGACGCGTTGCGCATTTGCGCCGCCGCCGACGTCGAGAAAGTCGGCGACCTCGCCGCCGGCGCTCGCCACGGCATCCATGGTTGCCATCGCGAGACCCGCTCCATTCGCCATCGTGCCGACCTTACCGGGAAAACGTCGAAAGTTGCGAATGCCGACACCGGCGTGCGCCGCGAGCAACTCGTCTTCGTCGAGCGGCAGCGCGAGACGCCACTCATCAAACTCGGGATTTCGAAAGAGCGCATCGTCGTCGAGCTCGACCTTTGCGTCCGACGCGACGACGCGTCCATCGGAGGTCAGTGCGAGCGGATTGATCTCGACCAGCTTCGCGCCGTAGCGAAAGAAGAGATCGTAGAGCGCCCCCACGATCGCGGGAAATTGCTTTGCGATAGCCCGGATCGAGTTGCGCCGAAAATGCCAGCTCGCGCCCAATGAAAGGCGAATATCCGATTGTCGTGTCGACGTAGAACTTGGCGATCGATTCGGGATGGCGCGCGGCAACATCTTCGATCTCCATCCCGCCGAAACGGCTGACGATTACCACCGGTTTGCGAGCGGCCCGGTCGATCGCGATCGCGCAGTAAGCTTCTTTCGCAATGGGAAGCCGCTCTTCGACCAGGAACGATTTAACCGGCTCGCCCGCAGGATTCTGGCGGTTCGGCGGCATCGGCGTCGCCATGATCTCTTCGGCCATGCGGCGACCTTGCGATGGCCCGGTTGCCATCTTGATTTTGCCCGCCTTGCCCCGGCCACCCATCAAGACTTGCGCTTTCACGACCCACTCGCCGGGGTTTGCTTCGAGAAAATCGGCGATGGCTTGCGGCGTGGGCGCGTGGTGATTTCGCGGCACGGGAATGCCCGCCCGCTTGAAAAGCTCCTTGCCTTGGTACTCCATCAGGTTCATGGCGGGCCAGGACGTTCGCTTACTCTAAAGTGCGCACCCTCCGGCGAACGGGCACCGTCACAATCGTTCCGTCGGCATCGTTTTGCAATTTAATCCCGGAAGCTTCTGGATTTGCTGCCTTTCCGAGGTTAGAATAAGCCCTAAAACTGAGCGCCTTGCGTCTTTAGGTTGGAGCGGTCCCATGAAGACGATTTCAGATCGGACGCGGTGGACTCTAGGAACGTGCGTGGTTGCTTCCCTGCTTGCAGGTTGCGGCGGCCCGCCAGCGCAGAATGGCCTGCCCAGCACGATGGAGCGGAGCGCACCAAACAGCGTAGCGCCCGACGGATGGGGCGGCGGGCACAAAGGTTCTTGGATGGCTCCGCAGGCGAAACACGATAACCTCGTCTATGTTTCCGACACCGCGGCTAACGCCGTTTCGGTCTACGCCTGGAAGACCCATAAACTCGTGGGAATGCTCGGCGGCATCAATCAGCCGTTCGGATTGTGCTCCGACCAAAGCGGTAACGTTTGGATTATTAGTTGGGGGAAGAATCAGATCTCCGAGTACGCGCATGCCGGCACGAAACCACTGAAGACCCTTGCCGTGCAAGATCCGGATGCGAATCTCTACGACTGCTCCGTCGACCCGACGACCGGAGATTTGGCCGTCACGAACTGGGGCTACGTCTGGTATAAAGGCGACATCCTCATCTATACCATGCAACCGGCAACGCGAAAGCTTACACCGGTCCGGGACTCTGGTATTATTATAGTTGCAGCTACGACAATAAGGGCAATCTCTTCGCCGACGGCTGGGATGCGTATTTGGACGATGTTTTCGCGCTGGCGGAGCTGCCCAAGGGTGGTGGGACGCTCACGAGCATCTCGCTCTTGCCGAATTTCAACCCGCCTCTCATCGGCGGCATTAGGTGGGATGGAAAATACGTCGCAATCGCAGACTTAGGGTGGGTTTACAAATACAGCGTGGCCGGGAATTACGCTTACGGTAAAGGCTGGGTTCCACTCACGTCGCGTTGGCCTGTCGGACTCTTTTGGATAGGGAGCGTTGAGGGCGAGCAAAAGATTCTCGCACCCGACCATGGGGACGACCGGTTTGCGGTACAATACTGGAGCTATCCTGCGGGCGGCACGCCTACCGCAACGATCACGGGCCACCTCAATGAGCCATTTGGAGTGACCGTCAGCAAAGCAACGCCCTGGGAGTGACCGTCAGCAAAGCAACGCCCTAACGAGAACGAGGTCTCGCTGACACCGCGAGGGCACCCAATGCGTGCCTCTCGTTCTTTAATCGAGTCTTCCGAGCAACGAGCGGGCGATGATGAGCTGCTGGATCTCCGACGTGCCTTCGTAGATTTCCGTGATCTTTGCGTCCCGGTAGTGGCGCTCGACCGGAAACTCAGTGGTGTACCCGTAGCCACCGTGGATTTGCAATGCCTCCGCCGCGTGTTTGCGCGCCGCCGTCGAAGCGAAGAGCTTTGCTTTGCTGGCGGCGAGTGCGAAGTCCTGACCGGCGTCAGCCATCGCCGCCGCGCGATAGTTGAGCAGGCGCGCTGCGTCGAGGTCCATCGCCATCTGGGCGATCTTGAACGAAACGCCTTCGAACGCGCCGATCGGCTTACCAAAGGCGAAGCGCTCCTTTGCGAACTTCACCGATTCGTCGAGACACGCGGCGATGATGCCGATGGCCTGCGCGGCGATGCCGATGCGTCCCGCCGTCAAAGCGGTCATGGCATTGCCGAAGCCGGACCCCTCGTCGCCGAGCAACGCGTCCTCGCCAACCTCGACGCCGTCGAAAGCGATGTCGCAAGTGTTGCTCGTATGAATGCCGAGCTTCTCGGTCACGCTCTCTATGGTGATGCCGGGAAGCTTCATTTCGATGAGAAAGGCGCTCACGCCGCGCCCTCCTCGACCGCCGGTGCGAAACATCCCCATGATGACGCCGGCGTAGCTCCCGCTACTACACCACTGCTTTCTGCCGCCGAGCACGTATCCGGCCGCAGAGCGCTTCGCCGTCGCGCGGATGGCGGCCGCATCCGATCCCGCATCCGATTCGGTAAGCGCGAAACCCGCAATGACGTCGCCCGCCGCGAGCTCATGAAGCCAGCGTTCTCGCTGCCGCAGCGTGCCAAGCTTGCGAATTGCCGAGCAGATCATCGAATGCACCGAGACGGTCACCGCCGTTCCCGCGTCGACGCGGGCAAGCTCTTCGATCGCCAGCGCGTACGAAACGTAGTCGGCCCCGGATCCGCCGTACTCTTCGGGAACCAGAATTCCCATGATGCCTGCATCGGTAAGCTTGCGGTAAAGCTCGCGCGGAAAGACGTGAGCGCGGTCCCATTGCGCGACGTGCGGCGCAATTTCACGCTGTGCGATCTCCGCGGCTAGCGCCGCGATGGCGCGCTGCTCGTCGGTTAGTTCAAACTGCGCGCGTTCTTGCGAAATCATGCAGTTTTAGATTCGATACCGCAGACGAGACCGATTTTGTTCAGGTCTAGCAACAAAATCAGACCGCTATGAGAACGGCGTCGCCTTGACCGCCGCCTGAGCAAATCGCCGCGACGCCCAGCCCCCCACCGCGTTTGCGCAGCTGATTGATCACGGTGGCGGCAAGTCGCGCTCCCGAGGCACCGATCGGATGACCCATCGCGACCGCGCCGCCCCACGTGTTGATCAAGCCTTCATCGAGACCGATTCGACGCGCCGCAGTGATTGCGACGGCGGAAAAAGCCTCGTTGATCTCCCAAATCGCGATGTCGCTGTGGTGCAATCCGGTGCGGTCGAGCAGCTTGCGGGCAGCCATCGCCGGCGTCAAACTAATGTAGGGCGAATCCCATGCAACCGTTGCGTGCTCGACGATCGTCGCGAGCGCTTCGTAACCATGTTGCGCGGCGTACTCGGCGTCGGCCAAAATCATTGCGGCCGCGCCGTCGTTGACGCCTGGCGCGTTGCCCGCCGTCACCGTACCGTTGCGCTCGAGTGGACGCAGTTTCGCCATCGCTTCGAGGCTCGCGTCGGCACGCACGCCTTCGTCGCGATCGACGACGACGTGAGGCTGATCGCCGGTCACGAAGGGTGCGTACGCCGCGTAATCGAGCGTGAACTCGTTCGACGGCTCGTGCTCCCAGACGTGATTTGGCGCGCCGACCGATGCGGGAACGCGGACGCGCCCTTGACGTGGAAGGCGGTCGACGACGACCTTGCCCTTTGCCTTACTTGCGACTTTCACCGGAACGATCTCGTCGGCAAAGTGTCCTGCGGCGTGCGCGACACCGGCGCGCCGATGGCTCTCAAACGCGAAACGGTCCTGCTCTTCGCGCGTCAGGCCCAGCTCCGTTGCGACCTTGCTCCCCTGCGTCGCCATCGTCATCGGAAAATACTGGTCCCACAGACCGTCGTAGATCATAGCGTCGACCAGCGCGCCGTCGCCGAACCGGTAACCCCAGCGCGCATCGCGCAGCAGATAGGGCGCATTGGACATCGACTCCATTCCGCCGGCTGCGATGACGGCATTTGCGCCGGCATTGATGGAGCGCATTGCGTTGACGATCGCCAGCAAGCCCGAAGCACAAACTTTATTGACGGTATCTGCGGTCACCGTCTTGGCGAGTCCGGACTTGAAGAGCACCTGCCTAGCCGGGTTCTGACCTACGCCCGCCTGCAGGACTTCGCCGAACGAAACGTGCTCGATCTCCGACGGATCGATCTTTGAACGCTCGATCGCGCCGGTCAGTGCGACCGCGCCCAGCGTGGTGGCGGAGAGTGGAGCGAGCGCTCCCCCGAGCTTGCCGAACGGCGTCCGGGCCATTCCTAATACAACGGTCTTGGAGTTCATGTCGTTCATGACGCTACAATTCTATTAAGGTTTGCAAACGCCTCGGAGTTTTAAGGCGGCGATATAACACCCCAGCGGGTCGCTCGTCGCGCCACTTCCTGTCGCGCTCCTGCTACACCGCGCTCGCGCCACCTGCTGAGGAAAATCATCACATCCTGTGAATGGCGCTCGCGTCGGAGTCCCCGCTGGAGTGCCATATCGCCGCCTAAAACTCCTCGGACGCCTAAAACCGCTAGTGCTCTAGTGGAATTGGGCAATTCTCGCATTCGAACTGAATCGTAAGATGCGTTATGCCGAAATGGGCCTTGACGCACTCCTCGATGTTGCGAAGCACATCGGCGGCTTCGCTCAAACGCCGATCGTCGAGCAGCACGTGCGCGGAGAGCGCGTGGGAGCCGCTCGCAATGGACCAGACATGCAGATCGTGCACACCGATGATGCCCGGGATTCTTCCAATATGTTCTTCGAGATGACCCGGGTTGACGTCGCCGGGAACGCTTTCGAGGAGCACGTCGGTTGCGTCGCGCAGGACGCGCACAACGCCGACAACGATGATCGCCGCAACGAAAAGCGAGAGCAGCGGATCGATCCACGCACGATGCGTTAGCGCTATCGCGATGCCGCCGAGGATGACCGCGGCCGCACCAAGCGCATCGCCGAAGACGTGGAAGAGCGCGGCGCGCACGTTGAGATCGCGCTTGCTGCTCTGACGAAGCAGCAGTCCGACTCCGCCGTTAACCGCAAGGCCGGCGGCGGCGACGACCGCCATGAGGGTTGCGCCGGGCTCGACCGGCATGGTAAAGCGACGCGCGGCTACGTAGACGATCGCGATCGTCGCGACGAGCAAGAGCGTGCCGTTTACCAGCGCGCCGAGCACTTCTATGCGTCCGTAGCCGTACGTTCGGCGGCGATCGGGCGGCCGCGCCGCCCCGATCGTCGCGACCAATGCGAGTGCGAGCGCGAGAACGTCGGTGCAGACATGAACCGCATCGCTCGTCAACGCCAAGCTGCGCGAGGCTGCGCCGCCCCAAAACTCAAGCAGCGCGACGAGCACCGTCGCGACCAGCGCAAGAGTAAGCCGCCGGCGCACTGCCATTGGCTAGCTCACGCGGGCTCGCAGCGCGAGCACGATCAACATCGCGCCGAAGAGTGCGAACGTTTTACTCTCCGCTGTGATCAGCGCATCGGCGTGCCACTCGCCGCGCCCCTCGAAATTCGGGTGGAGCTGTGGGACGACCCGAGGAACGCGCTTGCAATACCACTCGAACTCTTGACCGAACTGCTGACGCAGAAACGCTTCTTCGTACGGCACGATTGCGGCGTAGACCGCCGCCATCGCAGCCAGCGATCCGGCAATGAGCCCGGCACGCGCGAAGGCCGTGTTTTTTCCGGTAAAAGCGATCGCGTAGCCGGCGGCAGTAACG
This sequence comes from Vulcanimicrobiota bacterium, assembly GCA_963826325.1. Taxonomy (GTDB): domain Bacteria; phylum Vulcanimicrobiota; class Vulcanimicrobiia; order Vulcanimicrobiales; family Vulcanimicrobiaceae; genus Cybelea. The sequence continues at coordinate 322,306 of CAWGWT010000004.1, forward strand.
AAGTTGCCGAGATAGAGCGGGTTTCGTACGTAGCCGTACGGACCGCCCGTCACGAGCTCGGGCGCGGTTACCGCATCGTGGCGCGTCGTGACGCCCGCGTAGCCGACCGCCCAGCACCGAAGCAGCTCGCCGGCGATCGCGAGCGGCAGGCCGACCGCAATGCTGGACGAGCTCGGCCGTCCGCACAGCGCGAGCACGCCGGCCGGGAAACTCAACAAGAGGCCGCGATTTTTAAAAACGAACGCTTGAAACGTCATGACGCGATGCTTCGTAAGTTTCGCGCAGAGAACGGACCAGCGGGACTTGACGCGTCCAACCGGTTCGCGTCCGGAGCTTTTCAGA
>CAWGWT010000005.1:0-108832 GCA_963826325.1 Vulcanimicrobiota bacterium
CGGTGGGACGCGCCGCTTCGAGCGCAGCGGCAAGGGTTTGCGGATCGGCCAAGTCGATGGGGAAGTACTCCTCGCTCGCGTCGCGCGGTCCTCCGCATGCGAAAACGACGCTGCCTCGCGGCGCAACGCTTCGACGAGGTAGCGGCCGACGAAGCCGCTCGCGCCGGTTACGAGCGCTCGCATCGTTTGATGTCGGATTCGACCATCATCGCGACAAGCTGCTCGAAGCTCACCTCCGGCGCCCAACCGAGCGCGCGCTTCGCCTTGCTCGCATCGCCGATGAGCCGGTCGACCTCAGCGGGGCGTACGAAGCGCGGATCGACGACGACGTACGGCTCGAACGAACCCAAGCCGGCCACTCGAAGGCGATGCGAACAAAATCTCGCACGCTGTGCGTTCGCACCCGTCGCGATCACGTAATCGTCGGGCTGGCTCTGCTGGAGCATCATCCACATCGCCCGCACGTAGTCGCCCGCGTATCCCCAGTCGCGGTGCGCGTCAAGATTTCCCAACCGCAGCTCGTTCGCAATCCCGAGCTTGATGCGCGCGACGCCGTCGGAGATCTTGCGCGTCACGAACTCTTTGCCGCGGCGTGCGGACTCGTGGTTGAAGCAGATCCCGCTGCAAGCAAAGAGGCCGTAGGATTCGCGATAGTTGACCGTGATCCAGTGCCCGTAGACTTTCGCGACGCCGTACGGGCTGCGCGGATAGAAGGCCGTCTCCTCGTTCTGCGGCGACTCGACCGCGTTGCCGAACATCTCCGAGCTCGAGGCTTGATAGAAACGAATCGCCGGGTCGACTTGGCGAATCGCCTCGAGCACGCGCGTGACGCCGAGCGCCGTGAACTCGCCGGTCAGCACCGGCTGGCTCCAGGACGCCGGCACGAACGACTGCGCCGCGAGATTGTAGATCTCGTCGGGCCGAACGTCGTTGACGATCGACGTGATCGAACTCTGATCGAGCAGATCGCCGGAAACGATCTCTACGTCGTCGACGATGTGCTCGATGCGCTCGTGCACCTCGGTGCTCGTGCGGCGCGTCATGCCGACGACGCGATAGCCTTTCTCCAACAGCAGCTCGGCGAGATACGAACCGTCTTGGCCGGTGATTCCGGTGATGAGTGCGGTCTTCTGCATTAATCTAGCGCTACGTCGAGGCGTTGCGCAGTCGCTGCGGCGAGCGTGACCGCGATGAACGCGGCGACTTCGCTGGGAAGCGTGCCGCGCCCGAAGCCGGCATCGTATCCGAGTTCGCTCGCCAGACGATTCGTCACTCGCGGTCCGCCGCAGATCAAAACCACCCGATCCCGCAGTCCCTCCGCCTCGAGCAACTCGCTCAGTGCGGTGAAGTTCTTGATGTCGCTTCCTTTTTGCGTGACGACCTGCGAGGCGAGCAGCGCGTCGAGCCGTTCTCTTGCGTGAAACGCACGAGATCTTCGACCGCGACTTGGCTGCCGAGGTTGAACGTCTCGAACATGTGGTAGCGCTCGAGCCCGTAGTCGCCCTTATATCCCTTCATGTTGAGAATCGCGTCGATGCCGACGGTATGTGCGTCGGTGCCGATGCACGCGCCCGCGACGCGAATCTTTCGCCCGATGCGCTCGCCGACGAAGGCGTCGATCTCGTCCATCGACATCGCGTGCGGCGCCTGACGGGGCCGCGATGCTCTCGACGTCGATGCTCTGCGCGCGTACTGGCATACAGGACGAAGAAAGAAAAACCCGAAGCGATCCTGCGGCCGTCGACGACCTGCACGTCGCGCAAACCCATCTTAGCCCCAAGCTGGCGCGCCGCTTCGTCGGCGGCCTCGCTCCATTCGACCGGCAGCGTAAAGGAGAGCTGCACTTTGCCGTCGTCCTGGGTGTCGCCGTATGGCTTGACGAGTCTAGGCCGTCATGACGCTGAAGGAGTCAGGGCGACACCTCTGAGCGCGTCTTCGAAGGGATTGTAGTAGTCGTCCGCTCGCTCGAAGACGCCTTCGAAGCCGCGTCCGCCATCGGGTGCTCGCGAAACGTCGGCGAACGACGCGCACTCGATCGCCTTCATCAGTCCCATCGCGGCGACGCGCTCCAGTAGCGCCTCGCATGCGCTAAGCACGGTTTGCGCGCGCCGCTCGATCGTGCCGCCGGGCCGCAGCACGATCTCGTCGCCGAAATGACGCGCGGTGTTCATGATGTAGCGCGCGTTTTCGAGCGAGAGCGCTCGGTCGCCTAAGAACGGCGTGTGGATCGCCTCGGTCAGCATGCCGCAAAGGTGGATGCTCTGTTCCGTCATCACCGACGTCAGGTTGAACATCGCGTCGATGAGGTGGCCCTTGAAGATGTCGCCGGTCATATGTTTGGTCGGCGGCATGTACTTCAGCGCGGCATCGGGGAAAATCTCGCGCGCCAGCTGCGCCTGCGCGACTTGATAGAGGAAGCTGTCTTCTAGATCCGGGTTGATTTCGTAGGCATCGCCCAGTCCGATCTGAGCGTCTGGCAGTCCGGCGCGATGCGCGAACTCCTCGTTGATGAACTGCGACGCCAAGACGGCGGGCGCTTGATCGACGGCGTCGGCGGTCGTAAGGTAGTTGTCTTCGCCGGTGTTGATGATGATGCCGGAATAGGCGTTGAGCATGCGGCTGAAATGCTGGTCGACGAACGTCCGCTTCATGTTGATGTCGCGGAAGAGAATGCCGTACATCGAATCGTTGAGCAGCATGTCGAGGCGTTCGAGCGCCGCCATCACCGCGATCTCGGGCATGCACAGGCCGCTTGCATAGTTGGTGAGCATCACGTAGCGGCCGAGCCTCTCGCCGATCTCGTCGAGCGCCGCGCGCATGATTGCGAAGTTCGCTTGCGTCGCGTACGTGCCGCCGAAGCCTTCGGTCGTCGGGCCGAACGGAACGAAATCGAGCAGCGACTGCCCGGTCGAGCGAATCACCGCGATGACTTGCGCACCGGCCTCGGCGGCCGCGACGGCCGCCGTGCGGTCCTCGTAGATGTTGCCGCTCGCGACGATGACGTAGAGCAGCGGCGGCGGAAGTTGCGGAAGCCGCGCAAGCGCCCGCGGCGCGCTCCTCGCGCTGCGCGGCGATGCGGAGAAGCGCGGCTTCGACGTACGGACGCAGCGCGCCGCGCGCCGCGGTTTCGGGCGTTTGAGCGAACTGCTCGAGCGAATAGTGGCCCACGGTTATCCCTTCCGCCGAGCGCCGACGGTTCGAGACCGGTCTCGGCAAGAGCGCTTCCGAACGCCATTGCAAGCCCCGCGCAAGCCCAGCCGGCGAGACGGAATCGACGATCGCGTTGGGTAGCGGAACCTCTTGCGGCGTAATGCCGTCAACGCCGAGCAGCCGCAGTACCGCGCGCTCGACCGAAACGGTCGAATGCCCCGCGATAAATGCCTCGACCGGATCGGCTATTTCGCCGGCGAGCTTTCGGCAACGATCGACGCGGCCACGATCGATTCGCAGTTCCATAATGCAATCTTACCGAAGCCGGAGATACGCGGCAATTCCTGCCCGCCAGGAGGGCATCGCGATGCCCAGCTGCTCGAGCTTGGCGTTCTCGAGCGCCGAAAAGCGCGGACGGGCCGCCCGCGATCGCCACTGCGCCGCCGCAATAGGCTCGACCGTCACGCCGACGCCCGCTTGGCGAATCGCTTCGCAGGCAAACTCGTACCAGCTCACGGCGCCGGCGTCGACGGCATGATAGAGTCCGTACGAGTCGGTTTCGACCAGACGCGTGAGTGCGTCGGCGAGGTCGCCGGCAAACGTCGGCGATGCAATGACGTCGTCAACGACGCGTAGCGGCGCGTCGTTGGCGTCTGTGAAAGGACGCGCTCGACGAACGACTGCCTTCTCCGTTCGTCGTCGCCGGCCCGTAGAGTCCGCACGTGCGAACCACGAAGGCCCGCGCTCCGGCGCATTGCGCCAGATACTCGCCCGCGAGCTTCGATACGCCGTAGACGGAAAGCGGATGCGGCGCACGGTCTTCCGCGTATGGAGCGGACGCTGCGCCGTCGAAAACGTAATCGGTGCTGATCGTCACAAAGACCGCGCCGCAATCGCGCGCGTGAGCAGCGGCTGCTCCGACCGCCAGCGCATTGATCTCGAAGGCGCGCTCGCGGTTCGTCTTCACAGCGGTCGACGTCGTGAAAAGCGGCCGCGTTTACCAGTACGTCGGGCCGAACTCGCTCAATCGCCTCGCGGAGCTGCGCGCTTTGCCCAATGTCGAGCTCCGCGCTCGTCGGGGCGACGATCTCGCAATCTTTCCACCGCTGCCGAATCGCCGTTCCGAGTTGGCCTGAACCACCAATCAAAAGAACCCGCTTCACACCGTCGACCGCCGGCTGTTGGTATTTCGCTGCAAAATCAGCGAAACCGCAACGGCGAGCGCGGCCGCGCAATTGCCGAGGACCAGGATCTCAACGACCGTCGCAAGCGTCGGGTGGATGGCCACGATCGCCGCGAGCGTGCCGAGCGTGCAGATTAAGAGCGGCAGCGTGAAGGCGAGCCGGTGGGTGGCGATGCCGTATGAGGTCAGCGCATTCGTAAGCGCCAGCAGAACCATTGCTAGGCCGTATGTCACCAGCAACGGCGCGGCCGCGTCGAAGGCGCGTCCCACGAGCGCATGCAGAACGTCGATCCCAAAGAACGCAAAGACGAAGAGCCCGCAGAGCGCGACGACAGCAAACATCACCAAGCTTCCCGCGAGAACTTCGCGCGTCTGCGCGCCGCGCGCGTGGCGGTCGGCCGCCTGCGGGAGCAGCACGGTGGAAATGAAGCCCACCAAATAGAGCAGGATCTTTCCGCCGAGCGAAGCGGCCGCGTAAAGTCCGGCGGCGTGCGGATCGAAGAAATGTTTCACGAGGACGACGTCGGCCGAACCCATCAGCGTGAGCGCAATCGTGGCCGCGGCGGCGCCCGCTCCCGCGTTCAATATGCGGCGCCAGTCATAACGGACGCGGTGCGCCTGGGCGCTGCGTAGCGCCGCCGCAACCGTAATCCGAGATAGAGGAGCGCGCCGAGCGGGCCTAAGAAGAATCCGATGATGCCGCCGCCGAGCTTTAATCCAGCCGCGATCAACAAGGCGATGCCGCAAACTTTCGCAATTCCTTCGATCGAATTGGAGAGCGCATATCCGACGAAGTCTTGCGTGCCTTGCGCGACCGCCCGCAGCGCGCTGACGAAGAGCACGACGCCGGCGAGCAGACCGACGATCGGAATCGACCATGCCGGCACATGAAGAAACCGTGCGAACGGAACGGCGCCGCAGGCTGCGATCACGACGTAAAGGAGGCCGAGCTTCGCAAATCCGGCAGCAACGCTGTCGGTCAGTCCGCGAAGATGGCAGTCGTCATGGAGTGCGCGAAACTCGGCCGCGAGCTGCGCGACGACCGGCGCGACGAAAGCGGCCGGCAGCGCGGCAATGACCGCTGCGTTGATGAGCGCGTAGAGGCCGCCGTAGACGGTAACGCCGAGTTGACGGCTCGCGACGGCGTGCGCGACGAAACCACAGAGATTGAGCACCATGCTCGCGGCGAACACGAGCAGGCTCTGCTTCAGCATTGCGCTTGCCCGTAAACGCTCGAGCCCGCGCCGAAGCACGAACGTGCCGGGCGGACTCATGCTGCCGTTCATGGTATGTTCGTTCTCATGGAGATCGAGCAATTACCTCTCGCCGGGGCGTTGATGCTTACGCCGCGCATCTTCACCGACGAGCGAGGTTTTTTCAAAGAAACGTACTCGCTCGATCGCTATCGCGGATGCGGCGTCAAGGACACGTTCGTTCAGGATAATGTCTCGCTCTCGCACCGCGACGTCTTGCGAGGTCTTCACGGCGATCCGCGGATGGCAAAGCTCGTCGGCGTATTGACCGGCAGCGCATTCGACGTGATCGTTGACGTCCGCGCCGAGAGCGCATCCTATCGCCGCTGGTGCGCGCGAACGCTCACCGCCGCCGCGGGACAGCAAATTTACGTTCCGCCGGGCTTTCTGCACGGCTTCCTCGCCTTGGAAGACGAGACGCTGGTTGCGTACAAGCAGAGCGCGCCTTACGACCCCGCCCTCGAGCTCTCAGTGGCGTGGGACGACCGGGAGATAGGGATCGAGTGGCCGCTGGCGGGACGGCGTCCAGTCCTTTCGCGCCGCGACGCGTCGAACCCGACCCTTGCATCGCTGACGAGAGTGTAACAAAGGCGAGCCGGCTAGGTAGGCACGGCCAGAGGAACCGAATCGAGGAGGGATGGCATTCCATGATCAGAGCGACGAAGCTCTGGTGCATCGAGTGCGCTCCGGGGAAAGGGAGGTCTTCGGCGTGCTCGTGGATCGTTACAAGCGCGGAATCGCGAACTTCATCGGCGCAACCGTGAGGAACTCGTCGGAAACGGCGGACCTGTCGCAGGAAACGTTCCTGCGAGCGTACGCGCATCTCGGAACGTTCAATCCGCAGCTCGGAAAGTTTTCGACCTGGATCTACCAAATTGCGCGTAATGTGATTCGAACGCATCTTGCTAAATCGCAGCGCGCCCCGCAGCTGCAGGAGCTCGGGCCGGATCAATCGCTCGAGAGTGCCATTCCCGATCTCTCGCCGCACGCCGATCCTGCCGGCGGAGTGCTTCGAGCAGAGGCTGAGCGCGAGCTGCGCGCCGCGCTCGCCGAGCTTCCCGATCGTACGCGAACGGTTTTGGCTCTGCGCTATTTCGACAACATGGAGTACCAGACGATCGCGAGTACGTTGGGTCTGTCGCTGGGCAACGTAAAGACGCTCATCCATCGCGGCAAGATCGCGCTCACCAAGAAGATGCGCGAGCGCGAGCGGCACGCCATCGACGCGCTGCAAGTCGTCCACGCAAGGGAGGCTCCAATGCGCTGCTCCTCGTGTGAGCCATTGCTCGACGCCTATCTCGAGGAGACGCTTCACCCGCGCAAGGCGCGCATCGTGGCGGTGCACTTGCGCGACTGTTACGGCTGCGCGGCGTTCTTGCGCGAACTGCGCGTCGTCGACGCACTGCTGACGACGGCGCGGCCGCCCAAGGTCGCTGCGGATTTCACGGCGACGGTGGTTTCCGCTATGGGCGGCACGTGCGCCGCGAACGCCGCGACGCGGGCCGGTCGGCACTCGGGCTTCTTCTTTATTTAGGGTTAGCGTGGACGATCGCCGCGTTAGCGGCATTACGCCCGCACGACCTCGCTCGTCTCGCCGGCGCCTTCGTCGTACTTGGCCAGCGCGATTTGGCTGCGCTTGACGCGGCCGTGCGCGCGCTCGCTCCAGCCATGCCGGTCGCGGCAGCCACGATGTCCGGCGTGTTGTTGCTCGACCTTCTGCTGCTTGGCGCACTTTTCTACGGGTATCGACGCGTCGGTCCGCTGATTGCGCTGCACCTGGGTCGAGGGCCGCGCCAGTGAAGTTTCGTTTGGCCGCGATTTGCGGATTCGTCCTCGCAGCGGTCGTGCTCGCACCAGCCGCAGCGCGAGCCGACACGCAAGCCGTCTATCATGGAGGGACTTATTTCGGCTCGGTCGTCGTCGAGCCGGGCCAAGTCGTCGACGGCGATCTCACCGTGATCTTCGGCGATGCCACCATTGCCGGCATCGTGGAGGGCGACGTCAACATCGTCGGCGGGACATACGATCCGCGCCCAGGCGCAGTGGTAACCGGCCAGATCCATCAGCTCGGAGGCGCGGTGACGCAGGCGGTCGTGCCCTGGGCGCCGAGCGAGCCGATATATAACAACCCGTTCGTTCCCGACCATCGCTTGCTCTGGCGGCTCTCATGGAATCTGCTCGCGTTGCTCATCTTCCTGATCTTTCCGTTGCGCACGCGGATGGTGCTCGACCGTTTGGAAGGTCATCCGGGGCTTAGCCTAACTGCGGGCGTGCTCGGCTGCGTTGCAATCGTTCCGCTGGCCGTGCTGCTGGCGATCACGATTCTGCTGATTCCGCTTATCCTTCTCGAACTGGTCTTCGTGCTGGCCGGGGTCTTTTTAGGCACTGCGGCGCTCGCGCTCTTGATCGGACGGCGGCTCTGCGAGCTGCTCAGTCCTTCTACGACCCCCTCGCCGCTGCTCGCGCTGTTGGTCGGCATGGCACTGATTACGGCAGCCGAGCTCGTTCCAGTCGTCGGCACGCTGGTGTTGATTTTGGTCGGAGTTATTGGTTTGGGCGCGACGATGCTTTCGTTTGCCGGCGACAGCTTTGCAGGCCCGGTCGCCGCGACCTCAGCACGTGCTCCCATAAGCGGACCTCCCATGGCTGCCGACTAAGAGTGGCCTAGTCTTATGTCAACTATCTCGCGAGCCGCAGAGTTTGCGCAACGCACGGCGCACATGCGGGCCTCAACGATCCGCGAGATGCTCAAAGTGACGCAGCAGCCCGACATTATCTCCTTCGGGGGCGGTCTTCCGGCGCCCGAACTCTTCCCTACTACGGCGATCGCGCAAGCCACCCGCAACGTAATGGAGCGGGTCGGTCCGGCGGCGCTCCAATACAGCGTGACCGAAGGTATTCCGGAAATGCGCATCTGGGTGGCCGAACGGCTCACCCGCCGCTTCGGACGCATCTTTGAGGCCGAAAGCGTCATCATCGTCAATGGTTCGCAGCAAGGTCTCGATCTCGTCGGGAAGAATTTTCTCGACCCCGGCGACCACGTCGTACTCGAAGACCCGTCGTATCTCGGCGCGATTCAGGCGTTCGACGCGTACCAAACCCGCTATCTCACGGTCGATACCGACGAAGAAGGATTGCTCCCGGACTCGCTCGAGCGCGTGCTCGAGCGCGCCGACCCTTTTCCCAAGTTTCTCTACCTCGTTCCAAACTTTCAGAACCCTACCGGACGGACGCTCTCGGGGCGCCGGCGCGAACGCGTCGTGCGCATCTGCGAGCACTTCGGCCTCCCAATCGTCGAGGACGATCCGTACGGCGAACTGCGGTTCGAAGGCAACGATTTACCGCCGCTGGTTTCGCATGAGTCGACAATGCCGATCATCTACTCCGGCACCGGCAGCAAGGTGGTGGCCCCCGGCATGCGCATCGCGTGGCTGGTCATTGCGGACGAGGCGGTTCGAGAAAAAATCGTGCTTTCAAAACAAGGCGCCGATTTGCATAGCGGAACGTTCGCTCAGTACGTTTTCCGCGAGTACGCAAGCGACGAGGCCGCTTTTGACGCGCACGTGCGCAAGATCGCGCAAACCTACGCGCGCCGGTGCGGCATCATGGCGGAGGCGCTGGCCCAGTTCTTGCCCGAGGGAGCGCGCTTCACGCGGCCTGCCGGCGGCATGTTTCTGTGGGTTACGGTGCCCGACGTCGATACGACCGAGCTGCTGCGCATTTCCGCCGAGTCGAAAGTCGTCTTCGTGCCCGGAGTGAACTTCTATCCAGGCCGAAACGTACACGACGGCATGCGCCTGAACTTTTCCAATGCGTCCGAAAAGAATATCCGGGTGGGCGTCGAACGGCTTGGCCGCGCCATAAGGCTATACAAGGGCGCCATCGGTTAGCAAAGAGGAGGCCGCGTGGCAACTCACTTGGTCGTCGGCATCTTTCCCAAATCGGATCCCGAAGCGCTCGAGAGCGCACTTTCGGCACAGCAGATTGACTTGAGCAAGGTGAAGGTCGTCAGCTCAAACGCGCCTGATACCGAATCTTCACAGCTCGAGTTCGTGGACGTAATCGCCGACATGGAATCGAATTCGCTTGCGGATGACATGACCAAAGGCACCGGTGTCTTTGACGACTCGAGTGGAACCGACGTTCCGGGAATCGGCGGTCGCCAAGCCACATTGAGCTCGTTCACGCATCGTGACAGCCCGTCGAAGCGCTACTTCGCGTCCTTCGCGATTCCGGACGACGAGCTCGACAATTTCTCCGACGCCGTAATCGACGGACGGGCGGTCGTGCTCTACCCCGACGCAGCAGACTCGGATGCGCAAAAAATCGCTTCAGCCTTTCGAGCGGCCGGCCTGCGAAACGTCCGCGCGTATTAACGTCGGGCGATTTCTCTGTATTACGTTCTTCGCGCTTGCCGGCTGCATCCCGGGAGCACATTACGACTACAACCATCTGCCGTCCGGGTATCACTGGCGAGCCGTGTACGATCGCGCAACCAACGCAATCGTCTTCTACGGACGGGATCCGCTCACGCTCGAAACCGTCTACGTCGGGCCGGATAACCGGTTCTTCATCTTCGACCATTCCGGCCCGATCGGCCCAAGCGACCTGAAGAGACCCTGGAACCCGCACGATGCGCGGTAGCTTAGCGCCGGTGCGGCGCGTCATGATTACCGCCGCGGGGACAGTAACGGCCCAATCGGTGATTAAAGCGTTGCGCGAAGACGGCCGCGCCGCGTTCATCGCCGCCGGCGATATGGATCCGCTCAACGCGACGCGAGCCTTCGTCGACGAGTTCGTTAGGCTGCCGGCGGCCACAGACGCAGACTTTGCGCGCCGGTGTTTCGAGGCAGCCCAGCGTCTAGAGATCGATCTGCTCGTGCCGTTGATCGTGGAGAGTGAATTTCTCCCGCTCGACGACGCGCGCGGGCTTTTCGAATCGATTGGCTGCCGGCTGGTGCTCCCTCCGCGCGAGATCGCGGTGCGCACCGGCGACAAGCTCGAGTTCGCAACGTTCTTGCGCGAGATCGGTGTACCGGGTCCGGCAACGCAGCCCTACCGCGAAGGAATTGAGATCGAGCGTTTTCCGGTCTACCTCAAGCCGCGCCGTGGTTCGGGCTCGGTTGGCACGTCGCGCATCGAGAGCCTCTACTCACTCCATGAAGCCGCTCGCGGCCGCGACGACTTGATCGTTCAAGAGGCCGTCGAAGGCTCGGAGTTTACCGTCGACTGCTTCGCCGCTGCTCCCGGGCGAGTCGTTGCGGCCGTTCCGCGCGAGCGCATTGCGATTAAGGCTGGTGTTTCCGTCAAAGGGCGGACGTATCGTCATCCCTTGATCGAGCGCGTCGCGAGCGGCGTCGTCGAGAGGAGCGGGCTTCACGGACCTGCTAACGTTCAAGGCATGTTGCGCGCGGGCGGAAGCTTCTCGATCATCGAGATGAACCCGCGTTTCTCAGGTACGCTGGCATTAACGACGGCTGCAGGAATCAACTTCGCGTCGCTGCTTATCGATATGATCGAAGGCAAGCCGGTACCCGACCTGACCGGCCGTCACGAAGACGGCTTGGCGATGATGCGCTACTGGAGCGAAGTTTTCGAGGATCGCAACGGCGTCATTCGTTTAGGGAGCCCGCTTCACGCGACCGGCCGCGACGATGCCCGCTTGCCTCCAAAACTCCAAGCCGAAGGCGGCGCTGACGAACGGATGGTAGAGCCATTCCAAACGCCGGTCGCGCACCAAACCTCCAATCGCGGCGACAGCGGGCAAGACGAAACTGACGGCGTAGAACGGCCAAAGGTAGGCTCGTAAACGCTGCGGGTGGCGAGAGACGCGCAGCCGTCCCCACATCGGCTGTCCGGCGTCCGTCAATCGCGCGCGAAAGCGCGGGCCGAACTTGCGCAACGCATCGCCGATGTCTCGTACCGTGTGGTGTTCCAGCGCCGCGCTTTCGACAAAGGCGATCTCGTGGCCGCCCGCCAGCAGCATCTCGACCGGTGCGACGTCATCTTCGTCGGTTCCAACCGGCTTTTGGTAGGGAAGGCGAATCGTAAAGGCCTGAGCCATTGCGATCAGCGGTCTTGGCCCGGACCCAAAATCGTAGACGACATAGTCGCCCGTGCGCCGTTTGACTCGATAGGTTCGATGGTAGGAGACCGGCGAGGTGGCCGCGCCGTAAATGAAGTGATTGAACGGATCGGTGAAGGCATTGAAGTAACGCGCCGTCCCACCGTCTTGCGCGGTGCTGACGAGGCTCGGAAAGGCCGCGACCGTGCGCGCATCGGCAAACGGCGCAGCCATTTTTTCGAGGAAGCGATCACCGGCGAAGACGTTGTCGGCCGCCAGCATCATCGCGACATCGCCAGTCGCTTTCCCAAGGAGCATTCCCACGCCTGGCTCCGCGCGCCGGATCGGATTGTGAAAGACCCGCGCGCCAAACGCGTTCGCGATCCCAATCGTCTCGTCGGTCGATCCTCCGTCGGCGATCAGAAGCTCGATCGATCCCGTCGGGTAACGCTGACGGCGAATCGAATCGAGGAGTGCCGGCAAACGAGCCGCTTCGTTCAACGTTGGAAGGATCAACGAAAACCGGATCGGCTGGTTATCTATCGTCACACTCGAACCTTTGCTCCATCCAACTCGGCCGAACGCATCGCCGCCTCGATGACGCGTACGACGCCCGCGCCGAACGCTCCGTCGGAGCGCGTTGGCGAGCCCCGCGTGATCGCAGCCGCGAAGTCCGCGAGGAGTTTTCCCAGCGCCTCGCGGTTATCGACGAGCGGAACGTGAAGGTCGCCCAGGCGATACGATACCATTTGCTGCTGCAGCGTTGAGCTGGAGGGGTCGAGCACGATTCCTTTATCGTAGATGTAGATTTTTTCGGTTGGCTCGACGTCGTCCCAGACCGCCATCTTGTTACTTCCCGCAATCGTCGTGCGCCGTACTTTCACCGGCGAGAGCCAGCTCAGGTGCACGTGCGCTAGGCAACCGCTGGGATACCACATTGTGAGAAAAGCGACGTCGGGAACTAACGCGTGAACGCACGCGCCAAGCTGGAGCGCGGCCGAGGTGGGGACCTCGTCCAAAATGTAGTTGATGATCGAGACGTCGTGCGGCGCCAAATCCCAAACGACATTGCTCTCTTGAAAAAGTCCCAAGTTGACGCGTACCGAATCGATGTAGTAAATCTTACCGAGCTCCCCGCTTTCGCGCAGAGCGCGCAGCTTCTCGACGGAGCCGGTGTAGAGGAAGGTATGGTCGGTCATTAGCACAACGCGCGCACGGCGTGCGTGCACGCGAAGGTCCTCGGCGTCTGCGCTTGACTCCGCCAGCGGCTTCTCCACGAGCACGTGCTTGCCGGCATCGATCGCACGCGAACCAAGAGCATGATGCGTTCGGGGAGGCGTTGCGAGCGCTACCGCCGCCACGTTCGGATCGGCGAGGGCGGGCCCAATGTCGGCGTACCCCTCCACGGTCGGATAGAGCCGCAGCAGCCGATCGCGCTTTGCTGTATCGGGCTCGACGACGCAGCGAACCGACCACTCGTCCGACGCATGGAGGTTGCGAACCAAGTTGGGACCCCAGTAACCCGCTCCCACTACCGCTATGCCGAGCGGGCTGCGCTCCATGACGTCGCTAACGGAGATTGTGCCTACGCGACGACCAGTGCCTGCGCGTTTGCAAGCGCATCGGCAACGAACTCGATCTGCTCCTCGGTGAGCTCGGGGAACATCGGGAGCGAGAGCACGCGTTCCGCGCTGCGCTCCGTCCGCGGAAACGAACCGCGGCCGAAGCCCAGGTCGGCGTAGGCCGGCTGCAGATGAATCGGAATCGGATAGTGGATGCCGGTGGCGATCCCGCGTTCGCGCAGCTCTGCCGCAACTCGCTGCCGATGCTCGACCTCGATGACGTAGAGATGGTAGACGTGCGACTGTTCATGAAGGCGCGGCGGCGGCGTGATACCGATCTCGGCGAGTCGCGCGTCGTAAACGGCGGCATGCCTACGGCGCGCATCATTCCAGGAGTCGAGATGGCGTAACTTTACGTCGAGGACGGCGGCTTGAATGGAATCGAGCCGGCAGTTCCCCGCCTTGACGAGGTGCTCGTACTTCTTGCGCTGTCCGAAATCGCGTAGAAGGCTTAGTCGATCGGCAATTTCCGGATCGCTGGTAACGACCGCGCCAGCGTCGCCGTAGGCACCGAGGTTCTTGCCGGGATAGAAGCTGAAAGTACCGGCATCTCCGAAGCTGCCGACGCGGCGACCGCTCCAGCGCGCGCCGTGAGCCTGGCTTGCATCTTCGATCACATAGAGCCCGTGACGGCGCGCGAACTCCACGATCGCATCCATCGGAACTGCTTGACCGTAGAGATGCACCGGCATGATCGCTTTGGTACGAGGCGTCAAAGCATCTTCGAGAAGGTTGGCGTCGATCAGGTAGTTTTGGTCGATGTCGACGAGGACCGGTTGGGCCCCGACGGCGGAAACGGCGAGCGCTGAAGCGATGTAGGTGTTTGCGGGAATGATCACTTCGTCGCCGGCGCCGATGCGCAACGCTTCCATAGCGAGCTGCAACGCCGCCGTCCCCGATTCGACTCCGACGCAATGGCCTACGCCGAGGTACGACGCGAAGTTCTTCTCAAAGGCAGCGACGTCGGGCCCGAGAACGAACGTCGCTTCCTCCATCACTTCAAGGATGCGAGGAACGACCTCCGCACGAATTGCACGGAACTGCGCCTTCAAATCCACGAACGGAACGAGCGTTCTCACGGCCACTCAAGCGCGCTTCGTCGGCGCGCGCGCGAGCGCCTTCAGCAGCCAGAGGACGGTGAATGCACCTAAGATCTCGGCAATCAATTGCAATAGTGCCGCCGCCTGTATGACTACGATGCGCCCCGACGACGGGCCGAGAAACCAGCCGTTCACCGACATGTCGATTCGGACATGCGGAAGCGCGCGTCCGGCCGACAAAGCGATCCATGCCGGATCGTACCGCTCGTTGAATCGCAGCAGGCTACCTTGATCGGCGGTATTGGATTCTGCGTCGACTAAGTAGAGCCACGGTGCGAGCCGATGAAAATCCGCCGCGCGCACCCTTGCGGGCGAGGGCGAAGCGGCGCGCTGGGAAGACGCGGCGCTTGCGCGACCAGCTCGCAAAGCCCGGCGCATTTCACCAACGAGACGCCGCCGGGAACGCGCAGCCATGCGAAAGTTCCGCGACTTTTCTGAAGCGTTCGGTTATCCGAGGCGCTCAGCAGCGCGCCGCGCACGAATGCGAGCAGCCACGAGTTTGGCTCGACGCGTTGCGGAAGGCTCGATAGCGTGAGTACGCCGCCGATTGCCTGGGCGAGCGCCGGCGACTCGGCGAATGCAAGGCGCGCGTCGATCCAAGCCGTTTGCGGGTCGATCGAATCGCTGGGAGCGATCAACGCAACCATCGCCGTACGCTGCGATGCATCACCGAAGAAAACGTCGCACGCGCCGAGCCGGTCTGCGAAGCGCACGATGCGCGGGCTTTCGCACACCGACATCAACGGCGTAGCGCCGGCAAGATAACGCACCGCCGATGCCGCCCGGGTCGGCATTCTTGGTTGGAGCGAGGAAGCCGCCATTCCGACTCGCCCTTGCGTTAGCGAAATGAGCCAGGGCCGTGGCACGACCTCGGTGACACCTAATGCTCGCAACCCTTGGGCATCCCCCGACTGCTCGTATCGCGCGAGCGCCGTATCGACGGGATAGGACGGAAAGTACTCGTTGAGCGCCGCGACTCGCCCGGGATAGACGTGTGCATCGGGATCGGCCCCGTCTCCGCCTCCGGCGCGTAATCCCAAGGGCTGAAAGGCCGGCAGGAACGCAACCCTCGTAAAGGGCGGCGCCTCGACGGCCGGGTGCGGATAAGAGTTGGATGCGATCCAGAGATCGCTCGGGGGCCGAATCAGCCACGTTACCGGTAAGACAATGCCGGCAGCAAGCGCAACATAGCTCAGAACGCGAAAGCGAGCCGTTGCAGCGCACGCAAGCAGCGCGACGAGTGCCGCAAGAACTCCCGCCAAATCGTAAAGCTCGCGGAAGACGCCGCTCTCCCGAACATTTCGAATAATCCATTCGTAGGGAACCGCGAACGGCCCATGCACGCCTAAGATGGCGACGTAGACGATGACGATCGCGGCCATAGCGTAGCTCGCCGGTCGCAGCCGGCGCGCGACAATCGCACCGGCGATGCCGAGCGCGAG
The DNA here is from genome assembly GCA_963826325.1 of Vulcanimicrobiota bacterium. GTDB lineage: Bacteria > Vulcanimicrobiota > Vulcanimicrobiia > Vulcanimicrobiales > Vulcanimicrobiaceae > Cybelea. Next base: position 15,815 of record CAWGWT010000005.1, read on the forward strand.
CACGATCCAAACCGAAAGGACTGCGGCGATGCCGAGCCGGTCTGCATAGCCTGGAAAGTATCCGCCGAGACTCAGCAGCGCAAGCGGCGCGACCGACTGATTCGTCTGCCACTCGACTTCGTACGGTATCCGCAGCAATGCGCTGCGTTCGGCAAACAGCCCAATGAGCGACGGCATGGCGAAGACGGCGCCCAATGCGGGCGGTATCCATTTTCGCGTTGCGAACGCAAAGGCGATAAGCGCCACCATCGCCAGAATGAAGAACTGCAGCTGCGCTTCGATCAGCGCGATCCATAACGCGAGCCGTACCGGCGAAGCGCTGCCACCGCGCATCATCTCGGTCAGCAAACCGATGAGTCCAGCGTATGCGAGCAGCATCACGAGATGTCCGGCGACCACCTCATTGTAGACCCACGGATTGAACAGAGCGAAGAGCCCGATTCCAAGCGCAGCAGGCAGGGAGTTGTTCCAGTGCGACGAGGCTTGCGCCACGGAGCGCATGCAGACGTATCCGATGATTGCAGCCATCAGCGCCAAAGCGGCGAGCGGGCCGAAGAGCCACATAACCGCTCCAATCGGCGGCGCGATCAAATAGGTCGTAGGATGAGGGTTGGGCTGTCCCAAGCCGATCGAGACCCAGCCGTCGATCGATTCGTGCACGAACGACGGAACCGCAGTCCGATCGATCGGCCAAGCCCAATCGTGACGAAGCGTCGGAATGCCTTTTCCGGCAACGAATGCCGCAAAGGCAATCGCCGCCGCGATCGCGGCAAGCGATTTAAGCGCGAAAAGCTTCTTTATTATGCGCGCAATCGCCAGCACTCTACGAGCACCGCGAATGTTGCGCAGGCTGCGGCAACGTATGCAGTAATCGCAAATGGTTCGTCAAGGGGCTGCACCACGCTCGCCGCAATCAGTGCGGCGGCGGCGGCGAAAGAAGCGCATGCGGCAATCGTCGGCGCGGCGATCGTTCCCACGCGCACGAGCACGGCCACGATAATCGACGCAACGCAGGCGACGAACGCGAGTACCTCGCCGCCCGGTTGCGAAACGGCCCCCGCCACGACGGTCAAGAAGATTACGATGCCGATCGAGTAACCTAAGAACGACGGAAAAGTTGCCGCGGAACTCGATTTAGGCTCGGAGGCGACCGCCGGAAGGAAGCGTTGTATGACGAGACCGACGCCCGCGAAGATTGCGGTGAGATAGGCCGCCGTCGCGAAGCGCTCGGCAGTCTCTCCGTAGAACATCATCGCCAAGACGAGCGCGACAATGCAGGCGCCGGCGGCAACGCGAACGGCGCCGCGGAGCGCCCACGCCAGGGCCGCGTTCAACGGTCTGACGGGCGAATGGCCCATAGCTTCGGCGCCCAGGCGAGCACGATCATCACGAGCAGCGCGATCGCCGAAATTGCGGCGGCGATCGCGTAGTACTGCTGCCCTGCAAACGTCAAACGAATTTTTCCGCCGCTCGGAAGGCTCGGCACGATCCAGCCGTTCGCGACGCCGTTGACGATCACGTGCGGAAGGACTACTCCGGCCAGGGTTGCTCTCCACTCCGGATGGTACGACTCACCGAAAACGAGTAGGAACGGGCTTGAAGTTCTCTCTGCCGTTACGTCGATACTCGTCGGTGACCGGCGCTGCCAGCGGAGCCCAAAATCCCGGGTCCGCGGAAGGCTCGCCGGTTCGAGCGTTAACAAGCCGATTTTCACTTGGCGATTGGCACTCGCGACGAGATGGCGTCCGCGCCCGAGAAAGATCGGCGCAGCGCCAATTGGCTTGTGGTCGACGAGAATCGGAAGCACGGAGAGCGACCTCGGCCCTGACAACGATCGAGCGGGCAGCGCGTGCGCATCGTATGCGAGTCCGTTGAGCTTCGGATGGCTGCCGCGAGCGACGAGCCAAAGCCCGGCGATCCGTTGCGACGCATCGCTCCAGCCGTTCGGGAACGCGTGCATGAAGGTGATGTCAAACGGACCGTCACCGGCGATGGGAAAGAGCCGGTAGATGACGCTTCCGCGCGCAATGAGCGCGACGGCAAGCGACGCGCCCTCATTTCCGGTGCGGCTAACGTTCCCGACTAGGTCAGGGTCGGACTCCAGCACGGCTCGGGAAGGTTTTGCGAGCGGCAGCACCGCGAACGATCGGTCGGTTAACGGGCGAAGTAACGATCGCCCCCCGCCGATTCGAGTAAAAGCGAGATCCGGGGCGACGGCCGCCGAGATCACCTCTGGAGCAAGGTCGTCACCCTCGCCGCCGATCAAATGAAAACGGAAAGCAACATCGTTCCAGCCGGGACGCAAATTGAGCGCGAAACGCACCGGAACCGGAGTCGGACCGTCGAGGTGATCGAGAGTATCATACTGCTGATCGTACGCGGAGGGACCCTCGATTGCGACGGTGCGCGTTTTTTCGCCCGTGACCGTAACGTTCAGAACGGCGGAGACTTGCAAACGGCTGACCCGCATGGAAACGAGCGCGCGGACGGCGCTTTTGCCGGGCACGAAGACGTGTACCAGCGAGTCACGCGCAAAGAGAAACCACGAGATTTGGTCCCCGCGCTGCCATTGGTAAACCGTCGGATCTTCACGGTACCATTGCGGCGGCATCATGATGGGTGCCGTACTGACGACGCCGCCGCCAAAAACGTAGGGGAGAGTCCGCGAAAAACTTGCCGGGAATGCGCCGTCGTGTGGGCCGCCGCGGAGGACGCGGGTGCCGAGCAAACCGTCGGGACCAAACGGCCCGATGCCGGTGGCGCGCACGCGATACCTCCCGGAGGAGCGCAACATGAGGCTCGTTTTAGCGGCGTAGACTAATTTCGCCGTCGCCAGGTTTCGCGGCAACGCTCGCGTTAAGGCGGCGATTCTATCCTCCCACGCGCGCAGGTCGTCGAGGTGCACGAATGCGACGACGAGATCGGGATCGACGATGCCGTCCGAAACCCAGTGGGTCCCAGGCGTAAGCGCGACCTCGCCGTACTCCAACCACGCACCGCCCGACCGTCGTGGCGAAAGGGGCCTGTCGTCGAGCTCGAGCGTCTGGGGGGGAGTCCGATTGAAGAGCAGCGATTGTTCGCGAGCGAAGACCGCGTAGACTCCGGCCTTCGTAGCGTTGAAGCGCGTCAATAGCGCCGCATCGGCCGACGGCGGCCGAACCAAGATGCCGCGGGAGAGACCCTGGTTTATTGCCAAGTCGCGAACCTGGTCGGGAGCGCCCGGAAGAATCGGAGAGAGCGCTTGCATTGCACTCGTGAACTCGTCAGCCGAGCGGTTCGGTGGATTGAAGTGGGCTCTTCCTCTGGCCATCGCATGAACGTCGCCCAGGGACGCATCCGAAAACGTCGGCAGCGTGCTCATCACGGGGTGCGTTACGCCGTACAAAAGCGGCAGAGCGCCGCTGAGATGGTAGACGCGCAACGGCCCGTCCACGCGCAAAGGAGCCGCGCCGATCACGCGGTGAAGCAGGTCGTGCGTAAGTGTCGTGCTGTTGAAGCGCGACTCTTCCGGCGAGCTGAAATCGATCGCGGGGATGAAGTCATCGCGCTCGAGGATCGTATCGACGCCCATCACTCGAAACATATCGGCGGCGAACGGCAGTCCTTCGCGAGTCGCTCGGTAGGCCCGGCGGACCCACATGTCCGTGCCTTCCGACGGCTCGCTTCCAAGCAATCCGTAGATCATCGGACGATCGACCAACGAGTTCTCGATATAGAACTGTGGGTCGCCCCAATCGAACTGCTCCAAGTATTGGGTCGGGAAGAGCGCCACCCGCGCAGCCTGATCGGCGCCGACTAGTGCGCTCTCGCGGTACTCCCATGCGGGGATCGGCGCAGCGGGATAGTTCATCTTGTTAAAGAGCACTGGAATGAAGATGAAAATCGGAAGCGCGACAGCGACCGTCCTTGCGGCGGAAACCGTCCAGCCCCAATTCCGCCGCTCCAACGTGCCCAACTTCCCGAGCTGGTCGCGGAGCGCAGCGACCATGGCGTAGACGCCAAGCGCGTAGAGGCCGCTCATTCCGAACTCGACGCCCGCGACCCACTTATATGAGAAGCGGAACATCTGGAATCCCGGGAAGTTGCGGTAAAATTGGTCGTAGACGGGCGTCGTCGCCGCGTCGCCAAGCGTGTCGTGATAATAGCCGACGACGATCGGAACGGAAACGATCGTTACAATCAGAAAGAAGAGCGTTATGGGGCGCTGATTGCGGCGGAACGCGATGCCACCCAGCGCAACGATCGGAACGAACCAGAGCAGAGCGCCGAACAATCCCGCTGCATAAGCGGCGGCCCACGGGAAGTATGCGCGTCCCGCGAACGAGACGAACGTCGCCCAATGTCCGAGCCCGCGAAGGACGTTGGCAAATGAGGTTGCCGCGTTGTGCATTGAGGGGGCTTCGCTCAGCACTCCATTGAGCCAGACGCCGCGAAAGTAGTCAACGAATGGGACCACCCAATATAGGTTGACCGTAATTGCTGCAATAGAGGCCGCGACGACAACAGGCAAGGTGCGGCTTCCCATGATTTGAGGCCTTGGATCCAAAGCGATCATTACCGCGACGAAGATCGCGAGGACGATCACGTTGATGGCGACCAACGGTGGATTGACGCCGCCGCCGACGAAAACCAGCAAAGCAATGGCGAGCGCCGCCCGCCAGAGGTATATCTCGCCGCGCATCGCGCGCGCCGTAACGCCCACCATGGCCGGCAGCGTCGCGTATGTGAGCAGCCACACGATCTGGGCCTGTGAGTTCAGCGCGACGTACATGTTAAACAGGTAGGCACACGAGCCCGCGATTTTCGCGATTTCATCCAGCCATGGCGCCACGCTGCGCAAGCAGTAGTACATCGACCAGAGACAGCCGAGGTAGACGAAGAAGACCGCGGCGTGCTGAGCAAAATCCTGCGGAACGTGTAAGATTTGCGCGAGTCCGTACGTCCACGAGTACGGCGTTTGGTACGGTATCCAGAAGCCCGTATGGAAACCTAAGGCAAGCGCCGGATTCCACGCATGAAGCAACTGGCCCAGGAACTGCAACGGATTGATGTGGAGCGACGGCAGACCGTCGTTGAGTTGAACGCCGCTGCCGTAACCGGTCGTTACGAGCAAAGCAAGGGCGACGAAGAGCGCCGGCAGCAGCGCTTTTTGCAATGCGGCCGGAAATGCCCAGTCGACCGCCCTACCTTCGGCGGTCTCCTCTTTCACGAGTAAGCCTTTCCGTAGAGCCTGAATGGACCTTCCAAGGTGAGGCGCTGTTCCACCGTGGGCATCTCAAACAGATCGTCCACCCATTTGCGTACGGCATCGAACTCGACGTCGCGTAGGATGCATCGATACCCGATCCGGCGCACGCACTCGAAATCGCGTGACCCTTCGTCGTGACAGGCCGGACAGAGCGACGGGCGTAATGCGACGGCCGGTCCGATTGGTGCTCCTCGCACTTCGCTGGTCATACCGTAGAGCGCGAGCGTTTTAACGCCGAGGCCCGAGGCGAGATGAGTAAAGCCCGCGTCGTTGCCGACGAAGACCTCGCATTGCGCGAGCTCGCGCGCCGCTTCCGCAAGCGGTTGGCAAACGATGCTGATCCCGTCGGTGCCGCCGAAGTCTCGCTCGGCAAGACGGGCTTCATTCGTTTCGTGCGGCCCCAAAAAAAAGCGGACTCTTCTTCCCTCCGCCGCTTGCGAACGCGCCAGCGCGACGAAACGATCGTAGGGCCAGCGTTTTGACTCGTTTCCCTTGTAAGCCATGGAGCCCGGGTGGATGCCGAGCGTGCCGGCGAGCCGTTCCGCACGCCACGACTGCGGGAGCAAATATGTGAGATCGTCGTCTCGGCTTTGAAAACCAAGGGCGCGCGCGAGGCGAAGGTTCTCAGCTAATCGATGACCGCCGCGCAGTGGAACGCGCGCGTTGCGGGCGCTCCGCGCGATGACGCTCGATGCGCCTCCATACTCGTGCATCCACAGTTTCTTTGCTCCGGCTCCGCGAGCCACGATCGTATACTGCCAGCGTGTCGCCGGAAACGGCAGAATGGATACGTCGTAGCGACGCGAGCGCAGTTTGAAAATCGCGTGCATCAGATCCGCCGCGTTGGGCCGCAACGGCAATTCCATCACGTCTCGAACGACGCCGAGGCCGCGCGCGTACTCGCTGACCGGTGCCTGCCACGTCATGACGTCGAACGTCCAATCGGCGCGGTTCAGACCTCGGAGAATCGGACTGGCGGCCAGGGCATCGCCGAGCCCTGGTAGCAGCAGCACCAGTGCTGTCTTTGAGCCCACGTCCGGCTAATCTCCGATGGTGACGGGGACGACGATTTCGTGCGAACCGGCAGCGCGGTCGAGGCCGATCGCAACGCGCTGCGAGCGATCGTAGTAGTGGAGGATCCGCATCCGATAGAAAATCGCCAGCGTGTCGAGAAAGACGCTCCAAACGGCGGCCAACCGGAGCCGGCTGCAGACCCGCCTGAAGTTCAGCGTCACCGGAGCTTCGACAATTCGGTAACCGAAGTGATGAGCGTTTGCGAGCAACTCCAAATCGAAGGCAAATCGCTTTACGAGAATGCGCGGGAGGACGCGTTCGAGAACCGCTCGTTTGAAAAGCTTGATGCCGGTCTGCGTATCGCGCACGGGCAATCCAAAAAGCGCACGAACGAGCATGTAGTAGAAGAAACTGTAGACTCTGCGCAACAACGGGTAATCGACCTTCGATTCGGGATGAAATTTGGAGCCGATGACCACATCGGCGTTGCGAGCATCCATGATCGCAAAGAAACTTGCCAGCTGCTCCGGGTGCAGGTCCATGTCTGCGTCGAGAAAGGCAACGTAGGCGCCCTTTGAGTACGCCGCGCCGCAGATCAGCGCGTTACCCTTTCCTTCGTTGCGCTGGCAGCGGACGACGCGAACGTGATCGGGCCAAGCCCGCAGCGCGCTGCTTGCAGCGGCGTCCGTCCCGTCCATGCTGCCGTCGTCGATGACGACGATCTCAAAATCTATGGAGAGCGCGCGCATCGTCTCGACCGTCTCGCATACATTATCGGCAATCGAATGCGCCTCATTGTAAGCCGGCATGAGGATCGAGAGCATTGCGCTGGATTTTTTGCTCTCGGGGAAAAACGAGCCTGCTCGAGAAAAATTGATTCTAGTCATTAGCTTATGCGATGGGGGCGTCGCGGTTCTCCGGCGGGCTCACGAGGTTACGCTCGAACTTGGCGACGATCGTCCGCCACGCGAGGTCGAGTTCTTCGACCCCGAGCATGCGCGCGACTGCAACGAAGACCGTGCCCCCGATCGCGATCTGTCCAAAGACGAACCAGGCTCGCGAGGAAAGCGTCGCCTCGGGCGTGACCCCGAGAGCTCCGATCCAGCCCAACGTCGCCAGCATCGCGATCGAACTGACCGCCACTTTTCCCGCGGAGCGCAACAGCGCGCCCCAGTCGATCCCTGAAACCAGCCGCGCAATGACGACGAGCAACAGCATTGCCTGCATGGTTTGGCTCAACGAGTTCGCGAGCAGCAGACCGCGAGCACCCAAGCTTGGCAGCCATACCAGCGACAGTAATACGTTGACGATTACGGTGACGACCGAGATGGCGACCGGCCAAACCACTTCCTGACAAGCGAAGCAGCAGCGCGTCAAGACGACGTTGGCCGCGAGGGCCACCAATCCAATAGCCGCATAGGGCAGCAGGGTCGCCGTCAAGTCGGTTGCGCCGGCCTGGAACGTTCCACGCTCAAATAGCGCCTGCACCATCGGGTGGGCCAGCACGATGAGGGCGCAGACGGACGGAATCGTAATGAAGTTCACGAGCCGCAGGCCGGTCACGACGCTGCGCGCAACGCCGCGGCGGTTCTCGCGCGCAAACTGGGCTGCCAGAAGTGGAAAGATGACCGTCGCGATGGCGGCCGCAAAAATCTGCTGCGGAAAGTTCACGAGCTTCGTGGCGTAGTTCATGCCGGCGATGTAGCCGGGGGCGAGCGTCGATGCGAAGAATCGATCGAAGAAGAGCGCGAGCTGGCCGGCCGCCGACCCGACGATGATCGGCCCGAGTAGCGTCCAAATCTTCTTGAGACCCGGATGGTGCACGTCGATGATCGGGCGGTACCTTCCGATGGAGAGAAACGAGGGGAGCTGTACCAGCATCTGTGCGGTCAAACCTAGGACGGTTCCCAAGACGAGCGCGTAGATCCCGATGTCGTGGGCCAAGAGCACGACGCATGCAATCGTCACGAAGTTTACCGCAACCCCAACCAGCGCCGCGGCGCGGAAACGGTGGTAGGCGTTGAGCATGGCCGAGAGCACGCCGCTCAGGCTGACGGTGACGATGCTCGGCATCAGCCAGCGCGTCATCCGAATGGCCACGTCCATCTGCGGTGCTGGAAAACCGTGCGCGATGACCGGCACGTACCAGCGCGCGGTAAAGAATCCAACGACGGCACAGCTCGTCAAGACTATTGCGAGCATGTTGAGCACCGTGCTGGCCAGGCGCCACGCCTCTTCTTCCTTACGGTGCGCGAGATACTCCGAGAATGTCGGAACGAGCGCGCTCACCAGAGCGCCGTTGAAAACGCCGAACAGGATCGTCGGAATAGTCGCCGCCGCCAGGAAAGTGTCCATTTCCCAACGCGTCCCGTAATAGCGCGCGCTGACCACCTCGCGCATGAAACCGAAGAGCGTCGATGCAAACGTCGCTCCCATAATGAAGAAGGTCGAGCTCGCGATCGAAATTCGGTGGCGATGCTGGTGATGTTCCGGAACGACCCGCAGGTGCGGCTTGGACCTAATGCGCTCCGTCCCTCCGTAAAACCGCTGGGATCGTTTTCGCCACGATGAGCAGATCGGCCAGCGGCGTCCATTCGTCGACGTATCGGTTGTCGAGCTCCATCCAGTGCTCGAACGAGACTTCGCTGCGACCGTTGATTTGCCAAAGGCACGTCACGCCCTGTGGGACGCTCAGCCGCCGGAGCGCGACCCTGTCGTAATGTTCGACCTCACTCGGTAGCGCGGGACGCGGTCCTACGAGCGACATATCGCCGCAGACCACGTTGATGAGATTGGGAAGTTCGTCGATGCTTGCGCGCCGCAGAAAACGTCCGAGCGGATGCAGACGGGGGTCGTTGCGAATCTTAAAGACCGGCCCGTCCACTTCGTTGAGATGCATCACGCTTTGGCGCATCGCGTGCGCGCCTTTCACCATCGTGCGCAGCTTGAACATCTTGAAACGGCGCCCATTCATGCCGACGCGCTCTTGGGCAAAGAAAGGATTTCCACGGGTTACAAACGTGATCGCGAGCGCTGCGGCCCCGACGATCGGTGCGGTAACGATCAGCAACATGCTCCCCAGGACGACGTCGATTCCGCGCTTCAGCGGCTTCCAAAACTCGGGCACCCTCCGCTGCGCCGGAGAGCTCACCGCGATTCGCACGGCGCTGGATACCCTCATGCTAACAACGCCTCCTTGACGGTTCGGCCGACGAAATCGAGGCCTTCGACATCGCCGATCGCGCCGCCGGCGGCCGGCCCAAGATGGATGAATGGAACGTACTCGCGGGTGTGGTCGGAACCGGGGGCCGTCGGATCGCAGCCATGATCGGCAGTGAAGATCACCTCGTCGCCGGAACGCAGCCGCGCCTCGACGCCGGGCAGCATTCGATCGAGTTCTTCAAGCGCCGCGCCGTATCCGCGCACGTCGCGGCGATGACCGTACTTCGAATCGAAGTCGTTGAGATTCGTGAAAATGAAGCCGTGCTCGACGCTTTCCAACAACTCGAACGTTCTTTCCATCGCATCCCGATTGTCGGTGACGCGAACCGACGAGGTTACTCCGCGCCCACAATAGATGTCGCAAATCTTTCCTACTGCATGCACCTCGATCAACCCGGTGCGGAGCTCGTCGAGTAGATTCGGCGGCGGCTCGATTGCATAGTCCCGACGATTCGGCGTCCGCCGAAAAGCCCCCGGTTTTCCGACGAACGGGCGGGCTATGACCCGGTTGACGTTGTGGGGAGGGCGGAGCATCTCGCGAGCTTCCTCGCTCCAACGGTAAAGCGTCGGCAGCGGCACGATTTCTTCATGCGCGGCGACCTGGAAGACCGAGTCGGCCGAAGTGTAGAGAATCGGGCGTCCGCTCCCCATATGGGCTGCTCCAAGCTCGTCGATAATTTCGGTTCCCGAGGCCGTCTTGTTGCCAAGCGGCATTTTACCGGTAATGCGTGCGAACTCTTCAACGACTTCGGGTGGAAATCCGCGGGGATATGTTGGAAAAGGCACGCTCGTAAGGACGCCCATCATTTCCCAGTGACCGGTGATCGTGTCTTTGCCGCGGCTGCGCTCCCGCAGGCGCGCGACGCGCGCGCGCGGCCGGTCTACCGCTGCAACACCCGCGATGTCGGTGAGCAGCCCGAGGCCCAGACGCTCGAAATGGGGAAGGCGCAGCGCTCCAAGGCGCCGCGCGACGTTGCCGATCGTATTTGCTCCAGGCGCATCGCCATACTGATCGGCATCGGAAATCGCGCCCACGCCGCCGGAATCGATCACTATCGCGATCACTCGCTTCACGAGCCCCGTTTCGGTCTCTTGCAAGGCGCGCCTTCCCTGGGGGAAGAAGCGTGGCGACCGTGCGACGATACACGCTCTTGGCGGCGCTAACAACGCTCATCGTGATCCTCGTGCGCGCCGCAGGTCGCGCTCAAGCGCCCCCGCCGAGTCCTGCGCCAACCGCGGCCCCGACCCCGCAAAGAACCGCGGCACCGCCGACGACGCTCCTTTATTTGAGTGCCAAGCGACTCGATTTCTTTTATAATCGCTTCTTAATCGAAGGCGACGGAAAAGTGAGCTTGCGTACGAGCGACGGGTTCACGGTTACCGGCGACGCGTTCACGATGGATTTGAAGCTCAATCGCTTCATGGTGGCGGGCCACGTTACGCTGCACGACTCGACGGGAACGGTCAGCGCAGCTGCAATCTCGGACTTTCTCGACTTCCGGAGAATCTATTTCGTTCCGATTACGAGCGAGCCGGACCGTTGGACTTTTCTCGACGGCGATCTCGCGCATCCCGTGAAAGGCCGCGTGATGCCCGGCGACGCCTTCTATTTTCCGGTCGTCGGCGACCATCCCAGCATCACGGCGACCAGCGCGGTCATCGGCACGAAGACCTACGTGCGATTCATTAACGCACATACGTATTTTGTGGGTGCCGGCGTGCCGCTGGGATCGTACGTCGTCAACTTTTCGCCGAATCAGTATTTCGCGCAGAACACGCTCTCGGGCGCAAGCGTCGACCTGACCTGGAACTTGGCCGGCAATACGAACTCGCTGACCGCCGTGCACCTGCGCTACGATCCTACGTACAAGACCTATCTCTCAGTCGAGCAGCACCTGGTCGGCGAACACGAATACGCGATTTTCTCCGTTAACCCCGCCACGCGCGCCGAGAAATGGTGGAACCTGGCCCTTTATGAAAAGCTCGGGAGCCGGTTTCAGATTCAAAGTTTCACGCAGTACTACTCGCAGCAGTACTGGCTGCAGATACCGCGCGCCGCGCAACAGACGACCTATATCGGCGCCACGTACGCCTTTCCGCATTCCTACATCACGGCCACATCGCAGCTGACCAACTATAACGTTCTCGGTCCGGGATCGCTTGAGGTACCTAAGCCGATCGGGGGCAGCCTCGGCCACCCGTCACAGCTGCAAGTCACCGCGACGAGCTTTCAGAATAAGATCCCGGGGTTACCCCTCGTCGAGCAAATTTACGAAGGATACGGCTTCAACCACGATAGCGTCGGCAATCAGTATCTCAACGGCTTTCCGGGTTATTGGCCGCAGGGTGGCAATTCGTTCGCACCGATTCCCATCCCCGGCCTGCAAGCCTACGGCGCTCCCTGCACGGTGCAGCCGTCGAAAGCCTTTACCTATTACTGTCCCGTCTATACGACCATTTGGAACACGGTCTTTGGCTTTAACTTATTCACGCCGGCGCTCAAACTGAACAATCCACCGAGCCCGTACGAAACGTATTACTTTAATGCAAGCTTCAACAAACAATATCAATGGAACTCGCTGCCGCATTGGATCAGCACGGCATCGGAGAACTTTAGCATCAACCGGCAGTTCTCGCGATCGGTCAACACCTACCTCGCCTATCAAATCCTCAACGTCGGCGACCACTACCTCAGCGGCGGATACTTGCCGTGCACGCCGGTGAACACGTTCTATTGTCCGTTGAGCTTCACGTCGTTTCGCGGCGTCTCGACCCAGCGCACGACGAGCCTGGGCATGAACCTCGTACCGACGCCCGAGTTTAATTTCTCGCTGCTTCTGCGGCATCACGATGACTACCCGATTCCGGTGCCCGGCGTCTTTGGGCTCCCGCCGAACAACATCATCGGCCAGCCACTCTACACGTCGTATCTGGGTCAGGCGCCGTACGATGCGACGGGTGACGTGCGGTTCAAGGTGTGGTCCCACGCGCTGCTCGACGTTTCGCGGACGTTCTATTGGTACGGCAATCCGTATCGCACGACGTTTTGGCAGCCTTCCTTCGTGGTCCAGCTGCTGCCGATATGATGCGCCGCCTCTGCCCCCTCGCCGTTTTGGCGCTCGCGTTGGTGCTTACCGCCGCCGGCTCGACGGTCGTCGTGAGCGGCCAACTTCTTGCCTTTGAGAGCGGCTACGTCTTTTTTACGACCGGCGACGGGTTCCGCGTCGCGCATAGTCTCGTGATTCGCGATGCTAGGACCGGCGGCGCTACAACGGTCAAACCGGCTCCGCGCGTTTGGGCGCGGGCAACATTCGATGCGAGCGGCACGGTCACGGAGCTCGATCTCTCGCGCGATCCGTTGCCCCCGCAGGGCAGTTTCGACGACGTTGCGCGCTTTGCGGTTGCGGCATCCTCGCCGGTTCCCAATCCGGAGCTCAGTGCGTACGCGCCGACGCCGGCGCCCGGCGCGTCGGTCGCGTCGACCGAGCAGTTCACCGGAAAGCCCGTATTAGTCACGTTCATCGTGCAGGTGCCCCCATATACGCCATTTACGGCATCCGTCTACATAAGCACCGATCAAAGCGGCTGGAACGCGCAGGCTATACCGATGGATCGCGTCGACGCGCTGCACTACCAGATCACGCGCCGTTTCGATTCCGGTACGATCTTCCGCTATCTTTACGACCGGGGATCGCTGCAATCGCAAGAGGTCGCGCAAAACGGGTTGGCGCGAGACCCGCGCAACCTCACGGTGACCAATGCCGACGTCCGGGTCATTCGAGATACCGTCTATGCATGGCAAGACTCGGCACCCGGCGGGCCCAGCCAGCCGCAGCCGCAGATCATGCCGACGCCGTATAACCCCGCCCCCTTCCCTAATCTTCCGCCGGGTCTGCCTCCGCCGCAGCCTCCTCCCGGAAAACCGCCGCGCTAGGAGTTTGTCGGACTTAGGCCTTCTCCGGATTTGGTGCCGAATTTTGTTCGAAGACGAGGCGCGAAGAGGGAGCGAAGCCGTAGCTTCGTGACCGATGAGCAACGAAGTATTCGGACAAAAGGCGGTCCAAAGACGGGGAAGTGCCTAAGTCCGACAAACTCCTCGCGAACCGTCAGCGAGATCGCGTCCGCCCTCGAGCGGCTCTGATTTGTAATGCGCTGGTTTGGGCGCTTTTTCTCGCGTTGGCGTCGGCACTTTGCACGATCGTTCAATGGCGCTACGCCATCTTCCGATACGATGTCGATCTCGGCATCTTCACTCAGGTGGTCGCCGGCCTCGGGCACGGGTTTTCGAGCACCGCCGAAGGAAGCGTAAATCATCTGCTCGTTCATTGGTCTCCGATCATCGCTACTTCGTGGCCATTCGTACGCGCGTTCGGACCTGTTGGGCTCGAGTACTTTCAGGCAATCGTTGTCGCAGCCGTCGTTTTCCCGATTTGGGGTTTGGCGCAAGCCAGGTTCAGGCCGGCGCCGGGGCTCGCTTTAGTCGCGGTCGCGGCTCTCTATCCAATCCTGTGTGCAAACGGCGTCGGAGATTTTCACGAGATGGCCTTCGTGCCGCTTCTCTCAGCCACCCTGGTCTACGCTCTGGATCGGCGCCGATGGTCGATGAGTATCGTGACCGCGCTACTCCTGGCTTGCACGAAGGAGGATCAGTTCGTCGTTCTGGCTGCCAACGGTTTGCTGTTCGCGGCAACGGCGCGCGATGACGCTCAAGCCAAGCGCATCGGATGGACCATTTCCGGCTTGGCGGTTGCAATGTCGGTCGTGTACTTCGGAGTAGTCCGCCCAGCGTTGAATCCGCACACCCCGTACGAGTTGTTGCGATTCTTCAACTGGACCGGCACTCAAGATGGAGGGCACGATTTCGTTTGGGCCGTGCTTGCGCGCTTACGGTACGCGTTGATAATTCTTGGTCCCCTGGCTTTCCTTCCGTGCATCTCGCGGTACGGACTGTTTTTGATTCCCGGATTTGTCGAAATACTGACTTCCCATCAACCTGTAACCTTAAATCCCGGCGCGCACTATAGCGCGCTACTGACGGGTTATGCTTTGGCAGCGTTCGTCGACGGCGCTTCTCGATTGAACGTGCGCAAACCGAGGCTGGCCAAGGGACTTGTCGCGGCGGCCGCTGCGGCGTCGGTATGGGTCGCAATTTTCGCGAGCCCGATGGAGTACTGGTACTATCTTTACCGGCGCCCAAACGTGCACGACGCGCTGCTCGAAGAGACCTTGCGGCGAGTGCCGCGCCACGCAGACGTTGGGGCCGAGGACGAAATCTTTGCACATTTAGCCCTCGATCCGGGTGCCTCCGTGAACTTTAATGGCCAGCAATGGTTCGTTTACGACCGGACGCACTATTTGCCGCACTGGCGCGAAATCGACGAGCCGGCCGTACGACGCGCGCTTGCCCGTCGCATGTACGTCGTGACGAGCAACCGCGACGGAATCGTGCTTCTCAAACGAGCGGGGCTAGGGGCTCCTACCGCACGGTCAGCGAAATCGGGCGCGCGACGGCGTCGCCGCGCGTGTTGCGCGCGATGACTTGCATCGTGACGTTGCCGTGCACGAACCAGGGGAGCGGACCGACGGTGTAGGTCAGCGTAAATCGACCCACGCCGACCTTCGAAAGGCTGATGCCGTATCCGCCGACGCGCGCTTCGACGCTGGCGACGTTCGAGCTGGTGAGTACGTTTGCAAAAACGCGGTCGCCGGGCTGGACGGTCGTCTCGCTCACGGCAATGTCGAGAATTTGCGGCGCGGCATTGGGCGCAAGGCGCGGTGCTCGCTTGACGATGCGCGGCGCGGTCGGAACGGCAGACGGCGGTGCTCCCGGCGTCGGCGTAATGACCGGCGGCGTGGCCGGCGCAGGGGACGCGGTCGGACGCGTGGACGCTTGCGGCGAAGCCGGGTGATGCAGATTCGGCGGGCCCGCCGGCTTTGTCGCCCGGGTACCCTGACTGCAGGCTGCGAGCAAGAGCAACGACGCGGCAATCGAAGCGGTCCAGCGAGCGTTGCGCATGCGTCCCTGCTTCTGGACGGTGTTCTCCATTCCGTCTGAGGCAAGGCGCCATCTCAACGGTGGACTTTCGCTACCGTTACGTAAGGGAAACCGCCGCGAAGCTCTATTTGCCTAGGATCTTGATCAACATCGCCGGCCTGCTGTGAGTATCGGTCTTCCTACGCAAGTTTTTGAAATGATCGTTAACGGTGGCAAGACATATGGAGAGCGTCTCGGCGATCTCATAACCGCTCTTCCCACCGATAATCAGCGAGAGCACTTCAACTTCGCGTTTGTAAGCCCATATCGCTTAGCGGCTTTTTCTAGCGCCTCTGTTTCGATCTGGCGCTCGACGAATATTGCGTAGTAGGGGCCATCCGCCCCGCCCAGCCACACGAGATGCAGCAGTGACGATCCAACCCTCATGACTGTGCGGCGATCGTGGGGCGGCTTCACCGCAAGCTGTTCAAACGCTTTTCTCAGAGCTTCGAGACGAGCACCTTCCATCCGGAGCTCGTCAGTAAACACCTTGAGGGCCCCTTGCTCGGCCGCGATGACGGTAAGGTGCCTGTCGAGGACGACGAGATTCAGCCAGGGCGACCGGAGATTGTAATCTAGTTCAAATTCGGGCCGGAGTTCTGGTTCGCCGATCACGTCTACCTCCCCAGGTTAGGTTACCAACCCGGGGTCGCCCACGCCTTATACAGCCGCCACTGTGTCAGAAAACCGTGTTAGTCGGGGGGCCAGCCCCGGTCAAGTGGCACCCATTGCGCGATGGAAAGGGGCGCCGACGATGCGTGGAAGCTCATGCTCGAATGGCTGATTCGCCCACTCCCACCTTCAGCGTCGTGGTTCCTCTCTATAATGAGGCAGCCAATGTGGCACCGCTGCTCGCTCGCATCGCTGCTGCTGTCGGAGCGGTGGGTGACCACTTGGAGCACGAAATCGTGCTCGTCAACGATGGAAGCACGGACGGAACGCTGGCAGCGATCCGTGCGGAGATGCGAGCGCGCCGCGGAATCGTACTCGTCAATCTCTCGCGCAACTTCGGCCACCAACTTGCCGCTACCGCCGGCATCGAAATCGCCTCGGGCGACGCCGTCATTCTGATGGACGGCGATCTGCAAGATCCTCCGGAGCTCATCGGAGCCTTCTTGCATAAGTGGCGCGAGGGTTACGACGTCGTATATGCCGTTCGGCGCTCTCGCAAAGGCGAGAGTCGCTTCAAGTTGTTCACGGCGCGCGCATTCTACCGGCTCATCAAGCGGCTTACAAAGATCGTGATTCCGCTCGATACCGGGGATTTTCGGTTGATGAGCCGGCGCGCGGTCGAGGCGGTGCGCCGTCTGCCGGAACGTCACCGTTTTCTTCGCGGAATGGTCAGCTGGGTAGGCTTCAACCAGACCGCGATCGAGTACGACCGCGACGTTCGCTACGCCGGCGCTACGAAGTATCCGCTCGCTAAGATGATTCGCTTTGCGATGGACGGCATCACGTCGTTTTCGGACGTTCCGCTTCGCTTTGCGTCGTACTTTGGCTTCACCGTCAGCGCCATCGCGTTTGTTTACGCACTGATCGTCATCGCCTTCAAACTTTTCAGCCTGAATCCGCCGGCGTATACGCCCGGTTGGGCCTCGACGATCGTGGCCGTGCTCTTCCTCGGCGGGGTGCAGCTCATGAGCTTAGGCATTCTCGGCGAGTATCTCGGCCGCGTTTACGATGAAGTCAAGGGCCGTCCGCTTTACCTGATAAGCGACATAGAACGGTCTTGAGTGGCCTGTGCTGCCACTGACGTACCACCCTGTCGTCGATCGGTTCGCGATGCCGGTTCCGCTCGATCCGCTATCAGCCGCGTTTTTCGTCGCCGCGCTGGTCGCGGCGGCTACGCTCACGGCACGTCGTCCAATCTACGGTTTGGCCGCGCTCGTGCTCACCACGCCCATTGCCTTCGCACACGACGCGCTCGGCACCACGATCACGCTTCCGAAGGCCGTGCTGCTCGGCGTCCTGCTGGGTCTTTCAACATATCGCGGCTGCGCCAAGTCACTACGAGATTCTCCCGCGCCGCAACTCATCGGAGCGCTCGCGCTGCTCTGCGCGGTCACCGCGCTCACGTTGCTCGATGCCGCAAATCGCGGCCCCGTCATTCGAGAAACGCTCAAGATCGTCGAGTACGCAGGATTCTTCGTGGCGTCGTTCCTCTGCTATACGCTGGATCGAGACGACGCGCCCTTGATCGGCGCCGCGGCACTCGCGGCGACGGCGGTTGCGCTATCGGCGCTGGCCCAAGAAATCGTCGGCGCGCCGTCCGGACTCTACATCGGACAAGCGATCGTCCCGCGCATCGCCGGCCTCCTCGAAGGGCCAAACCAACTTTCGGGCTATTGCGAGATCGCGGTAGCGACGCTGGGCGCCTGGGCGCTCGTTCGATCCTCGGCGTTCATTGGCTTAGCTTTGGGATTGTCGGTTTGCGCCGACGTCCTTACATTCTCGCGCGGCGGATGGATGGGGCTCGCGATCGTCGCGGCGCTGCTGGCGCTGCTCGGCGGAAGGCGAACGTGGTACGCGTTACGGCCCGGTCTGTTCGGCTTGATTGCAGGCCTGGCGGGCGCTGGTTGGTGGGCCGTGTACGCTCATACGCCCGGAGTCCTGCGCGCATCCCTCGAGCCGAGCCTATACGCGGGCGGCGTGGGAAATCGCAGCGAGCTCTGGCATGCGGCCTGGCGCATGTGGCTCGCGCGGCCCCTCCTCGGCGTCGGCGCCGGCAACTTCGAGCTCGCGCTGCCCGCCTACGGCGTCTTTGGCGTGCGTACGCACGCCAATAGTTGGTACCTTCAATCCCTGGCGGAAGGCGGGATCCTGCTCTTCGGGGCGACTATCACGCTGATCGTTGCGGTGATCGCCGCCTTCACAGGGTTGCGTCCGCTGCAACGCCTGCGCTCCTCATCGCCGTGGGTCGTGGCCGCGCTTGGGGCGACGCTCGCGCTGGCCTTACATCAAACCGTCGACTACCTCGTCTTCTACCCGAAGGTCGGCAGCGCGTGGTGGCTGCTGCTCGGCGTTGCCGCCGCGACGCTCGTTCGCGCGTGAGCGCACCGGCGCCGCAGCCCTTGCTGGTCGCCACCGATTGGGGCGCGGCGGGAGCGGAGCCGCTCGCGGCGCTACTGGCAGCGGTCGCGGTTGCGGCCTTCTTCTATAAGCGGGCGCTGCAACGTGCGGATCCGTTACCGCTGCCGATCGTGCTTGCGGCGAGTGCAGCGGGACTTGCCATCGCGTGGTGCGTGCCGGTGCTCTTCTCGAGCGACGTCTACGCGTACGCTGCTTACGGCGAGATGGCTCGCATCGGACTCGATCCCTACGCTCCGGCGCCGGTGCCTGCTTCCGATGTGGTGGTGCGCGCCGCGCAGTTGCAATGGGGCGGCGCGTTTCCGATCTGCGTCTACGGTCCGGCGTTCCTGGTTGTAGCACGCACCATCGTGACACTCGTCGCACCGTTGGGCCTTCTCGCGCAACTCGAGGCATTCCGCGTGACGGCGTGCGCCGCGTTCTTACTCTGCGTGGTGCTTGCATACGCCGCGTATCGCGGCGACCGCGCGGCGCGATTACGTGCGGCCGCAACGATCGGTTTGAATCCGGTCGCAGTGTGGAGCGTCGCCGAAGGGCACAACGATGCCATCGCGCTGATGGCCGTCCTAGTGGGATTCGTTCTCGCGCACCGGAGATTTTTCAACGTCGGCGCCGCGGTCGTTGCGCTCTCGAGCCTCATCAAACCGCCGGGCGTCGCGGCGGCGATTGCACTTGCGGTGGTCGAACGCCGGGCGCGGGTTGGAGCGATCGTAGGAATCGCTCTTGCGCTGGGCTTTTCGGTTCCGTTGGCCGCCGGCATCGCGACGCACCTTGCACCTCACGGAACCTATGCGCCTCAGGCCTCGTTACAAGCGATCGTCGCACCGGTATCCCGCATTGCGGCGTGGGCGCTCGCTCTAGCGGTTAGCACGTGGCTGACGATCCGCGCCGGCGCGCTGCTTCGCCGTCGCGAACTCGAAGGATGGATTTGGCTCGGGCTCGCGGCATGGATTCTCCTCCCCAACCCGTATCCGTGGTATGCCCTCTGGCTCGTCGCGCTTGCCGCGCTGGCACCGGGAACGCTTGCGGCCGGCGTCGCGATCTTGCTCTCGTTCACCTCGATGTTGCGATACATTCCAGATGCAATCGGTACGCCGAGCGCGCCGGTTACCGCCGCCTTAGGCATCGTTGCGACGCTGCCCCTGCTGCAACTTGTTCCGCTGCTCGCCTGGTATAATGAGCGATTCACATGACCGTTGAGACGCTCGATCCCGGACGCGCTTCGCCGGGCCTCGCTCCAACGCTGCTCGCCACGCTTATCGAATCGAGCCGCGCCTGGCAGAGTACGCTTGAAAGACTGCGTGCGTTGCGCCACTTACCCGGGCGAAAACCGGGCGCGTACGCGCTGCACGAAACCATAGCGGCAGCCCGGCCGGCGCTCTTGGCTTCGCTGCAGCAAGCATTGGGCGGAACGCTCCTCGTCGTGATGCCGACGCCCGACGCAGCAGAACGGGCTTTTGCCGATTTGCTCTACTACCTTGGCGAGGGCACCGAGCGCATCGCACTCCTGCGTTCGCGCGACGAGGCGATCGGTGCAATCGATAGCCCATCGGAACGAAGTGCGCGTATCGTACTTCTTGCCGACCTTGCCGACGGCGCGGCGCGCATCATTTTGACGCCGATCGGCGCGGTGCGCCAGCGCGTAATGGCGCGCGCGCGATTCGACGAGCTGCGCTTCGTTTTGCGTACGGGTGAGGACGCCGGCTGGGAGCGCCTGGGAGAGCGGCTTTTTGCGCTCGGTTATGCGCGCCGCGACGTCGTCAGCGCGGTCGGGGAGTACGCAGTGCGCGGCGGAATCGTCGACCTTTTTGCCGCCACGGCGGATACTCCGGTCCGCATCGAGTTCTTCGGCGACCGTATCGAGTCCATGCGCGCCTTTACAATCGAATCGCAGCGAAGCAGCGCTCCGTCGACTCGCTCGTCGTGGCACCGTGGAACGAGGAGATCGGGCCGGATCGGCTTTGCCGACGGGGGGCGGGACGCGACTGGGGAGCGCCTTTTAGACAGACCGGGAGCCAAAAGCGCAGGCTAACCAGAGCGCAACGCTGTTCGACTATCTCCCCGCCAACGCTACGGTCGTGCTCGACGAGCCCGCGACCATCGCCGCGGTCGCCGAAGCGCTCGACGAGGAGCGCGCTCGCGAACGGCACACGCTGCTTGCCGGCGATCGCGGTGAGGCGGCGCTGCTGGCAGAATCCTCCGCACCGCCCGCGCCACTCGCCGAGCTCGGCAGCCAGATCGCGCAACTCGCGACGCTCGTGCTTCCCGGTGCTATCGAAGGCGGTGCTCCGTCGCTCGATTGGATGCCGGCAGTGCTCGAATCGTTCGTCTTCGAGTGCCGGCCGGTCGAGCATTTCAATCGTCAAATCTCGCTTTTCGCCGACGCGATGCGCGAATGGAGCGCAAGCGGTGAAACCATTTACATCATCAGTGCCGCCGTTTCGCGGACCGTAGATCTGTTACGAGCTGCGAACATAGAGATCGGACGCCGCGCTCGCGGCGGCGTGCTCATCGACCATGGCTCCGTCGAAGCCGGCTTCCGCATTCCCGGCCTTCGACTGCGCGTGCTCGGCGATCGCGAAATCTTTGGAGCCCCGCCAAAACGCGTCAAGATTCGCGCCGTCAAGGAAGGCGTTCCCGTCACGCTCGCCGACTTGCGAGTCGGCGATTACGTAGTTCACGCCGTGCACGGCATCGGCCAATATCTCGGTCTGCGTGCCGAAACGATCCTCGGCGCCACTCAAGATTATTTGGATCTGCGTTACGCCGGGAGCGATCGGATGCTCGTGCCGGTCACGCAGATGCATCAGATCGCAAAGTACTCGGCAGGCGAGGGCCACTCACCCCGCCTCTCTAAGATGGGCGGCGCCGATTGGGCGCGCACGAAATCGCGCGTCTCCGAAGCGCTGGGAAAGATCGCCGACGAGCTCGTCGCCCTGTATGCCGAGCGCGAGATGTCGCGCGGCTTCGCATTCGGTTCCGACACGACGTGGCAGGCCGAGATGGAGGAAGCCTTCCCCTACGAGCCGACGCCCGATCAGCAAAAAGCCTTCGATGCGACCAAGGCCGATATGGAGTCGGCGCGTCCGATGGACCGGCTGATCTGCGGCGACGTCGGCTACGGCAAAACCGAAGTCGCGATGCGCGCCGCTTTCAAGGCGATCGCGGACAAGAAGCAAGTCGCCGTCCTCGTGCCGACGACGCTGCTCGCCGACCAGCACTATCGCACCTTCAGCGCGCGCTTCGGCGCCTTTCCGGTGCGCGTCGAAGAGCTCTCGCGCTTCACGCCAAAGTCCGATCAAAGGCGCATCCTCCGCGATCTCGCCGAAGGAAAGGTCGACGTGGTGATCGGGACGCATCGGCTCTTGCAAAAAGACGTCGCTTTCGCCGACCTCGGATTGATCGTCATCGATGAGGAGCAGCGCTTCGGCGTCATGCACAAGGAGCGCCTTAAGGGCTATCGGGCCAACGTCGACGTTGTGACGCTTTCCGCCACGCCGATTCCGCGCACGCTTCACATGTCGTTGGTAGGCGTTCGCGACCTCTCGCTGATTCAGACCGCACCGAAGAATCGGATGTCGATCAAGACGCTCGTCGTTCCCGCCAGCGACGCGGTGGTTCAGCGCGCGATTGCTGCCGAGCTCGACCGCGGTGGACAAGTCTACTATCTGCACAACCGGATCGAGTCGATCTATGCGGTTCGCAACGCACTCGAGCAACTCGTGCCGCGTGCGCGCATCGGCGTCGGACACGGTCAGATGCGCGAAGCAGAAATCGAGCCGGTTATGCAGCGCTTCATCGACGGCGAGCTCGACGTGCTCGTGGCTACGACGATTATCGAGAACGGCATCGACATTCCCAACGTCAATACGATGATCGTCAACGATGCGGATCGCTTCGGCCTCGCGCAGCTCTATCAACTGCGGGGACGCGTCGGGCGGTCAAACCACCAAGCCTATTGCTACCTGCTCTATCAAGGACACAAGGCGCTGACGGAAGAGGCCAAGGCACGACTCGAAGCGATTCGTGAGTTCGCGCACCTGGGCGCCGGATTGCAGATCGCCATGCGCGATCTGGAGATTCGCGGCGCCGGCAATCTCCTCGGCTCGGCTCAGTCGGGCTTCATCGCCTCGGTCGGTTTCGATGCCTACTGCGAGCTCCTGGCCGAAGCAATCGCGCAACGCCGCGGCGCACCGGAGGCACTTGAGGATCGCCGGGAGGCGGTCATCGACGTCAAGATCGATGCCTTCATTCCAAACGATTACATTTCACAGGTCTCGCAGAAGATTGCGGTTTACCAGCAGCTTGCAAAGGCCCGAACCGAAGCAGAGGTGGAAGAGGTTGCCGCGGGCGTCCGGGATCGCTTCGGCGTCTTTCCGAAGCCCCTGGCGAATCTGGTCGAGCTCACGAAACTGCGCGCAATCGCACTGCGAAAGCACGTGACGCGCGTCGTGGTCGACGAGCGCCGACTGACGCTTGGCGTCGGTTCCGGATTCCAGCTCGATCCGGCAGCCCTCCCGAAGTTCCAGACGCTTACCAAAAATCGTTTCCGTTTCGGCGAAGGACGGATTCTCGTGGAGCTGCCCACGACGCAAGCCTGGATGCCGCTCCTGCGCAACCTGCTGGAAGCGATCTAGCCCCCTTGAGGAGCGCTTCTAAGAGGAGCTCTCCTATTGCGCTCGAACCAGGGCGCCGTGATGCGGGGCCTCGGGCCCCGCTTACTATGCACTCCAAACCTTTCCGTAACGGAGCAACGATGTCGAAAGCCCTACGCATCACCGCGGGCCTCGCGGCCCTTCTGATGGGCACGTCCATGGCGGCGTGCTCGGGCGGCGGCGCGGTCGCGACGGTGAACGGCCAACCGATCAGCCGGTCCACCTTTGACAGCCGCCTCGAAGCGAGCCCTATGGGACGTACCGTCCTGCAGCAGCTCGTCCAAGAAACCCTGATCGAACAGTACGCCAAGAACAACAACATCTCGGTAAGCAACGCTGATATCGACGCACGCGAAACCCAGATCAAGGCGAATTTCCCGAGCGGTTCCTGGGACGAGATGTTGAAGTCGCGCGGTTTGACGGAAGCCGACGTTCGCTCCGCGCTGCGCGAGCAGCTCATCCTCGATAAGGCGCTGTCCAAAGACGTGACCATAAGCCCGGCGCAGATCCGGGATTATTTCAATAAGAACCGGGCGTCGTTCGACAAGCCCGAACAAGTGACGGCGCGTCACATTCTCGTACCGAATTTGGCCCTGGCGAATACCGTCGAAGCGGACTTGAAAGCCGGGCAGAGCTTCGCGGCACTCGCCAAGAAGTACTCGACCGATCCGGGCAGCAAGGACAAGGGCGGCGAGCTCGGTACTTTCCGTCGCGGACAGATGGTGCCGGCGTTCGACAAGTACGCGTTCTCCGCGCCGGTCGGCGCGATTAGCCCGCCGATCAAATCGCCGTTCGGCTATCACGTCATTCAAGTCGAGTCGCGCACGCCGGGACAGAGTGCGACGATCGCCAGCGCTACGCCGCAGATTATGGATACGCTGCGTCAGCAACAGGAGGCGCCGCTGATTCAACCGTTCTTGCAAGGCCTTCAGCAAAAGGCGACGATCGTCGTGAACGACCCGCAGTTCGCGGGACTCTTCGCGACGCCGGGGGCGCCGCCCGTGGCCGCAACGCCTGCAGCCAGCGCGCCCGCTTCGCCCGCGGCCAGCTCGGCGGTTTCTCCGGCACCGGCAACGACGAAGTAGGTCGCCACCGCTGCATCGCGGGGCAAGCACGAAAGTTCCCCGAACGTCGTAGCGTGTTGGTTCGCATCGCGGGTCTGGGTCCGGGTGATCCCGGACTCTTGACCATCGGCAGCCTTGATGCGCTGCGCGCGATCGGAAGGGCCGTCGTCTTGCTCGCGCCGCCCGATTTGACGAATTATCTCGAGCGAAACGGCGTTGAAATCGTGCGCGGAATGGTCGACGATCCGGGATTGCTCGTGCGTGGAAGCGCCGACGAGATCGCACGTTTCACACAGCGCCTTTCCGAGAGGCCCAACGGTTCGCTGGGACTCGGCGTTCTCGGAAATCCGCTCTCGGATTTCCCCGGACTTCCTCCACTGCTGCGCGTGCTGGAAGCGCGCGGCATTGCCGCTGAGATCGTGCCGGGCATGCCGCGCGCAACACTGTCAGCTTCTATTGCGATGCCGCTCGTGCCGCTTCCGCCGCAGTCGGTGCACTACTCATGGGACGACTTAGTCGAAATCATGGCTCGCCTGCGAATGGGGTGCCCGTGGGATCGCGAGCAGACGCATCGCACCCTGGTTCCATACCTCATCGAAGAGACGTACGAAGTCGTGGAAGCGATCGAAATCTCGCAGCTCGACGGGCTCTGTGAAGAGCTCGGCGACTTGCTCCTCCAAGTGCTCTTCCACGCCCAGCTCGCCACGGAGGTTGGAAAGTTCGGCATCGCCGACGTCGTCGACGCGCTCTCCAACAAGATGGTTCGACGCCATCCCCACGTCTTTGGCGACGCGGTGATCGAAGACGTCGACGCGCAATGGCGCAATTGGGAGCGGCTCAAAGCGTTGGAGAAAACCGGCCGCCAACGGCAAAGCCGCCTCGACGGGATTCCCAAGCATCTCGGCGCGCTGCAACGAGGGCAGCGGATGCAGGAAAAGGCCGCTCGCGTCGGCTTCGATTGGCCCGACGTTTACGGCGTTCTCGACAAGCTCTCCGAAGAGCTGCGCGAGCTGGCCGAGGCGCGCCGCCGCCGCCAGGACGATCCGCAGGTGCGCGAAGAGCTCGGCGACGTCTTCTTCACGCTCGCCAATCTCTCGCGGGCGCTCGGCGTCGACGCCGAGACCGCGATGCGCGAGGCAAACGAGAAGTTTTACCGGCGGTTTGCATTCATGGAAGAGCGCGCCGCCGCCGGCGGGAAGAGTCTCTCCGATCTGTCGCTCGACGAACTTGAGGAACTATGGCAACTGGCGAAGGCCTAAGTGCGGTCCTACGGGTGCGCATGAGCTCGCTCGACGCGCACTATGGCGGCGGGCTCGTCGACGGAGCGCGTATGCTAGCCCTTTTTGGCGACGTCGCTACCGAACTGCTCATTCGAATGGATGGCGACGAAGGACTCTTTGCATCGTACGACAGCGTCCAATTCGTCGCGCCGGTCTATGCCGGCGATTACATCGAAGCGCAGGGGCGGATCGTAAGAGTCGGCAAGACGTCGCGGCGGATGGAGTTCGAAGCGCGCAAAGTCATCGCCGCGCGCCCCGAAATCGGCGAGAGCGCCGCCGACGAGCTCGATCCGCCGGTCGTCGTTTGCCGCGCGACCGGCACCTGTGTCACTCCTAAAGCGAAGCAACGAAAGTAGCGTGGGCGATCGCTAGGCGTTGGCGGGTTTTACGCAAAGGTTATTCACATTTCTTGTGATTGAGTAAAAGGAGCATTTGCATGTCGCTTTGGGCGTTTGCCCGTTACGCCGTCGGCGCTCTCTGCGCAGCCGGGCTGCTGGCCGCATGTGGGGGTGGCACACCGTCCAACGGCGCCGTGCCCGGCGCGCAATCGCCGGCATCTTCCCGCGGCTTTCCCAACGCATCCATGATAACCGTGCCGAATAGCATCGGTGCGGTGCCGGTTCGGCACCTCAATCGCGGCCGATCCTGGATTCGCCCCGACGCCCACAAGCAGTGGCTGCTGTACGTCTCCGATGCCTCGACCGGCACCATCGACATCTACAACTATCGCGTGCAGGCCGGAAAGCTTTACGGACAGATCACGGGCTTGAGCTTCCCGTACGGTCAATGCGTCGATCGCGATGGTGACGTCTACGTCGTCGACAACGATACGTCAAAAATTTACGAGTATGCACACGGCGGCACGACGCCAATCGCAACCGCGACCGACAAGTACGGGAAGCCTGTCGGCTGCTCGGTCGACCCAACCAGCGGCAACGTCGCGGTCTCCAACTTCAGCGGTGCGAGTAGCAGCACCGCCGGCGGTCTGGATCTC
The DNA here is from genome assembly GCA_963826325.1 of Vulcanimicrobiota bacterium. Taxonomy (GTDB): domain Bacteria; phylum Vulcanimicrobiota; class Vulcanimicrobiia; order Vulcanimicrobiales; family Vulcanimicrobiaceae; genus Cybelea. The sequence goes on from CAWGWT010000005.1 coordinate 42,413, forward strand.
TTCACCGGCGGCTTGAGCGGAAGCCAAGTGTATTATAGGAAGGCGGAGCTCTACCGAGTCTTTCCGGGCGCGTACGATCCCAGCGGCGATTTCTTCGCTCAGGGCATCGATTATTCGGGAACGGTGAACTTCGCCGAGCTGCCTGCGGGCAAGAAGAGATTCAGGATGCTCACCGGGTTGACCATCGCGTTTCCCGGCAGCGTTCAGTGGGACGGCCACTATCTCGCCGTAACGGATCAGGATTACCAATACGCCTATACGACGATGATCTACCGCGTCACCGTGTCGGGTTCCAAGGTGACCGTGATGCGCTCCACTCATCTCACCGACAACTGCTATCCGTATCACGATTACATGGTTGCCATACAGCCGTTTGTCACCGGCACGACGGGCAAGCAGAACGCCGTCGCGGCAGGCAACCTGAACTGTCCCAATAGCTTCGGCTTTTGGAATTACACAAACGGCGGCAATCCCAAACGGACGCTGCCGTCGTCGATCGCTCCTGGAGCACCGTACGGCCAATCCGTCAGCCCGCCATCGACCGGCGGCTGACTCGCAACGCGCAAGCATCGAGGTCCTCGCCTCAGGCGAGGCGTTCGTGGGTTTTGCGCTTCCAGACGAACTCGTAGTAGCAGAACTGCAGCACGAGCCCGGTGCAGTACGCGATCGGATAGCCGAGCCAGACGCCGTCGAGCCCGATGCGATGCATCAGCAAGTACGCCGCCGGAACTTCGACGCCCCAGATCGAGAAGATTCCGATTGCCGTCGGCCAGAGAACGGTGCCGCTGCCGCGCATTACGCCGCTGAGCACCGCGGAGTTACCGAATATCGCATAACTCCACAAGGTAATCATCAACAGCTGGTGCGCAATGTCGAGCGTCCGCACGTCGGTGATGAACCAGCCTAAAATAAACCACGCAAAAATGTAGCACGTTCCGATAAGGACGGCGCCGATCGCGTAGTTCAATCCGACGGCCGAACGAATCACGCTGCCAAGCTTGTCCGAGCGCCGCGCGCCGATGCATTGCGCGCCGAAGATTGAGGCTGCGATGCCGATCGAAATCGCCGGAAATTGTACGTAGCTCACGACCTGGTTGACCGCGCCATAGGCGGCGGTCGCACTCGATCCGAAGCGGTTCACGAACGAGATCACGGCGAGCTCGGCGAGCGATACCATCATGACCTGTAGACCGGTCGGAATACCGATGCGAAGGACCACCCCGAGGATCTTCCAATCTATCAGCAGATCGCCGAGCATCTCGCGATCGAACTTCAACGGATGATCGCGCCGGTTGAGGTAGTAGAGGAGCCACGCGAGGGCCGCGGCATTGGCGATCAAGCCCGCAACGGCGGCGCTCACGACGCCCAGCTTTGGTAATCCGAAGACCCCGAGAATAAAGAGCGGCGTGATCGCGATTGCGAGCAGGCTCGACACGATGAGCGCGTAAAATGGCGTGGTAGAGTCGCCCGTACCTCGCAGGATCGTCGCGTAGACGAAATATACGAAGAAAACCGGCATGGTCAGGAAGATAACTCGCGCATAGGCGTCCGATTGCGCGATGATATCAGGCGGCGTCGCGAGCCAGCTCAACACCGTCGTCGATCCAAGCGCACCGACGATTGCAACGATGATGCCCAGATAGAGCGCTGCACCCAGAACCGTGCCGGCAACCCGCTTCACCTTATGATGGTCGCGCGCGCCGAAAGCCTGCCCGATCAAGACGCTGCTTCCGCTCGAGACGCCGAATACGAACGAGAATAAAAGGAAGACGATCGGAAAGACGGCCGAAACGGCGCCCAGCGCCGGCGTCGAAATCAAACGCCCGATCCAGATGCTCGCCATCGTCTGCGACGCCGATTGCAAGACGTTGCTTAGCATCAATGGGACGAGAAAGACGAGGAGGATCTGCCACATCGGCTTCCCCTCCTCGAAAACATTGACTCCGTGGCGGCGCGCCGCCTGAGCTTGCGCCATCGCGGCGAATCCTACTCCTCGGCTAAAAGTCGATAGATTTCTTTGCGAGTTTTATCGAGCAACTCGCGGACGACCTCGATAGTTTCAGGCTTCGAGGAAGGGCCCAGCTGCGAAACGGATTGCATCAGCCTGCCCATTGAATCACGTAATCGTTCAGCCGCATCGCCTCCCGTTTTCTCTTCTTCGTCATGATCCTCGTTAAGAAAGCGCTCGAGCTCGGCGGCGTGCTCGCCAAGATGCCGGCGTCCCTGCTCGGTGATCTCGTAAATGCGCCGTTCGCCTTCTTCCCGGCCGCTGATCAGTCCGGCCGCCTCGAGTGCGGCCAGCAACGGATAGACCGAGCCCGCACCGCCGCCCCATCCCTTTTCGCGAAACTCTCGCATAAGGTCGTAGCCATGCCGCGGGATTTCCGCCAAGAGCTTTAGCATGGCAAACTTCAAGACTCCCCGGCGCAGCCGGCGCATGCCGTGCCGCCGATGATGCGGTTCGCCCCTTCGCCAAAATGAAGGCTCCCGGTCACGCCAAAAACCGATATCCATTCGCTAATCTCCTTTGCTCGCAATACTATTCGATATATCGCTACCTGTCAAGTTAGGTTATGGTCACTTGCAAAGCCTGCCTTGCCGGCGCGCCGAAGCACGCCTCGTGCGGCTCGATAAGTTCATGAAAGTTTCCCGGCTGGCGAAACGGCGGAGCGAGGCGCATGAAGCGCTCGAGCACGGGCGCATCACGAAGGGCGGAAGGCCGCTCAAACCCGGCTACCAAGTGAAGCCCGGCGACGAGCTAGAGATCCATTACGCCTCCAAGTTCGTAACGGTGCGGGTGCGCGAGGTGCCGCTGCGCGTCACGCCGGGCGTTAGACCCGCCGATCTCTACGAAATCTTAGAGTCGCGCAAGGACGATGCGCAGTGGCTATGATTTCGGCCGACACTAAAGACGCGCTCGCGCGCGACGTGCCGGCAGCCAATCATTGCCGCGAGGCGCTGCTTGCCGGCCTCGCACTCTACGGGAGCCCGCGCGGCGAGTTCGTTACTCACCGCAATGCCGTCGCTCGCCTCTTCTGGTCGTTGCTCGACGAGCGCAAAGCGCACCCGATCGAAACGCGAGCCGCAACGCGCCTGCAACGATTACCGACGTTCGCGATTTCGCTGCCGTCGCGATTGCGGGCCACGCCCCCCAAGCCGGCGCGCAAATGCGACCGCCTCATCGAGGTCCGTGCGGCCTTTCTTGCGTGCGGCTCGCTCGCTGCCGGCGCGCACGGGTACCATTTGGAGTTCGTCGCGCGCGGCGACGACGTCGCAACGCGCTTGAAGTGGATGCTGCGCAGCGCCGGCGTTCCCCCCAAACAAGCGCGCCGCAAGACGCGCGCGGTCCTGTATTACAAAGATTTCGATGCGATCGTCGAGCTGCTGTCGCAAATTGGCGCGTTCGCCGCGGTACTGCAACTCGAAGACGTGCGCGCGCTGCGCGAAACGAAGAATCGCATCCACCGTCTCGTCAACACCGAGGCCGCGAATCTCGAACGCACCGCGCAAGCGGCGGCGTCGCAGCGCCGCGTCATCGAGTATCTGCGCAATGCCTATGGGCTGGCGCGCCTCACGCCCCCATTGCGCGAGGTCTCCGAGCTGCGCCTCAAGCACCCCGACGAGTCGCTTGCGGAACTGGGGCGTCGCTGCAATCCGCCGATCGCAAAACCGACCGTGAGCAGCCGACTCGGGGCGCTCACCCGGCTCGCCGACCACCTTCGCGGCGTGCAGGTGAGCGCGAAAGCCGTCCGGTAAACGCGCTCATGCGCATCGGAATAAACGGCTTCGGCCGCATCGGACGAAATTTTACCAAGGCAATCGTGGAGCGGCATCCGGAGATCGAGATCGCGGCCGTCAACGATCTCATCGACGCGAAACAATGCGCCCACCTCTTCAAATACGACAGCAACTACGGAACCTACGAAGGCAACGTCGAAGCGCAAGACGGCAAACTGACGATCGACCGCCAGAGTATCCGCGTCTTCGCCGAGCGTGATCCGGCCAAGCTGCCGTGGAGAGATCTCGGCGTAGACGTGGTGATCGAGTCGACCGGACTCTTCACCGATGCCGCCAAGGCGCGCGCTCACATCGACAGCGGCGGCGCCAAAAAAGTCATCATCTCCGCGCCGGCCACAGGCGAAGACATCACGATCGTGCTCGGGGTGAACGCAGACCGCTACGATCCCGCCAAGCACCACGTGATCTCGAATGCCTCGTGTACGACTAACTGTCTCGCGACGGCCGCCAAGCCGGTCATCGATGCGTTTGGTTGGGTCAAGGGTTTCATGACGACGATCCACTCCTACACCAACGATCAAAACGTGCTCGATGGGCCGCATAAGGATCCGCGCCGCGCGCGAAACGCCGCGACCAACATCGTACCGACCTCGACTGGAGCGGCCAAAGCTCTTTATCTGACGATCCCGGAAGTCGAGGGGACGTTCGACGGGTTTGCGCTGCGCGTGCCGACGCCGACGGTTTCGATGATTTACCTGGTCGCGCAGACGCGCAAGCCGACGACTCGTGCCGAGCTCAATGAGGTCCTGCGCCGCGCCGCCGAGGGCGAGCTGCGCAAGTACGTTGCCTACACCGAAGACGAGCTCGTTTCGAGCGACTTCAAGAAAGATGCGCACAGCTCGATCATCGACTCTAAGCTGAACAACGCCAATGGCGATCTCGTGCAAATCGCCGCTTGGTACGATAACGAATGGGGCTATTCGTGCCGGCTCGCCGAACTCACCGAAATGATTCTGACGGCGATTCCAGCCAAAGTTTAGGCTCCAAGTGCCGTTTCGGCGATTGGCCGAGCTCGACGTTGGAGGAAAACGCGTCTTGGTGCGCGAGGATCTCAACGTCCCAATCGCCGAGGGAAAAATCCTCGATTACACGCGCATCGATGCGGCGATTCCGACGCTGCGCTGGCTGCACGAACACGACGCGCGCACGATCGTTCTTTCGCATTTGGGCCGTCCGGACGGAAAGCCGGATGCGCGCTTCTCGCTTCGCCCGGTCGCACAGGCGCTCTCGGATCGGCTCGGCATCGCGGTTCACTTCGTGGACGATTCGGTTGGCAAGGCGGTCGAAGACGTCGTCGCGCAGTTGCGCGACGGCGACGTACTCCTGCTCGAAAACGTCCGCTTCCACCCCGAAGAAGAACGCAACGACTTGGATTTCGCCAAACGCCTCGCGCGGCTCGGCGATCTTTATGTGAACGACGCTTTCGCAACCGCTCATCGCGCGCATGCCTCGACCGAAGGCCTTGCGCATCTGCTTCCCAACGCCGCCGGCTTTCTGATGGAAGCCGAGCTTCGCTCGCTCGCGCGCCTCGTCGATCGGCCAGCGAAGCCGTTCGTCTGTGCGATCGGCGGCGCGAAGATCAAAGACAAGATCGGTCTCCTGGAGCACCTCTGCGAGCTCGTCGATGCTTTGTGCGTCGGCGGAGGAATGGCGAACACGATCCTCGCCGCCTCGGGCATCAACGTCGGAACGTCGTTGCGGGACGACAATCTCGAGCCCGCTCGGCGAATCTTGACGCTCGCAAAAGAACGCAACGTTGCGCTCGGGCTTCCGTCCGACGCCGTCGTTGCACCGCGCGTGGACGCGGAGGCACAGGCGCACGTCGTTGCAATCGACGCCATCGGAGGAGAGATGATCCTCGATATTGGTCCGCAGACTGCGCAGGCGTACGCGCGGACCATCGAGGGGGCGAAGACCATTGTCTTCAACGGACCAATGGGCGTCTACGAGCGCAAGGCGTATCGGAGTGGAACGCAGGTCGTCGGCGAAGCTATTGCCCGGGCGACCGCCGCGGGAGCGGTCAGCGTCGTCGGCGGCGGCGATGCGGCAGCGGCCGCTCACATGCTGGGCTTTGGCGCAAAGACGACCTTCGTCTCCACGGGCGGCGGCGCGACACTCGAATATTTGGAAGGCAAGCCGCTTCCCGGAGTCGCCGCCCTTGAATCCTAGGCTCGCGAGAACGATCGTCGCAGGGAACTGGAAGATGCACAAAACGGCGGCTCAGACGGACGCCTTTCTTGATGCATTCCTGCCGAAGACCGCGATGCTGCCGGCTGCGGTCGAAATCGTCATCGCGCCACCGTTTACGTCAATCCCCACGGCCGCGCTACGATTGCGCGGCACGGAGGTGCGCTTGTGCGCGCAGACGATGCACTGGGAGCTGCAAGGCCCGTTCACCGGCGAGGTCAGCGCACCGATGCTGCGGGAGTTTGGCGTAACGCACGTCATCCTCGGCCATTCCGAGCGGCGCGCGCTTTTCAACGAAACCGATCGCGCCGTCAACTTGAAAGTTCACACCGCGCTCGAGCAGGGACTGACGCCGATCGTAGCCGTCGGAGAAACACTCGACGAACGTAAGGCCGGGCGCACGGACGATCGCGTTGTCGCGCAGACGCGTGCGGCATTCGACGGCATCCCGCGCACTTCGCTTGAAAGCGTGCTCCTCGCATACGAGCCAATTTGGGCCATCGGCACCGGCGAGAATTGCGATCCGATTGAGGCCGATCGCGTCATGGCGGCGATTCGGTCCTGTCTGCGGGGCCTCGACGCAACTCCGATCCTTTACGGCGGGAGCATGACGGCGGCCAACGTCGCATCCTACGTCGAGCGGCCGAACGTCAACGGCGGGCTCGTCGGCGGCGCATCGCTCGATGCCGCGGGCTTCGCCCTGCTGATCTCAAACGCTGCCGTTCGCCCCGAAGGATGAAGTATCGCCCGATCGTCCTTGCGGTGCTCGACGGCTGGGGTTGCAGAGATGCCACGCACGGTAATGCGATTGCGGCTGCTAAGCTTCCGCATTGGCGGGCGTTGTTGCAACGGTATCCGCACACAACGCTGCAAGCCTCCGGCCAAGCGGTGGGACTTCCCAACGGCGTGATGGGCAACAGCGAGGTCGGGCACATGAATCTCGGCAGCGGACGGGTCGTTAACCAAGGCGTTACGATCATCGACGCCGCCATCGCCAACGGCGATTTCGCGAAGAACGAGACTCTGCGCCGCGCCTTCCTGCATGTGCAGCGCAGCGGCGGAAGGCTTCACCTCATGGGCTTGCTCTCGGACGGTTGCGTCCACAGCTCGATCGTGCACTGCTTCGCGTTGATCGACGCCGCCGTAGCGGCCAATCTCCCCTTCGCCGTCCATTGCTTTCTGGACGGACGCGACACGCCGCCGCGCTCGGCACTGCGCTACGTCGAGCAGCTCGAATCGAAGCTCGGCGCAGCGGGGCGCGCCGGATCGATCGCGAGTGTTGCCGGACGCTATTATGCGATGGACCGCGACCGCCGCTGGGAGCGCACATTCCTGGCCTACGACCTGCTCGCGAACGGACACGCCGAACACCGCGCCGGCGAGGCACAAACCGCGGTCCGCGAGGCTTACGCGCGCGGCGAGGACGACGAGTTCGTACTGCCGACGATCATCGCAGAGCCGCGCCCGATCGAGGACGGCGACGCCTTCGTCTTCTTCAACTTTCGCCCCGACCGCGCTCGCCAGCTCACCACCGCCTTCAACGCCGGCACGACGATTTATTTCGACGACGACTTCCGCGTTTTCGAGTCAAAGCGCTATCGTAATCCGCTCTTCGCCACGATGACGAAATACGACGAGACGTACACTAATCCGATACTCTTCGGTCCGCATCCGCAATACGATACGTTCGGCGAAGTCCTTGCGAAAGAAGGCTTGCGCCAGCTTCGTCTAGCCGAGACCGAGAAGTACGCTCACGTGACGTACTTCTTTAACGGTGGTCGCGAAGACCAATTCGAAGGCGAAGAACGCATCCTGATTCCGTCGGACCGTTCGGTGCCGACCTACGATCTCGCACCGGCCATGCGCGCGCGCGAAATCACCGACGCGGCCATCAATGCGTTAGAGAGCGCGCGATACGACGCGATTATCATGAACTACGCAAACGCCGACATGGTCGGACATACCGGCACGTGGCAGCCAACGATCGCGGCCGTGGAAACGATCGACGAGTGCCTCGAGCGTCTCACCGATGCGACGTTGGCTGCGAACGGACTTCTTGCGGTTACGGCCGATCATGGCAATGCCGAAGAGGAGCTCGACCCGCAGAATAATCCCGTCACCGCGCATACCACCAATCCCGTGCCCCTCGTCTTCATCGCGCGCGGCCTGCATGGCGCGTTCGCGAGCGGCGGCAAGTTGGGTGACGTCGCGCCAACCCTCCTCTCGATCATGGGCCTTCCCATCCCCGAGCGCATGAACGGCCGGAATCTTTTTACGCCCGCATAGCGGCAACGCGCAAAAGCTCAGAGGAATCACAGCCCGCTCTGAGTGCTTTACCAGGCTGTGGTGAGAGGGTAGCAGCATGGACGCCTACGACGTGCTGTTCGTAACGAAAGCGTTAATCTACTTCGTGTTCATCGGCACGGCGACCGTAGCGGTCGCCGTGCTCGCACACTTGTTGCCGTTGCGTGGCTAGGAGCCTGTCTAGTCTGTGCGGTAGCAACCGCTGGCATCCACCACAACGCGCCGATCTCCGACGACGATCGCACGGATGCGGTGATCCCAGAAGCAGAGAACGCGCACCGCCGCGGGCCGAAGTTTCGCGATGATCTCGCGCGCCCGCTGCGAGACGGCAACGGCATCCTTGACCCAGCGTGGTCGATCGTGCGATAAGAGCGCCGTCTCGAGCTCGGCATCGGCAACGGCCGGGACCACGGCTTCCGAGCGGCTAGCGCCGACTTGCAATGGAACGGCTGCGGCGCTCTCTTCAAGCTCAATACGTCGCAACATGAGCGTCGCGTTTGAGCCGCGCAATCGCACTGGTATGCAGCTGCGAGGCGCGTTGCGGTGAAATTGCTAAGCGCCTGCCCACCGCGCGCAGCGAAGTTTCATTGAAGTAATGGAGCAGCAGGACCTCACGTTGGCGGGGCGGCAAGCCGCGAAGAAGCGCCGCCAGTTCCGCGCTTTGGGAGCGCCGCTCGACGATGCGCGCGGGATCCTCGCTCCAATCGTATGCCAGCGCCTCGCCTCTGGGCAACGGGGCGTCCAGCGAGAGAGGCTGCCCGCGGTGGGCCGCAGCCAGCGCTCGACGATATCCCGGACAACGCACTTCCATCTCGGACGACGTCGGAACGTCGCCCCGCTCGGCGGCCAGCGTGTAACGCTGATTCTCGCCGTCTCGAACGATTCGGCGCGCTCGCTCGGAGACGGGATCCATCCGCCGTACTCCGTTGAGCATCGCGCCGGCGACGAGGCGGCGCGCATACTCCGCGAGTTGCGGACCGCGGAAGGGATCGAAGGAATCGACGGCACGGATCAGGCCGACGCACCCATCGCCGACGAGATCGTCGAGATCGAGGCCCGGAACGAGTCGCTTGAGCCGGCGTGCGAGCTTGCGCACCAGCGGCAGCAACGTTCTTACCGCCGCGTCGCGAGCCGCCGGGTCGATCACGGCGCGCTCTCTAAACGCGATGCGAGGAGCGCGGCAAATCCGCGTTCGTCGCGCGCAGCGATCTCTCGCGCGAGGAGGTCGAGCTCGTAGTCACCGAGCATGCCGACACCCGCGATCATCGGCCGCAGGATGGGCGCGAGCAGCATAGACTCGATCATCTCGCCGGCGCGCCTGGCGGTAACGCTATCCACGCTGGAGGTTGTTCGCGATTCGGAGCATCTCGTCGGCCGCTTGGACTCCTTTCGCATTGGCTTCGTAGGCGCGCTGCGCGGTAAGAATTTGCATCATCGCATCGATGATTGTGACGTTCGATTCCTCAAGCATGCCGAAGCGCAGTTTGGGGCCGCCGTCGCCGCCGGGCACAATCTCGCGAGCCTTTCCCGAAGCCGCAGTGGCTTCGAAGAGGGCTCCGTCAATCGCTCGCAACTCTTGGGGGGCGCGAAACTCCGCAAGACGGACGTGTCCGATGATGCGAGCACCGTTTGCAAACGTGGCTCGAACGGCGCCGTCTGCGGCGACCGTCGCGGCGATCGCATCGGCAGGAATTCTCACGCCGGCAAGACGCAGATCGTGCGCGTTACGCAGCGTTCCGTCAGCCCAGCGCGAAAACTGGCCGTCGCGCGTGTAGTACCGGCGTCCGTGCACGTCAACGAGCGTAAAGAAGCCCGGTCCGTCGATGGCGAGATCGAACGGTCCCGGGCTACGCGAGAGCTTTCCTTGCGTGAAGAACACACGCGCTCCCAACGCAACGGTTCCTAATCCACGCCGGCCGGGGGCAATAAGCTCGGCGAAGCTCTGGGCCGAGCCCTTGAATCCCACGACGCCGGCGTTCGCCAGGTTGTCGGCGATCGTGTCGAGGTTTTGCTGTTGAGCAGCCATGCCGCTCGCCGCGGCGAAGAGCGCGCGATCCATTGCTCTCGTCTCCTACGGGATGCGACTCGCTTGAGCGGCTTTTTGGCGGGCAAGGTCGATTGCGGTCACGGCCTTTTGCGCGCTCTCGAAGGAACGCTCGGCCGCGAGCACGTCGATCATCTCCGCAATAGCATCGACGCCGTTTGAGAGGCGCGGTTCGGCGATACGATGTCCTGAGGCGTCGCGCAACGTCCCGTCAGGGTCGCGGACGAAAGCACCGGCACGTGGTTCGATCGTCTCTTTGCCTGTGCGCTCGCGCGCGATCGTCACGCCGAGCACCGTCAAAAAACCCCGGGCGGAAATACGCCGAAAACCGTCGGTTGAAACGTTCGCCAGGTTTTCGGTCGCGATTTCGAGTCTCGTGCGTGCCGCGATCATCGCGCTTGCAGCCCATGCGGTACCGTCCATCAACGGATGGTAGCCGAGGCGGGTGGCCGAATCGTGTCCGCACGATGGCCGATCTGCGGATTGTAGCCTATGCCACGCTGGCGGCGTTACTCACGGCATGCGGCGCGCGGGCACCGCAGGAGCGCATCGACGACGCCGAGCTTGCCGCCCTAGCGCCGCTCAAGGAGAAGTACTCCGGGGTGGTCATGGGGTTCGACATTCGGTCGCAGAACACGCTCGTTGTCAGCCTCGACCTCCAGCACTACATCGAGACCGACGACGACGTCGTTGCCGCGATGAGACGCGATGTGCTCGCGCGGTGGCGCGCCGCGTGGACGGGCGCCCACCCGCGCGTACACGGCGTGCTGCGGGTGCGCTTCATCGACTTCATCGGGCGTACAGTGGCGCGGGAATCGACGAATACTTAGAGCCGCGCGAGGATCTCGTTGGTGAAGGCCTGCGTCGAGAGCGCGGCGCGCGAACGCGCCAGCTCCGCGGTGCGCAAACCATCGGCATAGGCCCGCTCGACGGCCCGCTCGATGCGCGCCGCGTTCGCTTCGTCGTCGAGCGAGTGACGAAGCAACATCGCGGCTGATAGAATCGCCGCCGTAGGATTCGCTGCGTCTTTGCCGGCGAGGTCGGGCGCGGTTCCACCGATTGGCTCGTAGAGACCGAACTGCTTCCCCGCAGATCCCCCTGCTCCCAAGCTCGCACTGGGAAGCGTTCCGATCGATCCGGTGAGTATCGCTGCCTCGTCGGAAAGAATGTCGCCGAACATATTCTCGGTGACGATGACGTCAAAGTCGCCGGGCCGCTGCACGAGCTGCATCGCCGCGGTATCGACGAGCAGGTGCTCGAGCGCAACGTCGGCGTACTCGCGCGCGACGTCGTTGACGACTCGCCGCCAGAGCCGCGACGTCTCCAAAATGTTCTGCTTATCTACGGACGTCAGGTGTTTGCGGCGCGCGCGCGCCAGCTCGAAGCCGATCCGCGCGATCCGCTCGATTTCCGGGGCCCGGTAGATCATCGTATCGATCGCCTCTTCGATCCCATCGACGAAGCGCCGCTCCTTCGGCCGGCCGTAGTAGATGCCTCCGGTCAACTCGCGCACAACGAGCAGATCGAGGCCGCGCACGATCTCGGGGCGCAGCGGCGAGGCATCTTCCAGCCCAGCGAAAACGCGCACGGGGCGAAGGTTAGCATACAGCTCGTAATCCCGCCGCAATACGAAGAGTGCGTACTCGGGACGCTCCGGCAGCGGTTTGCTTTCGTATTCCGGAAGGCCAACGCTGCCAAAGAGAATCGCATCGCTACGATCGCAGAGCTCGCGCGTTGTCAACGGCAAGGGCTCGAGGCCGCGCGCGAGCGCGGCGCCCCCAACGACGCCTTCGACACACTCTACGTCAGAACGCACGCACCGTAAAACCGCAACGGCGGCCTGAGTTACCTCGGGGCCGATTCCGTCGCCGGGTAAGACCGCAACCGTCAGTAAACGGTTATTCGCGTCGTCTCTTCTTTACGCGGCGGTTCCTTTGCGGCCTCGGGCGGTGCGGGAGCAGCGCTCTGCGGCTCGCCGTTGACCGGAGGGCCTCCCGATTTTTCGAGTAATGCGAGTTGCGTCATGAGCACGCTTCGCAGTTCGCTGCGCGCCTTTTCCGCGGCCTCGACCGCGCGCTGGTGCTCGCGCCGCACGTCGGCGATCGCGTCGTTGTATCCGGCAATCTCGCGATCGCCGGCAAGACGCGCCTTCTCGCGAATCAGATCGGCTTCTTTATGCGCGGAGGCTTTTACTTCGTCCGCGGTGCGCTGCGCAAGCACCAGCGTGTTTTGCAGCGATTCCTCCATCGCCTTGAAATGACTCACGCGTTCCTTGAGGTCCGCGATCTCGGCTTCGAGGGCGGCGCGATGTTGCGCTTCGTCTTCGAGCGTCTCGATGATCTCGTCGAGAAACCCGTCGACGTCGGCACGGTCGTAGCCCTGCAGCGCCTTTTTGAAGCTCTTGTGCTGAATGTCGACCGGTGTGATCTTCTGCATACTGTTCCTACGTTCTGTTTGTCATGAAATCGAAGGTGCCGTCGGCCATCATCGAATCGCGTAGGCCCGCGGCGTTTACGACGATGCCGGCCGGAACCACAAGATAGATCGACTCCGCAAGCTTTTGAATCTTGCCGTCGATCGTGTACGCGACTCCGGACGTGAAGTCGACGACCCGTTGCAAGAGCGTTCGGTCCGCGTTCTGCAAGTTCACGATGACGACTTGGCGGTTGCGTAGCGAGTCGGCGATCTCGACGACGTCTTGATAGCTGCGCGGTGAATAGACGCTCACTTGGGTACCGCCCCGCCGTCCGACCGACGAAAGAGGCACGACGCGCGACGGCGACGACGTGTCCTCGCCGTAGAATTCTTCGTCGTCATCACGGATCGAGAAGAACGAGCCGATCTTGCTAAACATACTCATTGTCGATTCTCCTTTGCGACTCGCAAACCAAAGAGAGCTTCGCCGATGCGCAGCATCGTCGATCCCGCCCTCACTGCTTCACGCCAATCGCCCGACATGCCGATTGAGAGCGTACTTCCACCAATGCGGGCCAACGTCATGGCGGCCAGCTCAAATGCGCGCAAGATTGTGTCGCGGTCCGGCGTATGCGGTCCGATCGCCATAACGCCGTCGAGCCGCAAGGCGGGCTGCCCCCGGAGCGTCTCAGCGAGCCGCTCCGCCTCCGCCGGCGGACAGCCGAAACGCTCGAGCGGCGAGATGTTGAGCTGCATCAATACCGGAAGCTCCTTGCCGAGCTCTAGCGCCGCTCTCGATAGCGCCATCCCGGCGGGCGCGCGGTCCACGCTCTGGACGACATCGAAAGCAGCTGCAATTGTCTTCGCTTTATTCGTTTGGAGATGGCCGACGAAGTGTTTGCGTACCGCGGGCAGCGCCGGAAACTTGCGGATCGCCTCCTGCACGTAGCTCTCCCCGAGGTCGGTGAGCCCAGCTTCGATCGCCGCCGCGATGGCCTTGCTGGGCTGGCCCTTGCCGATGCCGACGAGCGTGAGACTGGCCGGATCGCGACCGAAGCGGCGCAGCTCCTCGTCGATTTCTCGCCGCAGCCTTCGGAATCGTTCCGCAACTCCGATCACCGGCGCGCGCTGGCCGCTCGAGCCTCCGTGCGCGGACCCGGGCGCGTTGCGCAGTACGCGATCCCGATGACGCCTATAACGATCATCGGGAGCGCGTAGAGCTGTCCGCCGGTAAGGCCCATCGCGGTAAAGTCGGCTTGCCGCCAGAGCTCCGCAATCGTCCGCGTGACGCCGTAGAGCGTGAACCACGTCCATCCAACGACCCCATCCTTGGGCTTGAACCGATAGACGACCAACAGAATCGGCAGCGTGAGGATGTCGAGAATGGCTTCATAGATCTGAGACGGATGGCGATAGACCGCAACGCCGTTAACGCTTGGCGCGGTCGGGAAGATCATGCACCACGGCCGGTCGGGCCGGCAGACATCGCCCCAAAGCTCGTCGTTGATGAAGTTGACGATTCGCACGATGGCTATGCCGACCGGCAGCATCATCACGACCTCGTCGCCGACGACGGTGTACTTGAGACCGGGATGCTTGCGAACGAAGAGCCAAATCGCCACCAGCACGCCGATCAGACCGCCGTGAAAGGCCATCCCGCCGTTCCAGACCGCGATGAAATTGATTGGATTCGAAAAATAGAAAGACGCATCGTGCTTGCTGATCATGTCGTTGATGACGAAGAACGTCCGTCCGCCGACGAGCACCCCGATGAGCGCGTAAAAGAGAAAGTCTTGAATTTGGTCTCTCGTGAGGCCAAGCCGCCGCCGGCCTGCCGGACGGCTCATCCAGAGGTAGACGCAGACGAACGCCACGAGATAGGCTATGCCGTACCAGTGGATGCTCAGCGGCCCGAGATGGATCGCGACCGGGTCGATATTTGTCGGATAGGTAAACCAGTGCTGCATTTGAAGAACCTCTAATTAATCCGATGTACCGATCGTTTGTCCGCAAAGTCGACAGATGCAAGGAGAGGCCGAGGGAGCATACTGAAAGGAAGGTCTGTGACCGAGCCTTCGACAACGCAGATGGCGGTTTTGCGAACAAACCCTTTGGGCAACGTCATTTTCGCCGCATCTCGTTGCCTTGACCTGCGGCGAAACCACTGGCTGCGCTCGGCGCAGCGGATTAATCAGAGGTTTCTTTCCACGTTTGGCGCATGACCGCGACGACACATATCACCGCCGGCATCGCCTTCCTTGCGGGCCTCGTTTCCTTCGTATCGCCGTGCGTCCTTCCGCTCGTGCCTGCGTATCTCTCGCTGCTTACCGGAGAGAGCCTCGAAGATCTAAAGGCCGAAACGACGGCGCAAGCGCGCATCCAAACGCTTGCGCACGCCGTCGCTTTTGTGCTCGGCTTCAGTCTGATCTTCGTTGCGCTCGGTTTGAGCGCCAGCGCAATCGGTGGTGCGCTCCATGCGAACCGCAGCTTGATCGCTCAGATCGGCGGCATCCTCGTGGTCGTGCTCGGGCTCCACATGATGGGCATGCTGCGTATTCCGTGGCTCATGATGGACGCGCGCCTGCACCCGCGCCACGACCGGGCAACGTTTTGGACCTCCGGGCTCGTTGGCATGGCGTTTGCTGCCGGCTGGTCGCCCTGTATCGGCCCGATTCTCGCCGGCATTCTCGCAATTGCCTCACAGCAGCACAGCGCTCAGGCCGCCTTGCTGCTCTCGTTCTATTGCCTCGGTCTCGCGGTACCGTTTCTCGCGGCCGCCGGCGCGATCGGCGTCGTGCTTCCACTGCTGCGCCGCATCAGGCCGTCGCTGCGGGCGATCGAGTTCGGCGCGGGTGCCTTCCTCATTGTCGTCGGATTGGTGCTCGTCAACGACGCGTTCCTAAACATCGCCGGGTGGTTCTACCAGTTTGTACCGCAACCGAAACTCTAAGGAGTCCGTCGAGCTGTGCTCATGCACGATGCTGAGATCGATTTCGGATGATTTTTAGAAGAGAGGGAGGGAGCATAGTCGTGCTATGTGACCGACCGAACGACAACAAAAGCGCCGAAATCGATCTCAGCCCTTCGGGTTGGCTACGGCGCCACGCGCCCGACCGTGTCTCTCCTCGCTCAAATGGTGCTGCCATTCCACGCTCGTCGATCCGTGTCGGGCGCGGGCGGCGTGCTCAACAGCGTACATGACCACAGCTCGACGGACTCCTCTAACCAACGCGCTCGTCATCGCGGGCGTCGCGGTCTTGGTCCTTTGGGCAGATCAGCTCTCCAAGATCTGGATCGTGAAGGCATGCGCTCCGTTACCGGCGCCGTGTCGCGTCATCATTCCGCATTTTCTGAACTGGACGTACGAGCGCAACGTTCACGGCGCGTTTGGTCTGTTCGGAAACAACGCAGTCTTGCTGATCGCGATGGCCATCGTCGTGCTGATCCTTTTCTGGTTCAGCTTCCGCGAGGCCGCCGCACGCTCACTGACCGTGCGGATCGCGTTCGCCATGATCGTCGGGGGCGCGATCGGAAACATCGTTGACCGGATCCATTACGGCTACGTGATCGACTTCATCGATTTTTACCGCATTTGGCCGAATATCTTCAACGTCGGAGATTCGTGTATCACGGTCGGCGTCGGACTGCTTTTGCTCTCGAGTCTTGTTACACGTCGTCACCGCTGATCAAGCGGGGAAGCGCACCGACGTGATCGTCGCCGCGCTCGCGGGCGCTTCACGATCGCAGGCGGCGCGAAGCGCCAAAAAAGGTGAAGTTCTCCTCAACGGCGCGCCGGCGAAGCCCAGCACGGTCCTCGAAGAGGGCGACGTGCTCGACTTCGACGTTTCGCCTCCGCGCCCGCTCGTTGCGCGGCCCGAGGCGATCGAGCTCGCGGTTTTCTATGAAGACGAAGATCTCTTGGTCATCGACAAGCCGGCCGGAATGGTGACGCATCCGGCCGTGGGCGCGCCACGCGGCACGCTCGTGAACGCGCTGCTCGCGCACGTCGAAGGTCCGCTGCCGGGCGACTCGCTGCGAGCCGGCCTCATCCATCGCCTCGACCGCGATACCTCCGGCCTGCTCGTCGTCGCAAAGCGCCCCGAAAGTTTACGCGAGCTCGGCGCCGACATGAAGACGCGTCGCATCGAACGCGAATACCTCGGGCTGGTCTGCGGAGTGCCTGCACACCGGCAGGGCACGATCGAAGGTCCGATCGGGCGCGACCCGCGTCACCGCACCAAATTCGCGATCGTCACCGCAGGCAGACCAGCAATCACGCACTACACCGTGCGCGAGCGTTTCGCCAAACACGCCGAGCTGGTTTTTCGGCTGGAGACCGGACGCACGCATCAGATTCGCGTGCATTGTGCCGCTGCCGGTCATCCGATTCTCAACGATCCGCTCTACGGCAAGAAGGAGGCCCGCTTCGATCTCCCGGGGCAAGCCTTGCACGCGTGGCGACTTGCCTTTCGACACCCGCGCACCGGCGCCACGATGGAATTCGAAGCCGACCCTCCGCCTGCATACCAACAAGCCCGTGCGATCGTGGCTCCGTCGGGCGAAATTGTGTCATCCTGAGTTTGTCGAAGGATGCCTGGTAACCAAGATTTCGATATTCTAACCTCCGACGGCGGCGCGCGACGCGGTCGTTTGCGCTTGTCGCACGGAGACGTCGAGACGCCTTGCTTCATGCCGGTCGGGACCGTCGCGGCGGTCAAGGGCCTCACGCCCGCGGAGCTGCGCGAAGCCCAGACGCAGATCGTGCTCTCCAACACGTATCATCTCTGGCTTCGTCCTGGAATCGAAACGCTCGAAGCGGCCGGCGGGCTGCATCGCTTCATGGCGTGGGATCGCCCCGTTCTCACCGATTCCGGGGGCTTCCAGGTCTTCAGCCTTGAGGGCCGGCGGCGGCTTGACGATGAAGGCGTCACTTTCGCGTCGCATCTCGACGGAACCGAGCACCGCTTCACGCCCGAGAACGTCGTCGCGTTTCAGCAGCGAATCGGCAGCGACGTCGCCATGGTTCTGGACGTCTGCGTGAAGCTGCCCGCGGCGCGCGCGCAGCTCGAGGCGTCGGTACGCTTGACGAGCGCGTGGGCCCGACGCTCGGCCACGGTGCCGGCACGCAACGGAACGTTGCTCTTTGCGATCGTCCAAGGAGGTCTCGATCGGGCGTTGCGGGAGCGCAGCGCACGCGACCTCGTCGAGCTCGATTTCGCCGGCTACGCGATCGGCGGTCTTTCGGTCGGCGAAACGCGCGAGGAGATGTACGAATGCGCCCGCTCGACCGCCGCGCTTCTTCCGACGGAAAAGCCTCGCTATCTCATGGGCGTCGGAACCGTGCGCGATCTCATCGCGGCGATCGGCTGCGGCATCGACCTGTTCGATTCGGTCTACCCGACACGCTGCGGTCGCAATGGCCGCGCCATGACGCACGACGGCGAACTCAACCTGTTCAACGCGGCGTTCGTCCGCGACGCGTCACCACTCGATCCGCGCTGCGAATGTCCGACCTGTACGACCTATACGCGCGCCTATCTCGCGCATTGCTTTCGCGCGCGCGAGATGCTGGGGCCGCGACTGCTCTCGTATCACAACGTCCATCTGGTCAACCGTTTGATGCGCGATGCCCGCGCGGCAATCGAGGCCGGCGAATGGACCAAGTTTGGTAACGCCTCGTGGAGGTTTTAGGCCGTCTTTTGAAGCGCCCGTACGACCTGCGCGCAATCGGCGCAGATCGACGGATGCGCCGGATCGGTCCCGAGCTCGCGATACTTCCAGCATCGTGCGCACTTCGCGCCTTGTGCCGGCAACATCGCGAACTCCACGACACCATCGGCGCTCTCGCCGTTGTCTCGCTCGGACGCAACCAAACGAAGCTGCGAAACGACCAGAGCTTCGCGGAGGTTGTCGCCGAGTGCTTGGAGCCGCTTATAGGCGTCGGGCGTCATCTCCAGTAACAACTGCGCTTCGAAATCGCGCGGGCTTGCCGACGCGGCGACGCGAGCCCGCAGCGTTCGCAGCTGCTGCCAGAGCCGCAGATCGCTCTCGAACGCGCCGCTGCGGAGGCGCGCGCCGTCAAAAGACGTATCGAATACGCTCTGCGCATCGCCGCGAAGCTCGGCCTTAAGAGCTTGCCATGCCTCTTCGGCAGTGAACGAGAGCACGGGCGCGAGCACGGTGAGAAAACGAGTAAGGACGTAGAGAAGCGCCGATTGGGCGCTACGCCGCCGCGGGTCGGTCGCCGCCCGCGAGTAGAGCGGATCCTTGAGTGCGTCGAAGTAGAGGCTGGACATCCCGCTTTCAAAATCGACGATGCTCAAATAGGCGTCGTGAATCTCGAACCGATCGTACGCTGCCTTGACGTTCGCGACGAACGCGTCGGCGATGCTGCATGCGAGACGGTCGATCGGATCCATCGCCTCTCGGGCTACGATGTCGGCCGCCGCGAAGTCGTCGAGATTCGAGATCATGAAACGCATGCGGTTGCGCAGGTTGCGGTAAACGCGCCCGACCTGCTCGATCACGTTGGGTCCGAAGCGCACATCGTCGATTGGTTCCACCGAAGCGGCCCAAAGCCGTAACACATCGGCGCCCCATCGCGCCATCGCGTCGATCACCTCGACGCCCGTGCCGAGCGACTTCGACATCGGCCGGCCTTCTTCGTCATTCACCCACCCGTTTTTCATGACGCGGCGATACGGGGCGCGTCCCTTGATCGCGACGGCGGTAATTAGTGAGCTTCGAAACCAACCGCGAAACTGATCGCCGCCTTCGAGGACGAGATCGGCCGGCCACGGCATGCCGTCGCGCCCGAGGACGGCCAGGTGAGTTACTCCCGATTCAAACCAGATGTCGACGATGTTCTTCTCTTTTTCGAAGCGCGTGCCGTTGCAATGTGGGCAAACGAAGTCGGGCGGCAAATAAACGTCTACGGGATCGCTCCACCACGCCCCGGCGCCTACGTCACCGAAGCGCTTTGCCGCCCGGCGCGCTACGCGTGCGTCGAGCACGGCTTCGCCGCATTCGAGACAGAGCAGCGATGGAATCGGCGTTCCCCACGTGCGCTGACGCGAAAGGCACCATTCCGGGTGCGTCTCGATCATCTGGCGCTGGCGCGCTCGTCCCCATTGCGGCGTATACTCTACCGCGTCGGTCGCATCGATCGTTCGTTGTCGCAACAGGTTTTGATCCATTGCGAGAAACCATTGCGCCGTCGCTCGAAAGATCACCGGATTATGACAGCGCCAGCAGTGCGGATAGGAGTGCTCGTACTCCCCGGCGCTCCAGAGCGCTCCGCTCGCTTCGAGATCTTCGACGATCTTCGCATTTGCCTCGAATATCTGCATTCCGGCATAGGGGCCCGCTTCGGCCGTAAAGTGGCCGGTCGCATCTACCGGATTGAGAATCGGCAAGCCGTACTTCATTCCGGTGTCGAAGTCGTCGGCGCCGTGGCCAGGCGCGGTGTGGACGGCTCCAGTGCCGGTCTCCAGATCGACGTACTCGGCGAGCACGATCACCGAATCGCGTTCCATGAACGGATGGCGCGCGGCGAGGTCGTCGAGCTCGGACGCCGCGCGCGCGGCCGAGAAGGATTGCCTGCTCAAAGCGCTCGCCGAGACTCGTGCGCGCGAGCGCTTCGGCCACGATCACACCTTCGTCGCCGACGCGGTAGAGGGCGTAGGTCGCATCGGGCCGCAACGCGATTGCGACATTTGCCGGCAGCGTCCACGGCGTCGTCGTCCAAATGAGAAACGAAACCTTTTGCAGGTCACGCGACTTGGCGCCTCGCGCCTCGCCGGGGGGAAGCAATACCTCGAGGATGCGGTCGCGCTGTTCGGACGTCGCCGTGAACCGCACGTAGACCGAGGGCGAAACCCTCGTTTCGTATTCGATCTCGGCTTCCGCCAGCGCGGTTTCGTCATGGATGCACCAGAGTGTCGAGCGCAGCCCCTTATAGATTTGCTGGCGCTCGGCGAGATCGGCAAGCGCATTGACGATCGTTGCTTCAAACGAGGGATCGATCGTGCGGTAGGGACGATCGAAGCATCCGAAATTTCCCATGCGCACGCGTTGCTCGCGTTGTCGATCGAGCCAAAAAAGCGCGCGTTCCTTGCACCGCTCGCGCAGCTCGAGCGGATCGATCGTGTGAAAGTCTTGTACGCCTAGGTACTTGAGGGTCTCGTACTCGATCGGCAGCCCGTGCATGTCCCATCCGGGAACGAACTTCGCGTACTTGCCGTCGAGTAAAGCAATCTTTACGAAGACGTCCTTGAGCACCATGTTGAGAAAGTGGCCCATGTGCAGGTCGCCGTTGGCGTACGGAGGTCCGTCGTGCAGGATCCACGCGCCGTTGGGCGCGTTGCGTTCCAGGCGCCGTTCGTACGTTCGGCGATCTCGCCACCAGGCAAGCCACTGCGGTTCGCGCTTTGGAAGCTCGGCCCGCATTGGAAAGTCCGTCTTGGGCAGATTCAGCGTCGCGCGATAATCCACGGTGCCGCTAATCCAACAGCTCGCCGAGCACGTCGAAGTTTCGCTCCGCCGCGGTTTGCACGCCTTCACGGCTTTGCGTCAACTGCGCGGATATCGCGTCGCGCTCGCGCACGAGCCGATCGACGAGATCGTCGACCGCGCCGTCGCTTGGAGGCCGTTCCCCCGCGCGCCAGAGCGGCTCGAGTGGATACTTTAGGTCTTCGCAAAGTGCGCTGATCTTCGGATCGTACGCAACCGCGAGAAACGGCACCCCGTAGCGCGCGGCCAGAACGAGTGAGTGCAAACGCATGCCGACGACGACGTGCGCGCCGCGAAGAATCGACGCAGCTTTCGCCAAAGTGCATTCCGGCAAGAGCACCGGATTCGATTTGCATTTGCGAATGACGTCGGTCGACATGGCGGCGTCGGCGGCCCCGCCCAACGGCAGAAATGCGGCGCGGATCTCGTGACGCAGCGCGAGGCGATCGGCGACGCGCCCGAGAGTTGCAGGCCCGTCGCGGAATGCGGCCGCCTTGCGCACGCTGATCACTGCATATGGGCCGCTTTCGGGACCCAGGCCCTCACCCGACAGGTCGCCGCCGCCTTGCGGGCCTTCATATAAGAAGACGGGATCCGCCGTATGCTCGATCGGAGTCCGCGGAACGAGTTCCCCGAACAGCCGCCGGGATCGATCGTCGCGCACCGTTGCGCGATCGAGCCCTCTGCAAAACCTCTTCACGACCAGACGGCCCCAGAAATCGAGCGGTCCGACCGATTGCGCGAAGACCATCGTCTTACGTCGCGCGCGAATTGCCTCGCGTAGGATGGTCGCGTAGTAGAGCAGACTGCGTAGGCTCGTGGCGTTCTGTAGCAAGCCGCCTCCGCCGGAGAGCACCACGTCTGCTCTTGCGATCGCCGCGCGGATCGCCCGCCAGTCCCAGCGCGGCGTCGATTCGACGCGATGGTTCGCTGCGGTAATTTGCGGTGTTGCGGAGAGCACCTCGAGCTGCGCCGACGGAAAGCGCCGTCGTATGCGATCGAGGATCACCTCGAGCAGCGCCTCGTCACCTAGATTACCGAAGCCGTAGTAGCCGGAGAGCAGCACTCGGGCCATCACCGCGACGTCGCAGGCAGGCGTCGATAGACCCAGATGGCGAGCGCTCCGATGACCGCGCCGATCACCAGTCCGTTGACGATGCGCAGGACCGAGATCTCAATCGGAGTGTGTAGATGCGAGAACGTGTCGATGACATCGCCGATGCCGACTCCGATGCCGAGCGCGAGCAGCCATCCGATCAAGCGCCGATGGGCCGGAAACAACGCGGGAAGCAGCATCATGCAGGGAAAGCCGATCAAAAACTCCTTGAAACGCGGCCGCACGGCCAGCACGTGGGTGAGCGCGTGGCGCAGCGAGAGCTCGAACGTTGATGGCGAAACGTCGCTATCGTTGCCGCTGCGTACCAGCATGAGCGCGCCAAGCGCGACGATGGCGATGCCGGCGAGAAGTTGATAGGTAAGTACCGGCGAGAGGAAGACGTCGCGCGGACGCTGTGCGCCCGCTCCAAACCGCCGGTCGAACAGGTAGAGCGCAAGCGCGATCAGCGGCGGAAGCGCGAGCTCGAGCCGCACGCCGCGGAAGCGCTCGATCTCTTCCATCGCCAGCGGCGAGCTCATCACCCCGACTACCACGAGCGCTCCGAGCAGCGCGATGCCGGTCGCCGCCAGCGTCCAGCCCAGGCTGCGCGCGAGTTGTGTGCTGAGAATCGCCGCGGGGATCTCATTCCAAGCCGGAATCAGGATCAGCAGCGCTGCCGTCGCAAAGAGCAGCGCGCCGCACAAAGCGATCGCGGAGCGCGCGAGCCCGTCGTGATTCGCGACGACGCCTGCAAGGTAAACGAGAATCGTGAGGACGTAAGCGGCCGCCGCGAAGCCGCGGCGATACCATCCGAAGAACCCGAGCAAAAGCACGAAGATCGACGGTACGGCTAGCGTGGCAAGACCGACCAGAATGCGATTGTTGCCGTGATACTGGGGAATCGGCGTCGCCCGGCCCAGGCGGAAACCGTCGGTCCGCAGTTCGTCGGCGATCTGCTTGACCATCTCGACGTTGGTTGCCTCGATCGAGAGATCGCCGTCTTGATGCGACCACGGGCGAAGGTAGACTACCCTGACGTTGCGCTCGCGAACGCCCAGAACGTAGCGCTCGACGACGTCGTCGAGCTTTAGCTTGTCGAGTTCGGTCTTTGCGATTGCCTGCACACGCACCGTACGCCCCGGGATGAGCCGCGCGAGCGTGTCGTTCCCCTTCTGAACCTGACTTGGGTCGTACGTTTCGATCGAGCCGAAATTGAATAGGTGATATTTGAACGCATCGGCAGTCTGCGGCAAGTGATCGGGATAGCCGAGCACTTGATTGGTCAGCCCAAAGAAAATGATGGTTGAAACCTTCGGATCGTACCGGAGGACGTCGTTGAACGTCGCGTCGATCTGCGGTCCGGCAAAGCGCTCGTCGTTCTGAAAGCGCGGAACGACGAGCAGCGCGAGGCGCCGGGCGAGTTCGATCTGATCGGTCGGAATGCCGAGCGCGATCGCGTTGAAGTAGTCTATTTGGGTGCCGACCTCGATCAACCAGGGACGGCTCGCTCGCAACACTCGCACGCTTTTTGCCATGAAGTGGAGCGCGAGCTCGTTGCGATAGCGACGGTAGGTTGCGGCATCCCAAATCAAGAGATAGACCGCGCCGCCTACAATATGGTGGCTGCGGACGAGTTTGGCGAGCAGGGGATCGCGGATCGGCGTGATTCCAGCCTGGTTCGTAAGCGCAGCGCCCGTCGTCGCGTAGGCCTTTCCGTCATATCCTACGTTTGCTCCGAGCTCTTCGGTCAACGCAAGCGACGTCAGCCCGGCGCGCCGCAACGCGATCAAGAAGGCTGCGGGATTGTAATCATAGGAGCGCGCCAAGGCGTCGAAATCCGTAAAGTCCATGGCGAGCTCGACGCGCCGGGCGCGTGACTCGGTGCGCACTCGAAAAAACGCGACCACGAGTGAAGCGAGCAGCGCGACGATCAAAACAACTGCGGCATAGCGCATTGCAGGAATGGAGAGAGTCATAGCCGGTCTGTCACAGAAGGGCTCGCCATAGGCGAGCCCTCCTGCCGTCGCGTATACGCGGTTCCCTTTTTGTCGGGCCACGCATACCGGGTGTGGGCGACGCTTTTCGATTCATCGCGGTGCTCGCTGCCCACGCGCGAGCGACGCGGTGCCTCGGGCTTCAACGGTACCCTGCTATCCCCTCCCCGAGCCGTCCCAGTTTGGGACACGCCGCTCAAGAAAGGACGAGATGCCTTCGCGTGCGTCGCCTTCGAGCGCATTTGAGGTCATCACCGCTTTGGCGTAGTCGTAGGCATGCGCTTGATCCAAGTCGATCTGCGCGTAGAACGCCGCCTTTCCCAGCCCTACGATGCGGCGGCTTGCCGATGCAATCTTGCGCGCGAGCGCGAGCGTTTCTTCGTGAAGGCGTTCGGGTGCAACGACGTGATTGACGAGACCCCATGCGAGCGCAGTCGGCGCGTCGATTGC
The DNA here is from genome assembly GCA_963826325.1 of Vulcanimicrobiota bacterium. Classification (GTDB taxonomy): domain Bacteria; phylum Vulcanimicrobiota; class Vulcanimicrobiia; order Vulcanimicrobiales; family Vulcanimicrobiaceae; genus Cybelea. Next base: position 67,212 of record CAWGWT010000005.1, read on the forward strand.
ATCGCCAGTGAGCAGCATCTCCATCGCGCGCTTGCGCCCGATTGCGCGCGTCAGCGCGACCATCGGCGTGCTGCAAAAGAGCCCGATGCGCACCCCGGGCGTTGCAAAGGTCGCTTCGGTGGACGCGACCGCCAAATCGCAGGCCGCCACGAGCTGACAACCGGCCGCGGTCGCAACCTTCGCGACTTCGGCTATGACCGGCTGGGGAATCGCCGCGATTTGAGCCATCAGGTCGACGCAGGCATCGAAGATGGCACGGTATGCGTCTTCATCGCGGCCTTGCAGCTCGCGAAGGTCGTGACCGGCGCAAAATGCCGGGCCCTGCCCCCGCAGCACGACTGCGCGAAGATCGGGTTCGTGCGCCACCGCTGCCAACGCCCTGACGAGCTCGCGCATCATCGCCAGCGAGAGCGCGTTGCGCTTCTCCGGCCGGTTCATCGTGATAACCGCGATCTCGCCGTCGCGCTCGACTGCGATTCCCTCGTGCAATTGAAGCGTGTTCATAAGCCAGATTCCTCCGTCAGCGATCCCGAGCTCGAGCCGCCGACTTCTTCGTTGTGACGTTTGAACGCAAGCCGCTTCCCGCCTGCGCAGGATGACATGGGCGATGACGGGCTCGAACCGCCGACTTCCTCCTTGTAAGGGAGGCGCTCTCCCAGCTGAGCTAATCGCCCCTGACCGAACGGGTCAATTGTGTTGGCACGCCGCAGGCATAGCTTTTTGGGTGGCAACGGAAAGTTTCCCTAGCCGCAGGCGCCGAAGGTTTAATTCAGCCAGCTAACCGGGAAGGCTCTGCAGAGAACGCAAAATTTGAGCAAAGAGTACCGTGCCGCCTATACGAGCGACATCCGAAACGGCGCATTGGCGCGCCGCGGCATTGCGGGCTTTGCGGCTGAGTGCGGTTTTTCCGAAGACGAGGTTTCCGACATTCGCCTCGCCGCCGGCGAGGCTTTAAGCAACGCGTTTGAGTACGGCAGCGGAATCCCCAGGAGAAAGGTCAGGGTCACCTGCACGTTCGACGAAGGCCAGCTGACGATCGAGATACACGATCGCGGGCGCGGCTTTCCCGAACCGTCCGTTCAATCGAGCATTGAGCCGGACGACCGGGGACGCGGCTTCGGCATCTTCCTCATGCGCCGCTTGATGGACGAGGTAACGTTCGCGCACAACGGGACCGTCGTGCGGTTAGTCCGCCGCCAGCTGAGAAGCTCGTTAGACAAGCCCGTAGGCTAGGGCTTTGCTTGCGCGATCTTCTTTTGAAGGAGAGAGATCGCCGCGCGCAGCTGCGCATCCTTGGCGACTTCACCGAAATGCGCGTCGCGGTTTTCATCGACCCGAACGTCCGGGTCGATGCCGCGAAGATTGATGTCGCGCTGGCTCGGCGTCAGGTAGTGCGCCGTTGTGATCTTGATAGCGGCACCGTCGGGGAGCGGCGTCAGCGTTTGCATCACGCCCTTCCCGAACGTCCTTGCTCCAACCAGCGAGCCGATCCCATCATCCTGTAACGCGCCGGCAGTGATCTCCGAGGCCGAGGCCGTGAATTGATTCACGAGCACGGTCACCGGCAGCGAAATCGAGGGATTTGCGTCGGCATCGATCGTGGTAGCGTGCTTTCCACGCTCTTCGACCGTCACCAGCGCCTTGTTGGCAATGAATCGCGAACTGATGTCCAACGCCGAGTTGACGTAGCCGCCGCCATCGTTGCGCAGATCGAGAATGAGCGCCTTTGCACCGAGCTGGTTCAAGCGCGCAATCGCCGTATCAAACTCGCTCGGCGTCGCTCGCCCAAACTCCATTACCCAGACGTATCCGATGCCGTCGGGCAGCATCTTGAAGACGACGGTCGGAGGCTGGACGTCCTCGCGGGTGATCGTAAAGACGGCCGTAGGGACGTCGGTACGTTGCACGGTGACCGCAACCATCGTGCCGGATTTGCCTCGCAGCCGGCCGCTCACGGCTTCGACGGCGAGACCCTTCGTCGGCGTTCCGTCCACCTCGGTCAGGACATCTCCAACGTGGACCCCGGCTCGCTCCGCCGGCGTGCCCGGCAGAACATAGGTTACGCGGACGCATCCGGATGACGCGTCCGGCTCGATCATGACACCGATTCCACCGATGCGTTTCGGGTCAAGTGCTTCGTCGAACGCCTTGAACTGCGCCGGAGTGAAGAACTGCGTGTATCGGTCGGTCGTCGCTTTGGCCATCGCGTTGATTGCCGCGTAGGCAAAATCGCTCGGTGCGGCGTGCGCGGCGCGAGCGGCATCGACAATCGCATCATCGAGCTGCGCAAGCGTTGAATCGCGGTCGCCCGCGACGCGAAGCGCCGGCGATGGAATCGTGACGCCGTGCTTGCCAGCCGCCTCGACGAGAGCGCCGCTCGCGGCCGAAAGAAGTACCTGCGGATCGACGGTGTCGTAATACGTGCTCGTCAAGAGCGAAAAACTCTCACCGACATCTCCGGCAAGCGCAAACGGCAATACCGCAGGCGCCGCACCGAGGCAGCAAAGCGCGAGCAGCGTAGAAATCGCTGCAACGCGGCCGAAAAACTCAAAACTCGGCATCATGATCCCTTCTTCGGTTCTTATCGGCATAACGCATGGCAACCATCAAGCGTTTCGGCTTGCGGCCGCGCGCCGAAGCCGGTCCATGATCGCCAAGCCTAGCCCGCGCTCGCTGAGCGGCTGCGCGTCGATCCGTTCCAGTTCGAGGGCATCGAGCTCGTGAAGCGCCTCGAAGAAGCCGGCCGCCGCCGCGCGCAAGTCGCCGCTGGGCGAGAGCACCCGCACGGCAGCATACCCTTCAAAGGAATCTCGCAGCGCAAGCGCTCCGGCTCGCCGGCGTTCCTTAACCGGCACGGTCGCCGGATCCATCAGCCGCAGCGGCGTGCGCGGCGCATAGTGATGTGGAAATTGGCCCGGCGCGCTGGAGACTCCGCCGGCATTCGTCCGGGCGAGCGGTCCGCAGACCTCCTCGATGGCTTCGATGGGTATGGCGCCCGGACGCAACAGCGCCGGCTGCGGCTCCAGTGCGACGATGGTTGACTCGAGACCGTACTCGGTCGAGCCCCCGTCTAGTATCAGGTCGACGCGTTCCCCGAGAGACTGGGCGACGTGCTCGGCGCGAGTAGGACTCAAAGCGCCGAACGGATTTGCGCTCGGCGCCGCGACGGGCGCTTCGACCGCCTCGAGCAACGAGCGCGCGACCCGATGCGACGGCATACGTACGGCGACCGTTGAAAGACCTGCGGTCACTAATCCCGGCACCGGCGCACCCTTCGGCAACACCAGCGTGAGCGGGCCCGGCCAAAATTGCTCGATGAGCGTCTCAGCGAGGGCCGAAACACGCGAGACAACGAGCGCCAGCATCCGCCGGTCGAGTACATGGACGATCAAAGGGTCGAAGCGCGGGCGCCGCTTTATTTCAAAGATTCGCGCAACGGCCGCAGCGTCGAGAGCAACCGCTCCCAGGCCATAGACCGTTTCGGTCGGGAATGCAACAACGCCGCCGCCGCGGAGCACGTTCCGCCGCGCGCACGATGTTCTCCGGGTCTGCAGGCAGCAGCGGCACTCGGAAGGGATGGCGCCCGCGCCCGGACGATACCTTTAGACTATGCCGGGTATCAGTCGCTCGTCGCGGGTTTTACTGCTCGCCATTCTCTTCATGGCCGCAGCGATTCCAACGCTGCTCGATGGATGCGGTGGAGGCTCCGGCTCCGCCGCCGCGTCGCCCTTTCTGCCACCGGCGCCGGCCAAGAAGGGCAAGTACTTTACGCACGTGGTCATCTTGATCCAAGAGAATCGCACCTTCGATAACTTCTTTGCGACTTTTCCGGGCGCCGACGGTGCGACGAGTGGAAAGACGCACGGCGGCGGAACCCTACGGCTGCGCAAGGCAAACCTCGAGAGTCCGGTCTCGCCGAACAACGGCTATCCTTATTGGTTACGAGATTGGAACCACGGCAGAATGGACGGCTTCGATACCGATCCCATCGGGAAGATTTCGGGAACGTACGTCTACGAGTACGTCGATCCGCTCCAGATTCGGCCGTATTGGGAGCTTGCCGGGCAGTACGTGCTCTCGGACCATACGTTTCAGACTCAGGGCAGCGGAAGCTTTACGGCACATCAAGACTTGATCAGAGGCGGCACTCGGATCGATGCCTCGCAGAGCCTCATCGATTTTCCCAACGGCCGCCCGTGGGGATGCGACGCGCCGGCCGGCACCGTCACCTCACTGATTTCGACGACGAATCAATATCTGCAGTACCAAGGCCCCTTCCCTTGCATGAACTATCAGACGCTTCGCGACTTGCTCGACGCCGGGTCCGTCTCGTGGCGTTACTACGCACCCACCGTCGGGCAAAGCTTCGGCGGCGATTTATGGAACGCGTTTGACGCGATCGCGGCCGTGCGCAACGGACCCGAATGGTCGACCAACGAGGCCTCACCGGAAACGAAGGTTTTCACCGACATCGATCGCGACACGCTTCCCGCCGTTTCGTGGATCATCCCCGATTATGCAAACTCCGATCATCCCGGCGACGACTCCGACACAGGTCCGTCGTGGGTAGCGCAAGTCGTCAACGCGATCGGGAAAAGCCCCGCCTGGAACAGCACCGCAATTATCATCGTGTGGGACGATTGGGGCGGCTGGTACGATCACGTGGCCCCGCCGGGGCCGCACAAAGACGGAGGTTTGGGCTTTCGCGTTCCGATGATCGTCGTTTCGCCTTACGCCAAGACGGCGTACGTCTCGCATAATCAGTACGAGTTTGGGAGCATCATTCGTTTCGTTGAGGACAACTGGCACTTGGGCCGGCTTGGAACGACCGACGTGCGCTCGGCAGATTTCGCTAATGACTTCTTCGATTTCACGCAGCCGGCGCGGAAGTTCGTTCCTATCGAAACGGAATATTCGAAATCACACTTTCTACGCGAGCTTCCATCGAATAAGCCCGTCGACGACGAGTAAAAATGACCAGGATTACCGACGTTTATCAACGATTTGCGCGCGTGCGCCGGCTCAAATGGAAAAGGGGAGCAAACGGCGAACGGTAGTGGCTATCCAATATGCGGACTTTAGAGAGCTCCTTGGGTACCATTGCTGCGGCACCACGCCGGCACACCGTGCCGGTCGTCTTGTCGGATTTCGAAACAATCCAGGTCACGGCGCCGGTCGAGCAAGACGAGCTCAAGAAGTTTCAAGCGCATTTCATGACACTCGCGCAGTGCGCCGCGGGCCGTGTCAACGAGCAGGACGAACGCGAGCGCGTTGCACAGAGGCTGCAGGAACGCATGGCGCGTTACGGCACCTCCGCCGAATACATCGCGCGGCGCCAAGTCGGCGTGCTGACTTCACGATTCGTGTTGCACGATCCGGACAACGAATCCGAGTCGATTCGTCGCTACGGCAACCTTCGAAATCCAACCGGCGAAACACTCGACGAGCGCATGAGCCTTTTCGAGGAGGTCGCGTGCGACGTTTTCGAGCGCGTCTATAGCGATCCGGAACTGCAGCCTCCCGACGACATCGTGCACGTGAGTTGCTCCGGGTACGTCTCGCCTAGTCCCGTTCAGACCTTTCTCTCGCGCCGCAATTGGCTTGGAGTCGGCGTCACCCATTCGTACCACATGGGATGTTACGGCGCGTTTCCGGCAATTCGCACCGCGGTGGGGCTCGTGGGATCGTCGTACGTTTCGCTTCCGAAAGGCAAGCGCCGCGTCGATCTGGTGCACACGGAGTTCCTTTCGCTTCATTTCGATCTCCTCGGCGACGAGCCCGATAACTTCGTCACCTCGACGCTCTTCGCAGACGGATTCATCAAGTATGCGGCCTATCCGCATTCCGAGTTCCCCAAGGATGGCCGCGGCGGCCTAAAGATCCTTGCGATCGACGAACACATACTCCCGGATTCGCTGCCCGAAATGACGTTGCGTCCCGGGCCGCTGCAGTTCGACATGTCGCTCTCAAAGCGCGTGCCGTTCATGATTCGCGACTCGATTAGCGATTTCGTTCGTTCGATTTGCGCTCAGGTCGGCCTCGATTTCGAGCGCGAGAAGGCGACGATGATCTTCGCGATTCATCCGGGCGGCCCAGCGATCCTTACCCAAATCCGCACCAAGCTGGGAATCGAAGAGTCGGCCGTCGCGCAGAGCCGGCGCGTGCTCTACGAACACGGAAACATGGCTTCCGCAACGGCTCCTCACATTTGGAAGCTAGTCGTGGAGTCGGCAGCCATACCCCGCGGTTCGAAGGTCTTGAGCATGGCGTTTGGACCCGGTTTGACGGTCATAGGCGCACTCTTCGAGAAAGTATAGCCCGCGATGGCAGCCAACGATGGGAAGACACCGCAGAAATTCTCCGTGCCGGCACCCTTCTATTGGAGCGTGCGCGGCGTGCACGCGGCCGCGCCCCTCTTCGTCGGCCTTGGAAATCTCGAGTCGCGCATGCTGGGGCGCCGCCTAGCGACGCAAACTGTCGATCGGCCGGTTTATATTTGCGGGCTCCCCCGCGCCGGCACCACGATTACTCTGCAGATGCTCAGCGAGCATCCCGACGTCGTGACGCATAAATACGCGGACTTCCTGATGCCCTACATGCCGTGGGTCTGGAACAAGGTCTTTCCTCGGATACCGGTCGCCGCTATGCGCAAACCGGTTCCTCGCATCCACCGCGATCGGATCGAGGTGACGCGCGACAGCGCAGAGATGGGCGAAGAGATACTGTGGGAACACTTCTTTCCGCAGATCCACGACGAATCGACGCGCAGCGTTCTCGACGCGACGACGTCCAATCCGGCGTTTGAGCGCTTCTATCGCGAGCATCTCTGCAAGCTGGCTCTCGTGCGAGGACGCAGCCGCTACATCAGCAAGGCGATCATGTGCGTCGTACGCATGCAGTACTTGAGCCGTCTCTTCCCGGACGCCCGATTTCTCTTGTACGTGCGCAATCCCATCGATCACGTCGCCTCGCTGATCAAGCAAGATCGGATTTGGGCCGAGCTAGAGCGCGACGATCCGCGCCAGATCGAAATTATCGAGCTGACGGGACATCATGAGTTCGGCCCGCATCAAGTGATGGCGAACGTCGGAAATCAACAAGTCCTGCGCGAGATCCGGCGCCTCTTCGACGAGGGCCGGTGGGCGCAGTCCCGCGCGCGCTACTGGGCCTACGTCTACGGCTTCGTAGCCAAGCAGCTCGACGAAGATCCCAGCCTGGCCGGCCGCGTTTGCATCGTGCGGTACGAGGATCTCTGCAGCGACTCGCTGGCTACGATCGACCGGATCCTGGCGCACGCACAGCTCGAGCCGGAGTGTTTCGCGGCGACGCGCGAGGCATACGGTGAGAAGCTTTCGTTTCCCGATTACTATAAGCCGGCATTCGACGCCGACGGGCTGGCCGAGATCGTCACGACGACCGGCGAAGTAGGAAAACGCTTCGGTTACGACGTCGCTGCAATCGCGCAGCGAGTCGCGCCCGTGGCGCTTTGAGCAGCATGAATCGAATGCTCCGCATTGGAATCTGCGGCTGTGCCGCGAGCATTCTGATGACCGCCTGCGGGGGTGGCGCAGGCAGCGGAGTGTCGTCGCTGCCGACGAATCCTGCCGGGCACGATCGTTCCGGCTCGGGCCGGAAGGTCGTCAAGCACATCGTCCTCATGATTCAGGAGAATCGAACCTTCAACGACCTCTTTGCCGGTTTTCCGGGCGCGGTCAGTACCAAGGTTGGAAAGAAGTTGGTGAAAGAGGGCGGCAAATACGTCGAAAAACCAATCGCACTCCGTCAGGTCCCGCTGCTGGATACTGGGAACCTGAGCCATCTTTACGTTTCGTATCAGACGGCATATCAAAATGGCGACATGGACGGCTTCAATCTGATCAAATACGGCGTGACCGGAAGGCCGGAAGGAAGCGCTCCATACGAGTACGTGAACCGAAGTCAGATCCAGCCTTACTGGGCCATCGCTTCCCAATGGGGTTTAGCCGACGAAATGTTTCAGACGCAGGGCAGCGGGAGTTTCACCGCACACCAGGCGTTGATCCGCGGGGGCACCTTCATCAACGCGACGGAAAGCATGATCGACGACCCGACGAGCAGTGAGGCCTGGGGATGCCTATCGCCAAAAGGAGCCAAGACTTCCCTGATCAGGACCGATCTGGCCTTTAGCCGCGATACGGGACCTTTTCCGTGCACCAAAGATTTTCCGGATCCTGCGAGCTATACGACCCTCGCCGATCTTTTAGACAATAAAGCGCCGCCGGTTTCGTGGAAGTACTACACGCCGGCGCCGATCAAAGGACTGCACCAGGTCGGTGCGCTCTGGAACGCCTTTCTCGTGATCGCACCCGTCTGCAACGCTCAAGGCCGGTGCGATCCGCATATCTCTTCCCCCGAAACGAGCATCTTTTCCGACATCTCTCACGGCGCACTTCCGGCGATGTCCTGGGTGATCCCCGATGCGCAGAACTCCGATCATCCTGGCTTTTCCGCCGAAGATACCGGCCCGTCGTGGGTCGCCAGCGTCGTCAATGCGATCGGAGAAAGCCGGTACTGGAACTCCACGGTGGTCATTGTCGTCTGGGACGACTGGGGAGGATTCTACGATCCCGTAAAGCCGCCGTTCGTGGACAATCAAGGCGGCGCAGGCTTTCGCGTCCCAATGCTCGTCATTTCGCCCTACGTGCCGCTGGGTAACGGGAGTCAAGGCGGCTACATCTCCGACACTGTGTACGGGTTCGGAAGCATCATCAGATTCATCGAGGGCACCTTTAAGTTGGGGCGTCTCGGAACGACGGACGTAACGACCACCAGCATCTCGGATATGTTCAACTTCGAGCAGCAGCCGCGCGGGTTCAAAGAGATTCCGACAAAGTATAACAAGGGCTTCTTCCTTCGCCAAAAGCCCTCGGGCTTGGCGGTCGACACCGAGTAGGAGAGGTGTGGAGGCTCGCGCTTCCACTCTTCGCGCTGACCGCCTGTGCCGGCGGCGCTTCATCGCTAACGAATGGGATTGCGATCCACCCATTATCGGAATCGTCGAAGTCGCCAATTCAGCACGTCGTCGTGATCGTTCAGGAGAATCGCAGTTTCGACGATCTCTTCGCGAGGTTTCCGGGCGCCGACGGCGCGACTCGCGGGAAAATGAAAGTAAAAGAGGGTCGTAAGTACGTCGATATGTGGGTGAAGCTCAAGCCGCACGCGCTCGTGATGAAGCAAGACCTGGGCCACTGTCATACTTCCTTCGAGATTGCCTACGACCACCAGAAGATGGATGGCTTCAACCTCGTTCCAATCGGCTCGTGTGCACGTAGCGGTCCGCCGGCGGGCACCCTCGCCTACCAGTACGTCGAGAAGAGTCAAATCCGGCCTTATTGGCACATGGCGGAGCGATGGGTGTTGGCCGATCACATGTTTCAGACGCAAGGCAGCGGGAGTTTCACCGCGCACCAAGATCTGATTCGCGGCGGTTCGTGCATTACGTCAGCGATCTCATGCAAGCGGCCGTCGGCCTCGACTAGGACGCTCGTCGACGTCCCGGACGGCTGGCCGTGGGGTTGCGACGTGCGGAACAAGGAGGCTACAACGCCAACAATCGATATGCACGGTCAGGTCGCGCATAACGGCCCGTTTCCATGCTCGAACCGCTTTCCTGATTACGGCTCGGGCGGCTACCGGACGCTTGGCGATCTCCTCGATGCGGCCGGTGCCTCGTGGAAATACTATACGCCGTGCTTTAGCAGAACAAACGGCTGCGACCCCAGCGACGGCTGCCCCGACTGCGACGGCGATCTCTTGAACGCGTTCGACGTTATCTATCCGGTGCGCTACGGATCGGAGTGGAATACCAACGTTTCGATGCCGGAGACGAACATCTTGAACGACATTAACAGCGGCGCGCTCCCGGCGGTATCGTGGGTGATTCCCGCGGACGAGAACTCGGATCATCCTGCTGAGAAGGTTGACAACGGGCCTGCGTGGGTTGCAAGCGTTGTCAACGCCGTCGGCGAGAGCTCCTACTGGGATACGTCCGCAATCTTCATCGTGTGGGACGACTGGGGCGGTTTCTACGACAACGTCACGCCGACGTTTCAGGACCACTATGGCGGACTGGGTTTTCGCGTACCGGCGATCGTCATCTCGCCGTACGCGATTGCCGGTTCATCGAGTCAAGGCGGCTACGTCTCGCACACACCGTTCGAGTTCGGCAGTATCTTGAAGTACATCGAAAGCAACTGGCGGCTCGGCTCGCTCGGTACGACCGATAAACGCGCCAAGAACATCGGCAAGTACGTTTTCGATTATAGCCAGACGCCGCGCGCTTTCAGCACGATTCCGTCGCGCCTCTCGGCAAAAGACTTCGAGCGCCGTCCAACGACGCCGCAGCGAGGCGATCCGGAGTAGAACCGCCCTTCACTGCTCGTCGGGAATTCGGTTGTCGTTGGGTTGATTCAGGAAGTACGTCTCATCCTTGGGTGCCTTAATCGGCACGAATTTGCGTGGCGCTTGAGAAAAATCGAGGCAATCGGGCCCCGGCGAGGTCGCTCGAGTGTCGGCGGCCGAGAGTTGGGCGAGGCCAAACAGGTCTTCGGCAAAGCGCAAAACGCTCGCCGTCTCGTACTGCACGTGCGAGACGTAGTTCTTCTTCGCATAGGGCTGATCACGATCAACGGAACGCGGAAGCCCAAACCGTCGTAGCCTTTATATGGTGGAGGCACGTGGTCGTAGAGGCCTCCCCAGTCGTCCCACTGCACGAAGACGACCGTCGTCTTCCAGAACTTGCTCTCGCCGACCGCGTTGACCACCGAACTGACCCACGACGGACCCAATCCTGAACCGCATTCAGGATGGTCGGAATCCGCACAGAGCGGCGTTACCCATGTAAAATTCGCGAGCTTGCCGGCGCGAACGTCGGTCAGGAATTTCTTCTGCGGCGTTATCACGTTCGTCTTCCAAACTCGGCTGTAAAAGACGTGCTTAACGGCTTGATAGCCGGACCAAAGACCGCTGAACGGGACCGTGTACCGGCTGGTATAGAAGCGCCAGTCGTAGCCGGCCTTGCTCAGTTCGTCGCCGAGGGTTTCGTAATCAAAACAGGGCCGCTGGGCCTGGCCGTACGTGCGGCGGTGCGTGATCGTCGCAACGGAATCGTTCTGGCCTCCCGGACACCCCCAATAAAAGTCGGGTACGTCCACGCTCGCGCCGGCTTGGGCGGCGATGATGTACTGATGAGCGACGAAACTCTCGTCGAGTTGCGAGGCGAACATTTCGTCGGCCAAAACCCATTCGTGCGCCATGTCGAAGTACGGCTTGGACTCGTGGTGCGGCACATAGGCGTACTGGCCGTGCCGCGGCCCTCCGTACTGCCCCTCGCGGTTGAAGCCGTCCATCCGGCACTGCGTTCCTGGAAGCGTGCCGGTTCCATCGCAAGCGGCGAACATGCCCTGCGCCGAATGGTCGATTTCGTACGCCGTTTTCAGCGAAATCGGGCGTAGCTTGACAGTCTTTCCGTACGAGTCCTTGCCGCGCAAAACCGTATCGGCGTGCGGATAACCTTGGAAAATATCGTCGAAGCTACGGTTCTCTTGCACGACGTAAACGACGTGTTTTATCTTGCCGCCTCCGAGAAACGATTGGAACTCGGCGCCTTCCGCGAATGGGACCGGCGCGCTTGGTGCCGACGAACACGCTATCAGCGTGGAAATCGCGGCCGCTACTGCCGCGATATTGAAAGGCCGTCGCATATGCTTGCAAATGCCGCACGAGTAACCACGTTCCTCCCGGAAGGTGCATGCGATAGCCAAACGAAATCTTGCTTACCTTATCAGAGTACGTCAAAAGGAGCCGTTCTGGGTCGGGCTTATGAAGCTCGCGGCGCCGTTTGTTGCGATGCTTGCCGTTGTAGCATGCACTGCGGGCGGGTCTTTGGTTATGCGTGGCGCCATCGTCCACGCTGACGCGGGAATGCAGGTCCCCGACTGGCAAGCCACGCATGTTGCGACGCGCGTCTGCTCGGACTTTCGCCGCGGGCACATGCATTGCGATGCGCTGATTCTGAAGCGAGACATTCGATCGAATGTCTGCAGCTTGGGGACCTGCTAATTTTCAGGCGGCCTATAATCTGCCATCGTCGAGTAAAGGAAGAGGGCAGATCGTAGCGATCGTCGACGCGTTTGACAATCCCAACGTCGCATCGGATCTCGCCACGTACCGCGCAAACTTCGGACTCCGAGCGGCGCACTTTACGAAATACAATGCCAAAGGCGAAACTCGCGACTACCCGTCGCCCCAGCAAGGCTGGGCCTTCGAAGAGGATCTTGACGTCGAGATGGTCTCGGCGGTTTGTCCGTACTGCACGATCTATTTGGTCGAGGCCAAAGACAACACCGACGGCAGCCTCGATGCAGCCGAACAAGAGGCGGTGAAGCTCGGCGCTCACATTGTGAGCAACGGCTGGGGCGGCGGTCCCGGCGACCCTTCCGGCGGCGCCTACGATGCCCCGGGGGTGACGTTTCTTGCAAGCGCCGGCGACAACGGATACGGCATGCAGGATCCGGCTGATTACGCCAGAGTCGTGTCGGTCGGCGGCACGGTGCTTTCGAAGCGGGGATCGACCTACAGCGAGGTCGTCTGGCGGGACACCGGGGGCGGCTGCTCGGTCGTGAGCAAGCCGTCGTGGCAACGCGACCCGACATGCTCGTTTCGGACCGGTAACGACGTCTCCGCTGCCGCATGGGACGCTGCGTCCTACGACACCTACGATTCCGACGGCTGGGGCAGGGCCGGTGGCACGAGCATTTCAGCGCCGCTGATCGCCGGCGTCTTCGCGCTGGCCGGTAATGCGAGCTCGCGTCAGAGCGGCAAAGCCTTCTGGACTTTCAAGAATCGAGAGCGCGCAAAGGCGCTGCATGCGATCACCCGGGGCACGGTGTCCGCCTGCCCTCGCGACTTAGCCGGCACGTATCTTTGTTCGGCCGGAACGGGTCAGTTCGAGAGTTACTCGGGACCTGCAGGGTGGGGAACGCCGAACGGGATCGGCGGGTTTTAAGCAGGCCAAGCGGCCGCGCGGCTCGAGCGCGAACCGAAGTTGCGACGGCACACGTTACTTAAAGGTGCTGAGACCAACCAAGCATAACTCGGCTCTCCCAGACTAAAAAACATAAGGAGCTTTTGTGAACGGACCTTTAAAGTTAATGGTGCCGCTCGTTGCGGCGCTCGCACTAGCCGCTTGTAACGGCGGCTCTTCAAGCATGCCGGGAACCGCCGGCCAGTCCACGGCGCAAGCTCAGAACGCCGGGCATTCCCACCAATTACTGCAGGATGAGCACGTGAAGCAGGTCTGCCCCGATGACGGTCCAGGCACTGCGAGGTGTTTCGCTCTCGTGCGCACCGACATCGCGCCGCAGACGTATCCAGCGGGCTCAGAACCGGGTTTGCATCCTGCCGACTTCCAGGCTGCATACAACCTACCGGCGACCAAAGGGCGGGGGACAGATCGTCGCAATCGTGGACGCCTATGACAATCCCAACATCGCGAAAGATCTAAAAACCTACCGTGCGGAATTCGGCCTGCCAACTGCAAATTTCACAAAGTACAATCAAAAGGGGCAAAAGAAAAACTATCCCACGGGCAATGTAGAGCTGGGGCTTGGAGGAAGACCTCGACGTCGACATGGTCTCCGCCAGCTGTCCAAACTGCACCATCTACCTTATCGAGGCGAACTCGACTAGCACGAGCGATCTCGGCAAAGCCGAAGTCGAGGCCGTGAAGCTTGGCGCCCACATCGTTATCGAACAGTTAGGGCGGAGGCTGCAGCGGCAGCTGCGGATCGTATGGCTCCGACTACAGTACGCCCGGCATCGTCTATCTCGCCTCCTCGGGTGATGACGGCTAGCCGCGGCACAGTCCTTCCCATCGCAACTCGGCTCGGTCGTTTCGGTCGGTGGAACGTCGCTGAGTGTTGACAAAGGCGTAAAACGCGGCTGGACCGAGTAGCGTCTGGACCGGCGCCGGGGCCGGTTGTTCGTCGGCGACCAAGCCGTCGTGGCAGCACGATCCCAGTTGCACCTTCCGCACCGATACCGACGTGTCGGCGGCTGCCGATCCCAATGAGGGGGGCGCCGCGGAATACGACAGCTATGGATACGGCGGCTGGCTCGTGGTCGGTGGTACGAGCGAATCTTCGCCGCTGAATGCCGGTATTTACGGCCTTGCGGGTAATGCCGCAACCCAAGTCGCCGGCAAAAAGTTCTGGACGCTCACGGCAAAAAAGCGTCGGAAAGATCTATGGGTCATCAGCAGCGGCAGCGACGGCTCTTGCGGTGGAAGCTATCTCTGCACCGCTGGGACGCATCAGTACAAGACCTACTCCGGTCCAGCCGGATGGGGAACGCCGAGGGGCATCGGCGCCTACTAAGGCTCCCGCGAAGCGGGCAAGTCGCGGCGTTGCGAACCAAGTCGCAACGCCGCACGTTTCTTGGAAGGTAATGAAGCCAGCCAACGGTAACGCAACTTCCCGACTCTTTCGTACGAAGGTGCTCGCGTCATCCGCGTGCGAACTCGGCTTTTTCCTCACGCCCGAACGATAAGGAGTATCTGTGTCAAACGGACCCATGAAACTTGTGGGGCCGCTCGTTGCGGCGCTCGCAATCGCTGCTTGTAATGGCGGCTCTTCCAACGTGCCGGCAGCCACCGGCATGACCGGAACGCCCGGTCAACCGATGTCATCGCAGCGACACGCGATGCCGCAGTGGCAGGCCAAAGGCCTCGCTCGTGCTGCTTGCCCCGAGATCGTCGGTAAGCCGGCGTGCTTGGCGCTGACCCAAAAAGGCATCCAGCCGGCTTGCGTCGGCGCGACGTGCGGCTTCGCGCCGGCCGATTTCCAAACAGCCTACGAACTGCCAGTTACCCAAGGCTCGGGACAGATCGTCGCGATCGTCGATGCCGGCGATAATCCCAGCGCCGCAACCGATATCGTGACGTATCGCAGCGAGTTCGGCCTAGGAACGGCCAACTTCGCAAAGTACAATCAGAAAGGTCAACAGAAGAACTACCCGCCTATTGTCAGCGGATGGACTGTTGAAATCAGTCTGGACATCGAGATGGTCTCGGCCGTTTGTCCGAACTGCACGATCTATCTCGTCGAGGCGAACAACGCCGACTCGAGCGACCTCGACAAGGCCGAAAAAGAAGCGGTGAAGCTGGGCGCGCACATCATCAGCAACAGCTGGATCAACTACGGCTCGAATAATGCCGACGACCCCTCGGCATTCGATCAGCCGGGCGTGCTACATCTCGCCGCGTCGGGCGACATCGGTTACAACGTAAACGGCAATCCGGAAACGCTCGCAACCGTCGTCTCCGTTGGCGGCACGCAACTGGCGAAGAGCGGCTCGGCGTACGGCGAAACCGTTTGGCCCGATGCCGGCGGCGGCTGTTCGTCAAACGGCAGCAGTTCGGGCGTTGCCAAACCCGCGTGGCAGCACGATCCAAGCTGCACGTGGCGCACCGACTCCGACATATCGGCCGAAGCCGGTTGCTCCCCCGGCGTGGCGGAGTACGATAACACCGATGGCGGCTGGTTCGGCGTCTGCGGCACGAGCGTCGCCTCTCCGATGACCGCGGGGATCTTCGCATTGGCCGGCAACGCCACTAAACGAGACGCCGGCAGGAAGTTTTGGGAGTTGCACGCCCGCGCCCGCGCGAAGGATCTGCATTACATCAGCAGCGGCAGCGACAGCGGTGGCGGCTGCGGCGACAGTTATCTCTGCACGGCCGGCACCAAGCAGTTTCACACCTACGCGGGTCCGATCGGCTGGGGCAGCCCCAAGGGCATCAACGCATTTTAGAACGCTTCGAAGTTCAATCACAGCTGAGGCGGGCGCGAAACGCCCGCCCCTTCTCCACATAGTCGAATGCGCGTTGCCGCGGCCTTCATAAGCGGGAAGTAGTAGGTGCCTGCATTTTCCGGCTACCCGCGGGCAGCTCCGAAAGCATCGGACATCGAAAGAGCGCCCAGGCTCCTCTTCATCAGCGACCTCAGGGTCACAATCAGCAGCGCCCACTCCAACGGGAATGTCGCTTAACCTGCGAAGCATAACGCGCTAGCGCGAGTCCTTTTGCGCACGGCATCTTCTTCGCCCAAGAACCGGTTCGTTCAACAATCTCTCCATAGAAATAACCGGGAGCGCGTCAACGGAGAAAGGAACGGGCTCGCCAAAAAGCGAGCCCGTTCTCCAATCCAGCTTAGGACCTGGCCCTACTCGGCTGCCGGAGTTCTTCGTACTTACTGCCGTGCCGAGCGATTCGACGACGACGTCGGTATTGGCATAGGTGCCTGTCGGTTTGCCGCCCGTCGGGTTCGGCCAGCGATACACGTTATCCGTGGGCGGGCTCGTGCAGAACTCAAAATCGGCACCGGCGGCGAAGTTCTCGCCGTTTGCGCCGATGATGGGCGAAACCAGATCGCACGCTTGGCCGCCGGTAGAGTTCAAGAAGTTACCGGACGTGCCCGTGATCGTACCGGCGGAACCCGCGATGGCGACCCAATAGGCGCACGCGGCGTTCACGCCGCCGCACAACTGATCGAACGCGTTCAAGTACTTATTTTTTTTGGACCACACGAGATTACCGGGAATTCGATGGTGCCGCCGCTGATGCTGACGGTAACCATCTTCCTTGTACGCGCCCGAAGCTCCGAGAGTACGTACTGCCCCGAGCTGCATGGATAGGCCGCGCAACCGTCCGCGAAGAGGTCACCGTGGCCGTCATAAGCGGCGAAATAAAAAGTGCCTTGAGCTTTATTGCCGTACGCCTCGGGGTCCCCGAGGCGTGCTTGTAGACCAGCATGCTGCCGGGGCCCGACTCCCCCGCATTAAAGAAGGTCGTGACGGCGAGATCGCCGGTCCTGGGATCTACCGCGCAGGCCCCCGGCGGACCATAGCCCGACGTGGACACCGAAGTAATCATGCTGCCGGTGCGCGACAGCTTTACGACTGACTCGCCGGTGTCTTCAACGACCCAAACGTTGCCGGCAGCATCGGCGCACTCGCCCTCGGGAGCGGAAAGGCCGGTTATCGTTCCCTTGAGCGCGAGGCCGGGCATCGTGAAGATGTTCACCGTCCCGTAAACTACGTCGCTGATGAAGAGGAGACGGGGCGCCTTCGCGGCGTCCGGGGAGACCCACGACTTGTGATGATTCGGGTGTAAGCTGTCGGCAAAAATGGGTTTCACGCCGCCGCGGGGATCGTCCCCTTGGCGAGATTAAGTTTGCTTGCTTGAGCCTGAGTGAAGCCCGTTGGGGTGAGCGCTGAGGATTGTGATCCGCCATTACTACAGCCGCGAGTAACGCTGCGGCCGCCGATACGCTAAGGGCGTACGGGGCCAAACTAGAGATTCTCATTTGAAATCTGCTCCTTGTTTGCTGCGTGAAGTGCCATGGTCAGGCTCTGAGCGAGCCCCGACGAGAAGCCGGGTTTTTAGCCGGAAACTTTTAGTGCGACGAAAGTTTCTTTTTACCTATGACGAAGGAACGCAATGTTTGGTTGAAACATCCTGCGCCCGATTGCGGTTTCAATGGTTCAGTTTACGCGTGGCGTGCGCGTCGTTTCTCCGTAGACCAAGCAAGGGCGCGTCGAAGACGATTTAGCTTCTCGTAGCTGGGAGCGAGCAGAAACCGCCGAACCTGGTAATGATCAGGCGTTTCGCCCCGCTTGCCGCTTTGCTACCGTCGCGGCCTGCAGTGAAAACGGTACGTTTCCAACGTACTCGCGCAGTGCGATACCCCAGGCGCGCCGGGAGGCACGAAGCGCGAGCGCGACTATAGCGCACGTTATCTTCATCGTCCAAGAGAACCGTTCGTTCAACAACCTCTTCATCGGATATCCCGGGAGCGACGACGCGCAGGTACGGCTACGATACGAACGGCAAGAGGATCGTTCTGCGCGCGCAAAATCTCGCGCAGCCTTGGGACATCGATCACTTTTCGAGGTCGTTCTTCGAGGCATGCGATGCGAAAAAGGGCACGCTTCCCGGTACCCACTGCAAGATGGACGGCTGGGGAAAGGAGCTCACCGGGTTTGGAGCTCCGAAGAATGCCCCATACGCCTACGTTCCTAAAGCCCAGGTCGATCCGTATTGGAAGATCGCAGATCGGTACGTATTGGCCGACGAGATGTTTGCATCAAACCTCGATGGCAGTTTCATCGCGCATCAATACGTGGTGGCCGCGTATGCGAGCCGCGCGGTCGACTCGCCCGGCGGTCCTTGGGGTTGCTGGGGAGAATCGGGCGATAGCGTCCCAACGCTCACAAAGCATCGCACGTATGGTTCAAGCATCTTTCCATGCTTCGCAAATCCGACGATTGGAAGCGAAGCCGACGCCGCCGGCATCACTTGGCGTTTCTACTCGGGCTCGATCAACGGGGACGGCGGACTCTGGTCGTCGTACCAAGCCGACGGCCTAATTTACGATCACACGGATTGGACCAACGACGTGATCAACCCGCCATCGCAGTTCCTCGTCGATATCGCCGCCGGGAAGCTCGCGAACGTAACGTGGATAACGCCAACCTATGAAAATTCCGACCACCCCGGCGTCGACTCGGGCAGCGGCCCGGCATGGGTCGCGTCGCTGGTCGATGCGGTGGGAGAGAGCCGGTTTTGGAACTCGTCGGCCATCTTTATCATGTGGGACGACTGGGGCGGATGGTTCGACCCCGTAAAGCCGGTCCACGAAGATTACGACGGCCTCGGCTTTCGCGTGCCGCTGCTGATGATCTCGCCATATGCCAAGCATGGCTACGTTACTCACGTACAATACGAAACGGCCAGCGTGCTACGTTACATCGAAGACAACTTTGCGCTGCCGCCGATGGCGGCAAGCGATGAGCGCGCGAACGATCCAGCGACGGACGCCTTCGACTACCGCCAACGGCCGCGAAAATTCGAAAAGATTCGGGGCAGCAAACCCGATACGTACTGGGTAGAGCACGACCGCATCTCGCGCGGGCACGGCAAACCCCACAGCTTCATCGGCGACGACTAACGCTCGGCTTCGTTTCTGGTTTCCGGTACAAGAGGGAGACCGAATCTAGTCTCTTTTGGAGCCGGGAAGGAACGTAGCCGTTTCGCACATGTTGGTCACGCATGAGGTGAGGCCGTTGTTGAAGCTGTAATTGAACTTTAGGCCCGTCCCATGTCCGGTGTAGTTGTAGACTTCTACGACCGAGTTCGTCACATCAAAGGTAGCCCAGCGTTCGTTCTGGCGTCCGAGGTGCCCAAAGACCGACTGGCCTTGGAGGTTGAATGGGCCACCTACGACCGTGCACACGCCCGTGTGACAGCCCGAGTAGACGGTCACAGTACTGGGGCTGGCCTTCGTCGAGTTGAGCAAGGAAACTACGACGAGGTTGCCCCGATTGTCAACGTCGATGCCGCCGTAGTACGGCTGCGTGAAACCATCGGCGCTCGTGAGCTCGGTGCCGGTGCCCGTACAGCCGATGTAAACCCAGAGACCTACTGCTCCGCTCACGTCGAAGGCGTCGGCGTAACAGTTTCCGGCCGCGTCCATAGCGACGCCCCCGAGCGTGCCCATGTTCGGGCTATTCAGCGCCGTGCAGCTGCGACTTTGAGCGTGCAGGTCACGACGCCGGTGCCGGTGCCTCCGCCAATGTTGCCGACGACGATCGTTCCCCTCTTAGCATCTTTCGCGGCCGCGCTGGCGGCCTGACCAAACGGCTCGTTGATCGTTCCAAGCAACGTTCCGCACGAGCTGCCCGTAAAGGGCGGTGCGTAAACCTTGACACCCGCGTACGCGTTGGGAACGATCAGGTTTCCCTTCGCGTCGGCGCCGACGTCGTTGACGCCCTTTTTACCGCTGCTACGGCGCACACCGCCGGTCCATTGCCGCTGTTGTTTTTCGTGTAGATCGGGATGTTCCCGGTCTTGAAATTGAAGATATCCACGGCGATACCGCGCGTGACTGCGGCCGGAACCTTGACGAGGCGAAACTTCGCCCTTTTTATAAGTTGCTCGGGAATAGTGCTCAGCGGCATCCCACCATGCGTGGAGTTCAGGCTTTGCGGCGTGAGACCGCCGCCCGGTATGAGACGCCCGCCGAGGATCCATTGCCGCTCGAGCAGCCGGCGAGAAACGCTGCAGCGACCGCCGTCGAGAGTGCTGCTGAAAACAAGCGCATTCGGGAGTTCTCCTTCTGTGGCCAGGAGATCGGAAGTCTTAGTTGGGATGGGCCGCTGTTATCGAACGCACGCGGTTTCGTCTGAGTGCCAGGTCTTGTTAAGCCGATACTAGTTTGCTAATCGTCGCGAAGAAACATTTCAGCGCAACGAAAGAGCGAATGGCGAGTGACGGCATTCCCCGTGGCAACAAAAACGAACGATGTTCTGGTCTAGATTCCTTTGGATCCGGGCACGTACGCGGCCGATTCGCAGAGGTTGATCGCGCATGAGAGCCCATTGTTGAAGCTATAAAGATAGTTGAGCCCCCTCCATGTTGTCCGTTATAGGCATAGACCTCGACGGCAGAACTCGTTATATCAACGGTGGTCCAACGCTCGGACTCGTATCCGAGATGGCCGAATTCCGACTCGCCTTGCAGGTTGAATGGGCCGCCCTGTACCGAGCATGTCCCGGTGTTGCAGCCAGAGTAGACCGTTACGGTGCTGGGAGTGCTGAACGACGAGTTCAGCAGTGAAACCACGACAAGATTGCCGCTGGAGTCGACGTCGAGGCCGCCGTAATATCCCTCGTTGAATCCGTTGGAGCTGGTAAGTTCGGTACCCGTTCCTGTGCAATTGTTGTAAACCCAAAGACCAACCGCACCATTCTGATCGAATGCGTCGGCGTAGCAGTTGCCGGCGCTATCCATCACTACGCCGGCGAGTTGGCCCATGTTCGGGCTGATGAGCGGACGTACAACTTTGGCTCGAAAGCGTGCAAGTTACGACGCCGTTAGTTCTCCCGCCGCCGATGTTACCTACGACGATCTTCCCGTTCGCGGCATTAATTGAGGAGGCGCTCGTGGCTTGCCCGTACTGGTCGTTGATCGCTCCAAGCAACGCTCCGCACGAGCCTGCGACGAAGGGTGGTGCGTAAACGAGAACGCCCGAAAACCCGTTGGGGACGATGAGGTTGCCCTGGGGGTCGGAGTCGACGTCGTTGACGACATCGCCGGTGTTCTCAGTGCACGTCAGCGGCCCATTGCCGCTGTTGTCTTTCGGATAAACGATTAGGTTGTTACTCAGCAAGTTGGCCGCGCTAACGACGATGCCGCGCGTGTATACCGCGGGCGCCTTGATGGATCGGAACGGCGTCGCCTTTCTTACAAGGTACTTGGGAACCGTCGTGAGCTCTCTGAGAGTGCGCGGACTTCATCGTTTGCGGCGTAACTCCAGTGCCTGCTACCGAGGCGCTTGGCGACGATCCGTTACCGTTCGAGCAGCCGGCGAGCAGCGATGCAGCCACGATAGTCCAAAAACCTGCTGACAACAATCGCATGGCGGGAGTTCTCCTTCCGTAGTCACGGCAATTAGATACCTTGCTCCCGATATGCGAGCCAGCTGAGGATTGCGTGGGAGGCGGACTCCACTAGTGCGACCTGCGTTAGCTTTTCCCCTGCTGCCCGAAAGCTTTTGAAGTACTAAGCAACTTTGCCATTACTAGGTGGGATGGCAAACCACGAAAGTTCTTACAGCGTCGGAGCGAAGCCGGCGGCTTCTACATCATAGCTCTGGTTGAGTCCGTTGTTAAAGCTATACTTGTATCGAATCGCTTTATGAGCGTAGCGGTAAACGTCAACCTGCCCATACTGAATATCGCCGAGCGCTAGCTCGTCGCCCTTTGCGTTGAGGTTGCCGTAAAACGAAGCGCCTTGCAAAGGAAACGGTCCCCCAACGACCTGGCAGACCGGGTCGCATCCCTTATAAATCCAAAGGGCGGGCGTGTTGAAATCGATTGAAAGGATGCGCCCCTTCTTATCGATGATGAGGCCGCCGTAGTACGCGTTCTTCCAACCGCGTGCGGCCTTGCCGTGTCCTTTGCAGCGCTTGAAATAGGTCAGAGCCGCCGCGCTAAGTGAGGGGTCATTCTCCGAGGCCATCCAACAATCGCCATTTTTCGCCAGCGCGACGCCGCCGCCGTGGTACCTAATATTCCGGCTTTTCAGTTTCCTAGTGCAGCCCTTGGAAAGCGTGCAGACGGCGATGTTGCCGACTTCGTCCGCGCGGCTCGTCTCGATGTTCGCGACCACGATGGTTTTGGTCGCTGCATCCGAGCTCGCCGCGTCGCTCGCCTCACCATACGGATCGGCGACCGTTCCGATCAGTTTGCCGCAGAGTCCAGGCCCTCGATAGACGCTGATTTGAGCGGGATATCCGTTTGGAACGATGAGATTGCCGGCGCCGTCTACGCCAACGCCGTTAACGGATTCCGCGGGAACTTTGCAGATCGACCGCTTGTCGTGCGTGTCGGGGTTACGATAGCCGAAGAC
Source organism: Vulcanimicrobiota bacterium (assembly GCA_963826325.1). Taxonomy (GTDB): domain Bacteria; phylum Vulcanimicrobiota; class Vulcanimicrobiia; order Vulcanimicrobiales; family Vulcanimicrobiaceae; genus Cybelea. Next base: position 89,716 of record CAWGWT010000005.1, read on the forward strand.
GTGGGTGCCATAGAATTCCGCGGCGTATATTCCGGCCTTCGGTCTTGCGTCGAAGACCATGGGTTGCGGCGGCGTTGCCGTCATGGCGAAGCGATGCATCCAATCCGGCACCACGCTTACGGGCTGCGACGATAATCCCGGTGGTGAGACGTTGCCGGCGCCACAGCCGGCGACCAATGCAAAAAGGAACGCTACAGAAAGCGTCGGTGTAACGGGGCGCATGAAGTAAACTCCTTAGCATGTCGTATTCTTGGTATGGAGACTTACCTATAGCAATGCGCCGCTGCGGGCGCCCTTCCTTCAGGGGCCCGTGGTGGTGTCGCTGAGAGCTACCCCGACCGGCACGCGGAGGCCGGTCCCGCGCCTGGTGGGATTCCCTCCGCCAGGATAGGGCCACACGTCAATGCTGCTGGGTCCGTTCCGGCAATATTCATAATCGCCGCCGGCGAGCTTCGTCGTACCTACCCACGCCTCGGCAACGTCGCAAGCCTTATTCAACGGGATCCTGCCGGTGATACGAGCGGTCATCCCCGAAACGGCAAGCTTGTAGAGGCACGAGCCGGCGCGATCCTTACATTTTTGATCGCCCAACACGAGGGTCGCTCCGTGCCAAGCGACCGTTCCTGGGAAGTAGATCGTTCCGCCTTTGATCGCGACGGATGTCATCGAGCTGCGGCCGCGCGGAAGAACGGAAAGGAGATACGCGTTCTTGGTAGTCGTACCGCTGACGTAGAGATCGCCTTTGGCATCGTAGGCGGCAAAGTAATTCGCGTACTGGTTTGGGTTCGAGTACACCGCCGGTGTGCCGCGCGCGTGCTTGTAGACCAATACTGATGCCGTGCTGCTAAAGTCTTTAATATCTGCGACCGCAAGGTTTCCGCTCCTCTGGTCGATCGCGCAGCCGGCCGGATAGCCCAGCGGATCGCTCAGGGCGACAATCGGGCGCTTTCCGCCATGGGCAAACTCGTAGATCTTATACTCTCGCGTGCTTGTGATCCAGACGTTACCCTTGGCATCGTTGCACTCGCCCTGCGGCTCGTCGAACCCGGTGAGCTTTCCGATGCGCGCGAGCGACGGAAAACTATAGACGTCGACGTCAAACGTTCCCAAGTCGGAGACGTAGAGCAGCTTCGGTGCGGTCTTTGCCGCGGCAGCCATCCACGATGGAGCTTCGTCGGGTCTTGAGGAACCGCCAGCAATCGTCACGGACGTTACTTCGGTCGAGACCGTCCTCGCGATCGGACCGGCTTGCGACCAGCCGCCGCATGCGCCAAGTGCCGCTACGTTTGCAATGCACGCTAATCGCAATAATCTAGCAATCTTCATCTCACCGGCGTTGCTAGTTCTTCGAGCTCATCGCTGCTCTGTCCGGCTGCGAGACGTTCGTCATAGTTGGTCGGCGCGCCGGCGCGGTGCACGACCTGCCATAGATGGCCGCTGAAGCCGGCGAGTAATGCGGGGCCAGTAGAAGGCGTGCCGGCCCCGCCATGAGATCGGGGCGCTTCTTCGTCTACCGGTTTCCTGGCGGCGGGTTCTTCGTGCTGATCGCCGCGCCGACCGGACCAGAGACATTCGCTGTGAAGTTGGTCGGCGTGCCGCCGGTTGGATACTGCCAGCGATTCGCGGAAGGTACGCTCTTCTCGCTGCAGGTCCGACGCTCGTAATCGCCCCCTGCGGTGTACTTCTTACCGTAGGCGGCGACCACGCCCTGAATCAGGTCGCAGACAGCACCGCCGCTGGAGTTCTCGTAGTTTGTTGCCTGGCCGAGAACGCCGCTTCCGGAGACCCAATAACTGCAGGCGGCATTCTTGCCGCCGCAGAGCTGGTCGAACAAGACCCAGCTGTATTCCTTCTGATCCCATTGCACGGCGCCCGGAAAATAGATTTTTCCACCGCTAAGCTTGACCGTGGTGCAGCTCGAAGTGCCGCACTCTGAGACAATATACCGGTTGCGCAAGGTTCTTCCGTCCACCCAGAGATCGCCGTGGATGTCGTAGCCGGCAAAGTAATAAGAGTGCTGTTTCGGATTGGTCAGCACGCTCGGACTCGCCGCGGGGCTCCCGTAAACCAAAACCTGACCGGGAGCAAGGTGAAAGCCGCGGATGTTCGTAACGGCAAGGTCGCCGTTGAGCGGATTGACGGCGCATCCAACCGGATAGCCGTACGTGTCGGTGTAGGTATTGAGTAGATTTCCGGTGCGCGAATACTCGAGCACCTGGGACCTTTTCGTGATCGCGATGTAGATATTGCCTTGCCGATCGGAGCATTCACCCTGCGGCTGCTTGAGCCCGGTGATCTTACCCTTGAACTGCATATCCGGCATTGTGAAGGCGTAGACGGCGTCAGTACCGAAATCAGACACAAAGAGGATCCGCGGCGCCTTCTGCACGTCCGGCGATATCCACGACTTCTGCGATCGGGATGCACGGTGCCGTTCCACGTCACGCCCGCGAACGTGTCACTTGCATTGCTGGTGTCGGGCGACGAAAGGTTCACGTCACGTGAGGACGTGATGGCGTTTACTCCGGAACTCGGCGTGAGTCCCGACGACTGCGATCCGGAGTTTCCGTTACAGCCGGCGAGTAATGCGGCGGCCGCCAGTACGCTTAAGGCGTACGAGCGTTGCCTTGAGATTTTCATTCAAATGTTTCCTTATTGCTTGGTTGCTTGCTTGATGTCGACCTAAAGCAGGGGCTGTCCGGCTTCGGGCGGGGCCTATGTAATGCTACAGCCAGCTAGGGCTCACCTGCCTGGCGACCGATCACCCGTCACTTGTCGTCGCTCTTCACCTTGCGAACGTATGTTTGCGGACCGCCGCTACTTCGTGCTGATGGCCGCTCCGTCAGGCTCGGAGACGTTCGTCGTGTAGCTGGTCGGCGGCACCGCCGGCTGGATACTGCCAGCGATTCACGGAGTTACCGTTGGCATTGCCGCATCTGGTGCGCTCGTAATCGCCTCCGGCCGCGTACTTCTTGCCGTAAGCGGCAACAACGCCTTGAACAAGGTCGCAGACAGGATCGCCGCTGTAGGTTTCGTAGTCGGTTACCTGGACGAGGACGCCGGTTAAGGAGGCCCAAAAGCTGCACGAGCCGCCACCGGCGCAGCGACCCTGGTCGAAGAGGGCCCAAGCATATTCTTGCTGATCCCATTGCACCGCGCCGGGGAAATGAATTGTTCCGCCGTGGAGCCTAATCGTTTTGCAGCTCGACGCGCCGCAGCTGGAGAGTATGAAGCGTTTGAGCACAGTTCTTCCGTCAACCCAGAGATCACCGCGGGAGTCGTAGCCGGCGAAGTAATAGGAGTACTGCTTACGATTGGTCAGGACCATCGGTTTCGACGAGGGGCTAGCGTAAATCAAAACTTGCCCGTGACCGCGGAAGCCGACGATGTTTGTAACGGCTAGGTTGCCGTTGAGCGGATTGACGGCGCATCCAACCGGATAGCCGTATTTGTCGGCATAGGTATTGAGTAGCGTTCCGGCGCGCGAGTACTCGAGCACCTGGGATGCTCGCGTGTTCGCGATGTAAATGTTGCCGTGCGTATCGGAACATTCACCTTGCGGCTGGTTGAAGCCGGTGAGCGTGCCCTTGAGATTCATATCCGGCATCGTGAAGATGTAGACGTCGTTGGTGCCGACATCCGACACGAAGAGAAGCCGCGCTGCTCGCGGCGCGTCCGGCGAGACCCACGACTTGTTGCGGTCGGGATGGACGCTGCCCATCCAGGTCATTCCTGCGAACGTGTCGCTGGGCGGATGAGCGTCGCGCGAGAGAACATTCATGCCATCTGAGAACATTGGCGGCTTCACTGCGGCGCTGGGGGCCTGTCGCGACAACGGCGATCCGGCGATGCCGTCACAGGCGGAAAGCAACGCCGCTGCGGCGAGTGCCCCCAAGGCGCACAAGCCAGGCCGTGAAATGTTCATTGCAAATGGCTCCTTCTTGATTGCCTGCTTGACGGCTCGTGTTGCCATAGCGAGCTAGGACTCACCTGCCTGAACGGCCATCGAACGCCTGCAGTCGTTTCTTGCCGTCGAACGTGCGACGGGCCCGCCGAAACGGGCCCGTTCTTTTCCTTATCGATTTTACCGATTCTTACGAACGATGTTTTTTATGGGGGCCGCTCGTTTCGCTAATTGCGGCTCCAACCGGATGCGAAACGTACTTTATGTTGTAGTAAGTCGGCGCCTCGTTGAGCTCCGCGGTGTACGGCCAGTTATCTTCCGAAGTGCTGGCTCTGCCGCAAGCAGTCTCGTCATCGCCGCCCCCGACAATCTCGTTGCCCGTATCCTTAATTACACCCTGAATCAGGTCGCAGACCGGGCCGCCCTTGTAGGTCTCATAAATGTTTGGCTCGCTGAGCTTATATTTTTCATTGGCATAGACCCAGTAGCTGCACGAACCGCCGCTGGCGCAAGGACCCTGATCGAACAGCACCCACGCCTGCTCGAATCTATCGAACTGCACGGCTCCCGGAGAATGGATTCTTCCGAAACGGAGCTTGATCGTGCTGCAGGTTGGGCCCGATCCGCCGCAATCGGAGACCATATAGGCTCCCTTGGAACTTTTACCGTCGACGAAGAGCTCACCGTACGGAGAGTAGCCGTCGAAGTAATAGTAGTATTGGCTCGGATTGCTTAGAACGGTCGGAACCGCCGTGGGACTGGCATAAATCAAAACCTGGCCCGCACCGGTAAAGCCCTGGAGGTTCGTGACGGCAAGATTACCGTTGACGGGATTGATGGCGCATCCAACCGGATAGCCGTACGTATCGGCGTAGGTGTTTAGTAAGGTACCGGTGTGCGAGTACTCGAGCACCTGAGACGATTTGGTGTTCGCTATGTAGACGTGGCCGTGCTTGTCCGAACACTCGCCTTGCGGCTCGTTGAATCCGGTGAGCGTGCCCTCGAGCTTCATGTCCGGCAAACCAAAGATGTAGACGTCGTTGGTGCCGACATCCGACGCGAAGAGAACTCGCTTTGTGTTCACCACGTCCGGAGAGACCCACGACTTCTGATGGTCGGGGTGGACGTCTCCCGCCCACTTCAAACCAACGAACGTGTCACTCGCTTGACGAGCGTCGCGTGCGACGGCACTCGCGCCGGATGACGACGTGGCGGGGTTCAAACTGTCGCTACAGCCGCCAAGGAGTGCAGCGGCAATCACGACGCATAAGGCGTACGTGGCCGGTCTTGAGATTCTCATTCAAAATGCCCCTTCTTTTGTCTGGAATTCTTGAGCACGTGGACGACCGTTCCCGGGCCAAGACCGGGTTATATAAATGCGACTAACTGCTAGGCGTTACCTTCAAACCAATTACGTTTTGCTACGTCAATTCGTTGCATCAGCGCATAAGCACGGCATACAACACAACGTCTTCGATCGCTCACATTGGCAACCGGTCGCTTCTTTTACTCGTACTTTTCTATTCGGTGTCGACCGGTTCGTACGACGGTGCTTGACGCAGGAAGTAGCTCCTCGAGTACTTCGCAGGAATTACGCTGAACTTACGAGGCGCCTGCGTGAAGTCGAAGCAATCTCCGATACTCTCGGCGCGCTTATCCGTCGTTCCCAGACGCCCCAGCCCCCACACGTCTTCGATGAACTTCAAGATGCTGCCGAACTCATATTGGGTGTGGGAAATGTATCCAGGCTGACCCGGGCTTGCTTCGCGAGCATACGCCGAGACGACGAGCATCGGAACGCGGAATCCAAGACCGCCCCACTTGTCGAGAAACGGCGGCTTTACGTGATCGTAAAAGCCGCCCCAGTCGTCCCACACTACGATGATCGTGGTTGTCGGCCAATACGGGCTCTCGCCGACCGCATTAACGATGGACGCGACCCACGAGGGACCGCTATCGTGTACGCCGCCGGGATGATCCGAGTTTGGTTGATCGGGAATGATCCACGATACGGCTGGGAGCGTGCCGTTCGTGATGTCGCTGAAAAAAACGTTTGTGTTTGCGATGTTCGTCTTCCACTCCGGGCCTTCGCGCACGGCTTCAATCGCGTCGAAGGCGTTCCAGATCCCGCCGACATTGTTTGGTTCGGGCGGTGAATAGTATTTCCACGAAATGGATTTCGCGTCGAGCAGATCGCGCATCGTCGGGTACGTGAGACACGGGAACGGCCCCTTGTGGTATTCATTCTTCAGCTTTGAGCCGTCTGCCACCAGCAGACTCGTCCTCGTCCCTTCGCGCGCATCGCATCCCCACGGCATAGCCGACGGAAAATCGACGAGGCTCTTGGTGTCTTGCGGCTGATTGACGATCGTGCTGCCAGCGATCAGGTCTTGATGCGCCGTGAAGCTGCCGCTGCCTTGCGTTTGAAACATGTGGTCGCCGAGCACGTACTGCTTTGCGATGGTCCAATCCGGCGCGAGTTGCAACGGGAAGACGTACTGATAGACCGCCTTCCCCTGTGGGCCGGGGCATTTCGAAACACCGCCGCCCTCCGTACCAAATCCGTCCATCTTACCGCCGTCGTAGTCTTTGACGAAGTTGTTATACGAATGCCCGAAATCGCATTTCTCGGACAGGTTGACTTCGCGCAGGTGAACCCTTACGTCACCGCCCGACGGCAGTTCCATGTGGCCGTGCGTCGCGCCGTCGGCGCCCGGAAACGTCGCGAAGAAATCGTCGAAGCTGCGGTTCTCTTGAATCACGAGGACGACGTGCCGGATATACGGAGGAAAGCGGTGCTTGTGGCGGGCCAGCGGCGCGAACTGCTGCGGAAGACCGACGCCGCTCATTGGCGACGTGGATCCGCCGCCGCACGCCGTTACGCCGAAAGCGATAATCGCCGCCATTCCCTTTTCTAAAATAGTCATCTATGCCACATGAAGCACTGCCGCACCACGAAGCTCGTCGTGCTTGAGCATCCTCAGCGCGCGATTCGCCTCGTCCAGCGCCATTCCCGTTGTGTAGGTCTTGATCGGGATTGCACCGGCAATCTCCAAAAACTCCTCGCCGTCGGCGCGCGTATTGGCCGTGACGCTGCGGATTTCTTTCTCGTAAAAGAGATCCCGGTCATACTCGAGAGGCGGCACCGTCGTCAGATAGATTCCGGCGATCGCTAGAATGCCGCCGCGGTCGAGCGATTGCATTATTGGCGGCACCAGCTCGCCCGCCGGCGCGAAAAGAATGGCAGCGTCGAGCGGCGCGGGCGGAGGTTCGGTCGCATCTCCGATCCAATCGGCGCCGAGTTCGTCGGCCAGCTCGCGGTGAACCCCTCCGCGGCTCATGACAAATACTCGGCACCGCCAATGTTTGAGCACTTGGATTGCGAGGTGCGCCGAGCCGCCGAAACCATAGAGTCCGACCGTCGCACCGGGCACGACGCCCGCGCGCCGGATGGCTCGAAACCCGATAATGCCCGCGCAGAGCAGCGGCGCCGCATGCTCGTTGTCAATCGCGTCGGGAAGCCGATAAGCGAAGTCTTCGCGAACCACCGTGTACTCTGCATACCCGCCATCTCGATCCCAGCCGGTAAAGAGCGCATTGGGGCGCAAATTCTCTCTCCCTTTGCGGCAATAGCTGCACGCGCCGCAGGTTTCTCGCAGCCACGCCACGCCGACGCGTTCGCCGATCTTAAAGCGCCGACTGCCGGACCCGGCGCCTTCAACGACGCCGACGATTTCGTGCCCGGGAATGATGCCGGCGTGCTTCGGCGCAAGGTCACCTTCACTGACGTGCAGGTCAGTTCGACAGACGCCGCAAGTCGCGATCCTCACCAAGATCTCCCCGGTCGCCGGAACCGGTGCAGGCTTATCCGTCAATCGCAACGGATTGGTCTCGATCGGCGCCGGGCTCTCTAAAATCATTGCGCGCACGGTTTAAGGAGGTTTCCCAGTTCGTTGGTTCCCATTCAGATAACCTATCGCGGATTCGATTCGTCGGAGCCGCTGGACCGGCTGATTCGTGATGAGGCGGCCAAGCTCGAGAAGTTCTTCGACCGCATTGTGAGCTGCCGCGTGCTCATCGAGCGTCAGTACGGCCACCACCATACCGGCTCCCCGTTTCACGTGCGGCTTAATATCGTCGTTCCCGGAGCGGACTTGGCGATAGTTACCGAACCAAGCGTTAAAGTTCCGCCGCTCGGCGACGAGGCGCAACGCCTTCACAAGAGCGACGAGATAGATGCGATCTATAAGGATCCTGCCTTGACCGTGCGCGATACGTTCCGGCGGGCCAAGCGCCGCATTCAAGATTATGCGCGGCGCCGTAACGAGCCGCACGCGCGGTCCAGCATTCGCTAACGAGGCGGATGGACGCCGGACGCAAGCGTCCGCTGCGGTGACGACGGCGGCCGCGGCACCGCCGCGGGATGCGGCGCGACCGGCGCGGTCGCCGGATACCGATACAACTGCGGTTGTGCGAGCGCCGCGATGACTCTCATGCCAGAGATTCTAGGGCGGTCGCGCCTCGAGAGCTACGGCGCCAGGAAAGAATTAATGTTCGCCGCTTTTCCGCGGATCTACGATTTGCCATCGTGAGCGCAAGCCAAGCCGGCCTAAAATCGAACTCACGTGGCGTTCGACTGTGTGCTCGCTGATCTGCAACGCAATGGCAACCTCGCGGTTGCGGGCGCCGCGGCGAATCAAATTCGCGACCTGCTCTTCGCGTCCGGTCAGTGCCGAGCCGGTCGCGCGGCGGTGCTGCCGCTCCTTCGACGGCTCTCGCGAGACGAGCAATCGCATCGCTTCGTTCGTCCAGCGGCGTAGGCCCATCGCGCTGAAAGCGCGCGCCGCATCGCCGGCGCAATCGATCCAATCCACACGGTCGCCGGATCGCATGAGGAAGTGCGCCCGCGCCAGAAGCTGATGCGCTTTAAGGTAGGGACGATTCGGCCCGACGACACCGGTCAGCGATTCTACGCCGAACCGCGCTTCGTCAAGGTCTCCGCATCGCGCCGCCAGCGAGAAGAGCTCGGGTGCGTTTGCCGCCCCATCGGCTTGAAACAGCGCGCGGCGCAGCGCCATCGCGTTCGGTGTGCCCGGCGCCGGCACGCCTGCGGCAATCAAAAGTGCTATGGTCGCCGCGATCGCAGCCTCGGGAAGTTGGCAATGCAGCGCGACATCGAGAATGCCGGGCGAAGACCACTCGCGCAGTGCCGAATCGTCTCCGAGCTCAACGGCCAGCTGTGCACCGGTGGCCGCAAAAAGCGCGAGATCTGCCGGTGATACCGAGGTTAACTTGGCGCGGGTGAGCAGATCTGCGGTGCGATCGAGATCGCCGGCATCCAACGCGAGGCGGACCGCTGCAGCAAGACAACGCAGCGACCAGCGCGACAAACGATGGGCTTGCGCCAGTGCAATCCCTTGTTCGATCGCATTGCGTGCAACCTCGATATCGCCGAGGAGCAACGCGTGGTGGGCTAAGCGTTCGCGAGCCGCAACGGCTAGATGAAAGTCCCGGTCGGAGATTGCGCGGTCGTGCGCGGCACGAAATGCGTCGTACGCTGCGCCTGAATCTGCCGACCATGCAAGAACCGTTCCGGCGGCAAGCCCGTCGTATGCCGTTGGTTGCAGACCGAGCACCGCGTAATGCGCCGCTATTTCACCGCCAGTGCGACACGCCAATTGCTCCGGATCGGTGCAACGCGCCACGCCTCGCTCGTCGCCGGCGAGCGCATAGACGCCCGCGCGCAGGCGGCTCTCCGCGCGGGCGAGCGTAAGAACGGCGCAGGCTTCCGCAAACCGGCATTGCGCGATTAGGCTGTCGATCTTCTTGTCTTCGAAGATCATTGCGCTCTTATGCTAGCAAGCGATTCTTAAGCGGCTATTATCGCCGTATAGGGTTCTCGCGTTGGGCGGCATTTCGCGTGAAGCGACCAGATCAGATCGATGAGGCGTGGGAGCGGGCAGTGAACGCAGCCCCGCTCCCACATCACGCGCGAGGCATTACAATTTAGAGTTGCTAGGGCGAATAACTCGATCGGGAGGTCGGCGTCGAGCTTGGCGACGTAGTCGGCGGCGGGGTAGCTTGCTGCCCGGGGAGCGCGTTCTTCGCGACGACGATAACGTCGTGCATGCCCAAACTATAGTGGAAGGCGCAGCCGATCAGGTAGGTGCCCTTTTTGACGAGCGTGACCGTTACCGACTTGCCCGGCTTGATCGGACCGCTCGCATAACCCGCCTCGAATTTGCCGTGACCCTTCGCCGGGATCGACAGGTTTGGATTCTTCGGAAAATGTGCCGGCGGCCCGGAGACCTCTTTTACGACGTCGAGGGTGTGCGTGACGCTCGTGGAGAGGTTGCGAATCGTGATCTTCGTCCCGGGCGGAAAGGCGAGCTTCTCTGAGTACTTTTGTTGGGTGAACCCACCCAGGTTGGCGTTCCATTTCGGCGATTTGATGGATCCAAGGCCTTCGCTGGGGAGCTCTTCCCCAATCGTATCCTTCGGAACCTTTGCAGAAACGGCGAGCTCGTTATCGAAGCTCGGAAGCATGACGGTATTGCCGCCCATTGGGATGACGTTGCCGTTGGTGGCGTGCCCGCCGCAAGCGCTGACGGCGAGGCCCGCAACGGCCAACCCCACCGCAATCAATTGTCTTAACATGCGTTCGAGTCTAGTGGCCGCATATGAAAAAAGTCTGAAGTGCTGGGTAAGACCCTAACGTGGGCTCTGATAAGATAAACCCGACCAACTACGATGCCATCCCGGCGTACGCATCGGACGGCCCGGATAAGCTCGTTCACGCCGTGATCGAAACGCCGGCCCAAATACGGCACAAGTACGCGTTCGTGCCAAAGTACGGGATCATGATGCTCAAAATGACTCTGGCCGAAGGTCTGGCGTGGCCGTACGACTATGGTTTTATTCCACAAACCCTCGCCGACGATGACGATCCGACCGACGTACTCGTGATCAACGACGCGCCTACTTTCCCGGGTTGTCTGCTCGAAGTGCGTATCCTCGGGGCGATCCTGCTGAAAAAGAACGGGGTGGTCAACAATCGTCTCGTCGCTTGTCCGAAGAAAAAAGCCGGCGTAACCTTAAAGACCGATCATTTTGAGAAGTTGTCCGACATTCCAAAAGATATGATGGACGGAATCGAGCGATTTCTCGTCGAGTATTCGGAAGTCGAAGGCAATAAGATCGAGTTCCATGGAACATGCTCGCGGAAAAAGGCGTTCGAGATGATCGAAAAGGATCGCAAACGTCGCAAGAAACGCGACGGAAAGTAGTACGACGCCGCACTCCAGCGGGAAAAGCCGACTCGACCTAAAAGAGTCGGCCTACCCGCCGTTCGTTTTTGGAGGTGCGCGTGTTTCGCTTCAGCATCAAGCCGGCAATCGTTGCGTTTGCCGCCGTCGCGGTTGGTTTCGCCGGTTGCTCCGGTAGCCGAGCGATTCTGCCGGGTGTGGCACCTCAAACGCTCGACGCTTTACGTTCGAGCCATGCGGGACGGTTTACGCGCCTTTCGAGTCAGCCTCCGGTCGGGATGCAGCTCGCGTGGTTGTTGACCGACGGTTCAATTCTCACTCAGAGCGGTGAGAACTGGAGCAACTTTTATCGTTACGTCCCCGATGCGAAAGGGAACTACTCGGACGGGACTTGGAGCCAGGTTGGCTCGCTTCAGGCCGGCTACGGCCCGGACGCCGCTGCGTCGGACCTGCTCGCCGACGGCCGCCTCGTCCTCACAGGCGGCGAATACAACACACCGGGCAACGGGTACGATCTCCAGCTGACTAACCTGGGAGCCGTCTATGACCCAGTAAAGATGTCGTGGACGCCGCTGGGACATCCCTCAGGCTGGGGGCACATCGGCGATTCTCCGTCGACCGTGCTCCCGGATGGCAGGCTCCTCGTCGGTCAAAAACTTACAAAGCGCGACGCGTACGTGGACCCCAAGACGCTGACGTGGCGGAGGGCCGACCACGCCGGCAAAGCAGATTTCAATTCCGAGGAGGGCTGGACGCTTCTTGCCGACGGCACAATTCTCACCGCCGACGTGAGAGATGCTCCTAACTCGGAAATCTATCATCCGTCAACGGGTCAATGGAAGAGCGCCGGATCTACGGTCGTCGACCTGCACTCTCCGTCGCCGTACGGATGCCTCAAGTACGCCCCAGGTAAGTGTTACTACCCGCCGGGAGAGATCGGCCCCGCGATCCTTCGGCCCAACGGGACGGTTTTCTGCACCGGATCTTACTCAAGCGGCTACGGACCCGGACACACCGCGATCTACAATACCAAAACCGGCAAATGGGCCGCCGGGCCCGATTTTCCAAACGGCGACAATGCCGGCGATTCCTACGCCACGCTCGAGCCGAGCGGCAACGTCTTGGTCTTCGGCGTGAGCGGCACGCTCTACGAATGGAACGGCAAGGCATTTACGACGGTCAACGGCGCGTCAGCCGCCGGGTCGCCCATCTTATTGCCGACGGGACAAGTCATGATGGTCGGATACTCGGGCGTCATTCTCTACACGCCACCAGGATCGCCGCAAACGAGCTGGGCGCCGACGATCAAGACGTACCCAGCCACCGTCGCCGCCGGTTCAACTTATAAGATCACCGGCACGCAGTTCAACGGCCTCGGGCAGGCGATGTCATTTGGCGACGAGTTCCAAAACGCGACGAACTATCCGCTGGTGCGCATCACGAATAAGGCAAACGGCGCCGTATTCTACGCCCGCACGCACGATCACAGCACGATGGGCGTCGCGACCGGTTCGAAGCGAGTGTGGACCTACTTCGATGTGCCCAAAGGCATCCATTCGGGCGCGAGCACGCTCGAAGTGGTCGCCAACGGCATCGCCTCAAAGCCGGTCAGCATGAGCGTCTCGAGCAAGCGCCGGCACTAATCAAGTCTTTCTCTCCGGCGCGACGCTTACGCGAGCGCTCGTATTCGCCAGGAAGAAAGGGATCGCACACAACTGAAGCAGTGTTGAAAAGAGTACGAGCGCCACAATCGATCGGTCGAGAAGAACGCCGCTGATCGCGCTGCCGGCAAACCAGGCCAAACCGAAGATGAGATCGTAGAGCCCGAAGCTCGTCGCTCTTCTTCGCTGCGCGAGCACGCCGGCGATCAGCGCAAGCAAAAGCGCGTCTTGAACTGCGATTCCCACTCCCCACAGCGCCACGCCGGCTTCGGCCGCGGCTCCGCGTCCCAGAAAAGCGAGCGGCGTCGCCGCCGACGTCAGCGCGATCGCTATTCCAATGACTGGATTTCCGATCCGATCGAAGAGGCGTCCGAGGATCGGCGCCGCGATCGCGCCGACCGCCATGGCAACCGCAAACCAGATCGAGATCGCGGCCACGCCGACGATGTGGTCGCGTTGAAAACGAAATGCAATTAACGCAAAGTCGACGTAACCCGCCGCAACGAGCGCTCCGCCGATCGCGTACCGGCGAAAAGCCGGCCAGTCGCGAACGGCCGGCTCGGTTCCGCTCTCGTCGCTCGGCACGATGCTTCGCCCCGCCGCCGTTGCCACCGCTAGAAAGGCCAACGTGAGCAGCGCCGGAACGATGAGTACGCCGAAGCCGGTATGAAAACCGCCGCGCGTAATCGCAAAGGCAACGACGAGTGGTCCGACCGTCGCTCCGGTTTGATCGAGCGCCTCGTTCAGCCCAAAGACGCGACCGCTTCCGAGGCTCCGGCCTGCTTTCGAGAGCAGCGCCGACGTCACCGGTTTTCGAATTCCGCGCCCGACGCGCTCGCCGATCAACAAACCGGCTGCGGCAGGCCAGCTTCCCGCCAGCGCGAGTGCCGGCACGCAGAGCACGTTGATCGCGTATCCCACCCAAACGTCGAGCCAATACAAACCGGTACGGTCGGCGATCAAGCCGGAAACGGAACGAATTGCGTATCCTGCCAACTCGCCGCCTCCGGCAACCGCGCCGACCGCGGCGCCGCTCGCGCCCAGATGGCCGAGAAATGCGCCGACCACGCCGCGTCCGCCCTCGTACGTAAAATCCGCAAAGAGGTTGACGACGCCCATGAGAAGGACGAAGCGCAGCGCACGCTCTTTCACGCCCCGCTATTCCCGGCGTCGCAATGAGTTACTTCCCCGCTGCAGCGAATACCGCGTGATGGCGACAAAGTATCGTTATGGCGAGATGACGTGGCCGGAGGTCAAGGCGGCTGCGGCGCGTTCGTGCGTTGCGATCGTCCCGATCGCAACGTTGGAAGATCACGGGCTGCACCTTCCAATCGATACCGATCTGCTGCTCTGCGCGAGCGTTTGCGAGCTCGCGGCCTCGCGCGCGGCGGACCGCACGGTGCTCGTTCCGCCGATCAATCACGGGTACAGTCCGCATCACATGGACTTCCCCGGCGCTATCACCATCGGGCCTCATACGCTCATCGACTACGGACTCGACGTATGTAAAAGCCTCGCCCATCACGGTTTCAAGCGGATCCTCATCGTCAACGGCCATGGCAGCAATGCGCCGTTTATCGACATCATCGCGCGCCTTTGCGTCGTGCAGACCGGCGCGCTGGCCGCTGCGGTGAGCTACTGGGCGGCACCCGGAGTGCGTGAAGTTGCGAATTCGCTGCGCGAATCGGAGCCGGTGGGCGGGATGAATCATGCGTGCGAATTCGAGACATCGCTCTATCTCGCGCTTCGTCCGGATCTCGTCGACATGAAGCAGGCCGTACACGAGCTCTCGCACCGCCCGTCAAAGAACTACTGGACGGACCTCGTCGCCGGCGAAGGTCCGCTCGTGATGATGGAGCACTGGAGCCGGCTGAGCGAGAGCGGCGTGATGGGCGACCCGACCAAGGCGACCTCCGAGAAGGGAAGCGCGCTGCTCGAAGCGGCCGCCAACGGAATCGTCGAGCTCGTCGACGAGCTGCTCGCGCGCGAAAGCCCTCAACGCACCGATCATCATTAGGACAGGCTCCTAGATGCACCGGTTTCTTGCGCTGGTTCTCGTCGCGGCGACCGGGCTTTGTAGCTGCACGCGCGCGCACTCGACCGGCGGCATCCGCAACTCGTGGACGATTCCGGGCGTGCTGCGAATCGCGCAACGCGAAGATCCCGACAACCTCAACCTCTTGCTCGGAACCGAGACGGTCGACATCGACATCTCCGCGTTCTGGGGCGCGTACCTCTTCCGCTGGAGCGATCGCAACGAGCTCGTTCCCGAGCTCGCAACCGTCGAGCCGACCCACGCCAACGGCGGCATCAGCCGAAATGGGCTGCGCATCGCGTACCGTTTGCGAAGCGACGTCAAGTGGCAAGACGGCGCGCCCTTTACCGCCGACGACGTAATCTACACGTGGCAGCAGATGCTCAATCCGCGCAACATGATCGTCAGCCGCGTCGGATACGACGTGATCTCGAGCATCGACCGCGTCGACGCGCACTCGATTGTCGTGCACCTCAAGCGTCCCTTCGCACCGTTCGTGAACACCTTCTTCGCGCCCGCCAATCACCCCGACGTGATACTGCCGAAACACCTTCTCGCGGGCTACTCCGACATCAATCACCTTGCCTATAACGCGCTGCCGATTGGAACAGGACCTTTTCGCATCGTCGCCTACGATCGCAGCTCCCGCGTCGAGATGGTCGCCAACGACGCATACTGGCGCGGGCCGCCGCATCTTCGGCGCATCGACTTTCGCATCGTGGGAAGCGACGAGACGATGCTGGCGCAGCTCAGTTCGCACGACATCGACTTCTTCTACCGTGCCCCCGAATCGCTCGCACCGGAGCTGCGCGGGATTCCCGGTACGCGCATCGTCATGACCCCGATCGATCGTTTCACCGACGTTGGCCTCAACGCGTCGGTTCCCGGTCTGAACGACGTGCGCGTGCGCCGCGCGCTCGCCTATGCGATCGATAAGCAAACTCTGATCGAGAAGGTGATGCACGGCGTTGCCGTGCCCGGCAGCTCGCTCCACCCGTCGTTTTCTTGGAGCTACAACCCAGACGTCCAACGATATCCGTTCGATCCCGCTCGAGCCGCGAGAATGCTCGCAGAAGCGGGATGGCCTCCCGGCAGGCTGCACCTGACGCTGGTCAGTTTCACCGGCTCGGGCACCATCACTGCCGCGGAGGAGCTGCTGCAGCAGCAGTGGGGCCGTGTCGGAGTCGTCGTTTCGATCAAGAACTTTCCATCGGGAAAGCTTTATGCGACGGCGGGCGCCGGGGGCATCGAGCAGTCGGGTAAGTTCGATGCGGCGCTCGAAAACTGGGAAAATGGCACCGACCCGGACGACTCTATTCTCGTGATGTGCTCGATGGCGCCTCCCGCCGGCTGGAACATCTACCACTTCTGCAGTCCGCAACTCGACGCCGCCGAACGTACCGCGTTGAGCACCTACGATCGCGCTCTGCGCGCGTCGGCCTACGGGCGCATCCAACAGATCGTCTCGCAACAGCTGCCCTTCATCGTGCTCTGGTACCAAATGCAGCTCGACGCTGTCAACACCGACCTTCGCGACTACCGGCCCGCGCACTCGGTCACACCGTTCTGGAATGTGTGGGATTGGTCGACTTAAAGGGCTCGAGCTATTTTCGTGTCACACGTTGCGTCGCGCTTGGGTCGGCGCTTGCGTTCGCGCTGGCGCAAGCCCCGGCGCGCGCGTCGGTGGCCGAAACCTTCGCGTTTACGGTCGCGCGAGCGCCGCATCCGCTCGCTCTCGACCCGACGCTCGCAGACCCAGCGTGGGCTGCGGGGCAAGTACCCAGCGGACCCGGTCCGTGGGAGAACGTCACGACGCGTTCGCCGGTGCGCTTGACGACAACGGCCTATCTGCTCTACGACGACAAGAACCTCTATGTCGGCTTCAAAGCCGATCAAGCCGGCGCGCCGATCGTAGCGACGCAAACGACTAACGACGTCGGCTTTGGAATCGACGACTTCGTGGGCATCGGCGTCGACACGAGCGGCTCGGGGAGTCAAGTCTATTACTTTGAGACCACGCCACGTGGCATCAAATACGAACAAGCTAACGAGAACTCGCGGTTCCGCCCGCGCTGGAGCGCCGCGGGGAAAATCATCGATGGCTCGTGGAGCGCCGTCATGATCATCCCGCTCGACGTCATTCGGGTGCCGCGCGGCGGTAAGCAAAGCTGGCGGTTTCAGTTCGTTCGCGGCATCGCCGCGCGCGGCGAGCACGTCTCGTGGGTCTGGGACCCGATCATGCAAGATGCTCCAAGCGGCACGTGGCCGCTCTTCAGTCCGGACCCTCGCTTCTGGCCCGCAGGCGAGCTCGACCTCGCCGCTTCGGCGGCCGCCCGGCCCAAGCCGCGGGCAGATATCTACGGACTCGCGAGCATCGGCGAAGATCGTAACCTTTTCCAACAAGCCAACGGCACGTTCTTGCCAATGAACGTGCGCTGGATCGGCGGAGACGTGAGCTATCCGATCACGCCGACCATTCGTTTTGTCGGCACGCTCAATCCCGATTTCTCAAACGTTGAGATCGATCAGCAGACGATCGTCCCACAAGAGTTCCAACGCCAGCTCGTGGAGTATCGGCCCTTCTTCGCGCAAGGCGCGGCGTATATCAACGGCGATTCCAGCGTACGCGCACCAGCTGGAACGAACACCCAGCCTCCGTTCCTCGTTTTTTACTCGCCGTCGGTTGGCCCGTTCGACAACGAGCTAAGTTCGAATGTCAATACCCTCAGTTCAATAGCAAAGCGTAGGGCGAGCGAAGGTCGCCCTAAAAGCGAAAGCCGAACCCGGGATCCCGACGACGCAATAGCTCCGACCATGATGACACAAGGTCTCTAAAAGTGAGCCTTCACCGAGCTTAAAACGGAGTTTGCTTCCGATCGGGAGATCCGAGCATTATCTACGAGGTCGAGATCGCCTCAACGGCCCCTGCGAAGGGATTCTCCCGCCGGGCACCGCCGTTTCAACGAAGCGGCGGTACTCCTTGCCAGACTTGATCAGGCCAAATGCAACTCGGGCTACCTTAGCAGCAACGGCGGTATAAGCTTTTCTCTTCAAATCAGGATCGAGCGGATTGCTGCGAACGTAGTCGTCGTACTTACGCCGAAATCCATTCTGCCGTTGCATGATCGCCGCTTTGGCGGCCATCCAGAACGCGCAGCGTAGGCGGGCATTGCCACGCTTTGAGAGCTGCGGTGCCCTCGATAAGTTCCGGATTGCGACGTCGAGAGCGCCAAGCCACAGTAGTTTAAGAACTTCCGGTGGTGACTAAAACGGCGGAGGTTGCCGCCTTCGGCAAGTATGGTCAGCGCAACGATTGGACCGATGCCGGGAATTGTGCGTAGCAACTGGTAGTCGGTGTTAGCCTCAAGCTGCGCGTGGATGAGCTCCTCAAGCTTGCGCCGTTGCTTGGTTAAACGAACGTACTGTTCGACCGTGAGCTGAAACATTTGAACGGCCCAGGAATCCGCCGCCACTGGAATTCCAACGCTTTCCTTGGCTGCCTCATAGTAGTCCCCAACCAGCCGCTGGCGAAGAGTGATCCTGCCACCGGCGGCCGTGAACTTCTTGACGAACGCCTTTTTCGAGCGCCTCAGTACCGCTGACGGGCATGGAGCTTCATGCAGCACTTTGAGGAACCATTCCGCTCTTGGCGTACTGATGAACGGCGCCGCTTCTGGGAAGTAAAGAGGTAGATAGTGCGTTTGGAGCGAGTGGTAGACGCGCGTCTTTCGATCGACCACCTGACGATACGTGCCGAGCAGCTCCTGAAGGTCATGAGTACCGCACTGGAGCGGGTCTGAGAAGACCTGAGTTGTGCCGCTCTTGAGGAGGTGTAGGATAACCTGAGCATCTTTTGGATCATTTTTATCCCAAGAGTTGAAAAGCGCCTCACGAGTTCGGCTCGTTGCGATTGACGACACGAAATGTACGTGATGACCCTTGCGAAGCAGAAAGTTCGCCAGCGGTCGATGATAGTCGCCTGTTGGCTCGATCGCTATTTCGCAAGGGCGATGAGGCTCCAGTTCGCCGGAAATCTATTGAAATCCGCTAGCGTGTTTTCGATTACCAGTCGCCGGCGGGTGCCTTTCGCCGTTTCGAGCAGAGCTTCGTGCCGGCTCTTCGCGACGTCTATCGCGACCCAAGCCGGATTCAAACGTGCAGCGCTGAAAGCTCCCATAGGTCGTTGCCTCCTGCGGAGATGAGTGACTTACACCTCCGTTCACTAAGGGGGCGACGACCCCGTTTCCGAACG
>CAWGWT010000006.1:0-178227 GCA_963826325.1 Vulcanimicrobiota bacterium
GGCGCTGAGGTGGCAGGCAGCGCACTCGAGATCGGCGCGCACGTACGGCTTCATGAAACGGTGCGTCTGCACGATGATGTCGTGTCCGTACGCAATCGATTCGCCGAGTGGCCCCGCCGGAAGCGTCCGCGGATCGTAGAGGCCGGCATTGCGCGAGGCGCCCCCGGAGCAGCCGCTCAGCGCGAGCGCCAACACGATTGCGAAAAACTTCCCGTTCACAGCGTCAGGTACGTGTAATGGTATGTCGCCTGCAGCACCGCGATGGTCGCGACCATCGACGGAACGACGACTGCGCCCGGAATCAAATGGGTGAGGATATCGTCGGCAACGTCGGTTGCCGTTACGCCGGCCGGCGCGAAACCTCTTGTAACGATCGCCCGGGCTTGCTCTTGCACCGCCGTATGACAGGTCAAGATGATCAGGCCTCGACGCTGCAGCATTGCGATCGAAACGTCTTGGTACGTGCCGGAGTCGTCGTCGGGGTCGGCATCCGCATCGAATGGTGCGTGCGGCGCGAGATAGATGTTTGTTACGATGGGTCCGTGTGCGCCGGTCAGCTTAAAGAATTCGCCGATGCGGTATTTTTTCCAGATGTAATCGCTGTAGCCGTAAACCGCCGAAGGACCGTGCCCGGCGAGTGCTATCACGATGCGATCGGCGGGATAGCCGAAACCAAACTGCAACCCGTTGAAAGAATTCTTGATGCTGTTGAGTACGCCCGGTTCAAACGCCACCGCCTCATAGAGCTGGCGAATCTGTGCCGGCCGCCCCAGCGTCGTCGCGAATGCTTGCTCGTCAAAGTCGGCGCGGCGTTCGACTCGATGAGTGCCGCCGGGGATGTTCTGCGCTTGGGCCACGCTCGACGCCGCCGCCGCGGCTGCGGAGCTGGCGAGGAAGACCTTCCGATTCAAAATGACCAAGGTCTCCTTTTACTCAACGCGGGTCGGGTAATCCCTCGCCGGAGGTGCCTGCCTCCCGTCGCGAGAGGCAAACAAATGTTCGAGGATTCGGTGCTCACGCCGCGCAAAGGAGTAGGTCAACGATGATGGGGGCGGAGATCGACCCGAGTCAGGCTACCTCCGAACGGTTCAACCGTCGCGTCTTCGTCGGCCTCTCCGCCGCGGCGACGCTCGCGGCGTCCGCCGCGGCCGGCGCGCAGGAACCGCTTGGCCAATCGCATCCGCCGCTGGTGGCGGAGAACGATCCGGCGATATCCGTCGAGCACGTTGAGCTGAAGCACGGCGACGCGGTGATCCCCGCGTATGCGGCTTGGCCCATTTCGGCCGGCCCAGGCACACCTTCAGTCGTCGTGGTGATGCACGTCTGGGGTGTCGATACGTCCATTCGCGACGTCGTGCGGCGTTTGGCCAAGGCGGGCTTTGCCGCAATCGCTCCCAATCTCTACGCGCGCTTCGGTGCTCCCAGTGGCGACGGAGCGACCGACGTTAGCGTTTTTCGGCCTTACGCAAAGCGGCTCGACCGAAACGAGTACTCGGGCGACATTCGCGCCGCTGCGCTCTGGCTCTCCGCGAAGTTCTCCGGTACGAAAATCGGAATCACCGGTTTCTGTATGGGGGGTCGCGTTGCGCTGATTGGCTCGATCGACAACGCCGCTCTCTTCTCGGTCGTCGCCCCGTTCTACGGCCCGCTCGCCGACGTCGACCCCAAGGCAGTTCACGTGCCGGTCTGCGGCAGTTACGGCGGGCGCGATTCGAGCATTCCGGTGGAAAGCGTACGCGCATTTGCCGCCGCGCTGAGCGTACCGAACGACATCCACGTCTACGACGAGGCGGGGCATGCCTTTTTCGACGATCAGCGCGCATCGTACGTGGCCTCGGCCGCGGCCGGCGCTTGGAAGCGCACCGTCGCGTGTTTTGAGAAATATCTCGGCGGAGTCAAGCGATGATGGTCGCCGAGGCGCTCGCGCTCTTTATATTCGGCGGCGCCGTTGGAGCCGCGATTGCGTGGCTAGTGAACCGCTCTGAGAATGCCGCGTTGCGCACAAACCTCGCGCATGCCGAGCGTGCGCAAGAGAAAGCGATCGAGTCGCTCCTCGAGCGCGCAAAAAACGAGCTGCGCGACTCGACGGCGAAGCGGGCCGGCGAGCGCGTCGGCGAGCTCCTGTCACCGGTGGCGCAGAAACTCGGCGACTTCGACCGCCTCCTCGGCGAGCTTTTAGGGCGCACGAACCAGCTGGAAAACGCGACCGCCAATCTCTCGACGCAGACCTCGACGCTGGTCACCGCGCTGCGCAATCCGGCATCGCGCGGCAAATGGGGTGAGATGCAGCTGCGCAACGTCGTCGATAAGGCCGGTATGCTGGCGCACTGCGATTTCTCCGAGCAGCAGACCATTGCGGTCGACGAGGCGCGCGTCCGCCCGGACATGACGATCAATCTTCCCGGAGAGCGCTGCGTCTTCGTCGACGCTAAGGCGCCAATCGACGCGATGCAAGCCGCGCTCGAGGCAGTCGACGACGAGAAACGCCGGCTGCTCGTCAAGCAGCACGCCCGCGCGTTACGCGATCACGTGGATTCGCTCTCCCGGCGTGGTTATCATACGGCCAAAGGTTCGGCGGATTACGTCGTCATGTTCGTTGCGGGCGAGGCGTTTATGAGCTCCGCGTGCAGCGAAGATCCTGCCTTGATCGAATACGCGCTCGAGAAAGGCGTTCTCGTTACGGGACCGCTTACGCTCATCACGCTGCTGCGGACGTTTGCGATGGGATGGCAGGCGTTGCGCCAGGAAGAGAACGCGAAACGCATTGCGACGATCGGGCGCGTGCTTTACGAGCGCGCGCTGAAATTCTCCGAGCATCTCGGCGAGGTGCGAAAACACCTCGAACGTTCCGTCAATGCCTTTAACGGAGCGATAAGCTCGTACGAAACGAAGCTGCTGCCGCAGGGACGCAAGCTGAAGGACGAAGCCGCTCTTGCCGGCGACGAGCTCGCCGAGATCCCACCGATCGACGTCGTTCCCCGCGAGATCACCGCGCTCGACGCCGAGCAATCAACGCAGTTACGGCGACGCGCCTGACGCGTGGTCGGCCTTCCACGTGCGCAGCGCCGTCAGCGTGTTTTGCACGTGCAGCGACGGATCGAGGCTCGTATACGCGTAGATGATGGTTCCGTCGGGTGCAATGACGTACGACGTTCGGTTCGCGTACTGCGGGTGCTGTGCGAGAACGGCGTCGTAAGCCTTCTCCACCGCCTGATTCGTATCGGCCGCGACCGCGAACTTGCTGCGGCATTCGCTCACGGAGAACTTCTGCAGTTTGTCGAGCGGATCGTGTGACACGCCGATGACCGTCGCACCGAGCGCCTTGTATTGGCCGATCGCATCGGCAAAGTCATGCGCTTCGATCGTGCACCCGGGCGTGAATGCAGCCGGATAAAAATAGAGTACGACCGGGCCTTGCTTCAGCGCCTGCGCCAAGCCAAAAGTAAAGACGTTGCCTCCCTGCGTGGCCTGCAGCGTGAAATCGGGTGCCTTCGTTCCAATCGAAAGTTCCGCCGATGCTAAAACGGGAAACGTCATCGCTGTGATTGCTGACGCGAGCAGCAGATTGCGAATCGTCATCAAAATCCATCCTCTCTCAGAGAGGGTTTTTCTAAGCTCGCCGAACCCCTCGCGCCATGACGCGCACGGCGGATGTATATGGAAACGCTCTTTATGGAGCCCTGAGCGCGAGTCACGGCGATTGCGTCGGGCGGAGTGACTAACTATCCCGATAACCCGCTCGCGATTTGGTTTACGTGCACGGGATGTCCGAACGAGATCGATGCAATCAATCTAGCAAGCGGCTACCGCTAGTCTTCGACAAGGCCGTGGTTTTGCGCTGTTGGCGCGATAGCTGCGCGTAAGCGCTCGCCGGGCGCCGCAGGATTAATGAGGCTTAACGTTGGTGTTGATGTTGCATTTATTGGATTGCCGTTAAGGGGCAAACGCGGTATGCTCGTATCCCCATCCAAGCCGCGACGGCTTCGATATTTCATCTTTTTTGATCACGCCAGCCATCCTCAGAAAGGCTTCGAATAATGCCTGAAAAGAAACCCAATATCCTTATTCTCTGGGGCGACGACATCGGTATTTGGAACATTAGTAAATTCAGTCACGGCATGATGGGGTACCGGACGCCCAACATCGACCGCGTGGCGAACGAAGGTGCCCTCTTTACCGACTACTATTCGCAGCAGAGCTGCACCGCCGGCCGGGCCTGCTTCATCACCGGGCAAAACCCGATCCGCACCGGCCTCACCAAAGTGGGCATGCCCGGCGCCACCGTCGGCCTGCAACCGGAAGACCCGACTATCGCCGAACTGCTGAAGCCGCTAGGCTATGCCACCGGTCAGTTCGGCAAGAACCATTTGGGCGACCGCAACGAATTTCTGCCGACCGTGCACGGCTTTGACGAGTTCTTCGGCAACCTCTATCACCTCAACGCCGAGGAAGAACCCGAACTGCCCGACTACCCCAAGGATCCCCGGTTTTTCGCTCAGTTTGGTCCCCGCGGCGTGCTGGATTGCAAAGCGACCGACACCGACGATGCGACCGTCGACCCGCGCTGGGGGCGCGTGGGAAAGCAAACGATCAAAGACACCGGCCCCCTGACCAAGAAGCGCATGGAAACGGTCGACGAGGAGATCACCGCCCGCGCACTTGCGTGGATGGAGGCGCAAGCCAAGGCCGACAAGCCGTTCTTCCTCTGGTACAACTCCACGGCCATGCACTTCAGAACACACGTTGCTGAAAAGAATCTCGGCAAGAGCGGCCAGGATCCCTATAGTGATCGGATGGTCGTGCACGACGAGCAAATCGGCATGATGCTCGACAAACTTGACGAGTTAGGCATCGCTGACAACACCATCGTCATGTACTCCACCGATAACGGCCCGGAAAACGACACCTGGCCGGACGGCGCCAACACGCCGTTCCGCGGGCAAAAGGATTCCAATTGGGAAGGCGGCTGGCGCGTGCCATGCTTCATCCGCTGGCCCGGCACGATCAAACCCGGGTCGGTCTACAACGGCATCGTTTCGCACATCGACATGTTCCCGACGTTGCTGGCCGCAGCCGGCAACCCGGACGTCACCAAACAACTACTCGACGGGTGCACGGTTGGCGGGAAGAAGTTCAACGTCCATCTTGACGGCTACAATCAGATCCCGTACTTCTCCGGGCAGACAAGGGAAAGCCCGAGAAACGCGATCATTTACTTTAGCGACGACGGCGACGTTATCGCGGTGCGCGTCGGCGACTACAAATTCAATTTGTCGCTCCAGCGTGCCAATCAGATGGAACAGTGGGCCGAGCCGTTCGTTAAGCTCCGCCTGCCCCATATCACAAGCTTGCGGCGCGATCCGTTCGAACGGGCCGACTTCAACTCGAACACCTATTGGGATTGGATGGTCGATCACGCGCCCCAACTATACCTGATGCAGGCGGTGGTGGCGTCGGAAATCGACAACTTCGTCAAGTTCCCGCCGCGGCAGAAGCCGGCATCATTCAATCTGGACTCCGTGATGGAGCAAATAAAAACGCCGCATGGCTAAGCGCGCCGTTTAAAGGCGGTTTGGGAGAGCCTTTCCGTACCGAGTTGAATAGACTCGGTATGGAAGGCTCTTCGACCGTCGCCGCACGGGTACGCGAGTTCTACGAAGATCATCCCTACCCGCCGCCCACGGACGATCTAGACGCGTATCGCCGGAACTGGGACGATCGGCGCCGGCGCGCCGAATCTCATCTCTTCTGGCCGGACGAGCCTTACCGCGACGACCGCAGCATACTGATCGCCGGCTGCGGCACGATGCAGGCCGCTCACTACGCGCTGCGTTGGCCGCGCGCCCGCGTAATCGGAATCGACGTCAGCGCAAAGAGCATTGCATTCACACAAGAGCTGAAGCGTAAATACGCGCTCGACAACCTCGAAGTGCGCCAACTCGCAGTCGAGCGCGCCGGCGAACTCGGACAAAGCTTCGAGCACGTCATCTGCACCGGCGTGCTGCACCACCTCGCCGATCCTGATTGCGGTCTGCGCGCTCTGCACGACGTGCTCGAGCCGACCGGCGCTTTACATGTGATGGTGTATGCGCCCTACGGACGTGCAGGCATCTACATGCTTCAGGATTACTGTCGCCGCCTCGGCGTCGGCACGACTGATTCCGAGATCAGCGATCTTGCCGCAAGTCTCAAAGCGCTTCCGTCCGACCATCCGATCGCGCCGCTTCTCCGCAACTCACCCGACTTCGCGAACAAAGCCGGGTTAGCCGACGCGCTGCTCCATCCTCGAGACCGATCCTATTCGGTGCCGCAGCTCATGGATTTCCTCGATCGCACCGGCTTGGCGTTTGGGCGCTGGTTACGCCAGGCGCCGTACCTGCCGTGGTGTGGCGCGCTTGCAACCACGCCTCATCACAACAAGCTCGTTGAGCTAACGCCTGAGGCGCAATTTGCCGCTATCGAATTATTCCGCGGAACGATGGTCCGTCACAGCGTCATGGCGTATCGAAAGGACCAGCCCGTGAAGGCCCAGTAGTCGATTTCAGCGGTGAGGCTTGGCTGGACTACACACCCATTCGGCTACCCGACACGCTCGCCGTGCGGGAGCGGCTACCGGCCGAAGCGACGGCGGTGCTGATTAATCGGAATCACACGTATACCGATCTCTATCTGCCGATAGATGCGCGCCAGGAACGGCTGCTGAATCGGATTGACGGAGAGCACACGATCGCGCAGATTGAGCGCGATGAGAACGACCGGGATTTCGCGCGCGCCTTCTTCCTGCAACTCTGGCGATGGGATCAGGCGGTGTTCGACACTTCGCTTAGGCCTCGTAAGGCAGGCTAGGGCAACGCTAATCGGGGGGCGCCACCGTAAGGGGAGCAGCGTGGCACCGAGGCCCAGCTCAACCCTATAAATTGTGGTGGCTGACAGGCTGATCCCCAATATCTGGACACTAACCGGCAAATGAGATAGACTGCGTATTAAGGCAGGCAAGGGATCGCTATTAACGACAACGACCAAGACTACTACGTTATCAGGTGTCCCGGCTGTGAATTTGTGTACTTTGCCACTCGTGCACAGTTCTCAATAATTGGGGCTCGCCATAACCTCTGCCCAGACTGCTTCAAGAGGCGCTTTATGAAAGATATCGGGCTGGGATCTTGGCTTGGTCCTGATGGTCCCGCGTTTGGGTTGTAGCGCAACTCTCGCATAGAGCCATCCCGATCTTCGGTTTACCATCCAAACCCAAGTCGGCAGTCGCATCTTCAAGGTCTGTAGCAAGCAAATGCGGCACGTTGGGCGGCGCGGCGACATCTTTAAAAGAGCTCAGCGATAACGGCGCGCGAAACGGCGCTCTCAGCTCGCGATGCTCCCGCCCTCGCTCTGCTGCAGAGACCCTAATACCTAGAGGAGTCAAACGCCGTAATTTTGCGCTTTAACGCAAAGTTAAAGCGGGGAGCTAATATTGCCGCTTGGACGGCGCATTGCATTTTTCGGATATGTTGTGAAGCGCGTTTTCTGGTAGTCTGAGGCTCTCACTTTTTTTTGCCTCGCTTCAGCGGGGAAGGACCTCCTTATGCCCACTCAAAGCGCGCCGAATATCGTCGCCATTATGGCCGACGATATCGGTTGGTTTAACATTGGTGCCTACCACCAAGGAATCATGGCGAGCCGAACGCCCAACCTCGATCGGCTCGCTGCTGAAGGAATGCGGTTCACCGACTACTATGCCGAGGCTAGCTGCACCGCCGGCCGCGCGAATTTCATCACTGGTGAACTGCCGATTCGAACGGGTTTGACTACCGTCGGCCAGGCGGGGGCGAAGGTCGGAATGCCGGCCCAAGCGCCAACGATCGCAACGGCTCTACGATCGATGGGCTATGCGACGGGGCAGTTCGGAAAGAATCATCTCGGTGATTTGAATGAGTATCTGCCGACCCTTCACGGGTTCGATGAGTTCTTCGGCTATCTCTATCACCTCGACGCAATGGAGGATCCGTCGCATCCCAACTATCCGCCGGCACTCAAAGATAAGATCGGCCCGCGGAACATGATACATAGCTGGGCGACGGATACCGACGATTCGACCGTCGATCCGCGCTGGGGTAAGGTCGGCAAACAGAAAATCGAGGATGCCGGCACTTTGTATCCTGAGCGCATGAAAACCGTCGATGACGAAATTCTAAACCACGCGATCTCATTTATCGACAAGGCAAAATCGAGCAACAAACCGTTCTTCGTTTGGCTCAATCCAACGCGCATGCACGTCGTGACGCATCTTTCCGATAAATACCAGAAAATGCGTACGCCGGAAAACGGCTGGTCTGAATCGGAAGCCGGAATGGCGCAACTCGACGATATCGTCGGTTCCGTGATGAAAAAACTCAAGGACGATGGACTCGACAACAACACTATAGTCATGTTCACGACGGACAACGGTACCGAAAACTTTACGTGGCCGGACGGCGGCCAGACGCCTTTTGCGGGCGGCAAGGGAACCGTGCTGGAAGGTGGTTTCCGCTCACCGTGCATCGTGCGGTGGCCGGGCAAAGTTCCCGCCGGAAAGGTTGAGAACGGGATTTTCTCCGGTCTCGACTGGTTTCCGACGTTCGTTGCCGCAGCTGGAAACCCAAATATCGTGGACGAGCTCAAAAAAGGAAAGCAGCTCGGTGACCGGACGTATAAAGTTCACCTCGACGGTTACAATCAGCTCGATCTCATTACGGGTAAAGGCCCATCGAATCGGCACGAGATTTTCTACTTCGCTGAAGGTACGCTCGGCGCGGTGCGCGTCAACGACTACAAATACCGCTTTGTGGACCAGCCGAGTGGATGGCTCGGCGGGACGGTCAAGGTCGACTGGCCGATCCTCACCAATCTGCGGCTCGATCCATTCGAGCGGACCGGCATGAGCGGTTCACTGAACTACTACCATTTCTTCGTATATCAGTTCTGGCGGTTCGTTCTGGTACAACAGGTTGTGGCGAAGGTCGCAGAGAGTGCGATCGAGTTCCCGCCCATGCAGAAGGGCGCTTCGTTCAATCTCGAAGAGGTCAAGGAAAAAATCGCAAAGGCTGCGGCCGCGCACGCCGCCGGTTCATAAGCGACAATAGACGAGAGCGAGCGCCTTTTTTTGGGCGCTCGCTTTTCGTAATTACTCCGTCTGCACCGCCGGGTTCGCCAACGCGGAACGCCGCATCGGAACGACGAGCACGCGCGGATCGAAGCCCGGCGGCGGCGCGTCCGAGGTTCCCGCCGGCGGCGCGACTGGATGAACGCCAATCGAACGGCACGACAACCGGCTCGGGATGCCGCGCACGACGTTGTCCGGGATCTCCGCCTGAGCCGCCTCGATCGGCGATCGCTCGCCTCGTAGCCGCACAGGGTCGAAGCCACCCGACAAGTCGCCGGTGAGTTCGCTGCCGTCGCGCGGTCCGAAGGGCGCGTAACGCGCTTCGTCTGGGAACTGCGCCAAAGGCACGCGCTTGAAGAGGCGTTCGACAAATTTGATAAACGACGACTGATCGTCGAACTCGTGCACCACCGCGGTCCGCGCGAACGGTGAGATGAGCAGTAGCGGGACGCGCTGGCCGTTGCCGCACGGATGACCGTCGGGGCAGACGAGCCACATCGGCGGCGCAACGTGATCCCAGTAACCACCGGGGTCGTCCCACGAAATTATGATCGCCGACTGGCTCCAGTATTTGCTGCGCGCAATCGTGTTGACAAGGCTCGCGACATCGGCCTGAGCAACTTGCAGATCGGATAAACCCGGATGGTCGTCATCACCTAAGAACGTATACGGCGCTGCTGCCGCCGGGTGAAGACCCTGATTGCTCGCGAAGCCTCCCTTCAGGTAGAACAAACCGGCGGCCCCAAGGCTTCCGTGCGCGACGTCCGATGCAAATCGCGTCATGTCGGCCACGTGCCCGTCCATCGACGGATTGTTTGCGATATACCCAAAGAAGTGCGGCGCGAGGTGGTGCGCGACGAGCGTGACGCGCCCGGGGTCGGCTGGGTTCGCGTAGCCCTGCTGGTACCACGTCCAGTTCACCGGCGTGTCGCCGCGAGCGCGCAAGAAGGAGACGTCTTCGTTGATGTCTTGCGTGTATTTCGTAAGGTGCGCAGCGTTGGCTCCCTCGAGATTCAAGAGCACGTTGGCATAGGTCTGGTCGACCTGATGCTGCTTGGAGAAGACGGCGCTGTTATATGGGCCCCATGCCGGGTCGAGGTCGACGAACATCGGAACGCCGCGGCCGCCGGTTCCCTTGGGTTGCGCAGTGTACGGCGGACCGGCGGCTCCGTAGCGTGCGTATTCGGTCTCGCCGTTCTGTGCCGCGATGATCTCCACGTTGCTCGGAGCCGACGGCGCGCGCACGCCTTGAAAAAAAGCGTCGTAGAGCGCGAATCGGCTCGCGTACATCCAGAGGTACGGGATCGTATCGCAGTCGACGTGCGCCATCGCCTCGTCGCCGACCGAGGCCGCCTGCGCCGCTGTAGTCATGCCGAGCGCTTTCCGATCGGCAGCGGGAAGGCTGCGCGCCCACCCTGCCTGCGCCGCGACAAAGCCGTCCATGCTTCCACCATGGATTCCCGCCTCGACGATCGAGCGTGCATTGTTCTCGAGCCCGAGGTCAGGTGTCGTTCAGTCGGAACGCTTGGGTGTAACGCTTCGAGACCGGATTGTATTGCCGGAAGCCGTGCGCGCGCGCTGCCTGGCTATAGATGCCGTTCGCGCCGGGAAAAGTCCCGAAGTAGTGGTCGAACGACCGGTTCTCCTGATAGATGACGAATACGTAGCGCACGCGTTGTCGGATCAGCTCGTCGAGCGAGGATGATGGCCCCGAGTTGACCTGTGCTGCCGCTGCAACGGTCGTGACAAGGATTAGTACAATGCCACGCGATGCCGATCGAATGCCTCGAACTAGCATGAACCGTATCCTTCCGCTCGTTAACTGCGGTTAGCCAGGCTTCTTCTCGTCGCCGTAGATGAGCGCGGTCTTTGTGGTGCCGTCCGCTAGCCAATCCCGCAACGGCACCTGGAGCGCTTTGAAAAAATCGTCCGCAGCTGCCTGCGCTTTTTCTTCCTTCTCGGTTCCAAGGACGTGCGTCGAATACCCGAATTCCGCCACGAGGGGTTCGAACGCGTCCGGTATCGGCCGGGCCCATACCGCGAGCGTCGCGTGCGCCGTGATACCGTGGCCGAACGAAAAAGTTCCGAGCGTCGCCTGAAGCTCGAAGACCTTTGCGCCGGCTACGATCGACATAGTCTCATTCGGATCCAATCCCAGCGTCTTCAAGTGAGGCAGCGCGTTCGCCAAGCGGGAAATCGGAAATTCTAACTCGATATCCGGGTATTCTACGATAACGTTGTTGGAGTAAATGCTCTGCATCGTGCCGGGTGTCTCGCCGCGGATCAGCTCTTCCTTGAACTTCTTTTTCTGTAATTTTGTAAACGTCGTGTTTGTATCGAACCCGGCTGCCTTGCCGTATTCCGGCGCTCGGCACTTGAACGTCAACTCCCAACTCTCGTCCGGCCAGCCGCCCTGGCGGATCTGACGAATGCGAAAGATCAGCTTGTTGCGCCGGAGATCCTGATTCTTCGTATCGTAGAACTGCACGATCCGAACCTGCGAGTCGATCGACTCGACCGGCTCATAGTGGACGCCGAGCTTTTTCGCAGCGCTCTCGAGCAGCTCGTTAAACTCGAGAACGGCACGTCTAGTTGGAAACTTCTCAGGCTTCAGCAGCAGCTTGAATTCGCGGTGAGTGACCAGCGGCGTTGCGGTTGCAGTTTCTTTGCTCACCTTATGCTCCCAATGTAAGAGTAGAATGGCCCACGTGCGGGCTGCTCCGGAATGCTATCACGTCCGAGGGCAGAAGCTAAAGAGGACACTCCAGCGAAAGGCCTGCCGCATGGCGATCCGAAGGCGTGAGTCCACGTTCGATATCTGGGTCGATTTCGCTTCCGTCATTCTGATTTCCGCCGCCACGGTGATGACGGCGTGGTGCGGCTACCAGGCGGCGCGGTGGACCGCGCTCCAAACGAGGGAGTACAACGAAGCTTCGGCCCAACGAGTCGCCGCTGCGGTGGCTACGGGCCGTACCAATACCTTCGAAGTCGTCGACGTGACGATGTTTCTCCAATTTATCAGTGCCATCGCGGCAGGACGTACGGAAGAACAAACGTTCATCTATCAACGCTTCCGCCCCGAGATGAAGCGCGCAGTGGACGCATGGCTTGCCACGAAGCCGCGCAAGAATCCCGCCGCGCCTTCCTCTCCGTTCGTGATGCCCCAGTACCACTCGCTTACCGGCGAAGAAGCCGCACGATTAGACGCGCTTGCGGCGTCGAGTTTTCAAACGGCCACGAATGCCAACGAGCAGGGCGACGCGTACGTGCGCCTCACGGTGATCTTCGCCGCCGTATCCTTCCTTGGCGGCATTAGCACGAAGTTCCGATTCCCCAGCCATATCATCATCATCGTCGCGGGTTTCGGAGTACTGATTTTCGGACTCATTCGAATGATAGAGCTGCCGATTCGCTGAACGGAAAGACGGAGGGCGGCCTCAGAGGCCGAACACCACGAGCGTTGGTTTGCCGGTCACCTTCCATGCAACGAACGACGTGTTACCCGTTGCCGCCGCAACGTACTGCTTGCCGCCCGCGCGATAGGTGATCACCCCGCCGGCCAAGGCACCGTTGGTGTCGTACTGGTACAGAACGCGACCGCTGCCGGCGTCGAGTGCGAGGAAGTCCCCGTTGAGATTTCCGGTGAAAACCAGGCCTCCGGCGGTCGGCGTGAGCGCCGCGATCATCGGAGTCGGCATTTTGAGGTGCCACTTCGCCGTGCCGGTGGCGGGATCGATCGCCGTGCGTCCACCCTCGCGCGTTAGCCATCGGATCGGGTAACGGAATGCCGCCGCCGAAACTGCTCACCTGTTTGGCGTTCGAAAGCTGGTTGATGTTGGTCATGCTGGGGGCCGCCGAACGCTTTACCGTTACGCACCAGTCGACCGAGTTCACGTAGACGAGATCCGCTGCCGGATCCCACGCCGCCCCGTTCCATTCCGAGCCACCGGCCACGCCGGGGCAGTAATGTGTCCCTGAAGGCGTGATCGGGGCCGTGGTATTCGTAATGGTCGTGACGGCGGTCTTGGTTAAGAGCTTTCCGCTCGCGCGATCGAGCAGATGCACGATGCCGTCTTTGCTGGTCGCGGCAAGAAACATGGCGCCCGTCGGACGTGTCGAACAGCGCGGTGCCCGTGGCGTCCCAGTCGTGGTCGTCGTTCGGTTCCGTCTGATAGGACCACCGCAGCTTTCCGGTGCGCGCATCCAGCGCGACGATGCCCGTTGTGAACAGGTTGGCGCCCCTACGCTGCGTGGAATCGAAGTCCGGCCCTGGATTGCCGACTGGCATGAAGATGGTGCCGGTCTTGGGATCGAGCGTGAAGTACGTCCAGACGCCTCCGCCGCCGTGCAAGGCCGCGTTGGCCGGCCGCCAAGTATTTGCTCCGGTTTCGTTGCGCATTGGAATCGTGGAGAAGCCCCACACCTTCGTTCCGTCGCTTACACGGAACGCCATGAACTCGCCGCGCACACCGACATCGCCGCCCGCCTTCGGCATAAACACGAGGTCGTTCCAGATGAGCGGCGCAGCCATGGCCGATGCGCCGGCGCTCGAATCCATAATTTTACGATCCCAGAGAACGTCGCCGGTCTTGATGTCGAGCGCGATCAGATGACCGTCGACCGTACCTCGGATAACGCGCCCGCCTCCGATCGCCACGCCTTTGTTGTTGGCACCGGCGGCGATATCAGTCGCGTCGTATTGATAGCTCCAAAGCTTTGCGCAGGTGCGGCCGTCAACCGCGAACGTCCCGTTGGTGGTGGTAACGTACAGAACGCCCTTATAGGCGACGGGACTCCCCTCAAACGAACCGCCGGACGCGAGTTCGAGCGAGCACACCGGTTTCAGCCGAGCCACGTTGGACGTGGAGATCTCAGAGAGCGTGAGTAACGCGCTCCACGGTAACCTTTTCCATAGGCGAGCCAGTTATCGGCGTCGGTGTCGGCGCGATCCAACTCCTGCTGCGTCGGCACGCTGGTCGAAGGTTGCCGTACAACCATCGGCGTCGGAGCAGCTGTGGGCACCGTTTCGGCCGCTGTCGCGCCGGGCGCAGCCGACGGGATGATGCGTGATGTGTCATAATGACCGACAATAGGAGATGCTCCCTCCGGGAAGCCGTTTTGCTGCAGGATGAAGGCCACTAGCGCTAGGGAATCTGAATTCGGCAGCGACGAAGGCGCATTCAGCGGCATTTCGGTGTGCACGTCGTACCACAGCTGGCTTAGCGGCTTCCCGCCGAATCGAAGGAAAAACTGTTTGCCGACGAGTGCGGGGCCGGCGCCGCCCTGCAGTTTCGCGCCGTGGCAGACCGCGCATTTCTGCCCGAAAAGGGTCGCGCCTTGCGCGGCCTGCTCCGTCGAGTACCAACCTTCATTGCCCGTCGAGCCGGCCAGCGATTTTTTGGCGCCCGCCGCAGCAACCGGCGATGCGCTAACATTTGTTGTCCGCTGGCGCACAGGCAGTGAGCGCAAGCGCGATCGCCGTGATTAGCAGGGGCCACAGCAGCGATCGTAGCCCGTAAAGCATCATTGTTGTCTCCCTTCTTTAGAGCTGCTATCGCGGGGCTTGTATTTGAAGCCAGCCGCGCGCAACTGGTTGAGACGAACCATCACTTGCGGTTTCGCTTCAACGAACATGTCGAGGGTTGACCAGATCCCGCCGTAGCGACGGGTCTCTTTCAGGTACTCTTCGATGTTCACGTGATCCATCAACCGTCGACCCGTGGCATTGACGAGCAGCCCCCGGAAGCCGGTCGGCGAGAGCGTGGCGCCGTAGCGGTCGCGTGAGTACGTCCGAAACCGAGTGAGCGGATTACGAAGCCACTTGATCGCGGAGACATACGTGAGCAGCATCTCATTCCACCACGCCGTTTGATTGAGGCGGATGGCTCCGAGCTCGTGAGCAAGCGTAAACGCGATGACGTCGCTCGTCTTCTGGACGTCGATATCGAAGATGATCTGATGGAGTGCAATGTAGTTCTCGCCCCACGAAGAGAACGCCCGCGAGAACGGCTCGATGCTACCGCTGGTAAGAAAGAGTTCCGGGACGTCGGTCATTCCCAGTCTGCGACAGTGGCTTTCGAGGATTGCGTAAGTCTCGGGAAACTGATCCTTCGAAAGCCTCACGGAGTTTCCGCGGACGGATGCTTCACGCCGCTGGCGCTCAAACATGACGAGCGGTATCCCGACGAGCGCGGTAATCGCGAGGGCCCGAAGAAGTCCTACTTCCTTGCTCAAGATGGGATACGGTTTGAGCCAACCCGGATCGTGCACGATCAACGCGATGGCCGCAGCCATCAAAAGGAAATTGATAACCACCAGCCCGATAAAAAGCGGCCGCTCGAACGGGTGTCGTAACGGTGATTCGTCGATGAGCTCTGAAGTAGACTCATCCGAGCGAGGTGCGCCGGCGGCCGCGCCCTGCACCACTACCGATCGAACTCCTTTTTGAGGCCTGCGCCAAGCGTATCCCGCGTGTCTTCGCTCGTCTCAAGTGCGGGCGGCTCCCACGGCTCCCACTCTTCCCAGCCTAGGAATTGCGAGAGCAAGCGGAACCCAAAGCCGACGACGAACGCGATTGAAGTCGACGCGACGACCGGCAATCCATATGCCTGATCGCATACGACGTAGGCGATCGCTGTCAGCGCGGCAGATGCAACAAAAAATTCCCCGCGTACCAGCTGTTTCGGTACGACGTTGCAGGCTACGTCAATCATCCACCTTCCCGCCGTCGTCGCGATGATGCCGATGAGCACCGCCGCCCCATATCCCAGATGCGCGGCGAGTGCGGCTTGCGCCCCGACGATCGCGTACCACGGCAGCGAGAACGCGGTCATAAACGCGAACAGGCCGCTCTTAAATCGCTGCGCGGTGTAGTACTCGACGACGAGCGCAATCGCGGCAACTGCCAGGCACACGATCAGGTACCACGGATTTACCAGCGGCGCCGGAATCTTGTTCACGAGAATATCGCGTACGACTCCGCCGCCGATGCCGCCGATGTACGCTAGAATGACGACTCCAACGACGGTGAAATGCCGGTAGTGATCGGGCCGCCGGGCGAGCAGCGCGCCATTAAACGCGTTCGTGCCGGCGGCGATCAGAGAGATGAAGTCCAGCGTGCCGAGCGTCCAGAAACCAAACTTCGAAAGAATGAGCGGTGTCATGTTACGAACCCACGCTCGCGACCGGCCTAGCCGTTCGGCTAAAATAGACGCGAAGGATGAGGCTGACGACGAACTGGATCAGGAAATACGTCAGCACGGTGGGGCCGACCAACGTGTGCGGAAAATTCCCGGTCGCGATTACTGCGCACGTACCAATGTTTCGTAGCCCGGTGGCGATGCTTAGCGTCCGCCGGTACTCAGCTTGGGGTCCGCCAAGAATCCACCCGGTGCCGATCGAGAGCACCACGAGGACGAGAGTCGCCAACATCCCGCGCGACCCATAAACTGACGCGACGGCTTTTATGAGCTCCGGACCGATCATTACGAACAGCGCGATCACTGCTAGAAAAAATATTAGCGTGAAGGGTCGCTTGAGTTTCGCCGCGAGCGCGGGAGCGTGCTCGGCAATCAGGAACCCGACTAGCAGCGGCACGAGTTGAAAGCCCACAAGCGTCAGGATGAGGTGTCCGTACGGTACGTGTATGGCGCTGTTTAGCCGAGTACTGAACGCAGCCATCAGGGGAATCGTGACGATCGATAGTGCCGGCATGATGAATGCGAGCGCTGCCGCGAACCCGAGACTTCCCCCCGGCTTTCGCCCCGCCGCGCGCACCAGAAATGGCACACCGGGCGCAATCGCCATTAACAGAAAACCAAGCGCGACGTACTCGTCCAGCTTGAAAACGCCCGCGAGGAGTATGCCAAGGATCGGAACGATGACGAAGTTCGCTAGCAGCGCGCGTGCGAGCAAACCGCGAGTTTTTAGCGCAGCGATCAGGTGTGCGCGATCGATCTCTAACCCAGCGGTTAACATCACCGAAATCAGTATCACGACGGCGGCGATTTTTTCTGGGCTCATCGGCGCACCGTCCCTCGGGATCTCAGGATGGGCGTAACTTGCATCGACGGTGATTCCTTTCCATGGCTGCGGCCGGTTGCACCTTGATGTGACGCTACGATGCCAAAGGCAGCTGCGCCGAAGCAGCATCGCGGCCTCGGGCAGCATGCTCCGGCTTTCGCCAGAAGGTCAAGCGTACGAGTTTCTCCGCCACACGTCTATCCCAAAAGAGCATGCCTTGATGCCGCGACCAGAACATCGTGCACCCTACGTGATTTAGTCGGCCACGCAACGAAAGCCGAGATGCGACATCCCGGTATCGATCGCTTGCGGAGAGCGGGCTGCAGGCCGAAAGCGTAGACAGTAACTGGGCGAGCAGAGAAACGACCCGCCCTTGAGCACCTTGCGGGGCATGCGGATCGCCGGCTGACATGGATCGTAACTACGTTCGCGCGCGTCGCTCACGCAGCAGGGCGATTGCACGGCCGCGCGATCGCTCACGAACCAGTCACTCGTCCATTCCCAAACGTTGCCTGCCATATCGTAGAGTCCGTATCCGTTAGGGAGCGAATCTTCCGACCGGCATGGTGCGCGGTCCGTTACGCGCGGTGCTCTTCCAAGGAAACTGACCTTGCCACGTGTTCGCCGCGGGCTTCCCGCCGGGTTCCATCTCGTCGCCCCAGACGAAGTCTTTCCCATCGAGTCCACCACGCCCGGCGAACTCCCATTCGGCTTCGGTCGGTAGCCGTTTGCCGGCCCAACGAGCGTACGATTCGGCGTCTTCGTACGCAACGTGCACGACTGGGTGATCGGGTCGCGAATCGATCGAGCTGCCCGAACCCTCGGGATACTTCCAACACGCACCGGGAGTCCACGACCACCATTGTGAGTAATCCCTCAAGTTGACCGGTCCGGCCGTCATGTGAAATACCAACGCACCGGGAACCAAGTTTTCGGCGGGTGCTCCGGGAAACTCGGCCGGATCCAACGGACGCTCGGCAACGGTAATATAACCGGTCTTACGAACGAACTTCGAAAATTCTGCGTTGCTGACCGCAAAAGCATCGATCCAGAAGCCGTCGACGTGAACGTCGCGAACCGGCGCTTCCTCAGGGTAGAAGCGATCGGATCCCATGCGAAAGTCTGCGCCCTCGATCCGAACCATGCCGTCACGCTCGACTTCAATCATGTGCGATTAGCTTAAGCGCTTCAGCTCACCGCTCCTAGGGCCACGTTCTGAAGAAACGAACGTTTTACGCGAAGTGCAGAAGCGCTCTTTTATAAATCGTAAACGATTTGGTTTCGGACCCGGTCTCGTCGCCGGCGCTTCCGACGCCGACCCGACGACCGTGGCGAGTCTCGCAGTAGTGGCTGCGGCTACGGGATACGTGCTCTCTTGGTTGGTGGTGCTCTTGCTGCCAATGATCGCGGTTGTCCAGAGTATCGCGGCAACGATCGGCACGGTCTCTCCAACGAGCATCCAAGGTGCGATCCGGCGCCACTACGGCCTGACCTGGGCATTGCTGGCGCTCGTCGCCGTCTTGGCGGTTAATCTCATGACGCTGACTGCGGACCTCGAGGCAGGAGCTGAATCCATGAAGCTCCTCACGGGAATATCGCGAGCATACTTCGTTCTTCCGTTTGCCGGCGGCGTGGCGTGGCTTCTCGTTTCGAGATCGTACTTGCACGTCGAGCGTTTTCTCTCGTTTCTTCCGTTCATCTTCATTTGCTACGGAATAAGCGCCATTCTCGCAAAGCCCGATTGGGCAGCGCTCGCACATTCACTTGCAATCCCACATTTTAATTTCACGTTTCCGGTCGCGACTGGAGCACTTGCGCTACTAGGAACGACGCTGACGAGCTACGTCTATTATTGGGAGTCGATCGAGGTCTCGGAGCGCGGTACTTTGCCGTCCGAGCTGCGCTCAATGAAAGCCGATGCTGCGTGGGGAGCGTTAGCACCCGCAGTCTGCTTTTTCTTCATTCTCGTCGCCACCGCGGCGACGCTTGGGAAAAGCCATACGCCCGTTCAAACCGCTACCGATGCTGCCGCCGCGCTCAAACCGCTCGCCGGCGGATCGGCGACGGCGCTCTTTGCAATTGGGTTGCTTGCGTCGGCGGTCATTGCCGTTCCCGTTCTCGCCGGCACGAGTGCGTACGTCGTGACGCAAACGTTCGGTTGGCGCGGTAGCCTCGACGCGCCATTCGGACAGGCTCGAATCTTTTACGGTGTTCTCCTTGGATCGCTCGCGATAGCCGCCGCGTTTGCGTTTGCCGGATTCTCTCCGATCGCGCTACTCTACTGGGCCTCGGTAGCGGGCGGTCTCGCGACGCCGCTGACGCTTTGGTTTCTCGTCTCGATCGCGCAAAACCGCGCCGTCATGGGTGACAACCGGATCAAAGGTTGGCTAGCCTACAGTGGTTGGACTGTTACCTTCATCGTGACCGTTGCATGTGTGGCATTCCTGGCAGTGACGCTCCATAATATCTAGCAGCGTCATTTGGTTAGCTGCGCGCGAACAGAATAAAGATATACAACAGCGCCATCACCGTATCGGCACCGGCAACCACTGCCGCCGCGACTCTACGCCGCAAAGGGCTCGAAAATACGAGTGCTCCGATGGCGAGCTTTTCCGCGGCGGCGGCGATCATCACCGGAAGCCGTGCTTCGGCGTGATAACCCGCGTACCCGAGCAGACCTCCGATGAGTGCCACCAGCAAGCCCCAGTGACGCGTAATCATAACGGTCAGGGAGTCGGGATCGCGCTCCCCAAATAGGAATCGAAGAATCGTGACCGGCGCAAGAACGGCGGCACACGCGCCCATCGTAATCGCGCCCGTCACGATGAGAATCACGCCGGTATCAGCAGCGAACACCAAGCAACTTTAGCAATTCCGAGCGTGCTGTTCTATCCCAAAAGGGCAAGGGCGCCGTTTCGCGACCCTGCTTCGAAGGGATTTGCATTTTTGGGATACCATGACGGTCGTATCCGGGCGTACACTAGACCCATGAAGACGTTGATTCACAGGCAGGCCCTATTGGCTATTGCCTTCCTCACGGGAATGGCGGCGTTCCAACTCGGCGCGGCGAGCGCGACCGGAACGGCTCGAATTCTACAGCGCGACGGATCGCAAAAGACCTATAGAAACGTGCGGATTGCCGTGCGAGACCAGGCCATGTGGATCACGTCGAGCGACGGTCGAGGGACGCTCGTCTTCGGCAAGGCCGCATGTACGAAGATCGATGCCCTGTTGGAGTGCCTGCCGTACGATGCGACTCTCTATCAGAACGGGGAGAAACGGCATATTCCGTTGCAGACCGGAACCGTTTGGATCAATCCGACAAAGACAAACCAGCCACTGACGCACTCTTCAACCCAAGTGCCTCCTCACGGCGTCCTGCTCGCGGTCGAAACGAAGGCGGGGACCTACGTGACGCTTACCGGCGTCATTGACGAGGTGCAAAGATGAACGCAAAACGCGTAACATTCGCCGGCATCGGAGCGCTGATCTTTTTCCTCGCTCCGCTAGTTAGCGACGCCGGCGGCCGCGGGGGTTTTAGCAGAGGCGGCGGGTATCGCGGTGGCGGCGGATTCGACATGCACGGCGACGGCTCGGCTTCACATTCGAGCACCGGACCGGCAGGTACGAGCCGCACGACGACTGCGACCAACACCGGCAACGGGTATAACCGCACTACCACGGCAAACAACGGCAACTATAGCCGCACGAGCAGCGGCGGCGCATCGAGCAACGGCAACTACTATCACAGCAGCAGCGGATCGAATGGGTACGGCAGCCACAGCAGCAGTACCAGCGGCAACGCCTATTCGGGCAACTACAGCCATAACGGCAGCGGCAGCAACCCTTACGGCTCATACAACGCCTCGGGGAGCGGCAACGCCTACAACCACACATACAGCGGGTCCGCGTACGGAACCAACGCCTACGGCCAGACCTATCACTCCAGCACCTACGCGAACAACGGGTACGTCTATCATGGCGCGACCGTAAACAACCCCGTCTACCGCGGCTATCCCGCCTGGGGCTGGAACGGCGGCACCGCGTGGTATGCCGCACCGTATTACTACGGCGGCGGATTTTGGGGCGCGTATGCGATCGGCGTAACGTCAGCCGCGGTGTACGGATCGGTCGTGGCGGCGAATAATGCGACGATAGAGTCTTATCAGGTACAGACCGATAGCCCGGGGGCCAAGCTCCTTGCCAGCTATCAACTGACGCAGACCCCTTGCGGGCCACCTAATCTCGTCGTTATCTACGGCCCGAATAGCAGCGTCATCTGCGCCCATCCAAACCAGCTCGTGGCCGCCGGCAACTATAGCGTGAATTCGTCGAGTCTGACGATCGTATCTCAAAGGCCCGCATAGCCGTACCGTCGCGAGAAGCGCTTAGCCGCAGATTCGCAATGAAGAGTCTTGGCGTAGCCGCCGGCATACTCGCGCTTGGATTGCGATGCCGAGTCTGGGGCAGGCGCAACCGGTACCCTCACCGAGCCCGAGCCCTACTGCCTCCGCGCCCGATGCTAGCACCGGCGGCTTCGACGTCAGCAAACTGACGCCGGCACAGCAGGAAGCACTCCGGTTAGCGATCATCAAGACGTCGCAGAACCCGGTCGGCAACATCACGGTGGTGCCGTTCCAGAACAACTTCAACTACGGCTACGGGCCATATACTCGACTCCAATACAACCTCAACGTGCAGCCGGTCATTCCGATCATGCTCTCGCAAAGCATGACTCTGATCGCCCGCACGATCTTCCCAATCCTCAACCAGCCTTCTTCCGCGCCCCCGAGTGCCTGCGTGTTGCCGACCGGATGCCCTTCTACGTTCGGAATCGGCGATACTCAAGAACAGTTCTTTTTTGCGCCCAGAACCAAGCCGGACCAGCTCATCTGGGGCGTGGGTCCGATATTTCAGTTTCCAACGGGCTCTCCGAGTACGCTGACATCCGGTAGATGGTCCGTCGGTCCCGATGCAGTCGGCTTGATCATGCCGGGCAAGTGGGTGATTGGGGCGCTCGTGACGCAGCTCTGGTCGTTCGCCGGACCCGCGAATCGTGCCAATGTCAGTTCATTCCTGGTTCAGCCGTTTCTTAACTACAATCTCAAGAACGGCTGGGCGCTATCTACATCCCCGATCATGACCGCAAACTGGAGTGCCACGCAAAACAAGTGGGCCGTGCCGATTGGTGGAGGCGTCGCTAGAACGTTCAAGGACGGCGACCAGTTGATGTCGCTTGCGATCTCGTATTATACGTACGTTGCGCGGCCGCTCGCGTCTGCGCAAACGAACTTGAAGATTGTATGGAGTCTGCTCTGGCCGGTGAAGCGCGGCATCGATATCGGCCAGCTGCTTAAAGAAGCTCAGTAAGCTTCGAGGGCCTCTCCACGCTTGTCCATTAGACTCCAATGCCTTACAAGTTGAAGGTGTATCCTAAGAGCGGGCCGCCTAAGGTTAGCTTCTGTACGTGGAAGCCCGGCGGAAATGCGTTGTAATTAAGGGCGCGCCACGCCACGAGCAGAGTCTGACCGTGGTTGAAGGCATATCCGGCCCCGGTATAGGCCTCCCAGGTTTGATCAATGGCTCCAAATCCAAAGTCGGCATAATACGGCACGAACAAGTGGTCGTCACCGAAGAACGCCTTTCCGCGCAACCCGAAGATAACGTCATTGGATGAGTCAGAGGTCATAACAGTGCCTGAAGGTTGAATGATTCCCCGCTTGCCGACGACCGCGTTATAATCCAGCGATAGCGTTAGCGGAAAATCGCGAACGCCGACAAAACCGCTGAGATCGGCG
The DNA here is from genome assembly GCA_963826325.1 of Vulcanimicrobiota bacterium. Lineage (GTDB taxonomy): Bacteria > Vulcanimicrobiota > Vulcanimicrobiia > Vulcanimicrobiales > Vulcanimicrobiaceae > Cybelea. The sequence continues at coordinate 22,957 of CAWGWT010000006.1, forward strand.
TTGTGCCCGTGCGCAAACGTCAATCCCGCCGCGGCCTCCCAGATCGCGACGGCAAGACGAGCGTTCGTGTTCAGGCTGATCGGAACCTGAACCTTGCCCAGCGGGCCGCTGATCGATCCGGAGAATGCAGCGCTCGTCGAAGCGTTGAGATAGATAATGTCGCCGAAGAGATCGACGTCGCCCTTGCGTGCGTCGAATGCCAGCATCAGCGCAGAGTTGATCTTTGGTAAATAGTCGCTCGGCCCAATCTGCACGCTACTTTGAGTGATGCCCACCTCCCCGCGTTTGCGTGCGAGAGTTGGTATCGAGTATTGGAAGTCTCCCTTCACGGTGGGACCCCAGATGTACGGCGCGACCATGATGTGGGTATGGCCGTCGTATTGCGTGTCCATCAATGTGGGGGCAGAGCTGGCGGCTTGAGCCGGCGTCGGCTCCGGCGATGCCGGCGTTTCTTGCGCGCGCGCCATCGCGGTCGCGCCGCCGAGTGTCAACACCATGCCGGCGGCGAGCGAAACGAAGCGCTTCGTCAAAATCATAAAATTGCGTAGGGTCCTTTCGAAGCCGATTCTATCGGCTTGTGCCGTACCAGTCTATCCCAAAGACGCAAATCCTCCATAGGCCGCCTATTGCGTTATCGGGATAGCAGATATGAAGCATGGGCGTTATCATGGACATGGACGTCGGGACGTGTCCGAGCCACAATCCAGCTGACCGTGGCGTTTGCCGTTCATTAAGGCCTCCGCACGAAACATTTTTTAGAGCTCTTGGACGATACTCGGGTCCACCAGGGGGATAGAATCGCCGGGTTATGACGTCGGTCAGATACACAGCCCGCATCGGAGACACGGTCATCGCGCAGAACGCCTCCTATGAAGCGCTCTTGGCGAATATTCAGGCTTTTGCGGTACGCGCCGCCATCGCGCGATCGACGGACGAGAGCGATTGGGAGCATGAAGAGCTGCGGCGGCGCGGGATAGACGGAATCGAGATCTTTCGCAATGAAAAGGCCCTTTGGATCGATCGCGAGTGTTTCGAAGCCGAACTCGAAGAAGCAAAGCGCGAGCAGGTTGAAGAACGGTTCAGCGCCGGGAACGAACTCGATCCCGTATTTCTCGAAAAGTTGGATCGGGATCTTCGGGAGCGGTGGCGACTCGCCGGTTACGAGGTTCGCAGCCTTTCGGAGAACATGAAGGCGCTTTTCGTCGAGCTCGAGTCGGATGCGAAAGACCGCGCTGCGGACGCTCGCGAAGCGCTGCTCGAAGAAATCCTCAACTCTTCACGATCGCGCACGGATTAAGCGGGTTTACGAGCTCCGCAGCGTTTCCGACGGCGTCTCCCCGAACATGGCGCGATACGTGGCGGCAAAATGGCCCATGTGCCAGAAGCCCCAATCAGTCGCCACGTCGATGATGCGGGTTTGCATTTTGTTAGCATGTCTTAGAGACTGCCGCGCTCCGCTAAGACGCAGCCTCTTGAGGTAGACCATCGGACTGAGGCCCGTGACCGCTTCAAACGCGTTGATCAGCGAACGCACTCGCATTCCCGACACCTGACTCAGGCGTAAAAGTGTCAGTTCGGCCGCGAGATGCTCGCGCATAAAGGCTTCGCATTTACGAACCGCGGCAACACGCCGGCTCAAATGCCTGGACCCTTCGACCGACTCGCCGTCAGGGCCGACCACGGCACCGGCTAATAATGGCAACAACGTTCCACCAATCGTGGCGCTCGGCGCGCCGGACTGCAATTCCAGACGAACTTGCCGGAGCGTGGAAGAGGCGTTCCAAGTACTCGCGGATCAATCGCGCAAATGTTGGATTTTGCTCTAAGCGGACTGCCCCACAGGCCTCCAGCAGCATTACAACGTCGGGCGCGTGAGGATACCGTCGCTGAAGTTCGCTCGCGTCCAACGTCGCCGAGTAAAAGGTTACCGGCCCTCCCGTGCTGAGGTGTACGGTGCTTGGAGTGGCGGCGACGTGCTGCTCCCCCACTTCGCGTCCAAACCATCGGACCCGCGCATGCTCGCCGACAGCGATCCCTACGAGCGACTTGCCCGCCAGGAGTTCCACTTCGCCCGTGAATCCTAGGTTGAACCGTCGACGCGTAACTCGCAGGCCAACGAGGTCTAGAGCGCTGTGGCTCGTCTCGAAACTGCCCGGCTCAAGCTGCGCCCACACGAGACTACCCGGCGCGTACGTACCCTCTAACTGCGATTGCTCTAGTTCCGTGTTTCACCAGCCTGTGATCTCGGGGGAAGCCGTAGTTCCGGACACACGTACCCGCACCTTCCGTAGCTTAAGCTGTCTTAAATCGCGCCGGCTCAGTTATTAGCGGCCCGAGCGGTAATGCCTCGAGTAACGGCGCGACCGGCATGGTCAATGCGTAGCGCAAACAATGGCAAACCGCGATAAACGGTACAAAGAACAATTGAAAACCCAGCGGCAACCGCACGACAAGTCCTGCGCTAATCGCAGGAATTTACATCGAGTCCCCGGCAGAGCAGCGGTGATGTCGTCGCGTCGGATGGCACTCTGCTCGCTGGGTTTCGCTTTTGCGCTGGTGCCCGCTCAAAGCCGCGCGCAGGAGGTTAACACTTCACCCACCCCGAGTGCGGCGCCACCCAGCCCCTACGTTTCGATCGAAGAAGAAGTATCGCCAAATTACGACGGCGAGTCTGGTTCGAGCAGCCAGATCAATCTGCGCGGCCAGCTTCCGTACGTTGCCGGTGCGCAATACATTTTTCGGCTAAGGCTCCCGATCGTGACCTCGGCGCCCGCCACCGCCGTTACCGGAGCGGGTGATCTAGCGCTCTATGATTTGGCGGTCGTAGACACAACGCGCGGCCGCTGGCTCGACGGCCTTACCGTTCGCGTCCCCACCGCTCAAAACGATTCACTGGGAACCGGGAAATACTCAATCGGTCCGGCATTCGGATTATGAGACTCAACAGGGCCTTTGGACGTTTGGCTTTTTCCAACAAGACTTTTTTTCGGTCATCGGCCCCGAGTCGCGATCGCCGGTCGGACAGTCGAAGATCGAACCTGTTCTTGCGGTTGCGCTTCCGAGAGGCTGGAGCGTCGGCTTATCGAGCATGACGATTACGTACGATTGGGTTCGCAATGAGTGGACCGAAGTGCCGGTTGGCCTGCAAGTGGCGAAGCGCTTCAGCGACGGCCTTCGCCCGCTCGAAGCCTCGTTTGAGATGGAACAAAACCTCGCCGACGCCAAAGATGTGCCGGCTTGGACGATCCGCACACTGCTAAAGTGGACGCTGCCTCGATAGTCGAACCTACTGCGATGCCGAGCGCCCAGGAATGAGTGAGGATTGATGCCGGCCTGGATACACGGATTGCCCAACGGCGTCTTTTTTGCGCGGTTAGCCATTGCGACGGCGCTCGGGCTGGCGATCGGGTTCGAGCGGCAATGGCGTCAGCGGTCGGCCGGGTTGCACACGATGACGCTCGTGGCGGTCGGTGCCGCGCTCTTTTGCGAGATTCCCGGCCTCGGCGGACCCGTCTCGGACCCCTGGCGCGTCACCGCCCAGGTCGTGTCGGGCGTTGGTTTTTTGGCCGGCGGCGTGATCTTGCGCCAAGGACTCAACGTGCGCGGACTGATTACGGCTGCGACGTTATGGGCGACCGCTGCTGTCGGCGCCATGGTGGGCAGCGGTTTCGAAATGCAGGGAGCGGTCGGAGCCGCCGTCATCGTTGCGGTCAATACCGTCTGTCAGCCGCTGGCAATCGCGATCTCGCGCATACCTCGCCCGTCCGCGGAGCAGTTCTCGACCGCCTACGTTCTACGCGCGCGATGCGCAGTTTCGGCGCGAAGCGCCGTACGCGAGTCCATCTATGAAAACGTCGGAAAAACCTCGCTGACGCTCAACGAGCTTACGTTATCGGCGGCGAAAGACGGCTCCATTGAGGTCGCTGCAAACTTGAGCAAGCCCGGCCGCGATGACGGAATTGGCGACCGAATGCGTCAAGAGCTTGCCGCACTCGACGGCGTCACCTCGGCAAGCGCCGAATCCACCGAACACATCGTATGAAAGGCTCCGCGGCTGAAGCGCCGTGGGGCGGGACGTTTGGAATTCTTTTACTCGTCGCGGTGATTTTTGCGTTTCCACGGCGCTACGAATTCGGGCCGCCGTGGGTCGAACCGGCATTTACGATCACGTTACTCGTCCTCTTCCTCGCGTCGGTGGTCACCAACCTCATCCAAGCCCCTGGACGAGTGAGGAATGCCGCGACCCTAACGGTCGTCGGTATTATGTCCGCATACAATGCTCTGGCCCTTTGGGACCTCATCGTCTTCTTGGTCTTTCCGGATGCGAACCGAGCAGAGATCGAGGCGCCGCGGCTCCTCGCTTCTTCGGTTTCGATCTGGCTCACCAACGTGCTGACCTTCGCTTTGCTCTACTGGGCAATCGACGGCGGCGGACCGGAGCGGCGCTTGCGCGATCCAGCGGGTCCGCGCGATTTTGCGTTTCCTCCCAGCCTGCGAAGACCCCGCTATCCGGAATACCTCTTCCTGGCATTCACGACCGCTACGGCCTTTAGCCCAACCGACACGGCGCCGCTCACGACGCGGGTGCGCATGATGATGATGCTCGAATCGGCCGTGTCGTTGATGGCGCTCGCCATCACGGCAGCACGAGCGATCAACATACTGCGCTAACGTATTGCATCATACCGGTTGCCGGAAAACTCATTTCCACGCGCGGAGATCGATGGTGACGCCGGCGTGCTGCTTATCCGGAATCGCAAGGATAGAAAATCGGGCGAGCTCTTAGCTCGCCCGATGAACAGACCCGCGCTCGAGAGCGCGGCTGCGTTAGCCTATAGGGCGCGCTGGCCGACGATGCGACCGACCGGCTTGGTCGTATCGGACCCATTGCCCCAGACGGCGTTGAAGCTGTTGTTGTCATCGTTGAACCAGAATGAGAACCACCCCTTACCGCTCGAGCTCACCCACGTGGCTCTGACCTTATCCTTCGTTACGAACTTTCCATTGATAACGATCACCGCACCCACATGACAGACGACCGCCGGGCCGGATTCCGTGCACGACATTGGCCCAATAAAACCACCGGCGTTGCCGGCACCGATCAGCTTCCACTTTCCGGCGGCGGTAACTGGGGACGGCGGTAGGATCTTGTTGCCGACGAACGATCCGTTCGCAGCGCGCCCGTTGTAACCCCAAGTACCGTTAAAGCTGTGCCCGTTGGGACTGACGTAGACCGTCAGCCAACCCGCACCGCCCGGACCGTGCCATTTTCCGTTGATCTGCGTATCGTTGACGAACTTACCAGTGAATCCATTTCCGGTCTTTGCGTTACTGCCGACGATGCCCATGCCCGACTGGGTCAGGGTGATCGTGCTCGTCGTCGAGCCGTTCGCGCCGGTCTGCTGAACGGTCCAAGTACCGGTGATGCTCGGCGGGCTCGCCAGCGCCGGCGCGATCGCGAGCGCCGCAATTGCGAATCCGCAAAAAAGTGAAGTAGCAAGACGTTTCATTACTTTCCCTTCTATTATCACTATCTTAAGGCAGCCGCTCGCCGCGCGCCGGGCAATGCCGGCTGGAGCCTGCGGCCAACTCCTAGCGTAACCCAAGCACGGTGGGGACCGCTATCCGAAAACCGCAACCCCGCGCGAATTGGGTCGCAAGCCCAGCGATGAAGCTATCAGGCGCGGTGCTGCAGGCGAATCGGACCAGAATTCTCAAATGCCTAGCAGTCAGCCCTACGAGGAAGTTGGAGGATTATTTACTTTATGGGAAGCGCAAGCCTGACCGCGGATGTCGCCGCCGAATCGCCAAGCCAAATCCAGACCTACGCCGACGGGCATCCGCACGACAAAGTGCAGTTCTTCGACGCGAAGCTGATCCTGAAGCCGGATTTCTTCGGAACGGTTCGAGGCTTCAAGATGTTCAGCGATCTCGTCGCCGAGGCCGCCGGCAAGGTCAAGGGCGTCACCTACACGCCGGCCGCCTTCGCTAAGGCGAGGCCTCGCATTCGGGAAGTCATGTTCCTCGATACCGCCGACTTCCGTCTTTACAATAATTCATTCATCTTGCGCCGGCGCACTGATTACCAAGACGGTTTTCCCACAAGCGATCCGGAAGTTGTCTTTAAGTTCCGCAACCCCGATTTCCAGAAGGTGGCTTCGGTGGACGTTCGGCCAAGAATCGCGGGCCCGTATCGAACGAAGTTCAAATCCGAGGCACTGCCTCTCAAGGACGGCCCAGGCGGCTTTCGCCTGTTGTTCTCGCACAACTGTATCTTTCCGATAAGTTCCGTCCACGAAGGCGACCGCACGAACTTGCGCGTCATCGCGAAAGCGCTTCCGGCGATCGCCGGCCTCGTCGGCGACCTCGAGGAAAGAGTCGAGCTGGTGAACTCAACCCTCGTCGAAGAAGTGCTGATGGATCTCGGACCGATCGACTTCGGAAAAGGCATGGTGACGAAATCGAACATCTCCCTTTGGCGATCCCTTGGCGATCATCACGTCATGTGCGGCGAGTTCGCCTATCAAGCAAGATTCGACCGGCGCGAAGACGTGCACGAGCTCGTGAAGCAGCGCGTCGAGGAGCTGTTTATCAAGCTGCAACTGATAGCGACGGGTTGGCTCTTCCTCGGGACGACGAAAACGGGCCTGGTCTACCAGTTAAAAGGCAACCCCCCTCAAAGCCATGAGTGATACGGTCGCCGCAGCGCCGGCTCCGAGCGTCTCGGCTCCATCGCGCGTTTCCATCCTCGAGATCTTCGGCGTGTTTTTGCAAATCGGGGCGACGAGCTTTGGGGGCGGAGTCGTCGCATACCTCCGAAATGCGCTCGTTGCAAAAAAGGCCTGGCTCACCGACGTTGAGTTCCTCGAGCTGATGTCGCTGAGCAACACGCTGCCGGGCTTGAACGCAACAAACATGTCGATTCTTGCCGGACAGCGACTCCGTGGAACGTTTGGTGCCGTCGCGGCGATGGTCGGCATGTGCTTGCCATCCCTGATCCTCATGACCGCCGCCGGCTTTGCGTACGGAGCGAACGGCAATCGGCCGTTGGTCACCGCCATGCTCCACGGCGTAGCGGCCGCGGCAACCGGTCTCATTGCGGCAACCTGGTTTCAGATCGGAAAGAAGACCGTCAAGGGCTTTTACGAGGCGTTCTTTATCCTTGCGGCAATCCTGGGCATCAATTATTTCAAGCTTTCGGTGCCGGTCGTGCTGCTCGCAGTCGGTGCCGTAGCCATTTTTACTTACCGGCCACGCAAGCCGGCGCCCCATGCAGGGGAGGATCAGGAATGGATCAGATCCCTGCAATAGCCGGCGTCTTTTCGTACCTTTCGCTGCTGACCATCGGCGGCGGCATGGCGGCCTTCCCGGAAATGAAAGTGCTCGTCGTCGACGTGCACCACTGGCTCACCTACGCGCAGCTCATCCACGTGTATAGCGTGGGACAGATGTCGCCCGGCCCGAACATGATGATGGTTGCGACGATCGGTCAACGTATTGCGGGAATCCCCGGCGCGTTGATTGCCGCGTTTGCGTTCTTCGTACCGACCGGAATCTTGACGTTCGGCGTCGGAGCACTCTGGAAGCGGCTCGCGAGCTGGCCGTGGCGTACGTCGATTCAAACAGGGCTTGGCCCAGTCGCAATCGGTCTTGCCGTAGCGGGTCTGATCACGTTCGGCAAAGGCGCAGTCACCGGTTGGGTAACGGTGGCCGTCGCGTTGATCGTTTTCGCGGCCTCGATGCGCACGCGGCTCAATCCCGCGCTCTTGATTCTGGGGGGCGCGGCCGTTGGCGCAATCGCTCTTCGCTAACTAGACCTTGAACTCGACGTCGCGGAACTGTTTTGGATCGTAGTTGAGCTCGTGAGGCGGCCGCGGCGTTTCTTTCCACCAGGTGCTATACATCGCGAGCCACTCGAAGTTCTCGAAGAGATACTCGTTGTTGCGAACACGCCGCCATCGCTCGACGAAGGGAAGGATCGTATTCCACCGAGACCGGAGCATGAACCCGACGGCGTCGACGAGCAGCGAAGCATCGAGCACGCGGCGGCGAGCCAAGCACGCCACCGTTTCGACGTATTGCGCTACCAGCACGAGTGCGTGATCGTCCGGCGAGCCGACGAAGTTACGGCTAACGGTCTCCTCGTCGGGGAAACGCTCGCCGATGCCTTCGAGCTGAGCGAACGCCGCAACGATTGCAGGGTCGGTGAGCCGCGCGATCGCATCCAGAATCGCCAAAGCATTGCGCTCGTGCTCGAGTTGCTTATTCTGCCGGGTCAAAAGCACCGTTGACAGACCGAGTGCGATGAGCGACACGATGATCGAGGCAGCTGCAAAAGCTTGTTCGGTGCCCATTGTGCCGAGGGTTACAATCCCATTAGCCGTGCGAGAATCAGGCGCTGGACTTCGTTGGTCCCTTCACCGATCTCGTTGATCTTCTGATCCCGGTACATGCGTGAGATCGGATATTCGTCCATGAAGCCATATCCGCCGTGGATCTGCAGCGCTTCGTTGACGACGCGGTGCGAGAGTTCGCCGGCGAAGAGCTTCGCGAAGCTCGCCGCTTGCACGTAATCGCGTTCCTGGTCCTTTTCCCACGCGGCGCGCAGCATCATGAGCTTCGCGTGCTCGATCTCGGTGAGCATGTCGACGAGCTTGAACGAAATCGCCTGGAACTTGCTGATCGGCCGGCCGAAGGCGTGCCGATCCTTCGCGTACCCGAGCGCCTCGTCGTACGCGCCCATCGCGAGGCCGATGGAGAGCGCTGCCACCGAGATGCGGCCACCGTCGAGGATCGAGAGAAACTGACGGAATCCCTCGCCTCTCGGCCCCAGCAAGTTCTCTTCGGGTACGGTCGCATCCACGAAGGAAAGTTCGCGCGTGTCCGAGGCGCGCCAACCCATCTTCGAGTACTTTCTGCTGCGCGTGAATCCCGGCGTTGCTTGGGGAACGATGATGTTTGAAATTTCGCGGGAGCCGTCCGGACGCCGTCCCGTTACGGCGGTAATCGTCGTGCCGCCCGTGATGTCCGTACCGGAGTTGGTGATGAACGCCTTGGTGCCGTTGATCACCCAATGGCCGTCGCGTAGTTCGGCCTTTGTCTGCACGTTGCCGGCATCGCTCCCCGCGCTGGGCTCGGTGAGACCAAAACCCCATAGCCGCTCGCCGCGCGCGAGCGGTACGAGATACGTTTGCTTTTGGGCTTCGCTTCCGAAGAGGTAGAACGGCGTGGCACCGAGCGAGACGTGCGCGGCCATCGTAATCGCGGTGGACGCGTCGGCGCGCGCGATCTCCATGACGGCGAGCGCGTAGCTGACCGTGTCGGCGCCGGCCCCGCCGTACTCTTCGGGAAACGGCAATCCCATGAAACCCAACTCGGCCATTTTTGCAATCAGCTCGTACGGGAACCGCTCGTTGCGATCCATCTCTTCGGCGCGCGGCTTAACCTCTTCGCGCGCAAACTCGCGTGCCAGGCTTTGGATAGCCTTTTGCTCGTCGGTTAAATCGAAGTCCATGGCGGAGGTATAGGCCGAAGGTTCCGGAAAACTCCTCTCTCAGCGATGATCTCCCTCCGCGGCGTTTCGCTTGTCTATCCTAACGGCGTGCGCGCCTTGGACAACGTGACTCTCGAGATTGCGAAAGGCGACTTCGTCTTCCTCGTCGGGGATTCCGGAACGGGCAAATCGAGTCTGCTTCGTTTACTCTACCGCGAAGCGAAAGCAACGGCAGGCGAGATCGTCGTCGATGATATCCGAGTCGATCGCTTACGAAGAAACCGGATCCCCGCGCTGCGTCGCCACCTCGGCGTCGTCTTCCAAGATTTCAAACTGCTCACCGACAAGACCGTTTGGGAGAACGTTGCTTTTGCAATGCAAGTCACGGGCGCCCACACGCGCGACGTGATGCGCCAGGTACCGCGAGTGCTCGATCTCGTCGGTCTCTCCCATAAGAGCCGCATGTACCCCAACGAGCTCTCGGGCGGAGAGCAACAGCGAACCGCGATTGCGCGCGCGCTCGTGAACAATCCCAAGATTCTGCTCTGCGACGAGCCGACCGGCAACCTGGACCCTGCGAACACGAGCGAAATCACCGCGCTGCTGCAGCGAATCAACCTCAAAGGAACGACCGTCGTCGTCGCGACGCACAATCAAGCCGTCGTCGACCGCATGCGCCGGCGCGTCGTACGTCTAGTAGACGGCCGTATCACCACTGACGAGGAGCGAGGCTACTATTATCTTGGACTCGGGCAAGGTCAAGTTCTTTCTGGGTGAAGTATTGCGCAATTTTTCGCGCAATACCGGGATGCAAATGACGGCGATCGGAACGGTCGCGATTACGATCGTCTTGCTCGGTCTCTTCCTCTTCGTGCGCGGCGCCGTGGCCGATTTAGGGACGCGGCTACTCGACCAAATCGAAGTTTCCGCCTACCTTCGCCCCGATGCGACGCCGGCGCAAGTAGAGGCAATCGACCATTTTCTCGCCCGAGATCCGCGCGTTGCGTCGGCCGTATTCATTTCGAAGAAGCAGGGTTTGGCGGAGCTGCGCGAGCGGACGGCGGGCGCCATCGATACCGCGCTGCTCACCGAGAATCCCCTACCCGACAAGTTCCGCATCAAGGCGCGCATCCCGGACGACGTTCCGGCAATAGCAGCGAGCGTTCGGCGCTTGAGCGGAGTGCAAAACGTCGTTTACGGTCAGAAGATCGTGCAGCGGCTGCTGCAACTGGGCGCGGTGCTTCGGCGTATCGGCATTGGCGTGATCATCGCATTCTTTGCCGTTGCGGGAATCATCATCTCAAACACGATCCGCCTGACCGTCTTCGCGCGGCGTCGCGAAATCGCGATCATGCAGCTGGTCGGTGCGACGAGCACCTACATTCGCCTGCCCTTTATCTGTGAAGGTCTGCTCGACGGCCTGGTCGGCGCGCTGTTCGCTGTGGGATTGCTCGCGATCGCTCGGACCACGCTCTGGCCCCGCCTGCTCGATGCGTTGCCCTGGGCGCAGCTCACGGTCGTGCCCCTGGATGCCCGTGCGCTGGCGGGAGAGCTTATTGTTGCCGGCGTGGCGATCGGGGTCGTCGCGTCGTGGATCTCGGTCGGGCGTCACCTGCGGACTTAGCGCGTTGATGCTTTCTCGGTTCGCGGCTCTCGCCGTCGCGCTCGCCTTGGTTCCGGCGATCGCCGGCGGGACGCCGATCGAGCAGCGCATTTCAAAGGAGCGAGCCAAAGCCCAACAAATTTCGGCACGACTGCACGCCAAACGCAGCGAGCTGCATTCGGTCACCCAGCGCTACAACGACTTACAGCGCCAGCTAAGCGAGACCAACGCAGCGATTGGGGAGGTTAACGGTCGGATCGATTCGCTTCAAGTGCAGCAGAGCTCCACGGAGCGCAGGATCGATTGGAACGAGATCCAGCTTGATGCCGCGCGGCGGTCGCTGCGGCTCCACGATGCCCTGCTCAAGCGCCGATTGGTCGATATCTACGAATACGGCGATCTCACGTACATGAACGCGCTGATCGCGGCGCGCTCCTTTAGCGAGTTCGTCGAGCGTTGGGAGGACCTCCGGCTGCTCATCGCCGCGAACGAGCGAACCGTACGGGCGCGTAAAGCGGCCGAAGCGCGCGTTGCCTCAATCGAGGCCGATCTCGAGCGGACACGCCTGGAGCTGCAACAACAGGAAGAAGCCCAGGCGCAGGCGCGCAGTCAGCTCGACTCGCTTGCCGGCGAGCGTCAGAACTTGGTAACCCTCACCGCGGCCCGGCGCCGCAACGTCGCGTCGGAAGTCGCCCAGATGGAGGACCTGTCCGCAGCCGAGGAGGCCCAACTCGAAGGCTTGATTCTCGAACGAGAGCGTGAGCTCGAGGCGCAGCGACGAGCAGCCGGCATTGCCGGTGGCGTCGAGAGCGAGGGCGGTCCGGGTGCCTTTTCGTGGCCGGTAACTGGAACGATTACGTCACCGTTCGGGTGGCGGTCCAACCCCTTCGGCGGCGGCCCAGAGTTCCATCAGGGGCTAGACATCGCGGCGCCATCGGGAACGACGGTTACCGCGGCGGCCGGCGGGACCGTGATCATGGCGCAGTGGTACGGCGGTTATGGGAATTACATTCTAATCGATCACGGGGGTGGCTATTCTACCGGCTACGGCCACCTTTCGGCGATGTACGTGTCGACCGGGCAGGCCGTGCAGCGCGGTCAAGCCATCGGCGCGGTCGGCTCGACCGGGCAATCGACCGGACCTCATCTTCACTTCGAGGTACGAATTGCGGGCAGACCAGTTGACCCCGCGCCCCGGCTCCATTAAGACTTAACGAGTATCCTTCGAATTAAGAAACTCCTCGCCGGCCTAGCCGGGTACTGATAAGGACAGATGATCCGTTCCCTACGCCTTTTGCTGACAGCATTACTCGTCGTCGCATTCGCGGCGGCGTGCGCGCTATTCATCGGTTACCGCACGGGCGCGTTCGCGGGGCAGTCAGTGCTCGAAGTCGCGACCACGGGCGACCTCCGCGATCTCTTTGCACCGCGCGAGGCATCGGGATCGATGCTTGTCAATCTGGCACTGCGCAAGCTCGAAAGCGACTACTATAAACCGATCGAGCCTCAAACGCCCATTGAAGGCGAGATTGCCGCGTTGAGGAGCCTTCTGAGCTCAAAGAAGATCGGCAATCCCGCTCTTCCGAGCGAATCGGCAGTCGGAAATCCTAGCCAAGACGGCGAGCGCGCGGGCGAGGTGCTTGCTTTCGCCGAGCAGCATTATGCGGCGGACTTGGGAGCGAGCGGTCGCGAGGATCTCACCGACGCGGCACTGCGCGGCATTCTGAATTCAGTGCACGATCCGTATACCGTGTATCTATCGCCGCGCGAAATTCAGGGGCTCAACGAATCGCTTTCGGGCGGCAATTTCGGCGGCATCGGCGTCTACATCTATCAGCTCAAAGACGGCCGGATCGTGGTCCAGCCGATCGAAGCGATGCCGGCGGCTCGCGCCGGAATGAAGCCGGGCGAAGTCGTCGACACGGTCGACGGTAAGCCGGTCCGCGGCTTGAGCATCGATCGAGTCGAGGAGATGATTCGCGGCGAGGCCGGAACCGTCGTTCGCTTGCGAGCGCACCCGTACAACGCGTCTTCCGTGGATCGCTCCTATGCCATCCTTCGCGAAATCATTCACGTGCCGACCGTGCGCGCTAAGATTGAAGGCGGGCTCGATTACGTCCGTCTCTCCGATTTCGGCACGACATCGCCCGACGAAGTGCGAAAGGCGCTGCTCGACGGACGCGACCGGGGCGCGCGCGGCTACATTCTCGACCTTCGCGATAATGGTGGCGGACTGCTCGATGCCGCGGTCGAGATATCGAGCCTCTTCGTCCCGCAGGGTACGATCGTGTCGACGATTCGCCGCGACGGCCAGCGAACTAGCGAAGAGGCGCTAGGCGACGCCATCGGCGGGCTCCATCCGCTCGTCGTGCTCGTGAACAAATACACCGCGAGCGCTTCCGAGATTACCGCCGGCGCTCTTCAGGATTATCACCTCGCCACGCTGATCGGCACGCGCACGTTCGGTAAGGGTGTCGTACAGAGCATTTTTCCACTGCCCGATCAGGGAGCGCTGAAAATCACGACGGCGCGCTACCTCACGCCGGCTGGGCGCGATATCCAGCACCATGGCATCGAGCCCGACGTCGTCGTCGAGCAAGACCCGAATCCGGCTCTGATCGATACGCGGGCCGACAAGCAGCTAGCCGCCGCAAAGATACGATTACACGCCCCGATCCGTTGATATGGAGATCATGAAACGCTTTTATTCACTTCTCTGGGCCGGCGCGCTGGGCGCCGCGCTGATCCAAGTTCCGGCCGCCTCTGCGGCACAGCCGGCGCATCTCTCCGCGGTCGACGCGGGCGAGATCGCCGAGAGCTACGGCTATTTGACCGACAATTTTTATAAAAAGGTCGATCCTCAAGTGGTCCTCGACGCGATCCGGACACAATTGCTCTCGGCGATGCGAACGGCCGGCGTCAAGAACGCCGAGCTTCCGATCATGCACGCCGGCGAGACCGCGACCGTTAACGTCCGCGAGATCGAGCGCGAAGTCGAAGACGCTGCGACCGAGTCGAGGGCGAAGTTCACCGCACACGCTCTTACCTACATCGCGCTCGAGGGCATGATGCGATCGGTGAACGATCGATATACCGTTTTCTTGACTCCCAAAGATTTCGCCGGTCTGAATCAGGGCCTCGACGGCGGTGACTTCGGAGGAACCGGGATCGTCATTCAAGTCGACGACAAGACGAAGTACATTTCAGTGGAGAACGTCGTGCCGGACGGTCCCGCCGATAAGGCCGGCATCGAGCAGGACGACCTCATTACCACGATCGACGGCGCGTCGACAAAAGGTATGAGCCTGGCGCAGGCGAGCGGAAAACTGCGCGGCAAGGAAGGCACCAAAGTCACGCTTACAATCGCGCGCGACAGCGCCGCTCTCTCCCAAGCGATCACGATCACTCGGGCCAAGATTCATCAGTTGAGCGTCTACGAGAAGATGTTGCCCGGAAAGATCGGCTACGTCGCCTTAACCGTCTTTGGCAGGGATACCGGCGACGAGCTCAATACTGCGCTCGACCGGTTGCAACAGCAAGGCGCGCGTGCGCTCGTGCTCGACCTGCGGGACAACGGCGGCGGTTATCTTGAAGCGGCCGTGGCGGTAAGCTCGAAGTTCATTTCCAGCGGACCCATTGTCTCCGTCGAATCAAGAGCGTCGAATATCACGACGCTCGACGCCGACGACACGGCGATCAATCCGCTGCCGCTGGTCGTTCTCGTGAACGGCTACACCGCGTCGGCCTCAGAAATAACGTCGAGCGCGATCCAAGACAGCAGCGTCGGTACGATCATCGGCACCAAGACGTTCGGTAAGGGCGTCGTGCAAACGATTATTCCGCTTCCCGACAAGAGCGCGATCAAGGTCACCACTGCGCGCTATCTGACGCCGCGAAACCGCGACATCAACCATCTCGGCGTCACGCCCGATATCTTGGTCGGCGAGAACAAGCACCCGCAGTTCGGCCAGCCGTCCAAAGACGAACAACTCACTCGCGCGATCCAATATCTACAAGATAAGCTCGCGCACTCGAGTGAGGAGAACGGAGCCAGCGAACTTTAGGACGGCGTCTTGCGAGAGGTCGCCGCCGCGGCTTTTCGCTTGCGAACCGGCTTACGCGTGGTGCCGGGTTTCGCTTCCGTCGCATCTTCGGTCGCGGCCGGTGCGGCCTTGCGCGCTCGCCGGGTCTTCGCGGTAGGAGCGGGAAGCGCAAGCGCGCTCGCGCTCCCTTCCAACTCTCCGGCGACGTCGGCGCGCGGGCTCCGGCGCCGGCGCGACGGCTTCGTCCGTTTGGGCTCTTCTGCCGGGACCGAGAGGCTCGGAGGTGGCGCTTCGACGGCCGGCGGTGCCTCGCTAACCTTGGCAATCGCGCGTGATGGCTCGGGGGGCGCGGTCGCACCGGTCGGGTAGGCCGCCCCGTCGGATGAGACTTCGAAGATATGACGATCGGGCATCGCGGGCGCGGCTCCAGCGCCTCCTCCTCGGCCGCGTCGCCCCCGACGGCGACGGCGACGGCGACGATTCTGTCCCGCGCCGTTGGTCGAAATGGGCGCTTCGAGCTGCGGAGCGGGTGCCGCACTCTCCCGCGCGGTTGCCGGTTCCTCGCGCGGCATCGCTTCGTCGCGTTCCCGGCCGCGTCGGCGGCGACGCCGCTTCCGGCGGCCGTCGGTCGCAGCGTGCTGCACCGCGCCTTGGGCGATGATGATGGCATCGGGTTGCGCCTCGCCGATGCGCTCGGCGAGCAGCGCCTTGTCCTGCGCCTCCTCCTCCTCGGTAACCGCCGAGATGCCGATTGGGGGCCGCGCTGCGGACTGACGGGCGGCGTCTTCGGCAAGTTCTCGTAGCTGCCTCGTCTGCTCGGCAGAAGTGATTTCTTCGCGGCGACCACGCCGTTTTCGGCGGGGCTTTACGTCCGCGGTGACGAGCTCGGCCAGGACGCGATCGTCTTTGTCGTCAACGTCGATGATGCGAATATGTACGAAGTTCCCGGCGCTGTTTGCCGCGTTCTCAACCTCCGCGAGACGCCCTTCCACGACGGCTGCGGCCGACGTCGCGTTGGGCAGACGTCCCGGAAGCAGCTCGACCTCGTGTTCGTCGCCGACACGCACGACGTGCGCTTTGTGGTCTTTGAATCCCGCAACGATCTCGACTCGCGCCTTCTCCGGATGGATCATCGGATCGACCCGAACGTGGATAGGATGTGCGATCGAGCGCTCCAGCGCATCGCACTCCTCTTGGTACCAATAATCCATCTGCATGGCGACCGTCGGCGCGACGTGGACGACCACGTCGCCCGCCACGCCGTTGCTCGTCTGGTTGCGAATCCGGCGGAACGTTTCAATTGCGACCGATTGCGCAGACATGACGCTGCCCATTCCGTTGCAGGTCGGGCACGCGCCGCGAAGCTGACTACCGAGGTCCCTCCCGATCCGCTTGCGCGTGAATTCGAGCAATCCGAGGTTTGAAAACGACTGGATCGTCGCGCGCGTGCGATCGCGGCGCAGGCTGTCTTCCATCGTCTTGACGACCATATCGCGCGAACCTTCTGAAGCCATGTCGATGAAGTCGACGACGATGATGCCGCCGATGTCGCGTAGTCGTACCTGACGCGCGATCTCTTGGGCCGCCTCGATATTTGTTTTGAGAATCGTGTCCTCGAGGTTGCGGCCGCCGGTGAATTTCCCCGAATTCACGTCGATGACCGTTAAGGCCTCGGTCGACTCGATCACGATTGATGCACCCGACGGAAGATTGATCTTCGGCTTCATGAGCTTTTGCAGCTCGTCGTCGATCTTATAGTCGTCGAAGAGCGAGCGCCCGGAGTTATAATACTCCAGCCGTCCGATGTACTGCGGCCCCAGAAGTTGCAGGAAGTCGCGGACCTTGCGATACTCTTCCTCATCGTCGATCAAGACGCGGTCGACGTCGGCCGTAATGAAGTCTCGCGCTGCCTTGTAGACGAGATTCATGTCTTTGTGGAGCAACGTCGCCGAAGGTGCACGCTTGTAGGTCTCGAGAATGCCGTGCCACATCCGTATCAGCACGCCGAGGTCGGCGATCAGTTCGGCCTCGCTGGCGCCCGCAGCCGCGGTCCGCACGACCGTCGCCATGCCCTCCGGCCGAATGCGCTTCATCACGAGTTTGAGCCGGTTGCGCTCGTCGGCAGAGTCGATCTTGCGCGAGACGCCCGAGTACTTGCCGGTCGGCATCAGAATGAGGTAGCGGCCCGGGAGCGAGATATTCGTGGAGATTCGCGCGCCCTTGAGACCGCGCGGCTCCTTGACGATTTGTACGAGCACGTCGTCGCCGCGCTTGACCTTCTCGCTAATCGTAAAGCCGCTGTGTCCTTGCGTGATCTCGACATCGCCGATGTTGAGCGGCTGTTTGTTGATGTCGTCGACATAGAGAAAGGCGTTGCGGCCCAGACCAATATCGACGAATGCGGCCCCCATCCCGGGCAGCACATTCTGCACTTTACCTTTGTAGATCGAGCCGATGACCTTCTCTTCGCGCTCGATGTAGAGTTCGGCTAACCCGCCGTCCTCGAGTATGGCGACCCGGTTTTCCCAGGGGTCGCTCGAGATCAATATCTCGCTCGACAAATTGTCCTCAAATCACTGGAGCTTGCCTCTCACCGCGCTTCCCATTGTTGGTGCGCCTGCGGGCGGCGGTTTCGCCGCGACGGCTAGCTCCCGATAAACTTTTAAAAACCTCTGCCGGCGGCCCCTCGTCACCCAACGGAGCCTCGCGGCGTTGCTGCTACCTCTGTTCCCGCCGCCGGGAGATCGAACCTGCGTATCGCCTAAAGGATGCGGCCGCTCGGGTTACGCGTTGCCTAAGACGTCGCGATCCCTCTGCGCATAGATGTTGAGCAGGATGCCGATTGCCGCGAAGTCGGTCAGCATCGCGGAGCCCCCGTACGACATGAACGGAAGCGGGATGCCGGTAATCGGCATGATGCCGATCGTCATCCCGACGTTGACGAGGACGTGAAAGAAGAGCATACCGACGAGACCAGCCGCGAGGAGGAACCCAAAGCGGTCTCGTGCCGCCAGCATAGTGCGCACTCCTCCGTAGAGCACGGCGGCGTAGAGTGCCAGTACGGCCGAGGCGCCGGCAAAGCCCCACTCCTCGGCCAGGACCGTGAAGATGAAATCGCGCGAATGCTCGGGGACGAAGTTGAGCTGGGTCTGAGTGCCGTGGTAAAGGCCGCGCCCGAACCACTCGCCGTTGCCGACCGCGATTTTCGATTGATTGAGATTGTAGCCGGCGCCTTGTGGATCGGCTCGTGGATTGAGAAAAACGAAGAGACGCGCGCGCTGGAATGGTTTGAGCACGGCGTTTGTGCCGAGCGCGGCGGCGGCAACTACCAGCACGCCGAGTGAGTAGATGCCGAAGTCGCCGAGCTTCGGCAGCGCAAAGAAGAGCTCTACGGTCATGATCGCAAGCAACACCAGCGATGTGCCCAGATCCGGCTGCTTGAGAATCAGTAGGGCCGGGATCGCCACGATTAGGAGCGGCTTCCAGAGCTCTTCAATGTTTTGGTAAGTTCCGCGACAGAGCACCGCAGCGAGCGCGATTGCAACGACGAGCTTTGCCGGCTCCGAGGGCTGAAACGTTCCAAACGGTCCAAGCGCGATCCAGCGCTGCGCTCCCATAGCGCTATGACCGCCGCGCAAAATAAAGAGCAGCAAGATCAAGTTGACGATGTATAGCGCCGGCGCCCACCGTTTCCACGAGCGATAATCGACGAAAGAAACGCAGACCATCGCGGCGATGCCGAGTAGGAAATAGAGAATCTGCTTTTGGAACTCGCCCGCTGCGTCGGGTGTGCGCAACCCTGCCGAGCGCACGCAAACGATACCGAGGAATGCGATGAGAACGCCGGCAGCCGCCAGTAGCCAGTTAAAGTTCCGCAAATAGCGCTTTGTGCCGCTGCTGAGTGCGAGCACTGCCATCGGTCTAAAACTTACGCGGCGCGGCGATCCGTTTCATTGTGCCGTAGCCGGAGCGGGCGCCGATGCCGGGCTCGCCCTCTTCTTGCGGCGCCGGCGCTTCCGACCCGGCCTGGCCTCAGAAGATGCTGCTGCTTGCAGCGTCTCGACCTCCTCTGGCGCCCGCGTACCGTTTCCGTTTGGTCGAGTGACCGAGAGAATCGGAATGTTTGCCAGCATGGCGAGCGTACGATCCTGTCGCTCGAAGCTGACGTCGATCTTCTCCCGATCTACCTCCACGTACCGAGAAATCACATCGACGAGATCGCGCTTCATGGTCTCGATCATCTCCGGCGCGAGCTCCAAATGATCGGTCATCAAGACGAGACGTAACCGCTCCTTTGCCGTCGCACTCGAGCCATGCTGGCCAAAGAACCGTTTCAAGAACTCGATCATCGGCGCTTCCCGCCCAAAATGGAGCCGAGCCGTTCGAAGAGTGACGCCTTCGCCGTCGCTGGAATCGGCGCCGGGACATCGTCTCCCGCGACGCGCGCCGCAATGGCATGATACGCCGCGCCCGTCGGCGTCGTTGCGCGCAACGCGAGCGGCTCGCCTCGATTGGTCGTAACGATGATCTCAGGCTCGTCGGCGATCACGCCGAGCAGGGGCAAACGCAAGATGCCGTTGACGTCTTCGATCGAGAGCATCTTGCCCTTGCGCACGAGCTGCGGGCGTAGGCGATTGATGATGAGCTGCGGCCGAAAACTGTTGCCGAGCAAGCCGACGACGCGATCGACGTCTCGCACCGCGGCGACCTCCGGCGTACATATAACGATCGCCTCATCGGCGCCGGCGACGGCATTCCTGAAGCCCAGCTCGATGCCGGCCGGACTATCGATGAGCACGTAATCAAAACGCTCACGTAGTTTCGAGACGAGCGCTTGCATCTTCGCGGTGACCACGTCGTCTTTCTCGCGCGACTGCGCTGCAGCCAGTAAAAACAGGCTCGCCGAGTGCTTGTCGGCGACCAGCGCGTCTTCGGCCTCGACGCGATCTTCCAGCACGTCTAGCAAATGATGCCTGACCCGGCTTTCCAGCCCGAGAACGATGTCCAGATTGCGCAAGCCGACGTCGGCGTCGATCATCACGACCCGTGCGCCGCGCGCCGCTAGTGCGGTGCCGAGATTGGCAGTCGTCGTCGTCTTACCGACGCCGCCCTTACCGGAGGTGAGCACGATCGCGCGACCGAGCTTCGCGACGTCCTTCGACTGCGCTTCCTCACGCTGCTCGGAAGCCTCAGCCTGTTGGTCGGGTTGCAATTGGTGCACGTTTCTACCCCGCTTTCAGCGCGTCCATGAGACGCCCGAAGAACGTTTGGCTATCAAAACTGGTAAACGGAACGAGCTCGCCCTCGAGGCGCCGCGCGATCTTATCGTAGATTGCGCGCAGGCGATTTGCTTCGTTCAATACGATTGGCTCGCCGCGGTTGGTCGTATCGATCACTTCTTCGTCGTCGGGGACGACGCCGAGAAGCTCGATCGAAAGTACGTCGCACACGTCTTCAACCGACAGCATATCGCCGCTGCGCACCATCTCGGGACGCAGGCGGTTGACGATCAAGCGAATAGGCTTCCCGGCGTCGGCAATCTTTCCCACGACGCGATCGGCATCGCGAATAGCGCTAACCTCGGGCGTCGTGACGACGATCGCTTCGCTCGCTCCCGCAACCGCATTGCGAAAGCCCGTCTCGATGCCGGCGGGGGAGTCGATCAACACGTAATCCGCCGCTTCGGCGGCGCGATCGACGATTGCCGCAAACTGCAGCGGCGTAATCGCGTCCTTTTCGCGCGTCTGCGCAGCCGGAAGAATCGAGAGTGACTCAAAGCGCTTGTCTTTGATGAGCGCCTGGCGCAAGTGACAACGTCCTTCCGCGACTTCGATCAGGTCGAAGACGATGCGCTTTTCGAGTCCCATCACCAAATCGAGATTGCGCAGCCCGATGTCGGCGTCGATCAGAATGACGCGCTTGCCGCGTTTAGCGAGGGTCGCGCCGAGATTCGCGGTGGTAGTCGTTTTGCCGACGCCGCCTTTCCCCGAGGTGAGGACGATTTTACGAGCATTCATGCAAACGACGCTCCGGGACTTTCGAGCGCGCCCAGCTCGTCGAGCGAGAGGATCACGATATGTCCGTCGCGCGCGACGGCGGCTTCCGGATTGGGCGCGCGGCGCCGACTGCCGCCCTCCTCGGCAGCGATGAACGTCGCGATGCGCAGCTGCGTCGCGGCGAGATCGACGGCATAGATGCGCGCGCGCTCGTCGCCTTGCGCTCCGGCATGCGCAGTTCCAGCGAGCCGGCCGAAGACCAGAATGTCGCCGGTGGCGACCAGCTCGGCGCCTGGATTGACGTCGCCGACGACCACCACATTGCCCGTGTGATGGAGGGCCTGGCCTCCGCGCAGCGTTGCAGTGTGGTAGAGCGTGCCTGGCGGAGAATCGACGAGGCGAAGCTCGGGAGCAGCCAGACCTCCATCCGGCTCGATCTTCGACCGACGGACGCTCGCTTCGCCGCGCTTGCGCCGCTGCGCGATGTCGCTTCGCGCGCCGGCGAAGTCGGCCACAAGCGAGCGGGCCGCCTCGGAGAGACGCGGCTCGCTCGATTCAAATTTAAGCCCTTGCGCGAGCGCCAGCGCCGACAGCCCATCGGCGGATCCGCGAAGCGTGCGCAGCTCGATGCCTGCGGCGGCGAGCAACTCGCGCAATCGCGTCACATTCTCCGGCGAAATCGCGCTTTCTCCTAAATTGACGACCGCCGAAGATCCCTTATAGAAGCTCGGCCGCTGGGCGAGACGAGCTTCGAGCTCCTCGAATGCCTCCCCGAGATCGCGGCCGAAGAGCGCCACTTCAAGGCCGTCCAGCCTCCCTCGCAAGAGTGTCACGTGCGGCTCTCCGAGAAGAATAGGGCGCATCCCCTTCGCCATCCACAAAAAACTCGCAACTTCTTAACCTTGTCCACATATAATACACAGTGACCCGCCGTACCCTCGCCCGGGTACGCCACGCAAAGGAACTCTAGATCCATGCTACGTCGCACGCTTCCGTTCTTCGCAATCATCTCGTTGCTTTCTGCTATGTGCCCCGCGCCCGCGCTTGCAATGTCCACGCAAGCGGAGATTGCGTTGGGACAGTCCGAAGACCAGCAAATCGTTGCAGGCAGCGTGATGGAAACCGATCCGCTTCTGAACGCCTACGTCCAAGGCATCGCCGGCAATCTTTGGAATCAAGTGGCGCGCAAAGACCTCCCCTACAACGTTAAGATCATCAAGGACAGCCAGATCAATTCCTTCGCGACGATGGGTGGCTTCGTCTACATTAACGAGGGTCTTATCGACTTCGTCCAGTCGGACGACGAGCTGGCAAGCGTCATCGGACATGAAACAGGCCACATCGAGCGCCGCCACGTCATCACTACCAACTCGAAAGCCGAGATCCTGGACATCCTGTTCGGACTCGCGTCCATATTCTCACCGATCATCTACGAATTCGGAGGTCTCGCAGAAGCCGGCTTGATGGCCAAAATCGAGCGCGGAGACGAGCTACAGGCCGACCGTTATGGTTTACAGCTGATGTCGCGCGCCGGCTACGATCCGGAGTCGATGGTAACGATGATGGCTCATCTGGGCGTCTTGCAAGACGAGCACAGCGACGCGGTTACCAAATATCTCCAAGATCACCCGGATCCGTCGGCGCGCGTTGCGCATTTGATGGGGTACCCGGAACTCGATCCGAGTACCGTCACGCCCGCCCAAGAGCTCGTGCAGGCCTCCGGTGACGAGGAACGTTCGCGTTACTCTTTCGCCAGGCTGCGTTTGGATCAAGTTCTCAAGGCCGATCCGCAGAGTTCCGAGGCGCTGCTCGATTTGGGACAATCGGAGCTCGCGCTCGGATTGCCGAGCAAGAGCGAGCAAACTCTCGCGGAAGCGGCGCAACTCGGCTCGCCGGCGACCCGCGCCGCCGCGAACGAGCGCATCGCCGCGCTTCGCCGGATGCAGACGCAGCAAATTGCGCTGACGCACTCGGACCCGCCCAACCTGCAGGGCGCCGTCGAGGCGGCCGCGGCGACGCACGTCCAGAATGCTGCCGAGATCAAGGCGCGCGCGGCGGAAGGTAAAGACCAGATCAAGTCCGTGCAGAGCCGTCTCGATACGCTGCAGTACGAGGTACCTGATCTTAGTAGAATCAACATCCGCCGCGGCTCCCGCGTCGAAGCCATCGTAAAGAATCTCACCTCGATGGCGCGCTCGCTCAACAGTGCGCTGCAAGACACCGGCAGCGATACGAGCCCGATTGGCGGCGTCGGCTCCCTAGAAAAGAATAAAGAGAGCGGGCTGCTCAAAGAGAGCGCCGACATCTATAAGGAGATGCTTGCGCCGTTTGCGATGACGCCCATTCCCACCGAATCGGTGGCGATCTTCCCGTCGTACCCGCAGATGACGAACGAGCTCTCGCTCGCCGACGGCGAGATGCTGCGCTCCGTCGATGCGGCACGAGCGGCATTAACGCAGCTCGACCAAACCCTCGGGGATCTCGACGAATTCCTCAAACAGCTCGACCACGCGTCAATAAGCTATGGCGGCGACATCAGTCCGAGCGAGTACGCATCGCTTATGCCGCTCATGACCAAGTGCCTCGACGAGTTCAATTCGGCAGCGACGGCAGCGTCGCAGGCTTCGCAGCTCTTCAACCTTGCACGCTCGCGCCAGCTCTCAACGCGAATCACGCTGCTCGGGCTGGGAACGTCGCCCCAGCTCTACTCTACGCTGCGGTACGCCTTGCAACAACGCTTCGGAATGAGCGGCGTCGACTATCGCACGATGCTGCGCGACGGCTTAACGCCGGGTGACGTCACGGCGGCCACCATCGTCGCGGCTGACATCAAGAGCACTCCGGAGAGCATCATTGCGGAGGCCAAGAACTCGCATCAGACGATTATCGACGTAGCGAACACGCATAAGATGCACGCGTGGCCGCTAGAGATATTCTTGGGCTTGGTCTATCTCGACTACACGGACGATCCCGTCAAAGAGCTGCGCAAAGCCGACGGCACGCTTGCAGTTGATCTCAATAAGCTAGGCTTGTAGGACGCAGGTGGCGGCCGTAGCCGACGCGCGCAAGGTCTTCACGCTCGTCCGCCAAGGGGTCGACGCGCGCTCGGTGCACGCGCACGTCCGCAAGCCGTTTCGTTTCCTGCTCTGCGGTGACCCCGCGCTCATCGCGGAGTTGCGGGCGCTATTGCTTTCAGGGCACGACGGCGCGGTGCCGCCTCAAGCCTCGGCGTGCCTGGAAACGATTCGTCTTACGGCCCCGCTCGTCACCAATCCCAAAGAGGTGCGCGCGATCGTCTTTCTCGGGCGCCCCGGCGATACCGAAAGCGCCGACCTCGGCGCGCTAAGCGTCTTGCGCGTTCCGATCCTCGCGCTTACCGTCGATCCGCCGGCGCCCGGTTCCGGGCCGTCTGCACCGCCGGCACCCGGAGAGTGGAGCGAATACGTGGTGGCCGCGATCGCGCGCGAGCCGCTTCGCAGCCGCTTCTTCCCGCATTTGGTCGAATGCGCAAGCGGCGTGGAGGTCGCCGTCGGGCGAAATCTCCCGGTACTGCGCGAGAGCGTTACCGCCAAGCTGACGCGTGACGCGGCGAGCAACGCGCTCAAGGTTGCGGTGGCAAGCGCCGCCATCGATCACGTTCCGCTCGTGGGCATCGTACTGGGCGCCTTCGCGTCGGCCGGAGATATGGTTGCGATCACCGGCATTCAAGTCATGCTGATGCTTAACATCGACGCTGTCTACGGACAGGATCCCGACGTCGGGCGGACGTGGGAACTCTTGCCGGTGATCGGCGGCGGATTCGGCTGGCGCGCTCTGGCGCGCGAGCTCGCCGGATTCGTTCCCGTCGCAGGCATCGCCATCAAAGGCGCGATCGCCTATGCCGGTACGATCGTGGTCGGGGAAGGCGTCGCGTTCTTCCACGAGCACGGTCAACACATGACGAAAACTCAAGCCGCCGCCCTGTATGAGCGTACAAAAAACGACGCGCTCCGCTTTGCGCGTGATCTCATCGCCAAATTTCGCAAGTCTCCTTAAACGACGGGCCGACACGGATGTTCATAGGTACGCTCGACGCGTTGCGGCGCTATCCGGTTAAGAGCCTTCGCGGCGAAGCCATCGATTGGGTGGAAGTGAGCCCGACCGGCATCCCGGGCGATCGCGCGAGCGCGCTCATCGTCCGCAGCGGGAGCGCGCGGATCGGAAAAACATATCGCGGCAAAGAGCACGACCGGCTGCATTTGCTCACCGACACCGAAGCGGCGACGGCACAAGCGGCGCAACGCGCCGTTGAGGTGGAACTTCATCGCAGCGACCATTTCTTCGACGACGCGCCCATTTCGCTTCTCGTCGACCGGTGGTTGGACGACGTAAGCCGGCACGTCGGCTACCGGGTTGAATGGGAACGCTTTCGGCCCAACGGTTTCGTGCGCGCCGCAGCGGAGTTCTCGCAAGCCGAGAGCGACCTCGTCGATACGCAGCTGCAACTCGGGACGGTAAGGTTGCGGGTGCGTTCTCCGATCGAGCGCTGCGTCACCGTCACGTATCATCCGAGAGGCGATCCGAGCGATCCCCGAATTCTGCGATTTCTCGCGCAGCGGCGCAACACGTGGATGGGGATCTACTGCGACGTTCTTGAACCCGGGTCGGCACGCGTTGGCGACCCTCTTCTCCGTCTTTAGCGTCCCAAGCAAGAGAGACGCCGCATAAACGGCGTCTCCCTGCCCACACCCGGTGGCGCGTAGCGTAGCGCGCCGCACCGTGTCCGGGCCCTAGTCAAGAGTAACTAGACCGACTGTCACTTCTGATTGGAAATGCCAATCGGGCCTTAGAGCGTCCGACGGCCTTCCAAGGCCTTCGCAATCGTCATCTCGTCTGCGTAATCGAGATCGCCGCCGATCGGGAGACCGTAAGCTAACCGCGTGACTGCGGCGCCGAGCGGTTGCAGGAGCCGCGAAAGGTACAGCGCGGTGGCCTCACCTTCTGCGTTGGGATTGGTTGCGAGAATGATCTCGCGGGGCGTTTCAAGGCCCATGCGCTCGATAAGCTCTTTGACGCGCAATTGGGCGGGACCGATGCCATCCATCGGCGAGATCAGACCTCCCAACACGTGGTAACGTCCCTTGAATGCGCCCGTGCGTTCGATCGCATACACGTCCTTCGCCTCGGCGACGACGCAAATCGTCGCGGCATCGCGCCGGTCGTCGGTACAAAACTCGCACGGATCGCTCTCCGCCAACGAATAGCAGACCGAACAGAAGCGCACCTTGTCTTTGACGGCCAGAATCGCTTCGGCAAGACTCTGGGCTTCGTGGCGAGGCCGGTTCAACAGGTGAAAGACCAAGCGCGCCGCGGTCTTGGGCCCGATCGTCGGCAACTTACTTAGCTCGTTGATGAGGGCTGCGACGGGGCTTGCGACCTGCGTCACATCATCCCGGGGATTCGCATGCCCCCGGTTGCGGAAGCCATTCGCTTCTGCGACGTTTCACTCGCCTTGCTCAGCGCATCGTTGACGGCGACGGTCACGAGATCTTCGAGGGTTTCAATGTCGTCAGGATCGACGGCATCTTTGCTGATCTTGACACGCTGCACGCGCTGGTCGCAACTCAATTCGACCGTAACGGCTCCCCCGGCCGCGCTTCCGCTCACGACCGTGTTCGCAAGCTCCTCCTGTGCCTTCTGCATCTCGGCCTGCATCTTTTTGAACTGCGCCATCAAATGAGCTTGATTCATTATCGTATCCGTTCGTTAGCGTAATCGAAGAGCGCGTCGGGAGCATCCTCTTCGCGCGTCCTCGACCGGGCTGCGCTGCCGTCGACGCGCAGTGTTACTTTCAGCGGTACGCCAAGCACGTCGGCAATCGCCGCTTCGATGAGCCCTGCATGATCGCGCAACGCGTCGGCACTCCAGTCATCGGGCAATTTCAGGACGATGGCGTTGCTTTCCAACGCTTCGATCGCCGCGCGAGAGAGCGGGGCGCGAAGTGACTGCCGCTCGCTTTCGATTTTGCCGCGGATGCTTTGCCATGCGGCGCGCACGCGCTGCAAAGAAAGCGCCGGCGAGTCTTTCGGCGTCGCTTCGGGTTCGCTTCGATCGGCAGTCGCTTTCACGAGCGGAACGCTCGGCGTGCCCCCTTGCCGTTCTTCCAAGGCGGAAATGCGCGCGGCGAGAGTGTCGAGCGTCGGCTCCTCGCCGGCGAGAATGAAGCGCAGGAGCGCCGTTTCCAGCTCGAGTCGCGCGTTGCCGCCCATTCGCAGCAGCGAAAGCGCTTCGCCGAACGTCCGCAGCCCGCGTAAAATCGTGCCCTGCGGCAGACTCTGAGCTTGCAGCACCGCCCGCTGAGCGTCATCCTGCGCGAGATCGCGGGCAAGCAAGCTGGAGTCTATGCGCGCCACCAAAAGGTTGCGAAAGGCGGCGATCAGAGAACGGATCATGACTTGGAGGTCGGAGCCGGCGTCGCTTGCCTCCTCTACGACCGCCAAAGCCGTCGTCGCGTCTTTCGCAATAATCGCATCCAGAAGCGCTTGCGTGAATTTTCGACCCGTCGATCCAAACGCTAAATCGAGCGTGGCCACCGTTGCCGGCTTTCCAGCAGAGAAAGCTCCTAGTTGCTCGAGCATCGTCAGCGCGTCGCGCAGTCCGCCATCGGCGCGATAGGCAATCGCCGCCAACGCCTCGTCGTCGACTGCAATCTGCTCGGCCCGTGCGATCGCCTTCATCTTTTCGATCATGACCGGGACGGCGATGCGGCGAAATGCGTAACGCTGACAACGCGAGAGAATCGTTACGGGTAGCCGCTCGGGCTCGGTCGTGGCGAGGATGAAAACCGCATGCGGGGGTGGCTCTTCGAGCGTCTTGAGAAAGGCGTTCGCGCCCTCCTTGGTAAGCATGTGCGCTTCGTCGATAATGTAGATCTTCATCCGCATCGCTGCCGGCGCAAACTTCACCGCCTCGCGCAAAGCTCGGATCTCGTCGATTCCGCGATTGCTGGCAGCGTCGATCTCGAGGACGTCCAACGCGGTTCCGGCCAGCATTGCCCGACAATTGTCGCAGGTGTTGTCAGGGGTAGCCGTAGGGCCGTTCGCGCAATTGATGCAACGTGCTAGAATCTTAGCAGCCGAGGTCTTCCCCGAACCGCGCGGCCCCGAGAAAAGATAGGCGTGCGCGAGCTTTCCGCTTTCAATCGCGGAGGTCAGCGTGCGCACGACGGAGTCTTGACCTACGAGATCGGCAAACGTTAGGGGGCGCCAGGTGCGGTAAAGGGACACGGCGGTCAAGCTTTAGCGGGCTGTTTCGTAGCGCCTGCCGGAGGGTACGGTGCAACGAGGCATCCTGGTAAGCGGTTATGTATATTGCTTCCCAGGCGGCGGCGCTTGGTTAATTTTGGGATAAGAAAGACACCCGTGGATCTGCGCGCAAAGCTTCGAGAAAAGTTTGGCTTCGCCGAGTTTTATCCGGGCCAGGAAGAGGTCGTTTCCCGCGTTCTGCAACGGCAAGATACGCTGGCTATCCTCGCAACCGGTGCGGGCAAAAGTCTCACGTATCAACTGCCGGCGCTCCTGCTGGAAGGCACGACCGTCGTCGTAAGCCCGCTAATTGCGCTCATGAAAGACCAGCTCGACATGTTGCGCGAGCGGGGTATCACCGACGTCGTCGCGCTCAACTCCACGCTTTCGGAAGATCAGGAAGCTCGAGCTCGGGAACGCGTCCGCTCCGGGACGATCCGCATCGTGTACACGACGCCGGAAAAGCTCGAGGACGAAGGTTTTCTCCGCCTGCTTCAGTCGATACGCGTTCCGCTTTTCGTCGTCGACGAGGCTCATTGCATCAGCCAGTGGGGGCACGATTTCCGGCCCGCGTACCTTGCGTTGGGCGGAGTGATCGCAAAGCTGGGACACCCTACGGTCCTGGCCTTGACTGCGACGGCGACGCCGTCGGTCCGGGAAGATATCTTGCACCAGCTCGGCATCGACCAAGTCAAGCTGATCGTTCGCGGATTCGACCGCCCAAATTTGATCTACGAAGCCCGTAAAGCCGACAAGGAAGTTGATAAACTAAGGATTCTCACCGCTCTCTTTACCGGCGACGAAGCACTGGAAGGCACCGGCATCATCTATACCGCGACGATCAAGAACGCCCTCGAGGTGCAGCAATATCTCACAGGCGAGCTCTGCGTTCCGGCCGCGGTCTACCACTCGAAACTCCATAAGGAAGACCGCACGTCGGTCCACAATTTGTTCATGGACGAGTCGATTCGGGCGGTCGTCGCAACCAACGCATTCGGGCTGGGCATCGACAAGCCGAACATCCGCTTCGTCGTGCACTACGATCTGCCGGGATCGCTCGAGGCGTATACGCAGGAAGCCGGGCGCGCCGGACGCGACGGTTGGCCCTCTCACTGCATCCTCATCTATCGAATGAGCGATACGCGGGTGCAGAACTACTTCCTCACCGGCAAATATCCAGACGTCGAAGAGGTCCAGCGCGTCTTTGGCACGATCGAAGTCTTTTGCGATCAAGCCGGAGGCGTTTCCATGGTCGACCTCAGGAAGATCCTCCAACTGCCGCTGACGAAATTGAAAGTAATCCTCGCTCTGCTCAAAAAATCCGGTTATATCGAGCATGCCGGAAAATCCGCGTACTGCTTAACTGAAGCCGTGCGCAAGCATCGCGGACTAATGTTGAATCTCGCGAACTACGAAACGAAGAAATCTTACGATCAGAGCAAGCTCGCCATGATGTTGCAATACGCCGAAACGACCTCATGTCGCCGACGGTTTATCCTGAATTACTTTGGCGAGGATTTCAACGTCGTCAACTGTGGCGCGTGCGATAACTGCCTGCAGGCACTTCGGCTCGGCGTCGACGCGCAAGCTACCACGGGCGGATTCAAGATCGCCGACGTCGTGCGCCACTCGAAATTCGGCGTCGGGACGGTAGAGCGCGCCGAACGAGATCTCGTCACGGTGCTTTTCCCGAGCGTCGGATATAAAACATTGCTGGCCTCGGCCGTCAAACACGCCGAAGCGAAAATTGCTTAGGGCCACGCTCCTGCTCGCGGCCTGCGCCGCGCTTTACGCCGCTACCCCCGCCCCCGTTCAAACTCCCTCGCCTTCGACTTCGCCTTCACCGTCGCCGGGGCCGCAAACCACGTCGAGTCCGCCCGAGACTGCACCCCCGGGAGGGCTCGCGACTCCAACACCGCCGCCGATCGTCGTTACGCCCGGGACTGCATCGGTACCGATCGGGGGTTCCGTCGATCTTACGGTGGGTTCGGCCATCAGCCCCATCGCAGCCGCGATTGCCGACCCCTCGATCGCCGGAGTCACCGTCGACCAAGGATCGCAACGCGTGACCGTCATCGGCAAGGTTCCGGGCACGACGGTAGTTACCGTGAGCGACGCGCGCGGGCTTCGCCGCGACGTGGGAATACGCGTTGCTTACTATGCGGGAAGCATCGCCGACCACGTAACGGTCTTGCTGACGGGAGATCCGGCATCGGCAGAGTTCGTGCGAGAGCAGGTGGGGCGCGCGGTCAAAGAGGCGGCACAAGCGCGCCCGGGCGCACAGGTTGTAGTAACGTCGGACGACGTTCCGGTGCGACGGCCGCTCGAGCAGGACGACGTGGCCGGGTTCGACGTTCCGGTGCTGATTCAAGGAAGCCAGTATCTCGAAGTCGACGGCTCGAGCCACGTCAACGCGCAAAACGTCGCGGTGCCGCGCATTTCGCCGGATTCGCTCATGGTCAGCGACTACCCCGAACGCTTGACGGAAAACGGCACGCTTTTTGTTGCCGATCTGAGATACGAACAACCGTCGCGCTTTCTGTACTTTCACTACAACCCGCCGGGGCAACCCGATCGGCGAATAGTTCTGCGAGCCGAGAATCTTTCGCGAGAGCCTTCGATCGTTCAGTTCATTAGCGGTCGCGGCGGTCCGTCGGGAAATGAGTTGGAGGTCGGCCACACGGCTACCAAACGGTTTCTGGTAAATATCTTGCAGAACCAAGGACGACTCTTGCTGCTCCCCGGGAATAGCTCGCTGGAAATCGTCTCGCAAGAACTGCCCGCCGGCAGCATCGTCTGCAACCTGCTCCAGCTGCGCGTGCTCTCCGGCGGCAACGTTCACCTGACACTCTTTGCCGAGAACACCGACGAAAGCCCCGACGCGGCGATCGCCGGTGCGGAGCTGCTCGAAAGCACGCGCAAACACGCCCGCGGCATCTATCCCACGCCGGAGTTCCATTTTGCGACACAGTGGAAGGTCAATGAAGACTATTTGGAGCTGCGGGTCGGCCAGCTTCCGTTGCCCAACCATCTCCGCGGCCAAGCGCTCGCGGGCGATTACGGCGTTTTGCAATCGTTTGTCGTCAATGTCGAGAATCCGCTAGGAACGCCGGAGGCCTTCGCCATCTACGAAAATCCGCGCGGCGGACGCGCCACCGGAACGTATTTGATCGACGGCGTCTTGGTACAATCGCATCAGGTTCCACCATACTCGCGATACAAGGTGCGGCAATACGTCGTACCGGCGCATGGTTTCGTGCGCGTCACGATCGTTACGATGCCCGAAGCGGGCTCGAGCCTTCCCGTGCACCTCGTCTTCGCGCCCGACGATGGGAGCGTCGCACCCGGGGCGCCTGGCTCACCGATCTATTGATGACGCATAGACGCGCTCGATGCGCTGCGCGCTCGTCTCCCACGAGAAGCGCCCGATAGCGTCAGCCCGTGCACGGTCCGCACGTGCGTCGTCGCTGCCCTTTAAGGCGACGCCGATCGCTGCAGCCCAGGCGCCCGCATCCTCAGCGTCGACGATCCGCGCGTCGCCGCGGGCGACCTCCGGGAGCGAGCTGCGATTTGAGACCACGCACGGCACGCCGGCGCAGAGCGCCTGTGCCGCAGCGTAACCGAATCCTTCGTAGAGCGATGGGACCGCCGCAACGGCGCAGCGCTCGTAGAGCGAAAGGAGCCTTTCGCGAGATACATAGCCGGGCATCTCCAGGCGGTCCGCGACTCCAAGTCGCTGCGCGATCTGCGCGCACACTTGGGCGTACGGCGTATGCGGACCAACCGCGACGATGCGAGCCGCCGGCAACTGCGCGATCGCTCGCACCAGCACTTCCAGATTCTTGCGGCGCTCGACCGTGCCGACGGCGAGAATCGTTCGGCCGTCCCCGTTGCAGCGCGCTATGCCGCAGAAATCTGCGGCCACGCCCGGATAGACGACGTGAACGCGCTCGGCTTCGAAGTCGCCGAGAAGCCGCAGGAGCGCCTTGCGAGAAAACTCCGAATCGACGACGATGCTCGCGGCTTTGCGGTACCGTTGCAAGGAAAACCGCCCGAAGTAGTAACGCGCGTAGGCTGGCGCGTGCGCCTGCACCTCGTGCCAAGCCAGGTCGTGCACCGTGACGACGATCGGCATTCCAAGGATGCCGGGCATCGTTCCCGCCGCGCAGTGAAGCAGCTGTGCGCCGGAGGCGCGCGCGCGAAGTGGCAGAACGATCTGATCCCACAGGAAGCGGCGATCGAATCGCCATGGATCTAAAGCGGCCGCGCGCAGTTCGACGACCTCGACGGACCGCTTGCGAAGTGCGGCCGCCAAGCCGCTCACGTATTCGCCGATTCCGGTTGCCGTGCCGACGGTAAGTTGCGCGTCAAGCGCAACCTTCACCGTAGATCGCGTTCCAGTGCGCGAACCATCAGCGCGCGCGGATCGAGAGCCCGCGCGCGCGCTAAGTATCGGCCCGCGGCGTTCCGATCGCCGTTCTCCCACGCAACGACCCCGAGTCCAGCGATCGCGTCGGCACTTGCGGGGTCGATGTCGACGGCGTGCGCGAAGAGCTCCGCCGCGCGCCGCCGGTCGCCAAGCAAATCGGCCTGATTTGCAGCCTCGACGACGTATCGCTCGGAGAGCGGCGCAAGACTCACTGCGGCCTCGAAGTCGCCTAACCCGCGCCGCAGCCATGCGCGCTGAAGCGCGCTGCCCGAAACTTCGCGCCATGCTTGCCGATTCGCAAGCCGCCCCATTTGCCAATAGGCCTCCGCAACGGCGTCGGGGTGCGTCGCGTCACGAGCGAGGCGAACTTGCAGCAGCCGCTCGAGCGCGTATGCCGCGGCGGGATCGCGGACGGCCAGCGCGTTCACGGATCTGTCCACCGCGTCGGGATCGGGCGCGGCAAGAAAGTACTCCCGAGCGAGCGCGACGCTGCCGAGCTTCAACGCGACGCGTGCTAAAAGCTCGTCGCGAATCGGTGATGCAGGCAACCGCAAAGCATAACGTTCCGCCCCGTCGGCGTCGCCCAGCGCGAGCGCCTCTTCGGAGAGGCTCGTCTCGACGTACGGTGCCGGCGCGATGCGATCGAGCATCCGATACACCGCAATACCGAAGCGCACCGGTATGCGCCTGGGGAGCGTTCCAGCTGCCGCCGCACGCGAATCGAGAGCATCCGAGGCGAGCTGCACGGTGCCGAATGCCACGATAAGAGTGACGACGAGCGCGCCGAGTACGAGCCCGAAGAGCGCATAGCTCCGGGTTCCGCTCAAGTTAGAACTTGACGGTAAAGTTTACGTCCTCGCGCGTCTGAGTGTATCCGTTGTTCGGCAGGATACTGTCCTGAAAGCGGTCTTGGTACGCCCCGATCGAGAGCGCGCTGTTGGAGATTTGCGGAATATTGAAAGTCAGCTTCCCGCCGTAGGAGTTGTTTACCGCATCGAGGTTCATCAGACCCGGCAAGCCATAACCGCCGTAAAGCCGTTGTGTATCGTAGTTGAAGTTTAAGGTCAAACCGCGCGTGACGGGGACCGAAACGCCCGCACCGAGCGAGAGTCGATTCAGATCGGCATAGTTGGGCACGACGAGCGGCGTACCAGAACCCGGCAGCTGCCACGACGTGGCCGAGTCGACGGGCGTCACCGAGAACGCGTTGGCATCGTTACGCGTTTCATGCTCGTACCCACTCGAGAGGTTTAGATTTAGGCTCCGCTTTCCGGCACGTACGTCGAAGTTTGCGCCGGCACCATAGGAAGTGTAGGGCAATGCGAGCTGCGGCGTTTGAGCCGAGAGGCCTTCGGCGTGCCCCTCGAACTGCACCGGCCCGATTTGTGTTGTCGAAGCAACGGACTCGGGTGCCGTCGCCTCAGGCGGTGTAAACTCCAAAGTTCCAGGCGCGGGCGAGACGGGTGGCTCCGGCACAACGGCCTGATACGCCGCCGTCAAGTGCGCGCTTGGGATGAGCCCGAGATCGTTCCCCGAGATTGATGGTGCGGAGAAGTGCACCACGCTCGGCCCCGCAACGAACTGTGCCGCATCACCAAACGAGGAAACCTCGTTGTTGATTGAAAGGGCGCGCAATGCGAAACGATCCTCTGCAAAGACGGCTGCGCCGCCGGCAAGATATGGCTTAACATCGGCCGAGTGGATCTGCAGCGCAAGTTCACGCAGCGGAGACTCGCTGGCTCGGTCGCCGTGAGCGGCCGCGAAGGAAGCGCTCGAGTCCGAGGTTTCACCGAACAGACGCAGCATCAACTGCGACCCCAGATCGAACTGTTCAATTCCCGGCGGCAGTCCGGCGGCTACCCCAGCGGCAGAACACAACGCCAGCATGAGCGCTGTCCGTGCCACGACCCCGATGACCCGCACCTTTCCTCCGTTTCCAAAAACAGCATACCCGCGAGCACCGTGAGAGACCCAACCACTTATTGCGGGCTATTTAGTTTGGAGATCGAGCGTCCGCTCCCCTTGCGAGAAATCGCCGGGCGATCAAGATTGCGGCATAATCGTCGATCGGGCGCGGCGGCACTTGGAGGCCGATAGGGAGCAAACGGCGCCATCCTCGCGGGGGGTGATCCGCAAAATAGAGATGACGCGCCCCGCGGCTCGTTTCGTATTCGTCCACCAAATGGATAGGCAGCCCGAGCCCCTCGAGCGCGGCCTTGACCTCGCGAGCGTTCGTGCCGCGCCCGAGTGCGATGGCCGTGACGCGGCGTGCCATTACGAGCCCACGCAAGCTTTCAAGCAAGCGATCGACCGGTTCGATGCCGGAAACGACAAGGCTGCCGGACGCGTCGAGCAGCGCAAATCCCGCCTTCCGGCGGCCCGGATCCACGCCGAGGACGGCCTCCTCTCCCTTCACGGTTGCTGCGTCAAGACGATCACAATCGGTATGCCCCCGACGTGCGGATAAAAGTCCTCGGCAGCAAAGGCGGTAAGTAGGTACGTGCCTGATTTAGAAAGGCGCTGTTGCATCTGTTGCGCGTCGGGAATTAGCTGAATCGGTTGGACGTCTGAAAGAAACGGCGGCAGGCGAAGCCGCCGCGCGGTGACCGTTACGTAATTTTCCAACTGGATCAGGGCGATGTTGATGCTCGCCCCGCTTCTGCCGGGTATTACCAGCTGCGCGATGACTTGGCCCTTCTGAAAGTAACGAATGTCGGCCGTGACGTTGATCGCAAAATGAATCTGGTCGTTTTCGAAGAGGTTCTGGTCCGACGTGACGGTCAGCATGACGTTGGCTTGCGAGAGTTGCGCGGCCGTCGTCAGGTCGGTAGACAAGCCTTTGAGCCTCTTATCGGCGTCCGTTGGAATCGCGTAGGATTTCAAGCCGAGCCGCGGATAGTTCGCATTGACGTACTTCACCGCGAAAAAATAGTAGTCGCGAATCGTCGCAAGACGCCGTGACGCCGATGCGGATTGGGGTATGATGCGATAGAAGGGTACCATGAGCGTGTCGACCGGCAAAACGAGCCGGCCGGTATTGACCTTCGCCTCCAGATCGCGCTGGCGCGCCTGTAGTTCGGCGATTTGCTGATTAATGGAGTTGAGCTTAAAAAACGCGGTCTTGACCTGCTCCGAAGCAAAGATCGCGGCAAGCGACACGACCAGCGCGATGATCATTCCGGTCGCGATCGCAATGATCGTCGACGTGTATCGCGGCCGAATCCCAAAGAGCGTCAAGCGCCGCCGCCCCACCTGATGACCGACGCGGTCGCCGACGTACGCCACGGCCCCGGCGATCGCCATCACGAAAGCCAGATTGCCGATGCCTCGGATGATCTCGACGAAGTTCACGTACTGCGCCGCGCGCGTCGCAACCGCATGAGCCCGATCGCCGTAAAGATTATGTTCGGAATCCACGCCCAAAGCGCCGCCAGCCCGATGAACGCTTCGGCTGCAAACGAGCAGACCGTCATCACGACGTAATAGACGAAGACGATTGCCAGGGAGAGGCCAAAACCTAAGCTCGTGCTGCCGCTCGACCGGATCGAGCGCAAGCCGAAAGGGATGGCGATCAAGAATGAAGACGAAGCACGCGAAGGGCCGCGCGAGCTTCTCCTGATAGGTCGTCACGTACTTGCGCCGTTCGGTTTCGGTTAGTTGTCCCGAGCGCACGATTTCCGCGATTTGGATTCGGCTCATGTTCTCGGGATCGTCGTTGCTCATGCGCTTCGATCAGGTCGGTTGGCTTCTCGCCGATTTCGAACCTCCTGTTGCGGGATCGTGCGGTTCGGCCGAGCGTCGTTCCATCGGGATTGAAGCGATAGACGCTGGAGTTTTGCAGCGTCCATTTGTCGGCCGTAAACTCGGCACGGTCGGCAAAAATGATCTGCCGCGGTTCGTTGTGGTTGTCGTACTGAATCAGCGTCACGTGCAGCAGCGCGCGCGAATGGGGCTCGTAGGCGGTCGCAATCGTTACTTGCCGGCCGCCGCCCGGCAGCGGGGCCGAGACCGTTAAATCGCGATTGAACGCGCTCACGTGATTGATGACGTCGTTCTCTATCTCGATGAGTTGGTCGTTGGCATACGGGACGACGCTCTCTTGCAAATAGTAGCGTGACGAACGACATCACGATTCCGACTGCCAGCAGCGGCGCGACGATCCGCCCAAAGGTGATGCCGGCACGCCTTGATCGCGGTGATTTCGCTCTCGCCCGAGAGCCGCTGAACCGCCAAGCAACGTTCCCAGCAGCAGCGCCATCGGAATCACCAGGACGATGTCGGCCGGCAGCGACCACACGAAGACGCGCAGCGCCGCCCACAGCGGGCGCATGCTCGTTGCTGACGAGCTTGCCGATATTGAGAATCTCCGTCGCCGCGAAAATCAGCGTAAACGCGGACAATCCGAAGACGAACGGCCCCGCCAGTTCCGCAGCATATAGCGATCGAGAATGGTAAATCTCATTCGGGCTGCCGGGTCTTTAAAGCACTTGCATGTCCGAGAAAGCGCTACGTGCTGCGTCGGGTCGCTCGTCGCTACACATCCATGTTCCGCTCCTGCTGCACCGTGCTCACGCCACCTGCTAAGGAAAATTTTGACCTCCTGTCAATGGCGCTCGCGTCGGAGCCCCTTCGCCACACGTCGACGGCGCTTTCCAAAATGCAAATCGCCTATAACCTAAAGCCTTCGCCGAGGTAGAATTGGCGGGCGATCGGCGAGTCGAGAACTTCTTGCGCGTGCCGGAGACTTCGATGCGGCCGTTGTTCAAGATGTAGGCGCGATCGACGATTGCGAGCGTTTCGCGCACTTGGTGGTCGGTGATGAGGATGCCGAGCCCGCGATCGCGCAGTTGGCGAATCATGGCCTGAATGTCGGCGACCGCGATCGGATCGATTCCGGTGAACGGCTCGTCGAGAAGCAGAAAGGCGGGCTCGAATCGCCAGGGCCCGCGCGATCTCGACGCGCCGGCGCTCGCCGCCGGAAAGGCTGTCGCCTCGTGCGTCGACGAAGGCGCGCAGACCAAACTCTTCGAGCAGCGCGGGCAAGCGGCGCTCTCGCTCGTCGTGCGGGACGCCGTTCTGTTCCCAAATGAGCCGGATGTTGTCGCCGACCGAGAGTTTGCGAAAGATCGAGTTCTCCTGCGCGAGATAGCCGATGCCGTTGCGGGCGCGCGCGTACATCGGGGCTGAAGTCAGATCGATCTCGCGATTGCCGTTGGCAAGCAGAACGGTGCCGCCGTCGGGCTTCACCAACCCGACGACCATATAGAAGGTCGTCGTCTTTCCGGCGCCGTTCGGGCCGAGCAAGCCGACGATCTTCGCCGGTTTCGACTTCTGCCGTTACGCCGTTGACGACGGTTCGTTCGCCGTAGCGCTTGACGAGTCCGCGTAACTTGATCGCTGGTGTTTCGCTCATTGCATCCGCATGTGGGTGAGGGAGATATCGGAGTCAAAGCTCGAACCGGTCGCTCGAAAGCCTTTCGGATCGGTAACCACGACGTTGCCGGTGCCGTGAAGCATGCCGGTGGCGCGCCGATAAACGAGCTGCATAGCACTTCAGAGTCATCCCCGACGACGTCTGAGCGTGGACGCCGTTCATCAGCGTCACCGTATTCGCAGTCTGGTCGACGACGGCTTGCGGCGCCCGCGCCGCGATCCTCGCTCCGTTGCGGTCCCGGAACGTCACGCGCGCGTCTTGAAAAACGGCGCGCGCGCCGCCTTGAGGCCCCTTGCTCTCGTACGAACTTGCCAGCAGATCGTAGTCGATGCGGTTGTGGACTTGCTGAATGAGGTGCACGGGCCGATTCGCGGTTCCTCTTCCGGTGATCTCGAGGACGAGGGGAGTTGCGATGGTGCGAGGGCGGCCGGCCGAGGGCGACGGGGTGGCTTTTGGCGGCTGCGGATTGCAGCCCGCGAGTGCGGCGAGCCAAACCGTAGCCATGACCGCAGCGGAACGCACTCAAGGAACCTCGATCGTCGGGCTCGGCTCCCCGCCGTTTGCCGCGGCAAGCGCGAGACCCATCATCGGCATCCACAATCCGAAAATCACGACGCTCACGGTATCGATGAGCCCTTGCACGGCAACGCCGACCAGTCCCGCCGCGACACTCAGTGACAGAAACGCCGCGGTTCTTCCGGCGTTGGAAACGCGTTGCCGCAGCTCGACCGCGAAGCGCCAGAGCGTCCATGCCACCGCGGCCAATCCGACGATTCCGAATTCGACGAAGAACGTCAGATAGAGGCTGTGCGCGTGGAAGGCGGTCTGATCGCCGTCGGGGGCGCGCACGAGCGCGTAAAGCCGGGAAAAATTGAAAGGCCCGACGCCGGTGAGCGGAAATCGATCGGCGATCTGCACTGAGGCCTGCCAGATCGATAAGCGAGTGTAGTCTTCGCTTGGATTATGATGCGCGTTGAATAGCAGCAGCACCGCGATGATGCCGCCGAGCACGACGACGGCAGCTCCGCCGATGCCATGTCGGGTACGAACGGCGAGCAAAAAAGCGAAGGCCGCCGCAAAACCCATCCAGCCGGCGCGCGAATAGGTGAGGACGAGTGCAACGAGGGCGAGCGCCAGCGTGGTCCGCGCCAAAATGCGCGTCGAACGTTGCCGGGCCACGCATCCGAGCGCATACGCGACCGGCGACAGGACGATCAGGTAGCCGGCAAGTTCGCCCGGCAGAATGAACGTGCCGGTCGCGCGTCCGTGTTGGATGGCATACTGCGTTACCGGAACGCGTGCAGTCACCATCGCGATTGCCGCAGCCGCCGCGAGCGCGCCGGAGAGCAGGTATGCCGAGTAGATCGTGACCGCTGCGTTCCGTTGCGCATAGAATCGCATGACCGAGCAGTGCCAGATGATGCCCAGCCCGCCGATTCCTGTGAAGAGCAACCCGGCAGCTGGATTGAACCCAACGCCTCCCGCCAACAATCCGGCGCCGAAGACGGCGAGCAATGGGAGAAGCAACGGTTGCGAGCAAGTTTGCGGATAGCGCGCCAAAATCACCAGCGCGTAGACCGCGAGGAACGCGCAGCCCGCGAGGACGACGAGAATGAGTTGAGGCGGGAAGAGTGAGATACCGGGAAATGCAACGCCGGTGAGCGCGATAAAGCTCGGGAAGAGCGGTACGATCGCAAAAATGATTCCGAGCGCGCCCGGCATGAGACGGCGCACTACGATGCGCCTAGTAGGGCTGCAATGCGCTCGGCGATGCGGCGGGCCGCGCCCGCCTCACCCATGCGAGCGCGTCCAATCTCGCCCATTCGGCACCGCCGAGCCGGGTCGTTTAGAACCCCGTCCACGCCGGCGACCGCTTCCCTCAGGTCACCCGGTAAAATGAGGAGCGCATCGCCGAGTAATCCTCGCTGGCGCTCTCGATACCAGCGCGTTCGTCTACTGCGATCGCGTTCGAATGCGATGACTGGAACCGCTGCTGCCGCCGCTGCTTCGTTTGCGGTACCGGCCTGTCCCAAGACGAGTATTGTGCGCGCGAGAAGCGGTCCAAGCGGGCCACGCCAGCCCCGTACGATCTCGCGTCCGCCCCGGCTCAAAACGAACGGAATCGATGCGTGCGTCGTGGTACGCAGGTCCCAGCCGGCTCGCCGCGCGTCGGCTGCAAAGCGATCCGAGTCGAGCCCACGCGCGATTGAAAGCACGGCTCCAATATCTGAACGCTGCGCCGCAAGTTCGCGGATAACGCGCAGGAGAAATTCGGCGTCGTCGTATGCGCTTATGCGGCTTCCGGGAAACAGCGCCAACGCGGGTGTGAATCCCGCCACGGCCTCGGCCGCACAATCTTCTGTCGTCGGAAAGAGGTCGACGATCGCATTGGCGACGTCGACTCGCAGACCGCGCCGCCCCAAGTCTCGTGCGGTCGCGTCGTCGCGCACGAAGCACGCCGCTGCGCGCGCGAGAATTCGTTGCTCAAACGGGCCGTAGCGAGCCACTTCCACGCTCTTTGCGCTCCCGACGAAGACCGTTCGGGTACCCGCAAGAAGCGCCATCGCGAGCGCATAGACGTCGCCAACCGCGACGACCACGCGATATGCGCCGCGAGCGCCGCGTAAGAACTGCACCTGCCCCCACGTGAGCGCCACCAGGCCCGCTCGTAGATCCCTGAGCAGATTTCGCACGTTTCCCATCGCGATCAAACCGCCGCTGGGCATTGCGCGTCGCGGGCCGACCTCATTGAACGCATCACCAGCGGCGCTTCCGACAAGCGCGAGATGGTCAATGCACGCGTCGGGTAGCTTCGAACGCAGCTCGAGCGAGATGCGTTCCGCGATCGATGCTTCGCCGTGACCGTTCGTTACGAAAAGCACTCGATTCACGCTGCTTCCGGACCCAGGAGCGGAACCAGCGCAAAGTCCACGAGTCGAAAGCGCCGGCTCGACGGCTCGTATGCAAGCTCGCTGCGCGAAACGAAGCGTCCGTAGGGACCCGCATGGACGATCGGAACGGCGCCGACGTACTCGGGAGCCTCGAGCGTATCGTGGCTGTGGCCGCCGAGGATCAAATCGATGCGTGGCGCCCGAGCCGCCAGCTCGCGATCGAGCGAAAGACCGATATGCGAGAGCACGATGAGCAGTTCGCCGTCCGGTATCGCGGTCGCATACGGACGCACCGCGCTCCAAGGCTCGAGAAAGCGCCAGCCGAAAAGGCGCTCCCAGGCACTTCCCGTTCGATACTGCATGATCAAGAGGCCTAGCACGTGAATCTTAAGCGGCTGTTCTCGATCGCTGCCGGCTTCAAAACGGAGCGCCGGCATAAACGGCAGTGGTCTCCCCTGCATGTCTTCCAAATTCGTGCAGACCAGCGGATGACGCATACGTAAGGCTCTCGCTCTCAGCAACGAGAAGAGATAATGAAACTCGCGGTTACCGACGGCTTGTGCGTCGTAGCCGGCAGCATCCATTTCTGCCACGATCGGTTCGCTGCGATAGTACACGCTTTGACTTCCCCTTAGCGCATCGCCGCAGTCGAAGAGCATTCCCGGACGCTCGCTTCGCAACTCGCGCAGCCGGCCCGCAATGCCGCGCCGATCGTGCAGGTCCGAAGTGTGATAGATTCGGATCATGCGCAGGCCCCGCGGGCGAGTTCGACGGCGCAGCGCGCGCAGCGCTGGAGCGCGTCAGCCGGACCGAGCGCCTCGCGAAGCTTCACAAAATCATCGTATTGTTTCGACGGATTCGCCATTTGCGCTTCGAGCGCATCAGCGAGCGCCTCCGGCGTTGCGCGTTCTTGCAACAACTCGGGAACGACTTCGCGTTCGAGAACCAGGTTCGGCAGCATGATAAACCGGTGTCTGACCATTCGATGGCCGTACCAGATAAGAATCGGCGGAATGACGTAAATCCCGACCTCCGGCACGCCGAGGAGCGCGGTTTCCAGCACGGCGGTACCCGAGGCAACCCAAGCTCCATCGGCGTCCGAAACGGCCGCGGGAACGCCCCGCACGATAGTGACGTCTTCGAGCCGCTCGCGAGCGAGCGTCCGCATTATCTTCCGTTCGGCGCGATCGTCGGCCGCTCCAATCACGCCGCGCAACCCTGGCCGCCGTCGTTGCAGAGTGCGATATGCGGCGGCGAGAACCGGCACGTGGCGGTGAAGCTCACCGGCGCGGCTGCCCGGAAGCATCGCAACGAGGCCGCCATCGGTCGGCGGCGCCGCGCGCCGACTCCGCATCCGATACCGGCTCGCAAGCGGATGCCCGAAATATTCGATACGGCACCCAAGACTTCGATAAAATTCGTACTGATGCGCAAAAGCGGTCACCGGCACGGCGACCGCGCTGACGTTGCGCGCTTTATCCACGTTATCTAACCACGTTCCGGGCGGAAAAAGATCCATGATCGGTCCGCAATAATGCAGGCGCCGCAACGTGTTAGCCAAGCGCAGATTGAAGACGCCGAAATCGACAAGCACCACCAAGTCGGGCTTCGACGCCACGATATGAAACGCCGTGCGCAACATCGCATTCAAAAGCTTCGGAATTCTTGGAATGGCGGCCAACGGTCCCATGCTCGCCCAACCCGTATGATCGCGCCAGAGCGCAAAGTTCGCGTCCCTCATCCGGGCGCTTCCAATCGCTTCGAACTGCGCGTCGGGATCTAATTTTCGAATCTCTTCCGCCAAAAAGATTGCCATCGCCTCACCCGAGGGCTCCCCCGTCGAGAAAAAATATTTCATATTCCGCCGCGCTTGCGGCGATGGCTACATACCGCGCCCGGGATCGCTCGTCGCTCCACATCCATGTTCCGCTCCTGCTGCACCGCGCTCGCGCCACCAGTGCGGTAAATCATGACCTCCTGTCAATGGCGCTCGCGTCGGAGCCCCCTGGCGCGGCACGTAGCCATCGCCGCCGTGCAACGGCGCCTATTTCAGTACGCCACGCTGAGAGGGCGCCTCGAGAAAGTCGATGATTTCGCGGCCGGGTTCGGTCGTCGCTTGCGCTTTCATCGCCTCGATTGCTTGGGAGACGTTGAGCTTAGGGTTATACAGTAGTTTGTAGAAACGTTTAATCTCGTTACGTTCCTCAGCCGAAAAAGCGGCGCGGCGCAGGCCAACGCTGTTGAGGCCATAGGGTTCGCACGGATTGCCTTCAACCAGAAAGAATGGAGGCACGTCCTTGATGACTTTGCTCATGCCGCCCAGCATTGCATGGCGACCGACCCGCGTGAACTGGTG
Organism: Vulcanimicrobiota bacterium; assembly: GCA_963826325.1. GTDB lineage: Bacteria > Vulcanimicrobiota > Vulcanimicrobiia > Vulcanimicrobiales > Vulcanimicrobiaceae > Cybelea. Next base: position 66,485 of record CAWGWT010000006.1, read on the forward strand.
AACGCCGGTTTGGCCCCCGATGGTGACGTGGTCGCCCAACTGAACGTGACCAGCTAACTGAGCCAAATTGCTCATCGTGACCCCGTTGCCGAGAATGCAATTGTGGGCGATGTGCACGTAGGCCAGTAGTAGGCAGTCGCTGCCGACCGCCGTTACTTCGTCGTGTCCGGTCGCTCGCTGAATGCTGACGTATTCGCGCAGGATCGTCCGGTCCCCAATTCGCGTGAACGCGCGCTCGCCGGCGTACTTACGATCCTGCGAGGCCGCTCCGACCGTCGAAAAAGGATAAAACAGACAGTCTTCCCCAATCTCGGTCCAGCCGTTGACGACCACGTGGGCCTGCAAAACCGTGCGCGCGCCGACTGAGACATGCTCGCCGACGATGCAATACGGCCCGATTTCGGCGTTTTTCCCAATCTCGGCACCCGGATGGACGATCGCCGTCGGGTGCAGCATTAGAGTCTTTTGATACGCCGCTTAGATGTGGAGCACACTTGAATCAGCGCCAAACATGCGAGGGTCGGAGGCGATCGAGAACATCAACTCGGCATAGCACGCGAACTGGCCGTCGACCGTGGCTTCGCCGCTTACCCATCCGATATTGCGTTTGTGACGCAGCATCTTCGCTTCCATGTCGAGCCGGTCGCCGGGAATCACGGGGCGCCGAAATTTCGCTTTGTCGATGCCGGCGAGGTAGGGAACTCTGCGGGAGAACTCGCCGGGCTCGAGAATCATCGCGCCCCCCAGCTGCGCGAGTGCCTCGACCATGTAGACGCCGGGCAAGACCGGATTGTTGGGAAAATGCCCGGCAAATATTTGCTCGTTGTACGTAATGTTCTTGTAGCCTCTCACACGCACCATGGGTTCGAACTCCACGATCCGATCGACCAGCAGCATCGGATAGCGGTGGGGCAAGATCTCAAAAATCATGCGAATGTCCAGTTCGGTCAACCTATATCTCCTCGAGGCTCTTATGCCGACGGTACGCGCAGTCGGCTGCGCAAGGCGCGCGTTATTGACGTGTGAAGCTCGTGACCGCTCTTGATCGCGACGATCTCGCATTGCGGCCAAGCTCCCAGAAGTGCGAGGTCACCGATGAGATCGAGCACTTTATGGCGCACCGCTTCGTTCGGCCAGCGCAGCGGCTGCATCGGACCATCGGGTGCGAAGACGAGCGCGTTCTCGAGACTGCCGCCGCGCCCCAGACCGCGAGCCCACAACGCTTCGATTTCGTGAAGGTATGCGAACGTACGCGCGCCGGCAATCTCCATTTGGTAGCGTTCTGGGTCAATCTCGTCGTCGAAGTATTGCGTGCCGATCGGTGCCGGGAAATCCGCGACGAAGCGCACGCGAAATGTGGGCGACGGGAAGGCCGCGATCATGCGGTCGCCGGCGCGGACCCAAAACGGCGCGTCGATTTCCAGCACTTTGCGCGGTTGCCGTTGGATTTCGAGGCCGCAAGTCGCGATGGCCGTCGTGAATTCTGCCGAGCTCCCATCGCCTGCCGGAATTTCCGGACCCCGCACGTGGATCTCGGCATTGCTCACGCCCATCGCAAAGAGCGCTGAGAGCAAATGCTCCGTCGTGGAAACCGTCGACCCGTCGCGACCCAACACCGTCGCGCGCGAGGTATCGACCACGTTTTCGACGCCGGCGTTCACGTGCGTTCTCCCAAGAACGAAGGATATTCCGTCGTTGGGCTGCGCCGGTCGGACTTCCACCGCACCGTGCGTTCCCGTGTGCAGACCGACACCTTCGAAACGAATAATGTCCCGGAGCGTCGCCTGCATCATTCGCCGTTACTCGGCTGAGCGCGAACGCTCCAGCGCCTCCACACGATCGAAGAGCTTTGGCAGCTTACGAATCATGACCTCTTGGCGAACATGCTCGCGATGATCTCGCGCAGGGTTACCGGAAACCGTCGCGCCATCCGCTAGATTTCCCCAGATGCCCGATGACCCCGCGATTGATACGCCGGAACCGATTGTCACGTGACCATTGAACCCGACCTGACCCCCAACTTTAACGTGATCGCCGATCACGGTCGAACCGGCCAAACCGGTTAATGCCGCGATAACGCAATGCTTGCCGACACGGCAGTTGTGTCCGACTTGCACGAGATTGTCGATCTTGGTGCCGGCGCCGATTCTCGTGCTGCCGGTCTGGGCGCGATCGATGCAAGTGTTCGCACCAATCTCCACATCGTCTTCGAGGACGACGTTGCCGATTTGGGGAATTCGTTCCGATCGGCCGTCGACGAAAGCCCAGCCGAATCCGTCGCTGCCGATCACGCATCCCGAATGCAGCACGACGCGGTCCCCGATGCGCGTCCCGGCCATGATGCTGGCCCCGGAGTGAATCCAAACCGACTCGCCAATGGAAACGCCTTCACCCACGTAGGCCCCCGTGCCGACGGCGCTGCCGCTGCCGATCGCGGTGAGATTTCCGATATACGCATGAGCGCCGACATACACGTCGGCGGCGAGTTGCGCGTCAGGCTCGACGACGGCGCTCGGATGCCGGAAGGGACCGCGCGGCTTGTGCGGCCGCAGCGACTGCAGCAAAAGCGCCAATGCGTAACGCGCGTTCTCTACCACCAATAACGGTTTACCAGACGGAACCTTCCCAAGCGAACCGTCGACTAAGATCGCGGCCGCGTCGCTTGCGAGCGCAGACGCAAAGTATGCTTCGCTGGTCGCGAAAGTCAGTGCGTCGTTAGTTGCATCTTCTACAGCGCTGACTCGGCCGATGCGGACGCTGCCGTCGCCAACGATGCGTCCCCCGACCCGCGCAGCCAATTCCTCGAGCGTTCCCAGCATCGAACCTCCTGCGCGAGCCAGTGGCCTGTTATGGGCCACTACGTACCCGGCGTGGGCGTCGCCTTCTCCGTGATATTGAGCGCCCTCTCGACGTCGCCGGTGATGTCGACGCCGCCGTAACCAATGCCCTCGCGCGTCAGGACCAGTTTGAGCTGGCGCTGAGATGCGATTTTTCCGGCAGCGTCCCGAATCTGCTGCGAAAGCCGATCGGTCACCTGCGAATATTTACGTTGCAGAGCCACCGCAGCGCGCCGTTTTCGCGCCGAACTCTCCCGCCGCGATTGAATCGAACGCTCATCGGCGTAAAGCTGGTTCTGATAGCCCTGATACTCGGGCCAGTTCGCGACGATCCGCTGCACGTCCACGAGTCCGATAGGACTGCGCGTAGCGCAGCCCGCGAGCGCGACGGCGGCGCAGAAGAAAAAAATCCGTTGGTGCTTTTTCACTCGTGTTGACTTTCGACGTCCTTGATAATTTCGTTGGTTAGGTCATATCCGCCCACCGCAGACCAAATGTTGACGAAGACGATGCTGAACCCCTTATCCTTCGCAATGCGCGAAGCGTCACGTTCCACCTGCGCGACGATCTGCCCATAAAGCTCGCCGCGCCGCTTCTGTAGTGTTCCAAGTTCCTTGGCAGCGGCTCCCGTCGCCCCGACATCGGCCCCGTGAAGCGCCGCAAATTGGCGATCGAGATCGCTTTTCGTCTCGTTGTACTCTCCGATGGTTTTTCCGGCGTCGGCCTGGAACTGTCCGACAAACTGTCGATGGATCGCCGAAATGCGCGCCTGCACGCCGGGCGGAAGGTTAGTCGGCAACGAAGGAGGACCCAGGCTGCGCAACTGCGTGCCGACCTCGTTACGGCGTTCCTCGAGCTTGCCTCGCGTCTGGGTTTGGATAGCGCCTACTTGAGTTCGGATCGCGTCGCCGGTCTGTCGATCGAGCTGCTGCCGGTAGGCGCGCAGCGTTGCGGCATCGACATCGCGTTGGGCGCCCAACTGCGCAGCCTCTTTCGCGCCGATCGCGGCAAGCTGCTCTTGTGCCTGCTTGCGCGCGGCCGGATCTAACGCCAGATTGGAGAGACGCATTTTGATCGCCAATCGCGATGCGGCGTCCTGCTGCGTCAAACGCAGCGAAAGATCCGTTTCGTTCTGCGTAAGCTGTTCGGCCTTGGCACGATACTTCTGGGCCTCTTGCACTTGGAGCTGTTTCGCTATCGAAGAACTCGCCGCGTTGTCTTGCGCGATGACGCTCTGCTGGTACGCCATGAGGTCCGAGTTGGCCGCTTGGGCGGCTTGCGCTACCTGTTGAGCGGACGTACCGCTCATTTGTTGTGCGGCGAGCGCACCCGAGCCTCGAATGCCCGCTGCGGCCAACGCCGAATGAACCGCCTGCTGTTCGCGCTGCGCGTAGTCGCGCTGTTTTTGGGCGAGGATTTTGTTCGCCCTTATCTGCGCGGCGCGCAGCTCTCGATTGAGCTCCGCGGTCTGCGCCGCGATCTGAGCGGCGCCCAGCGGCACCTTCCGCGCCACCGATTGAAGATTGATTGCCGCAATCGCATCGTCGAGCTGCGAGAGCTGACCGTAGAGTGGATGATGCTTGACGACCTCGTCGATCCGAACGTAACCCGTTCCTCGAATGGCGGACGAGTGGACGTTGGGCGCGCACCCGCCGACGGCAACTATTACGGCGCAGCTCAGAACGCTACTTCGTAAGCTCATTTTGGACATCCGACGTGATGTCCGTCCCCCCATAAATCACGTCTGCCTTGTCGATGACTAGCAACAAATTCTTCTTGCGTGCCACGTTGGACGTTGCGACCCGGGTTTGATCTACCAGCGGCTTAAGAAGCTGATCTTGCTTGTCGGCAACCGTTTTGTTGTACTGTTGCAGAAGTTGCTGCTTCTCGCTCGGACTGCGGGCCTGAGCGATTCGCGCCGAGTAGACTTGTCGCTGAGTCGCCTCGAACTGCTGCATCGTGTTGTTGGCCGTTTGCACCTTCGGGACTCCGTCGAGCACGTTTTGATCGACGTAGCCGATCTCGGACGGCGGCGGCGTCGCGGCGGGCGGCTGGATGGCCTGCGGGCTGACAAAGACGGCCTCCACGTCCTTCGTAACGTCTTGACCTCCGTAGATCACGACGCGCTTGTCAACGACGATCGAAAGATTGCGCGTTGCGCTAATCGCGGCAATTGCCAGCTGCGCTCGCTGAAAAAGAGGCCCGACGATTTCCCGCTGCTTATCGTTGAATTGTTGCTGGAACTGCATGGCCACCTGCTGCCTCTCGGCGTCCGTCCGAGCCCGCCGTACCTGAGCGTTGAACTGCGAATCGAGCTGCGCCTTATAAGTTGCCAGCTGACGGTTCCCCGCAACGAAGACCGGCAAGTTTGCCAACTCTGCTTGATCGATGTATCCGACATCGGTGAGGTCCGCCGCAATAGCGCCTCGTCCCGCCCACATGGCTAGCGCGACGGCGCCGGCGAAAAATATCGCTGACCGAATTTTCATATCGTTCTATTGGTCTCCAGGACGGGTCGCCTGCAACTAAAAACTCTGGCCGATTCCGAAGCTCGTGTGCGTTCCATTCACTCCTTTGGCGAAGTCGATGCGTACCGTACGAAGGCCGAGCTGCGGTACGTCGAAACGGATTCCGAAACCGGCATCCCCGTAGAGCGCCCAATCGGCGGGATACCCGGTGATGCGGTTCGTGTACGGGTCGAGCAGCGGGTACGCGCCTCGGATGTGGTAGTCCAGCTCGTCGACGAAGACCGCGAGCGTAATACGGCGATCTAACGCGACGGGTTGACGCAGCTCGATCTGCCCGAGGTAAGCATTGGTTGCGTAAAAAACCTGATTGTAACCGCGCATCTGCTGATCGGAGAACGTGAAGAGCGAACTGGGCGGAATGACCCCAGTCGAGTTGTACGCGGCACCGTGAACTCCCAGCGTGGCGTCCTTGAGCACTGGGAAGAACTTCGCGAGATCGAGCGTGCTCTCGGTAAACGAGAAGTTGGACCCGATTGCCGAAGCCGAGAGCGTGGTGCTTAGCAGCACCTTGACGCCGTTGCGCGGGTTGAACGGATCGTCGAGCGTAATCGTTTGCAAGCTAAGGCCGCTCGTCACAAGATTGTATGGAGCGCCGGTGTTCACATTGGCGATCGAAGAAGCCGAAATGCCGAAAGAGCCGCCGTAGTTGAACTGCGAGGAGCTGATTGGGCTCGGCGTCGGTCCGACGAAAATGTTCGGCTGATTTCCTTGGAAGTAGTACGGCGACGGCACCGTCGTGTCGTACTTAATCTTTTGGCCGGACAACGAGAATGAAAGGATCGTGTAGTCGCTCAGGCGGCGCCCGATGTTGCCGGAAGCTCCGTTCGAGCTCGAAACGCTGGTGGCATCGGTACTGGAAACCAACTGCGCGTTCGTGCTCGAATAGAGCGTGACGGGAATCGGAACCGTCGAACTGCTCTTCACCGACGTTCCGGAACCGGCAATTGCGTAGATCGGGTAATAATACGTCGTATGGTTGGTGAAGATGGAGCCGCCGACCGTGTACTTTTGCCCTTGCGGAGTGTTGCTGAGGTAGGGCACCGACGCCGTAAGCTGCGCGATGCCCGCGCGCGCGCCCTCTTCAAACTGGAGGCCGGCGGAGTTGCCGGTGCCGTGCAAATTATTGTCCGAAAAACCGAGCGTCGCGTACAGGCCAAGGCCGGTCAAACCTCCGGAGTATCCAAAGCCGACCGACGCCGTCGCCGTGCGCTGCTCGGTGACGTGCCAGACGAGCGTGACGTCCTGCGGCTTCTTCGGATCCGGACCGGGCTTGACGTCGGGCTCGACCTTGGAAAAGAAGTTGAGCGCGTTGAGCCGTTGGTAATCCCGCTTGATCGCATCGGTGTTGAGCACCATTCCGGGCCGTTCCCGCAGCTCGCGACGGATCACTTGGTCCTTCGTTCGCGTGTTCCCCGTGACTTCGACCACGGCGATGCGCGCGACGTAGATGTTGTACTTGACGTCGGCGGTTCCCGCCTGAAGGTTGATCGACGACGGCACGATGCCCCCCTCGAAGTTCCCGACTTCGAGATGGAACTTGTCTTCGTAAAGTTTCTGCAGCGTTTTGTAATCGGCATCGCGCACGGAGTCGGAGTAGACGCTACCCGGTTTCAAGGTCAGATGCGGAAGGAGATAGGGCGGTGGAAGCAGCGGATCGCCCCCGATGATGATGTTTTTGACGACCAGGCCCTCTTGAATGACCAGCGTGAGCGCACCGGTCTGTGAATCGAGGTTGATGTCCTTGACGTGAGTCGGCACTTGTCCGCCGTAACCGATGCGTTCGTAATAATTATTGATCTTCAGCACGTCTTGCCGGAAAGTGTTCGTGTTGAAGACTTGGCCCACCGCCAGGTCCATCAGCGCCAGCAGGGTGTCGCTGGGAACCTTCTGGTTCCCGCTAAAGCCGATCTTCGTGATGACGGGATTCTCGACGACGCGGTAGGTGATCGCGATGCCGCCGGGACGCTGGCGCACCAACGGCGGGGCGATGTCCGCGAAGTAGCCGAGCGCGTTGATTCGCGCTAGGTCCGCTTGAACGACCTTCGGGTCGTACGGCTGGCCGGGCCGTGCCGCAATGACCGACATGATCGTCTGAGTCGGCACGTGCAGGTTGCCCGTTACGTCGACCGAGACGATCCTTGGTGCCGCGGACGCCGATACTGCCGGACCGATGCTCAAACCAGTCATTGCGAGGAGCGAGAGAATCGCCACGTACCGTTGTAACGGCCCCACGCGCCGCCTGGGATCAAAGGTCATGTGAAAAAAGTCGTCCTCAATTTACCTCGAGGTCCTATTGACGGCCTCAGCATGGCCGACGCGCATAAACGCATCCGCGCGACCCGGGACGCCCTGTTCCGCCCGGCCTGCCCGGTGTCCTTGCGCATGGCCTAAGCCTGAACTTCCGCTTAATCTGTTCACCAGAAATGACGTTGATACGTTAGGCTGAAGCCGCTGTTTCCAATAAGCGGCTCGGTGGCGAGATAACTCGCGCCGTAGCCGACCGGCGCAGTCGGAAACTGTACCAGCTTCGTTGGTCCACTCTGCAAGAAAAAGTTGAGCGCCGCGGAGGTCTCAGGGTTCGGTTGGACCGTCAATCCGAACGATTGCGTTTGGGGAATTCCGAAGGTCACCGCGTAGACAGCGCTTACCGCCTTGCTGAGTAGTCGGCTCGCCGTAAATCCTACGTTCCCGTAATAGCCGAGGGTGAGGTTGATGCTCGACAGACCGAGGCCCTGACCGAGCGTCGTTTCCAATGGCGATAGCAAGCCGGCAGTAAACTGAGCGTTGAGGAGGCTGAAGGCCTCCTGGCCCACGGTGATCGAGCTTCTCTGTTGCAGGCCGACGTCGGGAATCGGTGAGAGCGTGCCCAACGGCGTTATCCCATTGGGCTGCTGCCGCGCGAGCATCTCTTGGCGGCTAAAGCCGATACCGCTGGCGAAGCCGCCGAACGGCGCAATCAGCGCAATAATCTGATCTTGCGTGTACCCCGGCGGATTCGAGTTGAGGCGGATATTGAGACCCGAGATCGGCCCGTCCACGGAGATGGTTATGTCGGCACTGCCGTATGGATTTCGCGCTCGATCGGGATCCGGATTGACCACCGTCGTCGTCGCGACGGCGCTGAGCGTGGGGAGAACGCCGTCGGCCGCGTTAAAGCGAACGCTTCCCTGCTGTACGCGGAAGGCTCGATCGAAATACGTAAGCGTTCCGCCGGTCGATTCGAACGTACCGGCGATTGTCGGTTTCGCGAGCGTGCCCGCGAGTTTCGCCGAACCGGCAACGCCGATGTCGAGGCCCGCGCCATAACCGTTCCCGCGGACGCGCACGTTCTTCCCCGCAGTCGCTTGAAGATTAAAGGCGAGCGGTAACGGCGGTCCACTTACGGCGGCCGACTGCTGCGCCGCTTTGAGGAAAGAGGCGAATGGAAGCGTGCCATTGCTCAGTGCCAGGCTCCCTGAGAGCAGCGCATTTGAGTCCGGCCGCTTCGCGAGCGTGATTTGGCCATCGAGCGTTCCGTTTCCATAGGCCGGAAGGTCGAGTTGGGCACCCCGCGCCGAAGCCTTCAGCGCGAGCGTCGCGTCCCCCGCGGAAAAGCCATTTGAAAATTCGATGTTCCCCGCGCCCTGGATGGTGCCGGTTCCGAAGCGCGCCGATGCGCGTTCGATCGTTACCGAAGCGTGATTGAAAGCGAGAGCAGCCGCAATTTGCTGGATCGCAACTCGCTCGATATTGCTGACGTACGAGCCGCCGGAGAGCGCGACGCGGCCAACGATAGCCGGTTTACGCACCGTGCCGGAGAGCCCGAGATGACCGTCGATCAGTCCGGAAAGCTTCGTGTCGTTGCCAAGCGTCTCGTCGAAGATCGCCGGATCGAGTCCGACAACGTCGAGATCGAAGCTGATCGGCTGGTCGGGAGCCGCCAAACGGAGCGGCGCAAGCTGCAGTGGGAGCGAACCCGCTAAAGTTGCCTCGCCGCGTGCGAACGTCGCGCCGGCATCTGAAAGTATCAATGCCCGCCGCTCTACTCGCACTTCCCCGAAAAGCGATACGATCGGCATGCCGTACGCAAGCACGTTGCTCCCATCGAAGCCCGCTTGGAACCTCGGCGAGCGATACGTGCCGTCGACCTTGAGGGTCGATTCAAAGGACCCGCTAAGCGGAACCTTGAGGCGCGAGATGTCGTAGACGAGTTGCGCCACACGGTCGGTCGTCGCGTGAATTTGCAAGTCGAGCGGGTCGTCGCGCCCCAAGCCGAGGGTTCCGGCCGCCGATGCCGAGAGCGCGGAGGTCTCGACCTCGGCTTTGTCGATGACGATACGCTGGCGAGCGGTGTGGACTGCGAGTTCCGCGCGATCGAGCGCCAACGGGCCGATCGTTGCGCTGGTCAGGCCGGCGTTCCCTCGCAGGTCGATCAGCGGATATCGCCCATGCACCGTCGCCTTTCCCGAAACGCGCCCGGTGATCGGAAGCCCCTGCAGGCCGAGCGCGGGCATCCAAAGCGAGAGGTCGAGACCCTCGACGTCGGCGCCGAGATCAAATCGCGAACGCATCAACGTGGATTGCCACGCGCTCGTCGGCGTCAACGCAATCGACCCGCGCGCGTGCAGCATTCCTTCCTTTCCGCCGACGGCGAGCGATCCCGTGATTACGTTGCGCGCGCTTGACCAGACCGCTTTAGTATTGCCGATAGGCAAGTTTCGATAACGAAAGCCGCTCACGTCGATGTCGCCGCTCGACGTGATGCGCGCGTCACGCGATGCTGCTGCAAGGTTCACGCTGCCGCTGCCGTCCAGCGTATCACCCGTGTCGAAGAAATTGTTGAAGTCGGAGAGATCGGCACGCGGCGCGCTCACGTCCACGACGTTTTCGTGCGGCCGCGACACCGCAGTAAAGTACGCGCTGGTCGTGCCGACGAGAACGGAACCATCGCGAATGGCGACTCCGCGAGGATCGGCCGAAAGCTGCGCGCTCCCATCGACGAAGGGCAGTCCATTCGCCTCGCCTCCCGGCACGCCGACGTGCCCACTGACGTTCGGTGCCAGGCTCCGACCGGCGATGTGTAGCCGCGCGTTGAAGGAGCCGTCGGTCATGTAGTTTGGGAGCCCGAAAGAATGCAGTGCCGGCAAGATTTGGGCTGCCGGGACGTACGCATCCAGGGCGTAGACGGGCGAACCGGAGGTGAGCGCGATGATTCTGCCGTCGACTCGCGCGTAGGTAACTCCGAGGGCGCCGAGGGTCCGGCGAAGCGATACCGCATCGCCGGATAGGCGCACTTCGCCGTTTCCGGTGAGTGCGAAGTGCGCGATGCGGCCGGCGTTGACTGCGACGCCGCCGTCGAACGCCGGCAGCGGCGCTCCCGCAGCGAGAGTTCCGGCAGCCGAAAGCGTCCCCGCATCCAGCGGTAATCCGATCCCGTGAAGCTGCACCGCATTCAGCCGTTTAGCAACGAGCGCGAGAGCATTCGGACTCGCGCTCCCGGCGGCCGGCGCAAGCGAGAACGTGCCGGCGGCAACGAGATCGCCGCCGGCCGCGTGGGCGTCGGCTGAATAAATCCGCAAACTATTACCCGCAATCCCCAGCGTCAAGCTCGCCCGATCGATTGGGACGCCGTGCAACGTCGCATTTCGCAGCGCTAGGTTAGAGCCTTGCACGACGATGCGATACGGCTCGATGCCGATACCGACGGTGCCTCCGATGCTGCCGTGACCGGCGATGGCGTTTCCAATCAACGGCTGCAAGCCTTCGAAGGTTCCGTGATAGGTTCCATAGGCGATGAAGCGCTGCGCCGAAAATCCGCCGTGGCCCTCGAACGTTCCCCACGGGCCGGCCGCACGAAGCAAGTTTACCGCTGCGTTTTGCAACGTTCCGCCGAACGCGGCCTCGACTGCAGCGAACTGTACGCCCGCGATGCCGGCCTGCGAGCCCCTAACGAATCCCGCCAACACGATGCTCTTGCCGGAGCCGCCTCCGGCCAACGTCATCCCCACCGAACGCGCGTCGACTTTCGGCATCTGCGGCAGCGAAATTCCGGGAAAAGTCTTGTAGCCGACTGCGCGCATTCGCAGGCCGCTCGAGAGCATCCAGAAGGCGCTGGTGTTTTTGGGGCGGTCGAGCAGATAACCACCGTCAAAATTGCCCCGCTGCGTATGAAACCAGAATGGCTCGACGGCGGCGGTGCCGTTGGGGTTAGTTTCGACCAGCGCCGCCATGCGTGTGACGCCTCGCGCCGACGCGGCGCTGCCGACGACGTGAAAGAGTAGATCGTTTCCGGTCGCCGAGGCGTCGACGATTACCGGTTCGTCTCCCAGCATTTCGTCCAGATACGGAAGGCGGTTCGCCGGCCCCGCGACGTGCAACGCAAACCTCGAGAGAAGCCTCTTGCCGATCTCCATGGTACCGGTGACGCGAAGCGCCATACCGCCATAGCCAACGCTCAACGGCGCAAGCGCGACGACGTTGGAATGATAAACGACGCCGGCGTCAAGCGAGTCGAACGGAAGCTCCCGATACCGCGCGTTCGGCGCGTTGACCCGCGCAACGATCACGGGGTCGTCGATCGGACCGTGCACGAGCACGCCAAGCCGCGCCGCTCCGGAAATCGGCTGTGCTCGCGCGAACGTAAACGCTTGCCGCAGAGCGGAGAGATCACCCGTTCCAGATACTCCCAAACGTAGCTTTGCGCCGCCGGTAAGCGCGCCGTTTAAATCGTAAGCTCCGCCGTCGATGCGTAAGCGGATGCCGGCGAGCGTCGCATGCGCGCCCCGCACGAAGAAGGCGTTGTCGATCACTTCCAGCCGGGCGCGAAGGTTCTCGATTGGCGCGGCGAGCACATTGAGCCCCAAACGGCCTCCGTTCACGTCCAGCCGCAGGCTCACGTGATAGTTAGGCGTCGCATTCGGCACGACGCCGAGAGCGTAAAGCCGCGCGTCGAAATTTCGACCTTGGCCCGCGAGTATTCGCACCGCCGGCGTGTCCGCTAAATAATTCGCCAGCGCGCGCACGGGAAAACGCCGTGCTTGCGCATGATGCGTGGCGTAGCCCGCTACGGCATCGACTCTCCCGCCGACGGTGAATGGTTCGAGGCTGCTCTCTTCAAAGGCGCCGCGGGCGCGATACTGCGTGACCCTACCGGTATCGACCGATGCTTCGATCGCAACGCTGCGGACGCGAAGGTCCTTTGCGCTCGCGTCATAAGCCGAGGGCTCGCGCAGTTCGACCTGCAAATTGCGGACCCGCAGTGTAAACCGCAGCGGAACCGGATTTGCGCGCCGCGGTGCGGGGTTAACTGCAAAGCGCGGAAGATTGAAATTGAAGCTTCCATCTCTAAACCTGACGATCGTCAGCCGGGCGCTATCGATATCGATGCGGAGCAATCCGAAGCGATGGGTGCTCCCCGGCAACAGGTCCCTCAAAGAGTACCGGAGCGCGATGAGATTCGCGTCGAGCAGCGGCTGCGTCCCGCGCTCGACCTGCACGTTCAATAACGCGGCTGCGCCCCATCCAACGTGCAGCTCGGCGATATGGACGGTGTAGCCGCCCACGAGACCAGCGCCCTCCTGGATCGCAAAGCGCAGTAAAGCGTGGCGCCTTGCGACCGCGAGGGACAGAACCATTATGACGGCCAGCAGGCCGATCGCAAAGCGTGTGCGCACCTGGAGCTCTCGGGCTTCTATACCTCCTGCGCAGCACAAGGCCCCGCCGGATTAAGCAGCTTCTAAAGGAAGTCTTACAAGTCCAGGTTCTTGACGCTTTTGGCGTAGTCGAAAATGTATTGCTTGCGAGGCTCGACTTTGTCGCCCATGAGATCCGTGAATATCTGTTCCGCTTCGACCGCGTCCTCGACCATAATCTGTTTCAGTCGCCGGTGACCGACTTCCATTGTCGTTTCGGCGAGCTGCTCGGCGTCCATCTCTCCGAGTCCCTTGTATTGCTGGATGACGAAATCTTTGCCGTCTTCGCCAACGATGGATTTGAGCTCGGCTTCGTTGAAGGCCCACCACTGCTTCTTGCCCTTGCGGATTCCGTAGAGCGGCGGCTGGGCGATGAAAACGTGTCCCTGTTCGACGAGCGGGCGCATCTGCCGGTAGAAGAAGGTCAGAAGCAGCGTCCGGATGTGCGAACCGTCGACGTCGGCATCCGTCATGATGATAATCTTGTGATAACGAAGCTTCTGAACATTGAACTCATCGCCGAAGCCTGTACCGAGCGCCGTGATCATCGTGCGGATCTCTTCGTTGGCAAGCACCTTGTCGAGACGGGCCTTCTCGACGTTGAGGATCTTGCCGCGCAGCGGGAGAATCGCTTGATTATTTGGATCGCGTCCGCCCTTGGCGGTGCCGCCGGCTGAATCGCCTTCGACCAGGAAGAGCTCGCTCTCGGCCGCATTGCCGTTTTTACAATCGACGAGCTTGCCGGGCAGTCCCGAGCCCTCGAGCGCGTTCTTGCGGCGTGACAGATCGCGCGCTTTCTTGGCGGCATCGCGCGCTCGCTGAGCTTGCATGCACTTGTCAACGATCGCGCGGGCGTGCTTCGGGTTCTCTTCTAAAAAGAATTCCAAACGCTCGTAGACGAGCCCGGCGACGATGCTGCGAACCCTCGCGTTTCCCAGTTTGGTCTTTGTCTGCCCTTCGAACTGCGGGTCTTGCAGCTTAACGGAAACGACGGCCGTCAGTCCTTCAACGATGTCGTCGGTCGAAAGCGAGTTGTCCGCCTCCTTGAGCGCGCCGCGCTTGCGCGCGTAAGAGTTGATGGCGTTGGTAAGGGCCTGCCGAAAACCCTGGAGGTGCATGCCGCCTTCGATGGTTCCGATGTTGTTTGCGTAAGAGAATATTTGGTCGGCGTACGTGTCCGTATACTGCATCGCGACTTCCACGTCGACTCCGTCTCGCTCGGCATGCGTCGAAATGATCGGATGCAGCGGGTCCTTCTTTTCATTGAGCCACTCGACGAAGGAGACGATGCCGCCGTCGAAGGTATACGTTCGTTCGCGAACGGCTTCTCCTCGTTCGTCGCGAAGCGTGATCGAGAGCCCGCGGTTGAGGAACGCGAGCTCGCGCAAGCGCTTTTGCAGAATGTCCCAATGAAACTCGGTGACCTCGAACATCTCGGAATCGGGTTTGAACCACTGCAGCGTTCCCGTTCCATCCGTCTTGCCGATTTTCTTAAGCTTTTGTACGGTCACTCCGCGCACGAACTTCATTTCCCAGACAAAACCGTCGCGCTTGACCTGCGTCACCATCCATTCGGAGAGCGCGTTTACGACCGAGATGCCGACGCCGTGTAGCCCGCCGGAAACCTTGTAGCCGCCTTTTCCAAACTTCGCCCCGGCGTGCAGTATCGTCATCACCACTTCGACGGCCGGAAGCTTCTCTTCGGCGTGGAGGTCAATGGGAATGCCACGCCCGTCGTCCTCGACCGAGCATGAGAGATCCTTATGTAGAATGACTTTCACGTTGCGCGCGTATCCGGCCAGCGCTTCGTCGACGGCGTTGTCGACGGCCTCGTAGACGAGCTGATGCAAGCCGCGCTCGGCGGTGTTGCCAATATACATGCCCGGGCGCTTACGCACGGCTTCAAGCCCGCGTAAGACCTCGATCTGCTCGCCGGTATAGTTCGTTGACATTACGTTCTTCGTTTTTGATTCTTTACGGCGCCGCCTTCGCCCGACGGCTTGCCATAGAGTAGTTCGTGCAGCTCATCGCCTAAGATGCTCCGCACGGTTGCGGGTACGATCTGCTCTGGAGGAAGTTTGCTTCGCAGAAGTACGTAGGAACTCGCAACGAGTCGCTCGCGGCCGTCGCGCGAGAGGTGCTTCGCCGCCCGAGCCCGCGCAAGCATCTCCCACCAGTGCGCAAGCAACTGGGTGCGGATCCGCTCGTACTCCCCTATCCGTAACCCGCCAACGAGTGCGGCCGTTCCGGGATATCCCAGCCACGGCGCCTCGAACATCAGCTGCGCGGTCGCAGCGACGAGCCGCTCGGTGCGCGCGGCCTCACAGATCGGGCAGAGTGAATCCGAGGCCGGTCCGATGAGGACCTTGCAGCCCGCGCACTCCTTCCACCCCTGCTCGCGCCGCGCGCCACGGCGCTGCTCGACGTGCCGCCGAAAGCGCGCCAGTGCCTCGCCGGGGGAGGCCGAATCCGGCCGATCGCTCGGGGACCGCAAAGCCGCAACACCCTGCCGATTCCCACCGACCTTACGGCGCGGGAGCACCCTGCCGACGCGAAACCGCAGACGCTCGATGCCGGCATCGGGCAGACGCGAAGCGACCGCCCCCAGCAGATGCTCGGCAAGGAAACTGAGCTGGTGACTCCACGCACTCGAGCGGGTCGTAATCGTGAGGGTTCCGTCGGCAACGCGCGCCGGATGCGAGTTCTGCGCGACTTCGCAACCAACGATCTCCTCCCAGCCCGCTTCGAGCAGTGCGATCGGCGCCTGCCCTGCATCAGTTTCCGCCGGCTTCCACTGCGCGATCGCCTTCGAGAGCTTTAACATGTCGCGGCGGTTTGCACCCGGCCCTTCGAAATGCGCGCGAGATGCGCACCCGTGGGCAGCCCTGCCGGCAGATGCGTCGCCGTGATAAAGGCCTGCTCGTATTCCCCGATTTCGGCCAAGAACGCACCAGCGCGCTCTTCGTCAAGCTCCGAAAGCACGTCGTCGAGGAGCAGTAGAGGCGCTTCGCTCGACCGCTCGCACATCACGCCGTATTCGGCCACCTTGAGTGCCAGGACCGCCGTGCGCTGCTGTCCTTGAGAACCGTACGCCGCCAGCGATAGACCGTCAAGCGTTAAGCTGATGTCGTCGCGATGCGGACCGGCGATTGCGCTTTTGCGCAAGCGCTCAGCGTCGAGACAGTACGCCAGCCGCGCTTCGAGTGCGGCCCTTATCGCATCGCTCGTCGGCGCTATAAAAGCGACGTTCGGCTCGTAATCCACCTGGAGTTCCTCGGTGCTCGCAAATTGCTCGTGGGCGCGCCGTGCGTTTTGCGCAAGTGCACGAATCAGCCCGTGGCGCGCCAGCATGATTTGTGTTCCCGCCTCGACTAGCGTGCGGTTGTACGTCGCCAGCAACTCCGGATCGGCTTCAATCGTTCCGCGGAGCAAGGCGTTTTTCTGTTGCACGGCCTTACGGTAGCGCGCAAGCTCATAATAATAGCGCGGCTCACTTTGGGACAAGGCGCTGTTCAAAAAGGCCCGGCGCGCGCTGGGCGTGCCGCTCGCCAAGTGCAAATCGGCCGGTACGAACGTCACGACGCGCATCCTGCCGAGATAGCCTGCATAGCGGACGCTGCTCGCATTGACCGTGTACGTCTTGCGCGTCCCTCGGCTGGACCGCTCAATCACGCAGGCCAGCTCGACCCGTCCGGCGTGGAGCGACGCTACGCCGCGAAGTGCGGCGCGTTCGCAGCCTTTGCGCAAGGTATCCGCCTCCCGGGCAGTTCGAAACGATTTCCCCGTTCCGAGCATTGCAATCCCTTCCAAGAGATTGCTCTTCCCCTGCGCGTTGGCTCCAACGAAGACGTTCAGCCCCGCCGCTGGTTCGATCTGGAGTTCGGAATAATTTCTGAAATCCGAAAGCGTCAACCGCTCGAGCAACACATTACTGTCGCAGCGGCATTAGCACGTAGAGCTGCTGGCCGCTCTCCAGTGGTTCGAACGGCCGAATCGCAGCGGGTGAGAGCGGCCCCAAGAACTCAATGACCGTTTTCTCGCTCTTGATGTGGTTGAGGATCTCCACCAAATACCGGGCGTTGAACGCAATGGTGAGATCTTCGCCGTTCTGCTCGATCTCGAGCTCTTCGTAAGCGTTGCCCGAAATATCGGAGCTGGCAGTGACCACTAGCGTCTGATTCGCGAAAGCAAGTTTCACCATGCTGGCACGATCGCCGGCAACGAGCTCGGCTCGACGCAGGCTCCCGATCAACAGCGGCGTGCTTACGGTGATTGCGCGATCGAACTTTGCCGGGACGACTTGTTGATAGTTGGGATATTGACCGTCAACCAGGCGTACCGTGATCGCGACGTCGCCGCTTGTCATTTGAAGCTGATTGCTCTGGGCGCCGAGCGCATTGACCGAGATCTGCTCTCCGCTGCCGAGATTGCGCGCCGCTTCGGCGAGCGCTCGCGAAGGCACGATGAACTTCTCGCTCGCCGCCGCACTGTTCTCCAGAGTCGTGACGAACTTTGCAAGCCGGTATCCGTCGGTCGCGACCATAGTCAGCGCATTGCCCTCCACCTCAAGTAGAGTGCCCATCAAAACCGCGCCGCGCGCCTCCTCGCTCGATGCCGCAAAGATCGTGGCATCGATACCCTCGCGGAACCGCCTTGCTCCAATCGTGAACTGCGCACCCCGCGCCGCGGCAGGCAGCGGGGGGTATTCTTCCGCGGGGAGTGCGTGAAAGTCGTAATTACTCCGTTCGCACTTTACGCTCGCGCGAGTTGGGGTGCCGGTAAGCTCGAGCGTTCCCGGCAACAGGTTCCCGAGATAACTCGCAAAGAGCTTAGCAGGGACGGTCACGGAACCGCCTTCGGTCACCTGCGCCGGAAACGCGTGCTCGAGGGTCAGCTCGAGATCGGTAGCGCGCACCGCGATCTTCCCGCCATCGGCTTGGAGCAGGACGTTGGAAAGAATCGGCACGGTGGTGTGCGCGTTGACCACTTTGCTTGCGGCTGCCACCGCCGTAGCGATGTCTTTAGTCGTGCAGCTGAATCTCATCGTTTCCACCGTTGGTCGTGCGCGCTCATTTTCCTAGGAGAGAAGAACGTTAGTCGTAGCAGCAGTAAGGCGGTGCATTCTGCGAACAAGTCCGCTTTCGCTTGTGTTTGCGCGGCTTTTACCTTGGGATAAGGCTGTGGGTGGAAGACTAGAGCTCATGCACCTTTCCACGACCCGCGCACCGCCGGCACGCTATCCATGCCGAAAGGCCCAACCTTGTGCGCAGGGTGTTTAGGGATTCTGGCACATCGCGATGAGCTGACGAATCTTGTTGCGGTAGGCCTCGTCCCGTTGCATCTGCTCCTTGATCTTATCGCGCGCGTACATAACCGTCGTATGGTCTTTCTTGCCGAACTCTCGGGCGATCTGTGGCAAGGAGTAATTCGTTAGCTCCGTCGCGATGTACATCGCGATCTGGCGCGGCGCTGCGAGCCTTTGATCCCGCCGCCCGTTGTCCATCTCCTTGACCGTCAGGCCGTGCGCGCCCGAGACAGTCTCCTTGATTTTCCCGATCGTAATCCGGTGCAACGGTGCTTGAGCGAGCGCGCTTTTTAAAACGTCGGCGGCGAGGTCAGTCGTGATTGGCGCTTTTGTGAGCGAGGCGTACGCGATCACCCTGATCAGCGCTCCTTCGAGCTCGCGGATGTTCGAGGGGATGACCTTGGCGATGAATGATGTTACCTCGTCGGGTACCGGAATGTTCTCGCTGCCTGCTTTCTTACGCAGAATCGCTTCGCGCGTCTCCAAGTCCGGAGCCTGGATGTCGGTCAGCAAACCCCATTCAAATCGAGACCGAAGCCGCGCCTCCAGCGTCTGGATCTCTTTGGGCGGGCGATCGGAAGAAATTATGAGTTGGCGCCCCGATTCGTGAAGCGCGTTGAACGTGTGGAAAAACTCTTCTTGCGTCGTTTCCTTCCCAGCAAGGAACTGGATGTCGTCGATGAGCAGAACGTCGACCTGACGGTAGCGATTGCGGAACTCGGGCGTACGATTGTTTTGCAATGCGATGATAAATTCGTTGGTGAACTTCTCACAAGTAACGTAGACCACGTTGGTGGCAAGGTTGTCTTGAATAACCCGATGACCGATCGCGTGCATCAGGTGCGTCTTTCCTAAACCGACGCCTCCATAGAGAAAGAGCGGGTTGTACGCATGGGCCGGCGCGCCGGCGACCGCTTGCGCCGCGGCATGCGCAAAGCGGTTGGAATTGCCGACGACAAACTCTTCAAAAGTGTAACGCGCGTTGAGGTTTGCGGTTCGGAACTCCTCAAGCGGGCGAGCGGTGAAGCCGGCGATGGCCCGCGTCCCCTCGTTTGGTTCTGCCACGGAGAGCCGCAACTCGACGCTCGTGCCAAAGAGCTCGCTCAAAACGCCGATCATCTGCGCGCGCAGCTTGCTTCCCACCCAATCTTGTGCAAACTTGCTATGTACCGCTAGATGCAGCTCGTTTCCGTGGAACGATATGAAGCGGATGGGTTTGATCCACATCTCGAAGACCGGTTTGGAAAAGGTTCGTTCTAAGGTATCAAGTGCGGATTGCCAGAGCTCGGTTGAGATCTCGGAGTTGACCGCAAGCGCCATTCTCTGCGTCCTCTGCAATTAGCGTTTAGAAAAACAACACGCAGCAGGCCCCTATGACGAAGGAATCGGGCTGCGGCACCCCCGTAAGGGCGCAACCACTTGGCTTAATAAAGGCTTGCTCCTGCGAATTCTATGCACGACTTTATGCACTTATCCACAAGCTGGCGCGAACGGTATTTTGGGGATTTTTCCGATTTATGAACGTCCCTGACCGGAGCCCTCAAACCGTCGAATTACTAGGCAGAATAAGGCCTAGAGAACCCGAGCAGGGCTGGGGGCGCGGGCGTTCTCCACAAGCTTGTCCACAGGTGTGGAGAGTAAAGGTGGTGACTAGAGTTTAGTCCGGGAGCCTGCCGAGGGGTTCGTTCCTATAGGGCATGGTCCAGTGCAGGAAATTACCCACGAAAGTGTGCGGAAAGCATGGTTGAGGGAATGCTAACGAAGGTGAGGGTGGATTCGAGCCCACGGGGGCGCACTTGTACCGGGCCCCCGCTCGAACCTAACAGGCGTATCAAGGTGCGCAAATGGTTGCCATGCGGCTTTTATGACTTTTTCCTCGTGCTGCTGGTGCCGCTCGCTTTCATCGGCGCATTGGCCAAGGTTTTTCAAAGCCGCGAGTACGTCGCGGTGGTGCTTTCAACCGTCATCGTCGCTGCGATCATCGCCCATTTTTTTGGACACCGCGCTAAGGAAACCAAGCGCTACTAGCCACCGATTTCAGCCCGATTCAAATCGAGTCATTACCGAGAGCGACCATAGCTCCCTGGCGCTCACTTGAGCGCTCCATTGCATTTCTGCGCGGCTTTGTTACAATGGCGCGGCGATGTTCGACTTTGATCTCCAACTTTTTGCCTCGAAGAAGGGCGCCGGCTCGACCCGGAACGGGCGCGACTCTAATGCGCAACGGCTGGGCGTGAAGCGCTTCGGCGGCGAGCGCGTGCTCGCCGGGAACATACTCGTCCGTCAGCGGGGGACGCACTTCTACCCGGGATCGAACGTCGGATTAGGGCGCGATCACACGCTTTTCGCCTTAGCCGATGGCATCGTCGAGTTCAGCAGCCGGAGCAAGCGCAAGCGAATCTCGGTGGTCCCGGCGGCGTAACGTCAGGACGCGCGTGCGGACGGGGCCGTTAGGCCCCTTTTTGATGTCCGGCGAAAATAACGCGGTGCGGTTTATCGATGAAGCGCAGATCGCGGTTGCGGCCGGAGACGGGGGCTATGGCATCGTCGCGTGGCGTCGCGAAAAATACGTTCCGAAAGGTGGGCCGGCCGGCGGAGACGGCGGCCACGGCGGAAGCATCTTTCTCGAGGCAACATCCGAGCTGACGACGCTGGTCGAGTTTCGCTTCAGGCGCAGCTTTTCTGCGGATGCCGGCAAACCTGGCGGAAGTTCGAACAAGTCCGGGCGCAGCGGTGAAGATTTGACGATTCGCGTTCCGGTCGGAACGCTGATCTTCAAGACCCGCGCGAACGGCAGTGAAGATTTCGTGGCCGATCTCAAGGAGGCCGGTGCCCGCGTCGTGGCGGCGAAGGGCGGTCGCGGCGGCCTAGGCAATCAGCACTTTGCCACGAGCGTCCGGCAAGCGCCGCGTTTCGCCGAGCGCGGGGAGCCCGGCGAGCGCTCCACGCTCCGCCTCGAACTGCGGCTTCTCGCGGACTGCGGAATCGTGGGCGTTCCAAACGCCGGAAAATCGACGTTGCTCTCCATGATCTCGGCTGCACGTCCCAAGATCGCCGACTATCCCTTCACGACGCTCGAACCCGAGCTTGGCGTCGTGCGCGTTTCCGACGAGGAGTCGTTCGTCATGGTCGACGTTCCCGGATTGATCGAGGGCGCGCACGAAGGGATCGGCTTAGGCGATCAATTCCTCAAGCATGTAGAACGAACGCGTGCGTTGGTCCATTTGCTCGATGGATCGAAGCCGCTTGTAGAGATCCTGGCGGAAAAAGCGACGATCGAAACGGAGCTAGGCGCCTGGAATCCGCAGCTTCGCGAAAAGCCGACACTCTTGGTCCTCAATAAACTCGATCTTACGGACGCTCGCGAGTCCTTGCGAGAGTTGCGGCGACGCTTCCCTGAGATTCGCGGCATCAGCGCGGCAACTGGCGAAGGCGTTCGCGATCTGACACTCGCGGTTGCTCGAACGATCGAGGCGGCACCGATGCCTGAAGTCGTTGCGCCGCCTTCAGCGCGAATCGAACTTGCGGCACCGGCTGCCTTTTTAATCGAGCGCCGCGACGACGGCGCGTTCGTCGTTTCCGGCGATCGCGTCGAGCGGCTCGCCGCAATGACGAATTTCGAATCCGACGAGGCACTCGCGCGCTTCGAGCGAGCGCTGGAGAAGATGGGAGTCGAGAAAAGACTTCAAGAGCTTGGCGCGGAGGAAGGGGATACCGTGCAAATTGGCGCGTACGAGTTTACGTATTCATGAGAATCGGCGTCTTCGGCGGCACCTTCGATCCGATTCACAATACGCATCTCTTCGTCGCCGAATCCGCGCGCCTACTCGAGCGGCTCGATCGCGTGCTCTTCGTTCCAACCGGTAACAACCACTATCGCGACAAGCCGCAGGCGGATGCCGCGCATCGATGCGCGATGATTCTGGGCGCCATCGAAAGCAACGCGGCGTTCGAGCTCGACCAAACCGATTTGCGCGATAACGCGACCGGATATACCGCCGATCTTCTGCCGCGGCTGCAGGCCAAACGCCCCGGTGCCCGTTTTACTTTCATCATCGGCGCCGACTCGCTGGCCAGTGCCACCTGGGTGCGCCTCGACGAGGTGCTCGAGGCTCTCGAGCGTTTCACGATCGCGCCGCGGGCCGGCATCGGCAGCGACGCGCTAGCGCGCGTCATCGCCGCCGTTCCGCCGGCTCTGCGCGAACGCGTCACGACACTTAATCTTCCGGAGATTCCGGCGTCGGCGACGCTGGTGCGCAGCTTGTTATCACAGGGGCGCAGCGTTCGATATCTGGTCCCGGAGCCGGTATGGGCGTATATCCTAGCTCAGCGCCTCTACGGCTATAACGGCGATGCGGCGGGTTCGTAGGAGGTTCGCGGCCCTGATCGCGGCGCTGGCTGCAATCCTATGCGCATGCGCACAGACGCAGTCCCCGAACGATCGCGCGCTGTGCGACGCGTATTCAGGCGCACGTTCGCGCGTCGAAGTCGTTGCCGATGGAACGGTGGCGCGCCTTTTGGGCGTGCAGCCCGGCCGAATCAGTCCGCATGAGGGCTTTCTCCTTGCGCTCGGCTCGGGTTGCAGCCTAGTCGTGCGGGTGGAGGCGAATACCGATTTTACCGGGCCGATACCACTTGCACGCGGGCAGCGAGTTCTCGTGAAAGGCGAGTACGAATACTATCCACTCGGCGGCGTGATCCACTGGACCCATCGCGATCCTCAAGGCCGCCATGAAGGCGGATACATCGAGGCGGGCGGCCGTACGTACTATTAAAGTGCCCATTTCGCGCATCGTGTTGGCGAGTACGTCGCCACGCCGGTACGAGCTCTTGCGCTCGCTCGGCCTCGAGGTCGATGTAGCGCCCAGCGGATACGAAGAGCTGCCGATGGCAGGCCTCGCACCGGCAGAGCTCGCGAGTTTTCACGCCGGCCAAAAACTGCGCGCCGTTCTGCGAAATCGGCAGGACCTCCCGGACGTTCCGATTCTCGCTGCCGACACGGTCGTCGACCTCGAGGGCGAGGCGCTCGGCAAGCCACACGATCTCGACGAGGCGACTCGCATGCTCGAGAAACTTGCGGGGCGCGATCATCTGGTGCATACGGCCTTTGCCCTGTCCGCTCCAAATAGGCGCGAATCCATAGGGGAGCGAGCGACGACACGCGTTCGGTTCTACGCACTGCGCCGAGAAGAGATCGCCGAGTACGTGGCGACCGGCGAGCCACTCGACAAGGCGGGTGCCTACGGAATTCAAGGACGCGCAGCATCGTTGATCGAGTCGATTGACGGCGACTTCTATACCGTCGTCGGGTTGCCGCTGGCCCGCTTCATTCGTGCGCTGCGGCAGTTGGGATTTGCGCTCCCGGAAACGAATGTATCGGGGCTGAGCTAAAGCACGCTCAAGCATACAGGAAGCCGGAGTCACCATCTTTACGTATCGAGACGAACGCAGGCTCTTTGCGATAATCGGCATCATCATCGCAGCGGCCTTGTTTGCCCTTTTGCAAATAGGCGCGCAGCGCTCGGGATCGGTAAGTCCGGTGACGACAACCGCAAGCGCTATCTTTGGCATTGCCGAGACGGCGATCGCTGTGACGATTCGCGGAGCGCGGACGGTCGGGATAACGATCCTTGAGGTGCCGGGACTCGAACGCGAGAACAGGCTGTTGCGGGCGCGCAACAGAGAGCTGATCGAAGAGAACGCACGCCTTCACGAGCTGGCGGCGGGATATGCCGCCGAGTCGTCGGTCCGTCCGGTCGTCGATCTCTACCACGGCATCGAAGCGCGCGTCGTAGGCTTTTCTCCGGAGAACGACTCTCGCGCGGTAACGATCGACAAGGGATTTCTGGCGGGGGTACATCGTGACGAGGGCGTGCTTGCGGCGGACGGCGCGGTGGGGCGCGTGGCAGCGGTGGGGCCGTTTTCGAGCACCGTGGTGCTCGCTACGGATTATACGAGCCGCATCCCCGCAATCGTGCGACGCGGGCGATGGTGGGGAATCGCGCGCGGAAATCTCGGCAACGTGGTTCTTGAGTACATTCCGCAGGACGCTCGATTGCGCATCGGCGACGTCGTCGTGACCGGAGAGGGGCGGTCGTTTCATTCCGGCGTCCCGGTCGGGGTGGTCACGTCGATCGAGGGCGGCGACACGACGCTCTACCAAACCGCCGTCCTGCGCACGTATGTCGATCTCGGTGCTCTTGATCGCGTTGTCGTCGTCTCGCGGTAAGCCGCACGTTGCACCGTTCGTCGGGCCGGCGTGGTACGCCGCAGCGGCGTGGTTACTGGCGGCGACGCTTGCCCAGGCCACTTTCGTGCATTTTCTTGCAATCCGCAGCGTCGTTCCGAGCATCGTCCTGGTGGTGGTCGTGTGGTATGCCGTTCGCGCCGATGCCCGCCGCGCCGCGGTCTACGGTTTTTTCGCTGGCTTTTGCGAAGACGCACTCTCTGCCCAGACGGGGGCCGCGTGGACGATCGCGACGACCGTGAGTGCTTTGGTCGCCAGTCGCCTTTCGCGAGGCTTCTTTGCCGACTCGGTTCCGCTCGTTACGGGAATCACGATCGTCGCCACGCTCCTGCGCGCGCTGCTCTTTTGGATTGTTATGGCGCTCACGGGATATCCGCCCGGGCTGGGCGCCCTGCATTTCCATGAGGCTCTTTTTCAGGCGGCCCTCAACTCGATCGTAATCGTCACGGCAATGCTCGTTGCGCGCCGTATCGAGGGACGGCGGGAATGACACGTCCGCCGAACGGACCGCGCCCAAAACCGTGGCGGCTTCCATCGTGGCGCCTCCTCGCCTTTTGCGCGGTCCTCGTCATTTCGTGTCTTGCGTTGCTGGCGCGGCTTGTCGAAATACAGCTTGTCGACGGCGAGCGGTATCGAGTCGCGGCACAAGCGAACCAGATTCGTCTCATCCCGGTGGCTGCGCCTCGCGGAATGATCGTCGATCGGCAGGGCGCCGTAGTTGCGCGAAGTCGCCCCTCGTTTGTGGTCGGACTCATTCCTTCGGAGGTGACCGACGCCGGTCGCGAGCTTACGATTCTTGCAGGCGTACTCGACATCGATGCGCGACGGTTATGGTATCGGCTGCTGCACCATCGCGGCGTCACGTATCCGAACTTCGAATCGGTCGCGAGCAGCGAGCCGTACGGGCCGGTAATACTGGCAACGGATCTGCCCGTCGCAGCGGTCGCGCGGCTTTCCGAGGTGCTGACCGATCTTCCCGGCGTTGACCTCGAAGCGCAGCCGGTCCGCGATTACCCGCACCGGTCGGCAGGCTCGCATCTGATCGGCTACGTCGGCGCAATCACCCAAGAAGAATACGACCGGCTCAAGTACCAGGGTTACTCACCGAACGACGTGATCGGCAAAGACGGATTGGAGTTTGCCTACGACCAGTACTTGCGCGGCTCGCCCGGCGGTCAACGGGTCGTAGTCGACGCAACGGGCGCGGTCGTGCCAACCGTGAAGCTTGCATCGAAGGCGGCCGTCACGGGCGACACGCTGGTGACGAGCGTCGATTGGCGGCTGCAGCAGATCGTTGAAGATGCGCTCGCCGGTGAAATCCGCGGGCTGGGACGCGGGCGCAGGCTCTCGGGCGCCGCCGTCGTCGAAGACCCATGGACCGGCGGTATTCTGGCGCTGGCGAGTTATCCCAACTACGACCCGAACGACTTCGCCGCGAATCGCTGGAGGCGCATCGCGTTCGATCTCACCGACCCCGCGCAGCCCCTCTTCAATCGCGCTATTGCGGCCGCCACACCGACTGGTTCGACGTTCAAGATGGTCACCGGCTCCGCGGCGCTCACGGAGCGCGTCGTTCGAGTCGATCAAGTTATTGACGATACGGGCGGCTGGAACTGCGGCGGCTACTACGCGCGGGACATCGCGGCCGGCGGCCTCGGCGACACGACCTTCGTTCCGGCGCTTGCCGCGTCGAGCGACGGGTATTTCTTTCGCCTCTCGTGGTGGCTCGGTAACGCGCGTTTGCGCAAGTACGCACTCGCATTCGGTTTGAATGCCAAGACCGGCGTAGATCTGCCCGGCGAAAACGAAGGTAATTGGCCGACCAGCGCCTGGGAGATGCGGGCGTTCGGCGTTCCGATGGAGCCGAGTGAAGCCTGTTTCTTGGGGATCGGGCAAGGCGCGATGCAAGCCACGCCGCTGCAGATGGTCAACGTCGCCTCGGCAGTGATCAACGGGGGCATTCTCTACAAGCCGCGGATCGTGCGAGAGATACGCAGCCCGGGCGGGCGGAGAATCGTGCGTTTTTTTCCGCGCATCATACGTCGCGTTCCCGTAACTGCAGCGGCACTCGCGGCGGTGCGCGAAGGAATGTCAAAGGTCACGGACCCCGGCGGCACCGCGTACGGGCTGGCGATTGACGGATTACCGTTCTCGGGGAAAACCGGTACCGTCGAAACGGACGGCGGCGATGGCCCCAACACGACCTGGTTCATCGCCTGGGCGCCCACCGCTCATCCGCGTCTTGCGCTCGCCGTCTTCGTCGATCGCAGCGGCGGCTACGGCGCAACCGTAGCCGCACCGATTGCGCGGCAGATCCTCGTGAACTACTTCAACAAAAAGCCGTAGTCACGGGCTAACGCGAACGGCTCGAACGTCCGCGCGCACCGTTATTCCAGGTTCCAACTCGCGTTCGGGCGAAACGACGAGCGTTCTGGAGGTTCCTTAAATGCTCGCAGTTCACGAAGATCGGCTCGCCGCCGCGGTCGCGCGGCTGGGCTCGGAAAATGCATTTGAAATTTTGGCGCGGGCGCGTGAACTCGAAGCACGGGGCCGGCGCGTCGTGCACATGGAGATCGGCGAACCCGATTTCGATACTCCTGAGCCGATCAAGGAGGCGGCGGTTGAGGCGCTCTATGGCAACCACACCCACTATACGCCGTCGAGCGGCCTCCCCTCGCTGCGCGCCACGATCGCGCAGTATGCGAGCGGTTTTCGCCGCGTCACGCCGTCGTGGAGTCCCGAAAACGTCGTGGTCGGTCCGGGCGCCAAGCCCGTGATTTGGAACACGTTGAGCGCGCTGCTCGACCCGGGCGACGAATTTGTTTACTTCGATCCGGCTTACCCAGCCTATGCGTCGTGCGCCAGCTATCATCAGGCGAAGATTCACGCTATTCCGTTGCGGGAGTCGCGCAACTGGCGAATGGATCTCGACGAGCTCGCGCGCCTGGTTTCGGCCAAGACAAAAGTGGTCGTCATCAACTCCCCGCACAATCCGACTGGTGGAGTCCTGACACGCGGGGATCTCGAGTGCATAGCCGAGCTGGCCCAACGCTTCGACTTTCTCGTCCTTGCCGACGAAATCTACAGCCGGAATTTTTACCTCGGTGCCGAGTACGTCTCGATCGCGTCGCTGCCGGGAATGCGCGAGCGAACGATCGTCGTCGACGGTTTTTCGAAAGCCTATGCCATGACCGGATGGCGTCTCGGCTACGCGTTGATGCCCGAGCACTTGGCCCGCACGGTGACGCTCTTCAACAACAATACCTTCAGCTGCGTCGCAACGTTCGTGCAGATGGCCGGCATCGCGGCGCTTACCGGATCGGACGAGCCGGTGCTTGCGATGAACGAAATCTTTCGCGCGCGGCGCGACCGCCTCGTTGAGGGCCTTAACGAGATTTCGGGCGTCTCGTGCTTGCTGCCGGAGGGCGCGTTCTACGCGTTTCCCAACGTGTCGGCGATCACGCAGGACGATCGCGCGTTGGCGAAGTTTCTTTTGGAAGAGGGCGGCGTTGCGTGCGGGGGCGGCTCATCATTCGGCGCGGCCGGCAAAGGCTATCTACGCTTTTCGTACGCGGCATCGCTTGAGGACATCGACTGGGCGCTCCACTCGATCGCGCAGACGTTGCCGAAGTTCAAGGGCTAGACGGTCTTCTCAAACATCGCGCGCGTGGTTTGGGCGGCGGCCGTTACGTTGGCCGTCGCCGCAATCGTCTACGCGCTTTCCCACGGCCACGTCTTCCTCTTCCCTTTCGTGTTGATTCTCGGCGTGCCGCTGGCGGCGCTCTTGCGACGTTCGCCTCGGCGCCGTTTTTAGATCAACCGCATCGCGCGTTTGACGTCGCTTAGCACGCCGGCCGCAATCGCGCGCGCCCGCGCCGTCCCCTCCGCAATGATCCGCTCGACCAGCGCCGGATCGTTACGATAGCGCGCGTAGCGCTCGCGAATGGGCCGTAGGTACGCGTTCAACTGCTCCGCGAAGTCGTTCTTGTCTTGTACGCAGCCCAAAGCGCCGGAGCGGCATTCGGTCGCGACGCCGTCTACCTTGAGCGGGTTGACGAATTGCCACAGCGCGAACAACGGACAAATTTCGGGGCGGCCGGGGTCGCCGCGCCGGATTTTTAGCGGATCGGTGATCATGCTGCGAACCTTGCGAGTCGTCGTCTCGTCGTCGTCAGCGATAAAGATTGCGTTGTCGTACGATTTGCTCATCTTTCGGCCGTCGGTTCCCGGAACGTCCGGAAACTCCGAAAGCGTCGGCTTGGGCTCGACTAAAATCTCGCGCCCTTCTCCGTAAAGATAGTTGAAGCGGCGTACGATCTCGCGGCCGAACTCGAGGTTCGCAAGTTGGTCGCGTCCGACGGGCACGTATTCGCCGCGAAAGACCGCGATGTCGCAGAACTGGAGCAGAGGATAGCCGAGAAACCCATACGTCGCGATCTTTTGCCCAAGGGCTTCGATCTGTCCCTTATAGGTCGGCACGCGTTCGAGCCAAGAGACGGGCGTGATCATCGCGAGAAGCGCTTGCAGTTCGCCGATTTCGGGCACGCCCGATTGCAGGAAGATCGTGGCCTTTTCTGGGTTGACGCCCGCGGCCAGCCATACCGCGACCATGTCGTCGCGCGCGCCGCGGATCTTTGCCGGATCGTCGAATTCCGTCGTATATGCGTGAAGATCCGCGATCTCGAAGAATGCGTCGGCGTTTTCGCAATAGGTTTCCCATTGCGTTAGGACGCCGACCAGATGACCGAGGTGGAGCGGCCCCGTCGGGCGCATTCCTGACATCACGCGGGGACGCTGCGAGACGGTGTTGATCATTCGCGCGTCAATGTTAGCAAGTGAAGGTTAATGCCTTGCAAGCTGCGCGCGGACGTAGGCGCGTGCCGCCCGCACCGCGTCTCCAATCGGCTTTCCACCCGCGAGCTCGCACGCCAATGCCATCGCAAGCGTGCAGCCGGTTCCGTGCATCGACCCGGCGACGCGCGGCTCGCTGAAGATCTCGATGCCGTCGGCGGTCGCGAGGGCGTCGGCCGGCGCTCCCTCGAGATGGCCGCCCTTGAGCAGGACCGCCGCTGCCCCCCGCGCGAGCAAGGCTGCAGCCGTCTCGCCTAGCGCGTCGCGCTCTATCGAGGAGACGCCGAGCAGAAAGGCGGCCTCTTCCAGGTTCGGCGTCAGCACGACGCTGGACATGCTTGCCAACTCGTCGCGAACGCCGTAACGCGCGGACGAATCGACGAGCTGGCCTCCGCGGCTCGCGGTAAAGACGGGATCCACGACCGCCGGAATCCATGGATGGGATTTCAAGGGCTCCGCGACGGCGCGCACGGCAGCAAGTGTCGGGAGCGCGCCTATCCGAATGGCGGATGCGGAACTCCAGGGGAGGACGGCGAGTTGTGCGGCGAGTGAATCGCCGGGGATCGGGTGCAGCGCCGTGACCCCGCCTCCGTCTTGCGCGCTCACCGCTGCGATGGCGGTGAAGACTCGGACGCCGAATTCGGCTCCCACCACGATGTCCCGTCCGACGCCCGCAACGTTCCATGGATGGGATGTGCCTATCGAAAGGACGATCGCGGTCATGACGCTCCGTTGTGCCCCCAGAGGTTCCACGCGTCGACGAGCTCGCGCGCCGCGCGTTGGGGGTGCGCGGCATCACAGACTGCGGAGATGACCGCAGCCATTACAGCGCCGCTGCGTCGTACTTGCGGAATGGTCGCAGCGGCGATTCCGCCGACCGCGGCGACCGGCATCGCGCTCGCTTTGACGAGCGCGCGCAGACCGTCCGTCCCGATCGGCGCGCCTGCATCGCCTTTCGAGTGCGTTGCATACACGCAGCCCACGCCAAGATAATCGACGTCATCCGCGTTAGCGGCGCGCACTTCGTCGATCGTGCCGCAAGAGAGACCGATGAGCCGTTCGGGCAGCGCGCTGCGGATCGGCGCAACGCGCTCGAATCCAGCGTCGCCCGGGCCCAGATGCACGCCATCGCAATCGAACGCGTCAGCCGCGTGCCAATCGTCATTCATGATGAGGAGCGCGTCCCGGTCGCGCGTCAAAGCGCGCAAGACGCGTACGCGCTCCGCCACGATTCCCGCCTTTGCCCGATACTGCACGACGCGAACGCCCGCATCGAGAACGGCGCGTGAGAGTTCAAGAAGACGCGGCCCTTCGTTGAGAATGACGTAGATCCCGCGAAGCAGCACGCCGCGCAAGGGACGCGTTATTCGCGCCGATGCGTCCGCTGCCACAGCACTACGTTCGCGATCAGATACGCAAAGAAGACGACGCCGACAAAAAGCGCGAGTGCGGAATTGTGTCGCGCGAGTGACATCGGCACGAGCAACGCGAAACAGAGAACGCCGGCCATCAAGACCGCGATGATACGCGAAAACGGAAAAAACATTGGGGCGAGCTCTTAGGGCTTCTCGCCGAGCAGGAGATCGCCGAGGCGCGTCAGCTCGCCGTCGGTCGCAAAGCGAAGCTCGATGCGTCCGCCGCGCCGGTATCGCACGATGGAGACGTGTGCGCCGAAACGCTCGCGCAGCCGTCCTTCGAAATCGCGCTCCTCGGGCGAGAGCGCGCGGAATGTCGCCACACCCTTTGGCCGTAGTGCAGCCGCCGCCACGCGCTCGAGGGCGCGCACCGTCAAGCCTTCGCTCACCGCGCGCTGCGCCAACGCCTCGCGATTCGGTGCCGGCGCGGCAAGCAGCGCTCGCGCGTGACCCGCGGAGAGACGTCCGTCGACAAGCATGATCTTGATCGCATCCGATAATCCGAGCAGCCGCAGCGTATTCGCGACGCCGGGGCGGCTCTTGCCGAGCCGGTGCGCGAGCTCGTCTTGAGTCAGTCCGTACTCGTCGATGAGGTATTGAAAGCCCGCGGCTTCCTCGAGCGGATTTAAGTTCTCGCGCTGCAGGTTTTCGACGATCGCAAACTCAAGCGTTTGGCGATCGTCGCTGGCGCGGACGATGGCCGGAATCGTGGGGCGCATGAGCGCCGCGCACGCGCGCCACCGCCGCTCGCCGGCAATTAATTCATATCCATCGTCGCGGCGCCGCACGATGATCGGCACCAGAACGCCATACTCTGCAATGGACGTCTTGAGCTCGTCGAGCGCACCGGCGTCGAAGCTCTTGCGCGGTTGAAAAGGATTCGGCGTTATTTCGGCGAGGGGAATCTCGCGGATGACTTCGTGCGAGGTCGAAACCGGGATCGCCGCATCGCCGAGCAAGGATCCTAAGCCCCTCCCCAAACCGCGCTTTGGCGTACTCATGTCACTGGCTCCCTAGCTCGAGCATCTCGCGTGCGAGCGCGAGATAGGCCTGTGCTCCGCGGCTTTTTACGTCGAACAGGATAGCCGGCTTGCCGTACGACGGCGCTTCGGAAAGGCGTATGTTGCGCGGAATCTGCGTCTTGAAAATCTGCTGCGGAAAATATTTCTCGAGCTCGCGGATCACTTCCAGCGATAGGCGTGTGCGGCCGTCGAACATCGTGACGAGCACGCCGCTGACGTAGAGGGCGGAATTGAGTGCGTCGCGCACGCGCCAAATGACGCCGGTGAGCTGCGCGAGTCCTTCGAGCGCGTAGAATTCGGTTTGCACCGGTATGATGCACTCGTCCGCTGCCGTGAGCGCGTTGATCGTCAATAAGCCCAGCGATGGAGGGGTATCGAGCAAAACGAAATCGTAGCGAGAGGCTTCCGGAGCGAGCGCTTGACGCAAGCGCGTTTCGCGCGAGAGCGCCGCGACGAGCTCGACGTCGGCACCGGCGAGATTGATGGTCGCTGGCGCGAGCCGGAGATTCTCGATCTCCGTGGGCATGACGATGCGCTCGAGTGGAACCTCTTGTATCAGTACGTGATAAAGGTCGTGCGTGAGATGCGTTTTGTCGACGCCCAGACCGGTTGTCGTGTTGCCTTGCGGATCGGCATCGACGACGAGAACGCTTCGCCCGTACACCGCGAGCGCCGCGCCGAGATTGACGGCGGTGGTGCTCTTGCCGACGCCGCCCTTCTGATTTACGAGCGCGATGATTCGACCCAACTAAGCGCGCACAGTTTGAAAATACTGCTCGAGCATTCTCAGCAGCAAGCCTCGCTCGTTACGTCCGGGTTCGTCGGTAACCTGCTCGAAAAGCCAGCGCAGAGCGACCCCGACTCGCGCGTCCCCTTTGAATCCCGGCGGCGCCGCCCCCCGGCGAACGAGCGCTTCAATCACATCGTCGCCGTCGACGGCGAGCTCTCGGATCGAGAAGGCCGGCTTGCGCGCTAGCTCGGCCCGGACTCGCGCCTCGAAGGCCTCGTTAGCGCCCCCGCGTTTCGGAAGCCCGCTCCCCTGGATGTCGGCGTGACGCAGTGCGAACAAACGTTCGATAGTGAATGGTCCAACCCGTCTTATGAAGCGGCGCAGCGCTGCATCGGTCAGGTCCGGATCGGCTGAGTACATATGCTGTCTGACCAAGTGCTTGGTTGTTTTAATGGTTTCATTGGTGAAGCGCAGGCGCTCCAGCATCGACTCGGCCATTTCAGCCCCCACGATCTCATGGCGATAGAAGTGGGGCCCCTCTTTCGTGCGCGGTTTTCCGACGTCGTGAAGAAGAGCTGCTAAGCGCAAGCTCAAGTCGCCGGGCGGAGTAGCGTCGAGGGTGGCGAGACTATGCCGCCAAACATCGTAGGCGTGCCATTCATTTTGCTCGACGCCGACACCCTCGACCAGCTCCGGCCATAGATATACCAGGACGCCGGTCTCTTGGAGTAGATCCAAGCCAATCGATGGCTTGCTTGCTGTAAAAAGCTTGGCGAGTTCCTCCTGCACGCGTTCAGCCGAAACGCTTCGCACCAGAGGCGCCGCTGCCACCATCGCTGCACGCGACGCGGGCGTCACCTGATATCCGAAGCGGGCTGAAAACTGAGCGGCGCGCAGCATTCTGAGCGGATCTTCGATGAAACTTTGAGGCGTTAAGATGTCGATACGCCGAGCCCGAATGTCGTCAATGCCGTCGTATGGGTCGACGATCGCGCCGGAGGGCAACGCACGGGCGAGCATGTTCATCCGGAAGTCTCGGCGGCCAAGATCCTCCTCCAGGGTCACCTCGGGGCCGCTCACAATCTCGAAGTCGCGGTGCCCCACGCCGAAGGAGCGTTCTCGCCGCGGCGCGGCGACGTCAACCGTCTCGCCGTCGACCGTTACTTTCAGGACCGAGAAAGAGGCTCCAACGATGTCGACCCGGCCGATCGAGCAAAGGCAATTGACGAGTTCGTCGAGCCCAAGCCCGACGACGACGTAGTCCGAATCGGCGATGGAAGACTCGCTGCCCTCGATTTCTGCCCGGATTTCGTCGCGAACGCGTCCCCCCACGGCGTACAGGCTCCGCTCGGGAAGTGTTGCCGCCAGGCGGGCGTCGAGGGGCGATGGACGGTACATGCCGTTCTCTATCGTACTCTAGCGGTGTTCCACGGGAAACGCTCCAAGCGACGCCGGAAGCTCGTTTCACGTGGAACGCGCAGGCGTCGCGACGCCGCTCAAACGCAGAGCGGCCGTTTCGTCGGGATTCCCGGCCGTCTCGGAAAGCGAAGCGGCGTGGGATGGGTCTTCCGAACCACGACGATGCGGCGATGGCCGTCGAGTCGATCTTCGCTTTCGACCCGGCCGCCTAGCATTAGAGAAGCATCCTCGAGCGCGATGCGTTCCGTTGCCGGAATCGCGCCGCGCTGGAGCGCCGCCGCTCCCCCGACTTCGATGAGAGGCAGGAGCAGCTCGGCGACCGTTGGGGCGCTCCCGAGAGCGCGCGCGGTGCCGCTTGAAAAGTGCTCTCGAAGGCCCGGGCGGTGCCCGGCAATCTCGGCTCGCTCAACGATGACGGTCCCGCGCAGCCCAAGCAGGTCCAGGACCGATTCGATAAAGCGCGCTTTCTTCGTCGTTGCCTCGATCATCACAACCGCCATTCCGGTCGCGATAGCAATGGGAATCGCCGGCAAGCCCGCTCCAGCGCCGACGTCGACGTATGGCTCGCGCACGTACGAAGCGACGCTCAGACTGTCGAGCAGATGATCGGCCAACTCTTCCGGCGATGTCGCACCCGTCAAGTTGAAGCGCTGGTTTTGCTCTAAAACCAGCTTTCCGTAGCGCGCCAGCGGCGCGATCAGACGCGCTTCGACGCCGGCTCGCCCGAGCAGCGTTTCGAGACCCTCACCGCCTCTAGACGGCTGACGCGCGCCGCTGGCTCTTGTGGATGAAGAGGGCAACGATGGCAACATCCGATGGCGTGATGCCGGGGATCCGCGCGGCCATTCCGATCGTGCGAGGGCGCTGGTGCGCGAGCTTTTCGCGCGCCTCGCGCGAGAGCGCCCGGATCGACGCATAGTCGAAATCCTCGGGAATCGTCACGCGTTCTGCCTTCGCCGCTTTCTCAATTGCCATATCCTCGCGGCGGACGTACCCTTCGCATTTGATTTCGATAGCGACCCGCTCGCCGATCTCAGCGTCGACGGCGGGCCGGAAGCGATCGGCGACGTCGGCGTACCCGAGGCGGGGACGGCGCAGCGCATCGGCGAGTGTGCTGCCGGTTTCGAAGCGATCCTCACCGATCGTATCCTCGTCGAGGCGCGTTTGTTCGGCGCGTCGGCGTGCCGCGTGCAGCGCGGCCCGCCGGCACTCGAACGCTTCCCACGCCGCGTCGTCAATCAGCCCGATGCTGCGTCCTACGGGAGTGAGGCGTAAGTCGGCATTGTCGTGGCGCAACACCACGCGATGCTCGGCGCGCGAGGTGAGCATCCGATACGGCTCGTCGACACCCTTTGTCACGAGATCGTCGACGAGCACACCGATGTATGCTTGCCCACGAGTAAGCCGAAGCGGTTCGTCGCCGCGCGCGGCGCGTGCCGCGTTGATTCCGGCAAACAGGCCTTGTGCCGCTGCTTCCTCGTAGCCCGACGTCCCATTGAGCTGGCCGCAGTGGTAGAGCCCCGCGATGCGGCGGGTTTCGAGGGTATCTTGCAGCTCGGTCGGCTGAACCATATCGTATTCAACTGCGTACCCCGCGCGCACCATAGAGCACGCTTCGAGGCCTGGAAGCGTGTGGAGCATCTCGAGTTGGATCTCGGCCGGAAGCGAGGTGGAAAAGCCCCCCACATAAAGCGTCGGTTCTTCCCATCCCTCCGGCTCGATGAATATCTGGTGGGCGGGATTGTGCGAGAATTTTACGACCTTGTCCTCGATCGATGGACAGTAGCGTGGGCCGACGCCGCGGATCAAGGCGAGGCCGTAGAGCGGCGAGTAATGTAAATTTTCACGAACCAAAGCGTGCGTTCGAGCGTTCGTTTCGGTGACGTAGCAAGGGAGTTGCGGACCGGCAAAACGCGCCCGGCTTGCGTACGAGAAAAGCAGCGGACGCGGGCTGGGCGCTTGAGCAAGCATCGCGTCGTAGTCGACGCTTTGCTTGTCGACCCGCGGTGGCGTGCCGGTTTTCAGCCGCATCGTGGAAAAGCCAAGCCGGCGCAAAGCGGCGGCCAAGCCGATGGCCGGGGCTTCGCCGAAGCGGCCCTCGGGGCGAACCACTTCCCCTCGAAAGGACTTCCCCCCAAGAAAAGTGCCGGTCGCAAGGACTACCGTTTTGCTACGGAGCGTCCGCCCATCGGCGCAAGCGATCCCGCGAATCGCGCCGGCCCCCACGATCAAATCTTCGACCAGACCACGCACGATCGCAAGATTTGGCTGCGCGGCAAGCAGCGCGAGCGCGACGCCGGCGTATGCCGGCTTGTCCATCTGCTGGCGCAGCGCGCGCACCGCCGGACCTTTGCTTTCGTTCAAAAAACGCGAGTGGAGGCTGCAGCGATCGGCGATGCCGGCCATCGCCCCGCCGAGGGCGTCGATCTCTCGGACGAGCTGCCCTTTTGCGCTACCGCCGATGGACGGATTGCACGGCAACGTGCAAATTTTTTCGGGTTCCCCCGTAACGAGCAGCGTGGGAACGCCGAGTCGCGCTGAAGCCAGGGCGGCTTCGACGCCGGCATGACCGCCGCCGACGACGATCGCGCCGGCGTCGTCGCGCATCGTTACGTCGTTACGGTGCCGTCGGCGTTTGCGCGTGCGCCCGCATGCGCAGCGAAAAGCCGATCATGATGAAGCCGAACACGATCGCGTAGGCTGCAATCAGCCAGATGATCGTCAGCATTCCTGCGAGCGGAAACCATAGCATGAGGACGCCAAACGCGATCGATGCGATGCCGCCGATGATCAGCCAGATCTCATTGGCGATATGCTTGCGCAACTGCACCGCTGCGACGAGTTCGAGGATTCCGGTCAGGAATGCCCAGGCTGCGATCGTAAAATAGAGCGCGATGATGGTGATGCGAACGTCATAGAAGGTAATCGCTGCGATCAAGATGCCGACGATACCTTCGAGCAAAAACGGCCACCAGCGCTGATGCGTCTCGGCCGCACGAATCGTTGCGACGATTGCGAAGATGCCATCGATCAGCGCGTACGCACCGAAGAAGATTGCGATCGTGAACCACGTCAAGCCGGGCCATAGCCATGCGAGAACGCCGAAGATCACGGCGGCGATCCCGCGGATAAGCCACGTCCACCAGTTACGGGTCAGAGTCCCGACCATTGAAGAGCTCTGCACGGCGCTACTGAACGACCCGGCCATTGGCCAGCATCACGCGTTGCACGGTGCAAAGCTTCGGTCGCGGGCCTTGCCAGGGCTCGCCGACGAGTGCGTTGTTGAGATTGTGATTGATCTGCGCGCCCTGCGAGAACGACCCGCGGTCGATGAGGACGTATTTGTGACCGTGATAGCCGACCAGAAAATCGACCTCAGTCGCCGGCGACGAATGGGTGCTGGAGTAGACGATGTTGACGCCATTTGTCGCGCTGCCGTTTGAATTGACCACGCAGCTCTGAATTGAAACTCCCAAGCTTGAAATGATTTTTGCTTGCGCGATCGCGGGCATCGCGCAGCACAGCACGGCGAGGCCCACGAGGACAGGACGCTGCATTATGATGCCTTTCGCATTACGACGAGCTTGAAATCCTATTTGCCGATGCAGAAACGGGAAAAAATTCCGTCGACGATCTCTTCGGCGGCTACCTGCTCGCTTACATGCCCGAGTGCCGAAAAAGCGCGCTGAAGGTCGAGCGCAACGAAATCCACGGGTTCCTCTGAGCGCAATGTCCGCACCGCTCGTTCGAGGGCAGCAATCGCTGCGTTGACTGCGTCGAACTCGTGAAGCGCGGTTAGGTGTGGGCGCGAGGCGTCGAATCGCTCGCTGCCCCAGCCGATCTGCGCGATCGCCCGCCGCAGGGCTTCGACGGTTTTCGCGTCATGTACGCTTCCGATAATGGCGTGGGGCTCGTCAATCGTGCGTGCGCCTCGCGTTCCCAGATCGGCCTTATTGAGAAAGAGGATCCGCTCGCGACCTTTGGTTCGCTCGAGCAGACTCTCGGCATCAGATCCGAGTGGCTGCGAGCCATCGATGACTAGGAGCGCGATTTGAGCCGCGTCGAGCGCGCGCAGCGTGCGCGCAATGCCGAAGCCTTCAAGGCGGTCGGCGTGAGTCCGAATTCCGGCCGTGTCGACGATACGAACCGGCACGCCGTCGATGAGGAGGCTCTCCTCGATGGTGTCGCGAGTCGTTCCGGGGATCTCCGAGACTATCGCACGGTCGCTGCCGAGCAGCGCGTTGAGCAGCGATGATTTTCCGGCATTGGGAGGTCCCACGATGGCGACCGGTACGCCTTCCCGAATCAGCCGTCCGATCTCGCCGTCGTGCCGTAACCGTTCGAGGCTCGTCAGAATTGAAGCAAGCTGCTTTTGGAGCCGCGGGCGGTCGGGCTCTGCAACCTCCTCGGGGAAATCGATGGCGCCGGCGAGCTCTTCCAACGCGCTCGCAAGCGACCCGCGCAAGGCTCGAATCTCCTCTGCCAGCGCCCCGCCGAGGTTTGCCAGCGCAGCGCGCGCCGCGGAACGCGTTTCGGCGTCGATGACGTCTGCGACCGCCGCGGCGCCGTGCAGGTCCATTTTGCCGTTGAGAAAGGCCCGCCGCGTGAACTCTCCGGGCTGCGCCAGCCGGGCTCCGCGGACCAGTAAAGCACGCATCACTTCGCGAGCCACGACCGGCGAGCCGTGGAGATGCAGTTCGAGCATCTGGTCCCCGGTGTAGCTGTGGGGTGCCGGAAAAAGAATCGCCAGGCCTTCGTCGAGCGGTTCGTCGCGTTCGTCAAGGATTGTCGCGCGTGTCGCGAAGCGCGCGCGCAGCTCGGATTTCGTACGCAGCGCTCGGCGCGCGAGTTCGGGAACCCGGGGCCCACTCACGCGCACTATTGCGATCGCGCCCTTTCCGGGGGGCGTGGCGATCGCCGCTATCGTGTCCTCTCCGTTGAGCACGGCTCAGCGGCGGGGGGCGCGCAGCCGTTGAGCGATGCTCAACGGGGAAAGACGACCACGCGCCGCTCGGGCTCCTCTCCCTCAGACTCCGTACGCACGAGCTCGGACGTTGCGAGCGCGAGGTGAACGATCTTTCGCTCCGACGGCAGCATGGGTTCGAGCTTCTGCGGCGCGCGTTCGCGCATGCAGCGTTCGAGCGTCGCGAGCGCTAGATTCTTGAGCTGATCGGCGCGATGGGCGCGGTAGCCCTCGGCATCGATCGTGTAGTAGCGCCGATTCGTGCGCACGCCGGCATTGAAAGAGTTGTTGAATATCAGATTCAGGGCCTCGAGCGTGTTGCCGTGGCGGCCGATCAGCATCCCCAGATGCGGCCCGCTGACCTCAAGGTATTCCCCTTCGGGCCGCGCGACGAAGCTAATGTCGACCGGGCCAATGCCCATTCGTTCGAGGATGTCGCACAAGAGGTCCCTCGCAGGCTTGGCATCCTCCGGCACCTCGCGGCCGCGAACCTGAGAACCCGTGCGGCGCGGCTCGCGCCGGCGCGTGCCTCCGCCCCGTCCACCTCCGGATTTCCCGCCGATGGTTCGATCGCGCAGATCAGCCGGTTGTTCTTCAAACTCAAAATCGTCTTCGTAAAGCATCGTGAGCCTATGCCCCTCGTTTGTTTCTTCTCTTGGAACGACCGGATCGAGCCGGTTTCGATTTTGCAACGCCGTTGCTGCTCGGCGAAGCTTTCCCCGCAAGCGCTTTCACGGGAGTATCGCCGCTGCCGGAAGCGCTCTCCGTGATGACGTGCTCGCTGTCGATGAGCGCAAGCGGCTGATGATAGCGCCGAAGCATGTAAAATTGCTGACCCATGGTGAAGATGTTGTAAGCGAACCAGTAGAGCACCATGGCCGACGGCCAGCCGTACCTCCATCCCAAAAATCCCAGCATGACCGGCGATATTACGGCCATCATGCGCTGCGTTTGGGCTTGTTGCGGATCGGTCGCCGGCATGCTCACGTACCGGACGCTCAAGTACATTGATAAGGCGTAGAGCAATATCAATATCAAATCGGGTTTTGCCAGGCTTGCGGCAAGAATCGACTTGCCGAAGAGACACAAACCCGTACACTGGGCGCCGTGAACGGCGGATGCGGTCTGTGAGAAGGCGCTGCCGATCCACAACCAACTCTGAGCGAAGTAGTTCTTGTGAATCATCACAACGTAGTAGACACTGATGATGACCGGATACTGAACGAGCATCGGCCAGCAGCCTGCGAACGGATTGACCCGATGCTCCTTGTAGAGCGCCATCGTTTCCGCCTGAAGCTTCTGACGATCGTCTTTGTAGCGCTCTTGCAGCCGTTTTAGCTGCGGCGCGACCTTTTGCATCGAAAGAAACGCTTTGAACTGCGCCGTATTGAGCGGCCAGAAAACGAGCCGGATGAGCGCCGCCAGGATAACGAGACTCCAGCCGACATTCCCGACGGGCTTGTCGATGGCGAGGACGATCGTATAGAGCGCGTTGACGATCGGATCGAGCCACGACGTCGCAAGAATCAAATGCACGTACGCGGTCCTTTATTCCTAGGGCTGGGAACGAGGTCGATGCCGCCCGGATTCCAGGGATGACAGCGTGCAAAACGCGCCATGGCAAGCCATGCACCCCGCAGGAGACCATGTTCGCGGACGGCCGTGAGCGCGTAATGCGAACAGGTCGGATAAAAACGACAGGCCGGCGGAAGCAGCGGCGAGAGCAGGAGCTGGTAGAGTCGGATCAGCGCGATCGCCAAGAGCCGCATGACGGCGCTAAACTCGTTCTAGGGCCAAGGTAACCTCGGCCCTCAGGTCGTGCAACGGCGCCAGCGCGGCAACCGGACGCGCCACGATCAGCAAACGCATCGCGCGACGATGCTCGAGCGCTTCGTGAACGATCGCCGCCAGCCGGCGACGCAGCTTATTACGGATCACGGCCTTTCCGATCGACTTGCTTACGGTGATGCCGACCAATGAAGAAATGTCGCTGGCGAGCGGCTCACTGCAGTAAATGACGAGGCTCTTGGTCGTAACGCGGCGCCCTTGCCGACGCAAGCGAGCAAAGTCCGCTTGACGGTTCAGGCTTGCGAACCGGCGCATCAGACGGTAAGACGGTGACGCCCCTTTTTCCGACGACGGGCGAGGACCCTACGTCCATTTTTGGTTCGCATTCGTTCTAGGAAGCCGTGCACGCGTTTACGGCGGCGATTATGCGGCTGATACGTCCGCTTCATAACGTCCCTTCGGGAATCGAGTAATGCCCCACACCCCTCGTGGCAGACAGCCCCTGATTATAGCCAGCGAGCCGGTCAGCGCGCAAGCGCCTTGCGGGGAGGCTCGGGCGATTCTGACGGCGGGGATGCATGCGGAGGCCGCCGTAACTTGCTGAAGTTTGAGCGTTTCGAGTATGCAGCCGCCCGGCCGCCGACGCGTCGTCGTGACGGGGCTGGGAGCGGTAACCCCCGTCGGCAACACCCGCGAAGAGTTTTGGAGGCGCCTGATTGCCGGCGAATCGGGCATTGCTCCAATTACCGCTTTTGACGCCAGCGATTTCGACACGCGCATTGCCGGCGAGGTCAAGGATTTCAATCCGGAGCAGCTGATCGGGCGAAAGGAAGCCCGGCGGATGGACCGCTTCACGCAGTTCGCCTTCGTCGCTGCACGCGAAGCGATTGCGGATGCGCGACTTCCCGACGACGCAGAGTTCAAGCAGCGCGTCGGCGGCGTCGTCGGCACCGGCATCGGCGGGATCATCACCTTCTGGCTGAACTCCGACAAGGCGAACGAGAACGGAACCTGGGCGAAGGTCACGCCGTTCTTCATACCTATGCTGATGGCCAACGCAGCGCCGGCGCATATTTCGATGGCGTTCGGCTACCAGGGCCCGTTCTTTGCGGCGGCAAGCGCATGCGCGAGCGCGAACGACGCGATCTGCACTGCGTTCAACGCAGTCGCATACGGCGATGCGATCGCAATGATCGCCGGTGGGAGCGAGGCCACCGTTTCGCCTCTGGCGATCGGCGGGTTCTGCTCGATGCGCGCGATGTCGACTCGCAACGACGATCCGGCGCGCGCGAGCCGCCCATTCGATCGTGAACGCGATGGGTTCGTCCTCGGCGAAGGCGCCGGTATCCTGGTCCTCGAGGAGTACGAGCACGCGCGGTCGCGGGGTGCTTCAATCTATTGCGAGCTGCTCGGCTACGGACAATCCTCCGATGCGTACGATATCGTCGCACCGGATCCGGCCGGCAATGGGGTACGCTTGGCCTTTGCGCGCGCCTTTGCTAGCGCGGGCATCGAGCCGAACGATGTAGACTATATCAACGCGCATGGAACTTCAACGCCGGTGGGCGATCCGGCGGAATCGAAGGCGATCGAAAGGACGTTCGGCGAGCACGCCTACAAAATCGGCGTCAGTTCGACGAAGTCGATGCACGGCCACGCGCTCGGTGCAGCAGGCGGGATCGAAGGCGTCGCAACCGCACTCGCCGTTGCCCGCGATACGATGCCGCCGACGACGAACTACGAGTTTCCGGACCCCGAATGCACCCTTGACTACGTTCCGAACGTCGCTCGCCGAGCGCCGATCCACACCGCACTCTCCAACTCTTTTGGCTTCGGCGGTCACAACAGCGTCATCGTCTTCGGCAAAGTGCGGGCCTAATGGCCCGTAACGGAGGGATTGATACCGATGCCGGGATGCCGCTTGGCAAAGGGCAAGGAATGAAGAGCGACAATAGCGCCAGCGCTATGCGAGTGATGGGTGACGCAGACATTTGCCAAGCGGCGCCCGGCCCTGCGGGTTTCGGCGGCGGTGCCGCGCCCGCTTCGTTGCTCCTCACTCCCATACCGTTGCGGGTATTGTCGTTCGTCGCGCCTTGCGTTCACGGCACCGGCGCTCGAAACAGCGGTACCAATCCCTCCGTTACGGGCCACTAGGAGACTTCTCGGCGAGATGAGCGAGGAGAACTACCGGCGGCGCCTGCGCGCCGTGCTTCGCCTTGCGGGAGTCCGCAAAGCAGAAGATTCGAGCGAGTTCGAGCGGGCCTTCGTGCACCAAAGCTACGCTAAGGAACGTGGTGGCGCCTCAAACGACCGGATGGAGTTTCTCGGTGATTCCGTACTCGGTTGCATCGCGGCCGGCTGGCTCTTCGAACGCTTCGCTGAAGAGCCCGAAGGCTTGCTCACCCTGCGCAAGGCCGCCATCGTCAACGATGCGCAGCTCGCGCGAACGGCGCGCCGCCTGGGCCTAGGAGCGTTGATGCGGCTGGGCGTGGGAATGGCGGGCGCCGGCGGCGCGGACAACACGTCGGTCTTGGCCGATGCGTTCGAAGCGCTCGTCGGCGCGCTTTATGTCCGTTTCGGTCTTGAAAAGGCGCGAAAGTTCGTAATCGCTCAGCATATCGAGCAGCTCGATCATTCGTCGGATGCGTTGCTCGATGCAAAGACGCGATTGCAACACTACGCGCAAGAGCATCTCGCCGCTACCCCCGTGTATCGTGAGACGAGCCGCGGCACCGCGCAGCGCCCCGCCTTCAAATCGCGCGTTAGCG
Organism: Vulcanimicrobiota bacterium; assembly: GCA_963826325.1. Classification (GTDB taxonomy): domain Bacteria; phylum Vulcanimicrobiota; class Vulcanimicrobiia; order Vulcanimicrobiales; family Vulcanimicrobiaceae; genus Cybelea. The sequence goes on from CAWGWT010000006.1 coordinate 110,028, forward strand.
TAAATGGCAAAATCCTGGGTAAAGGTGAGGGCTTCTCCAAAAAAGCCGCGCAGCAGGCCGCCGCCGAGGCCGCATTGCTTTCCATTGCAGGCAACAGCGGCGCGGTGGTCTGATGAAGCTCACGCACATTCGATCCTTCGGCTTCAAGACTTTTGCCGATCCGACGGCCCTCGAATTCGGCAACGGCGTCACCGCAATCGTCGGCCCGAACGGATCGGGCAAATCGAACTTAGTCGACGCGTTTCGTTGGGTCTTGGGTGAGACGTCGAGCAAGAGCCTGCGTGGCCGAGCGCTCGAGGACGTGATTTTTTCCGGCAACGAGATGCGTAAGCCGCTCGGCCTGGCCGAGGTTTCCATTCTCTTCGACAACAGCGATCGAAAGTTGCCGATCGAGTTCGCCGAGGTCGAGATAACGCGACGCGCATATCGCGTCGCCGAAAGCGAGTACTTCATCAACCGCGCGCAGGTACGGTTGCGGGACATTTTGGATCTGTTGATGGGCACCGGTCTTGGACCGGGTTCGTACGCGATCGTCTCGCAAGGCCAGATCGACGCCATCCTTACGAGCAAACCGATCGAACGTCGCGCGCTCTTTGAGGAAACCGCCGGCATCGGTAAATTTCTTTCGCGCAAGCACGAATCGATGCGCCGTCTGGAACGGACCGAGCAAAACGCAATTCGCATCAGCGACCTGATTGCCGAACTCGAGCGGCGCATCCCGGAACTGGAGACGCAGATGCGCCGAGCCCGTCGATATCGGCGGGTCGGCACGCGCGTACGCGACTTAGAGATCCTTTCGTACCTGCGGGCGAGCGCTAGCCGGCGAGTCGAGTGCGCGAGACTGCGCGAGGAGATCGGGAAAAACGAGGAGCAGCGCGGCGCGGCTGCATCGAAAGCCGCTTCGCGCGGCGGCGAAGTTGCGCAATTGCGTACGCAGCTCTATCGCTGCGAGCTGCAGCTCGAGGAGCTTCGCTCCCAAGCGCAGAGTAAGCGTAGCGATCTGGCTGGGCTCGAGGCACAGTACGCTGCAGCGCTGGCGCGGAGGGAAGCGCTCGAGCGGCAATCGACGCAAACGTCACAGGATGTGCAGCGCGTCACCCAGGAGCGAGAATCTCTGGTCGCCGCCATCACGGCGCTGGAAGACCGCGTCGAGCCGCTCGCGCAGGAAATCGAAGCGTCGCGCGAGCGTGAACTGGCGGCCGCGGCAGCGCTCGCGGAGGCGCGCGCAAACCTCGACTCTATCTTCACTGCGCTGCGCGAGTTCGAGTTCGTCGCTGCGCAGCTTTTGGCGCGCAAAGCAGAACGGCGTGTACAGGCGCAGAGTTTGCGCGCTGAGGCGGAGCGTCTGGAGACCGAAGAGCGAGCCGCCCGCGAACGCGCCGAGCAAATCGAGATCGCGGCTGGGGGTGCGTCGCACCGTTACGATGAACGCCGGCGCCAACTCGAGGTCGGTGAGGAAGAGTTGCTCGATGCGCGCGGACGCGCCGAGGATGCCAACCGAGATGCGACGCTTGCGCAGCAGGAAGTAACGCGCGCGCTCGCCGTGCACCGCGACCAATCGGTCGAAGTCAAAGCCGCCGAATCACGCCTTCACACCATCGAGGAGCTTGAGAACTCGCTCGAGGGCCACGTCCCCGGTACTCGTGCGATCGTCGACGCGTGGCAGCGCGGTGAACTTCGCGGCATCGAAGGCATCGTCTCCAATCTAATCACGACCGACGAACGGTACGCGCGGGCAATGGACGTAGCGTTCGGAGTACGGCTCTCCAACGTCGTTACGACCACCTCGGAAGATTCCGAACGGTGCGTTGAATTTCTCAACCGGAAGGAGGCGGGGCGCGCCACATTTTTACCGCTCGACACGCTCGCGAACCGAGAAGGGCGTCGCCTCAACGACCAACTCGCCGGATTACCGGGCGTGCTTGGCTACGCGCACACACTCGTGCGCACCGCACCGCGATTTGCGGGCATCGTCAATTTTCTCGTCGGAAACGTCCTTATCGTGACGACGCTCGAGATCGGAATCGACCTAGTTCGCGGGCGAGGTTTGCGTGACACGATCGTGACGCTGGGCGGCGAGCAAATCACGGGCGGCGGCGCAATCACGGGTGGACGGTTTGCGCGCGAGCGCTCGATCCTCTCACGGCGATTCCAGGCGGCGAGCCTGCGCGACGCGCTGGTTGGAATGCGAGCGAAACTCGAAGAAGCCGAGCGCGGTTTGCGTGCCGCGCATCTGGGCGCCGACGCTGCGATCGGTGCGCGGGATGCTGCCCGGGAGCGTCAGGCTCGCATCGAATCGCAGCTAGTGGGACTGCGGGCAGAACGCGGCGCACTGGGATCCGAGGTCGAGCGTATGCACGGCGATTTGGAAACGGCTCGCGCGGCCGCGATGGAACTGCGCGCGCGCGCGGCGGGATGCCGCGAGCTCGAACGCGAGCACGAGCGCGAAGAGCCGACGGCGCAGCGGGGCGAAGAAGAACGAATCCGGCTTGAAATGGAGTTGGCGCGCGTGCGCGAGGAAATCGTTCGCGCCGAAGCCGCGCAAACGTCGATCAACGCGCAGGGTGCTCAGCTTCGCGAGCGAACGGCGGCGCTCACCGCGGAGCGCGATGCGTCGAAAGCGCGTCTGGCGATGCTCGATCAGGACAGCGAACGCGGCGGGCTGGCGCGCGAAGAGATGCTCGCGCAGATCTCCGGACTGATGGAAGAAACCCGGCGCAGCCACGCGCACGTCGAGGGCCTTCGCAACGGCGTCGCCACGCTCGATTCGCAGCTCGAGGCGGCTCGCCGCGAGCGCGAAGAACTCGCCGCGCGCCAGACGCAACTCGAATCGGAGCTGCGCGCGGCCGAGCAGGAAGAGCGCGAGACGGCAGCAGGGGGCGAGCGGCATCGCACGCGGCTCGCCCAAATCGAGGCAGAGCTTGGGATGCTCGTTTCGCAGTTCGCACAAAATCCCGCGACCAACGACGAGTGTGCCGACGTCGAGAGTCGTTATCGGGACGAGCCCGCCTCGGTCGTGGAGGAGCTGCCGCGCCTGCGCGACGAGCTCGGGCGTCTGCAATCCAACGTCAACCTTAACGCCGAATCCGAGCGAGGCGAGGTTGCAGAGCGGCAGCAATTTTTGCGCGACCAGCTCGACGACCTCACCGAAGCTCGGGAAACGCTGCTCGATTCGATTCGCGAGATCGAACGTGAGACGCAAACGCAGTTCAATGAGACGTTCGCGCGCGTGTCAGATTCGTTTTCGGTGATGTACGGACGGCTGTTCGCGGGCGGCGAGGCAAAGATGTGGCAGACGCAGCCGGAGAATCTTGCCGAGACGGGCATCGAGATTGCGGTGCGTCCTCCGGGCAAGAAAGCCATGCCGCTTGCGGCACTCTCGGGCGGCGAGCGTGCGATGACCGCAGCGGCCTTGATCTTTGCGCTGATCGCGACCAAACCGGCGCCGTTCTATCTTCTAGATGAAGTAGATGCCGCGCTAGACGATGCCAACATCGACCGCTTCTGCGCGATGGTCCGGGAATTCGCCGTGGATTCGCAGATGCTTATCGTCACGCACAATAAAAAGACGATGGAGATGGCCGATCGGATCTACGGCGTGACGACTCGCGATTCAGGCGTGAGCGTGATCGTCTCGGCAGAGCTCGTACGCGAGGCTGTGACCGCACTTGCCTGACGCCTCGCCGCTAAGGCGAAAGGCTGCCCTCTTTTCGCTCTCCGACAAAACCGGCGCAGCCGAACTAGCGCGCGCGTTGCACGCTCGTCATATCGACATCTATGCAACCGGTGGAACCCGTGCTTTTTTGGAAGAGCGCGGCGTGCCGGCGCACGACGTCGAAGAGCTCACCGGTTTTCCGGCGCTATTCGACGGCCGCGTGAAGACGCTTCATCCCAAGGTCTTCGGTGCGATTCTCTACGACCGGGCGCAGGCCGAGCACCTGACGCAAGCCCAAACATACGCGATTCCTGAGATCGTTACGGTTGCCGTCAACCTCTATCCCTTTGAAGCGACGGTCGCTCGCGACACGGCTACCCTCGAGGAGGCGATCGAACAGATCGACGTGGGCGGCGTTGCGTTGCTGCGAGCGGCTGCAAAGAATTTCGAGCACGTTGCCGTGCTCACCCATCCCTCGCAGTACGCGGAGTACCGCGCCGCGATCGAAGCGGACGACGTCCCGGCGCTGCTGCGCCGCAAGCTCGCGATTGCGGCCTTCGAACGCACCGCCGAGTACGACGTAGCGATCTCCCATTATCTAGCCACCGCTGGGGAGGTGCTGCCGAGCGAATTACCTGGCGCGCTCGCGCTGGCACTTCCCCTTGCTAAGCGCCTGCGGTATGGTACGAATCCTCAAGAGCGGGCGGCGTTCTACGTGGATCGGGTCGAACGGCTGCCGGAACAGCTGCACGGAAAGGCGCTGTCGTATAATAATCTACTCGACCTGGATGCGACGCTTCGGCTTCTTTCCCGCGCGACATTCGGCGCGAGCTTCGTCAGCGACCACGCTCGATTCGTTCGGGCGGCCGTCGTAAAACACGCGGTTCCATGCGGGGTAGCGCAGCGATCGAGTGTCGCCTTGGCGGTGCGCGAAGCTCTTCTCGCCGACCCAGTTTCGGCCTACGGCGGCATCGTCGCCGCCGACGCGCCGATCGACCGGGAGGCGGCCCACTCGCTGAATGAGTTTTTCCTGGAGATCGTTGCCGCGCCCGATTTTGAGTCCGATGCGCTCGAAATTCTCGAGAAAAAAAAGAGCTTGCGCGTCATGCGGTTCCACCGGGCGCTACCGGATGAGCTGGCGAACGAGCTGCGCCTCCGAAGCGCGCTCGGCGGCGTACTTGCCGAAGACGACGATCCCGATGCGCCCACGGAGGAGTGGCGCGTGGTCAGCAGGCGGCAGCCCAAGGCGCAAGAGTGGCACGACCTCGCCTTCGCATGGGACGTCGTGCGGCACGTGAAGAGCAACGGAATCGTAATCGTCAAAGAGGGCACGACGCGCGGGATTTGCGCCGGGCAGACCAATCGCGTGAGCGCGGTCCAGATCGCCGCGCAACGCGCGGGCGTGCAGGCGCTCGGCGCGGCCTGCGCCAGCGATGGGTTTTTTCCCTTTGCGGACGGCTTGGAGGCCGCCGTCGGGAGCGGGTGCACCGCGATCATCGCACCGGGCGGATCGATTCGCGATGAAGAAGTCATCGCGGCCGCCGACCGCCACGGCATCGCATTAGTCTTTTCGACGTATCGATATTTTGCACACTGATCTTGTTGGAGTGACCCGATGCCACGATTCGTACACACCTCGATTTTCGTTAACGACATGGAAGAGTCGATCGACTTCTATACCATGAAGCTGGGATTACGGCTGCTCGACGGTCCGCATCATTATCCTGGAAATGCAGATATGGCATTGGTGGGCCGCGATTGGGACGCGTACATCGAGCTCGTCTACGACCTGGAAGCACATCCGCCGTACGACCTCGGGAACCGCTACGAACATCTCGCACTCGAGGTCGATGGCGACCTTCGCGCATACGTCGACGGGCTCAAAGCGAAGGAAGTGCGGATCCTCAAGGATGTCTACAAATCACCGAGCGGCACGCGCGCTATCGCCTTCGTCGAGGATCCCAACGGCATCCCGGTCGAGCTGTTGGAGCCCCGTTGATGTAAGAAGTAACCGGTGGCCCGGAGGGCCATTCGTAACACCGAAAACTCTTTGGGGCAGAGCGCGAAGCGCGGATTCGCCTTTCAACGATAAATAAATGGGTCGGTCGGCGCGGCAACGCGATCCATCGCCTCAGGAACGAGTCGAAGGTTGCCGTCGACGCTTTTGATTCTACCGTCGACGCGCAGCCAGGTGCCCGCCGGATACGGCACGGAGCGGTCGAGTTGGACCGCAACGGGAGCTGCATCGGCTCGGCAACACGTAATCGCGTACCGCACGACGGCGCTTGTGCCGGCGTCGCGAGCGAGCGCGCCGGTGAACGTCAAATGCTCACCGGCAAAGAGATTCGCCAGCGTCGTTTCCGTCGCGTGATATTGCGGCGGCGGGGCGCCGACGAGCGCTCCAAAGAGCATCAGCAGCGGCGCCGCTCTGGCCCCAGGCGAGCGTGAGCGCGGATGTTTTACCGCGCAGAGGAGCGCCCCGCAAGCGCAGCATCCCAGCGCGGCCGCAAACGCGGGATGGACGAGCGAGTCGCCATGCCACCACGCTACGATGCCGAGGGCAGTAGCGAGCAACGCATAAGCAAATGTGTCGTGGCCGGCGCAGCCGTGGGATGCGCGCCGGAGCGCGCGCAGATCTACGATTCCGGCGACGCAGAGAAACGCAGCCGCGACCAGAGGAGCGCGAACCCGTAACGCGCCCGCGAGCGTCAGCGCGCCGAGTCCGCAGGGCGAGGCCGTGAATCCCAATGCGGCGCCCACCATCGCACTGGCGATCTTCGAGAGACGCGCGGGATCGAACCCGGCGTAGAACTGCATCGCAGCGCCCGCGAGTAGCGCGGCGGGCAGAATTCCTGAAAGCTCGCCGAGCACGTTCCAGGCCTCGTCATTGTGGATTTCATGACGCCGTGTGCCTCGGTGCAGGGTCCGAGCGACGAGCAGCGCTGCAAGATAACGAGCGACCGCAACGGCCGGTCCGAAGACGAGCCACGTAGCGGCGGCGGCGGGAAGCGAACGTGCCGAAGGTCCGCTTCCGCAACCGCAGCCGAGATACTCCACGAGGCGAGAGCGTCTTCGCAACACATGCGAGAGAAGTACGCCTGCGAACAAGAACGGTGTTGCTTCGAAGAATGCGCTCGCGGACGCGGCAAGCGCAGAGCGGACCGTATCGGGAGAAAACGTTATTGCGAGCGCCGCAGCGGCGACTCCAAAGAGTAGATTGCGCACGCGAAACAATCACGCGCGTGCGCGCAATGGCTAGCGTGACGTTTGGCGAAGCTGACTCGAGTCATGTCTGAAAAGTTGACCGCGCCGCGCGGCACCTCCGATCTCTACCCTCCCGAATCGGCTCGCTGGAACGCCCTCGAAGCGCGCATCCAAACGCTCGCGACTCGCTACGGTTACGGTGAAATTCGCACGCCGCTCTTTGAGTCGACCGAGCTCTTCGTGCGCGGCGTCGGCGAACAAACAGACATCGTCGAAAAAGAGATGTATACGTTTAGCGATCGTGGGGGACGCTCGCTCACGCTCCGTCCCGAGTGGACGGCGCCCGTCGTGCGGGCGGCGCTCGAACACCACCTCTTTGCAGCAGGGCCGCTGCGGCTCTATTACATCGGACCTATTTTTCGATACGAGCGTCCGCAGAGGGGACGTTTTCGGCAGTCGCATCAGTTTGGCGTCGAATGCTTCGGCTTCGCCGGTCCGGAGGCGGACCTGGAAGTAATTTCGCTGGCCTGGGAGCTGGTGCAAAGTCACGGGATCGCGGACGCGGCGCTCAACGTGAATTCGCTCGGCGACGAGCGTTGTCGTCCGTTGTATCGCGAGGCGCTGCTGGAGTATTTTCGTCCGCACCTCGCCGTGATGAGCGAAGGCGCCCGCGAGCGCGCGCAACGCAATCCACTGCGCTTGCTCGACAGCAAGGATGCGGCCGATATTCCTTATATCGAGCGCGCGCCGGTTCTCGAGTCATTTCTCTGCGCGCCGTGCCGCGAACATTTCGCGGCGCTCACCTCGTATCTCGATTTGGCGAAGATTCCGTACATCGTCAATCCGAGAATCGTTCGCGGAATCGATTACTACGACCGAACCGTCTTCGAAATCACCTCGAGCGTGCTCGGAGCGCAGAGCAGCGTCTGCGGCGGCGGCCGGTACGACGGTCTCGTGGCTTCTCTGGGTGGACCCGACGTGCCAGGCGTAGGCTTCGCGCTGGGTTTGGAACGCTTCCTCATGATGCTGGAGGCTCGTGGAGATTCCGATAGGCCGGCACGATGCGGGATTCAAGCGGTGGCGCTGGGTGCGCAAGCGCGGACGATTCTCGTGCCAATCGTGGCGGAGCTGCGGCGCAGGCTGCGTGCGCCGACGTTTGTCGATTACCAGGATCGCAAGCTTCTCGCGCACCTGAAAATTGCGGACCGTAATGGCGCGCGCTATGCGCTCATCGTCGGCAGCGAAGAGCTCGCCTCGGGCGAGCTCGTGCTGCGCGACCTTGAGCGCCGAAGCGACCGGCGCCTGCCGCTCGGCGAACCAAGAGTCGTTGCCGAGCTTCTCGTAGAAGCGGGCCTTTGATGGAGGAACGCTACGCGGAAGAGACGCAGACGTTGCGCGAACTGCTCGCGATCATGCGCGAGCACGATCTCTACACAATCAAGGTGAAGCTCGGCGACGCGATTTACGAGCTCTCGCGTCGCCAACCCGAAGCCCACTCATCGGGCTCGCCGGCGTGCTCGCCTTCGTTTGCGCAAGAACCGCCCCCCGCGCCGACGGCCGGCGCCAACGCCACGAAGGTGCTTGCTCCGTTGACCGGCGTCTTTTATCGTTCACCGTCGCCGGACGCGCCGCCGTACGTTGAAGTCGGAGATCGCGTCCAAATCGGCGACGTATTGTGCGTTCTGGAGGCGATGAAGCTTTTCAACGAGATCCAGAGCGACGATGCCGGCAAGATCGTGCGCATCGTCCCGGGCAACGGCGAGCTCGTTTCTCAAGGCGAAGAGCTCTTTTGGATCGAGCCGTGAACTACCACGGCAGACGCGGTTTCGAGGTTTTGCTCGCGGACCGGCGCGGCCTTCTCGATGCGCCGCATTATCGCGATCAAGTCGAAACGATCGTCGAGGCCCTCGTAACGGCGTTGCGTCGTGGCAAGAAAGTGTTGTGGTGCGGCAATGGCGGAAGTGCCGCCGAGGCTCAGCATATGGCTGCCGAGCTTTCGGGTCGCTTTCTGCGAGAGCGTCCAGGCTTGTACAGCGAAGCACTTTCGGTCAATTCGTCGACGCTGACTTGCGTCGGCAACGACTACGGATACGATTACGTTTTCTCGCGCCAAGTGGAAGCTTTCGCCCAGCCCGGCGACGTCGTCATCGGCATGACCACGAGCGGAGGTTCTGCCAACGTGGTCCTCGCGCTCGAAGCGGCGAAGCGACGCGGTGCCGTAACGGTTGCATTTACCGGCAACGGCGGCGGTAGGGTCGCCGAAATCGCCGACCATTCATTGATCGGCCCCGACGGTTACGCGGCAATCGTTCAGGAAGTCCATCAGGTGATGGCGCACATCGTCTGCGATCTCGTCGAGCAGCGCCTTATCTTCGAGGGAGGCATTCCGTGATGCCGGCGCTGATGGTTCCCGACGTGCGCACGCTCTTCAAGCGCGCGAACGGGCGCCGAGTGCTAGTCGTCGGCGATCTCATGATCGACGAATGGATCTGGGGTACCGTTACGCGCGTCTCTCCCGAGGCGCCCGTTCCGGTCGTCGCCGTAGCGGATCACTCGTTCACGCTCGGCGGGGCCGGTAACGTCGCCAATAATCTGCGTGCGCTGCACGCCAACGTAGTCTTCGCGGGAACGATCGGTGATGATGCGTTCGGAGACCACGTGCGCGCGCTTCTTCGCAGCGAGGAGGTCGACGCCTCAGGCGTGTTCACCGCCCTTGACCGTCCGACGACGCGCAAGACACGCATCGTCGCACACAGCCAACAGGTCGTACGCGCGGATTGGGAATCGACGGCGACGCTGGAGGCCGGCGACCGCCGCCGACTGGCGCAGTTCGTGAGCGAGCATGCGGCGCGATGCGACGCCGTGATCCTGAGCGACTACGCCAAGGGACTACTCTGCCGCGAGATCGTTGAGGCAGCAGGCAGATGCCCGTTAGTACTCGCAGATCCCAAGCCTGCCAACATCGAGCTCTTTGCCGGAATCACGTGCGTCGCGCCCAACGCCACCGAAGCTTCAACGATCACGGGCATTCCGATCGTTGACGATGCGAGCCTGGAGCGCGCCGGCATGCGCCTAATCGAGCTGCTCGATTGCCGTTACGCGATCGTTACGCGCGGCGAGCACGGTATGGCGCTCTTCGGACGCGACGGCGAGCGTCTGCAAATTCCCTCGGTCGCCCGCACCGTCTACGACGTCAGCGGGGCCGGCGACACGGTCATTGCCGTTCTCGGACTTGCGCTTGCAGCCGGCGCGCCGATCGAACAGGCGATGCAGCTTGCCAACTTTGCGGCCGGCGCCGTGGTCGCAAAGCTGGGCACTGCAACCGCATCGCCGGAGGAAATCCTCGCCCTGCTCGAACCTGCGACATGAAGGCGGGAAAGTTTTTCGGACAGCTTCTCGACGTCGGTGAGGCGGCGGCGTGGCGGGAGAGGTTGCGCAACGAGAGCCGGAGCGTCGTCTTCACAAACGGTTGTTTCGACCTGCTGCACGCCGGCCACGTCGAGTATTTGAGTTGGGCACGCGCACAAGGCGATGCGTTGATCGTCGGTTTGAACGAGGACGAATCGGTGCGCCGCATCAAGGGTGAATCGAGGCCGATCGTTCCGTTTGATCAGCGCGCTGCCATGTTGCTCGCGCTGCGCAGCGTCGACGTGGTCGTCGGGTTCGGCGAACGCACTCCCGAGCTGCTCCTCGACCGCATCCGCCCCGACGTGCACGTGAAGAGCGACCAGTACCGTGAAGACGAACTCCCGGAACGAACCGTCGTCTTGCAACACGGCGGTCGAATTGCGCTGGCTCCCCACGTCGGCCGCGAGAGTACGACCGATCTTATTGCGCGCATCCTCGATGCGTATAGCGCTCACCGCTAACGGTCCAGGTGAGGTCGCCGGCTGGCTGCGACCGCTTCTGCGTGCGCTCTACCAACGCAGCCCGAATCTGCTCGCACTCGTCTTCTTGGTGCCGGACGACTACGCAACCGGTTTCGAGGGGCAGATCGTACGCGACGCGTTTCCACAAGCCGAGGTTTTCGAGCCGAAGAATTACGTGAAGTTTGCGCTTGGTGGACGGCTCGATGGCGTTCCGGAGAGGGTGGACGTCGTGCAGTACGTCGGCGGCGATCTACTCCACGCCGCCCGAATTCATGCTCGCTTGAAGGGCCGTGCCGCGGCTTATAAGTTCTGGCGCCGTGCTTATCGCAACGTCTTCGACAGAGTTTTTGCGGTCGATCGGCGCAACGTCGAGCAACTCGAGGGGTGGGGCACTCCGCGCGAGCGCATCGAGCAGGTCGGCAATCTTGCAATCGACGGCGCGCTCTTCGAAGCGAGTCTGCCATCCTACCCGCACTTGCCGGAGGACGGCATCGTCGTCATGCCTGGCTCGAGATCGTATGAGATCGAGAACATGGTTCCGTTCTACTTCGCAGTCGCGTTGCGCATCCTGCGGGAACGTCCCGGTACTCCGATCGCATTTGCGATCTCATCCTTTACGCCGCGCGAGCAGGTCCGTTCGGCGATCGAGCGCGGCGGTCATCCACGCATGTTCGGAAGAAGCGGCCGGCTCACAACCGAGGCTGGGCAGGACTATCTGACGACGGCTTCGGGCGACGTGCGCATTCCCATATTCAATAACGCGCTATCGGCCGCTCTGCGCGCGCGCTTAATCTTGACGATCCCCGGAACGAAAACGATCGAACTCGCCGTGCTTGGCAAGCCGACTATCGCGCTCACGCCGCTGAACGCGCCGGAGATCGTTACGATCAATGGTCCGTTGACCTACCTCGACCGCATTCCGTTCCTCGGAATTCCGATCAAGCGTGCCGTCGCGGTCGGCGTCTCGCGCCGTTTCCCGTATCACACGCAGCCGAATATGGATGCCGGCGCTGCGCTCATTCGGGAAGTGCACGGAACGGTCACCCCCGGTCGCATCGCGCGCATCGCCATCGAATCGTATGACGATCGGGTTTGGCTGGCATCGGCGGGTGAGCGGCTCGCGCGGCTCTATCGCGACCACGTCGGCGCGTCGGATCGGATGGCGGAATCGTTGCTCGCCCTAGCGGCGTAAACGCCCGTGGAGTTTTCGGTCGTGATTGCGACCAAGGATCGCATACGATATCTCGAACGCGCGCTCGATTCACTGCGGCGTCAAACCGGGGCGCCTTCATTCGAGGTCGTGGTCGTCGATAACGGTTCCGTCGACGCGACGAAGGACTCGGTCGGAGAATACGCGCGACATTTTCCGGCGGTGCGTTACGTTGCGGTGCCGCAACCGAATCGCGGGAAGGCGCGAAATCGTGGCGTCGGCGCTGCTCGCGGCCGCTATCTTCTCTTCTGCGACGATGACGTCTTGCTGCCCGAGCGGTGGATCGCGGCCCACGCAGCGGCTCACGATCGGGGCGCCGAGCGCGTGGTCAACGGGCCGATCTTGAACGTTCCTTCTTCTGCGGACCGGCCAAAACCTAAGCCCGCGAGCTATTCGCGAGCTTTCCTCTGCACCTGCAACGCATCGCTCTCCAAAGCAGCGTTCTTGCGAGCCGGGGGATTCGACGAGACGTTCGATCTGTACGGCTGGGAAGATACCGAGTTGGGCGTCCGGCTTCGTTTAGCCGGTCTGCGGTGGAAATTCGCTTGGGAAGCCTATCTTTGGCATGTCAAGCCACCCGAAGAGAACACCCTGGCCGTCGAGAGTCGCAAGGCAATCGAGAAAGCGCGAATGGCTCGCCGATTTCTTGCCAAGCATCCTTCGCGGCAAGCCCGATTGGCAACCGGTGCGCATCCGCTCAACTTATTGCGCGCGCGATATCTGCTTCCTGAATGGCTGCTGGCCCTTTACGGCGGATTTTCGACGAGCGCGCGCGCACCGGCGCGGATGAGCGCCATTGCACGGGCTGCGTTTCTCGACGCGATCTACTCCCGCGAGTTGCTTCGAGTGCTGGATGATTGCTAGCCGAGCGCTGCTTTATTGCGCCGGCGGCGGCATCGGCGATTCGCTCGTGGCGTCGATCGTGGCGAGGGCGCTGCACGGGCGCTTTGCGAGGGTCGATGCGCTCACGCTCGGGGCTCATCGCAGCCTCCTCGAGCGCGTTCCCGATGTCGACGATGTGTTGGTCGACGACGGAACCGGCGAACGCGCGCTCACCGAGCGGCTTGCTCGCAATGACTACGAGGCCTGCGTGGTCACGTGGGCGACGCCCCGAACGGCTCGCGTCGCGCACCACGCGGGAATACCGGTACGCGTTGGGCAAGCCCGGCGCATCTATTCCTTTCGATTTACCGACCGCGTCGTCGTGCGCAGCGAAAACGGCGACGTCACCTCGCATTGGTCGGACGTGCTGCTCGATTACGCCCGCGCAATCGGCTGCGACACCGACGACCGGCAGTATCGCTTCGTGCCAACAGCCGACGACGAGCGAGAGGCCGACGAACTCAGCGCATCCTCAGGGCGCTTCCTCATTCTCAATCCATGCAACGCCGTCGCTTCGCGTCGCGGGATTTGGCCGCTCGAGGGTTGGGCGGCGCTCGGGATCGCGCTGCACGAACGCCTAGGCGCGCGCATTCTCGTTAGCGGCGCGGCAGCGGACGCACCGATGGCGCGGGAGATCGTTCGTCTGAGCCGGCATGACGCGCTCGTTTCGATCGCGGGCCTCACGAGCGTCGGGGCATTCGGTGCGCTCGCAAGGCGCGCGCAGGCCTTCGTCGGAATCACGACCGGCTCCATGCACGTCGCAGCGGCCGTCGGCTGTCCGACCGTCGGCGTCTTTCCTTTTCAATCCGACTTTCCCGAGCGCTGGTCACCGCTGGGAGTGCATACTGCCGTCGTCCGAGCTTCGTTTCCCTGTCATCGGGGTGACACGAAGGAGAGCTGCCGCGACTACGCATGCATTGCGAATCTCGATCGGTCGCGTATCCTTGCGGCGGTCTCATCGCTCATCTCGTGATGAAAGCGACGATCCAGCTCTGCACCTATAACCGCGCAGCGTTGCTCGCGCGAGTGCTCGACGCGTGCGCAGATCAGACGGTACAGGACGATGGCTACGAGATCGTGATCGTCGACGACGGCTCGACCGACGAGACGCACGACGTGCTCGAAGAGGCGCGCCGGCGCGCGACATGTGCTCTTACCGTCGTACGGCAGTCCAACGCGGGGCTCGCGCGGGCTCGCAATGCCGGCATCGCGCGGGCTGCGGGCGAACGCATCATCTTCATCGACGACGACGTTCTGCCGCTCCCCAACTTCGTCGAAGCGCATCTCCGGGGCGGCGGACGCCATCCGGGTGCGATCGTCCGAGGCGGCGCGATCGAGGTAAGCGACCTCGATGATCTGCCGCCGCCCGTCTGGGCCATCACGAACTACAGCGGCAACTATTTCTGGACGACGAATGTGTCGGTGCCTCTCGCGACCATCCGCGCGATCGGCGGGTTCGACGAATCGTTTTCTGAGTACGGTTGGGAAGATATCGACGTCGGATTGCGCTTGCGCTCTGCGGGCGTTCGCGCCGTCTTTTACCCCGACGCTCTGGTTTATCATTTCAAGCCTCGTCCTCGCGCGACCAGCCTGGAGAGGATGGTCGCGCAGGCGCAAGCGCAAGCGCGCACGGCCGTGCAGCTCGTCCGCCGCCATCCCCGCTGGCGCGCGTATCTTGCAACGGGAATCAATCCGGTGCAGCGAGGCTTCCATGCCGTACTGCGGGGTTTGCATTTCGAGGCGCGCTTTCGACGCCGGCTCGCGAGCCTGACGGGCGATCGAGAACTGAACCGTCGCGAGGCGCGAACGGCGCGGGCGTTGGCGAACGAAGCCTACTTCGGCGAACTGGAACGCCACTTGTGAGAATCCTGCTCTCCCGCACCGACCGAATCGGCGATTTGGTTCTTTCCACGCCCGCGATCGCCACCGTTCGTGCCTCCTTCCCGGCGGCGCACCTCGCGATCGTGACGAGCGAGTACAACAGCGTCGTGATGGAACGCAATGACGACGTTGACGAGCTTATCGTCTTGCGCAACGGAGTTCGGCCGCGAGCGTTCGGTTCGCGGCTTCGTGACTACGACATCGCGGTCGCGCTCGCACCCCGCGCCGTCGATCTAAAGCTGATCGGGGCAACGCGCGCCCCATTGCGCGTGGGATACACGTACGAACGGCGATGGCTTGCGCGGCTCACGGCGGGACTCTACGTCAATCGCACGATGATTTCGGAAGCCGATCCGGAGCTTTGCGAGCGCGATCCAACCCGAATCGTCCGGCACGAAGTGGTCCAACTGCTCGATCTGGTCGCCTCAGCCGGAGCCCGCCGGCGCGTTTGGGCGCTCCGCTTGGACGTTACGGACGAGGACCGGACGGCCGTGCGGGAGCTGCCGCGCGACCCCATCGTGCTTCATCTCGCGCGCAGGTGGTTCACGGATGGCAGCTCATTGGAGGGGACGCTCGCGATTGTCGAAAGGCTGAGCGCGCTCGCACCGGTCGTGATCACCTGTGCACGCGATTGCGAGCCGATGGCGCCCGCGTTCGAAAACAGCAAAAGCGTCGCGCGGCTGCTTCGTGGCCTCCCCTTCCACAAGTGGGCGGCGGTTTTCGAACGCGGCCGAGTGGTCGTAACGGTCGATACCGGCGCGACGCACGTCGCGAGTGCCGTCCGAACGCCCACCGTCGTCGCTTTCGAACACCGGTATTTTCGGCTGAATTCACAGGAGTGGTCGCCGTACGGAGTTCCGCACGTGCTCGTGCGAAAGCCGGCGCGTGCCGACGCCGTCTCGATCCCGCGGTTTTGCGATGAAATCGTCGGCGGCGTAGCGCGGTTGATGGCAAGCTAAATGCCCGAACTGTCAGTGGTAATTCCCACCTACAACCGTCTCGACACGCTCGCACACGTGCTGCCGACGTTGCTCGCGCAGGACCTTGGGCCTTCCGAGTACGAGTTGCTGGTCTGCGACTCGAACTCTACCGACGGCACGGCATCGTATCTAGCGGAGCTGCAAACCAACCATCCCGGCCTGCGCCACCTGCCCGGTGCCTACAGCGGTAGAGCCGCAGCGCGCAACGCCGGCATCATGGCAGCACGCGGAGAAATCGTGCTCTTTAACGACGCCGACATTCTCGCTTCGCGCGACCTGCTATCGACGCACGTGCGCCGCCAGCGCGAGCGAACCGGGATCGCGGTCGTTGGGTTGGAAGTGCAGGTGAAGGATCTCGCCGATTACGTCTTCAAACGCGATCATCCGCAAGCGCGCGGGCATCTGCATCCGGCCTCGCGAAAAAAGCTATCGTGGCTCTACTTTCTCACCGGCAACGCATCGGTAAGGCGCGCAGACCTGCTGCGGGCCGGATGTTTCGACGAAAGCTTTACCGGATACGGGCACGAGGACTTGGAGCTCGGCTACCGCTTACAACGGATCGGCGTCGAGATTCTCTACGAGCCGGCTGCAATAAACTATCATTGCCAGGCCGTAGCTTACGACGATCAAAAAGAGAAGATGCGGCTCGCCGGACGGTCGACGGCCCGTTTTTATCGCAAGCATCCGCACTTTGAGGTCATGCTCAAGCTCGGCATGACGCCGCTTTCGCTAGGCGCTCACTCGCTGCTCTCGCGCTTGCCGCATCTGTTGGGATACATCGATCGGATTGCCAAGCGCTCTGCGCTCGCGCGCGAGCTCTTGCTGCAATACTATTACGTTTCGGGGATAAAGGAAGCTCGTTGTGAGCGATAGGGTTTCATGCGGCGCGCTGCGCGCGGAACACGCCGGGGCGGCGGTTGAGCTGAATGGCTGGATAAACCGCCGCCGCGATCATGGCGGCTTGATTTTCGTCGACCTCCGTGATCACGAAGGCGTTACCCAAATCGTCTTCGACCCGGAGCACCCGAGTTTCGCGCAGGCAGAGCATCTGCGTCATGAGGACGTCGTGCGCGTTAGAGGCACGGTGCGCCGGCGACCGGCGGGCACGGAGAACCCGCGGCTTCCCACCGGCGAGGTCGAGGTCGCGATCGGCATGCTCGACGTTCTCAATCGCTCCGCGGTGCCGCCATTCCAAGTAAATGCCGACGAAGCCGTCGACGAGAACCTTCGGCTTGAGTATCGCTATCTCGATCTTCGGCGCCCGCGCATGCAGCGCAACATTCGTCTACGTCATCGTATTGTCAAGGCGGTGCGCGATTTCTTCGATTCGCGCGATTTCTTGGAGATCGAAACGCCGATGATGATCAAATCGACACCGGAAGGCGCGCGCGACTATCTCGTTCCTAGCCGACTCTACCCAGGGCATTTCTATGCGCTGCCGCAGTCCCCGCAGCTGCTCAAGCAGATCTTGATGATCGCGGGCTTCGGAAAGTACATGCAGATCGCCCGGTGCATGCGTGACGAAGACCAACGCGCGGATCGTCTCGTCGAGTTCGTGCAGCTCGACGTCGAGCTTTCCTTTTGTACGCAAGAAGACGTGCTCGAGACGATGGAATCGTGCATGCGTTACGTTTGGCGAACGGTTATGGGCATCGAGCTGGCGCCATTTCCACGCCTGACTCATCAAGAAGCGCTGGCGAAATACGGGCTCGACAAACCGGACCTGCGATTTGGGCTCGAGCTCGCCGACGCGACCGCAACCTTTCTCGGTACCGAGTTTGCCGTCTTTCGATCCGCGACCGAGGCGGGCGGCGCCGTGGTCGCGCTTCGTTACCCCGGCGGTGCGGCGTTATCGCGCCGGGATTTTGACGGGCTTACGGAGATGGCGAAGGAGTTTGGCGCCAAAGGAATGGTTTGGATTGCGCTCGGCGCCGAGGGAGTCAAGTCGCCGGCGGCGCGTTTCGTGACCGACGCGCAAATTGAGAGCGTTCGCAGCGCACTTGCTGCGGAGACCGGTGATGCCCTGTTGCTCTTTGCCGACGCGCCGCAGCTCGCGTATGCCGTTGCTGGGAAGATGCGCAACGAGGTCGGCGAGCGTTGCCAGCTGCGCGATCCCAACGCCTACGCGTTTGCGTGGGTCACCGGCTTTCCGTACCTCGAGATCGACGAGGCGACGGGTCAGCCGGTGCCTGCGCATCATCCGTTTACGGCACCTGCGCCCGGCGACTGGGAGTTGATCGATCGAGCTCCGATGGAGATGCGCGCGCAGCATTACGACATGGTGCTCAACGGCTACGAGCTGGGCTCCGGTTCGATCCGAATTCACAAAGCGCAGGAACAGCGTAGGATCTTTGAGATGCTCGGTTTGACCGCGCAGCAGGTTGAGGAGCGTTTTGGTTTCTTCGTACGGGCATTAGAGTACGGTGCCCCACCGCACGGCGGAATGGCGCTCGGGATCGACCGCATCGTCATGATAGCCTGCGGCGAAGAGAACCTTCGCGAGGTTACCGCTTTTCCGAAGAACCAGGTCGCCCGCGACGTAATGATGGACGCACCGACTCCGGTCCCCGAGCAGCTCGTGCGAGACTTGCATTTGCGTCTTGCGCCAGAATTTGGTTCGCGCGGCTGAAGATCGCATCGAACATCGGAGCGGTCAGCTTGCCGGTGTTCGTATTCTGACGACTGGGGTGATACGATGCAACGACCACGATCGTGCGGCGGCCATTCGTGACGGTGGCCTCGACCCCATGACCGAACGCGGGGGCGGCGGAATCGAACTCAAAAGCCCGTTCAAGCAGTAACTTGCGGATTGTGGTAAAGGCCACGGCGCCGAGCGCGATGATGATGCGGAGCCGCTTGAGGGCGTCGAATTCTTCGATCAAATAGGAAGAGCAATTCTCCAATTCGTTTCGAGTCGGCTTATTTTGCGGCGGCACGCAACGTACGGCGGCGGTGATAAAGCAATCCCAAAGCCGCAGACCGTCATTGCGATCGATCGCATCCGGCTGGGAAGCAAAACCGGCGCGATAGAGCGCCGGATACAGAAAACCGCCGGAACCGTCACCGGTGAAGGGGCGTCCCGTGCGATTGCTTCCGTGCGCTCCCGGAGCGAGGCCGACCAGCATGACGCGCGCGCGCGGATCGCCGAACGATGGCACCGGCTTGCCCCAGTAGGCGCAATGACGATGCGCGCGCTTACGCTCGCGTGCGATCTGCGACGCATAGGCTCGCAACTCCGGGCATCGTTCGCATGCAACGACGGCCGCTCGGATTTCGTCTAGGCCCATTGCAGAACGTCCGCGTACTCGATGCCGATCGGCGCCACGACGTACGCCACGCCTTCGTTACGCTGCCAGATCCGTTCCAGAGCTTCACGCGGATAAACGACCCGCACGTTGGGTGCGGCGGGGTCGTTGATCGCACAATCGCCGTTGCTCGTGAAGCCGCACAGCACCACCAGGTGTCCGTCCGAATGGGCGAGTGGTGCGCCGGGAAGCTCGCCTTCGCGCCAGGAGTAGGAGAGGGCTAGCGGCAGCCTTCGCTCGATCAAGCGCTGGGCGTGATCGAGGTTGCAGAGATGGGCGACAACTCCGCGCAGGCCAAGTCTGCCGCTGTACGCTACGTTAAACGCCCAATTCCCGGTCCCGTTGTAGGCACGATCGAAGACGGCGCGAGCGGTTTGGTCGACGGAATAATCGATGCCGTGGAATGCATGGATCATCGAGAGACTGGCGGGACTGCACCACCCGCGCTCCACCTTTATCGAACCTGCCACGAGCCCCCCGACTTCGCTCGGGAGAGACTCCGTCGAAGGGTATTGGGAACGGGCCGGAACGTCGAGGATCAGCGCCTCGCGGCCATAGGGGAGCGATGGCCGGGCACGCACCGGCGACGAGAAGGCAACGAGATCGAAGTCCACGTCGCGTGCTCGGACCTCAATGCCGTCGAACGGCTGCGTAGCTCGGATCACGTCGACGTCGACGCGGACGCCGTCGTGCTGCGGACTGAACGACTTTGCGCCCCCCGGCCGCCACTCCGCGTAATCGAGCCAATCGCCGGATGGGCGGCTCGCGCGGAGCAGCCGAAAAGCAACGCGACCGCTGCCCGCATGTGTATTCCAGCTCAGCACGCCGCTGCGCGCCGGCTCAAAAAAGAGGCGCGCGGATCCGCGTACTCGCAAAATCTCTGCGAAGGCCGGGACGTTCAAATGCTCCACTGCCAGGCGTTCCAACTGTCGCCGATAAAGGCCGCCGGAACGTAGTTCTTCAGATCGTCGTTCATTGCCGTGTAGTTGGTCCGCCAGCTAAAAAAGACCGCCGGCACGAGCGCGCGAATCCGCTGCTCTTCGAGCTGGTAGAGCCGCTTGCGCGCGGCGACGTCGAACGTGCTCGCTGCGGCGGTGCTCGCGGCGTTGACGATCGGGTCGTTCAGCCACGACGTGTTCGCGCCGCGAGGCGGAATGAAGGCGCCGTTCCAGTCGCCCGAGTTGTCGGGATCGGGGGCATTCGTTTCGATCGACCATTCGAGGTCGTATTTCCCGGTGTAGAGCGGCCCGTCCGTGGCGAAGAGATAGCTGCCGGGATAGTTTCGGATCGCGACGTCGATGCCGACGGCGCGCAGCATCGACTGCATCAAAACCTGCGATTCGGTGTTTTCTTGGTGGCCGGTCGTGGCGTAAATCGTGAGATGCATCGCGAGCGGACCCTTGTGGAGTATGCCGTCGCCGTCTGCTCTCCACCCGGCCTGCGCGAGCAGACGTCTGGCATCGCTTGGATCGTAGCGGTACGCCGATAGCGTCGGAGCCGCCCACGACGCGGGAAAGATATCGGAAACGGCGAGCTGGTCGACGCCGTGAAAGACTGTCTCGTTGATGCGCTTCCAATCGACCGCTTCAGCGATAGCGCGGCGTACGCGGACGTCGCTAAGCTGCGGCCGGCTGAGGTTGATTCCGAGGTGCCGCCAGTCGGCGATCAAGCGACGGTCGATGGTGATTCCGGCGATGCTCGAAAGGCGCGGGATTGCATCCGGGCTCACGTTGGGGAAGACGTCGATCTCGTGCGTCGCAAGCTGGTTAAAGAGCGTATTGACGTCGGGAATGACCTTCCACATCACTTCCTTCACTTGCGGTGCACCCCGAAAATACCGTGGGTTCGGCACGAAGACGAGCGACGAACCGTGATTCCATTCCTTGAGCAGATACGGTCCACTCGACAAGGGTAGTTCGTTAAAGCCGGCAGCATTGAGATTGGGGAGCTTGTCGAGCACATGCGCGGGCAGCGGCGGATAGGCGGCTCCTCCCATCGCGAGGATCCCGAGCACCGCAACGTTGGGCCGTTTTAACCGAATCACGATGGTGTAGGGATCGGGAGCGCTTGCCGACGCGATGGCGTCCCAACCGTAGCGCGTCTTGACGTTGTTAGCCGGGTTATTGACGGCCCGGTACGTGAAGAGCCAATCGGCCGAAGTTAGCGGTCTGCCGTCGGCCCAGGCGACGCCGCGGCGCAAATGCACGACGATGCGCTTGCCGTCGGAACTGATGCCGCCGTTGCGCAGCGTCGGCACTTCAGTCGCGAGATCGGGAATGTATTCTCCCGCTGCGTCGTAACGAAGCACGAAGGAGAAAAGTAAACCGGCAATCGTATCGGTCGCTGCGGTGTGGGAATACATCAGATTCAGGGTGTCGGGCTCCTCGTCTTCCCCAAGCCGCACGACGCCGGGCACGGTCCACGCGTTGCGTTCGCCAGGCCGCTGTACCCCAGCCCGCGCGCAGCCATAACCAACAACGACAAGCGCGAGCGCGGCCGCAACGCGGCGCGCGGCGCTCACGCGCATGCAGTGGGTAGCGTCGGACGTTTGATGATCCGATGCGCGATCGCGCCGTAAAAATGATCCGGTCCAAAACGGATGAGATCATCGCTCGGCAATCCGGTTTCGTTTCGCGCGCGCTCTATCTCGGCGCGCGCGTCATCCTCCGGCATTCCGTGCGTGTTGAGGGCGATGCCGATCACTTCCGCGGGCTTGAGAGTTTGGAGCAGCCGTTCGTGAAGTGCGATGGACTCGTCGTAGTGAAGCGCACGCGTCGGATACGACTCGATCTGCGTGCGACGAGGGTCGCAGACGAGAACTAGTGCATCGGGGGCGCAGCCAGTCATCAACGCAAGCGTCACGGCAGCGTAGGCCGGATGATTGATTGCGCCTTGCCCCTCGACGACGATGAGATCGGCCCCCTCATGGGCCGCATACAGGACGAGACGCTCCGCCGCTCCGGCCGCGAAATCGGCGATGACGCGATCCACCGAAATGCCCCACCCGGCAATCAGTACGCCGGTCTGCCCGGTGGGGACGAAGCGCGCTTTCTTTCCGGCGCGGTTGGCTGCGCTCACCAGCTCGAGAGAAACGGTCATCTTGCCGACCGCGCAGTCGTTGCCCACCGTCAGGAGAACGGGCGACTCAACGTCGTAGACGTCGCCTGAAAAGAGCGGCACCTCCGGCGGCCGGCGCACGTCCCAGATCGTCGTTCCGGCGGCACGCGCCGCGACGTGGAACTCGCGATCCTCGTCGAGCATTTCGTGCAAGCCGCTGACAATTTCCAACCGTGCCCCGATCGCCTCGAGTACTGCATCCCGCCAGCCTGGCGGCAAACCGCCGCCTTTGGGCGCCGTTCCGATCAGCAGCGCGGTCGGTGCGAGCTGCAGCGCTTCCGTAACATTCGCGACGATCGGCGCATCGCTGCCGAGATGGGGAAGCACCTCGCGCACGCGCCGCCCGGCGTTCGACGGATCGACGACCGCAACGACCTCGTCGCTGCCGTAGCGAATCACACCGTGCGCCGTTTTCGCGTCGCCCGCAAATCTATCCGGAGCGAGTATCGCGTACCGGCGGCTCACGCGAGCGCCTTTTCGCGCACGCCGAGTCCGGGCGCATCGGGCAGGATGAGCTTGCCGCACTCGTAGCCGACGCCGGCGAAGGGATCGCGCGCCGTCAAGAGCGGTCCATCGAGATCGGCCCAATCGACTAGAGGAGAAAGGTGTGCCGCCGCCGTCGCAGCGATCGCGCTCTCGATCATGCACCCAATCATCACCTTTAAGCCCATTGCACGCGCGGTGTGAATCATAGCGAGCGCGCCCCGGATGCCCCCCGTTTTCGCAAGCTTGACGTTGACGCCATCGATACAGCCGTTCAATGCAGGGAGATCGCTCGCTCCGAGCGCGTCTTCATCGGCGACGAGCGGGATAGACGTGCGCTCGCGGATAGCGCGAAGCTCGTGCGGATGCCCCGCGGGAACGGGCTGCTCGCAGAATTCGACACCATAACGCTCGAGCTCGCGCAGGATGCGGATCGCGCTCTCGGCGTCCCAACCTTCATTCGCGTCGATGCGAATCGTCCCGCCGTATCGGGCGCGAATCGCCGCGACCGTTTCGACCTGTTCGGCCGGGGTGCCGCTGCCGAGCTTGACCTTGAGAATCGGAGGATCGCCGGCTTCGTCCAATTTGCGCAGCATCGTCTGCGGATCGGCGATCCCGATCGTGAACGAAGTCGTCGGCGTTTCCGCGGGATCCAGACCGAGCAGCGCATAGAGCGGTTTACCGAGATCCTTGCCGATGAGGTCGTGCAGCGCTAGGTCGAGACCGGCACGGGCAGCCGCCGGGACTCCGGTATGAAGAAGCGCTTCGAGCAGATACGGATTTTCGGCGGCGAGCGGATGCGATTCGAAATAAGCAGCGACGCTTGCCACCGATTCGCCGTAACGCTCGACCGGCGTAGCTTCGCCGATTCCTTCGCAGCCGTAGCCGTTCACGCGAATTACTGCAGTATGCGCGATGCTCTCTTCGCCGCGCGCGATCTTGAAAGGATGAAGGAGCGGCAGTTCCATTGCCGCGACGGAAACGGAGAGCATTGCTTAGTGCTCCGCTTTCAACCGGCCGGCGAGCCTTCCTAGGAGCTTGTATGGCGCGCTCTTCGACAGCGGTCGACCGCCGCTTGACTGCCGATGATAGGGTAGAGAGGCTCGACTGCGTATGGCGCGCAGCGCGCGTAGGGACCGAACCGACTTATATGACCTAGGGAGCATCAGCTCCGGAAAAACGGATCGGCTTGGGCTTCATGCCTGCCGGCTCGCCAACCGGGCCGCACCCACCTGCGAGAACGCAGGTTCGAGCCACGCGCGGAAGACGCTATCTGCGGTTGAGCATTTTAGGCGCCTAGCTCGGTGCGAGCGCGGGCGGTTCGCCAGCGACGTATTGCCTCCGCAAGCTTGGCAATCGTCGCCGCGCCGGACGAATCGTCGATTGCAAGATGCCCGCGAAAGCCGGCAAACACCGCAATAGTTTCTGCGATCGAGCGCTCACTCTGAAGGCCTGCATCGCTCCAGAGCAAGACGGTGTTCGGCTCCAACATTCGAGGATCGCTCGCCGCATCGAGTCGCACGGGTTCCGGACCGAAGCGCAGCCAGGCCGAATCTGCTTCTTTTGCAACTCGCTTGCAGTCGTGCGTGCTGGCGGCAAAAGTCGCCGCGGCATTACGCAGCGCTAGGGTCACGTTGCGAGCTTTTGCCAGCGACGTTGCGACGCCCAGCCGCGCGAGCTGCTCCGTCCAGGAGCCGTCGATCTCACGGGATAAGGGACCGGCAACGAGCGGCGCACCAAGCGAGACCGCTCGATCGAGTACGTCCGCCATTTGTTTGCGCGTCACCGAGAAGAACGCTGGATCGGCTAGCGCCGCGATCGAGAGCCCTCGGTCGGTTGCCATCTTCTTGACCTGAGCGAGGTAGTCGTCGTCGCTGCGCGGAAAATGGCGCACGTCTAAAACGACGCCGTCGCAAGCGAGATCGCGCGCACAGAGATCGAGGAACTCGAGTTGCGTAAGCTCGCCGCTCTCGATGTCGCGGTGGAGCGACCCGCTCGCGCAAGCAAGCTTCATCGGCGTCGAACGTTCGACCGCGCAACGCCGCCCACCCTCGCTCTGGATGGTCTCTTAAGAAGATGAAAATTGCCCTTGGCGCCGATCACGCCGGCTTTGGATACAAAGATAGCATCGCGCAGCTGCTGCGCGATCGCGGCCATGAGATACTCGACTTCGGAACGCACGACGCAACGCCGGTCGATTATCCGCAATACGGCTATGCAGTCGGAGAGGCCGTCGCCACCGGTCAAGCCGACCGCGGCATACTGGTCTGCGGCTCGAGTTTGGGTATCGCAATGGCAGCAAATAAAGTACCAGGCGTACGATGCGCCCCTGTCGCCGAGCCGTATTCGGCGGAGCTCGCACGCCGCCACAACGACGCCAACGTGATCGCATTTTCGGAGCGGCTCACCGGCTGGGAGATGATCGAACGAATGCTCGAAATCTACCTTGAAACGCCGTTCGACGGGGGTCGCCATGCCTATCGCATCGAGCAACTCTTCGAATTCGGCGACGCGCAGCGCGCGCGCACGCTCAAGGTTTTGGAACGCGGTGAAGTTAGCGACGCGCAGACCCCCAAGGAGCTTCTTCCAGCTCCGTAGCGAAGAAGAGACCGCAATGGATATTCTCACGCTCGGCCGGATCGAAGCACAGGATCCCGAGATATTTGCCGCGATCGCCGGCGAAGAACGGCGGCAACGAGAGAATCTGGAACTCATCGCATCGGAGAACTATGCGAGCCGCGCGGTTCGGGAAGCGATGGGTTGCGTGATGACCAACAAGTACGCCGAGGGCTATCCCGGAAAGCGATATTACGGCGGGTGCGAATGGGTCGACATCGCCGAGACGCTCGCGATCGACCGCTGTAAGAAGCTCTTCGGCGCCGAGCACGCGAACGTTCAGCCGCACTCGGGCGCGCAAGCGAACATGGCGGTTTTCATGGCGCTCTTGCAGCCCGGCGATACGGTCCTCGGGATGTCGCTCGCACACGGCGGCCACCTCACCCACGGCACGAAAGTCAGTTTCTCAGGCAAGCTCTACAACGCCGTCGCGTACGGGGTGAAGCGCGATACGGAGCTCATCGATTTCGATGAAGTGCGTTCGATGGCACGCGAACACAAGCCGAAGCTCATCGTCGCCGGTGCGAGCGCCTATCCACGGATTATGGAGTACGCGCCGTTTCGCGAAATTGCCGATGAGGTCGGCGCGGCGCTTTTAGTCGACTTCGCGCACGTAGCCGGCCTGGTTGCGACGGGATTCCATCCGTCGCCCGTGCCGCTGTCGGATTTCGTTACCTCGACCACGCACAAGACGCTGCGCGGTCCGCGGGGCGGGTTCGTCCTTTGCACGAGCCGGTGGGCGCAGGCCGTCGATAAGACGGTCTTTCCCGGTATCCAAGGTGGTCCGCTCATGCACACGATTGCCGCGAAAGCAGTTGGCTTCAACGAGGCGCTTGCGCCGGAGTTCGCGACCTATCAACGCCAAGTCGTGGAGAACGCGCGCGCGATGGCCGACGAGTTCAGCGCTGCGGGACTACGACTCGTCGCGGGGGGAACGGACACCCACTTGATACTCGTCGACGTTTCGGTGAGGGGTCTTACCGGCAAAGCGGTCGAGGCATACCTCGACGAGATCGGGATAACGGTGAACAAAAACGCGATTCCCTTCGACCGGCAGAAGCCCATGGTCGCAAGCGGGATCCGAATCGGCACCCCGGCAATAACCTCGCGCGGTTTAGGGATCGAGGAGTGCCGCGAAATTGCGCGGATCATCTGCGACAGCTTCGCCGACATCGAACGCCGCGTCGAAATCGATCGTCTCCGCGGCCGTGTTCGCGAGCTAACCTCTAGCTACGACGTACCCTAGGAGCCTGATGCGCCCCGGCTGGGACGAATACTTCATGCAGATTGCGCAAACGGTCGGCACGCGTGCGACCTGTCCACGAGCTTCAGTCGGCTGCGTGCTCGCTCGCGAACACCGCATTTTGACTACCGGCTATAACGGTGCGCCCCGTGGAGTCGCCCACTGCACCGAGGTGGGCTGCACGCTCGTCAACGAACATTGTTTGCGTGCGACGCACGCCGAAGCGAACGCCGTGGTTCAAGGCGCGCTGCACGGAGTAAGCCTGCAACATGCCACCGCCTACTGCACCCACCAGCCCTGCGTGAATTGCTCGAAGCTGCTCATCAGCGCCGGTGTGACGAAGATCGTGTACGGGGAAGCCTATCCCGACGCACTCGCAAGCCAATTGTTGGCGGAGGCCGGCGTAGCACTGGTCGGGTACGCGACGCTGGAGGGCGCACGCGGATGAGCCCGCATCCGGTGAGCCCGGGTGTCATCTACGCTTCGGCTTTCGTCATCGCCGCCGCCGTCAGCGCGTTGTCGACGCCGCTGGTCGTGCGTCTTGCGATTCGGCTTGGAATCGTCGACGCCGACGGTCACGACCGGCGCATGCACGCGCTGCCGACGCCGCGCGTCGGCGGCATCGCGGTCTTCTTCGGCTTCGCCTTTGCGCTTTTTGCAATGCTGGGCGTGACGCTCGTGTCGCCGTTTGGGCTGCTCCCCGCAGCCGACCAGTTCGACGCGATCCATCGGTTGGTGGGCCTGCTTTTCGGAAGCCTCTTAATTTTGGGGGTCGGCATCTGGGACGACGTGATGCAGATGCGTCCGAGGAACAAGCTGTTTGCGCAAGTCGTGGTTGCGCTGATTTCAATGCTCTACGGCTTCGTCATACCGGGTATCACGAATCCCTTCGATCACAATCCCGCAACGAACTGGATAGATTTTCCGATATGGGTTGGCGTGCCGCTGACGCTGCTCTGGTATGTCGGCATGATGAACGCGATCAACTTTCTCGATGGGCTGGACGGGCTTCTTGCGGGCGTCGCGGCGATCTCGAGTCTCTTTTTGTTTGTGATTGCCGTTCTGCACGCCAATCCGGTCGTCGCCCTTGTCGTGGTCGCCTTGACCGGCTCCGCGCTCGGCTTCCTTCCTTATAACTTCAATCCGGCGCGGATCATCCTCGGAGATGCGGGCTCGCTTTTCATCGGCTACGTCTTCGCGACCGTTTCGATCATTGGCGCGAGCAAGACGGCGATCGCGATAAGCGTGGTCGTCCCGTTGCTCGTACTCGCCCTTCCGGTTCTCGACACGGCGGCGGCGATCGTGCGTCGTGCCCGCAGCGGCAAACGAATCAGCGAGGCCGACCGCGGCCATTTTCACCATCAATTGATCTTTCGGTTCGGACTCAACGTCCGCCAAGCCGTGTTGTTGCTCTATGCCGTCTGCTTCGTGCTTGGCGCGGTCGCGCTCGCTTTTTCCGGCGAGTTTACGCACGTCTTTCGTCACGCGACGTAACGAGGTCCTCAAGCTCACGTGAACGCCAGGCTGAAGGTCATGAGCGTCTTTGGAACGCGCCCCGATACCATCAAGATGGCGCCGGTTGTGCGAGCCTTGCATCTGCAGCCTGAGATCGACGACATCGTCTGCGTTACCGCTCAACACCGCAAGATGCTCGACGACCTGCTGGCATTATTCTCGATTTCGCCGCAGTACGATTTGAACGTCATGACGGACGATCAAACGCTGACCGAGGTTACGACGCGCGTGCTGACGGGCATGGAGCGGGTGCTGCTCGACGCGCACCCGGAAATCGTGCTCGTGCACGGCGACACCACGACGAGCACGGCAGCGGCGCTCGCCGCCTTCTATCAAAGAATCGCCGTCGGTCACGTCGAGGCGGGGCTTCGGACAAAAAACCGGTGGCTTCCCTATCCGGAAGAGATGAACCGCCGTCTCACCGCGGCCATCGCTACCTACCATTTTGCGCCGACCGCCCTCGCACGCGAACATTTGCTTGCGGAGAACGTCGCCGCCGAGAACGTGGTCGTGACCGGCAACACCGTCATCGATGCGTTCCTCGAGACCGCCGCGCGCGCCGACCTTCCCAAGCCCCCGCGCTGGGAAGAAATCGATCCTCGCCGGCCCACGATCGTCGTCACCGCTCACCGCCGCGAAAACCACGCACACATGCGTGATATATGCGAAGCGCTTCGCGAGATCGCCGAACTGCCCATGAGGCCCCAGCTTTATTGGCCCGTTCATCCCTCGCCGCGGGTAGCCCCGGTTGCCTATGCCGTGCTCCACGGAATCCTGGGCGTCGTCCTGGTCGATCCCATCGACTACGCCGAGATGGTGGCCGCGGTCAAAGGCTGCGCCTTCGTTTTAACCGATTCCGGAGGTCTGCAAGAAGAGGCACCATGCCTCGGCAAGCCGGTGCTGGTTATGCGAGAGGAGACCGAGCGTCCCGAGGGCTTGCGGGCGGGGACGCTCGAGCTCGTGGGGCACAGCCGCGAACGGATCGTCGCGTCGGCGCGTCGCCTGCTGACCGATGCGGCAGCGTACGCCGCAATGGCACAGGCCGTCAACCCATATGGCGACGGGCTCGCCGGCATTAGGATCGCCGGCTGGCTCACGGCGCGATTGCGGGGCGGTGTCTATCCTGCTCCCTTTGAGGGGCAATCGCAAGCCCGTGCAGCGAGCGCGAGCGGGTGAAAACATTCCTGCCGGTCATGGTGGCGGGGGGAACCTTCGCGGCGGCAGCGGTGGTGGGACTCCTGGGGGGCATCGCTGCCGCCGGCCGCATAGGTGAGCCGCTCCTGGTTCCGGCCGGCCTGATTCTTGGAGCCGCAGTCGGCGGCGTCTCGGCGCTCGCGCTGCTGATGCGGTCCTTGCGATGAAGGCGTACTACCGCTTCAAGTGGTCGGTCGCGGCAAGAAGTGCGGCGATTGGGGCGGGCGCCTGCGTTGTGCTCTTGGCTTTGAGTTGGCAGGCGAGCCTAGCGCTGGCCGTGGGATTTGCGTGCGGCATCGCCAACGCACTTGCAATCATGCGTGGAAGCGAGCGTTTGGTCGAGAGGGGTAATCCCGTCTTCTTTGGGTTAAGTAGTTTACTGAGGCTGGCAGGCTTTAGTATAGTAGCCGCGGCATTGGCGGCCCGCGGCCCGTGGTGGTCGCTTGGGCCGTTTCTCGCCGGCTTCTTTTTCCCGCTCGCTGCGTATGCGTGGGACGCGTCGCGAGCACTCCGAGACACGGACTAGGCCACTAACGCGTGCAGGAACATATCGGCGAACACATTCTTTGGCATCTTCCGGTGCTTGGCGCCGTTCATGCCGACACTATCATGACGACTTGGCTCGTCATGCTGCTCGCATTGCTTTTTTTCGGCTGGATCGGCGCGAGCTATCGCTCGCCGTACGTTACCAGACGCCAGGCCGTTCTGGAAGCGGTCTTCAATTACATCGCAGACCTCGTCACCAGCGTACTGGGCGAAGGCGGCGAGCCCTTTGTTCCGTTCTTCGTAGCGCTCTTCATCTTTATCTTCTTGCTCAATCAGTTCGGGATGCTGCCGTTCAAAGCGCTTGGGTTGCCGTTTGGCGGATCGCCGACCGCCGATCTCAACACCGTCGTACCGCTCGCACTGGTCGTCTTCTGCACGATTCAGGTCGTTGCGTTTCGCAAGAAGGGCCTCTCGTACTTCGGCCACGTTTTGAAGCCCTTCCCAGCGCTCCTGCCGATAAATATTCTTGACGAGATTCTACGTCCGGTGACGCTCGCCGCACGGCTCTTCTTCAATATCTTCGTTGGAGAGCTACTCTTCCTGATCGTCACTTCAATCATCGTGGCGCGCATCAACATCGGATTCTTCAATCTGTCGTTGGGTGTCGCCGTCGTTCCGATCTTAATCCAGTTCTTTAATTTCTTCGTCGGAACGATCCAAGCTTTCGTCTTCACGTTGCTGGCAATCGTCTATCTTTCCCTGGCGCTTGCCGACGAACACTAGAAAGGAACGTCTGTGAATCCAGAATCGTTAATTGCAGCCGCGGCGGTGCTGTGCTTTGGAATCGTGATCTCGGGCGTCGCCTTCGGTTCCGCGGTCGGCGACGGCATCGTCGCCTCGAAGGCCGTCGAATCGATTGCGCGTCAGCCGGAGGCGCGCCCGAACATCTTTCTCTTCATGTTCCTGGGCGTCGGCGTCCTCGAGGCCGTCCCGTTTATCGCGATCGCGCTCTCGTTCTACATCCTCTTGGTGGTCGCTAAGGTACCGCAAATCATTACGACGCTGGTCAAGTAGAACTAAAATGTCGTTTCTCTCGGTCGACGGCACGCTGGTCATTCAACTTATCAACTTCGCGATATTCTTCGCGGTGTTGAGCGTCGTCTTTCTGAGACCGGTCGCCGGCGCGATCGCAAAGCGGCGCGAGTACATCAACAGCCTCGTTTCGGATTACGATCGATACCAAGCGGAGGCGAGAAGCCTGCGCGCCGAGGCGGAGGCCCTTCGCGTCGGGGCCAGGCGAGAAGCGGAGCATCTCGTTGCGGTTGCGCGAGCTCGGGCGTCGAACGAAGCGGCCGAGATATCGAGCCGCTACGCACAACAGGCTCAAAGCATCGTAGAAGCGGCGCAAAAGCGCGCCCAGTCAGAACTTGGCGCGGCGCGCGCGGGTGAAAGCGAAGCGGTGCGTCGCCTAGCAGGGCTGATGCTCGAGCGAGTGCTCCCGGAAGTGGCGCAATGAACGACTCGCAGCTCTACTTCCACATCGCGGTCTGGAGCCAAATTGCTTCGTCGGTCTTCTTCATCGGGGCGCTCGTTTACGCGTGGTCCCGGTGGCTCTTGCCCGTTTTTTTGGCTGCCCAGGAGCGCAGCAATCGGCAGATCGCCGAAGCCGAGCGGCACCGGGACGAAGTTAAAGGCGCGCTCGAGGCGCTTCGCGAGGAGATCGGGAGCGCACGCCACGACGCGCAGCTTATCGAACAGCGTGCCGGCCAGCACGCCGAACACGAGCGGGAATTGTCGCGCAAGGATGCGACCGAAGCGGGCGAGCGTGCATTGGCGGACGCGAACCGCGAGCTCGAACGAGCGCGCGCCGCAGCTCGTCAGCGCTTGCGCGACGAGATGCTGGGGGCTGCCTTGCGGCTCGCGCGCGAGTCCGCCATGGAGCGAGTGGGCCCGGATCTCGACGCGCGCTTCGTCGACCGCTTCACGGATTCGTTGGAGCCCGTCGCGCGTGGTTAACCAGACGCTTGCGCGCCGCTATGCAATTGCAGTTGTGACGCTTGCGCGCGAGCAGAATGCGATCGAGCGGGTGAGCGCCGACCTCGTGACCATTTCGGATGCTATCGGCGAAAACGGACTAGTACACGACTTCTTCGTGGCGCCCATCATCGAACGCCGGACGAAGGAGAAACTCCTGCGCGAGGCGTTTGACGGCCGCGTCCATCCGATTGCGCTGCATACGTTGCTGCTGTTAGTTCGCAAGCGGCGAGAGGCGTTGCTCGCCGCCATCGTCGCCGAGTATCTGGCGCTCGAGCGAACGGCGCGCGGCGTGGAGACGCTCACGCTGCAATCGGCGCACGCGCTCGATCGCGAGGAGAGTTCGCGCTTGGTCTCGAGACTCGAACAGTTACACGGAAAAAAGTTCGAGGTTACCGAAGTCGTCGATCCGCAGCTTATCGGGGGGCTGCGCATCATGATCGGCGATCGCCGCATCGACGCGACCATTTCCGGACGCCTCAACGCGCTCGCGCGCGAGCTCGCCCAAACGAACTAGCCACTGAAAGTTGACGAATGATAAACGCTGACGAAATAGCCGGTATTCTCAAGCAACAAATCGAACATTTCAAGACCGAAATCCAAGAAGACGAGGTCGGAACCGTCATCGAAGTCGGAGCCAACCTTTCGCGCGTCTACGGATTGCGCGGCGTCCAATCGTCCGAGCTGGTCGAGTTCCCCAACGGTCTGCAAGGCGTCGCACTCAACCTTGAAGAGGATAACGTCGGAGTGGCGATTATGGGCTCCGACGTCGACATCAAAGAGGGCGACACCGTCCGGCGCACGGGTCGGATCGCCTCGGTTCCGGTGGGTGAGGCCTTGCTCGGGCGGGTCGTCAACCCACTCGGTCAGGCGATTGACGGCAAAGGCGCTATCGAGACGACGCGTTTTCGCACCGTCGAGAACGTCGCCCCGACGGTCGTGCAGCGCCAACCCGTCAAGCAGCCGTTGCAGACCGGCATTCGTGTGATCGACGCGCTGATTCCAATCGGCCGAGGGCAGCGCGAGCTCATTATAGGCGATCGATCGACCGGCAAGACGGCAATCGCAATCGATACGATCATTAATCAGCGCGGGCGCAACGTCTTCTGCGTCTACGTCGCAATCGGTCAGAAGAACTCGACGGTCGCCGCGCTTGCACAAGTGCTCGAGCAAAAAGGCGCGATGGAGTACACCACGATCGTAGCGGTCAGCCCGTCCGAAGCGGCGGCGCTTCGCTGGCTGGCGCCCTTCGCCGGCTGCGCGATGGCCGAGGAGCTGATGTATGCCGGTAAGGACGTGTTGATCGTCTACGACGATCTCACGAAGCACGCGCAATCCTATCGCGAGATGTCGCTTCTGTTGCGTCGGCCACCGGGACGCGAGGCCTATCCGGGGGACGTCTTCTATCTGCATTCGCGCCTTCTAGAGCGCGCGGCAAAGCTCTCGGACGAGATGGGCGGCGGTTCGATGACGGCTCTCCCGGTGATCGAAACCCAGGCCGGCGATTTCTCGGCGTACATTCCGACTAACGTCATCTCGATCACCGACGGCCAGATCTACCTGACACCGCAGCTCTTCTTCCAAGGCATCCGTCCGGCCGTCGACATCGGGCTCTCCGTTTCGCGTGTCGGCGGTGCTGCACAGACCAAAGCGATGAAATCGGTTGCCGGACAACTGAAGCTCGAGCTGGCGCAGTATCGCGATCTGGCGGCATTCGCCAAGCTCTCGAGCGACCTCGACAAGGCGACG
Source organism: Vulcanimicrobiota bacterium (assembly GCA_963826325.1). GTDB lineage: Bacteria > Vulcanimicrobiota > Vulcanimicrobiia > Vulcanimicrobiales > Vulcanimicrobiaceae > Cybelea. Next base: position 143,451 of record CAWGWT010000006.1, read on the forward strand.
CAGCAGCAGTTGATGCGCGGCGAGAAGCTGACTGAGCTCATGAAGCAACCGCAGTATCAACCACAGTTGACCGAAGATCAAGTGGCGATCTTGTACGGCGCAACCCATGGGTTCGTCAACGACATTCCCACTGCGCGCCTGCAGAGCTGGGCGTCGGCGCTGATAGACTTTCTGCACGACAAGCATCCGGAGATTCCCAAGGCAATCGCGGAAAGCGGACAGCTCTCCGACGAGACGACCAGACGGCTCGATGCCGCGCTGACAGAGTTCAACAAGAGCTTCTGATGCTACGCTGTTGTGATAGTTTGCAAGGCGCATGGATGCGCCGTATCATCCTGAGCGAAGCCTGGAGGGCGTAGTCGAAGGATGCCGACGGTTCGAGACTTGCGCGATCGAATCAGATCGCTCAAGAACACCCAACAGATCACCAAAGCTATGAAGCAGGTTGCTGCTTCGAAGATTCGCCGCGCGGAGGCGGCGCAGAAGCGCGCGCGGCCGTACGCCGACGCTCTCGCCGAAATGCTCGGCGATCTCATCGCCGCAGTGAGCTCGGTCGACCATCCGTTTATGAAGCCGGGCCGCGAAGGGTCCCCGGCGGGGATCATCCTCATAACGGCGGACAAAGGCCTCGCCGGTGCCTTCAACTCGAACGTGGTCGCTGCCGCCACGGCGTTCGCGCGCAGTCAAACGGGCGTCCGTTACTATACAATCGGACTGAAAGCGCGAAATGCCGTTCGCCGGATGGGTATGCCCGACCATCGAACCTGGCTGCTGGGGGCGCCGTCGAAAATCGACACCGCGCGCGAAGTCGGCCACGCCGTATCCGACGATTTCAATCGGGGAGCCATTTCGCAAATCGTCCTCGTCTCATCAAAGCTCGTGACGAGGATGTCGCAGCGTCCCGAAACGCGTAAGCTCGTACCAATCCTTACCGAAGACCTTGCGGCTCTTCGCGGCGGGCATCCAGAAGCTAAAAATGAGGGTGCGCGCGGGGCCATCGAGTTTGCGCCGTCGCCCGAGTTCGTGCTCACACGCCTCCTGCCCAAGTACCTCGAGTTCACGATCTATTCGGCAATGCTCGAAACCGACGCCGCCTTCTTTGCCGCGCAGATCGTCGCAATGACCAACGCAACCGACAATGCATCGACCTTGATCGACGAGCTCACGATCGACATGAACAACGCTCGTCAAGCGGCAATAACAAAGGAACTTTTGGAAATCGTTGCGGGCGCCGAAGCGCTCGGAGTCAAGTGATGTCATATCGTTCCTGCGGCCGCTTGCTGCGCGCATCCGGCGCTCCGCTGCGCTCGGCCTCTGCGTCGCTTTCGCCATCCGGGCTTCGCGACGCATTCACACGCCGCCGGACCGATACGACATCACCGCCTCCTCGCTAGAAGATGCAGACCTTAGGATCCAACAGTAAGGACACGATCGAAAAAATGACAGAAACCGCTACCGGTAAGGTGGTTCAAGTGCTTGGCAACGTTGTTGACGTCGAATTTACGCTCGAGACGCTGCCGAACATCAACGACGCTCTGCGCGTCGGAATCAACACAGGTGCTGGCTCGGGCCAGGCCGCCGGCGACGGCGCAGCGACGGTTCAAGGGGAGACTCTCGGCGGAACCGCGAGGGCCGCGCGCGAGCTGACGCTCGAGGTGCAGGACGAGCTGGGCGATAACCAAGTACGATGTCTCGCGCTGGGTTCTACGGACGGACTAGTGCGTGGCGCGCCGGTACGAAGCCTCGGCGGTCCGATCGAAGTGCCCGTGGGCGAAGGCACGCTCGGACGAATATTCAACGTGCTAGGCGAGACGATCGACAGCGACGAGCCCGTAAAGGCCGCCGCGCGCTGGCCGATACACCGTCCGGCACCAGAACTTAAATATCAGGAACCGACGGCGCGCATCTTCGAGACCGGCATCAAAGTCGTCGATCTGATGGCGCCGTACACACGCGGTGGAAAGGTGGGCCTCTTCGGGGGCGCCGGCGTGGGAAAGACGGTGTTGATCCAAGAGCTGATTCGCAACATCGCCTACGTGCACAAAGGCTTCTCCGTCTTCGCCGGCGTCGGCGAGCGCACGCGCGAAGGAAACGACCTGTGGCTCGAAATGAAAGAGTCGGGCGTTCTCGCGCAGACGACGCTCGTCTTCGGTCAGATGGACGAACCGCCCGGCGTGCGCTTCCGCGTGGCGCTGACGGGTGTTACGATGGCGGAGTACTTTCGCGACGTACTCGGCGCGGACGTCTTGCTCTTCATCGACAATATCTTCCGGTACATGCAGGCGGGATCGGAAGTTTCGGCGCTCATGGGACGGATGCCGTCGGCGGTCGGTTATCAACCGACGCTCGGCACCGACATGGGCGTGCTCGAAGAGCGCATTACCTCGACGCATAAGGGCTCTATCACCTCGGTGCAAGCGGTCTACGTTCCAGCCGACGACTACACGGATCCGGCAGTTGCGACGACCTTCGCCCACCTCGACGCTACGACCGCGCTCTCGCGCCCGATCTCCGAGCTGGGCATCTATCCAGCGGTCGATCCGCTTGCATCCACCTCACGCATCCTCGATCCTCAGATAATCGGCGACGAACATTATGCGGTCGCACGCGGGGTGCAGGAGGTGCTGCAGCGTTATCGCGATCTTCAGGACATCATCGCGATCTTGGGCGTCGAAGAGCTGTCGGAGGACGACAAGGTTGCGGTCGCGCGGGCTCGGCGCCTTCAGCGCTTCTTTTCTCAACCGTTCTTCGTCGCCGAACAGTTCACCGGGCGTCCCGGTAAGTACGTCAAGCTTTCCGAGACGATCGCGTCCTTCAAAGAAATCCTCGAGGGCAAAGTCGACGACTTACCGGAGGGAGCGTTCTTTTATGCGGGCACCATCGAAGAAGTGCGAGAGAACGCCGAGCGAATGACGCGTGGTTAGGAGCCTGTTGGGTTACGGTCATATACGATGTTGGCCACGCCGCCATTCGCCGACAAGGATCGACGAGCGTGTAATGGCAGCGCCATTTGAGCGAGGAGAGACGCAGTCGGCGGGCGGCGACGTGGCCAACCCTACGGGCTGCAGGTCGATTTCGATGATTTTGTTGTCGCTCGGTCGGTCACAGAGCGCTGCTATGCTCCCTCCCTCGCTCCTAAAACTCATTCGAAATCGACCTCAGCAGCGTACATGACCGTAACCCAACAGGCTCCTCACGTCGTTCCGTTCAAGCTCGTTACGCCAACCGAAGTTGTCTTCGAAGGCGAAGCCGAGCTGGTCATCGTCGTGACGACCGAAGGCGAGGAAGGCATCCTGCCGCGCCACGCCTCTTTTCTTGCCGCCTTGAAGCCGGGCGTCTTGCGCGCGAACGTCGTGCGAAACGGTGATAGCACGCGTCTCGAACTCGCAACGAGCGAGGGATTCATGCAGGCTCTGCCCGACCGTGTCACCGTTTTGGTCGATGAGGCGATTCGCTTCGAGGACGTCAACGTCGCCGAGGCTCGCCAAGAGCGCAACGAAGCGGCAGAGCGGCAGAAGGCCGCCGGGGGCGATCGCGAGCTCCGCGCGCGCGAGCAGAGCATCATCGAATTCGCAGACGCAAAGCTGCGTCTCACCGGCCATAGGTAGGCGAGCGGGCCGTCTAATCGAACGGTAAACCACGAATATGCTCGAGCGGCTCGAGACGACGCTTCGGATTCGGGGCGGCGCGCGTTTGGAGGGTTCGGTCGCGACACACGGCGCAAAGAATGCCGCGCTGCCGATCATGGCCGCATCCCTTCTTGCCAAGGGCACGGTGACGCTTCGCCGCGTCCCCCGGATCACGGACGTCTCCGTGATGTCATCGCTGTTGGAAGCTTTGGGCGCGCGCATCCGCTACGAAGGCGACAATACGGTGACAATCGATGCGAGTAACGTCGCATCGTATCGCGCGCCCTATGCGCTCGTGCGAAAGCTGGCCGCTTCGTTCGACGTCGTCGGTGCGTTGCTGGGGCGTTTCGGCCGCGCGGAAGTACCGTTACCGGGAGGATGCGTGCTGGGCACGCGCGCTACCGACATGCACGAACAAGCTTTCCGCGCGCTCGGATGCGACGTCCACAGCGCGCACGGCTATCTGATTGCCCAGTCCCAGGGTGCGCGGCTGCGCGGCTCTGAGGTGGAGTTTCGAATGCCGAGCGTCGGCGCAACGAAAAACGCGATGCTTGCGGCGGTGTTGGCCGATGGAACGACCACGCTGAACAACGTCGCGATGGAACCCGAGGTCGTCGACCTCGCAGATTTTCTTAGCGCCATGGGCGCGAGGATCGCCGGCCAGGGAACCGATACGATCGTCATCGACGGCGTCGCAGACCTTCACGGGGTAGCGTACGAGATCATTCCCGATCGCATCGTCACGGGCACGTTGCTGCTGGCCGGCGCCGTGACGCGAGGCGACGTGACGGTAACCAACTGCCGTCCCGATCATTTGCGCGCGCTGACTTACAAGCTCGTCGAATGCGGCGTCGTCACGATGACGGGCGACGATTGGATTCGAGTAAAGGCCGATGGCATCACCGGCGGAACCGACGTTCTCACGGCGCCATATCCCGGCTTTCCCACCGACCTCCAGCCCCAAGTCGTCGGTTTTCTTTGCACATGTCCGGGAACCAGCATCGTCGAGGAATCGATCTTCAACGCGCGATTCTCGTACGTCAACGAACTGGCGCGCATGGGCGCCGACGTCAAAGTAACGATGGAAAGCAATGCGGCGGTTATCAAAGGCCCCAAGCAGCTCTCCGGCGCACCCGTCGAGGCGCCCGATATTCGCGCGGGCGCCGGCCTCGTCGTTGCGGGGCTCGCAGCAGTGGGAGAGACCGAGATCATCGGCCTCGAGTATATCGACCGCGGCTACGAACGACTGGAGGAACTGCTCTCGGAACTCGGAGGTCAAGTGCAACGGAGCAGCGGCGTGACTCCGCTCGTCGAGCCGGCGGGATTTTTCGAGACGAGCGAATACCCGCGCGTTACAGCGACCGGATAGGGTCGTACTCTTCGCAGCTAGGAGCTATCGTTGGACATCGGGATCGACCTCGGCACGGCAAACGTACTCGTTCACGTAAAAGGAAAAGGAATCGTTCTGCGCGAGCCGTCGGTGGTAGCCAAAGATATAAACACCGGAAGAATCTTAGCGGTCGGCCAGGAGGCGCGACAAATGCTCGGCAGGACACCCTCGCACATTCAAGCCATCCGCCCCCTACGCGACGGCGTGATTGCCGACTTCGATGTGACCGAAGCGATGCTCTCCTACTTCATAAAGAAGGTAATGAAAGATCGTTCGTGGTGGTCGTCGATCATTAAGCCCAAGCCCCACGTGACGATTTGTGTGCCGGCCGAAATCACGAGCGTCGAAGAGCGTGCCGTTAAAGACGCCGCGAAGCTGGCCGGCGCGCGGGAGGTTGGTATCATCGAGGAGCCGATGGCGGCGGCGATCGGGGCCGGTCTGCCGATCGACGGACCTTCCGGCAGCATGGTTGTCGACATCGGCGGCGGCACGAGCGACGTAGCCGTGATTGCGCTGGGCGGCCTCGTCGTTTCTCAATCGTTGCGCGTTGCGGGCAATAAGATGGACGAGGCAATCGTTCGCTACATCCGCCGCGTCTACAACCTGATGATTGGGGAACGGACCGCAGAAGAGATCAAGATCAAAATTGGTTCGGCTTACAAGCTGGAACAGGAGCTCGCGATGGAAATACGCGGGCGCGATTTGATCAATGGATTGCCAAAAACGGTCAAGATCACCAGCGAGGAAATTCGCGACGCGCTTTCCGAGCCGGTGAGCGCGATCCTTGAAGCCGTAAAATCCGTTCTCGAAAAGACGCCTCCGGAATTGTCGGCGGACATCATCGATCGCGGCATCATTCTTACCGGCGGCGGAGCGTTGCTGCGTGGCTTCGAAAAGCTGCTCTCTTCGGTAACCGGAGTTCCCGCGATAGTCGCCGACGATCCGCTATCTTGCGTTGCGATCGGTACCGGCGCTAGGCTGCGGATCTAGTCGGTAAAGGATGCCGCTCGAGCCTTTTGGGCAGATCATCGATGCGAGCGCCGCTCAACCGGACGAGATCGCCGAAGCCGTGGCGAGGGTCGTCTTCTCGGGCGGCACCGTCATCGTGCCCAACGACACGAGTTATTTGCTCGGATGCGATCCCTACGATTACGAAGCAATCGACCACGTTTATGCCGCCATAGGCAGACCCGACAACCGTCCCCTGACGATGCACGTCGCGACAGCGCAAGAATTTTGGAATACGCACCCGATAACCCGTTGGCGATCGTGGCTGCCAAACGGTTGCTCCCCGCCCCCGTAATCGTGCTCATTCGAAAGCCGGCCTTTGTCAGCGATGAGTTGGCCGCGGGTTTGCAGACTCTCGCATTCCGCGTGCCGGACGATCCATTTGCGAGGAGGCTTCTCGAGCGGTGCGGTCCGATCGCCGGAACGACCGCGAATCCTCGAGCGGGCGCGCCCTATCTCGGCGGTGCGGATCGATCGATGCTTCCCAGCTCAGATCTTCTGGTGGAGCACGGACCGACGCGCTATAATAGCGAATCGTCGATCGTCGATCTCTCCGGCAGCCACGCGCGTTTGCTGCGAGAAGGCGCTGTTTCAGAGACGCGCCTTATCGAGCTGCTCGGCCCGATCGAACGTCCGACGGTGAAGGTACGACAGCAACGACAATGATTCGCTCAATCTTCGCGCTCGCCGGCGCGATTGCGCTCGTGACCTCGCTCGCGAACGCCGCGCCGCCGCACTCACCCCATCCGCGAGCGCCGGCGCCTTCTCCGTCGCCAAACGCTAGATCGTCGCCAAACGCAAGCTCGTCGCCAAACGCAAGCTCCGCGCCAAACCCAGCACCAGCGTCCTTCGACTTAGGTGTATGGACGGTGCATGCTAGCTCGCTCGACGCAAACTTCAAGACCGGTAACTTCAGCACGCCCGACAAGGTCGTGATGACCCGTGCCGGGGGCGACGTCAGCGCCGATCGCGCCAACGGTAACTACAAGAAGCAGGTGCTCTATCTCAACGGTCACGTCGTCATGCACGACACGGAAGGGAACGTTGAAAGCCTCGCAGGGGGAGCTACTCCACACTCCCCGAGTCCTTCGACGTTAACCACGGACAAAGCACAAGTAGACGGAGCCGCCAAGGTGTACAAAGCGCTCGGAAACGTCCATTACGTGCAGGCCGATACCGTGGTCGATGCCGATAACGGTACGCTCAATGACGAAGCGCATACGCTCCTGCTTCAAGGCACCGTTCACATCGTGCAAGGTACGCGCAGCATGAGCGCGCGCAAGGTCCTTTACAATACCGTGACGGGCTCTGCCCACGCCGAGGGCGACGTCACCATGCAGTTTCCAAGCGAGTTACATCGCACGTTGGCCACGCCACGGCCGATCAAAGTTCCCAAGAACGGCTTTACGCAGCCGGTTTCCAGCGCAGCTCCCTAGGTTTCTGATGCTTGACTTCGCTCGTCAAGAGATGCCGCTGGCGGCGCGCATGCGGCCGCGAACGCTCGACGAGTTTGTCGGGCAAGAGTCGTTGCTCGGCAAGGGACGCGCGCTGAGAGCCGCGATCGAGCGCGACGCGACGCCTTCGATGATCCTGTGGGGTCCGCCCGGAAGCGGAAAGACGACGCTGGCGCAGATTATCGCACGGTCGACCGGAGCGCACTTCGAAGGTATGTCGGCGGTAAGTGCCGGCGTAGCAGATTTGCGGCGCGTAGTCGGCGAAGCGCGGGCGCGGCGACGCGTCGGCAAACAGACCGTGCTCTTTATCGACGAGATCCACCGCTTCAACAAGGCGCAACAGGACGCCGTGCTTCCGTACGTCGAGGATGGGACGGTAACGTTCATCGGGGCGACGACCGAGAATCCGTCCTTCGAGGTGAATTCCGCGCTGCTTTCAAGGGCTCGCGTATTCGTGCTGCAGCCCCTGTCCGACGACGAGATCGGGCGTATCGTGGATGCGGCGGTTGTGGATCGCGAGCGCGGGCTCGGCGCGCAAGGAGTGCGTCTCGACGACGAAGGCCGCCGCCTCTTGATCTCGCTTGCGAACGGCGACGCGCGGGCGGCCCTCAACGCGCTCGAGTTTGCGAGCGAGTCGGCGATTGCGCGAGGCGAGGAGCGCACGATCGACGCACCGCTCGTGCGCGAAGCGATGCAGCGACGCGCATCGCAGTATGACCGAGCCGGCGACATGCACTACGATACCATTAGCGCGTTCATCAAGTCGGTTCGCGCGAGCGACGCCGATGCGTCGCTCTACTGGCTCGCGCGCATGATCGATGGTGGCGAAGATCCGCTCTTTATCGCGCGGCGGCTGGTGATCCTCGCTTCTGAAGACGTCGGTCTGGCGGATTCGAGCGGATTGCAAGTGGCGGTTGCCGCGCAACAAGCCGTGCATTTCGTCGGTATGCCGGAAGGTTTTTTTCCGCTAGCCCATGCTACGCTCTATCTCGCCACCGCGCCAAAGAGCAACGCCGTCGGACGAGCCTTTAGCGCGGCTATGGACGACGTGCAGCAAACGCGCAATGACCCCGTGCCGATGCACTTGCGCAACGCGCCGACTCACCTAATGCGTCAGCTCGGTTACGGGCAAGGATACCACTACGCCCACGACGACTATGATGTGGTCCAGCTAAATTTGCCGGCGGCCTTGAGCGGGCGCCGATACTATGAAAAAAGGCGGTCCGAGTGATTCTCGGACCGCCAGTTTCCCGTTGCTACTTCTCGGAGTGTGCGTTGGAGCTTCGCACAACCCGATAATAAAACTGCATACTGTGAGCGACCTGTGAATTTCGAACGAATTTATCTCGACCACGCGGCGACCACCCCGGTGCGCACCGAGGTTGCCGACGCGATGCGCGAAGCCTTTCCCGCCGCGAATTATAACCCAAGTTCATTGCACGCCGAGGGACGGCGGGCAAGGGCTGTTCTTGAAGATGCTCGCGAACGCATCGCATCCTTGCTGGGCGCTGCTCGCAACGAGATAATTTTTACGTCGAGCGGAACTGAAGCCGACAACCTTGCACTTTTGGGCGTTGCCCGGGCCGCGCAGCGTGGCGCTCACGTGGTAACCACAGCTATCGAGCACCATGCGGTTACTGCGGCGCTCGACGAGTTGGCGGAGGAGGGCGTCGGGGCGACGGTACTTCCGGTTGACCGGAACGGCCGAGTGGACGCCATGCAATTCGCTTCGGCGTTGCAGCCCAACACGGTGCTCGCGTCGGTGATGTATGCCAATAACGAGGTAGGAACCGTTCAACCGATTGCGGAGCTGGCGGCCATCGCCCGCCAGCGTGGCGTCTTCTTCCACACTGACGCAGTCCAGGCGCCTAGCTGGCTTTCTATCGACGTCGGGGAGCTGGGAGTGGACCTGCTCGCCCTCTCGGCACATAAGTGCCACGGCCCAAAGGGCGTCGGTCTGCTCTACGTGCGCGCCGGCGTGCCGATGGCCTCGATTCTTTATGGCGGTGGCCAAGAGTTCGGGCGGCGGGCTGGAACGCAGAATGTCGCGGGGATCGCCGGCATGGCACGAGCCCTCGAGCTCGCGGCGCTCGAACGCAACGAGCAGAACGGGCGCGTGGCCGCATTGCGCGACCGCCTGGAGGCGGGCATTTGCGCGACGATTCCGGACGTCCGGATCAACGGGGCAGCGCCTCGTCTAGCCAACAATCTCAACGTCAGCTTCGCCGGGATTGAATCTAGAACGCTCCTCATTGCGCTCGATCTCGCAGGCATTGCCGTCTCGGCGGGGAGCGCCTGCACTTCCGGAGACCTCGAACCCAGTCACGTTCTAGCCGCCATGGACCTCGAAAGCCCCTGGCGAGAAGGCGCAATACGGTTCTCCCTGGGAGCCGGCACGACGCCCTCCCAGATCGACACGGTCTTAGGGACCTTGCCGCGGCTCGTCGTCGACCTGCGGCGGCCCGCGGTGCAGGTGCGGGGGGATTGGGTAGACTCAGAACGAACCGCGCGCGGCTGGAGGCAGAAGCTTGAGCAGTACTGAGTACGGCGTCCTTATACTAGATGTGCTTGGAGGGGTAGGGGCCCTCCTGATCGGCATTGGTGTTTTCGTAGGGATGCTGGCGTTGGCGAAAACGCTCGCTCGCGTGCGGACGACTCTTGACGGGGTCGACCGACAACTCGAAAACATCGGCACGCCGGTGACGAGCACGCTTACACGCGTGGACGGGGTGACGAGATCGCTCGAGAATACCGCACAGATCCTCTCGCGAACCGCCGACTTGACAAAGAGCGCTGTCGTGCCGGCGATCATTAATATTGGCGCGACGCTCAGTTGCATTACTGCCGCTGCGCGACGCTTGATTACCGGACAACGTCCAACAGTCAGGGAGTAGTTAACATGGATAAGGGCAATGGCGGCGGCGGGGGCTTCTTCGCCGGTTTTCTTATCGGCGCGGTCGTTGGCGGCACCGCGGCCGTACTTTTGACGCAAGAAGAGACGCGCGACCGGCTCGCCGGCAAAGCGCGCGATGCCGGGAACGTAGCGATGGGCGCAACGGACGATCTTCGGGGAAAGGTCACCGACGTAACCTCGCAATGGCAATCGAGCGTTTCCGAGCTCTACGAACGCGGACGCCGAGTCGTTGAGAGCGCGCGCGCTAACCTGGACGCCGCAACTTTGGAAGGAAGAGCCGCCGCGTACCAAACGGCCGACGAGCTGCAACACAAAGCCGAGGAGTAAAGGCTTGGACATCAAGGTGAACGTCCGTGAGGCGCCGGGAGACTGTTACGTCGTCGAGCTTAGCGGTGAAATCGATGTGTACACGTCGCCAAAAGTGAAGGATGCGATCGGGACGCTGATCGATCGCGGAGTCTACCACTTAGTCATCAACCTGGAGAAGGTCCGCTACATCGATTCGACCGGCCTGGGCGTTTTGATCGGCGGCCTCAAGCGGGTGCGCGAGCATGGCGGCTCGGTGAATTTGGTCTGCACCAACCCGCAAATCAAGAAGATCTTCGACATCACCGGCCTGGTCAAGATCTTCGGCATCTTCGATAGCGAGGACGCTGCAATGAAGGCCCTCGTATGAACGAGGTCGTCGAGCGCGCGGTTCCCGATCTCGTCGAGCTTCGCATCCCCGCTCGGCCCGAATGGGTCGCCCTCGGCCGCCTCGCAGCTGCCACGGTAGCTAATCGTCTGCGTTTTTCGATCGAGGAGATCGAGGACGTAAAGCTGGCCGTTGCGGAAGCGTGCACGGCCGTGATCCAAAACGAGGGCCGGGGCGAGTTCATTCAGCTTACATGCGAAGCGCTCGGCGATTCATTGAGAGTGCGCGTGCACGATAGCGGTCATCACGGTCTGCATGCGGCGGAGAGCCGGAGCATGAATTTCGAGGAAGCTCGAATCGCCGGCTTGGGAATCTTTCTGATTCGCACTCTCATGGACGAAGTGAGTTACGACGTCCACCCTCAGCTTGGAACGGATCTGCTGATGGTAAAGAGGGTCGCGGCTCGGCCCAAGTAGCTCTTGATTTAGTGTACGAACGGGACCAAGCTCGCCCCAATCGCGAACGAACGCGCGCGCTCTTTGCGCGTTTTATTCGCGCGCGCCTGCGCCATGACGAACGTCCGGAAAAACCCGATCGGGCGTACGAGCGCTTGCGCGACGAGCTCGTCGTGGTCCATCTGAACTTGGTTCGCTTTCTGGCGGTGCGATTTGCGAACCGCGGAGAGCCGCTCGACGACCTCGTGCAGGTTGGAACGGTCGGATTGCTCAAGGCGATCGATCGCTTCGACTTGGAGCGCGGCGTTGAGTTTACGACTTACGCCACTCCGACGATCGTCGGAGAAATCAAGCGCTATTTTCGTGACAAGGGGTGGGCGGTGAAAGTGCCGCGTCGCTTGCAGGAGCTCAATCTTGCCGTCAATCGCGCAAGCGACAAGCTAGCGATCGAGCTGGGACGCAGTCCGACCGTGGCGGAACTCGCGGAGCACTTGAGAGCCGGCGAAGACGAAATTCTGGAAGCTCAAGAGCTCGGGCAAGCGTACAACCTCCTCTCGCTCGACAGCGAAGTCTCGGGCGAGACCGATAAAAAATCGCAGACGCTCGCCGATACGGTCGGCGTTTCCGACGCCGGCCTGGAGCTGCTCGAAGACCGCGCCAACTTGGAGCGTGCTTTTCACGCCCTGAGCGGACGCGAGCGCGTGATAATCTACCTTCGCTTCTACGAATCGGTCTCTCAGACCGAGATCGCCAAGCGTCTCAACGTCTCGCAGATGCACGTCTCTCGTTTGCAGGCCAAGGCGCTGGAAAAGTTGCGCGCCGTTCTAGCCGAGTAAACGCACTGATTCGGGGCGCACTATGCGGTCAGTGCGGGGCGTGTGAAGGGAGGAGCGGAGCCAGGATGGCGAGAGCGACGACGAGGCGAGCAGCTTTTTCGCGGGATGCGAAAAAGCGAGAGTCCCCGCATGACCGCATAGTGCGTCCGAATCAGCGACTCTAGGCTATGCTGTTATAATCTAGCTGCTATGAAGAGCCAGGAGCTGCGTCAGGCGTGGATCGACTTCTTCGTAGGCAAGCAGCACAAGCTGCTTCCGCCGGCGAGCCTGATTCCGCACGAGATGTCGACGACGCTCTTCACGATCGCCGGGATGGAGCAGTTCGTTCCGGTCTTTCTCGGCGAGCAGCCGCCGCCCGCGCCGCGCGTCGTCACGGTCCAGCGTTGTTTGCGCGTCGCCGGAGCGAAGAGCGACATCGAGAGCGTCGGCCGCACGGGACGGCACGGGACATTCCTCGAGATGCTCGGCAACTTCAGCTTCGGCGATTACTACAAGCGCGAAGCGATTGCGTGGGCGTGGGAGTTCGTCGTCGACGTTCTGCATCTCGAGCCATCGCGTTTGTATGTGACCGTTCACACCGGGGATGACGAGGCCGAAAAGATTTGGACGAATGACGTCGGCCTCGAAACGGCGCGGATCAGCCGTTTCGATGAAGAGAATTTTTGGACGATGGGTTCGACCGGGCCGTGCGGTCCGTGTACCGAGATCTTCTATGATACGGGAGCCGAGCACGCTAACGGTCCGGACGATACGGGGCCGAACCGCGGAAATCGATACGTCGAAATCTGGAATATCGTCTTTCAGCAGTACAATCGATCGCTGGACGGAAAGCTCGATGAGCTGCCGCGCAAGGCGATCGACACCGGTGCGGGTCTCGAACGAATGCTCGCAGTCTGTAACGGCGTCGCCTCGATGTATCGCACCGACCTCTTTACCGACTTAGTTGCTGCGCAGCCTGGCGTCGGACGCACCACGCTCGCGCCGGACGAGCAGTCGGCTCGTCAAAATATCATCGCCGATCATATGCGTGCCGCCACGTTCTTGATCAACGACGGGGTCTACCCGTCGAACACGGATCGCGGCTTCGTGCTGCGATTTTTGATTCGTCGCGCGATTCGCAACGGTAAGCTGCTCGGATACCCCGACGGTTTCCTCGCCGAGCTTGTTCCGGCGGTGGTACGCTCGCTCGAACCGGGCTATCCGGAACTGCGTGAGAGTGCCGAGCGAATCGGGTCGGCGCTGCATCGAGAGGAGCAGATCTTCGAACGCACGCTTGAGCGCGGCATGGCCATGCTCGACGGCTTGATCGAGGATGCGGTCTCTCACCGCGGCCGGGTGATGAGCGGCGAAGCCGCTTTTACGCTGCACGACACGTACGGCTTTCCCCTTGAGCTGACCCGCGAGATCGCCGCCGAGCGCGGCGCGGTCGTGGATACGGTTGCATTCGACCGGCTCATGGAAGAGCAGCGGGATCGCGCGCGACGCGACGCCGCCGCAAAACGCGAAATCGTCACACTGGCCGACCTTCCCGCAGTTCGCAGCGAATTTACCGGATATGACGAGGGTCTCGAAACGGCCGCCCGGGTCGTCGCCGTTCTCAAAAAAGGCGGCACCGTTTCGTCGCTGGGCGCCGGCGAGGAAGGAACGCTAATTCTCGATCGGACATCGTTCTACGCCGAACGAGGCGGTCAGATCGGTGACCGCGGCACGATCGTTAGCGACGGTGCACGCTTCGACGTACGCGATACTCAGTACATGGGCGAAGCAATTGTGCATCACGGCGTCATGATGGAAGGCGAGATCGCGGCCGGCGCGCGAGTGCGCACGAGCGTTTCCCAGCGATGGCGCCGCGAGATCCGCCGGCACCACACATCGGCGCATCTACTGCAGCGCGCGCTCAAGGACGTGCTCGGCGAGGAGGTCAATCAAGCCGGTTCTTGGGTTGGAATCGATCGCATGCGTTTCGATTTTCGCTGGCCCGGCGGCGCTCTAAGCGCGCAACAAAAGCGCGCGGTCGCTCGCCGCGTAAACGAGATGATCCGTGATGACGCGCATCTGGTAACGCGCGTGCTGCCCCTCGAAGAGGCGAAGAAGACCGGCGCGATTTGGATGGCGGGTGAGAATTACGGCGAGCTGATCCGCGTCGTGCAAGCCGGTCCTTCCATAGAATTCTGCGGCGGTACGCACTCGCATTCGACCGGCGAACTGGGCATGTTCGTCATCCTTTCGGAATTTTCGATCGGCAGCGGCATTCGTCGAATCGAATCGTGCGTTTCCGAGGCAGCCGAAGAGCACCTCGGCAAGCAGAGCGACCTGATCGGAACGCTCTCTTCCTCGCTGGGCTCCTCGCCCGACGAACTCCGCGACCGGGTCGAGCGAATGCAACGCGACGTGAAAGATCTGCAAACTGCGCTCGGGCAACTGCGGGCAAGGCTCGCTGCGAGCGAAGCGGAGGCCTACGTCGAAAAGGCCGAACGACGCGGCGATCGGGCCTTCGCCGGCGGGGTAATCCACGAAGCCAACGGCGAGTCGCTGCGTCATCTCAGCAACGCTATTCGCAGCCGCTTGCGCAGCGGCGTCGTCGCGCTGGCGGGCATCGACAACGGAAGCGTTAGCCTCTTGGTGAGTGCCAGCGACGATCTTGTGCGCGCGGGTGTTCACGCCGGCAACTTGGTGAAGCTCGCGGCGCCGTTCGTCGCGGGCAAGGGTGGCGGTCAAGCGGCGCAAGCTCAGGGCGGCGGCACAAACGCCGCCGGCGCGGAGGCTGCGGTACGCGCGATTCGCGATGCGGTCTTGGCGTGACGCTTCGCGTTGCCGGCATCGCGCTGTCATTGTTTGCTCTGCTTGGGACGACTCCGGGAATCGTCGACTCACAGTACGTGCTGGAACGCTACGCGCGCGCTCTCGATGCGGTGGCGACGCCAAAGGTCATGGTCTATTCCTACACGATCTCCCAGGTGGGGCCGAGCAATATCGAACAGCACCACCGGATCTACCGCAACGGCATGGAAGTGCGCGACGAAACGCTCTCGGTGGACGGCATTCCGCTGAGCCGAAAAATCGTGCGCTTTTCACGGCGTGAGGATCGCTACACCGTCCAACGGTTTGCTGCGCGGACGAGTGCCTACGAGCTGCTCTTCCTCGGAACGTCGAAGGACGGCCGCCATCTCGATTATGTCTACGAAGCGACGCCGCTGAGTCGGGCGTCCGGCGCGTGGATCGATCGCCTAACCATCGATGGCGTGAACTTTCTTCCACGGAGAGTGCACTTTCACAGCGGCGGCCTAGGCGTCGACGGTAGCGGCGAAATTGAGTTCGGA
The DNA here is from genome assembly GCA_963826325.1 of Vulcanimicrobiota bacterium. GTDB lineage: Bacteria > Vulcanimicrobiota > Vulcanimicrobiia > Vulcanimicrobiales > Vulcanimicrobiaceae > Cybelea. The sequence goes on from CAWGWT010000006.1 coordinate 159,091, forward strand.
TTGTTCGGAAGATACTGGATGCCGGTTATGGCCGCCGCGCAGGCGCGGGTGCGAGGCAAGCCGGCGCGCGAGCGGATCTCGTGGGGCGATTACCGCTTTCCGCAGAGCCTTCCGCCGTCCACGTTCGAGCCTCCCGAGCCGCTGCCGCAGGCAACACCACCGCCGATGTGACGCAGCGGTTCAAACCTGCGTACGTCGCGGGCTTCGTCGGGTTCGTCGCTGCGGCGATTCTCTCGCACTTCCGCCCGACTCCATATAACAATTTCGTTCTGCTTGCTCAAGCGTTGCTGCACGGCCACGCCTGGATCGATTGGCCCGGCGCCTACATCGACGCGCTGCGATACGGTGCGGGGCGCTACTACATTATCGAGGCGCCGCTGCCGGCGCTCTTGCTCGTGCCCTTCGTCGCAATCTTTGGAATGCAGACGAATCAGACTGCGCTCGGCGTCGTTCTTGTGGGGGTCACGGTGGGAGCGGCATGGGAACTTGGCGAGCGTTTTGGCTTGCGACGTTCGGCCAATGCATGGATCTGCGCGTTTCTTTTGGCCGGTACCGATCTGTTGTGGTGCGCGATGCTGGGCGACGTTTGGTTTGTCGCGCACGTTTGTGCCGTATGCTTCACGATGCTCGCGCTCGTCGAGCTGGCCGGCCGGCGCCGCGGTTGGCTCGTTGCGCTATTCGCCGCCTGCGCCTTCGAATCACGTTTTTCAATGATTGCGGTTCTTCCGGTCTATCTCTACCTCTTGGTAACGCCCGCGCCGTCACGCAAGCGTGTCGCATCCTTTGGGGCCGTGCTGATTGGCGTCGGTATGCTCTGGGCGCTTTACAATCTAGCGCGATGGGGAACGTGGAGCGACGTAGGCTATACGACCTGGTACCACCAAGATCAAGTCGGGATGCCGACCGGCTCGCCGTTTCGCCTCACCTATTTGCCATATCAGGTTTGGTCCTTCTTCGTCCAAATGCCAACGATGTTGCCGACCTTTCCTTGGTTGCGCCCGGAGTTCTCGGGCATCGCGCTCACGTGGACGTCGCCGGCTATCCTTCTCGTGTTCTTAGCCCGCGCTCCGGTTCGCTGGGTGATCGCGCTGTGGGTTGCGGCGCTGCTCGCAGCGATACCGAACTTTCTTTACTACGTTAACGGATTCGCGCAGTTCGGCATGCGTCATGCCCTCGACTTCGAGCCGTTTTTGGTAGCGTTGATGATGCTCGGCGTTCGCTTACGGTTTCCGCGCTGGGGTTACGCGCTGATCGCGTACTCGATCGCCGTCGGCCTCTGGGGCTGCTGGTACTGGCTCACCTTCGTGCGAACGTAGCGAGCGCCGAAACAAGGGCCTTGCCTGGCTGGTAAAGCGAGCATGCAGCAGAAGACACTCCCTTTGGATGCAGGTCGCACGGCTCGGTTCGCCGGTCTCTTCTATTTGCTCACCACGGTGGCGGGCATCTTCGCGGAGCTCATCGTGCGCGGAAACGTGATCGTCTCGGGCGACGCTGCGGCGACCGCGCGCAACATCCTCGCATCAGAAAGCTTGTATCGTTTGGGCTTTGTTGCCGACATCGTCGGGGGAGCAGCCTACACCGTCGTAACGCTTCTGCTTTACGAGCTGCTCAAACCGGTGAACCGGAGCCTTTCCTTGCTCGCTGCGTTCTTCAGCCTCGTGGGTATTGCCATCGGTGGCTTGGCGGCCCTCGGTCACCTTGCCCCATTGTTCCTTTTAAAAGGCGCACACTACTTGGCCGCCTTTGACACCGCCCAACTGCAAGCGATGGCGCTGCTTGCTCTGAAACTGCACGCGCAGGGCTACCTCATTTGCTTGGTGTTTTTTGGATTCTATGAGGCGCTGCTTGGCTATCTAATTTTCAGATCGGCCTTCCTTCCTCGATGGCTGGGCGTGCTGGTCGGGATCGCGGGTTTGGCGTTCGTCACCAACAGTTTCATGTCGTTTCTGGCTCCCGCCCTCGAAAACGTCTTGGGCGGTTACACCCTGGCGCTGGATGGCATTGGGGAATTAGCACTTATGCTGTGGCTGCTCGTAATGGGCGTAAACGTACAGAAATGGAACGAGCGCGCCTATCCGACGAGCGTGTCGTAGGCAGAGCGAAGGGCGCTCGCCTCGCGAACCGGGGCGCCGCATGCGCCGGTTATGCAGACGTATGCCGCGGGCTGATCCGCCGGCATTCCGAGCTTCGCGGCGGCGTCCGGCTGCAGCGTGCTGATCGCTGCAAATGGAGACGGAAGTCGCAGCGCGGCCTCGCGGAAGGCATCGGTCGTCGCGGGATCGCCGACGATGCGAACGGCTAGTTCCGGCAAAAGATACCTGCGCAACGCGCGCGCATAGGTCGCCGCAAATGGCCCCGCGGCTCTCGCGCGCGGCGCGAATAGCTCCAAAACTTCCTTAGCGTGCTCGCGGTAGCGCGCTTCTTGGACGAGCGTAGCCAGCCGTAAGAGGACGTCGGCAAAGAGGCCGTTTTCGGCGATCGGACGATCCGCGAGCGCAAGCCGTCCGAAGGCATCATCGGTGCGCAGCCGATCGTAGAACCCGCCGCCCGAGGCTGCGAAGTTTGCGATGACGCCGTCGGAAATGGAACGCGCGCGCGCAAGGAACCGCGCTTCGCCTGAAATTTCATGAGCGTCCAGGAGCGCGCGAGCATACGCGACCTGGTCGCTGAGCAGGCCGCGCACCTCCGGCGCACCGCCCTGCGCGAGCACGTGATAGAGCAGCCCGCTTTGGTCCACGAGACGATCGGCGACATTGTCGAGCGTCTGCAGCGCCTCTGCCAACAGCGTATCGTCGTCGAGCGTCCGCGCCACGAGGCACTGCGCGCCCGCCAGCGCGCACGTCCAGTTCGTGTACGAGGTGCGATCGACGTACGGTTCCTCGCGCGCTCGTCGCTCCTCTAGCGGAAGCGTGTAGTATGCTTCGTCGGCATCTTGGCTGCCGGCAAAGAATCCCGTTTGCGGATCGCGCAAGACGCGACGAACGTAACCCATGGCAGAGACGAGCGTCGCGCGAAACTCATCGGTTGGTGCAAAAAATACAAGCGTCGAAAGGACTCGCAGCAGCCCTGCATGGTCTTCGGCCATCTTTTCAAAATGCGGAACGCTCCAATCGCGCGTAGTCGAATAACGGAAGAAGCCGCCCTCGACGTGATCGTACATCCCGCCCCTTGACATCGACATCATCGTCCGAGCCACCATTTCGTAGAGACGTTGGTTGTGCGAATGTCGCCACTCCCCAAGTAAAAACTCGTGAACCTCCGGCTGCGGAAACTTCGGTGCCTCGCCGAATCCGCCATACTCGTCGTCATAGGAGCGTTCCAGCTCTTCAATGAGGCCGGCGATCACGGCATCGGAAAGATCGTCGTGCGAGTGAGGCGAATGCTCCCCGCCGCGCGCGTGCAGCTCGGCCGCCCGTTGTACGATTTCGTCCTTCCGCTCGGCGTAAAAGCGTGCGATCTCGTCGAGTGCGCGCTCGAATTCTTGCGGCGGAAGATATGTCGCGCCGGCCAGGGTCGTGCCGTCCGGAGCAAGGAACGCGGTCGTGGGCCACCCGCCCATATTGTAACGCGCGTTGACGTCGGGACGGCGGTCGTTATCGACGCGAATCGGAACGAAACGCCGATTGATGGCGTCGATTACCCTCGTGTCCGAGTACGAGGTTTCATCCATGACGTGGCACCAGTGGCACCAGATCGCGGAGATTGATAGCAGAATCGGTTTGTCTTCCGACTTCGCGCGTTCGAACGCTTGCGCGCCCCACGGCATCCAGGCGATCTCTGCGGCTCGGTTCGGCCGTGGCGAGAAACGGAAATCACTCATCGGGGGCTCCCTGCAAGAACGACGTGGCGTAAAAGACGGCAATCAACGCATACAGCGCAAGTCCCACGATGCCTGCCATCTCGAGACCGCTTGCGTACGTCGCGCCGAAGTAGGCCGCGAACAAGAGGCTTACCACTGCATATCGCAAGTGAACCGACGCGTCCATGCCATACGTTTCGCGATCGTGAAATCCGCCTGGGGAGCGACTGCGCCACCAAGCGGTCACGCCCACGACCAGCGCCGCAGCCAATCCCGCCAGACTCCAAATCATCCCTCTAAGAGTACCGCGACGGTGCGTCGAACGCGAACGACGATGGCGTCTCGTACGAGCTCGACGCGCCCCGGTTCGCTCGCGACGTATCGTAAGAAGCGCGATTTTGACCAGACTCCGGAGCCGAGCGGTCGCAAGCCAAAACCGCGCGCCTCACCATCTAGCGCCAAGATGCGGTTCGTCGTGCAGATGCATCGCGCAACGCGACTGCACTACGACTTTCGTTTGGAAGCCGACGGCGTGCTGGCGTCGTGGGCCGTCCCGAAGGGTCCGACCCTCGCTCCGGGGGATCGCCGCCTCGCTATGCACGTTGAAGATCATCCGCTCGACTACCGCGATTTTGAGGGAAACATTCCCGCCGGCCAATACGGCGCCGGAAACGTGATTGTCTGGGATCGCGGTACGTACTCGCTTGCGGAAGGCGACGACCCCGCCGACGAGATCGCAAACGGCAAAATCAAGTTCGTGCTGCATGGCAAAAAGCTCAACGGCGAGTTCACCCTCGTAAAAATCAAAGCCCGCGAGGGCGAGCATGGCGAGCCGTGGCTGCTGGTCAAGGATCGGGACGAGTATTCCGATCCGAATTACGAGCCGGCCGAACACCCGAAATCGGTCAAGAGCGGCAAGACGCTCGACGACGTCGCGGGAGACCCTCGCGCGCGTACCTGGCAGTCGAAGCCGAGCGCGCGCCACGCCACTGCTCCGCCGCGACGCGCGAGCGTCAAGCGCGATCCGGTGCCGCATCCAAAGGGATTGATGCTCGCAACGCTCGTCGCGGAGCCGTTCGACGATCCGCAGTGGCTTTTCGAAATCAAGTGGGATGGTTATCGTGCGCTCTGCACGATCGAGAAGGATAGCATTTCGCTCGTGTCGCGCAACGGCCTCGACATGTTGCGCCGCTTTCCAGATCTGAAGGAGCTTGCCGGAGCATTTTCGAGCGTGCCCATCGTGGTCGACGGCGAGATCGTCAGTCTCGACGCTAAAGGGCGTTCGGAGTTTCAGCGCCTGCAGGAGTCGCAAAAAAAACCGGCCGGGCTTACCTACGCTGCCTTTGATCTGCTCTACGCGGACGGCACGGATCTGCGCTCCACGCCGCTCGAAGAGCGCAAGGCGCTGCTCGAGCGGCTAATTCGCGATGACGAGCTAGTACTGTACTCGAAGCATATCGTCGGACGCGGTACGGCGCTTTACAAGAGCGCGCGAGAGAAAAATCTCGAGGGCATCATCGGCAAGAAGCGCGAGTCGACCTACCAGGAACGTCGCAGCCGCGATTGGGTGAAGATCAAGACGGGATACGAGCAAGAGTTCGTGGTCGGCGGTTGGACCGAGCCGAAAGGCAGTCGAAAAGGATTCGGCGCGCTCTTGCTGGGCGTTCATCAGGCTAAGGGGCTGCAATTCGTCGGCTCGGTCGGAACCGGCTTTACGGCCAAATTACTCCAGGAGCTGTACGCTCGGCTGCGAGCGATCGAGCGAAAAACTTCCCCTTTCGTCAACGAGGTCGTCGCAAATTCACCGATACACTGGGCATCGCCGGTGCTGGTCATCGAGGCGCGTTTCGCCGAGTGGACGCGCGACGGTTACCTGCGACAGCCCGCCTATTTGGGCTTACGGCCCGACAAGTCCGCCGATGAGGTCGTTGCCGAGATTCCGGTGAGCGTTTAATGGCAGAGCAGCGCGTTACCGCTAGGGTAGGCTCGCGTACGCTCTCGCTTTCGAATCTGAATAAAGTCCTATGGCCGCGCGACGGCTACACCAAAGGCGACCTCATCGAGTACTACAAAACCGTGGCGCCGTATGCGATCGCGCATTTAAAGGGCCGCCCGCTGACGCTGCAACGCTATCCCAACGGAATCGACGCAAGTGCGTTCTTTGAAAAGCAAATGCCGCGAGGCACTCCCGACTGGATCGATCGCGTAACGGTCCCTACGCCGGGAGGCTCGCGCAGCCACGTGTCGTTTGTTGTCTGCAACGATACGCCGAGCCTCATCTATCTTGCGAATCTGGCAACGATCGTGCTCCATATCTGGACCTCGCGCATGCCGGCGCTCGAAGAGCCGGACTTCGTCGTCTTCGATCTCGACCCGGGAGAAAAATGCACGTTGCGAACACTGGCAACCGTAACGCTGGCCGTTCGCGACTTGCTCGGCGAGATCGGGTTGAAGCCGCTCGTAAAGACGACGGGCGGCTACGGAGTTCACGTTATCGTCCCGCTTGCATCGGGCTACTCGTACGACACCGCCAAGATCTTTGCGGAGCTTGTGGCTCGCCGCGCGGCCGGCGAGCTCGGCGAGCCGGCCACGCTGCAGCGGACGATCGCGAAGCGGCCGCAGGAGGCAGTCTACATCGATTACGTCCAAGTGGGTCAGGGAAAGACGATCGTCGCCCCGTACTCGGTTCGCGCCCGCGACGCGGCCCCGGTCTCGACGCCGCTCCATTGGGCCGAGGTGGAAGCGTTCGCACGGCGGCGCGGAAACGCCGCCCCGGCCGACGAGTTTGCCAAGCACACCATTGCGACGACGCCGCAGCGTCTCGAGCGCGAAGGCGACCTGTGGGGCCCAAAACACTGGAAAAAGCAGCGTCTCGAGGGGCCCATCGGAAAAGCCCAGCGCTTGTGGTAGGGGTGCGCCTTGGGTAGAATAAGCGGGCTATGGCGCATGCGATTTGGTCTGGATCTATAAACTTCGGGCTCGTTACGATTCCCGTCAAGCTGTTTACCGCGGTCAAGACGGACGAGCTATCCTTTAACCTGCTTCATGCCAAGGACGAAGGGCGCATCAAGTACGAGCGCATCTGCAGCATCGACGGCAAAGCGGTGCCGTGGGACGAGATCGTCAAGGGTTATGAATACGAGAAGGGTCAGTACGTTTTGCTGACAGACGAAGATTTCAAGAAGGTAAATCCGGAGGCGACGCAGTCCGTCGACATCCTTGAGTTCGTCGAGCTCGACAAGATCAATCCGATGTACTTCGATAAGCCGTACTATCTCGAGCCGACCAAACAAGGGCGGCATGCCTACGCGCTGCTACGCGAGACCCTTACGCAATCCAATCGTGTCGCGATCGCGCGCGTTGTGGTTCGGACGAAAGAATACATCGCTGCCGTGAAGGCGCTCGACGACGCGCTCGTGCTCGAGCTCATGCATTGGTCGAGCGAGATCGTCGCTTCGAATACTCTCGATATTCCGGGGCGCGAGAAGCTTCCGGAGAAAGAGATGAAGATGGCGCGTATGCTCGTCGACACGATGAGCGTCGAAGAGTTCGAACCGGAAAATTTACCAACAACTACCACGATGAGCTCTTGGCGATGATCGAGGCCCGTGCGGCGGGCAAAGAGCTTCCTAAGGCGAAGAAGGCGCCCGCACGATCGAAGGTCGTCAATCTCATGGACGTTCTCGCGCAAAGCCTCGAGGAGAGTCAGAAACGCCGTACCGGCGGCAACGGAAAGCCGGCCACAACGAGACGTCGCAAGAAGACCGCAGCATAGCACTTTCCGTGGCTGGGGTTCCGACGATCGAGACGCCTCGATTGCTCTTGCGTGATTGGCGCGATGAGGACGTCGAGGCGTGGGTTCGTATGAACGCCGACGCGCGCGTCACCGAGTTTTTTTCGCAAAAATATACGCGCGCTCTCTCTGAAGCTAGCTCCAGCGCGATCCGCGAGCAGCTTCATCGCGACGGCTATGGCTGGTGGGCCGTTGAGGTGCGCGGCGGGCCGCCGTTCGCTGGCGTCATCGCCTTGCAAGCAGTTCCGTTTCATGCGCCTTTCACGCCGGCAAACGAGGTCGGCTGGCGCTTTTCGTTCGAAAATTGGGGTTACGGCTATGCAACGGAAGGCGCGGCCGCCGCCCTCGATTTTGCTTTCAATGCGCTAAAATGGGACGAAGTCGTCGCCTTCACCGCAGCCTTAAATCTCCGCTCGCAACGAGTGATGGAACGCCTAGGAATGACTCACGATCCAGCCGATGACTTCGATCACCCCAACATCGAACCGGGCCACGTGCTTCGCCGGCACGTCCTGTACAGAATCCGCAAGCCCAGTCGGAGAAATCCCTAAACTCCGCCGCGAGGCCGCCGACTTTTCCGCAAAAGAGAGGACGGCGTGTTCATTCGGTGGCGGGGTTTAGGGGCTTCTCTGCTATCCGTCTGCGATTTTCGCGGTTTCGATTTCGCGAGCTAACGCGATCGCGCCATCGCCGGCTCCGGCTGCGGCGTGTTCACCGCGCGCGTTGCGCAGACCCATCGTCAAGGCCACCGCCGCGAGCGTCAAGGATTCCACGGCCGCAAAACGCGGGCCGAGCGCGGCCAACATTCCGGTCGACACCGGAGGGGCCAAAATGCCCGAGAGCGAGTCCAGCGACGAGCTGGTCCCGAGCACCGTCCCCTGCTCTCGGTCGGACGCGGCATTGCTGATCAGTGCGGTGATGCCCGTGTTGGTGAGCGCCATTCCGAATCCGAAGAAAAGCATCATGATTACCAAGAGCGGAAGGACGGCATGCACAAAGGGGACGAGCGCAAAACCGGCGGCGAGACACGCAAGGCCAAGATTCGACATCGAGCGGTCGCCAACGCGCGCCGAAATGCGTCCGACGACGACCGCGTTCATCACGACGCTAAAGACGGCGAAGCCCGAGAAAAGATAGTCGGTCTCGGCCAGCGAGAATCCGAGTTGGCGCTGTAGGTAGAGCGCAAAGACGGCGAACCAGCCGTACAACGCCAGCGCAATCGCCAGCTTTTGCCAGAGAATACGTGCCAGCCGCGGTTTGCGAAAACTTCCCGCGATCGCTTCCAAGCCGAGTCGCTCTTCGTCCTTTCGGCGGGCGCGCGACTCGGGAAGCATGGTAATCGTTAGCAGCAGGGTGACGAGTTGCAGACCCGCGGCGACGAGAAACGGCGCCGCAAAACCGAAGTGAACGTAGAGAATGCCGCCCCCGAACGGACCGAACACCATACCTGCCGCAAACATCGCGCCGATTAGTCCGAACGCGCGCGCGCGCTCGTGCGGCGCCACCAGATCGGCAACGTATGCTTGGGTGATGCTGATGTTTCCGCCCGAAACGCCTTCGAGCACGCGTGCTGCAAAGACGACGGCGATCGGCGCCACTGCCAAAACTGCGGCGATGTTCGGCGCGAGGCCGAGCATCGCCCAGCCGATCGTCGCGCCGATCTGGCTGACGATCAGTACCATCTTGCGTCCAATTCTGTCCGAGACGTTGCCCCAGAGCGGCGCCGAGACGAGCTGACAGAATGAAAAGGTGGCGACCAGCAGTCCGACGATGAGGGCCGAAGCGCCGAAATGCGTCACGAAATACGGTAGCATCGGAATCAGCATGCTGAAGCCGACGATGTCGATGAACGTGACGCCGAGAATCGGCAGGAGCCTGCGAATCATGCTCGCGCGGTCATTCGCGGCACGCTACCGCGGCGACTCTACCGGCAGAACGATCCGCGAGAAACGCTCACTCTTGCGCACGAGGTCGACCTTATAGGGACGGCTGAGATCGATGCTCGTCAGCAATTTGTGAAGCGCATCGACGCTGTTCAAGCGACGGTTCTCGAATGCGAGCAGAACGTCACCGGCTTGCAGGCGTGCGGTATCTGCGGGGCTTCCGGCCTCGACCGAGTCGATCATGATGGCGCGGCGATCTTCCAAGCCCAAACGCCGTGCCGCGGCCGGGGGAAGGATAATATCTTGGGCGGCGACGCCGAGGTAGCCGCGTCGCACTCGCCCATCGCGTATCAAAAGCCCGGCGATGTGTTTGGCCGTATTGATCGCGATCGCGAAGCAGAGTCCCTGACCGGGAAGCACCGCGGTGTTCACGCCGATCACGTCGCCGCCCGCAGCGACGAGTGGTCCGCCGGAGTTTCCGGGGTTGAGCGGCGCGTCGGTCTGAATGATGTTATCCATGAGGTGACCCGACTGTGAGCGCAGCGAGCGGCCGAGCGCACTTACGACGCCCGCAGTGACGGTGTAGGCAAGCCCGAACGGGTTACCGACCGCAACAACCAGCTGCCCGGGCCGCAGTGCGGCCGAGTCGCCGAGCGACGCATGGGCAAGGTCCGGCGCATCGACGCGCAGGACGGCAAGATCGGAGTGCGGATCGTCGCCGACCAGCGCCGCCGGCAGTTCGCGGCCGTCGAGCAGCGCCACGCCGATGCGGTGAGCACCGTGAACGACGTGACTATTCGTCACCACGAACCCGTCGGGCGTGAAGACAAAGCCACTACCGTTTCCACCACGGCGCCCGCTACGCACCTCAATGCTGACTACGGCGGGACTAACGCGTTCGGCGGCAGTCGTGACGGCTTGCGAGTACGGGTCGAGCGGGACGGAGTTTTCGATCGAGGTGAGGGGAAGAACCATATAGGTTGCTCCAAACCGTCGCTGGTGCGTGGCGGGTTTCGCGGAGGGGGGCGGCGCGCACCGCCCCGAATCGCAGTTGCTCGCCCAGATGGCGGAATTGGTAGACGCGCTGGTTTCAGGTACCAGTGGTGGCAACACCGTGGGGGTTCGAGTCCCTTTCTGGGCAGCATGCGCCTGCCACGAGCGAAAATATCGACCTCGTGCTCGCAGATCGTTCCAACGTTGCAGAAGCGCAGAGCCGGGCTTTACGAGATTTGCGCGCCTCGAAAGATGCTAATGGCGGCCGCGCTCGCGAGCAGCGCAGGTACGACGGCGACGGCTTGGAGCAGCGCGAGCCAACGCCATGCAACCGCGAAGCCGTGGGCACCTACGATTGCTCCGAAGATTGCCGGCGTTAGCACTGCCGCCAAGAGCGTGCATGCGAGTCCGACCCCCAGTGCACTCCCCGAATGTGCCTCTCCGCCTATTTCAGCGAATCCGATGACGCTCAAGCCCAGCCATCCTTCGGCGGTAAATCCAAGTGCCATGGCGAGTATTGCAGCAAGCCACGATGGGGTGGACGGTGCGACGTCTGACATACCTACAGCAACGAGGGTGACGAAGAGGCAGACGAAACAGAGCGGAAGCGTCCGGCTTCCCGCAAAGATCCGATCGCTGATCCATCCCCATGCAAGGCGGCCGCCGACCGCGGCGACCTGCGAGAGTGTAAAAAGCCCGACCGCCACAGGCAGCGCATAACCCGCCGCTCTCACAAAGGTCAGCGTCAAAAAACCCATCAGCGCGAGCTGGCCGCAGATCAAGATCATCGATGTGATCGTCAACAAGATTAGGCGTCCATCGCGAGCGATGCGAAGCATCTCGAGCAGCATGTCGCCGATGGAGACGCGTTGGCCTTGCAATTCACGCGGCTCTCGATAGAGCGACGACGCAATCGAGGATGCGATCAACGTGAGCGCGCCCGCGGAGACGAGCGCACCTCGGTACCCCGCGTGCGTCGCGATGGCCGGCAACAGAAGCGAGCCGACGATGCCCGCCACCGGGACTCCGCACTGGCGCACGCCCATCGCGAGCCCGCGATCGGATTTCTTGAAAAAAAATATGATGGCATGACAACCGGCGGGCGTCACCGCGGCAAACCCGATGCCGTACATCAGAAGCCACGCAATAAGCCAGGCGTAGTTTTGAATAATGGCGGCGGCGAGCAACGAACCCCCCATGACGGCGCCGCTCCAGAAGACGACGGCCCTGTCGCCGAAACGATCGGTAAGCAGTCCTGCGATTGAAGTCAGGGCGACCGACCCGATCATCTCGACCGATAGGATGATGCCGAGCTGCGCTTGTGTTAAGTGCAGCGCGGATTCGAAAAAGGGCATGAGCGCCCCGGTCGCCATGACGAAGAGCGATGCCCCGACCATCGCGCCCGTGAAAAGCGCGAGCACTTCATAAGGCGACTCAGGCATCGGGTTGTGCGGCCGGAGGCGTCGCTTCTTCAAATCCATGCCACGAGGGTTTCTTCGAGCGGCCGCGGCGAAGCTGCCGTGGTGAACGACGGTGAGCGCAAGCGATATCTCACGATTTTTCTGTTCGCAGGCTCGGGCGCGGCGATTGTGTGGTACGTCTTCCACTCCGTATACGAGAATTTCGAGCGCTTCCGAGAAGGCGGTGGGATACGTTGATTCTGTGACCCAGATCGGCATCGACCTCGGCTACGTCGTCATGGTCGGCGGCACTCTTGTGCTTGCGACCATCGCGGTCTGGTCCGCGGTCGCGTACATTCGTCTCGTTCTGCGCGGCCGCTAGTCGTGCGAGCGTTGCTGGTCGTCAATCCGCTTTCGCGGCGCGGAAAGCGGTTCGGCGGCGCGGTCTACCGCGAACTTCAGCGTCTTGGCGTCGAAATCGTCGACAACGCGGCGTCGAAACAGGGAATCGACGCCATTGTGGTCGCCGGCGGCGACGGTACGCTTGTCCGGCAGATTCCGCACGCACTCGACCTCGGCGTCCCGATCGGCCTCGTGCCGCTCGGCACTTTCAATGATCTCGCGCGCACCCTCGGCATCCCGCTCGACGTCGAAGGAGCCTGCGGCGTGATCGCAAGTGGCCGTACGAGGACGATCGATGCGGCTTGCGTCAACGGATTTTATTACTTGACCGAGGCAAGCATTGGAATTTCGAGCAGGCTCGCGCGGCTGCAGAAGCCGCACGAAAAGCAACGATTCGGGTTGCTTGCGATCGTTGCCAGCGTTCTCAAGGCGGCACGCCACGCACGGCCTCTTCTGGCCGAAATCGCCTACGACGGCAAGCGGGAACGTTTCAAAGCGGTCCAGTTAACGGTTGCGAACAGTCAGCGCTTTGGCGGATTTATCACCGTCGAAGATGCCGCGATCGACGACGGCTGGCTCGACCTGTACGCCGTCGAGGTCGAGAGCTTGTCTCAGTTCTTCTTGCTAGCCGGCGTCATAGCGGCTCGCAAGCGGCGATCGACTCGGGGATTGCGGACGCTCCGGTCGACGGCGTTCGATGTCTGGACAGCCCGGCCGCACCATATCAGCGCTGACGGCGAGCCCGCCGGCTCGACCCCGGCGCGGTTTGAAATCCTGCGACGCGCCGTGCGTATGCTGGTGCCGTAGATATGGCCAGAGGGGCTTGACGGGGTCGTTCTATTAAGCTATTGTACTAGTGTACTAGTTCGATAGATGGACCGTACAAGTAAATGAAAGGACCCTTAAATGATTCACACCACTTTCGCTTCCGAGTCTGAAACCGTCCGCGAGACCCGTACCCCCGTCCGTCTCCCCGACCGCAGGCCGGCCGAGCTCTTCCCTGGCTGGGGCCCGAGGTTCTAGGCGCTTCCCGATGCCCGCCGTTCTGACGGTCGATCCCCGCAGCGGGGTGCCGATCTACCTGCAAATTATCGAGCAAATCAAGCGATCCGTCGCGCTGGGAGTTTTGCAGGTGGGCGAGCAGCTCCCCACCGTCAAGCAGCTGGCCATAGACCTTACCGTAAATCCCAACACCGTCGCGCGTGCCTACCGTGAACTGGAGCGCGACCGAGTAATCGAAACTGCCTCCGGACGCGGATCGTTCGTTCGCGCTAACGGCCTGGCCGAGTCGCCGAAGATTGCTTCGGAGATCGGTAGCGACGCACTCGATGTGGCGCTGCGTGAAGCGAAGTCGGTCGGTCTCGAGCGCGAAGAAGTGCGCGAGCTCTTTGAAGCCGCCCTGCGACGATGGTTCGGCGACCTCTACGAAGCGAGTAAGAATGAATAGTATTACGATTTCAAATCTACGTAAGACGTACGGCCCGATTGCTGCCGTCGACGGCTTCACGATCGAGATCCCGAGCGCGAGCGTCTTCGGGCTGCTCGGACCCAACGGCGCAGGAAAGACAACGGCGTTCAAATGCATGCTGGGCTTAACGCGTCCGACGAGCGGAACGATCCTTTACGACGGAAGACCGCTTACCCCGGCGACGCTTGCGCGAATCGCGTACGTCCCCGAGCGCAGCGTCCTCTACGATTGGATGACCGTCCAAGACCATATCGAGATGAGTCGGCGCGCCTTTAGCGCTTTCGATCCGGCGCGTGCCGTCGAGTTACTCGAGAGCTTTAACGTCGACAAACGCCGCCGGGTGCGCGGTCTCTCCAAAGGCATGCGGACCGCCGTCATGGTCGCCCTCGCCTTCGCTCAAAACGCCGAGGTGCTCGTGCTCGACGAGCCGACCAGCGGACTCGATCCGGTCAATCAGCGGCACGTTCTAAGCTTGATGATCAACGAGGCCGTGCGAGGAAACGCGGTGATTTTCTCCTCGCATCAGATCGGGCAGGTCGAACGCGCCGCCGAACAGATTGCCGTCATGGATCGCGGGCGTCTCGTGCTGCAAGGACTCGTCGATGATTTGAAGGGAGACCGTAAGATCGTCGAAGGGATTTTCCCCGACATACGCTTTACGCTCGACGGCATCACCAGCGATCCGCGTGTGGCGCGCGCCGATCGCACGGAGCGGATCGTTCGCCTGCTCGTCACCGGCGGCGCCGAGGATATCGCCTCGCGCCTTTCGGCTGCGGGCGCCACCGGCATTCGGATCCTCGACCTCAACCTTGAAGACATCTTTTTGTACGCCGTTTCGCCCGCAACCACGAGTACCGACATCGTCGTAAAAGAAAGCTCGTCATGAACTACGTTGAATGGCTGCGCGTTCGCAATTGCCTGCGAATCGCCGCGATTATCCTCGCCGTCCTGGTCGTCCTGGCCGTCGTCCTGCGAGTTTCGGTCGCCCGCTATATGTCCACCGAGGCGTGGATCGCTCACATGGCGCTGAACTCCGGTTCCAGGGAGACTCACACGGTTCTTCCGGACGGAACAAAGCGCATGATTCTGGACGATCCCGCCGATCGCACCCACGTCGTCGTCGACGATCACGGATACGCCGGCAGGCACATCGTCATAACCGAACCGTCGAGCCGCGAACACGAAGAGCATTCCCACGTTAACGTGGGCAGCATTCAGGTTTCGGAATCCCGCCACGGCGACTTGACCACGACGGTCGTGGACACCAATGGGGCCGTTCCGATGATGTATTACATGGCGATCGCGGACCTCGTGGCGCTCGTCGTGGCGACAATTCTAGCGGCACCGTTGGCGCGGGAGATCGACGGGCATCTGGAGATTGCGCTAACAAAACCGATTCCGCGAGCGCGTTACGCGCTGGGCGTCATGGGCGTCGACGTCGTAGGAATCCTGGCCGCGTCGTTCCTCACCATCGTCGCGCTTTACCTCTGCCAGGTACTCTTCGAGTCGCCGCGCCTCGATTTTAGTGGGCTCAACGCGCGAGCGATCGCTATGGGCTTGGCTCTGCCGTTGGCTTGGTATGCGATGCTCTGTGCTGCGACGACCTGGCTCAATCGGGCCTACGGAGCCGTGCAAGGCTTCGCGTGGCCGGTGGCCATTTTCATCGGCATACTCGCGGCGATCGAGCCGAACAATACCGTCGCTCTTTTCGTGCATGACGTCGCGTGGGTGATCTCGCGCCTCGACCCGCTTAGCTACGTCTCGATGGCGCAGCCCGCTATGAACGGATCGATCGCGTATGCGGACTCGAACTTCCCGTTTCGGATATCGATCGAAGTGTTGCTCTTTGTCGTCTATGGGGCGCTAGCCGTTTGGCAATGGCAGCGTGTGGAGGCCTGATCGTGGAGATTATCGGAACCCATTTCACCCTCGCGCTCGGCGTTTGGCGCCTGCGCTTTGTCCTTGCAATCGAAGAGAACGACGAGAGCCCGAAAGAGAAGCTTCGGCCGCCGCATAGGCTACGCGTCGTTCCGGAAGACGAATACGTCCGTTAAGGAAGCCCGCTTTTAGCCCATCTCTTTGTCGCCTCGGGCCTTATTTACCGTAGTAAACCGCGGCCCTCGGCTTCGCGACCTGGACTAAAACCGGGCTTCCTAAAACACAAACCCCGTTCGGATCGCCGGACGGGCAAATTTGAAGCCGTCGGTTCCCACCGTGTAGAGATAGATATTCGGGATCAGCGGGTCGCCGCTGATGTTGAATGCAAACTGCCCGACGAGCGTCGTAAACGTGCCGCCTTCCTGCAAAGAGCGAAGCAACGACGTGCGCGACGTCGCATTACCGCGTTGCGCGGCTGAGACAATTAGCTGCGCGGCGGCGTAACCATAGGCCGACTGCGTCGTGATCTGGCTAACTTCGCGCTCGAAATCGGTAACCAGCTGGACGGCGCTGGCAACCCTATCGATCGGCGGCATCGGAGAAGCGACATACGCGCCGGCGAGCGTTGTTGCGTAGGTTGCGACTGTTTCCGAGTTATAGAAGCCATCCGCAGCTCCGAAATCGCCGGTATAGCCGCCTAACCGTAGTGCTTCTGCGATCGGTCCCAGCTCCGCGGTTTTCCCGGCGAGAAAAACGTAGCCCGGCGATCGATCGAGCACTGTACGGGCCGCCTGCGCCGGATCGGTTTTGTCAAGCGGAAAAAGCAAGACCTCGGCCGGGTGCCGGTCGGTTCTCGCCTGTAGGACGAACCCGCTTGCAACTTCGTATCCATAGTCGCCGTCGAAGGCGACGGCGATCGCCGTCACGCCACGCTTGCCTTCCAGCGCGGCGCTTGCGAAGAGCCTTCCCGACGAGCTATCTTTGGCGGGCAGCCGGTATACGTTGTGATAGCCGCGTTTGGTTACGGCGTCGGCCGTAACGGTTGGAACGATAAGGGGGAAGCCGACGTTTGCGTAGCGCGAGAGCGCGGCGAGCGTCATCGGCGCGGTCAGGTTTCCAACGATCCCGATGACCGTAAAATCGGCGGCGGCGACGTTGGCGTTGGAGGCCGCAAGCCCCGGATCGTTGCGATCGTCGAGTGGACGCAAGCCCCAGACGTGCGATACGGGAGCGTTAAACCGGTTCGTTTCGTCGACTGCGGCCTGAACGCCCTTGACGACTTCTTGGCCGTATTTCTGTAACGGACCCGAGAGCGTGACGTTGACTGCGATCGTGAGCTGCTGGAGATACTGCTGCGGGCTCTGGATCGGCTGCTCGGGGATGATCTGCGCGCGCGCCCGCGTCGCAACGCCGCCGGCCGCCGCCGCCACTGCGGCGGCGATGAAACGTTGCCGCCTCATACGTAGCCGCCGACGGTCGTGATCAAGAAAAGCACCGAAAACGTCATATTCGAGATGAAAACACGTTCGTTAACAACGAAAAGATTGGCCCCGCTGCGCAAGAGTTGCTCTTCGTACATGATGAGAACCGCAACTGAGAGCACGCCGAGAAAGTACGTTGGTCCGGCATGGGCAAGAACGCCCGCGCCGGCTAAAAGCAGCAGCATCCCGCCGTGAAGCATCAGCGGCAGCGCGCGGCCGCTCGCTTCGCCGAATCGTACCGGCAGCGAGCGAATACCTTGCGCCGCGTCCACCGAGAAATCCATCAGCGCGTAGATGATATCAAAGCCCGCAACCCATAGCGTCACCGCACCGAATAGAAAGATTGCCGGCAGCGTGATTTTTCCGGCGATGCCTATGAAGGCGCCGAGCGGCGCAAGCCCATCGACCGCGCCGAGCACGAAGTGGGTCGTCCAGGTAAAGCGCTTGCAAAGAGGATAGGTAAGCAGAAGTAGCACCGCAACCGGCGCGAGCTCGAGGCAGAGCGGATTGAGCATCCAGGCGGCCCAGAGAAGCAATGCCAGCCCGGCGGTGCCGGCCCAGAGCATCGACGCGGGTTGGAGCGCGCCGGTCGCAAGCGCGCGCCGCGCCGTCCGCGGATTGCGGGCATCGATCTCGCGGTCGAGAAAACGATTTGCCGCCATCGCCGCCGTCCGGGCTCCGAGCACCGCCAGCGTAATCCATCCCAATGCCGCCGGTGCGGGAATGCCTCGCGCCGCTACGATCGCGCCGACGTACGCAAATGGTAAAGCGAAAAGCGTATGTTCGATGCGAATCTCGCGCAAAAAAAGAGCGAGAAATCTCACCGATCGTCTCGCTCGTCGAGCGCATGAGTCGAGCGTAGGCTTGAGGTCCTTGTCCCGACCAGTCGTCTGAACGAAGCGCGCTACTGATTCGATCGAGGCCGTACGTCCGCCAGCGCTCGCTGACGAGGCGGCGCGTTTCGCCGTCCATGAGCATGTCCGGCGGCCACGCTCGCGTGTAACCCTCCGATTCATCCTTGCGCGTTGCATCGATCCCGATCTTGGTGCCGTACGCGACGTTATAGGAGCCGTGATCGAGGTCGTCGACCGGGCCGGGCATCGTGATGATGTCTCGCTCCGGCGCCAGGTTATTCAGGACGAACCACGCCACCGCCCGCGGATCCTGGACGTCGACGTCGGAATCGACAACGACCAAGACCCGCGTCAGCATCATCATATGGCCTAGGCCCCACAGTGCGTTCATCACTTTTTTCGCGTGGCCCGGATAGGACTTGCGGATCGAGACGAGTGCGAGGTTGTGAAAGCCGCCCTCGACCGGTAGGTTCATGTCGATCACTTCAGGGAGCATCGCTTGCAAGAGCGGCAAAAAGATGCGTTCCGTCGCCTTGCCTAACCATGCGTCTTCCATCGGCGGTTTGCCCACGACGGTCGCGGCGTAGACGGGATTTCGACGGTGCGTCATACACGTAAGATGAAACGTCGGATAGCGATCTGAGGGACTGTAGACGCCGGTGTGGTCACCGAAAGGGCCCTCGATTCGAAGATCGTCGTTGTCGACGTAACCTTCGAGCACGAACTCGGCATGGGCCGGTACCATGAGATCGACCGTTTTTGCCGGCACGAGCTCCACGGGCTTGCCTCGCAACAAACCCGCGAATGCGAACTCGTCGAGAAGCGGCGGCAGCGGCGCCGTCGCCGCGTAGGTGAGGACCGGCTCGGTACCGATCGCGACGGCCACCGGAATCCTCGCACCCCACGCATCGGCGTGCGCACGACCGTGTTTGTGGCGCTGCCAGTGCATCGCGGTTTCCGTTGCGCCCAAGATCTGCATTCTGTACATTCCGACGTTGAATCGATGCGTGCGCGGTTCTTTCGTGATTACCAGCGGCAGCGTGATGAACGGCCCCGCATCAAGCGGCCAGGTCGTGAGTACCGGGAGCGCAGTCAGATCGGGTTTGGTCACGATGACGTCGTGCACGCTCCCCTCCCGAACGATCCTCGGAATTGCATGAGCCAACGGCGCCAGCCGCAAAGCGTA
>CAWGWT010000007.1:0-415248 GCA_963826325.1 Vulcanimicrobiota bacterium
GCCTACCGGCTCCTGCAATTTGATTGTGGCCTGCGCTTCGCAGGAGACGCCCCCGCCGCAGACCGCCGGATCCCAGCTCGCATCGGCGAGGAGGGAGCGTATCTTGCTTTCGAGTTGCGAGTCGATCGGAGGCTCGAAGACGACGTTCTCGGTGCGGCCGTCGTCGCCGACGGTGACGATCAGCGTCACGTGCGTGCCGAGTGAGCCAAGCTGCTGACGAACGCCTGGGTCGAGCACGGGCTCGGGCTGCTCGGCTCCAAACGGCAGATATCCGCCGGGCTTGCGAACGCCGACGCTCGCGACGTCTCGAACCGCGGGGGACGGCGTCGCGTTGGGCGAGTTGGCTGTGTCGGAGCTTCCGACACCCGCTCGCTGCATCTCAGCAACCGCAGGAGCGGCCGGTGCGTTCGAGGCGATCGCCGCCTCGGGCGAGGCGCGGCGGTGCGGCCTGGCGGTCACGAGCCGAACGCGACTCGCGAAATTGACCGTCAGCCTAGGGTTGTGGTGCGGCGCGACCGCCCGCGGCGGCGGGTGCGGAGCTCGTGGAGGCGTGATCTCGACGCGAACGATGTGCATGAAGCTGACCGTCTCAACCGGAGCAGCGGTTGAGGCAGTCCAGGCTAATGCGGGAATCGCAAGCGCGACGATGACGTGAATTCCTAAGGAGGCAAGCGTCGCCCGTTCCATTCGCACGCGAGTACCTACCGCCGCACTCATTTCATCGTTTCCTTCGATTCCAGCGCGCAGCCGTCCCCGGGCGTGACCTGGAGCGTCGCTAGGAGACTGCGAAGAGCGCGCGCGTTTCGTCGAGCTTTCCGGCCTCGGCCCCCCAGGAGTCCCAGCCGCGTGCGGATTCGCGCGAAAACAGCTCGATACGGGAGCGTTGACCGCACAACGCCTCAATGCGTTGTCGGAACACGGCCGGCTTGCGGCTGTGCTCCGCGCGCGGCTCCATGATGACTTGGCCCTGACCGAGGTCGTGAATGGGGAACGGCCTTCCGGTAGCTATCGTGGTCGCCGCGAGCACGAACTCCGTGGTCGGCTTGGTAAAGGTGGGAGGCACGCCTTGGCCGCGGATTGGCTGACCTTTGCGATTGGTCTTGACCCAAACGTAAGCGACGCCGCGGTAGTATAAGCGCCAGCTCTCAATGAGCTCGATCGCGAAATTTAAACGCGGACCCGTGGACCACAAAAAGAGCACCGCGCGCTTATTCATGATTGAACGCACTGGGAGCTTGGCGAGCTGCGCTTGATCCATCAGCGGATAGTGTTTTGCCGCGGCTGCATCCTTGATTTGGCTTCCATAATAGAACCACGGCGGATCGGCATAAACGATGTCGTACGTTTTGGTCGGGAAAGGCGGCAAATTCTTGTGCCGGCGCGCCACGGTGCGCTGTGCTAAGCGCCTGAGATGCTCCTGACTCTTTATAGAGTTCGGCCGGACTTGCGGGCGACGTGCTGACATCCTGCTTTACGATATGTTGCAGACGTTGCATCTTCCTCGCGAGTTACAAACTTACCGCGAGGAGCGCGACGATCGCGCCGCAGAGCGTCGCGGCAAAATTGACGGCGTCATTTCCTATCCAGCTTAGGCCGCGTCGAAGTACTGTGGCCGCGCCGCAACGATGGCGCTGGGTTTCGCATTCGGTTTCGCAGAGAGGACACCACCGCAGCGCCTGAAGGCTCGCGCCCAGAATCGAATCGAGGGCCGCTCCGGCGATGCCTCCGAGCGCGACGCTCCATAGCGGCGCAACGCCGACCAACGACGCAGTGCATGCGACGCAGAGCGATCCCGCCACTGTTGCCACGATTCCAAGCGGAGTGATTCCGCCTGATAATCCCGCTCGCAGGGGGCGTAGCGTGAGGATCGAGACCGGCGCCCACCGCGAGAGCGTGCCGACTTCGGTGCCCCACGTATCGGCTGACGCGGCCGCAAAGGCGCCGGCGAAGGCGGCGGCCAGCGGCGTCCCGCCGCGCGCGCCTGCGAGCGCGCAGAGCGCTGCTACCCCGCCGTTCGCTAGGACTTGCCATTCGCTGCGCGGAGCTTCTCGCTCGCCGCCCGCAATGATGCGATTGCGAACGCCTCCTATCCGCGACAGGAGCGTGGAGGGCAGGAAGAAGGCAAAGAGGATCGATGCGGCCGCCCACCCGCCGCTTGAAAAAACGACGGCGCCCACGGCAAACGCCGCTGCGGCGCCGCGGGCCGAAAGCGCGCGCGCGCGATATGCGAGCAACGCGACAAGCGCGGCGAAGAGGGCTCCGAGCGCGGTTTGCATCAGGATTGCGACGCGAAGAATGCATCGAGCGCGTCGAGCAAGCCGGCGATCGTGAACCGGCTCGCGACAACGTCGACCTGAAGCCCCGCGTCGCTCGCGGCGCGTGCGGTAATCGGACCGATGCACGCGACGCACTTTCCTGCAGCGGCTCGCGACGCTGCGGCAGCGCCGCCGAACAACGCAGCGAAGCCGCGAACGGTGCTCGCGCTGGTAAATGTCAGCACGTCGGCGCGCGCGATCTTTTTTTCAAACTCGGAATCGCTCGGCACGACGGTCTTATATGCCGGCGCGACGGTTACGACAAGTCCCGCTTCTTCGAGCATTCGCACGAGCACGTCGCGCGCTTCCTGCGCGCGGTAAACGAGCACCCGGTCTCCCGCGTGCGATCGCTCGAGCACCGCCCGTGCCACTTCTTCGCCGACGAAGACATCAGGCACGACATCGGCGCGAATGCCGTAGCCGCGCAGACTCTCCGCGGTCCGCTCGCCGATCGCCGCAACCCTTGCTTTTCCGATCGAGCGCGCGTCGGCGTTTCGTGCGCTAAGCCGAGCGAAAAATGCGGCGACTCCGTTCTGAGACGTAAAGATCAGCCAGGCGAAGGAGTCGAGGGTGTCAATCGCATTTTCGGCCGCGCTCAAGTCGTCAGGTGGCGCGATGGCGATGGTCGGCGTGAAGAGGGGCTCGGCGCCGCGTCCGAGCAGCTCGCGCGCGAAGGCCTCGGATTGCTCGCCGGTCCGCGTGATCGCGACGCATTTGCCGAAGAGTGGGCCGATATCAAACCAGCGCAACTGCTCGCGCAGGCGGGCGACGCCGCCGACGACCACGACCGCCGGCGCTTCGATTTTGGCGCGAGCAACGTCGTCGGCGATCGTGGCGAGGGTTCCGAGCGCGGTCTTTTGGCTTGGACGCGTGCCGTCTTGCACGACCGCCACGGGCGTCGCGCCGGAGAGTCCGTGCTCGACGAGCCGTTGCGCGATCTCGCGCAAATTTGCGGTCGCCATCAACAGGATCAGCGTGCGCTGCGGATCCGCGAGCTTCGTCCAATCCAGGGTCGACGACGGCTTGGATGCATCTTCGTGTCCGGTGAGGACCGTGAACGACGCGGCGTCCTCGCGATGCGTCACCGGAATTCCGGCGTACGCGGGCACCGCCAGGGCCGAGCTAATTCCCGGCACGATTTCAAAGGAGATCCCGGCGGCGTGCAGCGCTTCGGCCTCCTCGCCGCCGCGCCCGAACACAAACGGATCGCCGCCTTTCAGCCGGACGACGTCCCGTCCCTCGCGGGCTTTTGCGATCGTGAGCGCCTCGATTTCGTCCTGCGTCATTGCATGATTTCCGCGACGCTTTCCCACGAAGATGCGCTCGCACGCAGGCGGCGCTAGCGCGACGATCGCGTCGCTTGCGAGCGCGTCGTAGAGTAACACGTCGGCACGGTGGAGCACTTCGGCGGCCCGTAACGTCAGCAGGCCCGGATCACCCGGGCCTGCGCCGACGAGAAAGACACGACCTTGGCCGCTACTCGCTGCCATCCGCGAGCTCGAAGAGGTCTTCCAGGACGCGCGCGCTCGAAAGCGCTTCGGCGTGATCGAGCGTCGCTTTCTCTTGGATCTTGAGAATGGCCGAATGTAAGAGTTTCGAGACGATCGTCAGCGTCATTCCGGTGACGAGCATGCGTTCGCGCTCGCTCAAATTTGGGCAGCGCGCCAGCAGCCGCTCGAGTTCCGCAAGGCGGATCGCTTCGGCTTTTTGCGTCAGCCGCGCGATTACCGGCACGGCAAACCGCGCGCGATACCAGTTTTCGAATCGCCCTACGTACTCCGCAATGATTTCCTCGACGGCGGGGATTGCTTCACGTCGTAGATCGAGGCGTTCGTCCACGACTGACTTAAGCCCGTCGATGTCGACGAGCGAGACGTTGTCAATGCTCGCGACCGCCGGATCGACGTCGCGGGGCACGGCGATGTCCACGATAAAGAGCGGCCGATCGGAGCGCCGAGCCATCGCCGCGCGCACGCGTTCTTCGCCGACGATGAAATGGGAGGCGCCGGTCGACGCAACGACCACATCGGCAACCGCGAGCGCTTCCACGAGTTCCGGCATCTCGACGGCTTCGCCGAAGCCGGCTTCGGCGACTAGGCCGCGCGAGCGCGACATCGTCCGGTTGGCGACGATTACCCGATCGGCGCCTTCTTGACGCAACCGCTTGACTGCGGTTCGTCCCATTTTGCCGGCGCCGATGACCAGGATGGACTTGCCTTCGAGCGTAGCGAGCCGCGACCGGGCCGCCTCTACCGCGGCGGTTGCGATCGAAACCGATTCGCCGCCGATGCGAGTCTGCGCGCGAGCCGTCTTACCTGCAGCGAGTGCTTCGCGAAAGAGCCGATCGAGCGTGCGGCCAAGCGATTTTGCACGCTTGGCCGCGACGTAAGCGTCTTTGACTTGCCCGAGAATTTCGGCTTCGCCGATAAGCATCGAATCGAGACCGGTGCAGACACGGAAGAGATGCTCTACCGCTAAATGACCGAGCCGCGTATAGAGATACGACTCGATGTCGTATCCCGTGGTGCCGTGGCGGAAGTTTGCGAGAAACGACTTGATCTGCCCGACGCCGTTCTCGTAGTCGTCGAGCTCGGCATAAATCTCCAAACGTCCGCAGGTTTGAAGCATGACGGCTTCCTTCACCGCTTCGTAGTCGCCCAGCGCCACGAGCGCTTCGGCCATGCGCGAGGCGGGAAAAGCGTGCCGTTCGCGCACTTCGAGGGGCGCGGTGTGGTGTGAAAGACCAATGCAGGTAATCGGCATCAGCCCCGCTCCAGGCTTAAACGATGGGTTAAGATTGCCATCTCGCCGGCGAGGTCGATATTGCGGACGAAGACGGGGCCGCGCAGATCGAGCGGCATCGGCGCAAAGTTCAGGATGGCGCGAATGCCAAGGTCGGCAACGCGTTGCGCGCTCTCCTGTGCGGCTTGCGCGGGGACGGAGATAACCGCGATGTTGCAATCCATCTGTGGGAGCATGCGCTCCATCTCTGCGACGTTCTGCACGACAATGCCCTGCCAGCTTTGCCCGACGACCGCCGGCGACCGGTCGAAGATGGCCGCAACCTTAAAGCGCATCTCTCTGGCGGTGATGAAGCCGGCGAAGGCGCGTCCAAGATAGCCGAATCCCACGATAGCAATCCGCCAGTCATGCTCCAATCCTAAAACCCACCCGAGCTGTTCGACTAGCGGATCGATCGCATATCCTTGACCCCGGCGTCCCAGGGGGCCGAGCGCGCAGAGATCTTTTCGAATCTGGGTGCTCGCGATCGTGTGCCCTAGGAGCGCCGCAAGCCCATGCGACGTGATCGTTCTCTTACCGCTCGCGACCGCTTGTCGAAGCGCTCGGTGGTAGGCGTAGAGCCTGGGAATGGAGACCTCGCCGAGCGGCTCGGCCGCCTCTTGGCGGTTCGTATCGGGTTTGCGATCGATCATGCAGTCGCCAACAGCGTAGCCAGCGAGGCATCGGCTGCCGCAACCGTGCGCTCGACCTCGCTCGCGGTGTGGGCGGCGGAAAGAAAGTTAGTTTCGAATTGAGAGGGCGCGAGGTAGACGCCGCGTTCCAGCATTGCCGCAAAATACTTCGCGAAGAATGCACGATCGGACTGCTCTGCCCCTTCGAGATCGTTCACCGGCTCCGGAGTGAAGAAAAACGAGAACATGGAACCGGCGCGGGTGCAGTAGTAGGAAACCCCATGACGTTGCATCACATCGCCTAACCCGTCGGTTAGCTGCCGGGTCGTTTCCTCGAGGCGCTCGTAGAGCGTGCCGTCCGACGCGATGACGCTCAGAGCGGCGAGCCCTGCCGCCATTGCGAGCGGATTGCCTGAGAGCGTCCCGGCTTGGTAAACCGGTCCCTCCGGCGAAACATACGCCATTACGTCGGCACGCCCGCCGAAGGCTGCGACTGGAAGTCCACCGCCGATGATCTTTCCGAGCGTCGTAAGATCGGGCACGATACCTTCCCGCGCTTGCGCTCCGCCGCGAGCTACCCGAAAACCGCTCATCACTTCGTCGAATATCAGCAATGCGCCGTGCCGGCTGCAGAGTTCGCGCAGACGTTGGAGATAGCCGGGTCGCGGCAGAACTAGCCCCATGTTTCCAGGGTACGGCTCGACGATAAGGGCGGCGATCGAATCGGCGTGGGTTTCGAAGACTTCCTCGGCGGCCGTCACGTCGTTGAATGGCAAAACGATCGTATCGCGCGCCGTGCCTTCAGTGACGCCCGCCGAATCCGGCACGCCGTGCGTCAGGGCACCGGACCCCGATGCAATCAGAAACGAATCGCCGTGTCCATGATAGCAACCGGCGAATTTGACAATTTCCGCACGATTCGTGAAACCGCGCGCAAGCCGAATCGCGGTCATCGTCGCTTCGGTACCGCTCGAGACGAACCGCAAACGCTCGATCGCCGGCATCATCGAGGCGATAAGCTCGCCAAGCACGCTCTCCAGTTCGGTCGGCGTTCCAAAAGAAGTTCCACGGCCGGCGACGTTGACAATCGCGCGCGTCACCGCAGGATGCGCGTGTCCGAGAAGCAGCGCGCCCCACGACATGACGTAGTCGATGTACTCGTGGCCGTCGAGATCGTAGAGCATCGCCCCAGACGCGCTCTTCATAAAGATCGGCGAGAGGCCGACGGCTCCTAAAGCGCGCACCGGCGAGTTTACGCCGCCCGCAATGATGCGTCGCGCCCGAGCAAATGCCGCGATCGAGCGTTCGAGCCTCACGGCACGTCCTCGATACGATTAACGTTGTGAAAATATCGTGCGTCGATCTCCACAAATCGAGCGCCGATACGCTCGATGAGGTCGCGCATCGCACCCTTGCCCGCTCGGCGCAGTTCGAACCCTTCACGAAGGACTGCGCGGCGCGAATAGAGCGCGGCAAGCGGCTCCATCTTCCCGTCGTGCTGCGGCACGACCGCTTCGTCGCCGGGGAGCCATGCGTCCTCAAGCCATTGCAGCACTCGCACGTCGAGGTGCGGCTGGTCTCCAGCAATGGCGAAGATGCGGAGCGCGCGAATGGCAGCATTTGCCCAGAGAAAGGCGTTCAAAGGACCACTCCCCGGCCGGCGATCGATGAGAAGCGGCGCGTCTAGGTGCGCGTCGAGATCGCACGAGAACGAGCTTGCACCGGCGACGTAAACCGGCCAGCCCGCGGCGCGCACGGCGTCGTAGCAACGCGCGAGAATGGAGCGTCCGCCGATTGCGTACTCGAGCTTACCCGGAAATCGTCGCGCGCGTCCGCCTGCCATCAAGACGACGGCCGTGCTTTGGCCGCTCCCAGTCAAACACTCAGCCATGCCGCTTTGCGTATGCCTTGGCGAAATACGTAATCACGATGTCGGCGCCGGCGCGCACAAACGACGTCAATAGCTCGTCGATCGCGCGGTCGCCGTCGAGCCAACCGCTCGCGACGGCGGCCTGAAGCATCGCATACTCGCCGCTCACGTTGTAGACCGCGAGCGGAACGTCGAAGCGCTCGCGCGCGGCGCGGAGGATGTCGAGATACGGCAGCCCCGGCTTGACCATGACGATGTCCGCACCTTGCGCGACGTCAAGCGCGATCTCGCGAAGGGCTTCGCGAGCGTTCGGCGGGTCCATCTGATAGCTGCGCCGATCGCCGAACTGTGGCGCGCAGCCGGCAGCTTCTCGGAATGGGCCGTAAAACGCCGACGCGTACTTTGCACTGTAGGCCATGATCGCAACGTCCTTGGCTCCGCCGGCATCGAGCGTGGTGCGAATTGCGGCGACCCGTCCGTCCATCATATCGGAGGGAGCGACGACGTCGGCGCCCGCTTCGGCATAAGTCGTTGCAATTCGGCAGAGAAGCTCGATCGTCGCATCGTTGTCGACGTCGCCGGACGCATCGACGATCCCGCAATGGCCGTGGACGGTGTATTCGCAACAACACAGGTCGACGATGACGAACATCTCGGGCAGCGCCGTTTTGATCGCACGAATCGCGCGCTGGACGATGCCGTGCTTATCGTAGGCGCTCGACGCGGCAGCGTCCTTGTGGGTTGGCACGCCGAAGAGCAGAACGCTTTTGATTCCAACCGCGAAGAGCTCGCGAGCTTCGGCAACCGCGCCGTCGAGGTCGAAGCGCGCGATGCCCGGCATCGCATCGATTGGGCCGGCGTCGGCATCGTTCTCCACGACGAAGAGTGGCTGGACGAGTTGCTCGGCCGAAACGCGGTGCTCGCGGACGAGAGCGCGCACGACCTGGCCTCGGCGTAGGCGGCGCGGACGTAAGGCGATCAGTTTCCCACTCCCGAAGGCGCCGCGTTCGAGGCTTGCAAACGTTCCGCTACCTCGGTGCCGAGCGCTTCCGCCTGCGCGAGCGTGGCGACGACGCGCTCGATTTGAATGCGCGACGCCGCGCCGCGCCCTGGCGCGTAGACTCCTTGCACAATCATCCTTCCCTCCGCAACGTGCGCGTGGATGCCAAGCGGAGCGCTGCACCCCGCGCGCATCTTTCGCAGCGCCGCGCGCTCGCACGCAACGCATAACTCGCTCTCGGGATCGTTGACCGCGTCTCGCAGCGCGCTAAGAAGCCGTTCGTCGTCCGCGCGGATTTCGACCGCGAGGGCTCCCTGTCCGGCGGCAGGGACGACGCGTTCGACTGCAAATGGTACGACGAACTGTGCGCCGGCGTGCAACCGTTTCAACCCGGCCATTGCAAGCAGGATTGCGTCATACTCTCCCGCGGAGAGCTTGCGTAGACGGGTGTCCACGTTGCCGCGCAATGCTTCGTAGCGTAAGTCGGGGCGCAGCGCCGCGAGCTGAGCCTGCCGGCGGTGGCTCGAGGTTCCCACTACCGCGCCTGCCGGCAGGGCTTCGAAGTCTGCATAGCGGTCGCTGCAAAAAGCGTCGCGCGGGTCTTCGCGTCTTGAAATTGCCGCGATGCGCATGTCGTCCGATAACCAACCCGCAAGGTCCTTCGCCGAGTGCACGGCATAGTCGGCTCGCCGCTCGCGAAGGGCACTCTCTAGCTCTTTGACAAAAACGTTGGCCTCCCCAATCTGATCGATCGGAACCGCTTGATTGCGATCTCCCGTCGTCGATATGCCGAGCATCGTTGTGGCTATTCCTCGTTCGGCCAGGCGCGCGGCGACGGAACGGCTTTGAATCATGGCGAGCTCACTGCGGCGCGTCGCGCAGACTACGTTGACGGGCTCGATTGCGAGCTCGGCAACGGGTCGCTGGGCAAGCGATCGAAGAATAGCCGACCGCTCCTCAAAGGGAAACGTCTCCTTCACGTACGTTCGCATGCGCGCGAGCGTTCGCACCGCGTCCGCGTACGGCCCGCTCAAGCTTTCGGCCAGTTCGCGGACGATGCGACGGGAAAATGCCGGCGAGCTGCCCCCCGAATCGACGCTGATCGTCAAGTCGCCGATGCGTCGCATTGCCGCCATCGTAAAATCGCCGCGATCGGGGTCACCCGCGTCGCAGGCGAGCACCTGCGCGGCGCGAGCATCAGCGACGATACGTGCGTTTACACTCGTATCGTCGGTTGCCGCAACGACGAAAGCGGCGCCGGCCAAGTCGCCGGGCTCGTACTGACGTTGAGCGCACTCGGCTTCTTTCTCGCGCAGAACGGTCCGCAACCGGTCGCCAATCCATTCGGAAACCACGAGGATTGGAAATCCCGCAGCGGCAATCGATTCGGCCTTTCGCGCGGCGACATTGCCTCCACCGACGATAACGGCTCGGCGACCGTTGGGCCGGAGAGTGATGGGAAGCATACGAACGCACAAAGAGTTCCTCGTTCGGCAGCTAAAAACCGCCTTTGTGACAGGCCGCGATCGTCCGACGAGCCTCCGCGAGGGGGCTGCCCGAGCGGCCTGGATCGGAGCGGTCGTCGCCGCGCTCATTACGCTGCCCGGCTTGTGGGTCGGTACGCTCTGGGATAACAGCGAAACGGCCTACGGCGAGGTGGCACGCGAGATTCTATTACGCCACGATTGGGTCGTCATGCATCTCAACGGCGTACCGTACTTCGTCCAGCCTCCGCTCTATTTTTGGCTCGGCGCCGCATTTGCTCTCGTCATGGGACCAACGGCGTTTGCGTTGCGGCTTCCTTCGGCGTTCGCAACGATTGCGCTCGGTGCGTTCACGGGTTACGCCGTAGCGCGTCAAGCTGGAGCGCGCGTCGGCGCTTACGCCGCCGTGGTACTGTCGACGTGTTTGATGCAGGCGGTCATCGGACGGCTCGCAATCATGGACGCGCTGCTCGACTTGGCGGTTACCATGACGATTTTCTGGTGGTTTCGAGGGCTCGAAACGGGGCGCGCGCGGTACGCCATTTATGGCTGCATCGCCGCAGCCGGCGGGTTTTTGGCCAAGGGGTTGGTCGCGCCCGTGGTCGCGCTGTTGGTGATCGTACCGTTTTACCTTTGGAATCGCCGCTGCGAAACGATGAAGCCGCTGTCGCTGCGCGGGTGGACCGTCGGTCTTCTTCTCTTTCTCGCAATCGTCACTCCTTGGCCGATCGCTTTGGTTTTGCACTACCATCTTTTCCCGCTCGAGAAGTGGATCGGGGAGTACACGGCCGGTCGTTACACCAGCGTTATCGAAAACCAGGCCGGGCCTATTTGGTATTACTTCCCCGTCGTTATTTTAGGCTTCTTCCCGTGGATCGCGTTTCTGCCGATGGCGATCGTCTACGGCATCCGGCAAGTGCGTGGCGCCGGCGAGCAGCCGCAGCTCGCGCGACTCACGCGCCTTGCCTTCGCATGGACTGTGATGCCACTGCTCTTCTTCAGTTTTGCCCAGACGAAACTTCCAAACTACGTGGCGCTCGAATTCCCGGCGCTCGCGCTGATCACGGCGCTCTACTTCGATGCCGTCGTCCGCAAGGGAGGGACGCGCTCGGCGCTCGTTTCCGCCGCGACGGTGCCGGTAACCATAGGTGCGCTGGCGTTCGCAATCGTGCTTTTTACGCGCAACAACCGTTTGACCGCCGAAGTCGCGGGCGTCGTTCCGCCGCTGCTTAGCATGGCGCTCGCAATCTTCGCCGGGTCGCTGCTGACGGCATTGCTTATCGCGCGCTCTAGAAGCGCGCAGCTGGCGCCGTACGCGCTGGCGCTCGCGGCCACGATTGCGACCGACGTGCTAGCGGTGGCGGTCCTACCGCGTGCCGAAGCCTTTAAGCCCGTGCCGCGATTGGCGGCCTTGATCGAAAACGAGCGTAAGCCGGGCGACGTCGTCGCGATTCAAAACGTCTCGGGTGGGAATGCGCTGCTTTTCTACACGCATCCGGTCGTACGCGTGCTCGCGGCGATGGGCGACAGCGATCCGCAGGACGACGGAGTCGATCCCCGCTCATTTATCTGTGGAGCGCCGCGCGCGTGGGTGGTCGTTCCAGCCGTTCCATCATCGTACGACCCAGCCTATGGGCGCAGCCGACGCGTCGTCGCGGTAGATCGAAAGGCGGCGCTCTTACTCTACTATGGGCCACCTTGCCCCTGATTCGCGGTGCGAGCGCACTTACTTAGGGTTTAGAGTGCGCGACTTGTGCCTCGGTGACCGCGGAGGCCTTGTTATTCCCGAGCGATCCGCGAATGTATGTAATGACGTCGGAGATCTGCTTATTGGAGAGCGTGCCCTTCCATGCCGGCATTTGTCCATTGTAGCTCTGACCGTTGACGGTAATCGGCGCATGCAGACCGTTGAGCACGATTCCAATCACTTTGTTTGGATCGCCCGTGACGGTCGGATTGTTGGCAAGCGGCGGAAAGGATCCCGGCACGCCTTGGCCTTGCGCGCCGTGACAGCTCGAACAGTTGTTGGCAAAGACTTGCGCGCCCGCCCCGTTTGAAGTCGACTGCGTTGGATTGGTGACGCCCGCTCCTGCAGCCGGGATCGCGCCCGGAGCGCCCGGAGCGGGCGACGGCATCGTCGCGGCTTGCGCCGTCAGCACCACCGATTCGGGCGGAGAAGGCGGCGCCGCCGCCTGTTTGATCATCGTCGTGATCTGTCCGTACGCCGTCAACCCAATGATTCCGCAGACGATAACCGTCGCGGACCAGAGCAGCCGGCTGCGCGACCCGAAGCTGCGCCCCGTGCTGCGGTCGAGCCACGGAAGCAGCAGAATGACGATCAAGAAAAGGGTCGGAACGATGATCGTCGCGATCAGCTCCGTGCCGATCGCTAACGGCCCGAGGTGAATCTCCGGCGGCACGAGCGCGAGCAGACCGAAGAGTGATAAGAAATACCACGCGGGATACGGGACGAAGAACTTCGTCGGATCCGCTTTCGCGTCGAGATACGGCGGTGAGACGATGGAGAGAAAGCAGATGACGATGAAGATGATGAACGAGAACGCGCCATCCATGAAGAACTGATCGGGCCAAAAGCGTCCGGGCTTCACCGTGCGCGGGTCGTCTACGACGGGGCCGGCCGCGCCGTTATGCCGGAAGATCGCCAAGTGCGCACCGACGAGGGCGACCAAGACCGCCGGCATCAACCAAACGTGCAATCCGAAGAATCGATTGATCGTGGCGGTTCCCATGCTGCCGCCGCCCTGCGCGACGTGCTGCAAGAACGGCCCCGCAATGGGCGCGAGACCGACGATGTTGAGAGAAACCTGAGACGCAAAGTAGGCATCCATGTCCCACGGCAAGAGATAACCGGTTAGGCCGAGCACGAGCGTCACGAGTAGTAAGATCACGCCGACGACCCATTGCAGCTCGCGCGGCGATTTGTACGCGCCGAAGATCAGCACTTGCAACAGATGCAAGAAGACGAGCGCGATCATCGCCGAAGCGCCCCAGTAGTGCACGGCGAGGAGAAAGTGCGTGTACGGGTTGAGATAGATGGCGCGTGTAGACTCCCATGCCGTGGCCGCCGACGGCGCGTAGAAGAACGTCAGGAATATTCCGGTAACGATCTGAACCATCATCGCGAAGAGCGTCGCGCTGCCGAAAACATACCAATAGCTGGCTCCGCCCGGAACGTCTTCCGTGAGGAAGTCTTTGGTCATGGAGATGAACCCGGTGCGTTTTTCGATCCAGTTCAACATCGGCGGTTACCCTAGGCCTGATACGATACGACGATGCGCGCGGGCGTGTTTGACTGGTAGACGATCCACATGACTTCGGCGGTGCCGCTCTGCTCTCGCAGCGGTAACGGATCGAGGCCGCGCGGCGCGGGTCCTGCGATGTGCGTGCCGTCGAACGTATATTGCGATCCGTGACACGGGCACATGAAGCGGTTTTGCGATTCGTTCCAGCTGTAGTAGCAGCCAAGGTGAGGACAGATCGGACTGAAAATCACGAACCCCATGTTGACGACGTCGTAAGGAACGTCGGCCTTGCCGCCGGCCTCGGATGAAGATATCGGGACGCGCTGCCTTGAACTTTTCGTTGTTGTCGACTCTGATGCCCCAAGAGTACTCGGGTAGGGATTGTTCGGGAAGATACCCGTCGGTAAACTTGAGCATGAACGTCAGCTTGACCGGTTTGGCCGTCGCCTTTTGCAGCGCATCGAGCTCTTGCGCGCTTAGCGGCGACCAGCTTCCGGCGAGGGCGCTCTTCGGAGGGAGCAACGAGCCGACGATCGGCACGGCGAGCGCAAATCCCACGAGGCCCCCTATCGTCAGAGTCGCGTTCGCCATGAAGGTGCGCCGCGTGACTTCGTCTTCGGTTGGAGGAACGTCGTACGCGTTCACCATCCTACGCGCGACGCGTTCCGATGCATCGGCATTCGAGTCGGACAAGCTCGTTCTCCCTAGAAGGCCAGCACTACGAGAAGCGCCTCATTAGCCCTCATCGTAAACCTGCCCTCTGTCCCGCCGCTAGGACGAAACTCTGATCCTGTCGGGCGGCCTCGTTTTTAGACCTTGTAACTATGCAGACCGGAGATCCAGATGTTGACCCCAAGGTAGCAGAAGATTATCGAGACGAAGCCGATCACGCTGACCCAGTTCGTTCGCAACCCACGCCAAGCGTGGCGTGTGTGCAGATGCATGTACGACAGATAGATGATCCACGAAAATAGCGCTGCCGTCTCCTTCGGATCCCACTGCCAGTAAGCGCCCCATGCCTCTTTCGCCCACATCGCTCCGGTGATGATGCCGATGGATATGAGCGGGAGTCCGATCGCGACGGCGCGGTAGACGATGACGTCGAGCTGCGCCAGGCTGGGAAGGGCGGAGAGCCAGCGCGCTACCGGATTGCCGGCAAGCGCGGCCGCCTCAATCCCGGCCGTATCGCGGAACATCCCCTTCGAGATATCGGCTTCGGAAGAACGTGCGACCAAACTCGGCACGGGATCGATCGCCAACTCCGCCGCAGTCGCCGTGCTCCCGAGATTGACGCCCGCAACAACGAGGACGCCGCGACCGCGAAAGCTTTGCTCCGCGTAATATTTAACCAAATAGATGCACGAAAAGACGAATGCGACCAGGAAAGCTGCGTACGAGGAGACGACGATGGGGACGTGGATCTTTGCCCAGTACGATTGCAGCGAGGGCACCGGCGGCATCGTTCCTTCGTACCAGGTAACGCCGTACGCAAGAAAGATCGCCGCGAGCGCCAGCACGAAGCCTCCGGCAAACCAGAGCTTGTACCGAAAAGCGAACCCGATGTAGATCGCGACCGACATTGCAGCAAAGAGCGAAAGCGAGCCGTAAAGATTCAGCAACGGCCAAACGTGCGTTGACTCGAAGCGTGCGATGAGTTGAGCGAACTGCGCGGCGCATCCGAGGATTGCCAACGGCGCGCCGACGTTGCGCCACATGGGTTCGCGCGAAAAGAAATAGAGAAGCAGCGCTAGCGCGCCCAGAGTGTACGCGGCCAGCGCAGCTGCGATCAAGAGCTCGTCGAGGGGAACCTGCACCACCCTAGTGTACCTCGGCTCGGCGGCCGATTTCCCGCCGTAACGTCGCAGCTAGCCGCGCAAATTCGCTCGAGAAAACATCGTACCCCTTGACCGTCGTGGCCGCGGCTCCGACCCGCGAACGCTGCGGCGCAACCTCGTCGACGCGAACGTAAAGCCGCGCCGGAAGAAAATAGAAGGAAATAATCAAACCCGCGAGCAGCACGAACGCCCCGATTCCGACCAGCGGAACCCCCGGATCGTAGCGATATTGAAACCCGCTGTAGAGCACGTAACGCTTCGGGATGGCACGCCAGCCGTCGCCGAGATCGATCGATGCCCCAACCGGCACCAGCGCTTCGCCGAGCGGACTGCCGGCCTGCGAAATGGCGAGGACGACCGCGGGATCGTTGACTCGAGGGTCGGCGGTCGGTGCCCCGCTCTGCTTGTCGACCGTCGGCGCAAAACGTTCGTAGAGCAGGCTGTGTTGCGTTCCGGGGAGATCGAAGGAGTCGCCCTCCAACAAGATGCGGTTCGAAAGGGCGGCGTCCGGACGGCCCCGCCGCGTGACCAGAAATTGCATTCCGAAACCGTAGCTCGCTTGGTAGTAGAGCGTGCCGTCGACGTTGATTGGATGGTTTACCCGCACGATCGAGTGCTTGGGAATTCCGTCGTTTCCGGTCACGGTTACGTGCGACACGTAATCGATGGGCTGATAGACCATTCCGCTCTTGGTCATGATCGGCGCAATCTTGTAAGCGAATTCGTCCAGGCGAATCAGCGCGTGCGTCCGCGCGACCTGCGTCGTCTGTCCGGTGAGCAGCGGGAATTCGCCTGAAAAGCCGCGCGCCCAGTAGAGCGTCGTACCGGCTGCGATGATGACGAACCCGGCATGCGCCACGAGCACGCCGCGCCGCGCCCAGTTATGTTTGTCGGCGAAACTCCACTCGATTCCGCCAAAGATCCGTTCGCGCATTCGCCAGCCCCGCGCGCCAAGCAGTTCGGCCACGCGACGGCGGACGGCGGGCGGATCGCCTTCGGTCTCGAAGCTGTCGTGGAGCGGAAGTTTCTCCACGCTAACGGGCCGCAGCGGTGGGAGCCGGGCCGGGATAACGCGCTTGAACGTGCAGACCGCCAGCGAGAGCAAGATCAAACCGACGACGCCGACGTACCACGGCGAATGATAGACGTTGTCGAAGTTGAGA
The DNA here is from genome assembly GCA_963826325.1 of Vulcanimicrobiota bacterium. Taxonomy (GTDB): domain Bacteria; phylum Vulcanimicrobiota; class Vulcanimicrobiia; order Vulcanimicrobiales; family Vulcanimicrobiaceae; genus Cybelea. The sequence goes on from CAWGWT010000007.1 coordinate 16,344, forward strand.
CGCAAAATCGCCCGGGCGATCGGGGCCGCATAGCTCTGTAAATAGATGTTGGGATCTTGGTTCTGATCGACGACCACCCCGACGAGCGTGAGCAAGCCCCACGTGACGAAAAGCGAAACCGCGAACAGCACGTTGCCGAACGTGCGCACGAATTCGCCATAGATCGCTCGCGCGGCAGTCACGTTAGAGCCTGTCCTTGGCGTCCTGAGCGTGTCGAAGAGTTGTCGAAGTGGACCACCGGCGCTGGAGTGGGAGAATCACCCAAATTGAAATCTCGTACAGCGCGTACATCGGCAACGCCAGCAAGGCCATGGTGAGCGGGTTTCCGTCGGGCGCGGCGATGCCCCCGGCGACGAAGAAGCCGAAGATCGCGTGACGGCGATAGCGCATCAACGAGCTCGCGCTCACGATCCCGAGACGCGCCAAGCCGACGAGCACGATCGGCGTTTGAAAAATAATCGCAAAAAGCGCGAGCAGGACCATGACGAAGTTCAATGTGGCGGCGACGCCGAAGGTGGGCGTCGCAACCGCATCGGTAATGTGCAGCAGCGCGGCTACCACCCGCGGAATCACGACGAAGTGAGCGAAGGCGAGCCCGAGCGCCGCGAGAAAGATCGACGGAAAAATGAACCCGTAGACCATGCGGCGCGTGCGTGGGTGGATAGCCGGCACGACGAAGAGCCAAAGTTGCTGCAGCAAGACCGGCAGCCCGATAACGATTCCGCCAATGACCGAAAACTTGAACTCGGTGAAGATGACGTCGGCCGGACCGAACGCGTGCAGCTCAATTCCTCTGAAATACTCGCGCATCATCCACCTGATCACGAACTGGGAAGGCCAAAAGAGGACGACGGCGATGCCGCCGACCGTTGCGAGGGAGACGACCAGACGGTTACGGAGCTCCCGTAGGTGCTCCGTGAAGGGCATCTCCTTTTGATCCCACGTCACCTCGTCTTCGGGCGCGCGGACCTCGCTTAGCCTTTCGACTTCTCCCGCGGTGCTCGCTTCGCTCAGGATGACACCGGGGCGCTACGAGCTCGGAGTTCCGCGGCCGGGAGTCGGCGGTGGGATGGCTTCACCCGAGATCGAGCCCGTCTCGACATTATCCATGATATCGGCGTGCTGTGCGGCAGCCCGTTGACGCGCTTCTTCGCGCGCTTTCGCGGCCGCCTCGTCGGCCTCGGCCTGTCCGACGAGAAACTCTTTTTTTGCTTGACCGGCGCTGCGCGCCAGCTTCGGAAGTTTGTCCGCTCCGAAGAGCAGCGCACCGACGATCAGGATGCCGATGATGATCGGCGCGTCGATGATTGCAAGAAGCGGATGTACGGTCATGATGGTTCGTCCCCTTAAGCGCCCTACTCCGCGAGGGCGTTGGTAAGCTTTATCAGTTCCTTTTTCGCCGCGCCCTGCGAAATCGGCTCCAAAGCGCTCTTGGCTCGCTCGACGAAGCAGCCTATCTGCGCGCGCGTTGACGCCAGACCGCCTTCGCGCTCGATCCCGTCCACGATTGCTGGGATCGCTTCGTTGGCACCGCCATCGTAAAAGCGCCGGACCTGCGCACGGAAGCCTCCGTTGCCGGAGGCGAGCGCCGCGATCAGCGGGATCGTCATCTTGCGCTCGCTCAGATCGTTTCCGGCCGGCTTGCCGAGCGAGCGTTCATCGGCGATCATGTCTAAAAGATCGTCCTTCATCTGAAATGCGACGCCGAAACATTCGCCGAACTCGCGCAGCGCCGCCACCTCTCGCGCACGGCCGCCACCCATGATCGCCCCACACTGCGCCGACGCCGCAAACAGCGATGCCGTCTTCTTACGAGCGATCTCAACATACGTTTCGATGGGGAGATCGAGGTTGCCTAGCGCCTGAAGCTGTAGGACTTCGCCGTCGCAAATGTCGGCAAGTGTCGCCGAGAGCACGTTGGGGACCGGGTGCGGATAGTTGAGCGTCACGTTTTTGAATATCCAGGCAAAGAGATAATCGCCCGCGAGTACGCTGACTCGGTTACCGTAATCGACTGCGGTGGCGTTGACCCCGCGTCGCGTCGGCGCGTTGTCGACGACGTCGTCGTGAATGAGCGTTGCTACGTGGATGAGCTCCATATAGGCGGCGAGGTGCAGGTGCTCGAGCGCCTTACCGCCGCAAGCCTCGGCGGCCAGCAGCGTAATGCGCGGTCGCAGGCGTTTGCCGCCGGCGGCCAGCATTCGCTTGACGGCCTCGGTGATGACGGGATTCTCCGTCGAGAAGGTCGCATGAAAGAATTCCTCGACCAGGGTGTGAAGATCTTCGGAGGTTCCGCGCACGGAATCGATCGAGCTCAGGGCGTTTCGACTCCGTTGCGTTCAGGCTTGGTGCCGTGGTGAACGGCGATCGCTCCGCCCATCAGTGAAACATATCCTGCCTCGCTGAAACCGGCGCGCGTGAATCGATCGCGTAACTCCGGCGCCTTCGGGTGATGCGTCAGGGAATTGGGAAGGTACGCGTACGCGGCTCGCGAGCCGCCAACGATTCCTCCGAGCAACGGCACCACGCCATAGAAATAGATATTGAAGAGGCGCCTGAAGGTGGGGTTTGGCGCTTTGGTCACGTCGAGACTGACAAAACGCGCGCCCGGCTTCAACACGCGAATGATCTCGCGCAAGGTTGCGTCCACGTCGACGACGTTTCGTAACGAAAACCCCATCGTAGCTCCATCAAAGCTCGAGTCTTTAAACGGCATCGCCATGACGTCGCCTTCAACGAAGCGTAAATTGTCGTGCGACTCGCGGCCGGCGCGGCGCTGCGCGCGCTCGAGCATCGGCACGCAGAAATCGATTCCGATCACCTCAAGCGTCGAGTCGCTGCGCAAAAGGCCGAAGGCCAGATCGCCGGTGCCGCAGCAGCAGTCGACGATCCGCCCTCGCCGCGGAGGCGCAAGCAGCCGAAGCGCTCGGCGCCGCCACCGTTCGTCGAGGCCGGCGGTAAGCACGCGGTTAGCCAGATCGTAACGCGGCGCTATGCGCGCGAACATTTCGCGTACGAAGGCTCCTTTCGACGCCACCGTGCTGCGCTCGGTGGGGCCTGGGGCAGCCTCCTTTTCGCCGTCCGCGGGGCCGCGAGTCGAAGTTGAAGTCATCGCAGACAGGCTTCCAAATGGCTCGTCACACTCCCCTCTAGACGCGGCCGGTCGCCGTCGTGATGGCAGCCGCAATGCTCGAGCTGAGTTCAACGAGCGACGTGATGGCGAGCTTGCGCTGCGCTAAGGAGATCTTCGTCGAAGCATATACGCTGCACGGTCCGATCGTGCGTGCGTTGGAAGATGCCGCGCGCCGCGCCGCGCACGTGGTCGTTCAACTCGACGGCGCGCCCTTCGACGATCCGAAGGGCCGGTTCGCAAAAGAGAATGCAACGTTGGCGGCGCGCCTGCGCGAAGCGGGCGCCGAAGCAATTCTCGGCCATCCGCTCCATGCCAAGGAGATCGAGGTCGACGGTACGCTCTACCTCGACGAAAAGAATTGGGGGTCAACGATATCGTGCTGCGCGACGATGACGCGGCCGAAGCGTCGTCGATTCCGACGACTAAGCACGAAGCGCTCGCCGAGGAAGCGCGACTTCTGGAACAGGCAAGTGCGCTCGACGAGGTCGTCGTCGAAAGCGAATCGTTTGGTTCGGGTAACGCAGCGTACTCGGCGTTGAAGAAGCTCGCCCTTGCCGGCGGCGCGCCGAGGTTGCTCGTCAGTCAGCGCGACCTGCGAGGCAACGGCCGCGAGCGGCACGTCCTCGAATCCCTCGTACGTGACGGCGTCCGCGTGCGCGTATGCGGTGACTCCGAAAAGCTCGCCGTCGCGGGCGATCGCGCGTGGCTTGGATCGGCAAATGCGACGATAACGTATGGCAGTGCCGACATGACCGACTGGGGGCTTTGCACCGGCAGCGCCGAGATCGTGAACGCCGTGCGCACCAGGCTTGAGTCAGAGTGGGAAGCTGGGCACACGCTGGGGAGTGGAGCGTGAAGTGCGCGAAGCGGTGAACGATGGTACTTCTGGCAGCGCTCGTCGGCCTTTGGGCGGCCACGCAATCATCGGCGCCCGTAACGAACCGGCGGATACAGCCGGCCAACGGCCCGTGGCCTGCTTATGCCATTGCAGTGGCGCCGCTCGACGAGACGTTGCATTACTTCCTCATCGTCACGAAAAAGTCAGACGGCACCCTCCAAGCATTCGTTCGCAACCCTGAAATAAACGCGGGAGACTTTCTTGGGACCCGCACCCTACTCGTCGATCGCGGAAAACTTCTCTTTCGCTCTGCCGGAAAGCCCGATGTCGTCGGCTCGGCCTCGGGCGGCGCTCTTACGATCGCCGCATTTCCATCGCAACCGGCGGGTCTGACGTTTCATCGGCCGTCGCCGCAAGAACTGCGCTGGTACTATCCTCGGCCTACGAGCACATGGACCTATCGACGGCCGATTCCGGGCGATGACGGATGGTCGGTCGATACGCTTGGGGACGTCGGCATGCGCGTTTCGCCCATTGCCGATGTGATGCAAGGAATCGTATCGGTACGCTCGCCCACGCTGCGATCGCCGTATATCCAAAGCATTGCGATCGCTCGCCACGGCCGATTGGTACTCGACGAATATTTCTACGGGTTCACGCCCGCGAGTCCTCACGACGTCCGCTCCGCCGGCAAAAGCGTGACGACGCTGATGGTCGGACGGGCGATCGAAGATAGCCATCGCTTCTCGCCGCAAACGCCCGTGCTGTCCTTTCTTCCGGAATATCTTCCGGTCGCGCACGACGGTCCGCGCAAGCGGCGCATGACGGTGGCGAATCTCATGACAATGTCCTCCGGCTTGGCGTGCGATGACAACGACGACAACTCGCCAGGCAACGAGGACAACATGCAGGCTCAAACCGGGCAGCCCGATTGGTACAAGTACACGCTCGACCTGCCGATGCAGTACGATCCCGGAAGCCGCGCCCTCTATTGCAGTGCGGGCATCAATCTCCTAGGCGCCATCGTTTCGCGGGCCACCGATCTGCCGTTGGATCGTTATTTTTACGACCGCTTTGCCTCGCCGATGCAATTTCAGCAGTACGCTATGTGGCTGATGCCGCCGCCTACCAACGCCGCCTACATGGCTGGCGGTGACTATTTCAGGCCTCGAGACTTTTTGAAGTTCGGTCAGCTCTTCTTGAGCCGCGGTAAATGGAACCGCCGGCAGATCCTCGACGACGGCTGGCTCCGCGACTCCGTCGTAACTCGGACGGTCATGAATGAAGATGCTGCCGGCGAAGGCGACCGTTATGGCTATGGCTGGCATCTTGCGTCCCTCATTATCCACGGGCGGGGGTACGGGGTCGTCAACGCCGGAGGCAACGGCGGCCAAATCATGGCCGTCGTCCCGGAGCTCGACATAGCCGTAATGATCACGGCCGGCAACTATAACCAATATCCCATCTGGAGCGCGTTCCTGCAGCAGGTCGTGGGGGCAGCGATCCGCGCGGCGACGTAGCGTTACAGTTTAAACAACCGGCGAGCGTTTGCGTCGGTAGTTGCGGCAAGCTCGTCGAGAGGCAACCGCAGCACCTCCGCGAGCTTGGCGGCCGTATGCGTGACGAACGAGGGCTCATTGCGCTTACCGCGCATCGGCACCGGCGCGAGATAGGGGCAATCCGTTTCCAAGAGGAGTCGGCTCGGACCCACGGCGCGTACCGCCTCGCGCAGCTCCCGAGCATTCGGGAAAGTCACCACCCCACCGATTCCTAAGAAGAGGCCGAACTCGTCGACGAAGATGCGCGCCTCTTCCGGAGTGCCCGTGAAGCAATGGACGACGCCACGCATCGCGGGGGTCCATTCATTCCGTAGGATCGCCGTGAAATCGTCAAACGCATCGCGCTGGTGGAAGACGATTGGAAACGCGGTGTCGCGGGCAAGTCGAAGCTGAGCGCGTAGAACGGCCCCTTGCGCCTCTCGGGGGCTATGGTCGTAGTAGTAATCGAGACCGGTTTCGCCGATCGCGACAACGCCGGGTTGACTCAAAAGCGGCCGCAAACCGGCCGCTGCGTCCGGCGGTGCCTTTATGGCTTCGTGTGGATGGATGCCGACGGCGACGGAGATTTTATAATGTTCGCCGATAGCGATCGCTTCGCGGCTATCGGCGATATCCTCGCCGACGGTAAGCATCGCGCAAACGCCCGCTTTACGCGCACGTACGACGACGTCGTCGCGATCGGCGTCGAACTTTCGATCGTGAATGTGACAGTGGGTGTCGATCAAGTCTGCGCTACGGCGTCGAATTTCGGAAAGAGCGGGGCGGCCAGCGCCGTCTGCGTGATCGGCGCCAGGCCTCCCCACGAGCCTAACGACGACGACCAATCCGCGTCGATGCGGCCCGGAGCTCCGAGCTGCTGCCACATTTCGTTCATGCGCTCCGGCATGATGGGGTGGAGCAGGATCGCGAGCCAGCGGAGTCCTTCGCAGAGGTCGTAGAGCACCGCATTGAGCTCCTCGGTCTCGCCACGCTTGTGAAGCTCCCAGGGTTTGCGCTCGTCGATTGCGCGGTTGAGTGCCGTCACCAGATCCCATATGGCCTCGAGCGCTTCTCGAAAGCGTAAATCGAAGATGCGCGCCCGAACCGTGACAGGCAAAGGCGTGAAGCGTTGCCCTAGTTCGCTGTTGGAGCGGGGCCGTTCCGGCACGATCCCGTCGCGGTAACGCTGCACCATCGAGAGCGTGCGCTGTACGAGATTGCCGAGATCGTTAGCGAGATCGCTGTTGTGGCGCTGCGCTATCTTCTCCTCGGAATACGAAAAGTCGCTTCCGAACGGCGCTTCGCGCAGTAGAAAATAGCGAATCGAATCGGGCCCGAAGCGCTGTGCGAGTTCAAAGGGGTCGTCGGCATTATCTAGACTCTTGCTGATCTTTTGGCCATCGACGGTGATCCAGCCGTGCGCGAAGACCAGTTCGGGGGCACTCTCACCGAGCGCCCATAAGATCGCGGGCCAGATAATCGTGTGAAAGCGCGCGATCTCCTTACCGACGAGCTGCGTTTTCGCCGGCCAGTACGTCCTGAAGCGAGCCTCGTCCTCGCTCCAGCCGATCGCCGTAATGTAGTTGAGCAGCGCGTCGAGCCACACGTAGATCACGCCGCCGCCCGCAATCGGGACGCCCCAGTCAAAACTGGTGCGCGAGACCGACAGGTCGTCGAGCCCCTCTCGAATGATCGCCATCATCTCGTTGTAAACGCTGCGCGGCTGCACCCACTGGGGCAAACGCTCAAAGTGCTCCAGCAAACGATCGCGATACGCCGAGAGCCGGAAGAACCAGTCCTCCTCGGAGATCCATGAAACTTCGCGGCCGCAGGTCGGACAGCGGCCTTCGACGAGCTTCGATTCGAGCCAGAAGGTCTCGTCGTTGATGCAGTACCACCCTTCGTACTTTCCGCGATAGACGTCGCCGCTTTCGCGCAACCGGTCGAAGACGCGTCGGACTTTTTCTACGTGGCGAGGTTGCGTCGTGCGGATGAAATCGTCGTACTCGACGTGGTACCTTGCGAAAAGCGCCTTCCAGCGTGGCACGAGCTCGTCGCACCACGCTTGCGGACTCTTTCCGGCCGCGGCGGCGGCATTAGCGACCTTTTGCCCGTGTTCGTCCGTTCCCGTTAGGAAGAACGTCGGGCGGAAGGTGCGAGCCGTGCGCGCAAGCACGTCGGCAACGATCGTCGTGTAGACGTGGCCGATGTGTGGATCGCCGCTGATGTAGTAGATCGGCGTCGTAACGTAGTAGGCGCGTTCCATTCTGCGTCAGCGTTCTTTAATCGGTCGTTTCCGCCGCGCCTTCCGGGCCGCGGCGCGGGCATAGAGCTCGTGCCGCTCGCCGAAGCCGCGCGCCGCCAGGAGCTTTGCGACGTCGCCGACTCGCCGTCCGCCGGCGAGCAACGCATCGATCGCCGTACTCGTCGCTTCGGTCGTCGGCTGCTCCGCTGCGATGTCGTAGGGAGCGATCGCGAAAGCAACCTCGCCGCGGATCGGATTGGGAAGCTGCGCCATCACGCTTTCCGGCGTTCCCCAGAGGTGCTCTTCGTGCAGCTTGGTATATTCGCGCACGACGAAGAGACGCGCGTCCGGCGCTACCGCCGCGAGGTCGACGAGAGCCGAGCGGATGCGCTGCGGCGATTCGTACCAAATCGTCGTAGCGTCGGGTTGCAACGCATGCGCGAAACGGCTGCGCCGCGCCGCGGCGGTTCTTGGCGGAAAGCCTTCAAACGTAAACCTGCGCAGGGGAAAACCGGAAAGCAGAGCGACGGCGGTGGCAGCGCTCGGCCCCGGGAGCACCTCAACGGGCAGCCCCGCACCACGAGCTGCCGCGATCAGCTCGCTTCCGGGATCGGAGATCCCGGGCATGCCCGCATCGCTCGTAACGACGACGAGCGCATTGCGCGCTCGCCCGATGATGGCCGGGGTTACGAGCCGCGCGTTCGCTTCGCGATAGCTCCAGATTTCGCGACCGTGGAGATCGAAAGCTCGAAGCAATTTGCGTGCGACGCGCGTGTCTTCGGCAACGATGAGGTCCGCGTCGCGCAATGCGTCCAGCGCACGCAAAGTGACGTCACGCAGGTTGCCCAACGGCGTCGGTACGAAGACCAGCGGCATGGCACGAAGCTTCGACGTAGAGCACATACCTCCGGGGGCAAAGCTGGAGCTGTATATCTCCCCGACTTGTCCGTACTGCCGACGCGCGATGGCTCACTACGACGAAGTCGGCACACCGTACACCCGATACGACGCACAAAACGACCGTCGCGCGCGCGAGCGAATGTTTCGATATAGCGGTGGCGACCCGACGGTTCCGGTGATTGTCGTGGACGGCGCCTACGTCCAGTCGGGGTGGGGTTCGCCGCCTGGCGGTTGAACGATTCACTGACGTGCCGGTCGGCACGAACGAAGTGATGCAAGTGGGGAGTAGCGAAGGGGCACTTAACTGCTTACAATCGGAGGATCTTGTACATGGATCACAATGCGGCCACGGCGGGCTTCGTCGCAACGTTCATTTTCGCGTATGGCATCGTGCTTCTGGCGATCATGGCTTTTACGATTTGGGTCTATTGGCGGATTTTTGCGAAGGCCGGATATAACGGTGCGCTCTCCCTCCTCAATCTCATTCCCGGTGTCGGCCCGCTCATTTGCGTGATCATCCTGGCCTTTGGTCGCTGGCCGATTGAAGATCAGCTCGCCGCTTTGCAAATTCAACTTGGCTCCGCAACGATTCCCCCGACGACGCCGGGGACGTCGATTATGTCGTAGCGATTAACTCTTCCAGAGCTCCGCGATCCAGCGTTCGACGTCGTCGGCGCGCGACGGCAGGCTCGCCGAAAGATTCTCCGGCCTCGCACCCGTGACGGCAATGTCGTCTTCGATGCGTACGCCGATACCGCGAAAGCGCTCCGGCACGGTCGCATCGTCGGGTTGAAAGTAGAGGCCCGGCTCGACGGTAAGAACCATGCCTTGGCGCAAGCGTCCGTACCGGTACTCCTGCGTCCGAGCGTTCGCGCAATCGTGCACGTCGAGCCCGAGCATGTGACTGACGCCGTGGAGCGTGTAGCGCCGGTGGAAAAGGCGATCCGGATCGAGCGCCTCATCGAGCGACGTTTTGAGAATCCCCAGATCGATGAGTCCTTGCGCGAGCACGCCTACCGCGCGCCGGTGTGGTTCGAGAAAGTCGTTCCCCTCTATGGCGGCTTCAATTCCGGCGCGCTGAGCTTCCCAGACGAGATCGTAAACGGTTCGTTGCTCGGTCGAAAAATGTCCGGAGATCGGCAGAGTGCGGGTGATGTCGGCGGTATAAAGCGACTCGCACTCGACGCCGGCGTCGAGAAGAAGCAGCTCACCGGCAGGCAAGAAGCCGTCGTTGCGAATCCAGTGCAAGGTGCAGGCATGTTCGGACGCCGCCGCAATCGTGAGATAGCCGGTATCGTTTGCGTCGACGCGCGCGCGGCCGGCGAACGCCGATTCGATCGCGCGTTCGCTCTTCGCCGTTCGCATCGCCCGTATGGCGTCTTCAAAGGCGAGCTTGGATATCGCGCAGGCTTTGCGCAGCTCGTCAAGTTCGTACTCGTCTTTTACCAGACGCATCTCTGAAAGATGCTCGGCCAGCTCGTCGTCGCCGTCGGTAGGCTCGAAGCGGCGGTCGATGTCGTCGTCGTGCGTGCGCAAGAGCCGAAGCGGATACTTGGCGTCGCCCAGCTCTTCGAGATAAGCGGTGAGCGCTTGCAGCCGTCGGGCTTCGTCGACGCCGTAGTATGCGCGGCTCTCCTCGACGCCGCGATGACGACCGACCCAGAGTTCGCCGTGGACGCGATCGGTAAAGAATTCGGCCGTGCCGCGATTATGTTCGGGGACGAAAAGAAGCGAACGATGGCGCGCGCCCTCGGGCTCCAGTACCAGAACTGCTCCCGCCTCGCCGCCGCCCGTCAGGTATGCGAAGTCGCTGGAGGGGCGAAAGCGGAAGAACGTATCGTTGGCCCGGACGCGCTCGCGTCCCCCCGGGAGGATCAGATACGTTCCCGGATACGCTTTTGAAAGGGCATCGCGGCGCCGTGCAAATCGTGCGGCCTGCGGATGGATCTCGCGTACGAGGGGGCGGTCAATCCAACCGCTCGACATAAAATCGACGAGAGCCTCCGGAGGCACGAAATCGTGGACGGCTTTAGCTGAATCGAGCGGGGTCTTGGCGGTTGGTTCTGCTGACATGGTTCCGCGTAGGATTCGCCTAACGCTCGACGGGTCATGCCGGACCCCGTTCGCGCGACCGATACACTAGCCAACGAGCGTACCTATTTGGCGTACATCCGAACCGCGCTCGCCTTCATCGCTTTCGGCTTCGTTATCGCGCGCTTCTCGCTCTTTGCCAGGGAGTTTTCGACCCTTGTTCACAGCACGAATCCCGAGCCCGGTCTTTCGACGGCGTTCGGCACCGCGATGGCGGTATTCGGCCTCCTCGTTGCTCTGCTCGGAGCGCGGCGTTACGCGGCAACCGATCACGGATTGCGTGTCGGAAAGATCGTGACGATGTCAGGCGTGACTGGATATGCGATCGCGCTCTTCGTAGTCGCGGTCGGCGCGGTCGTCGCCTTCGCGCTCGTGTCGTATCGCTGATTCGCTTCTAGGCCACGACTTCTAAACTGAAGTCAAGTGACGGAGCGCTATGGGTCAGCCACCCAACGCTGATCACGTCAACGCCGGTTCGTGCGATTTCGGCTACATTCTCGGGTGTTATGCCGCCGCTCGCTTCGGTGAGAAGACGTCCGTCGACAATTCGAACCGCTTCGGCAAGCGCGGCCGGCGTCATATTGTCGAGCAATACGGCGTCGATCGGCTCCGCGACCGCTTCACGAAGCTGCCCCAAGGTGTCGACTTCCACTTCTATCTTGATCATGTGTCCCACGCGCGCGCGCGCGGCGGCGACGGCATCGCCGATCGAACCAGCCAGCGCGAGATGGTTATCTTTGATGAGCACGGCGTCGTCCAAGCCGAAACGGTGATTGCTTCCACCGCCGCAGAGAACGGCGTAGCGCTCGAGGGCGCGTAGGCCGGGCATCGTCTTGCGTGTATCGGCGATCTTCGCGTGCGTGCCGGCGATGAGATCGACGAGCGTGCGTGTAGCGGTCGCGATGCCGGACAGCCGGCCCAGCAGATTCAGCGCCGTGCGTTCTCCCGTGAGAATCGCCTTCGCGTTTCCCGATAGCTCTGCCGCGATGTCGCCCGGCTCCGCGCGGTCGCCCTCGGCGACAGAGGCTCTGATTGCGACCTGGTGGTCGAGCAAGCGAAAGGCGAGCATCGCGACCGGCATGCCGGCAACGATTCCGCCGGCGCGAGCGACGATGCGTGCGCAAGCCGAGCGATTCGACTCGACGATTGCGTCGGTCGTAAGGTCGCCGCCGCGGCCGATATCTTCGAGCAGGGCCGTCCGAACGATCGGCTCGGCGGCAAGCTCAAGCGACGCTGCGCAGCCGCGTAAACGAACGCTTCGCGAAGGCTTCATCGGTTTGCGGGTAGTCGCTTCGGTAATGGCTGCCGCGGCTCTCCCGGCGAGTCAGCGCCGCCTCCGCGATCAATTCTCCGACGACGAGAAGATTGCGCAACTCGGGTGCGTTGCCGAACTCGGCGGAGAGGTCCTCGATGCGCGCGAGCGCCTTGCCCAGACCCGACTCGCTGCGGACCAATCCGACGTTAGAGTACATGACGTTGCGCACGTCGCTGAGCGCTTGCGCCACGGTCGTGGTTGGCTCGCGTCGGAGAGGTTTGTGTCGTCTCGTCGCGGGTTTCGCACTGGGTTGGGTCCGGCTGGAAGAATGCGCATTTGCGATGTCGGTTGCCACCCGCGAGCCATAGACGAGCGCTTCGAGCAGCGAGTTGCTGGCTAGCCGATTTGCGCCGTGTACCCCCGTCGCGCTCGTTTCGCCGCATGCCCAAAGGTTCTCGAGCGAGGTCCGGCCCCACTCGTCAACGGCGATTCCCCCCATGTGATAATGCGCTGCGGGAGCTACCGGTATGTTCTGCACGCGCGGATCGATGCCGGCGGCGATGCAAAAGCCGAAAACGGTCGGAAAAGCACCCGGGAAGGCCGTACCGATCGTGTTACGAGCATCGAGGCCGACGGTCCGCCCGCGCTGCTGCTGTTCGAATATCGCCCGCGCCACGACGTCGCGCGGGGCCAGCTCGGCGTCAGGATGCAGGCCGAGCATGAAACGTTCGCCGAGATCGTTGACGAGCGTCGCGCCTTCTCCTCGTACGGCCTCGGTCACCAACGGCATCGGATCGCGCCCGATTGCAAGTGCGGTTGGATGGAACTGGACGAACTCCATATCGGCGAGCAGCGCGCCGGCGCGAGCCGCCATCGCGATGCCGTCACCCGTCGCTTCTACCGGATTGGTCGTGTAGCGGTAGAGCCGTCCCACGCCGCCGGTTGCGAGCACGACCGCACCGGCGTGGAAGGCGATGCGCTCGCCTGTGGCGTTGTCGCAGGCGAAGACGCCGCAGACGCGACCGTCCGCGACGATCAAGTCATCCGCGGTGACTTCCTCGACCTCGATCGAGGGATGTACGTGGACCGCCTCGATCAGCGTCTTGAGAATCTCGTGCCCGGTAGCGTCGCCTCCGGCTTTAACGATGCGGCGGCGCTGGTGCGCAGCCTCGCGTCCCAGCGCGAGCTCGCCGGCTTCAGTGCGGTCGAATACCGCGCCGAGCTCGAGGAGCTCTTCCACGCGCGCCGGCGCGTCCCGCGTGAGAATGTCGACAATCTTTCGGTCGCTGATGCCGGCGCCGGCGCGTTGCGTGTCGATTGCATGCAGGCGCGGGGAATCGTCCTTGCCGATCGCCGCGGCGATCCCACCCTGCGCCCAATCTGTCGCCGCACCTTTGCCAAGACGCGTCTTACACAGCACGGTTACTTTCGCAGGTTGGAGTTTGAGCGCTGCGATCAAGCCGGCGATGCCGGCGCCAACGACGAGCGCGTCGCTTTCATGCGTTTCCATATCTGCCGTTAGTCTCGCGCCTGACGACTGTATTCGAGCATTCGCTCGACGGCGCGGCGCGCCCGTTGCGCGATCTCGGGCGCGATGGTCACTTCGTACTCCATCGCCTCGAGGGAATGGAGCACTTTCGGAAGCGTGTTGCGCTTCATATGAGGGCAGAGGTTGCATGGACGCACGAACTCGACGTTCGGGTATCGACCCGAGACATTGTCGGCCATCGAGCACTCGGTTAGTAATAAGACGCGCGGTGCGCGTTGCGCGCCGCTCAACTCGCCAACGTACTCCGTCATGCCTTGCGTGGAACCGACGTAATCGGCCTCGGCGAGCACGTCGGGCGGGCACTCCGGATGCGCGAGCACGACGAGGGAGCGATCGCCTTCGCGAAAACGACGAACGTCTTTGCCGCTAAAGCGCTCGTGCACTTCGCAGTGCCCTTTCCATGCAACGATTTCGACGCTCGTCTTCGATGCAACGTACTTGGCCAGGTACTCGTCTGGCAAAAAGATGACGCGTGGCGCTCCCAACGCTTCCACGATCTGTACGGCATTGCCGCTCGTAACGCAAACGTCCGATTCGGCTTTGACCTCCGCCGACGTATTGACGTAGGTGACGATTGGCGTGCCCGGATACTTCTCACGCAGCAGCCGCACATCGGCCGGCGTGATCGACTCGGCCAGCGAACACCCGGCCCTCAAATCGGGCACAAGGACGGTCTTGGATGGATTGACGAGCTTAGCGGTCTCAGCCATAAAGTGCACGCCGCACAGGACAATGACGTCGGCGTCCGTCTTTTCCGCCTGCATCGCCAAAGCGAGCGAGTCCCCGACTATATCGGCGACCGTATAGAAAATTTCGGGAACCTGGTAGTTGTGGGCGAGAATGACGGCATTTCGTTCGCGCTTGAGCCGGTTGATTGCCGCGACATAGGGGGCGTGTAACGGCCATTCGACGCGCGGAATGACGTGCTCCACGCGGTTGAAGATCGGATCGGTCTCAGCCGCGACGCTGCCGGTATACGGTAAGTCGATGACGCCCATGAGCTTGGTGGGGTGATTGCGGGCCGCGACGCCCCTTCTCCCCTTAGCTTATACCCGTTGCCCTAGCGCCGGTTTGCATGCGAGCGTTACCAAGGCTCCGGCGCCGCGGAGTTTAGGGTCGCCAATCCTACGGGTACGAGGCGCGTGAAGGCACTTTCAATGACCAAAGGAGGGACCAGTCCCATGACTCGATGGTTCGCCGGTATCATTCTCGTCGGAGCTTGCATCGCGGGTGCGAGCACGGTCGCGGCCACGGCGCAGCCGGCCCCTACCGCTTCGCCCATGGCATCCGCGTCGCCGACGCCGATGACGACGATGCGGCCTTAAACTCGACGGCGCCCGGGCGTCGCTGTCGACGACCTGTGAGTAACCGAAATTTCTTGTGGAACGCTTGTGGACCTAACGCGTAGCGTCTTGCAAGTCGGTTAGTGCATTTGGTAGCATGCAACCACTTCGCAATGGCGAAGCGCGGATTGTATCGAACCGCAATCGGGAGCACGTAGACGATCAGTCGCATTAGGCGACAATCCGAGTGAAACCGATTGAAACCGGATCGAACCGTCGGTGGGAGGCTTTCAACGGCTTCAAACAGGCGAGAATGGCCGGTCGTACAAGCAAAGCCCGCAGCGTATGCCGCGGGCTTTGTACTACCTGAAGGCGAGTTTGTCCCCGCAGCGCAATGAGGCCGCGTAATGGATAGCCGGGCGGAGCTTACCCTGCGCGGATTCGTCCTGGGTGCGGCCATCACGCTCGTTTTTACTGCGGCGAACGTCTATCTCGGTTTGAAGGTCGGGCTCACGTTCGCGTCGTCCATTCCGGCAGCGGTCATATCGATGGCCGCGTTGCGCGCATTTCGCAACGCCACCATTTACGAGAACAACATCGTACAAACGATCGCTTCGGCAGCCGGAACTCTTTCGGCGATCATTTTCGTTTTGCCGGGGTTGGTGATGATCGGCTGGTGGAGCGGCTTTCCATTTGGTCAGTCTTTCGGAATCTGCGTAATCGGCGGCGTCCTCGGAGTCATGTATAGCGTTCCGCTGCGACGCGCGCTCGTCACCGGCTCCGACCTTCCCTACCCTGAAGGCGTGGCGGCGGCCGAAGTGCTGAAGGTCGGCACCGGTGCGCGTTCGGGCGTCGAGGGCAACCGCGCCGGCCTGCTGGCGCTCCTCGCCGGAACGCTTGCGTCGGCGGCCTTTGCAGCCGTTGTCGCGACGCGCCTCTTTGCCGGTCAGATCGCGGGATATTTCCGTATCGCAGGCGCGACGACGGGTGCCGGGTTTTCACTCTCCCTGGCTCTGGTCGGCGCGGGGCAGCTCATCGGGATCTCGGTCGGCACGGCAATTTTCGTCGGATTGGTCATCGCCTGGGGGGTTGCGACGCCGATTCTGACCGCGCTGCACCCTGCAGCCGGCGTAGCCGCCGACGTAGCTACCGCCGTTTGGTCGCATCAAGTACGGTTCATCGGAGCAGGCGCGATCGGCGTGGCGGCGCTCTGGTCGCTTGGCAGGCTGGCGCGCCCGGTCGCGCTCGGGGTCAGTTCCGCGCTGATGGCTTCGCGTCGGAGCCGTCGAGATACGTCACAACTGCCGAGGACTGAGCGCGATCTACCGATCGGGCTCGTTGCGCTCGTCAGCATCTTTTGCCTGGTTCCGCTGGCCCTGCTCTTTTTCTCGTTTCTCGCCGGCGGCGCCCTCGCACCGCTTGCTGGTGCAATGACGGTAGCCGGGGTTGCCTACGTCGTGGTTGCCGGGTTTTTTGTCGCGGCCGCATGCGGCTACATGGCCGGTCTGATCGGCTCGTCGAACAGCCCCGTCTCCGGTTTGGCGATTCTCAGCGTGATCGGCGCCGCGCTCGTCGTGCTCGGAATTGGACGCGAGTTGGTGCACAGCGCCGCGTTACCGATGATCGCGTACGCGCTCGCGGTCACTGCGGTGCTGCTCTGTGTCGCGACGATTTCAAACGATAACCTGCAAGATCTCAAGACCGGACAGCTCGTCGACGCGACGCCCTGGCGCCAGCAAGTCGCGCTCGTCGCCGGAGTCGTGGTCGGATCGGTCGTGATTCCGCCCATTCTCGGGTTGCTCAATCGTGCGTACGGCTTTGCCGGAACGGTCGGCGGGCACGCAGCGGTAGCGCAGCCGTTGCCCGCGCCGCAAGCGACCCTAATCTCTGCACTGGCTAAAGGCGTCATCAGCGGTCAACTAGACTGGCATCTAATCGGCGCGGG
Organism: Vulcanimicrobiota bacterium; assembly: GCA_963826325.1. Lineage (GTDB taxonomy): Bacteria > Vulcanimicrobiota > Vulcanimicrobiia > Vulcanimicrobiales > Vulcanimicrobiaceae > Cybelea. The sequence continues at coordinate 33,121 of CAWGWT010000007.1, forward strand.
AGCGATCGTCGGCGCGCTTGTGGTCGCAGCGGACGAAACGCTGCGGGCGCGCAATCGACTCGCCTTGCCGCCGCTCGCCGTCGGTTTAGGCATCTACCTCCCGGCCTCGACGACGGCACCGGTCGTGCTCGGGGCGCTGCTCGGTTGGGTTTACAACCGCTGGGCCGCGCGGCAGCGGAACAGCGACCGCGCAAAACAGCTCGGCGTACTCGTTGCTTCCGGACTCATCGTTGGAGAGAGTCTCTTCGGCGTGTTTCTCGCCGGCTTGATCGTCTTTAGCGGAAAGGCCGCGCCGCTCGGCCTAGTCGGCGATGCGTTCGCGCCGGCGGCTACGGCGATTGGCGTCATCGCCTTTCTCGTCACTTTGGCGGCGCTTTTCCGATCGTGCCGTTCGCTCGCATCGTCGCCGAACTCGCAGCTAACTGCCCCAATCATAACCGCTCATAAGGAGTGACTTCATGAACACAACGAGAGACGTCATTTTCCGCGCTCCCGACCTGGGCGCGGTCAAGGAGTATTATGCGGGCAAACTCGGTTTGCCGGTCGTGCTCGAAAGCGACTCGATTATCGGCTTCGACAGCGGCGCCCTGAGGTTCTACTTTGAACGCGGCGAGCCGGATACGCCCGTCTTCGAGTTCAACGTCGACAACGCCGAGCTCGCAAAAGGCGAGCTGATGCAGTCCGGGTGCGACCTCGTCGAGGAGAACCCCGCCATCCCACGCATCTACCTTCGCGACCCCTTCGGCCTCGTCTTCAACATCACCGAGCCGTAATGGCCCTGCGGCTACCTCTCCGCAATGAGCAAAGCGCCCGCCCCGACGTACCATATCATTTGCATGTCTCTAGGCTACTCGCAGAGCGTGGGCTAATGCACGGCCGCTCACGGAGATCGCCGCGATCGATTCGGCGGGACACTCCGCCCTTTGTGCAACCCAGGCATCGGAAGTTAGTCGATCGACCTTCTACGAGCACTTCGAAAATAAAGACGATCTCCTGTGCCAAAGCATCCACGTCTTGCTTGTCGCTCTTGCCGACGCCGTAAACGGGCGTGGACAAACGTTGCACGCCATACGGACGCGTTACGGTCGCAAAAATGGGCTGAGGGCGATAGACGATCCATCCGTTGTCACGGAAACGGCGCCGTCTTCATCCGTTCGGTAAATCTGCGCGCCGAAGCGCTGCAGCGTCGATAAGGTCGCCGAAGCCGGATGGCCGAACATATTGTGCCGTCCGACCGAGATGATCGCGTACCGCGGCCGAACCGCGCCGATGAATGCGGGCGTAGAACCGTAAGCCGAGCCGTGATGTCCGACTTTGAGAATCTCGCAGTGTAAATCGACGCTTTCGGCGAGGAAGCGTTTCTCGGCCGCAGCGCCTGCATCGCCGGTGAAGAGCATGCAGAACGATTCGTAACGCAAGATGAAGGCAATCGAATTCTCATTGATGTCGTTGCGTGAATTGGCGATGAACGGCAGCGAAGGGCCCAGGAAGCGCAGCGCGACGCCGTCGTCGGTGTGCCACTCCATTGTCGCGCGAGGATAGAGGATCGGCACGCCTTCGCTCCGTGCGGTTTCGACGGCGTCGCGATACGCGTGGCCTCCGTAGCGTTGACCGCCGTCTGCGAGAACGCCGACGCTTAGCCGGCGCAATGCCGGAGCGACTCCGCCGGCGTGATCGCCGTGCGGATGCGAGATCACGATCAAGTCGAGCGCGTGGATTCCGTGCCGTAGCAGAAACGGAACGACGACGAGTTCGCCCACTTGTTCGGCGACGGAGCCGCTGCTTTGCGGTCCACGCTCCAGCCTACCGCCCGCATCGACGAGCAGTGCGTGACCGCGCGGCGTCTGAACGACGATCGCATCGGCCTGCCCGACGTCGAGCACGGTGACGCGTAATCGCCCGTCGACGCTGCGTGGCGGCCAAAGCACGAAAGTTGTCGCGAGTACGATCGCCGCGACCGCCAGTGTACGAGCGTAATTTATCCCGAGCGAAGTCGAAGGACGCCGCCACATCAGCGGCGCGCCGAGCAATGCAGCGTCGTACGCCGCAATGCACCAGGCGGGTGGCGGGCTCATGGCGATCGTTGCACCGGGAAGCGCGCTTATCATTTGCACGACGGCGAGCATCCACGCGAGCAGCCACGAGTTGCAGTTTGCGCCAGCCTGGGCGAGCGGAGCGCACCACGCCAGCGCGAGCTGCGCGGCGCCGAGCGCCATGGTTGCGCCGACGCACGGCACAACTGCGAGGTTTGCGGCAATCGCGTACGGCGTGAACTGAAGGAACGTTGCGGCTGCCAACGGCCAAATGCCGACCTGCGTTGCGAGCGAAAGGACGAGCGCTTCACGCACCCGGTTGGGCAACGCGAGGCGCGCTTCGATCCACCGCTCGAATGTCCCGGCGCATGCAAAGATCGCGCCGACGCACGAGAATGAGAGCGCAAAAGAACTCGTTGCGACACTCGCAGGCCGCAGGAACGAGACCACGAGCGCGGCCATGGCCAATGCGTTCCATGATAACGTCGCGCGTCCGCAAGCGCGCGCGGCGAGCGCAGCGGTCACCATCGTTGCGGCCCGCACCGCCGGCAGTTGCGCGCCGCTCCACCAGACGAATCCCCAGACGAGTATCGCCGTGACGATGCAGTTCGTCCAACGTGGCAGCGCAAGCAGCGTGAGCAGTGCAGCGCAGAGTGCGGCGACCGCACCAAAGTGCAGACCGGCAGTGACCAAGACGTGCACGGTTCCGGTTGCTTGGAACTCGGCGCGCAATGCCGGCGCCAATGTCGCGCGCTCTCCCCAGAGTTCTCCCGCCACAACCGAGGCAGCGGGTTCGCCGAGGCGATCGCGCAGCTGCCCGTGGGCCCACGCATGCGCTCGCGCGAGCCACGTGCGCGAGTCCCATGCCGAAGATTTTGCGCCGGCCGCGAGTATCTCGGCGTCGTCAAGCCGGCCGTCGAGGCCGCGCTCGTGCTCGATTGCGCGTTCGCTCGGTTCGTCGGGATTACGCGCCTCGTCAAACGGTTCGAGCCTTCCCCGCATCATCAGACGCGTCCCAACAGGCGGGACGGACTGGCGCACGCGCGCGAGTATTCGTAACCCGGTGTCCAGCGCGAGCTCGACCCCGGTTGACCCGTCACCGGTGCTCGATTCCTCGAGCAGCGTCCCGCTATACCGAGCCGTGCGATGCTCGACAATCGCAGTCGCGCTGCGCTGACGCAATTCCGCGTTGACCGCCCCGGCGGCAAGGACGATGCCTAATAGCAGGACGAGAGACGCCGGCCGGGCCAATGCGGCGCCGACGGCGAGCGCGCCCAAGCCGGCGTCGACGACGAGGCGCAGATCCGGAGCGACCGGCGTCACGGCCAGCGTTCCGAGTACTGCCGCTATCGAGCAGAGAAGAAGCGCGCACGAAGGCATTCGCCGTCCTCCTGCGACGAGCCGGCATGCCGTCCACATTGGCGCAATGCGAGAAGGGAACGTAGTGCGAATCATCGTTACCGGCGGGGCCGGGTTCATCGGATCTCACGTGGCCGATGCGTACGCGGCAGCCGGACACGAGCTGCTCGTCATCGATTCACTCTGGGAGCACGGCGGAGGCAGGCGCGCGAACGTGCGCAACGGTATTTCGCTTGTGAATATCGACGTCCGCGACGAAGCGATTGGGCGCGTCTTTGCAGATTTCAAACCGGACATCGTCAATCACCATGCGGCGCAGCATTCTGTCGCGATCTCCGTTCGGGATCCGATCTACGATGCGCAGGTCAACGTGGTCGGACTGCTCAACGTGCTCGAGCACGCGAGCCGCGCCGGTGCGCGCAAAGTGATTTTTGCCTCGAGCGGCGCAACGTTCGGTACACCCGAACATCTTCCGATCACCGAAGCGACGCCGCAGCGTCCGACGTCGCCCTACGGCATCACGAAAATGGTCGGAGAACGGTACCTACGCTTTTACCGAGAGAATAAGGAACTCGATTACACGGCTCTGCGCTACGGGAACGTGTATGGCCCGCGTCAAGATCCCAACGGTGAAGCCGGCGTGATCTCAATCTTCATCGGCAAGTTTCTTGCGCGTCAAGCGGTGCGCATCGATTGGGACGGCGAGCAGACGCGCGACTACGTCTTCGTCGCCGACGTTGCGCGCGCCAACCTCGCGGCGCTCGAGTGCGGTTCGGGGGAGGCGTACGTAATTGGCACCGGCACGAAGACGAGCGTCAATGACGTCTATCGCGCGCTCGTAAAAATCAGCGGCTTCGAAGCGCCCGTCCAGCATGCCCCGCGCCGACCGGGCGACGCTCGCGACGCTCAATTCGATTCGGCGCGAGCTCGCGCGGAGCTCGATTGGTCGCCGTCCACGCCGCTCGACGACGGAATTCGAACAACCTACGAGTACTTCGAGCGCCTGCCGCTAGAGCACTAGGCGCCTCAGCTGCAATGGAGCGCTTCGCGGCGACTGCCGAGCAAGTCGCGTCGAATCCCGGCAAGCTCGAGAAGATCGCGATACTCGCGCGGTATTTTCGGGGGCTCGACGACCCAGATCTTCTCGCGGCCGCGCGGTTCTTTAGCGGTGATCCATTTGCCGCGCGAAGCCATCGTACGCTTTCCATCGGTGGGCGGACGATCGTCGAAGTCGCACGGCGCGTCTGGAGATTCGGTGACGCGGCACTCGGACGGAACTATCGCGCGACCGGCGACTTGGGCGCTGCTCTGGGTGCGCTAGTCGGGGCACCGCGCGACGCGATGCTCTTTCGCGATCGCCTCACACCGGCTACGCTCGACGCCATGTTCGGCGAGATTGCGCAAGCGTCGGGCAAGCGCGCCAATCGGCGACGCGAGGCGGTGCTCGAGAGAATCTTGCGCGCCTGCGAGGAACCTCTCGTCGCAACCTATGTCGTGAAGATCGTCACGGGCGACCTGCGCGTCGGATTGCGCGAGGGACTCGTGCTCGAGTCGATTGCCCGCGCCTTCGACGTCGATGCGGCAGCGGTTCGGCGCGGAGCGATGGCCTGCGGCGATGTCGGAACCGTCGCCCTTGCGGCCAAGCACGGCACGTTGGCGGAACTGCGGGTAGATTACGGCACGCCGATCGGTTTTATGCTCGCGACGCCGGTTGCGTATGGCGAAGTCTATAAGGAGCTTGCGGATTTGGTCTGGCACTTTGAGGACAAGTACGACGGCATCCGCGCGCAAGCGCACGTTCGCGACGGGCGCGTGCGACTGTTCTCGCGCCGACTCAACGACATAACCGCGTCCTATCCGGAGGTCGTGCAAGCATTGGAGTCGATGCGCGGCGCCGCCATACTCGACGGTGAGATCGTCGCAATGCGCGATGGCCGCGTGCTCCCTTTCAGGCTCCTTCAGGCGCGTCTTCAACGCAAAAGCCTCGACGAAGCGCTTTTGCGCGACGTTCCAATCGCGTACGTGGTCTTCGACCTGCTGGCGCTCGGCGACGAACTGCTGCTCGACGAGCCGCTGGCAGCGCGCCGCGAACGACTTTCAGATCTCTTCGCTCCAAACGTGAACGTCGTGCATGCGCCGTTCGAGAGCGCCCGCGAGCTGGCGGGGGCCGACGTGAACGCGCGCTTTGGGGCGGCTCGCACGCGTGGCAACGAGGGGCTGATGCTCAAGCGCGCCGACGCTCCCTACGTGCCCGGGCGCCGCGGAAAGTGGTGGTTGAAGCTCAAGCGCGAGCTTTCGACGCTGGACGTGGTCGTGGTCGCGGTCGAGTGGGGAAACGGCAAGCGCGCCGGCGTGCTCTCCGACTACACGTTTGCCGTGCGCGGCGATGACGGCGGTCTGCAAACCATCGGAAAAGCCTACTCCGGCTTGACCGACGTCGAAATCGCCGAACTGACGCGTTGGTTTCTCGACCATCGGCTCCCGCTCGAACGCCGGCGGGAAAAGGCGCGCACGCAAGAGATTCCCGTCGAGCCGAAGGTCGTGCTCGAAGTCGCTTTCGATGTTATTGCGCATAGCAATCTTCACGAAAGCGGCTTCTCCCTACGCTTTCCGCGCATCGTGCGAATCCGCGACGACAAGCCTCCTGAAGAGATCGATACGCTCGACCGCGTTCGGGAGATTTACCGCGAAATGCTCGCACGCGAAGCGGGTTAACCCGGCGTTGAGGCGTTCAGCTGCCGAAGTCGAAAGTTCCCGTACCGCAGTGACTCAACCAGCGAACGCGTCGGGTGTCCGGACGTGCTCGGGGCGCACGCCGACGCCGATCAGACGCGCCGGGAGGCGGCGCAGTAGCGGGAACTCGTCGAAAAGGCGAGCCGCGAGAGGCGGCTTTGTGACGGCGGCTCCTTCCAAGAGCGGATCGATGGCGCGATCCTGCACGAAGGTTTGGAAGGCTTGCGTTATTTTGGTCGGAAAGATGCGTCGATCTTGCACGCCCGCGAGATCTGCATCGCTGGGAGTTCCGCCGCTACGGAGCGGTGCATACAGGAGGTTCGCGGCGGCCACCGCATCCTGAATGGCAAGATTGATGCCGATTCCGCCGATCGGGGACATCGCATGCGCCGCATCGCCGATGCAGAGCAAGCCGGGTCGATGCCAGCGCCGGAGGCGGTCGACGCGCACGTCGAGCATTGCGACTTTCGACCAGTCGTCTAACTCGGCAACACGGTCACTCAACATCGGTACGGTCTCCGCAAGCCCGCGCTGGAGCGCGCCGATGCCCTCTGCCTTCAGTTGCGCAAACGAACCTTTGGCGATGAGATACGCGCACTGCCAGTAATCGCCGCGGTCGAGCAGGATGACCATGTGACCCGTCCGCACCCAGCCCAGCTGCCTGGCCGGATCATTTGGACGCTTGACGATGCGCATCCACAAGATGTCCATCGGAGCGCCGAGATCGTCGACCGCGAAACCGGCGAGCCCGCGAATAGTCGAGTGGCGTCCGTCGGCGCCGACCACGAGCTTTGCCGCGATCTCGATGTCGCCGTCCGCGCTCTTTGCGCGTACGCCGGTGACGCGACCCTGGCCTTCGATCAAACCGTCGCCTTCGGTCTTCATCTTGAGGTGGAAGGTGGGATATCGGCCTCCGCGCTGCGCGAGAAATTTGAGGAAGTCCCATTGCGGCATCAAGGCAACGAACTTGCAGCGCGTTCGTAGATGTGAGAGATCGGCCAGTCTGACGGTTTCGCCTGCGATATTTGCGCTCGCGGTTTGAAACTCGTTGTGAGGAAGTGCCAAAAATTCGTCAAGCCATCCGAGCTCATAGAGCAGCTCCAGCGTCGAGGGATGCACCGTATCGCCGCGAAAATCGCGAAAAAAGTCGGGATACTTCTCGAGTACGATCGCATCCACGCCGGCGCGCGCGAGTAGAACGCCCAGCATCATACCGCAGGGGCCGCCACCGACGATGCAGACGCTCGTTGACAGCTGCCGCGGCTCACTCATGCGGCGACCAAATTGAGGAGCTTGTCGGGAACGTAGATACGCTTTTGAAGCTCTTTGCCGCCGAGGTGTGCGCGAACGTTCGGTTCGGCTAGCGCAAGGGCAACCGCTTCGTCTTCGCTCACGCCGGCGGCTGCGGCTATGCGAGCGCGAACCTTGCCGTTGACCTGAACCACCAGTGTGATCTCCTCAGGCGACAAGATACTCGTATCGGGTTCGAGATAGCGCTCGAGGTGCACGGAGCTGTCGTGGCCCAGGCGCTCCCAGAGCTCTTCGGCGATGTGAGGCGCAAACGGAGCGATGAGAATCGGTAGCGCGTGCACGGCATACAGCAGTGCCGGCGACGCGGCTGCCGCGCAAGCGGTCATCAGGTTGACGAGCTCGTCGAGCTTCGCAATCGTCGTGTTGTAGTGAAAGCGACGCGAGAGAGTTTCGTCTACCGCCGACTTCGTAACGACCTGCACCGCCCGCAACAGCGCCTTCTCAGCCGCGTTCGCGGCGGGGGGTAATCGCCGTTCTTCGACGAGCTCAGGATGACGCGTTACCGCCTCGAAATGGGGCTGGCAGGCGCGCCAGATTCGGTTGAGCAGCCGCACTCGTCCGCTGATGCCGTCGTCGGTCCAGTTGCTCGTCTCTTCGGGCGGCGTGACGTAAAGCAAAAAAAGACGCATTGCATCGACGCCGTTTTCTTGGGCGGTATCGTCGATGCCGACGACGTTTCCGCGCGACTTTGACATCTTCTCGCTATCGCGCAGCACCATGCCGTGATGAAACACGTGCTCGAACGGCTCGTCGGCGCCGGCCACCCAACCGCAATCGTGAAAGAACTTGTAGAAGAACCGCGAGTAAAGCAGATGCAGTACCGCGTGCTCGGCGCCGCCGATGTACTGGTCGACGTTCGTCCAGCGCGCGGCACGCTGCGTATCCCACGCCGCGCGGTCGTTGTGCGGATCGAGGTAGCGCAAGTAGTACCAGGACGATTCGAAAAACGTGTCCATCGTGTCGGTTTCACGCCGCGCCGCGCCGCCGCACGAGGGGCAAACCGTTTCTACGAACTCCGGAATCGAGGCGAGAGGCACTCCCTCGCCCGCAATGTGCTTGCGCGGTGGCAGCAGTATTGGGAGCTGCTCGTCGGGCACGGCGACCTCGCCGCACGCATCGCAGTAGACGATCGGTATCGGCGTTCCCCAATAGCGCTGGCGCGAGATTAGCCAATCGCGAAGCTTATAGCTGATGCTCTTTGCGCCGGCGCCGATTGCGACGAGACGTTCGGCGATCGCTTCGCGCGCTCGCTCGCTGGACATCCCACTGAACTCCTCGCTTGCGATCAGCCGCCCATCGTCGACGAAGGCGCAAGCACGCGGCTCGGGCCGCAGCGCATCCGCCGGAAGAATGACCTCGACGATCGGCAGCGCGTGCTGTCGGGCGAATTCGAAGTCGCGCTCGTCATGGGCGGGAACGCCCATGACGGCACCGCTTCCGTACTCGGCCAGCACGTAGTTGGTCAGCCAGATCGGTACGCGCTCGCGCGTGAGCGGGTGGATCGCGTGGGCGCCGCTGAAGACTCCCTGCTTTTCCATCAGGCTCGTGCGCTCGAGTTCCGACTTCGAGTTCAGGCTTTGCGCGAAGGCTTCAATCGCCGCGGCATGGGCGGGTGAGACGATGCTCTTGAGCGATTCGACGATCCGATGCTCGGGCGCCAGGGCGAGAAAGGTAACGCCGTAGATCGTGTCGAGGCGCGTCGTGAAGACTTCGAGGTCGGCATCGAGTCCGTCGATGCGGAACGCGATCTGTGCGCCTTCGCTGCGTCCGATCCAGTTACGCTGCATCGTGCGCGTGCGCTCCGGCCAGCCCGTGAGCTTATCGAGATCGTCGAGCAGGCGATCGGCATAGGCAGTGATCCGCAAGAACCACTGCGAGAGATTGCGCCGCTCGACCAGATGTGCGCAGCGCCAGCAACGTCCGTCGACAACTTGTTCGTTGGCGAGCACGGTTCGATCGTGCGGACACCAGTTCACCGGCGCCTCGCGCTTGTAGGCAAGACCGCGCTCGAAGAGGCGCAAGAAGAGCCATTGGTTCCACCGATAGTACTCGGGCTCACAGGTAGCGATCTCGCGCGACCAGTCGTAGCTAGTTCCCATCAAGCGGATTTGACGGCGCATATTAAGGATGTTCTCGGCGGTCCAGACGGCCGGGTCGATCCCTCGATCGATCGCCGCGTTTTCGGCCGGCAAGCCGAACGCGTCCCAGCCCATCGGATGAAGCACGTTGTATCCGAGCATTCGCATCATCCGCGCGACCGCGTCGCCGAGCGTGTAGTTCTTCGCGTGACCGACGTGGAGATCGCCCGACGGGTACGGCAGCATCTCCAAGGTATAGTATTTTGGCTTCGCGCTCTCGTCCGCCGCGCGATAGATCTGCTCGGACGCCCAGCGCGTCTGCCACTTTCGCTCGACGGCGGCAAACTCGTACATGAGCAGCATCGTACACGCTGGCCGCCGGCTTCGCCACCCTTTTCGTTGCATCTTCGGCGCGTGATAGAGCGCCGTGATATTGAGAATTGCTGTGATTGCAGCGGCGCTCGGGCTTGCCGCCTTCGCACTCTGGCACCCTGCCCGGCCGCCGCTGGTGCAATCCAGCGCCGCAACGGCGTCTCCGCAAGCCTCATTCGCCGGCGGCCCCGGAGCGCGGACCCATCGTGACGGCGCGCGTCCCACCGTTCGAGACGAGCTCGTTGTCTACGTGGCCGGCGCAGTCAAAAAGCCGGGCCTGTATCATCTGCGGCTCGGCGACCGCAACGCGCAGGCCGTCGCGTTGGCCGGCGGACTAACAACGTCCGCGGATACCGGCGCGGTCAATCTCGCGGCACGTGCCAACGACGGCGACGAAATTTACGTTCCGCTGCAAGGGGAAGCGCTGCAACGGCGCCCGGTCGGACGGCACGGCGGACACAGCCGGCGGCATCAGGCGACCGCGCCGCCCAGCGGCACCGTGGATGTCAACCAATCGGATGCTGCCGAGCTCGCCGCCGTGCCGGGGATTGGGCGAGCGCTCGCGCCACGGATTGTCGAGCTTCGCCAACGCGCGGGAAACTTTGCATCGCTGGACGAGCTGCTCGACATCGCCGGAATGACGCAGACTCGCTTGGAGCGCGCGCGGCCGTATCTCCGGCTCTGAAAGGGGCCCCCAATGGGGCTCCCGCGCAACGCGCATTGGGGTCTTCTTGCCTGTGGTCTCCTCTACGCTTCCTGCAAAAGAAACGCTCCCGAGCTTAATTCGGCGGGCGCTTGCAGAGCCGCGCGACGAGGTGCTCGTGGAGCGCGTCGACGGTGTGTGGACGCCGATCTCGAGCGCCCGACTACTCGAGCGGGTCGAGAACATCGCGTGCGCGATCCGCGATGCCGGCCTCAGCGAGGGCGATCGCGTCGCGCTGATTTCGCACAACTGCGTCGACTGGATCGTCTGCGATTTCGCGACGTTTTTTGCCGGTTGCGTCGTCGTTCCGATCTATCCGACGCAAGCGCTCGATCATACGGCGTACATTCTCGAGCATTCCGGTGCGCGGCTGCTCTTCGTCGATTCGCAGCGGACGTTCGAGCATGTAAAGGAGTCCGGGGCGCTGCTTCCGGCCGTCGTCCGATTCGACTCGCCGGGCTCAGACGGTCTCGCCCATTTCGAAGCGCGCGGCGTCGAGATTCGCTTAGCGCGCCCGGAGCTTCCCGCCGCGTACGAGGCGACGCTCCTTCCCGACGATCTCGCGGTCCTCATCTACACTTCGGGGACGACCGGGTTACCGAAAGGCGTCATGCTTTCGCACGACAATCTTGGGTTCGACGCGCAGGTTTCGCTCGAGTGCGGGTTCGAGGGCATCGAAGCCGGACGCGACGCGCTCTCCGTCCTGCCTTACTCGCACATCTACGAACACACCATCATCTATATCTATCTCATCGCAAAAGTGCGCTATTTCATCTGCCACGATCCAAGTGAGCTTCTGCGCGATCTGCGCGAAGTTCGACCCGCGAGCATGACGGCGGTGCCGCGCATTTTCGATCGCGTTCTGGCAGGCGTCATTGCCCAAGCGCGCAGCGCGGGCGGTCTACAGGCCAAGCTCGTCCCGTGGGCGCTCGTCGTCGCTGCACGCTACGCGTCTGCCAAAACGTTTGGGGCCAGCGCGTCGGCGTGGCTCGCCCTGCAGCACGGATTGGCGCAGGCTCTCGTGCTCAAGAAGATACGGCGCGCGCTCGGGCTCGATCGAGCGCAGTTCCTTACCAGCGGAAGCGCTCGGCTGCACATCGATACCGCAATGACGTTCCTTGGGATGGGCGTGCCGATCATGCAAGGATATGGGCTTACGGAAACCTCGCCGGTGACGTCGGTCAGCCGGCTCTCGGCGAACGAGTACGGCGCGGTCGGTAGGCCGATTAGTGGGGTGGACGTCCACATCTCCGGCGACGGCGAGGTGCTCGTCCACGGCCGCAACGTCATGCAGGGCTACCATCGCGACGCGCAAGCGACGGCGGCAGCGATCGTCGGCGGTTGGCTTCACACCGGCGATGTGGGCGAGATAGATGCCGCTGGATTCCTGCGTATTACCGACCGAAAGGGAGAGATCTTCAAGACGGGCACGGGCAAGTTCGTCGCTCCCTCTCGCATCGAGGCGAATATCAAGCGGTCGGTTTTCGTGACGCAGGCCATGGTCGTCGGAAGCGGTCGCCCGCATCCGATCGCGCTGATCTGCCCGAATTGGTCCCTCGTGCGCCTGGAGTTTCCGGACCTGCGCGACATGCCGCCCGAGGCCCTTGCGCACCGAGAGGACGTGCGTGCCTTCCTTACCCGAGAAGTCCATAAGCAGACGCACGGATTGGCGAGTTACGAACAAATACGCCGCATTATCGTGATCCCGCAAGAGTTCAGCGTGGAAGGCGGCGAGCTGTCGCCCTCGATGAAGATTAAGCGACGCGTCGTTGAAGAGCGCTATGCAACCGAGATCGAACATGCGTTTCGGAGCGAGATGCCGATGAGCCCGTCGCTACTGCGCGCATGATCCATCGCTACGACGCGACCAAGCGCTCGCGTCGAATCTATTCGATCACCGAGCAGGGAGAAGAGCGTCTGAAGCGCATCAAGGGCTCGATGTTGCCGTATCTCGACTCGATCGCGGGCGCAATCGGCCGGCTCAAGGCTGAGCTATACGGATGAAAGCACGATTCGCTTTGCTCGCGGCGGTTCTCGCACTTGGATTGACCGCTCGCGGCGTCGCAAAGGCTCCGCCGGTGCCCGCTCAAACCCCCGACTCCGTCACGCACCACACGCTCTTACTCGGCGAGAGGAGGCTGGCATACACGGCGCGTGCCGGAACGATTACCCTTCGCAACAATCGCGACGAGCCGATCGCGCGGGTCTTCTACACGGCCTATACGCTCGACGGCGCCGATCCGACGAAACGAGCGGTCACGTTCCTTTACAACGGCGGCCCGGGCAGCTCGACGATGTGGCTGCGCCTGGGCTCGTTCGGACCGGCCCGAATCGCTACTCCAAACGGCAGGATCGCCGGTCCGCCGCCGTATGGGCTCGTCGCAAACCGGTACTCGCTGATCGATCGAACCGATCTCGTCTTCATCGACATGCCCGGCAGCGGATTCGGACGCATCATCGGCGCCGGAACGCGCAAGGATCTTTGGGGCGTCGACCAGGACGTTGCGGCGTTTGGCCAGTTCATCCAGCGGTATCTAACCAGCTTCAACCGCTGGAACTCGCCGCGCTTTCTCTTCGGCGAGTCGTACGGCACGACGCGCTCGTGCGCGCTGGCGAAGTACTTGCAGGACAGGGGAATCGGCCTCAACGGCGTCGTGCTGCTCTCGTCGTTTTTGAACTCGAACATCGACTACAACGACGGTGCGCCGATCGGCGGCGGGGATTGGGGCTACATTCTCTACTTGCCGACCGAGACGGCCACGGCGTGGTACCACCACGCCCTGCCCGGGACTCCGGCGCTATCAGGCTTGCTCGCGCAAGTCGAAAATTTCGCGCTGACCGAATATCTCGATGCGCTGGGGCAGGGCGCAACGCTTGCCCCGGAGCGCTACAACGCAGTCGTGGCGAAGCTCCACGAATACACGGGTTTGTCCGAGCAGTACATCCGAAATTCGAACCTTCGTATTCCCTACGATCGCTTCGAGAACGAGCTGCTTCGCGAACGGGGCGTTACCGTCGGCCGGATCGATTCGCGCTTCGAAACCTACGTGCTCGACAAGCCTGAAGTATCACCCGATTGGGATGCGACGGATGCCGCGATCGACTCGGCATTCACAACGTCGAGCAATTATTACCTCCGGCAGGTGCTCAAGTACAACACGCCGCTACTTTACCGCCCGAATATCTATGACCTCATCTATGCTGACGATGAAACCTGGGACTTCAAGCATGGGCCGAACGTTCAGACGCTCGACGTCGCGGCCGATCTGGCACAGGCAATGACCTACAATCCTTACCTCAAGGTCTTCTCGGCGAATGGCTACTTCGATTTTGCCACGCCGTTCTTTGCGACCGTTTACGCTCTCAATCATCTTTATCTAGCGCCGGCGCTACAGCGGAACATCACGTACGGCTTTTACCAATCGGGGCACATGGTCTATCTCCAGCCGGATTCGCTGGCGCGCTTTCACGACGACCTCGAACGCTGGTACGCTGGTGCGCTTGCCCATGCGTAATCTCGCGTGCGCGATCGCGGCGGCCGCTCTGATCGGCGCCGCTCCGGCGTCGCAGGCGAAGGAGACGCCGGGACCAAACGCACCCGATGCAGTCACACAGCATACGATCGCGCTCGGCGGTCGAACGTATCCGTATACGGCGCGTGCGGGCACGATTTCCCTCGAGAACGAGAAGGGCGAGACGACCGCGCGCATTTTCTATACCGCGTTTACCGTCGACGGCGCGGATCCGCGCACACGGCCCGTGACCTTCCTCTATAACGGCGGCCCCGGCAGCTCGACAATTTGGCTGCGCATGGGTTCTTTCGGCCCGATGCGCGTGCAGGTCGGCGACGCGATGCCGACCCGCAATGCGCCATTCGATTTAGTCGAGAACCAATACTCGCTCCTCGATCGGACCGATCTCGTTTTCATCGACGCCCCCGATACCGGCTTTAGCCGGATCGTTGGCGCCGGTAAGCCGAGCGACTTTTTCGGCGCCGATGCGGACGTACGCGCCTTCGGCCAATTCATCTCGCGCTACCTCACGACATTCGGACGCTGGAACTCTCCAAAGTTTCTCTTCGGCGAATCGTACGGAACGCCGCGCTCGGCCATGCTGGTCAACTATCTGCAGAAGCAGGGCATCGGCCTCAACGGCGTCGTGCTGCTATCGTCGGTCCTCGACTTCTCGCTTGACTGGGATATCAATTTCACTCCGACCGCAATCGGCGGCGGCGATTGGGCCTTCCCGCTCTACCTCCCCACAGAAGCAGCCTCGGCGTGGTATCGTCATGTGCTTCCCGGGCCGCCCACGACCTTGGCCGCATTGCTGCCGGAAGTCGAAGCCTTCGCGATGGGTGAGTATCTCAACGCGCTCGCTGCGGGCTCGAAGCTCTCACCCGGCGAGTACAACGACGTTGTCGCGAAGCTGCACCAATACACCGGCCTCTCGGAGCACTACATTCGTCTCTCGAACCTGCGGATTCCGTATTGGCGATACGCAACCGAGCTATTTCGCGATAGTGGGGTGATGCTCGGGCGTTACGATTCGCGGTACACGTCCTTCAATCTCGATCGCATCAACGACCGGCCGCCGTTCGACCCGGTCGACTCGGCAATCGACGCGGCCTTCGTCGCAACGGGGAACTACTTCATGCGTCAAGTGCTAGGATACCAGACGACGCTCATCTACCGGCCCGTCATCAACGTCTTTCCACAGTGGGATTGGAAGCATAACGGCGCGTTGCCGACGAACACCGCGCAGGACCTGGCGGCAGCGATGGCCTTCGATCCGAACCTTCAAGTCTTTTCAGGTAATGGCTACTATGATTTTGCCACGCCCTTCTGGGCGACGGTCTACACCCTCAATCATTTGATGCTTCCCGCCGCGCTGCAGAAAAACATTACGTACGGCTTCTACGAATCGGGGCACATGGTCTATCTCCATCCCGAGGCGCTAGCGAAATTCCACGGCGACCTCGAAGGCTGGTACGCCCGAACGCTGCAATCCGGCAGGTAAACGTGATAGCACGTCACGGGGTCATTGCTTCGAACGCGTCAGGGTTTGGCGATAGATCGCCGAGAGCTTCACGTAGGCGGTGCGCATATCGGGGGTCGGCGCGGCGTCCGCGCTTTCAACGGCGCTCTCGAGGTAATCGAGCGCGGTTTCCAGGTAGAGGAAGCTGGAGAAGTCGTGCGAGTACGCTCCCATGGAATCATCGGGATTCGCGGCAAGCGCCTCGCCGACAACTTCTAGCCGAAACGCGCGCGCCGGCTCACCCGAGAGTTGTTTGGCGCGCTGCTCGGCTTTCTCGCGCGCAGCGGCAACGTCGGCTCGCAAAGCTTGGACGCGCCGAGCCAGCGCGTATTGCGCCCGCAAGTCAGCATCGCTCGCGGCAATACGGGGATCTCGCAAGATTCTCGCGACGCGCGTGTACGTGCTGCCGTTAACGGTCAGGCGCACCGTGTACTCCCCCGGCGGAACGAGCGGTCCGTCGGGCGTGCCTTGGTGAAAGTCCCACACAAAGCGGTGCGCTCCGGCCTGCGCAATGGGGACGGGATCCGATACAATCCAGTGCGTCGTGTAGTCGACAGATTTGGGATCGACCGGTTTGGCTGGCCGCGCGCTCGACCAGCGGCGGATTAGGCCGCCGTCGCTTGCTAGGATATCGATGACGAGCGGCGTGTGCGGTACGTTCGGCAGATAGTAATCGATGTAGAGACCGACCTTTGCGTTATCGACCTGCGGCTCGTCGAGCGGAAGCGGGGTCCCCTCTTGATTGGTCGGACGTACGCGATAGGCCGTAGCGGCCGCGAAGAGGTAAGCTCCGCCCTTTGCCGCGGCATTGCGCAGTTGCCGTAATGGCGCGATGTCGTCCATCACCCAGAACGCGCGTCCATGCGTCGCGATCACAATGTCGTCGCCGTGGATGGCGATGTCGCGGATCGAAGTAACGGGAAGATTGAGCTGCAGCGGCTGCCAGAAAGCGCCGTCGTCGAACGAAACGTAGACGCCGCGCTCGGTACCCGCGTAGAGCAGCCCCCGCCGGACCGGATCCTCGCGAACGGCGTTGACGAACGATCCGTCGGGAATCCCATTGGCGATCGCGGTCCAGGTTGCGCCGAAGTCGCGCGTACGATAAATATACGGCCTGTAATCGTCGAGCCGGTGACGATCGATCGCCGCGTATGCCGTCCCCGCATCGAAGTGCGAGGCTTCGATGATCCCAACCTTGCTCCAGGCCGTCAGCGCCGGCGGCGTGACGTTTTGCCAGCTCCTCGCGTTGTCTCGTGTAACCCAGATGTAGCCGTCGTCCGTGCCGGCCCAGACGAGATCGGCGCGCAGCGATGAGGGCGCAATCGCATAGACTACGCCGTGCCGCACAACGTTATTCGTATCGGCGAGGGTCGGAGGGTCGAGATTGGACGGCGTGCCTTCATTGGGCCGCGAGAGATCGGGGCTGACGATTTGCCACGTCTCGCCGCCGTCGCGCGAGCGGAAAATATTCTGGTGCCCAAAGTATAGCGACGTGCGATCGACCGGAGAAAACGCAAGCGGAAGCGTCCACGTGTTTCGCCAGACTGTTCCGGGGCGCGTAATGATCGGATCGACATTTTGCTCCCATCCCGTCGCCGGAACCTCGCGAGTAACGGTCGGACCGCCCTGTCCGCTCGAGTCGCCATACACGAGGCTGGAATGTTTCGGGTCAGGCGCAAGGTTGCCGTTTTCGCCGCCGACGTCGAGTGGCCGGAAATCTTGGTTTGAAATCGTTCCGTAGCGGCCCTGACTCATCTGCATGTCGGCGCCCGAATCTTGTTGCGCTCCGTACGCCGCGTACGGAAACGCGTTGTCGGTGATGACGTGATAGAACTGCGCCGTCGGCTGGTTGTACCATGAGCTCCACGTCTTCGCGCCGTTGACGGTGATGACAACGCCTTGATCGGTACCGAGAATCATGCGATTGGAGTCGTTAGGGTCTATCCAGAGCGTGATGATCCTGTCCGCTGGGGTCGCCCAAAATCGCCTCGAAACTTTCGCCGCCATCGGTGGAGCGATACGTTGACGTGTTCATCACGTAGACGACGTTGGCGTTGCGCGGATCGGCAGTGATCCCGCTGAAGTACCAGCCGCGCTGCCAAATGCGCTGCTCGCCGTCGGCATGGGTCCAAGTGGCGCCCGCATCGTCGGAACGGTAGACACCGCCGAGTCCTACGCTGCTGTCGACATTAGCATAGATGCGGCGGGGCGCCGCAGCCGAGATCGAAAGGCCGATGCGTCCGACGTGGCTGGGCAGACCCTGCGTGAGCTGCGTCCAGGTCGCGCCCCCATCGGTTGTTTTGTATAAGCCGCTGCTCGGACCGCTGGACGGCGGGTAGACGTTCCATGGCGGACGGCGCGTCTGCCAAAGGGCCGCATAAAGCACGTTGGGATCGTCCGGTGCCATCGCAAGCGCGGTCGCACCGGTATCCGGATTCTTATAGAGTATCTTCGCCCACGTCTTTCCGCCGTCGGTTGTCTTGAAGACGCCTCGGTCGACGTTTGGCCCGTATGGATGGCCGAGTGCTGCGGCGTAAACGGTGTCGGCGTTGCGCGGATCGACGACGATTGCGCCGATCTGCTTCGTATCGTCTAGACCGAGATGAGTCCAGGTCTTACCGCCATCGGTCGACTTGTACATTCCGTCGCCGTACGCGATGTCCGAACGCATGTCGGCTTCGCCTGTGCCGACGTAGATCGTACGCGGTGCGCTGGGCGCAACCGCAATCGAACCGATGGAGCCGATATCCTGGTCGTCGAAGATGGGATTCCACGTGCGTCCGGCATCGAGGCTCTCCCAAACGCCACCGTCGACGCCGCCGAAGTAAAAGTGATTTGGTTCGCCGGGTACGCCGGTGACCGCAAGCGCGCGACCGCCCCGGAACGGCCCGATCAACCTCCACTGGAGCGCGGTGAAGTACGAATGCTCGATAGGTCCGTCAGCTGGTGCAGCAGCGGCTCCAGCGGGCGCGTTGACAATGCAGGCGAAGAGAAGAGCAAAGAGTCGTCGCATAGCGGTCTACCATCCGCCGCCGCTGTCGCCGCCTCCCGCGCCGAAGTCTCCGCCGGCGTCGCCCCCGAAGCCGCCTCCGCTCCAATCGCCGCTGCTCGCGCCGCCGAGATCGGACTGTCCCGCATCACTTTGCCAACCGCTCGAATCCGCGCCGCCCAACGCCCCGCCGGTATCGGATGGAAGTTGACCGGCCTGCGCTGCTCCGATGCCTCCGCCGCCGCGAAAGAGCTCGTTGCCGAGCCACGCGCCGCCCAGTCCGCCGAGCAGTCCGCTCCAGAAACTCCCTCCGCCGCCGAACCCGCCGTATCCGTAACCGGGCCCATATCCCGGGCGTGCCGGGCGGCACGCCCCCCGGTGGTGCGCCGGGTGCGCCGCCAAAGTAGCGCGGCGCAGAGAAGACACGCAGAATCGAACGTAAGATCAAGAAACCGACGATGGCGATGATGATCCACCAGAACATGGAAATGTGAATTCCTCCGGGTTGCATGCTCCGCTCCGCGGGCAGAGCGGCGCCGCTTGACGTGCGCTGAAGGCTTCCGAGATGCGCGCGATAGACGCTGAGAATCGCATCGACCGCGCCCGTGATTCCGGCGTCGTAGTTTTCGCTGTGGAACTGGCTCTCCATCGATGTGCGAATCGAACGCAGCACGTCGGGCGTAAACCACCCCGCCTGCGCTCCCGCGCGGTCCGGCACGATGATGTCGCGCCGATCGTCGCGCGCCACGAAGATCAAGACGCCGTTGACGTTTTGCTGCGCGAATGCGGTGCGCGCCGCATCTTGGAGGGTCGCTCCGCCCAGCGATGGGGTCGTCACGACGACGATCTCCTTGCCGGTCTGCGCGTTGAAGTTGGAGATCCGCGCGTTGAGCTGCGCAACCGCTGCCTGCGAAAACAAGCTGGCCTGGTCTTGGACGAAATCGCGGGCGGCGACCGGCCGGCCGATCGCAATTGCGACCAACATCCCGATGCCGGCCGCGAGCATTCCGAAGCGAATCGAGACGGCGCGCATGGGGGCTCCTACCGCCCCCGACGGCGCGAAGTTTCTAGCCTTTGCGGGAACTCACCGACCGGCCGGCTGAGACTCGATATCGCATGAACGAACCGGCGGCGGAACACGTTATTTCACTTAAAGCTGGATCGCTAAGCTTCATCGAGGTGCTCGCGACCTCGGTTGCGCTGATCGGACCCAGCATGACGCCGATCCTAATCGCGCCCTACATGTATGCGCTTGCCGGGAACGGTACGTGGTTGGCTTATGTTTTCGGCGGGACGATGCTGGTCTTCGTGGCGCTGTGCGTCAATCAATTTGCGCGGCGCTCGACTGCGGCGGGATCGATGTATCAATACATCGCGGATCACCTCGGGCCGGCGGCAGGCGCAATCGGAGGCTGGACGCTGCTTTGGGCGTACGGCTTCGTCGCGGCCGCCGTGCTCGGAGCGATGGCGCTTTTCGTTGGCCGGCTCTTCTCGGGCATGGGACTGCACGCTCCGCCATTCCTCGTCGTCGTTGTCTTGGCCGCGATTGCGTGGCAAGCCGCTTATCGCGGCGTGCAGGTTTCCGCGATCCTGATGCTCGTGCTGGAGGTGGTCTCCGTAAGCATCATCTGTCTTCTCGTTGGAATCGTCTTGCACGCACATGGGCCTTCACTCGATATGAAGCAGTTGCGCATTGTGGGAGGCTTCCCCGGGGGCATCGGTCTTGCGATTGCGTTTGCGGTATTTAGCTACGTCGGCTTCGAGAGCGCAACCGCATTCGGCGCCGAGGCTAAGCGACCGCTGGTGACGATTCCACGCGCCGTCATCGGAAGCGTTCTCTTCGCGAGCGCGTTCTTCGTCGTAGTAACCTACGCGGAAATCGTCGGCCTTGGGCACGCCGGAAAGCCCTTGGACAAGGAGCAGTTTCCGCTTCAGACGCTCGTCGACGTCTACGGAATCGGCTATCTTGCGATCCCGATAACGATAGGCGCCCTTTGCAGCGCCTTCTCAGTCTGTCTCGCCTGCATCACGACGGCCGGACGAATTGCGTATGCGATGGCGGGGGCCAAGCTCTTTCCTCCCATTTTTGCCCGGATCGAGCCGAAGCACGACACGCCAAACGTTGCGGTTACGGTCGTCACTGCCACGACCCTCGCAGTAGCTCTATTGGCATTGGCATTCGGGGTGACGCCGATCGACGTTTTTGACAATTGTGGAACGCTCAGCTCTTTTGGATTCATTCTGGCATATTTGCTGGTGGCGATCGGCGCGGCCGTCTACTGCAAGCGCTTGGGCATGCTGCGAACCGTCGATCTGACGATCTCGATCGTCGCGTCACTGCTGCTGCTGCTCACGGCCGTCACGCTCTTCTATCCCGTTCCGGCGCCCCCGCAACGCTGGTTTGGCTATTGCTTCGTGACGTTCGTTGCCGGTGGCTGGCTCCGGTTTCGCCTCACGAAGGCCAGCGACTGACGACGACGCGCTGTTGCGTGTAGAACGCGATCGCATCTTTGCCGTGGCAGCGAAGATCGCCAAACATCGAATCCTTGACCCCGCCGAACGGAAAAAACGCCATCGGGGCCGCGATGCCGACATTGATCCCGACCATGCCGACCTCGATGCGCGAGGCGAAGGCGCGCGCGCTTGCGCCGTCCCGCGTAAAGATCGTAGACGCGTTGCCGTAGCGCGAGGCGTTTGCAACTGCGATCGCCTCGTCGAGTGAGGAGACGCGAACGATGGCCAGCACGGGTCCGAAGATTTCGTCGCGGGCCAGCTCGCTCGTTGAGTCGACTTCGTCGAAGATCACGGGCGCGGCGAACGCACCGCCGCCTGTGCGCAGCGGAGACGAAACGCCGGGAACGGCGCGCGGCTCGAGGAGAACGCGTACGCCGGCGTTGCGGGCGCGCTCGACGTAGCCCCCGATACGCGCGAGCGCTTCATCGCTAACGACCGGTCCCATCTCGACGCCTTCGTCTGCACCTCTGCCCAGACGGAGTTTGGTTGCGGCAGCGACGAGCATCGGTGCTAGCGCATCGCCGGCTTGTCCGACCGCCACTACCACCGAACCGGCTAGACACCGCTGACCTGCACCGCCAAACGAGGCGGCGATGACTGCGTCGCAGGTAATGGAGTCAACGGCGTCAGGCATGACGATGAGATAGTTCTTCGCGCCTCCGAGCGCCTGAACTCGCTTGTGCGCCCCAACGGCTCGTTCTTGGACTCGTCGCGCGGCATTCGAGGAGCCGACGAAGGAAACGGCCGCGACGTCGGGTTGATCGATCAATGCCTCGGCCGTTTCCGCGCCGCCATGCACGATGCCGAACACGCCTTGGGGAAACAGGCACTGGTCCGCAATCGCCAAGAGAAGCTCGGATGTGAGCGGCGTTTGCGGCGAAGGCTTGAGCACGAACGTATTGCCGGCCGCAATCGCGATGGGAAACATCCACAATGGAATCATTGCCGGAAAGTTGAACGGCGTGATGCCGACGCAGACTCCGAGCGGATACCGCATTGAAACGGAGTCGATCCCTCGCGCCACGTCCGGGAGCGCGTCACCCATCATCAGCGAAGGCATACCGCATGCGAACTCGACGGCTTCGATGCCGCGCCGTACTTCGGCGCGCGCGTCGCCGAGCGTTTTACCGTTTTCGCGCGAGACCGAAAGCGCCAGCTCCTCGCGCCGTCGTTCGAGCGCATCCGCATAGCGGAAGAAGAGACGCGCGCGCTCGACGACCGGAACCTCGCGCCAAGTGTCAAATGCTTTTCTCGCGCTCGCTACGGCGCTCCCGGCCTGCTCGTGCTGTGCGACGGGCACCTCGCCGATGAGTTCGCGTGTCGCTTTGTCATGCACTTGTATACGGATCACGTTTCGCCATCCAAACGTTCGAGGGCACTGTCGAGAATTTCGAATCCCTCGTCGAGCTGATCGGTCGAAATGACCAGCGGCGGAGCGACGATCGCAACGTTGTACCGACCCAGAAGATAGAGCCCTCGAGCAAGCAGATCGTTGAAGAAACCGTGAAGCGAGCGTGTTCCTTGCCATGGCACCAAAGGCGTGCGCTTCTCTCGGTCGGCGACGAGTTCCAGGCCGAAGAATGCGCCGACGCCGCGCACTTCGCCGACGACCCGATGACGGCGTTTGAGCGCATCGAAGCGCGTACGCAGCCAGCCTTCGATCTCACGCGCTCGCTCGAAGAGCCGTTCCTCTCGGTACGATCGCAAGGTCGCGACGCCCGCCGCCATTGCGAGCGGGTGGCCGCTGAACGTATGACCGCTCGGCAGAGGACGGCTGTCGAACGCTGCCGCGAGCGATTCACGCACTGCAACGCCTCCGAGCGGCACGTACGCCGACGTCACGCCCTTGGCAAAGGAGAAGAGGTCCGGTACCACATCAAATCGCTGCGCGGCAAATGCCTCGCCGGTGCGCCCGAAGCCGGTCATCACCTCATCGAAGATAAGCAGTATCCCGTGGCGGTCGCAGAGCTCGCGCACCCGAGCGAGATAACCTTCGGGATAGACGATCACGCCGTTGGTGCCGACGATCGGTTCGATGAGGAGCGCCGCAACGTTCTCGCCGCCCTCGTAGTTGACGACCTCTTCGAGATGTTCTATCGCTCGATCGGCTTCTTCGTATGGGTCGCGGGTATGAAAGGGACTCCGGTATGGAAAGGGAGCGAAGAAGCGTACGATGCCCGGAATGCCCGGCTCGTTTGGCCAACGGCGGTTTTCACCCGTCAGCGTTCCGGCGCCCGGCGCCGAGCCATGAAACGAACGGTAGGCGGTTAGCACCTTATGTCGTCCGCGCAGCGTTCGCGCAAATTTGATGGCATCTTCGTTCGCTTCGCCGCCGCCGGTCGTGAAGAAGACGCGCCCGCCCTCCTGCCATGGGGAGATGTCAATGATTTCGCGGGCGAGTTCGGCACGCTGGTCGTTCGCGAAACTCGGAGCCACGTAGGCGAGCCGGCGCGCCTGTTCGGCGATCGCCGTCGCCACGGCCGGATGGGCGTGCCCCAGGTTGACGGCAACGAGCCCGGCAGAGAGATCGAGATAGCGGCCGCCTCGATCGTCGTAGATGTACGATCCTTCTCCCCGTACGATTACCGGCGGGTTACGGCCGCTTTGCGTGACCCATGGCGTAAGCACGTAACGGGCGTGCATTGCCGCCGCATCCTCTACCAAGGCTTCGGAACTATTCATCTCGAGTGCAGCTCCGTCGACACGACGATTAATCCTCCCGCGACGCTTAGCGCGAAGAAGACGATGAAGATCCAAACGCCAAAGCGCTTCCAAAATTCGCGCCGCGCGCGCGCCGCTCTCGTGTGATGCGTCGGACGGTTTCTTTTCACGAACCTTGCGCTCGCCGCTCGGCGCCGCTGGACCACAAGCGTTCCAGGTTGTAGAAGGCGCGCTGCTCCGCTGTAAAGACATGCACGATCACGTTCCCAAGATCGATCAGAATCCACGACCCGTCCGCATAGCCCTCGATGCGCGGCGACGCCGTGGCCGTCGCGCCGGACTGCTTCTATGATCGCGTCGGCGATTGCGCGAGTCTGGATCTTCGACCGACCCGTGACGATCGCGAATGTATCGGCAAGAACGGTTCGACCGCTCACGTCGAGCGCGGTGAATGCTTCACCCTTTTTGTCGAGAGCGCTATCGCGAACGACTTCGATCAGCTCGCCGATGCGGGAGCCTCCGTGCGCGCGTGGCGCTTCGCGGTTATTCGCAACGTTTCGCGCATCGCAGCGGTGAGATCGCGCATCGCGAGCTCCCAAAGCTCCGCGCGTTCGGGGAAGGTGCGGCCCGGTTCGAGGGAATCAGCGAGGTAGACGGCGCAGTCGAGCGGCGACATCTCGGGGGCGCTGGTTGTATGTTTTTCGATCGCGGAGAGCACTTCAACGTCTTCTACGCCGAATGATTCGCGTGCAATCGCGGCGCCGAGGCGCGCGTGCAACAGGACCGGATGCTCGCGCTCGATCGGCTCGATGCACCAACCACGGGCTTCGCATTCCGCGATGAGGCGTGCCGGCGAGTAGAGACGCGCCAGATCGTGTAGCATTCCGGCGAGACGCGCCTTACGCGAATCGAGGCCGTGACGTTGCGCTAGCAGCTCGGCGCAGCGAGCGACGCGCACGCTATGCTGGTAGCGATGTTGCTGACCGAGATGCTCGCGAACCCTGCGCGCCAGCCGGGTGAAGCTCACTGCTCGACGCGCGTGCGCAAAACCCGCAGCCGGTTACGGTAGAGCTCGCTGCGCAGGCTGCCGGCCCACATGATCAGCGCGCTTTCGTTGTCGTCGCTGTAGTAACCGGCGCGCATCGTTACCGTCGTGAATCCATATTTACGATAGAGCCGCTGCGCGACCGCGTTGCTTTCGCGCACCTCGAGCGTCATCCAACCCGCGCCGCGTTCGATCGCTTCGTCGATGAGTCTGAGCAGCAGCACTTCGCCGAAACGACGTCCGCGATATTGCGGATCGACCGCGAGCGTCGTGACGTGCGAATCTTCCACGATTACCCAGACGCCGCCATATGCGATGATGCGCTCGTCGAAAAGTCCAACGAAATAGTGCGCGAGCTTGTTGGTGCTCAACTCGTTGTAGAAGGCATCGGAAGGCCAGACGGTGGCGAAGGAGGCCCGCTCGATGCGCGTCACCGCCGCAATATCCGAGGCCGCCATCGGCCGAATCGAAAACCGGCTCGGGTGTCGCGCCGGCCTGTCGAGCTCCATTTTCATAGGCGGCGCTACGCTAAAACCTCGGCAACTTGGCGGCAGGAAGCTCGCCGTAATCGGCGCGCACTTCGTGTAAGCTTGCCGGCGGCGTGCCAAGCGGCGCCGCGAGGGCGGCTGCCGCGGCGGCTGGCGTTACGACGGGATCGAACGAGCGCACGATGATTGCGCGTTCGGCAAGTGCGTGGAGAACGTCCTTCGGAGCTCCAACGACCGCAAGCGGTTCGGTCTCGGGACAGGCTACCTCGGGGGGTAGGACCTCATCCAATACTTGGGCGATTGGGCCGGAGGCGCGCCGCAGTTCGTCCTGCGAGCGCAAACGTGCCGAGATAACGCCGGGACGGCCCGTGACCACGGTCAAAACCCGCGTGAAGCCGCCGGCGAACTCGAGCAGATCGAATGACGAAAACGGAATGAGCGGACGTTCCCAGACCGCGGCCAGTGATTTGGCGTACGCAATTGCGATACGCAAGCCGGTAAAACCGCCGGGACCAACACCGACTGCCAAGCGGTCGATCTGCCGTGGCGCAACGTGTGCGCCGTCGAGTACCTCCTGGACCATTGCGAGCCCACGCTCGAGAGCGATGGCGCCGCCCTCGCAGCGCGATGCGACGATCCGCCCCCGAGTGCCGACCGCAGTCGAAAAGGCCCCGAGCGCTCCGTCCAGGGCAAGAACGTTCATTGCGGTGGGCGAACTAATAAAGTACGTGGCTCGTCGCCGGCACCTTCGATTTCGATTTCGTACCGCCGCGACGGAATAGCGTCCGGCGCGTTGCGCCACCACTCGATCAGTACGATCGAATTGCCGTCGAGCGCTTCCTCGAGGCCCAGCTCGTTCAATTCGCGCGGGTTCTCGATGCGGTAC
This sequence comes from Vulcanimicrobiota bacterium, assembly GCA_963826325.1. Lineage (GTDB taxonomy): Bacteria > Vulcanimicrobiota > Vulcanimicrobiia > Vulcanimicrobiales > Vulcanimicrobiaceae > Cybelea. The sequence continues at coordinate 59,327 of CAWGWT010000007.1, forward strand.
AAGTCGATGTGCTCGATCGGCGGATCGCCGTCGTAGCGATGCCGAAACGTAAAGCTCGGGCTGCAGCTTTGATCGGCGCCGTGCAGCGTTCGGACGACGGCGCGCACAAAGGCGGTTTTGCCGGAACCGATCGCGCCGCCCAGCGCCACGACGTCGCCTCGACGGAGAAGACGCGCAAAAGCAGCGGCAAATGCGCCGAGAGCCTCTTCGCTGTGAAGTCTAAGGCGCAGCGGGGCGGTCCGCAGCCGAGTCGAAGGCGAGTCCTTCATGAGCGCAGGTGATTATTGAACAACGATATCCTGGTGCAGGTCAACGTCGAAGATGAAATGCGAGAGAGCTATCTCTCGTATGCGATGTCGGTTATCGCCTCAAGGGCGCTGCCCGACGTGCGCGACGGCCTGAAACCGGTTCAGCGGCGAATTCTTTACGCGATGCGCGAGATGGGACTCGACCCCGGGCGGCAGCATCGCAAATGCGCCGGCATCATCGGTGAAGTGCTCAAGAGCTACCATCCTCACGGCGACAGTTCGGTCTACGATGCGCTCGTGCGCATGGCGCAAGATTTTACGCTTCGCTACCCTTTGGTCGACGGGCACGGCAACTTCGGATCGATCGATCCGGATCCCCCGGCCGCCTACAGGTATACGGAAGCGCGGCTGGCTCGTACGGCGAGCGACGTCTTGGCCGACATCGATAAGGAGACCGTTCCGTTCGTTCCGACCTTCGATAATCAAGGCGTCGAGCCGAGCATCCTCCCAGGGCGCCTGCCGCAGCTTTTGGTCAACGGATCGAGCGGCATCGCGGTCGGAATGGCGACGAACATCCCGCCGCACAACCTCAACGAGATCGCCGACGCGATCGCCGCTTTGATAGACGATCCCGCGGCGAGCGATGACGATCTTTGCGCGATCGTTAAGGGCCCCGATTTTCCCACCGGCGGTACGATTTTAGGCCACGAAGCCATTCGCGAAGCTTACAAGACCGGGCGCGGTTCCATTACGATTCGCGGTAAGGCCGAGATCGTCGAGGAGCGCGGCAAGCACAAGATCGTCGTCACCGAGATACCGTACCAGGTCTACAAGGGGCGAATTATAGAGGCAATATCCGAAGCATACGCCGAGAAACGAATCGCCGGCATTGCGCGGATGGACGACGAGTCGAACCGCAAGGGCATGCGAGTCGTCATCGAGCTTCAGAAGAGCGCGACCCCGAAGATCGTGCTCAACCAGCTCTTTAAGCACACGCCGCTGCAGGCGACATTCGGCTTTAATATGCTGGCGCTGGTGCCGATCGGCGAGCCGCGCGCCAACGGATCGGTTGCGATCGAGCCTCAAGTGCTTACGCTCAAACAGCTGCTCGAGCATTTCATTAAACACCGCAAGGATGTTATCACCCGGCGAACGGCCTACGATCTTCGCAAGGCCGAAGAGCGCGCGCACCTGCTCGAGGGCTACCGGATTGCGCTCGACAACATCGATGAAGTCATCGAAATCGTACGCGGAAGTCAAACGGCCGACCAAGCCAAAGAGCGCCTATCGAAGCGGTTCAGTCTGAGCGACGTGCAAGCACAGGCGATCGTCGACATGCGTCTGCGGACGCTAGTGGGACTCGAGCGGCAGAAGATCGAGCAAGAGTACGCCGAGCTGATCAAGACGATCGCCGAATTGCAGGACATTCTGCGCAGCCCACGCCGTGTCGCCGGCATCGTCAAGAGCGAAGCACTCGACATCAAGAAGCGTTTCGGTGACGACCGGCGTACGAGCGTCGAGCCCGCCGAAGACGAAATCTCCATCGAGCAAATCACGCCGAATATCGACGTCGTCGTCACGTATACCGTCGGCGGCTACATCAAACGCGTTTCAGTAGATACGTTTCGAACGCAGAGCCGCGGCGGACGAGGCGTAACCGGCATCTCGAACCTCAAGCGCGAGGACGTCGTGCGAAACTTCTTCGTCACCAAGACGCACGATCACGTGCTCTTTTTTACGAACATGGGGCGCGTCTACCGGCTGCGCGGTTACGAGATCCCCGACACGACGCGCCAAGCGCGCGGCACGGCGCTCGTCAATCTGCTCACCCTGCCGCCCGGCGAAGAGGTTACGGCGGTCTTCCCGATCGACCGGTTCGAAAGCGAGAGATATCTCGTCATGGTGACCAAACGCGGCGTTATCAAGAAGACGAAGCTCGAAGAGTTCGCAAACGTACGCCGCAACGGGCTGATCGCGATCAATCTCGATGGCGGCGACGAGCTGCTGGCCGTCGACCTCTCCAACGGCTCGCGCGACATCATTCTTGCATCGACGCGGGGCATGGCCGTTCATTTCAACGAGAAGGACGTTCGTCCAATGGGACGCGTGGCTCGCGGGGTTAAGGCGATGACGCTCGAGAAGGGCGACACGATCGTAGCGATGGACGTTATCGAAGACGAGCGACGCGAAGTCTTGCTCGTCACCTCGCGCGGCTTCGGCAAGCGCACGCCCATCGACGAGTACCGCCATACCTCCAGAGGCGGCAAGGGCGTCAAGGCCTTTGCACGCCAGCGCGACGACATCGGGCAAGTCGTCGACCAAATTCTCGTCGCTCCCGACGATCAGATCCTTATGATGACGTCGGGCAACCAGGTAATTCGTCTCAAAGTGCGCGACATTCGCAAGACCGGGCGCGACGCGAAAGGCGTCCGTCTGCAGCGATTGGGCGGGGGGGACGAGGTCATCGCGATCACCAACCTCGGAAAACAGGCCAAGCAGATCACCGAGATCACCGGCGAACCGCAACAGACCGAACTTTAGGAGTGTTACATACTATCATGAGTGCTTTACCAGACGTTACCCAGACGAACTTCCAATCCGAGGTGCTGCAAAGCACGCAGCCGGTACTCGTGGATTTTTGGGCGCCTTGGTGTGGCCCGTGCCGAATGCTCTCTCCGATCGTGGAGAAAGTCGCGGCGGCAAATGCCGGAAAAGCCAAGTTCTTCAAGTTGAACACCGACGACAATCCAAGCATTGCCGGCCAATACCAGGTCTCCGGCATTCCCTGCCTCATTCTTTTTAAGGACGGCCAGCCGGTCGATCGCATTGTGGGCTACGTTCCTGAGAACGTGGTAACGTCGATGCTCGGCAAACACGTGGCGTGAAATCGATCCCGGCGATGCACCGGGTATTGGCGGACGAACGTATAGCTCCGTACGATATTTTGCTCGGAAGAAATCAAGTCAAGCGCGCGGCCGAAGACGTATTCAGCCGCGTGCGCGCGTCCGGCCCGATCGAATTCGATGCGATCGTCGGAGAACTGACGCAGCGACTGGAAGCCGTTGCCCAGCAAACGCTGCGCAAGGTTATTAACGCAACCGGTATTATCGTTCATACAAATCTGGGTCGCGTGCCTCTGGCGATCGATGCGTTGCACGCGGTCGCCGGGGTGGCTAACGGTTATTCGAACTTGGAGTACGATCTCAAAACCGGCGAACGCGACTCGCGCTACGGCCGAGTCGGAAGCCTTTTGAAGGAGGTCACCGGCGCAGAGGATTCGCTGGTCGTCAATAACTGCGCCGCGGCCGTCATGCTCGTGCTCGACACGTTCGCGAAGGGCCACGAAGTCGTCGTCGCCCGCAGCCAGCTCGTCGAGATCGGCGGAGGCTTTCGGGTCCCCGAAGTGCTCGAACGCAGCGGCGCGAAGCTAGTCGAGGTCGGAACGACGAACCGCGTCTACGTGGACGATTTCGAGCGCGCCCTCTCACCTCGCACCGCGCTGCTGCTTCGTACGCATCCCTCAAACTACCGGATCGAAGGGTTCACGCATGACATACCGGTGCCCGACCTCGTCAAGCTCGGCCGCCGGGCCGGCGTCCCAGTTGTCGAGGATCTCGGAAGCGGCGCGCTCGTCGATCTCGCACCGTACGGGGTGCGACACGAACGAACCGTCCAGGAAGCACTTGCCGACGGCGTCGGTCTCGTCACGTTCTCGGGTGACAAGGTGCTGGGCGGTCCGCAAGCCGGCGTTATCGTCGGACGTACGTCTCTTGTGGCACGTATGCGTAGTAATCCGTTGCTGCGCGCGTTGCGCGTCGGCAAGATGACGCTTGCCGCGCTAGGCTCGACGTTGCGGCTCTATCGCGACGACTCGCTGCGCGAGCGTCTGCCGGTCTTTCGCATGCTGGCCGCGACGCTCGACGATCTGCGCGGCCGCTCCCAGGCGTATCTCGATGCTGTGCCGCGCGCAAGCATTGTGGATAGTGATGCGTATTTGGGGGGCGGCGCGCTCGCTCAGGAGCGCGTAGCCTCACTCGCCGTCGCGATTACAACGGAGAACTCCGACGGCTTAGCTGCAGACCTTCGCGACGCGCTGCCACCGATAGTCGCGCGAATCGCGCAGCGGCGCGTCCTGCTTGATTTGCGCACCATCGCGCCCGACGAAGACGAAACCGTGATTGGCGCCTTGAAACGACTGACTTCGAGCCGCTAATCTAAAACTATGCCGGAACTTCCCGACGTTGCGGCCTACATTGCCGCCTTAGAGCCGCGCGTGATCGGTCAAAAGCTAGAACGCGTTCGGGTCGCGAGCGTCTCGCTGTTGCGAACAACGACACCGCTCTCCGCCGTCGAGGGGCGCATCGTTCGTGATGTTCGACGCATCGGCAAGCGCATCGCGCTCGGCTTGGAAGGCGAAGTTTGGCTCGTGATCCATCTCATGATCGCTGGGCGTCTCCACTGGCGGCCCCCGCACGCGAAGCTCGCGGGCCGAAATGCCCTCGCTGCCCTTGATTTCGTTGACGGGTCGCTGGTGCTCACGGAGGCCGGTACGAAACGGCGCGCGTCCGTGCGCGTCGTCGCCGGTGAGGAAGCGCTCGATGCGCTCGATCCCGGCGGCATCGATGTCTTCACTTGCACGCTCGACGAGTTCGTGCGCGCGCTCGCTGCAGAGAATCACACGCTCAAGCGCGCGCTCACCGATCCGCACCTTATCGACGGCATCGGCAACGCTTATTCCGACGAGATCCTCCATGCAGCGCAGCTCTCGCCGATCGTGCTCACGCAAAAGCTCCGGCCGCACGAATGGGAACGGCTCTTCGCCGCGACGCGCGCGGTGCTGCAAGACTGGATCGATAAGTTGAGCGCTGAGGCAATGCGAGCGTTTCCCGAAAAGGTGACGGCCTTTCGCGACGGCATGGCGGTTCACGGACGCTTCGGAAAAGCGTGCCCCCGATGCGGCGAGGCGGTGCAGCGCATCCGGTACGCCGATAACGAAACGAACTACTGCCCGCGATGCCAGACCGGCGGCAGAATTCTGGCAGACCGCGCCTTGTCGCGGTTAGGGATCAGCCCCGCGAAAGCGAAATCGTTCGCGCCTTTTTCGAAAGGCACGGACTAACTAGCCCTCGGAAAACCAGCCCGACGGCTCGACGTCGAGATTAACGTTGATCTGCTTCACCTCCGTGTAGGCATCGTAACCGTAGGTGCCTAGCTCGCGGCCGATACCCGACTGCTTGTAGCCGCCCCACGGTGCTTCGTTGTAGGTGGGATGATAGGTGTTGATCCACGTGATGCCGGCCCGCATCTTGCGGATGACGCGGTGCGCCTTTGCGATGTCCTGAGTGAAGACGCGCTCCGGCCAGTCCGTAAACCGTGTCGTTGGCTAGCCTGATCGCCTCAGCTTCGTCGTCGAACGTCTGCACGACAAGCACCGGGCCGAAGATCTCTTCTTGTACGATCCGCATCTTCGGTGAGGTGTGGTCGAAAATCGTGGGCGCAATGAAGTTGCCGTCGGCGAGCGCACCGCCGAGCCGCGTTCCACCGCAGAGTAATTCCGCGCCCTCTTCGCAGCCGGCCTCGATGTAGGCTTCGACGCGTTCGCGATGGACCGGCGAGATGATCGGCCCCATCTCGGATTGCGGGATCGAATCCGTCCCCGACACGTAATCTTTTTGCGCGCGATCGACGAGCCGCTCGACGAAGCGGTCGTGCAGCGGCTTTTCTGCACGACCAGCCGCGAGCCCGCCGAGCAGACTTGACCGGCGTTGGCAAAGATGCCGAAGAGCGCGTAATCGACCGCCGTGTCGAAATCGGCGTCGGCAAAGACGACGTTCGGCGATTTGCCGCCCAGCTCGAGCGAGATCTTCTTGAGATTCGCCGTCGCATCTTGCATGATGCTGCGCCCGGTCTTGGTGCCGCCCGTAAACGCGACTTTATCGACGAGCGGACTCGCGGCGATCGCATGTCCGACAGTGGCGCCCGCGCCCGGGACGACGTTGACGACGCCGGCCGGGAATTCGAGCTCTCGAAGATCGTCGCCAGCCGCATCGCCGAGAGCGGCGTCAGTTCCGAGGGTTTTAGAACGCAGACGTTGCCGGCCGCGAGCGCCGGCGCCAGCTTCCAGGTCGCCATCAGCAGCGGATAGTTCCACGGAACGATCTGTCCGCAGACGCCGATCGGTTCGCGCACCGTGAACGTCTGCGACGGCGCGGGAACGTCGAACGTTTGGCCGTGCGGCTTCGTTGCGAGGCCGGCATAGTAGCGGAAACAGTTGGCGGCGTCGATCGCATCGTACTCGGTCTCGCGCAGCGGCTTGCCGTTGTTCAGCGTGTCGATCCGCATGAACTCGTCGCGATGCGCGTCGATGGCGTCGGCGACTTTAAAGAGCAGCGCGGCGCGATCGGCGCGCTCGGCGAGCCCACGGACCTTCGTCGAACGCGCGGCGCGCGGCCGCGAATCGCCGCTTCGGCATCGGCCACGTTGGCCTCGGCGACGGTCGCGATGTGCGGCCGTTGGACGGGTTGATCAGCTCGCGCGTCCCGCCGTCGGCCGCGAGCCTCCAGCCGCCGTCGACGTACATGGGAATCACGCCGTTGATACGCGGCAGGTTGCGAAGAATTTCCTCCGCCGAGTGCGCGGCGCGGATGCGCTGTCGTTTGCATCTTCTTATGCTCCTGTCTGCGCTTATCGAGGCCATCGCGTTGAGGCTTTCGCCGAGAGCTTGGCACACGTAGTCGGCTTGCTCCTCCGTGATCGTCAGCGGCGGTTCGACGCGGATCATGCGCGCGTTAACGAGCGTTCCCGAGACGAGCACGCCGCGGTCGAGCATGCGCTTGCCGAACTCGAAGCCGGTCTCGTGATCGCGAAATTCGATCGCCATCAACAGCCCCTTGCCGCGCACGTCGACGACGAGATCTTCGTGCCCGCAACGGCCCGGCGCAGGCCGGCGAGCATGCGTTCGCCCAGAATCGCGGCGCGTTGGGGCAACCGATCCTCGATCAGGACGTTGATGGTCGCCAGCGCCGCGGCGCAGGCGAGCGGGTTGCCGCCGAACGTCGACGTGTGCAGGAACGGGTTATCGAAGAGCCGCGAGAAGATCTCGCGCCGCCCGACGACCGCGCCGGCCGGCATCACGCCGCCGCCGAAGGCCTTCGCCAGGCACATCAGGTCGGGCGCGACGCCGTAATGCTCGCAGCAGAACATCTTGCCGGTGCGCCCCATGCCGGTCTGCACTTCGTCGAGAATGAGGAGCGAACCGAACTCGTCGCAGAGCGCGCGCACGCCCGGCAGATACTCGTCGTCGGGAATGTTAACGCCGCCTTCGCCTTGGATCGGCTCGAGCAGCACGGCGCCGACGTCTTCGCCGACCGCCTTGCACGACGTCATCATGTCGCGCAGGGCCGAGCAGATCGTTGAACGGCACGTGCTCGATGTTGGGCAGCATCGGCCCGAAGGGTCGGCGGAACTCGGCCTTCGCGCTGGCCGAAAGCGAGCCGTAACTCTTGCCGTGAAAGCCCTTGGTCGCCGCGACGATCGTCTGTTTGGCCGGATCGTACGCGCGCGCGAGTTTGAGCGCGCCCTCGACCGCCTCGGTGCCGCTGTTGCAGAAGAAACTGTAGTCGAGGCCCGCGGGCGTGAGCATCGCCAGCGCTTTGGCGAGCATCGCGCGCAGCGGATCGAGCAAGTCTTGGCTGTGCAGAGGCTGGCGGCGCAACTGATCCATCACCGCCTTGACGACTTTGGGATTGCGATGGCCGACGTTGAAGATGCCGAAACCGCCCAAACAATCGATGTACTCCGCCCGGCGACGTCGCGATAGGAGTTCGGTCCGGCATCGGCCCACTCGACGACGGCGCCGGCGCGTCAGCGTCGGTCGCCTTGCGGTATTCGAGGAAGCCCGGATTGACGTGATCGCGAAACGACTCGACGGTTTCGCGCGTGATCCACGCGCATTCGCTCGGGGTAATGTCCGTTGTCTCGATCAGGTCTAAGACGCGTTGCGTGTATTCGTAGACCTTGCGCTCTCGATCACTGGTAATTTTCGATCACCTCGTAAAGACTTCTCGCGACGCTCGCCTCAAGAATCTCGAGCCCTTCGTCGAGCTCGGCGTCGCCGACGACGAGCGGAACGAGAATGCGAATGACGTTGCGCTTGCCGGCCAACAGCAGAAGCAGACCGCGCTCGCGCGCGGCCTCGACGATTTCGGGCGCGCCCGACGCAAGCTCGATCGCGAGCATCGCGCCGAGCCCGCGCACGTCTTCGATCTGCGGAAATGCGCTTGCAGCGTCGCAGCGCGGCGCGAATGCGCAGGCCGATCGCGCGCGACGCGCGCCAAGAACGCATCGTCCATGATCTCGAACGATCTCGAGCGCCGCCGCGCAGGCGACCGGATTGCCGGCAAACGTTCCGCCAAGCCGCCGGGCTCGGGCGCGTCCATGATCTCGGCCTTCCCGACGACGGCCGCGAGCGGCAGGCCGCCGCCGAGCGATTTTGCGACCGCGACCAGATCGGGCTCGATGCCGTATTGCTCGCACGCGAAGAACGTGCCGGTGCGGCCGAATCCCGTTTGGATCTCGTCGGCGATCAGCACGATGCCGTGCACGTCGGCGATTCGCCGCAGCTCGCGCAAGAACTCCGGCGGCGCCGGAACGAAGCCGCCCTCACCGAGCACCGGCTCGACGATGATCGCCGCGACGCGGTCCGGCGGCGACGCGCCGTCGCAAAGAGCTCGTCGAGAGCGTCGAGCGCGTCGCGCGTCGTTACGCCGTGGTGTTCGTAGGGGAACGGCGCGTGGTAGATCTCGCTGCAGAACGGACCGAAGTGCTGTTTGTAAGGCTCGTTCTTGCCGGTCATGGAGAGCGCGAGCAGGGTCCGGCCATGGTAGCCGTGCGTGAACGCGACGATCGCGGGCCGGCGCGTGTATTCGCGCGCGATCTTCACCGCGTTTTCGGTCGCTTCGGCGCCGGTCGAGAGCAGCAGCGTCTTCTTCCGCGAAAGGCCGGGCGCGCGCCGATTGAGTTCTTCGGCAACGCGAACGTACGGCTCGTACATCGCCACTTGGAAACATGTGTGCGTATAGCGAGCCGCCTGCTCGGCGATCGCGGCGACGACCTTCGGATGGCCGTGGCCGGCGTTGAGCGTGCCGATCCCGCCGACGAAATCGATGTAACGGCGGCCCTCGACGTCCCAAAGGATCGCGCCGCTGGCACGCGCGATCCAAATCGGATGGGCGGTCGCGACGCCCCGCGCGACGCTCTGCTCGGCGACGCTGCGCGAGCGACGCTTCGGTGACGGAGGCCGGCGTTTTTTCTCGTACTCCCATGAATGGCGAGGAAGTCCTATTCGGCGAGTTTAAAGCGGCTCTTCTTTACACCGCCTGCGAGGTGCAAGTTGGTAAAACGGATCGTTGCGGTCGCCGTCCTTACGCTTGTTGCTAACCCTTTTGTAGCCAGAGCCGGCACCACCGGCACCTTGCGGGGCCACGTCGTAGACGTGTCGACGCAAGCGCCGATAGCCGGAGCCGTCGTGATCGCCACGTCGCCGTCGCAGACCGCGCAGAGCGTCACCGACTCCGCAGGTGCGTTTTCGTTTATCTCGCTTTCGCCCGACACGTATACCGTCAGCGCGAGTAAATCAGGGTACGAGCCGCAGTCGCAGCCCGGCGTCTCGATCGTGGCGGACCAATCTGCGACGGTCTCGCTGACGCTCCAGAAGGCACTCAAAACGATAGCGCGCACGACCTCGCGTTCCGTCCAATCGCTCGTGCGATCCGGCGTGACCAGCGACGTGTACTCGGTAAACCCGACGGGACAGAAGGCGGCATCGACCCTCAACGGCTCGGGATCGCTGACGCAAGCTTACGGCGCGATCGCTAGCGCGCCGGGAGTCAACATCCCGTCCAACCAACAAGGGTGGTACCAAAGCGTGTACGTCCGCGGCGGCGACGTCGACCAGGTCGCGTACGAGTTCGACGGCCTGCCGACGACGCGCCAATCGGATCTCGCGCCCATCGCGACGCTTACGTCACTGGGCAATCAAGAGGTGCAAGTTTACACCGGCGGAACTCCCGCGACCTCGAACTCCTCAGGGCTCGCCGGATACATCAACCAGGTCATCAAGACCGGCACGTTCCCAGGTTACGCCACAGCCGATCTTGGCATTGGCGGTCCCGCCTTCTACCATCAGGCCACCGTTGAAATCGGCGGCGCGACGCCGGACCGGCTCTTTTCGTACTACGTGGGACTCTCCGGAACCGATCAAACGTATCGGTTTGGAGATCAATTCGGGGGTGTTAGCGAGCCGCTCTATTTCTATCCACTCAACGTCCCAACCAACAACAACGTGTACAACATTCTCGACGGATCCGGGGGCAAGGCCCCCAATTACGGGTTCATCTTCTCTCCCGGCTACAGCTACGCGCAAGGCACCAATTTCGATCGCGAGAACGTAGTGAATCTGCACATCGGCGTTCCTCATCGTGACTCGTCGCTGCGCGACGACATTCAATTGCTCTACGTTACCGGCGGCATCGCCGACCAGTTCTACAGTTCCGCAAACGACGTTTGGTACACGCCCAAAGTGGGAGCGGAGACCGGTATCGGCTATCCGATGCCCTATCTCGACTCGCTCTATTACGGCGGTCCCCTGATGCAGGCACCGCACCAGCAGGATGTGGTCGTCGGCCTCTTTCCGAGCAGCCCAACCGATCGCACCGTCGGTGGACCGATCGATCCGAACGACCGCGACGGCAACTGGAACGGCTATACGATCGAGAAGCTGCAGTATCAAAAGAACATCGATCCCCATTCGTACCTACGCGCGCTTGTCTACGGCGAGTACTCGAACTGGTTCATCAACGGGCCCGACAGCGCGCAACTCGTCTTTGGCTCGGATCCGGCCGATTATGAAGTTCTCGAGCACGGCTATGGAGGCAGCCTGATTTACGCCAATCAGCTCGCGACGCAGAATCTCATCACGGTCGAAGCGTCGTACATGACACAGCGGCTTCAAACGTATAACGCGATGTTTAGCTCGACCGATCCGTTTACGACGAGTCTGGGGCCGACCGGCCTTGGGACGATACTGTCTAACTACGGTACGCCGAACGGCAAGTGCTACAATATGTCACCGGCCAGCCGTGGAGTTGTTTCGACGCCGGCAGCCAGGGTGGTTGTCTCACGCCCAGCGGCTGTTATCCAGGCGAAGGCTCGTATCGTTTCAATCTCACGCCCGGGTATGCGCCACCTGGGTCTGCCGCGGCCAAGGCCGGCGCACGCTGGATGATGACGGAGAACGGTCAGAGCGCGCAAGTCGATGATGTGATGCCCCATTTTGGCTCCGCGGCCATTACGGATTTGTGGCAACCCAACGACCGGCTCGTCGTCAATGTAGGTGCGCGCGTCGATCGCTTCGAGTACTCGACCAACAATCTGGAAGCAGGTTATCCGGCGCGCCAGTTCTGGTTCGACGCCTACAACAGCGAGTTTTGCGGCGCGCCGGGTAAGGCGACGCAGTGGACGTGGAACTCAACGACCGATTCGTTTGGGCCGTGCGCGACCGGTCTCCAGCCGCTGACCGTACCGGGCAACGGGCTCTACAACGTCACGGCCGGCAGCAACGTCGCTTACGTCTTCCAGCCGCGCGTCTCGTTCACGTACAGCATCAATCCAGACACGGTGATTCGCGGCTCGGCAGGCAAGTACGCGCGGGCCGAGGGCTCCTCTTATTACCAATACAACACGTTTCAACAGAATCTCGCGTCCTTCATCGCGCAGTTCTATCCGTACGGTTACCATACGCCCGACCACGACATCTATCCGGACACTTCGGATAACTTCGACCTTTCGCTGGAGAAGCACGTCAAGGGGACGCAGCTTTCATACAAGATAACGCCGTTCTACCGCGACACAAGCAATCAGCTGCAGTTCCAGGCAATCAATCCGGTGCAAGGCATCCTCGCCGGCCTCAACGTTGGAACGCAGGAATCGTACGGGGTCGAGCTGTCGCTGCAATACGGAGATTTCAGCCGCGACGGTCTATCGGGGCTGTTCTCCTATACGCACACGCAAAATCGCATTCGGTTCAGCCCGATCAACGGCATCAGTGTGATAGACTCGCTGAACACGCAAATCGAGCTTTACAATTCGTACACCTCGGCCTGTGCCGGCGTGACGAAGAGCTCGCCCAATTGGCAGGCCTGCGGCAGTGGTGCGTATCTCGGCAACTCTGCACCTCTGTTGGCGAATTCGCAATCCGGAACGCGCAATCAAGGCAAGCTGAAGATTCCCAATCCGTACTATCGCGATGCTCTGCAACCGCTATTCGATACAGGCGGTTGGTACACGCCGTACGACGTGATCCCTAGCCCCTTCAACGCGGCCAACGGCTATGAGGTCCCCGACGTTGCGTCCCTGATTCTCAACTACCGTCGCGGAAGGCTAGCGGTAACGCCATCGCTCCATTACGCTGACGGTTCGAACTACGGTTCGCCCCTCGTCTGGCCCGGGTACGTTCCACAATCGTGCTCGGCGCAGCCGACCAAGACGCCGCTCACGCCAGGCGTCAGCTGCCCCGGTGGTGCGATTGGTGCGATCTTCTTGCCCGATCCCTATAGTGGCCGATTCGACAACCTGGGCGCGTTCGTGCAGCCGGCCGAGCTTTCTGCGAATTTGCAGGCCAGCTACGACGTGAGTCCGCGCATGACGCTTACCGTGCAAGCCGTCAATCTCTATAACCAGTGCTTTCAGCGCGGTTACGCCTGGGACAACTCCGTGACGTGTGTTTACTCGAACCTGCCGTCGAACATCCTCGCGCCGTCCGGGAACTTCGTGAAGAACCCTCCGCCGCAACTGCGCTACCCTTACGGAACGTTCTTCAACGTCACGGAGGTCGGAATTTCGTCGGTTCGGCAACCCTTCGGCTTCTTTGCGGACATTAGCATCAAGCTTTGAGGCGCCACGAATTTGTCCGCGGACTCGGGATGGCAGCGCTTGGGGCCGCGGCCGTTCCGGAATTCGTTGCGTGCGGCAGCTCCCAAGCGCGTGGACGAGAGCGCGTCGTAATCGTCGGAGCCGGGATCGCCGGATTGGTAACCGCGATGCGTCTGCGCGATGCGGGAATCGAATCGACCGTCTACGAGTCGTCCTCGCGCATCGGCGGCCGCATGCATTCGGAGCGCAGCTACTGGTATGAGGGGCAGCATACCGAGTGGTGCGGAGCGATGATCGATTCGACACACGTCAACATACATCGGCTTGCTCGCCGATTTAAGCTCGCGCTGCTCGATACGCATGCGGCGCGCCCGCCACGCGCCCGCGATACCTGTTATCTCGACAGCCGTTACTACGCCATGTCACAGGCCGACAAAGATTTTGCGCAGATCTATCCGATTCTCCAAGAACAGCTTGCAAAAGTCGACCCGACGACGACGTATGCGACCGCCACGCCGACGGCGCGCCACCTCGACCTCATGAGCATGCGCGACTGGATCGACCGCTACGTGCCGGGCGGCGTTGGGTCGCAGCTCGGGCGGCTCGTCAAAGAGTCCTACCGCAATGAGTACGGACGCGAGATCGACGAGCTCAGTGCGCTCAATCTGGTGCTTCAACTCGGCCAGCAGCGGTATTATGCCCAAAATCATGAGATGAACGTGCTGGGCTATTCCGACCAGCGTTACATTCTCGCCGACGGGAGTCAGGCGCTTCCCGAAGCGATCGCGGCGTCTTTGCCATGGGCAGCGTGCTGCTCGACCGTCGTCTGCTGGCGATTCGGCGTAGCGCGAGCGGGCCGTACGCGCTGCGTTTCGATCATCGCGGGGCGACCGAAACGGTCTATGCAGACCGCGTGGTGCTTGCGCTTCCGTTCATCGCGCTGCGCGCCCTCGATTATTCGAGCGCCGGATTCGACTCGGCGAAGGTCAATGCGATCGAGAATCTCGGTTACGGCTTTCACACGAAGCTTCACCTCCAGTTCGACCGGCGGGCCTGGATGCGCGCGGTACATCCGTGGCCCGAGCCCACGACGGGACAGATTTGGACGACGTTGCCCGTGCAGAGCTCGCTCGATTATTCGCTCGGCCAGCGCGGCGAAGACGGCCTTATCGAAGTCTTCACTGCGGCCAGCCCTGCAATGCTCGACACGCCGGCCATGCCGTACGCGCGGATTTCCGAATCCGGGGCCGTTGCGTGGCACGCACGAGGTTTTCTCGAACAGCTCGATCGAATTTGGCCCGGCGTTTCGACGACGTGGAACGGTAAGGCGACCTTCGGCAATGCACAGGCCGATCCGAACATTCTCGCCAGTTACTCGTGCTGGCTGGTCGGGCAGTGCACGACGATCGCAGGGCACGAAGCCAGAGCGCAGGGACGCGCGCACTTCGCGGGCGAGCACACGTCGGTCGCCTATCAAGGCTTCATGGAAGGGGGTGCAGAGTCGGGTGTTCGAGCCGCCGGCGAGATCCTTGCCGATTATCGTATTCGGCCGAAACTCGGGGCGGCGTAATGCACATTGTCGGAACCGCCGGACACGTCGATCACGGAAAGTCGGCCTTGATTAGCGCGCTCACCGGAACGAACCCCGATCGTTTGGTCGAAGAGCGAGCGCGCGGCATGACGCTGGACCTCGGCTTCGCGCACTTACGCTTCGACGACGGCGTCGAAGGCGGCATCGTTGACGTACCCGGCCACGAGCGTTTCCTGCATAACATGCTGGCAGGCGCAGCCGGCATGGAGCTCTTGCTTCTGGTCGTCGACGCCAACGAAGGCGTGATGCCGCAAACAATCGAGCATCTGCAAATTCTGCAGTTTCTCAACGTGCGCCGCGTTCTCGTGGTCGTAAGCAAGATCGACCTCGTCGAGCCTCGGCATAGGGATTCCGCGTGCCGGCGCATCGAGGAGCAGCTGCAAGGCACGATTGCCGCGGGTGCGCCGGCGTTCGCGGTTTCGGCCGTCACCGGCGAAAATCTCGCGATGCTGCGCGATGCCGTCCATGACGAACTTTCGGCGATGCCGCTACGCAACCTCAACGCGCCCGTCTATCTGCCGATCGACCGTGCTTTCGCCTTGCCGGGACTTGGCACGGTTGTCACCGGCACGCTCATGCAAGGCGCAATCGACGCCGGTACGACGCTCGTGCTCGAACCGGGCGGCACGTCGGCGCACGTTCGAAGCATCGGCGTCTTCGAATCGACCCGCAAACGAGTCGAAGCCGGTTCACGGGTGGCGCTCAACTTGCCCGGAATCGATCGCCATGAAATACGGCGCGGCCAGGCAATCGTCGGGCGTGAGTTCTCGGCGCAGCGAAACTTCAGCGTGCGTTTTGTGCCGTTGCAATCAGCGCGGTCGCTGGTGCGCAGGCGGACGGCGGTCCGGGCGTACGTCGGGGCTGCGGAAATTTTGGGGACGCTCGTTACCGACGAAGCGAGTGCGGATCGGCATGAGATGCGCGCGCAGCTCCACCTGCGCGAACCGGTGGTTGCATTCGCGGGCGTTCGGTTTGTTTTGCGCCGTCCGTCGCCGATGACGCTGCTCGGAGGCGGATACGTGGAAGGCATCGATGCCGATCATTCCCAGAAAGGGCGAGATTCGGATGGCGAAGCGGTGCTGGCCGTCCTGCGCGCAAAGGGCCTCGAAGCGGTCGAGCTTGGAGCGATCGCGTCTGCGGCCAATCTGCGTGAACAGGTTGCGCGCAATGCCGTCGAACGGCTCGTCGAGCAGGCAGAGGTGATCTGCGTAAACCGGCCGCCGGCATACGTCGACGGCGGCGTTGCGCGTGCGCTGTGCTGGGGAATGCTCGCACAACTCGACGAGGCGCATCGCCGTGAACGCTGGGCAATGGGCATGACTTCGATAGCGCTCGCCCGCGCGCTCGGCGTGAAGGAAACGACGCTCGTGCGCATCGCCGAACATTTTGTCGAGGAGGGCCGGCTCGTGAATCGCGGAGGCTACTATGCGGCCGTCGACCATCGACCGTCGTTTACGCCCGAGCAGCGAGCTTTCTTCGATCACCTGCTTCCAATCGACGACGTGCGGCCGTTTCTACCTATTGCTTTTGCCGGCGCCGCCGCGGCGGTCAAGCTCTCACAGGTTCCCGGGCTCTCGAAAGCCTTCGATACGATGCTCGCGTGCGGCACGTTCGTCAAGGTTGGCGACGATCTCTATCGCAGCTCGCAGATCGCACAGGTGCGCGCGCGCGTCGAAGCTCATTTGCATGAGCACGAGCGCATGACCGCCGCGCAGTTCCGGGATATATTGGGAACGTCACGCAAGTATGCGGTGCCGCTGCTCGAATGGCTCGACTCTCATGCCGTAACGATTCGCAACGGCGACTATCGAACGCTTCGACATGCGAAGACTCTCGCTTGATAGTATGCGCTCACGAGGGCCGATGAAAAAATCAAGGAGATCCGATATGAAACCCTTCCTTCTGGGAGTCGCCGCGCTGATTTCCTCGAGTGTCGTCACGGCGTGCATGGGTGGCCCAGTCTCAATGGTTCCCACCCTATCCGGTTTCGGAGCTCCGACCGCGTCGACTCTGCAGGTTACGTCCGACGACGTGGCCAGTGCAAGAACGGCTCGCGTTCTTTCGTATCATCTCATGCTGCTACGGACCGAGAAGCGCCGTTTTGGTGGACCGGAGAACAGAATTAAATATCCTGCCGATTTGATTCGCAAGAAGGGGCCGATCATGAAGATCGCCGCTTCCTTCAACGTTTACGTAAACTGCAAAAGCGGAGGCGAGACCTGCTGGGGCGATCCCGAGAGCTTCCAAAAGAACCTTACCGGAAGCCGGTTCGCGGCGCTCCTTAAGCAGTACACAAACTCCGGCCCGAGCGGATACACTTTCGGAGGCGCCTTCACGGTGAAATACCGCACCTACACGAAGCTTCTCTACGGCAACGATCTCTTAGCCATCGTCCACGCGGCGCTGGAGAGAAATGCGAAGCGAGCCGGATACTCCGCGATCTATCACATTTTTTTGCCTAAGGGCACGGACACGTGCTTCGATCGCTCACGCTCGTGCTACTCTCCCGATCATCCCGACACGTTTGACTTTTGCGCCTACCACGAGAGCGTCGCGTTCAAAGACATTTCCGAGAACGTCATTGTTTCGATCGAGCCGTATCAAAAGGTCAGCTTTTGCGCATCGCGGGCGTCGTCGGGAGCGAGCGCACTAACGAACTCTACCGCATCGACGCTCGGACACGAGACGTTCGAATCGATCACCGATCCTGGTCCCGCGTTCGCGTGGTTTAACTTCACTTTCGATGACGAGGTCGCCGATCTGTGTGAAACATACCAATGGAAGATCTCGGTCGGTGGAACCGTGTACAGCCTCCAGCCGATGTATTCCAACGCCTACCACGCCTGTGCCGAAGGCCCTTGAGGGTCGGCTTTGCCGGCTCCGGCCGTATCGAGCGGAGGACGCACGGGCGATTTGCGCCGTCGCCGATGATTTTATGGTTGCGCGGTGGATGACGAGAGCCTTCCCGCACCCATACACGCTGCGGGATGCCGTGAGCTGGATCACCCTCGCCACGAGCGACATTTCCGGACGCTACTATGCGATTGAAGTCGACGGCATCGTAGCGGGCGGAATCGGGGTCGAGCCTTACCGCGGCGAACGAATTGGAGCTGCCGCATTCGGTTACTGGCTGGGTCAAGCATATTGGGGGCGCGGCATCGGCACGGACGCCGCGCGGACGCTTTCGGATGACGCACTGGCGAACGGCAATCTGCGCCGCCTCGAGGCGCGCGTATTCGCGCCGAACGTCGCGTCGGCGCGAGTTCTCGAAAAGTGCGGCTTCCAACTAGAAGCAACCTTGCGCGCGTTCTACGTCGATCGCGACGACAACGTACGCGACGCGTTGATGTTTGCGCGGCTAGCGAAAGACGACCGATGAACGCTTACACGATGCCGTTGGCGCGCGGCCTATCGTCGGTCCTCCTCGCGACGCTCCCGACGGGTTGCACGTCGCACGTGATGCCGGGTACGCCGTTAGCGCACGCCGACGCCGGCGCCGATCGGCCGATGGTCATTCGTCATCAGCATCATCGCGTTTACAAGAATCTTCACGTATCCTCGCGCGCCGGAAATTGCCTTCGGGTTGTCGACTCGTCGGACATTACGATTGAAGCCTCACAGATTGGTCCATGCGGTGGAAACGGGATCGCGGTAAGCGGCAGTGGCGCGGTCCGAATTTACGACAGCTACATTCACCCCGAGACGCTCAGCACGGGATGCTGCGATCACAACGATGGAATACTGCTGGAGGCTACCCGCGACGTGACGATACAAGGCAACGTGATCGCCTACGGCGAGTCCAACGTCGAGGCGCCGAAAGATGTGAGCGCTTTAACGATCATCGGCAACTTTCTGCTCAATCCACGAGGTCCGTACCCGCGCGGGCAAAACGTGCAAGCGTGGAATAGTCCCGGCGTCGTCGTGCGGGGCAACTATACGTTGAGTAGCCGCGATACACGGCGTTTTCTGTACCCGGACGATCAGGAAGACTCGATTAATTTCGGCAAGGGCTCCGGTTTTGTCGCTGAAGAAAACTACGTTACCGGCGGCCACAGCCGATCCGGCTGCGGACTGATCGCGGACGACGGCGCGAACAAGGTCCGGCTCACGGGTAACCGAGTGGTGGACTCGGGCCAGTGCGGAATCGGCATCGCGAGCGGAACTGATCAGTTCGTCCGTCGCAACCGGATCGTCAATCGAACCCCGGTGCGAGGAGGCGGAAACACCGCCCTCTATGTTTGGAATCAGTACAAAGACGTGCCCTGCGGGCCCGTCACCGTTTCCGATAACATTGCGACGGAGGTGCGCAAGAACGGGACACAATCCGGCTTCTGGAATGGCGGGGGCTGCGATCCCGTCGCGAATCATGCAAATATCTGGAACGAGGCCGCCGAAAAGCTGCTGACCCCCGTAAGAAAGAAGCTGCCGCCGCCTTTGATTCCGCCGCAACCTAAGAATTGCGTAATTCAGTCACCGTATTCAACACAAACGGAGTGGCCTGCTTGCCGCGTTAGACACTAGTGGAGTGACAACCCACCACAAAGGTCTTTGCTTCCTACCGCTGCGAATGAAGACTTATCGTGTATATTCCACCGCATTTCGAAGTGTCCGATCGCGCGTGGGTGCTCGAGCTCATCGACCGGCATCCATTCGGTTCGCTCATAACGAGCGAGGAGGAGTATCCGCGCGTCTCCCACCTTCCGCTGATCGCGCAAGAACGCCAAAACGAAATCTGGCTGATCGGCCACGTCGCTCGCAATAATCCCCACGCGCAATCGATCGTAACGCAGGCTGCTGCCACGCTCGTCTTTCGAGGCCCGCACGCCTACATCTCGGCTTCGTGGTACGAAGAACCGTATGCCACGGTGCCCACGTGGAACTATACCGCCGCGCACGTATCCGGACGGCTACGGCAATACGATCCCTGGGATGCGGTGAAGCTGCTGAGCGCAAAGCTTGAGGGCGAGAAAGTGGATGGCTGGGACCCGCAGCGACTCGATCCACGGTACCGCGATAGCCAGCTTAAAGCGATCGTGGCGTTCGAGATGCGCGCCGACGCCATTTACGGGAAAGCAAAGCTGAGTCAGAACCGCACGGATGCCGACCGGGCGCGGGTTATCCGGAAGCTCTCTGCCTCGGCAAATCAGATCGACCGCGAATGCGCCCAAGCCATGCTTATGCTGCCGTTCGCTTCTGAGCGCAAACGTTCTGAGCAATCATAGCCCACGTGAACTTGTTTTGGACCATCGCGCTGCTGATAGTCGGTCACGTTCTGCTCAACTAGCGTCACAATCGCCGATGCGAGGCGTTGGTATCCACGAGTACGCCCATGAGCGAGGAGAACATTCGATGAAGGCACGCTTGGCCGCCGCCTTGGCGGCTCTTTTCGCAATTACCGCCGTTGCCCGCGCAGACGAGGGTCCGACCTTCAAAGGACCGCTTAGTGCGAGCGAAGCGCAGTTTGTCCAGACGGTTCAACGCGATCTTATCGTGCGCTTTCCCCATGCGAGCGACGCCGAGAAGGCCGGCTACGTGCGCTACACCGGCGTGGACGACACCGGAGCGATCAGCTATGCCAACCAACGCTGGGCGTCGGATCCGACGCATCCGAGCCAGCTCTGGTACGATAAGGAAGGGAATCTGATGGGTGCGGACTTTTCTGTGCCTCGCCCAAACAACGAGCCGCGACCGCAGCTCTGGGGTATCAATCCCGGTCGCTGGTACGAGTTCAACGGCCACATCCATTACGTCGTCAAAGACCCTGCGAGCGGCAAAACGGTCTACGACCAATATATATGGAACGCCGACTTCGTCAAAGCCGGTGGCGACGTCTCCAACCCTTCAGCGCAAACCGTGGCCAAAATGGGTAAAGCGGCAAACGCTGCGGATATCGTAACCATCTTCGAGTTTCCGACGATCTGGGATCTCATCGTCTGGTTGAAACCGCATCCCAGCGGTGCACTCGCCTGGTAACGTTCTAAAGCGCTAAAAATGCAAGAGCGTGAGAATGCCAATCACGACTTCGAATGCGACGAGAACTACGATGATGGTTTCCAGGAACGCGTCGCGGCGGCTGCGAGCCTCGTCGCTGAAGAAGCGATACATCTCGCCAACGCTTGCTAGTTTTGTGTCGATCTGATGCTGCCAGTCTGCGAGGCCAAGTCGAGCTGCGGCGGACCGATAGAGGCGAGCGTAGTAAGCGTCGCCGACCACTTTTAGGGCGTTGCTCGAACGGTCCATCAGCTCGAGCACGTCGACGATCAGATACCGCAGGGTCGCCGCCTGATCGGCCTCACGGCGCCCTCGCAACGATCGCGCCGGCTCGCCGGGCTGCATTTTATAGATCGCGTCGAGCTCGGTATCGAGCAGCGCGTCGTACGTGCGCAGCTCGAGCAGCTGGGAATTTGCAAACTCCAAGATTTCCTCGATAGCGCGCGCGCTCTCGCCGCGGTCGTAGACGACCGCCGTGTCCCACTGCACGATCGTCAGATCGTCCTCATGGTAGGAGAAGCGCACACGTAAGGCTTCCTCGGTCTCGGTTGCGGAGAGGGGGCGGCGCTCTCCGAGCAAGAGGGTTGCGAGCAGGGCGGAATGGACGTGCAAAAGAGTCTCGGCATCGATTGCCTGTGCGAACCGCTCGATCTCGACGATGAGGTAATCCTCGAAGAGAGCCGCGTGGCGTTCGTCGAGAGCGTGGGCGTACTCGTCGCAGATTCGCATAACCGTCGATTCGGCGAACCGCGTGATGCGCTCGTCATTGCGAGCCCGTTCCGTTAGTGCGGACAACTGGTTCCACGAGCCTTGGCCGGGAAATGTCAATCGCAGCGAGACGACGCCGTAATCGTAGAACTTTACCCGTACCGCGCAGTGCACTCCGTCGAAGTCGGCTCCCGGCAGATTCGCGACTATCGGCGGAATGGGAAACTGCAAATACGGAGGCGCTTGGCGGCTCAGCGGAAGCGCCGCAGGCGCGCGTGTCTCGCCACCCAGCGCGCTTACCGCTTCCAAATCAATCGTGTCGGCGACGTCGAAGAGATAGTAGGCTCGCACGGCGCCGCCCGCGATTTCGAGCATCGCCGCGCCTTAGGGCCTTAACCGGCGCCCTCCTTTAGAGAGGCGGCGCGGCTTTGCCAGGTAAAGAAGCGCCGATGCCCGCACGAATGTTGCTCATTTCCAGCGCGCTCGCGTTGGCCGCTTTGCCATGGCCGGCGAAAGCGGAGGCCGGTTCGAGCGCTTTTCTCACTTTGAAATATCGCGAAATCGGGCCGGCTATTAGCGGAGGACGCAGCACCGCCGTTGCCGGCAGCGATCGCGATTCGCGCTTGTACTTTGCCGGCGGCGCGGGAGGCGGTGTTTTCAAGACGGCCGACGGCGGAGCGTCTTGGTCTGCGGTTTTCGACCGCGAGCCGGTCGCGCCGATTGGAGCTATCGCAATTGCGCCTCAAGACGATCGCGATGTCTGGGTTGGAACCGGCGAATCGAATCCACGCAACGACGTCGAGTCGGGGGACGGAGTCTATCATTCCGTTGACGGCGGCAGGAGCTGGAAGCACCTCGGCCTCGAGCGCACCGCGCACATCTCGAGCATTACCATCGATCCTCGCAATCGTCGCATCGTCGCAATCGGCGCGCTTGGACGCGTTTCGGCGGACGATCCGGATCGCGGCGTCTACGTTACGCACGACGGCGGCGCGCATTGGGTGCGAGCGCTCTACGTCGGTCCCGCGAGCGGCGTTTCGTCCCTCGTGCGCGTTCCGGATCGGCCCGCGACGCTTTTCGCGGGCGTCTGGCAGTTTCGGCGGTCGCCGTGGCGACTGGACAGCGGCGGCCCGCTCGGCGGCATCTATCGCTCCAACGACAACGGCGCAACTTGGCGCAAGCTGATCGGCAGCGGCTTGCCGAGCGGTTTCACCGGCCGCATCGGCTTGGCCGCCGGAATGCATGGCCGAATCTACGCGGTTATACAATCCCGCGAGGGCGAGTTGTGGCGTTCCGACGACGGCGGAGCGACCTGGAAGAAGATGCCGCACAGCTCTTTTCTTGGTGCGCGGCCATTCTACTTCAGCAGCATTTTCGTCGACCCGGCAAATTCAAATCGACTCATCAACGTCGCACTCATTCTTTCAATGAGCACCGACGGCGGCCGGTCTTTCCACGCGATCGCAACCAACGCCGGTTGGGATTATCATGCGATCTGGTGGTCAGCCGACGGCAAGCGTATTGTCGTCGGATGCGACGAAGGCGTCATCGCCTCGTCCGACGGCGGTGCCCACTTTTGGCAGCCGTACGATCTGCCCTTCGCCCAGCCGTACCACGTGGGGCTTGGGCCGATGGAAATAAACTATCGCGTCTGCATCGGCTTGCAGGACGACAACTCGTGGTGCGGTCCGTCGGCACCACCTAACGGGATCGGCATCATGAACCGGGATTGGTATCAGGTGGTGCCGGGTGACGGCATGTGGGCGGTGATCGATCCAAAAGACCTCGGTCTGGTCTGGTCAAGTTCGACGAACTCGGATACCGGCCAAGTCTATCTGTGGAATGCTTGGACGAAGCAAGCCTATGAAGTTTCGCCGGACGCAGAATCGAGCGGCGTGCACGCAGCGAGCCGGCTGAGATATCGGTTCAATTGGGACACGCCCATTGCATTTACGAACGACGGAAAAGCGCTCGTCGGAGGCAACGTCGTCTTTGAGAGCGCCGATCGCGGACAAACCTGGAACGCCATCAGCCCCGATCTAACGCGCAACGACAAGAGCAAACAGCTCGATTCAGGCGGGCCGGTCTCGCACGACGAGTCGGGTGCAGAGATCTACGACACGATACTTTATCTCGCCACGACCGCACTCGATGCCGGCGTCATCTGGGCGACCACCGACGACGGTCTAGTGCAGGTGACGCGGGACGGCGGTGCCCACTGGAGGCAAGTTGCGCCACCCACGACGCTCGTGCCGCCGTGGGGACGCATCATGGGTCTAGATCCGGGACCGTTTGCTGCCGGCACCGCCTTTATCGCGGTCGAGCGCCATCTGCTCGGAGACGATCGTCCGTACGTTCTGCGCACCGACGACTTCGGTTCGACCTGGCGTTCGATCTCGGGCGATCTCCCTGCGGACCAATTCGTACGCAGCATTCGCCAGGATCGGCGCAATGCTGAGGTCCTCTATGCTGGAACCAATCGCGGCGTCTGGGTCAGCTTCGACGGCGGATCGCGGTGGGAATCGCTTCGCTTGAATATGCCCGCAACGGCGATCTACGATCTGCAGATTCAGCGCGCCGCAAACGATCTCGTCGTCGCTTCGCACGGGCGCGGTGTCTGGATTCTCGACGACTTGACCGCGCTGCAGCAGTGGGAGAGCGCGAAGTCGTCGGAGGTGACGCTCTTCCCAATGCGCGACGCCTACCGCATGTGGCAGTGGGCGCCGGTGAACGTCTTTACCAACCCGAAGGTTCCGGCTAACGTATTCGTGGGCGCCAATCCGCCCTACGGCGCCATTATCACCTACTTTCTCGCCAAGACGCCCAAAACCGCAGCGGTCGATATCCTCGATCCTCTTGGAAGTGTCGTCCGCCATCTTGAAAGCAAAGACGTTCCCACGCATGCCGGCATAAACCGCGCGTCGTGGGACCTCAACGAGGACGCTCCACCAAAATGGACCGGAACTTATAAAGAGAATCAGGGCGTCGATACCGGCGCCGAGGTCGTACCGGGTTCGTACACCGTGCGTCTCGTCGTGGACGGCGTCGCGAAAACGCAACCGTTGGCGGTCAAAGCTGATCCGCGCGATCCGGATCTGACGCGCGCTCGAAGCCGGCACGATTTCCTCGCGGCGCTTTACGGCGAGCTTGGCACGATCGACACGATGCTGAATCAACTCGACGCGCGTCTGCAACGCGCGTCCGGATCGCAGGCGGCCCGGTTGATCGAATTCAAGCACCGCATCACCTATGACCCTCGCAATATCGAAGACCTGAGCGGGCCCGCGCAGCTCCGCGAGGACGTGCTCGATTTGATTTCGAGAATGAGCAGCTCCCTCCAGGCGCCGACTGCGGCTCAACTCGCCCAAGCGGCCACTTACAAGGCGCAGCTCGACGCGCTGTCGGCTGCTTATCAACACCTATGAATCGTGAAGAAGACTACTCAATAAGGCGTCCCCGCTGTATCATGGTTGGACGATGAACGTAGAGAAGATGACGGAGCGCGTTAGCGAGGCGCTTAACGCTGCCTACTCGCGCGCACTTGCGGAACACAACACGCAAACTGCGCCCGAACACATGCTCGCGGCCCTGCTCGAGCAAGAGCGCGGAATTGCGCCCGACATCATCGCCAAGGCCGGAGGCGATCCGAAAGCCTTCGCGCGCCAAGCCGACGAAGCAATCGGGCGTTTGCCGCGACTCACCGGCGGGAGTGCCGATAGCGCGCAGGTGACGCTCTCGCCCGAATTAGCGCGCACCATGAGCGTCGCCGAGAATGAAGCAAAGGCGCTGCAAGACGACTACACCTCCGTCGAACACGTCTTGCTTGCGATGGCGCAGTCATCGGGAGCCGTCGGACGTCTCTTCCGTGACGCGGGGTTGACGAAGGACAAGCTGCTGCAAGCGCTCCGTGACGTTCGCGGCAATCAACGCGTCACGACGAAAGATCCTGAAGGCACCTACAAATCGCTCGAGCGCTACGGACGCGACCTGACGCTCGAAGCCGAGCGCGGCAAGCTCGATCCGGTGATCGGACGCGACGAAGAGATCCGCCGCATCGTCCAAGTGCTCTCGCGCCGCACCAAGAACAATCCGGTCCTCATCGGCGATCCGGGCGTCGGCAAGACGGCGATCGTGGAAGGCCTCGCTCAGCGGATTGTACGCGGCGACGTTCCTGAAGGTTTAAAAAACAAGCGCATCGTCTCCCTCGACATGGGCGCGCTCATCGCCGGCGCCAAGTACCGCGGCGAATTCGAAGAGCGCCTCAAAGCCGTGCTCAAAGACGTTGCCGCATCCGAGGGTCAGATCATACTGTTCGTCGACGAGCTACATACGGTCGTCGGCGCGGGCAAGGCCGAGGGCGCGATGGACGCGGGCAACCTGCTTAAGCCGATGCTCGCCCGCGGCGAGCTGCACATGATCGGTGCCACGACCCTGGACGAATATCGCAGATACATCGAGAAGGATGCGGCGCTCGAGCGCCGTTTCGCACCGGTGATGATCGAACAGCCCAGCGTCGAGGATACGATTTCTATCCTTCGCGGGCTGAAGGAGAAATACGAGGCGCACCACGGCGTACGCATCAAAGATGCCGCGCTGGTAGCGGCCGCGACCATGAGCAATCGCTACATTACCGATCGCTTTTTGCCCGACAAGGCGATCGATTTGGTCGATGAATCAGCGGCGAAGCTGCGCACCGAGATCGACTCGATGCCCCAAGAGCTCGACGAAGTTTCGCGACGCATTCTGCAGCTCGAGATCGAGCGCGAAGCGCTGCGCAAAGAGGAGGACAGCGCGAGCCGCCGCCGCTTGGAGCAGATCGAAAAAGAGCTGGCGGAGCTTCGTGAGAAGCAGGCCAAGCTACGCGTGCAATGGGACGCGGAAAAGAGCGCCGCCGTCAAGCTGCGCACGATTCGCGATCAAATCGAGCAGACCAAGGTCCAGATCGAGCAGGCCGAACGCCAATACGACCTCAACCGTGTCGCCGAACTTCGTTACGGCACGCTGCCGAAACTACAAAAAGAATTAGACGCCGAGGAGCAACGTCTGGCTCATAAAGACGGCGCGCGACTCTCCAAAGAAGAGGTTGACGAAGACGATATTGCGGGCGTGATTTCGCGCTGGACGGGTATTCCGGTTACGAAACTATTAGAGGGCGAGAAGCAGAAGCTGCTCCATCTCGAGGACGAGCTGCACCGGCGCGTCGTCGGACAGAACGAAGCCGTCGACGCGGTCGCGCAAGCGGTGTTACGGTCGCGCTCGGGTCTCTCCGATCCCAATCGCCCGATCGGATCGTTCATATTCCTCGGTCCGACCGGGGTCGGCAAAACCGAGCTGGCGCGAGCGCTCGCGGAGTATCTCTTCGACGACGAGCGCGCGCTCATTCGTATCGATATGTCCGAGTACCAAGAACGGCACACCGTCGCACGATTGCTCGGTGCGCCGCCGGGATATGTCGGCTTTGAAGAGGGCGGTCAGCTTACCGAAGCGGTGCGCCGCCGCCCGTACTCGGTGATTCTCTTTGACGAAGTCGAGAAGGCGCACCCCGACGTCTTCAACGTTTTCCTGCAGATTCTCGACGATGGACGCCTCACCGACGGTCAGGGCCACACGGTCGATTTCAAGAACACGATCGTGATCATGACCTCGAACATTGGGAGCCATCGTATTCTCGACTACAAGGGTTCCTTCGACGGCGCCGATTACGCCGTGATGCGTGCGACGGTGCTCGATGAGCTGCGCCAGCACTTTCGCCCCGAATTCCTCAATCGCGTCGACGAGATCATCGTCTTCCATGCGCTCGACGAGGACGAGCTGTTGACGATCGTGGATTTGCAACTCCAGCGCTTGCGGCAACGGCTGGCCGAGCGGCGAATCACCCTCGCGCTCTCTGAAGCTGCGAAACGCCACATCGTCAAGGTGGGCTACGATCCGCACTACGGCGCGCGTCCGCTCAAGCGCACGATTCAAAAGGAGTTGGAAACGCCGATCGGCCGCAAGATCTTGGCGGGTGAAATCAACGAAGGCGACACGGTCGACGTCGGCTTCGACGAGAATCGCGGCGAGCTGACCTTCGCAGTCGGGGAACGGGTCGCAGCCTCGGCGTAAGAGCGTTCATGCTTGCCGCATTTACGCTCGCTCAGATTCTCCGCTATCCGTTTCCCGCTGCGCTCGTTCGCGACGCGCACGGGACGGCGATTGCGTACGCCCTCGACACACAAGGCGTTCGAACGATCTGGTTCGCACGCGCGCCGGCGTGGACGCCGGTGCAGCTCTTTTCCTCGGGCGGTGACGACGGGCAAGAGCTGACGAATCTGGTTATTTCGAACGACGATGCGCACGTCGTTTACGTGCGTGGCGGCGACCACGACGCGAACTGGCCGCTACCGCTCCAACCCGGCCCTGCTTCGAGTCCACAGCAACCCCAGATGCAGGTGTGGTCGGTCGCGGCCGGCGGTAGCGGCGCGCCGAAACTGCTGGGCACAGGTGACACGCCGGCGATCTCGCCAGACGACACCCGCGTGGTTTTCACCGACGGCGGCGCCGTCATGATCGCGCCAATCGACGGAAGGACTTCCGCGCAGCGGCTCTTCTTCGACCGAGGTCAAGATTCCGATTTGCATTGGGCGCCTGACGGATCGGCGCTCGCGTTCGTTTCGACGCGCACGGACCACAGCTTCATCGGAGTCTATCGAAACGACGCGACGCCGATCGAGTACCTCGCGCCGACGACGTCGCAAGATTTCATGCCGCGCTGGTCCCCGCGCGGAGAAAGCATTGCCTTTATTCGATTGCACGGCGACGGCGGGCCGCCGCAAAATCCGTTGAACTGGAATCCCGTCCCGTGGCAGATCTGGGTCGCCGATGTGCGCACAGGTGTCGCACATGAGGTCTGGTCAAGCGCGAATTCTTCGCGCGGTTCGCTGCCGCAAACCGGCGGCGGACCGTTCCTAGAATGGGTCTCGCAGAACCGTCTCGTTTTCAAGAGCGAAGAGGATAACTGGCCACAGCTTTATTTGGTCGCCGCGTACGCCGGCCGGGCGATCGCCGCCGGAACCGGCGGCGCGGCGCATCTGCTGACGCCGGGCAATTTTATGGTCGAGGACGTTGCGGTTTCGCCGGATTTGCAATCCATCGTTTATTCGGCCAATACCGGCTCGACGCCCGGCGACGACGATCGCCGGCACGTCTTTCGGGTTGACCTCTCGAGCGGGAGCATCACGCCGCTGACGAGTGGCGCGAGCAGCGAATGGCAACCAGTAGCGCTCGCCGATGATGCCGCAGCCTTTGATCGCGCGACCGCGCAACAGCCGCCGCTGCTGACGATATTCTCAAACGGCGGCGCGCAGCGAGTGCTCGACGCGGGGATGCTTCCGAGTGATTTTCCCTCCCCGCAGCTCGTAACGCCGCGGGAGGTTTCATTCCACGCCGCTGACGGCTGGCTGATTCACGGTCAGCTCTTTCTGCCTCGCGGCGGCGGAAAGCATGCGGCCGTCGTCTTCGTGCACGGCGGGCCTCCGCGCCAGATGCTGCTGACGTGGCATTACATGGATTACTATTCCAACTCATACGCGGTGAATCAAGTTTTAGCGAGCCGCGGATTCGTCGTGCTCTCCGTCAACTATCGGCTTGGTATCGGCTACGGTCACGACTTCAACTTTCCGGCGCGATGGGGGCCGACTGGTGCGTCGGAATATCAAGACGTCGTCGCCGGGGCGCGCTTTCTGCAGCACGATGCACGCGTTGATCCCAAACGGATCGGCATTTGGGGCGGCTCGTACGGCGGCTACTTGACGGCCCTCGCGCTTGCGAGGAACTCCGACATCTTCAAGGCAGGCGTCGATTTTCACGGCGTGCACGACTGGTCGCTAGACATCGACAATCCGCTCTGGGGCTTCACGCAGCCGAAGCGATATCAGCGATACAACACGAGAGCGATCATGAAGCTCGCCTGGAAATCGTCACCCGACTCCGCGATCGCTACTTGGAAATCGCCGGTCTTGCTGATCCAAGGCGACGACGACCGCAACGTCGAGTTCCACCAAATGGTGGACCTGGTCGAGCGCCTTCGCCTCGCGCGCGTGCCCTTCGAGCAGATCGTCATCCCCAACGAGATTCACGGCTTTCTCCGGTACGCGTCCTGGTTGCAAGCCGACACGGCGACCGTCGACTATCTCAGCCGCATGCTCTCACCGTAATCCAGGCCCTATCGATTGGACGCTGCAGCCGCTTCGCGCTTGCGCAGCCGCAGGCGGTCGGTTTCCTTGAGAATCCGCTTGCGCAGCCGGATCGACTCCGGCGTTACTTCGACGAGCTCATCGTCCTCGATGAATTCGATGGCCCCTTCGAGCGAGAGCTCTTCGGGCGGGGCTAACTTGACGTTTTCGTCTGATCCGGCGGCGCGCATATTCGTCAGTTTCTTTTCGCGGACCACGTTCAGCGCGACGTCGTAGTTGTCGTTGGCACGCCCGACGATCATACCTTCGTACACATCGACTCCCGGCCCGATGAAGAAGCGGCCGCGCTGCTCCAAGCCCATCAGGGCGTATCCTGTCGTTCTCCCCGTATCGCTCGCTACGAGTGCGCCCACGTTGCGGCCGGGAAGTTCTCCCTGCCACGGCTGATGGTCGTAGTACGTATGCGATAACACTGCCGTACCGCGCGTTAGCGTTAACAGCTCGCCGCGCAGTCCGAAAATTGCGCGCGTGGGCATCGTGTACTCGAGACGCTGAGCGTCGCCCAGAGGGAGCATATTCGACATAGCGGCCCTGCGCCGCCCGAGCGCTTCGATGACCGCTCCAGCGTAGGCTTCCGGCACGTCGACGACGACGTATTCAACCGGTTCCCAGCGCCGGCCGTCGCGCTCGGTGATAATGACCTGCGGTTTGGAAACGGCCAGCTCGTACCCTTCGCGTCGCATCGTTTCGATCAAGATCGCCAGATGCAGCTCGCCACGCCCGCGCACTTCGAACGTGTCCGGCGATCCGGTTTCGGCGACGCGCAAGGCGACGTTCGATTCCAGCTCGCGCATCAGGCGTTCGCGAATTTGGCGCGACGTGAGAAACTTGCCCTCTCTTCCCGCAAAGGGGGAGTTGTTGACGCTGAAAAACATCGCGACCGTCGGTTCGTCGACGGCGACCGCGCGAATGGGTTCGGGCGCGCTTGCATCGGCGATCGTGTCGCCGATGTTGAGATTGTCGATTCCGGAGATGCAAACGATGTCGCCGGCCGACGCTTCCTCCACGTCGATTCGCTCCAAGCCTGCGAAGGTCAGCAGGCTCGTAAGGCGCAGCCCCGTAGTGACGGCGCCGTCGCGGCCAATCTTGACGATCGGTTCGTTGCGCCGCGAGCTTCCACGAAAGATTCGCCCGACGCCGACGCGGCCCACGTAGCGATTGTGGTCGATTGCCGAGATGAGCAGCTGAAACGGCCCTTCTTCCGAAGGAGCTTCCGGGACGCGAGCGACGATCGTTTCGAAAAGCGGCTCGAGGGAGTCGCTGCTTTCTGAGAGCGAGCGTTTGGCAATGCCGGCCTTCGCATTCGTGAAGAGGACGGGAAAATCGGCCTGTTCGTCGTTCGCGCCCAGCTCGACGAAGAGATCGAAGCTTTGGTTGACCACCTCTTGCGCACGGGCGTCCTTGCGGTCGATCTTGTTGACGACGACGATGGCGCGCAAGTCCAGCTCGAGCGCCTTGCGCAAGACGAAGCGCGTCTGAGGCATTACCCCTTCGGCTGCGTCGACGAGGAGCAGCACGCCCTGCACCATTTGTAAAACGCGCTCCACCTCGCCGCCGAAATCCGAATGGCCCGGCGTGTCGACGATGTTGAACTTGACGTCGCCGTGGCGCACGGCGGTGTTCTTCGACAGAATCGTGATGCCGCGCTCGCGCTCGAGCGGATTAGAATCGAGGATCCGCGTGGCGACCTGCTGGCCTTCTCGAAAAACACCGCTCTGCTTGAGCATTGCGTCCACGAGCGTCGTCTTGCCGTGGTCGACGTGCGCGATGATCGCGACGTTACGAATGTCGGAGCGAGTTTTCACCACCGGCTTTGTTCGCGCACGGGTGCGCCAAGGCCCCGGTAGGCCGCTCGGGCTTAGCCGCGACCCTCTTCGGCGTCTTCCTCGTCCAGAGCTTGGCGATGCTTTTCAAGCACGTATCGATTCGCAGCTTCACGCTGCTCGTCGGAAACGTGGTTATCGAAATACTCGACGAGCTGCTGGTCGTCGAGCCCCTGCGCGATGAGGAGGTCGAACGCATTGCGCGTGACGCCCGTGCGCTCGAGAAAGCCCATCGATAGCGGGCAATATCCGACGTACTCGCCTTGCGTGCCGGCATGCTCGGCGCGAACTTTATCCGCCAGCCTGGCCAGCCAGGCGTAGCTTCCCAGCATCTCGCGCCCACTGCGGGGCGGCGTTTCGGTAAGATTTGGTGCGGCTGCAATCATAGCTCAACAAGCTTTCCCAAAAGCGGTCCGACCCAAGCACGGCGCGAACGAAGGTCGATCGTGGGTAGAGACGAGCCGGTGGAATTTCGCATCGCGAACGACGTGACCGTGCAGATGGCGTTCGCATGCGACGACTTCAGCACCGATCCGTTTCAACGCGTAACCTTTCACAATGTAGCCGAGCGAATAAACTCGCCGATTTTTCCGGCAACCACCGGCATGATTTTCGTCGTCTTCGGCTTCCAGCGCTCGATGCCCGGATTCTTGATGCAGTGTCGCGTTGAGATTCTTCCTTCGCAGGGCGAGCCGATTGCGACGCAGGCGATCGCGGACATGGCGTTCCGGCCCGATCAGATGAGCCAACGTGCCGTCGTGGGCTTCGGCGGGATAACGTGGCCAAATCCTGGACCATATATGGTGCGGTTTACGTCGCGAGGAAAGACGATCGCCTCATTCACGCTCGAACTTACCGCAGTGCAGCCGCCTCCGCCCTCGGCGCAATTTCCACCGCCCCAATAACTCCTGAATACCATGCAGCTTCGGAAGGCGTTACCCGACGAGGCCGAAGTACTTACGGAGGGCGTGCGCCTGTTGACCGACGCGACCTCACGACGGCGCGGAAAGGCTACGCTCGGCCAATCGAGCTTAGAGTTCTCTCGACTCAACTGCGTCAGATTCACGCCAAATGATAGCGGAAGGTGACCTAAAGGTTTTCAGCAAAGGCGAACCGCCTTCGCCGATCGGCGCCTCGTGCGTCGAAACACTTGCCGAGTAAAGTTTTTCACCATCGTGGGAGCGTACGGGTCTGGTGGCTCGCACGGTCTTCAAAATCGCTGAGGCCGCCGCAAGGCGGCTGGTAGGTTCGATTCCTACACGCTCCCGCCAAGTCAAAACACTCCCTCCACTTGTCGATTCTAGCCTTATTTTACGCGGTTTTGCGGCGAGCCACGTTTTTCACTACACCGTTTGCTACACAGAAATCGATCACAACCTTAGGTGCTGCTGAAAGCCCTATGAGCGTGTCTTCCTAGCCACGACCTGCTTCAGCGTATTATGATGCCGTTTGGAATAACCGCGGAAACATCGCTTCTGCATCATCGGGTGGGAAGCGCAGCGAGACTGGTCCCTTGGGTGTATCCGAAGCCAGCAGACCAGCGGCAAAAGCGTCGTTCAAAACCCGCCTGGCCGTTCGTTCAGGTAATCCCGTGATTCTGGCTGTTTCGCCGCGATCGAATTCGCCGCGAATGGCAGCTTCTTCCAAGAGACGGCCGACTTCAGGCTTGAAACGATCGTCACGTTCGGCCCAGGTGCGGAGCCGCTTAGCCAGCATATCCAGATCGAACAGTTCGCTCATAAAGCGCAACTGGTCGAGGCAGACTTCCAAAAACCACGTCGTGAAATCGATGAGTGCACGCAGCGACAAATTGCCTCTGCCGTCGAGATCATTTTCGCGCGGCGAGTCGGCAAAATCCATCATTAGCTTATACTGCCTACGATCGCCGAGACCGCGCGCTAATCCACGCGAAATCGACCACAACCCGTGGGCGCCAATGCCGGAAGTGTGAGCCATCGCGTGACTCATCAGGCGGCTAACGCGACCGTTCCCGTCGGGAAATGGGTGAATGTAGTTGAAGCGGTGATGAGCTGCGGGAATGGACATGATGCGCATCGCCATTCCGAGGTCGTTAAGCCGGTATCGTTCCGAAAAGTACCGCATGAAATCGGCGACGTACGGACCCGATGGCGGCTGGTGCCTGCCGACCGCAACGTCCTGTGCGATGGTCGTGCGATACTGGCCGGGTTCCATCTCGTAGTCGCCGTCGCGGCCCCGAACGATCAGCACTGCACGCGGTGCGCCGTGATAGAACTGGCCATGAACCCACCGGATAAACTCGCCGGAGGTTGGGTCGGGAAGCGTTCCTGCGGCTGCGAATTCGTCGATGCGGGCTTGTACGCGCACGTGCGCCGCGGCTTCTTCCTGAAGGTTGCGTCGCGACTCATCATCGGCAAACTCGCCCGCCAACGCGCGCACGATTTCCGCGGGGCGCGTATTGTGCCCCTCGATGAGATTGCTGTAGTAGGCATTCATGATGCGCACCAGATGAGCTAAGCTGGCGGCCGCCCGCGGGTGGAGCGCCCCAGTAAGGCTCGCCGAGGTGGCCGAGATTTCTGCAATTAGGTCGGCAACGCGTGGCGGGGCAAACTCGAGGAGGGCGGGCTCGATCCGCTGGGGGCTTTCAAGAGGCACCTTGGCCGAAATCTCTCGGGCCATATTGGCCTTATATTACGGTATATTTATCGAAAATGCCAGGCATTTTGGCCGATCGCTTGGCCGATCTTTTGGCCGGTCGGCTACGGTCGCCCTTGGAAACCCACGCTCCCGAAGGGAGATTCAGCGGGTCCGGCAGCGAGAGAGCTCAAGACTCGCGCTTCTTCGCTTGAGTAATCGTCGCCCGCTTGATGTTCTCGAGTTCCGCAGGCGTCGCCGTGCTGCGCATCACGATGACCAACTCTTGGCCAATGCTCCATCGCACTGAACCTTTCGCAGCCAACCCGCCGATTCGGAACACGAAAGCATGTGGGCTGCTCGGCGAAGTCAGCGCCCGCGGATCGACAAGCGCGATGCGCAGCAAGTGATTCGATCTTCGCCAGGCTCCGGGGAGATTGTAGTCAACGAGAAGGATGCTTGGGCCGAAACCGATCTCCGCAATCGTCGTTCCTGCGGGAAGCCCTGCTGGAAACTGAACCGGGAACGCTGCACGTCGAGCGATGTTGTGCAGGTCGTCTGTCGTAGGATTCTTCTTCAGCCGGAATTCTTCTACGGTCGACAGGCGCATCGTACCGGAAGGCCCGAACGACACGTGGGCGCCCTTCCATAACTCCGCAGCGGCTGCACCGCCGAGAATTACCACTCCAACGAGGATGCCGGCGGTGACGCGCTTCGAGCGTCTGCTCGGTGATGACCGCCGTTGCGCTGCATCACGTATCGCCGAAAGTGGAATGTCCGGAACGGCGATGCTTAGACGTGCGGATTCGCACATGGAGCGAAATTTAGATTGCACTTGTTCTTACCTCGCTCGAGGCATCAGCAAGATTTTCAAAAACCTCCCCAAGCAGTCGACGCAATCGACGCCTGGCAACCATGAGTCGGAAGCGCACGGCGCCATCGTGTATCCGTAGAGCCGAAGCGATTTCCCGGCTTGGAAGATCCTCGAAGTAGCGCAGCACGACCACGTCCCTCAAGTGCTGCGGCAACGTCGACAGGGCACGCCAGATATCGATGGACGCAGCGTGGTCCGGATCATGGGCCGCTGATTCAGAAGCAGATTCTGTTGTTCTGCTCCGTTGCCGCTTAAGACGAGATGCTTCACGGACGACGAGCCGGTAGAACCACGTCTGGAAGGCGGCTGGGTCGCGGAGCGACGCGATCGCGCGATAGACGATGACGCAGGCCTCTTGCGCGGTGTCTTCGGCGCTTTGCCTGTTGCCGAGCACGGCGAATGCCAGCCGATACGCGTCGGGCCAGATAGTCTGGAGAAGCCGCTCGATTTCCGCTCGGCCGCCGCTTCGTGCGGCTTCCACGAGGCCCGTCGGTACCGAGTCGACCATCAGGCCCCTCCGCTCGAAGAGTTCATGCCCTATTGAGGTTTCGACACAGGCGATTTGTTAGCGGCTCGACGCACTACACCGTTTACTACACAGAATCGGCCAAAAGTGGCCTACGCTTTATTTGGGCTTTATAGCCCTATACGCAAAATTGCCAGTACCAGCAAGGATATTTGGAGCTCAGAGGGTAGTGGCGGGGACGTTAGGAGAACCTCCTACACGCTCCCGTCACCTCCAAATTCTCGCGTATTTGCAAGGATTTTTGCGATGCTGCGTGCGCTTCGCTACACCGTTTGCTTCGGTTTTCTTCGAAAAATCCACCCCTCCGAAACGACGGCATTGCACGCTCCCTCCAATGCGGCGTGGCGATCCAAGCCGCTAGCTGATGAAGATAACGCGGCGAACCAAAGCCCGCGAAATCACCTGAAGACTGTGCGCACGATCAAGCTCCCGGAGCGAAGGTCGATACGCACTCTGCTTTTCCAAAGTGTACCGCTTCATCCTGGGAGGGCGTGAACCAGCGCATTTTCTCGATGGCGCGTAGCATTTGCTTTAGGGACACCGCTCAGCTACCCCGGAGGGCCAAACGAGCCGCCGATTCCTCACACCGATGGCATCTCGAACGCACAGAACCCCGCTCCACTTTACCAACGGCACCTCGCATATCTGGGGTTTCGTCAGTGGGGAAGCTTCCGAAGCGCCGACCCTTTGTGCATGGCGATGTGATCGCTGACGTCACTCTTGATCTTGTATTGCGGCTCGTCAGGGCTCGCATGCGCCCGGTAACCTTTGAATTCAATGGGCGACGTCACGACCTCGATAATCTTGCCCCGGACACGCCCCGCTTCAGAGTTCCAGGTGACGTGATCCCCAATTTTGAAGCGTTTCGCCGCCATCAGTCGTCAAACGTACTCAGACGCCGGAATGAGGCTCTTTAACGATGTTGCATCATCGGCCAGGTCCGCATCGCTAACCCCAGCACGACCGATGAGACGTTTGACTACATTTGCGTCCTGCGATCGGTTGAGCGTACACGCAGCCTCGACGCGCCCATCTTTTAGGTAAAATGCAATGAGCGAGTCATCGCCGGCGTGGCGTCGAAGAACTACGCGGTCCCAATCGCGCGCAAAGCCGTAATACTGCAAGGAGACATCATACTGGTCCGACCAAAAGAACGGAATCGGATCATGCGGACGCGTGTTGCCGTGCATCGCCCTGCCAGCGGCGGCACCCTGGGATTCAGCATTATCGAAGTGCTCGAGCCGAACTCGCCGCTTTA
Organism: Vulcanimicrobiota bacterium; assembly: GCA_963826325.1. Lineage (GTDB taxonomy): Bacteria > Vulcanimicrobiota > Vulcanimicrobiia > Vulcanimicrobiales > Vulcanimicrobiaceae > Cybelea. The sequence goes on from CAWGWT010000007.1 coordinate 96,123, forward strand.
GGCGTGGCCGCCACGAGCAGGCAACGTCGCCGGCCGCGAAAATTCCGTGGACGTTGGTCCGACACAGCTCGTCGGTATCGACGCCGTCGCTAACGGTGACTTGCGAGCTTAACCAGCCAACCGCCGGACCAACGCCGACGCCGACGACGGCGATGTCACAGGCAAGTTCGCTGCCGTCGGAAAGCCTCACCGCTTCGACGGCTCGGCCGCCTCGAAACTCCGTGACCGTCATGCCCACTCTCAAGCTGACTCCATTGGCGAGATGACGATCCGCGTAGAGCGCGGCGATTTCTTTGCCGAGGGCGTGTTCCATTGGCAATGAGGGCCCCGCGAGCGTTACCTCGCAGCCAATCTGCCTTGCAGAAGCCGCGACCTCGCAGCCGATAAACCCGGTGCCGACGACCAAGACCCTCGGATGGCTCCGCAACTTGGCGCGCAGGTCGAGTGCATCGTCCAACGTGCGAAGATAGTGGACGCTGACGAGCTGTTCGCCGGGGACGCCGAGACGACGCGGACTTGCTCCGGTGGCGATCAGCAACTTGTCGAAGCTCACATCCTGCCCATCGGCGCAGCGCACGGACCGCTTCGAAAGATCGAGTTCGAGAACGCGCGTCTTCCGGTGCAGCTCGATCTCATTCTTTTCGTAGAACTCAGGCGCACGCAACGTAACCGCCGCCGGCTCGAGCTCGCCGCGCAGCAGCGCCTTCGAGAGCGGTGGGCGCTCATATGGCGCCTCTGTCTCGTCGCCAACGACGACGATGCGCCCGTCGAAGCCCTCGCCACGCAGCGACTCAGCCGCGCTCGCTCCCGCAACGCCGCCGCCGGCGATCACATACGTCGACTCTCCCATGAGCTCGCGCTAATCCTTATGGGCGGTCGCGTCTCCTTCGGTCGACTTGAAGCCAACTCGCTTATGTGAGTTATCGCAAAACGGCTTGTTGTTCGAGTGACCGCAGCGACAGAGATAGATGTATCCTTGCTCATCGGCCTCACCGGCCTGCGAAATGACGTGACCGCTCGGCCATTTCAAGGTAAACTCGCCGGCAAACATGTACGGACCATCCGCAGTGGGTGTGACTTGAAGTCCATCAGGCATGATTCTTCTCCTTCGTAAATGGAATCAAAAAGCAATGGCCGCGGCCTACGTGGCGCTCTTCGATTTTCCGGCCGCGTCCAAGCTGTAGGTCATCGCGAGACCGTGCATCGCCTGGTTAAGGACGTCGTGCAGATCGGCGTCCCGCGCGATCCCGTACTTGGCATCGATATCCTTTATCACTTGAATGTGTATATCGTGCGAGAGCGTGCGGTCGAACCTGACCGCGGCATTAAAGCTATGGCCTGTCTGGCCGCAGCCCAAAGCGCGCCCGCGAGGGCTTCGCCGTCTTGGGGACTTGGGTGTGGCTTTGATGGGAGCGCAATACCCTTCTGCTTGACGATTCGTAGTGAGTCGTCGACTGCAAACGCAAGAATCGTCACGAATGCCTGAACGGCTTGATCGCCAAACTTCTCTTTGAGCGCCGCGACCTCGGCATCGGTCTTGCTTCCGGCGAGGATCTTGATGAGTGGAACGGTTGCGAAGTGCTCGGGGCCGCCGCCGGCCAGGGTCATCGAAAGGGTCAGGGGCAGATCCGGCGCGCCAGTATAGACGCCCGGCGCTGAGAAGCGTGTCGGCGAGTCGATCACATTTGGCAACCATATCGTGTTTGGCGGCGCCGCCCGAGATCGGCGCCAGCAGCGCGATGCTGATAAGAGCAGCGACAAGAGGGTGGCATTTTCATGCAAACAAGGATATCGCACGACCGGGCAGACTGCGATAACTTAGCTTGTGGCGGCTCGCGGCAGGCCGCCGTAGACTCTTTTTGATGGGTCTTTGACCCGCGGAGCCGATGCTCTGTAAACACCTGGAACGACCCCCTTACGCAACACCCAAATTTCTGGATCCGAGCGAGCTACCGACCCCCAGATTGGCGGGCCGGCACAATGGCCGATAAGAACCCGCGTTCCAACGCCTAAAAGGGAGATCGGTGGGAACGAGAGGAGAGCTCACCATGCCGACCATCGCGCTCAAACGAGCGTACGAGAAGCCCATACGAGCCGACGGCATTCGGATACTCGTCGACCGTCTCTGGCCGCGCGGCATAAAAAAAGCAGACCTTCGTGTCGACGCGTGGGCGAAGACGCTGGCTCCTAGTACCGAGCTGCGGAAATGGTTCGCCCACGACGAGGCAAAGTGGCCGGAATTTCGCAAGCGTTACCGTGCCGAGCTGGCCGCCACCGGCGCGACCGAGACTATACGTGATTTGCTCGCATCCGCAAAGCGTGCCACGACGATCACCTTGCTGTACGGCGCAAAGGATCAGAAGCACAATGAGGCGGTCGTGTTGCGCAATCTTTTCGAGCGCGTCGCAACGGAGGGAAACGCCGATCGCTAACCGTTCGGCTCGAGCGGTGCTCGAGGTCCGCACGCCGTACCGGCTCGATTTGACGGTCGAAGCATTGCGGCGTGTACCCGCCAATCCTGTCGACGTCATGACGGCCAACGGGCATTACATGCGAGCCCTCTGCGATGGCAATGGCACGACGATCGTCGACGTGACCCAACCGCGGCGTGACGCGATCGACATTCGCCTATCAGGCCCGGCTGCGAAACGCCATCTGCAAACGGTCGGAACGATGCTCGGTGCGAACGTCGATCTTCGCGATTGGTATCGCCGCGTTCGCCCCTTCCCTTGGCTCGCGCGCCTGGCACGGGACCTTCGCGGTCTCAAGCCGCCACGTTATCCAGAACTTTGGGAAGCGTTGTGCCACGGCATCGTCTTCCAGCAGCTGAGCATTGTGGCCGCCGGTGCGATCATGCAGCGGTTCGTGGAGCGCTTCTCCGCGCCCATCGCCAATGGCAAGGTTCGGCTGTATCCGTTTCCTCGGCCGGAGACCATCGCCGCAGCACGTGAGAGCTCGCTGCGGCAGCTAGGGCTCAGCGCAATGAAGGCATCGTACCTGAAGGCTGCGGCCAAAGACATACTCGCCGGGGACGTCGATACGCGAGCGATCGAGTCGCTCTCAAGTGACTCGGCGAGTTGCGCGCTGCAAGCCGTGCGAGGCGTCGGCAGGTGGAGCGCTGCGGTCATCCTTCTTCGCGGTTTTGGGCGGCTCGATGTTTTTCCACCGGTGGATTCCGGGGCCTCGCGCAACATGAAAGTCCTATCGGCAAATCCCAGCATCAATTCCCAAAAGTTGCTGGCGGCGCTCGACGGCACGCGCGGCATGCTGTATTTCCACCTCTTGCTGGGAGGTTTGCGCGGAATGCTCCCGCGATGAGCGCCACAACGAAAACAGCACGTGTCGAAGCGGTTCGCACTGAAGCGGCTGCCGAAGACGTTGCGATATTCTCAGCCTACACGATCACCGCCACATTCTGGTTGCTGTTCACTACCGCCGTCGGTTTGCTGCTGAGTTTTAAGTTTCCGTATCCAGACTGGGCGGCAAGCCCAATTCTTTCCTTCGGGCGATTGCGCGCGATTCACACCAATGGCACTTTCTACGGTTGGGCGACGATCGCACTGGTCGGATCGTCGCTCTACGTCGCAGCGCGGACCTCAGGCATAGCGCTCGTTGCCAAGCGCTGGGCCTGGATCGGTCTGTGGTGCTTCAATGCTGCGGCCATCATCGGTACGATCACTCTCGACGCGGGGCTCAACTACGGCGATCAGGAATACCGCGAGTGGATCTGGCCCGTAAAGCTGATCTTCCTCGCGGGTTTGTTCTTCAGCGGCGGGGCGATCGTACGAACCGTGGCCGCGCGCGCCGAGCGCGAGATCTATATTTCGAATTGGTATACAATCGGCGGTTTCATCTTTACCGTCATCTTGAGCGTTGTGGCGCTGATTCCGAGCTACCAGACCGGCTTGGGCCAAGTGGCCGTTCAAGGCTTCTTCATGCACAACGCGGTCGGCATGTGGTTCACTTTCCTGGCGCTCGGCGTGACCTATTACGCGCTGCCCAAACTATTGAACCGGCCGATCTACTCGTACGCGTTGGGCGTGCTGGGCTTTTGGACCAACCTCGTCTTCTACCCCGTCATCGGCGCACACCACTTCGAGTTCACACCATTACCATGGTGGTTCCAAACCCTCGCCATCGTCTTTTCCGTCGGCATGCTCGTCCCGGTTTGGGCCGGCAGCGCGAACTTCTTTCTCACGATGCGCGGCCACGGCGAAGCGATTCGGCGTTCCTACGCGCTGTCATTCATCGTCGTCGGCGTCGCGTACTACTTTCTCGGCTCGACGCAAGGCACAGTGGAAGCGTTCCGCAGTCTGCAGAGTATCTGGCATTTCACCAACTATACGATCGGGCACTCCCACGCGACGATGTATGGCTTCATCACCTTCATCGCATGGGGCGCGATCTACGCGCTGCTGCCCGCGGCCACCGGGAAGCGGCCGAACCTGCTTGCGACCGGCCTGCATTTCTGGCTGGCGACGATCGGAGTGACGTTCTATGTGCTCGCGCTCTCGGTCGCAGGCACGCTGCAAGGGCTCACCTGGGCCGCTGGCAATCCCTTCATCGCCTCGGTCGACGCGGCCTCGCCGTATTGGCTGGCGCGCGCGGTGGCCGGCTCAATGATGTTTCTCGCGCACGTGATCTTTGCGTATAACGTCTGGGTGATGACGCTCGGACCGGCCGCCGAAACGACGCGGCATGCGAATCCGCCGACGCCCGAGATTGCCCGCGCATGAACCGCGGCATGAACAACGTTTGGTCGCTCGTTGCGGCGTCGGCGATCGTCTACGGAATACTCGCGATCGTGATGGGCGTGATTCCGGGCGTCGTCATGTCGAACACACCACCGACGGAAGGGCTGAAGCCGTTCACCGCAGCGCAAGCCCGCGGACGCGAGATCTACGTCAGCGAGGGATGCGCGTACTGTCATACGCAAAACGTGCGCCCGCTACAACAGGACCTGGTCTTCGGGCGTCCGTCAGTTGCCGGCGATTACGCGTACTCGACTCCCGAGCTGCTCAGCGATCATCGCAACGGGCCCGACCTCACGAATATCGGCGCTCGTCAACCGAGCACAATCTGGCAATACATTCACCTCTGGAATCCGCGCGCGGTCGTTCACGACTCGATCATGCCGCGTTATCCGTGGCTCTTCGACGTGAAGAGCAACGCGGGACCCGGCGACCAGGTCATACCGATACCGCCCGGATTTGGACCTCGCAGCGGAGTCGTCGTGACAACCGAACAATCCCGCGATCTCGTCACCTACCTGGAATCGCTCAAGCAGGTACCGCTGCGCGGAGCGCCGCCGCAATGAACGCTGCGTTGGGCTGGATCGTCATCGCTGTAGGGGCGACCGCTACCGCCACTACCATCGTTGCCGCCGTTTATTGGATCGTTCGCCCCGGTGAGCGCGATCCGCGCCATCCAAAGTACATGATACTGAGGCGGGATCGATAATGGAGCAAGAGCCCGCGCCGAACGAACCGGTTTCGATCAGCCTCTTCATTGACGACGCAGCCAACCCGATCGCGACGTACAAGCCGCCGGCGCGTTTTCAACTCGACACAACGCAACTTGCGGACGGCGAACACGTCTTGCGCGTCCAGGCGGTCGATGCGATCGGAAATGTCGGAGTTCGGCGGATTCCCTTCGTCGTCGCCAATGGACCCGGCATTACGGTGACCGGGCTTCGCGCCGGGTCGCGCGTCCGCGGTGCGATTGAAATCGACGTGAACGCGTTCGGCGCGCAGGAGCCGTTCGATCCGGTACGGGCGGAGTCGTCGGGACCGGTCCCGGTCTGGACCTGGGTGTTTTTTGCGGTGATCGTCGCTTGGGCAGCGTGGTATGGCATCGAGTACTTTCCAACGCCTGCAGCATTTGCCAAAACGCCGACCTACGCGGCGAATCCCGCGCTTGCAGCGGCGAACGCTCCCGCGACCGCGACGCAGGCTCAAGCCGTCGCCGCGGTTCCGGGTGCATCCCAGGTCGGCAGCAACAACGTGGCGGGATTCGACTACGCGGCGCTTGGCGCGCAGGTATACGCTGCGAACTGTCAGGCGTGTCACGGTGAGAGCGGAACGGGCGTGCAGGGAACCTTTCCACCACTTGCGGGCGACCCGGTCGTGAACGGTGCCAATGCCGACACGCACATTCGCATCGTCTTGCACGGCCTTTCGGGTAAAGCGATCGGCGGCACCCACTACTCCGCACAGATGCCGCCGTTTGCATCGCAACTGAGCGATGCCCAGATTGCCGCGGTCGTCGATCACGAGCGCACCTCATGGCAAAACCGTGGGCCTATCGTCACTCCCGAGGAAGTGCGGCGCAACCGGTGAGCGTGTTGAGCGTCGTTAAACTGCGCCTCGATCCTGGCGATACTGCGAGTATTCTTAGCGAGGCTGCCGACGTGTTGCAAGGCGAGTCAAAGACACAATACGGATTTCTGGCGGGAGAAATACTCGTAAGCCACGACAGGAAGACCGTCGTCATTCTCACGGAGTGGACGGACCTCCACACCTGGAGCCAGTCGCGCTACGACGTCCGTGTTGGCAAGATGCTGGAAGACTGCTTGGCGGCGAGCTCTGAAATCGAATTTGAGATTTACGATCGTCACGCTCGCTTTTTAGCAAGCAACAATGCTGGGCTCGTCAACGATACTCGAGATTGAGCCGCGCTTTACGCGGCACGGGATTGTTTTGCGGCCCAGCGCCGCCCCGCACGAACAGCTCGGCGCACTCAACCCCGCCTGACGCCGGCGCCGCCGCACCGTCAGGCTACCGCGCTGGCGCATCCCACGCGCAAGGCAACCGCTAGCGCGGCTCCGCTTCGCTTCGACCTTGCGCGCGGGTCCCTTCGCGCGTGGTTCGGCCGCCGTGCGGCGGCGCCAATGTCGGCGCCCGACGGGAGGAAAGCGATGATTGAAGTGTACCGTACAACCTTCGCGCGCATCACGGAGATTAAGCGCGGCATGCTGGTGCGCCGGCTTGCCGCTTTCCACGTTGTAGTGGACGTATGCCTGATCGAGGATGATGCCACCCGCCTGTGGCTAGACGGCGGCAGCACGATTACCCTTGGTGTCAGAGGTCTCGTTGAAGTGGCGCGGTGAGTTACACCCGCTCCAGCCTCACGATTCGATTCGATCAGGCCACATCGATCGCTTGACGCCGCGATTCGAGAGTGCGATAATTGTGGCGCAAAGCTGCGCTATACTTTCGCCCGCATTTAAATGCGGATGAAACTCGGACGCTCGCGTTGCAAGGAAAGGGGCTGTGCAGGCCTCTTTTTTTGTTGCCTTCGCGGTTCTGCCGAGGTTCAATCCAGTGAAATTTTGTGGTACGCTTACTGCGCTTCCAATCAGGAGAAGGCCGCCTTCGAGGCGGGCTTTATTGTCCGATCCCTTCGCTAAGGACCTCGTTGTTGTCGAGGGGGACGCTCCTGTCGAGCTTCTCGCCACGACTGAGGCAGCTATAGCTGCCCGATCATTCGTCGACCCAAGCCCAGCGGTTGCGGTCGATAGTCTCCCAACCCATCGATGCGAGGGAGCACGAGAAAATACGGTTAGCGCACTTACATAGCTTTGGGCGTGCGCTCGAGACTGGGGAACTCTCCGCGCGACCAGGCGGCCGCGCCGTCCAACTAACTGGTAGCGAGGCCGCAACTTGGAGCGAGTCGGAACAAAAACCCGGTGATGCGCCGAGCAACGAGGGCGATGCCTTTACCCGCCAATGAAGCAATCGCGGCAGAAATCGGGACAGACATTAGGGACCCGAAGCACGTTGCTACGCGGTAAGCGTCTCGTCGTTCCACAATGCAACGGTTATGGGACGCGGAGAACACGGACGGCCAGCGAAATGATAATCGCTTTGGGGAGGAATGATCGTGACTAGCACTCCGCCGGCTGAAATCCAGACCCTAATCGAAAATCACATCAACGGCTTCAACACCCAGGATACCGCGCTTTTCCTTGGTGTTTTTGGGGATAATGCAATCATCATCGACGGCATTGCGCCCTACCGCTGGCTGAACCCCGATGCTCCGGCCAAATGGCTCGCTGACTGCGAGAAGTGGCGTAAGGACCTTGGCGTGACCTATGAACGCCTGTCGTACGAGATGGGGTTCTGGAACGTCGAAGGGGCCCACGCGTACGCCGTCCTTTCGGGAACCCTTACGGTGACGATTAAGGGCCAGACAGTCGCTAGGACCGGTACCCTAGCCTACACGTTCGCCAAGCAACATAACGAATGGAAAATCGGAGCGCAGGCCTGGGGGCGTACGTCGTAGCTAGTCCACTTGGCCGACTCGAAGGACGATCCGCTCGACCACAAGTCACGTAACGACAGCTAGGTTCAGCATCGAACCGCGCGGCGAGTCGGCAACGCTCGATGGCGTTACCGATAATCGGGGGTTATCGGATGGTGGGCAAGCGTCACGCAAAAGAGCACGAAAGTTTCAAAATGAATCAAAACGGAGAGCAGCACTTCAACGGCGAGAGACCGGCGTTAGGGTCATTAACGGTCGGAATAGGGGAGGCGGACTTCTCGCAGTTGGGAATGGAGGCGGCTTACTCGCAGCTTCACAAAGCCACCGGCAAGAAGATCGCGAAAGTGCGTTTTGGAGACGACCCGTCGAAAGATCCCGAGGTTCAGGGCGAGTACATCGTCTTAGAGTTCACGGATGGTACCGCCTTAGAGATCGAGACGGGTTCAAACAGTCAGAACATCGCGTGGGAACTCGAGGAAGGACGAACAGGGGCGGTCAAGGCGTGGGATTTCTCCTGCAGCTTCGTCCCGGTGTTCCACGAGGATGGCGACGTTAGGCATAAGCCAAGGCAACCCGAAGCAACAAAATAGGTCTCCGGCGCGAGTTCAACCTCAACGCACCTCAACGCATCTCAACCCACCTTAACGCATCTCAGCGCATCGCGCGTGCCATCCTGGCAATAGTCAGCGCAGGAGGGCGTGGAAAGATTCGCACATGCGGTTTAAGCACTTCCCGGAGGACGATCCAGACTCTTATCCCGCGCCGACGGCGGAGCAGCAGACACTTATGAAGGTCGCGGAAGCTACCGTTGAGCGGCGCTCAAATTCTGGCTGGAGCGCCTCACCGTACCGCAGCGGCGCGCAATCATTGCCAAGCTCGTCGGAGCTGTGTACCGGCAAGAGCGGGGCGCCGGCGATGAATAAACGGAATCGATCCATATACTTACTGCATAGCAGATGCAGAGAAAAACTACGAAGACTATCCAAGCTACATGCTGTAAATACGGCACTACAGTGTAGAAAAAGTAACCTATCCCGAGCAATATAGCCAAGAGTAAAAATAGCGAAGTTAGGAGCCTTACTCTTGGCTTCTTGGCATATTCCTTAGCAACGAATCGTGAGCTTCAAGGCAGTCACGTAGTTTTTACGCGAGTCGAGACTGCCATGCAACCTGAACTGCCGAGGTCAGGACGGGCGATTGGTCCAGAGGAGCAGTCCTCTCTTCCTACTCCGCAACGGACGCAGTCCGAAAATTTAGAATAGATTTCGAGTTCGCGCCTCAAAGTCAACCTGTAGTAGGCTCCAATTTCCTATTTTGGCGGGTCGTCGTTCAAGAAGCACTCCTCGTTGCGCCACAGCCTGACGACGATGGTGGAGTTGAATAAACAATCGAGGCCATTCGCCCAATCTGCGTAAGTGCAATCACGATGCTTTGCGAGCGCGTCCTCCATCGCGTCCTTTGGCGTCCAGGCTCGCGGCAACGGAAGACGCTCGTCCCAAATCCGTAGGTGCGCTGGCTCGATCGGCTTGTCGCTCGCGCTCATCGGCTATCCGGTTTTTTCGTTGTGTAGCGCCGAGACACTTGAGAATATATAAGGAGCACGAACACGATACCCATGAATACGAAACGGTAGTGCAGTGCAAGCTGCGTCTATCACGCTTGACTGTCAGCCATTGGCATCGATTCAATTGTCAACCGCCGAACCCGGCCGCCATCGAGGCCGCCCACTTCTTCGAGCTTCTCCCGGATATCGAATGGCTCTTCCAGCTCCGATATTTCGAACAGTCGGCGTACCGAGCTCTGGAGCCCAACCATGATTACTTGTTGCTCGCGCTTCCGACACGCCTGACAGAGCACGATCAAGCATTCCAAAATCGTCGAGTCAATATATTGGCAACGCTGAAGGTCGATGACAATCACCCCGGCCGTCTGTCCGATCGCGAAGGCGTCGGTGAGACGATCCCGTTCCGCGCGGTCGAACTCGCCATCGAGCCTAATAATAAAGACGCCAGACGCTTTTCCAGCAGCCCGCTCGCTCTCAACTGATCTCATGTCTCATTCCCTCCGATTCGGGCGTGTCAGAGAGTACAAAACGTAACCTCGGCGTAGCCGGAGCGGCGCGAGAGTTCGGGCCCTTGGAGCGAGCAACTCCTAATCATCGAAATGCCGAGAGACCGACAAGTGACGAGTCGTGGAATAACCGTTGGATTACCAAGAGGGGAGACCGTTCGCACGATCTTCCCTCTGCCCGCCATGACTTGCCACGCCGTAGCGGACGCGAGCAGCCAAGCGGCCACCACAAAGTATATCATGCTGGCGGGGCGTCCGCGTGAGATGGATGGAAGGTATTGTCCTCGGAAAAGACTTCGCGATTTACGCAACTTGATAAGGGTTTCTAAATTACTAAATAACGACTTTTGCAAGGCTTCTCGCCAGTTTTGCCACTATTGTCGTTCCGCGCCCATCGCTCTTCTCAATTTCGACGTCGCTCGCAAAATGCGATACGAGGAAGCTGCCCCGTCCATCCACCGCGAAGGGGTCCACCGGCAGTTTTGGATCGAAGGCAAAACCTAGGCCACGATCTACAACCTTCAGGAGCACGCTTTCTCCATCGCATTCTAGCGAAATCGCTATGGGTCCAAAAGCGTGGTCCGCGACGTTGGTAACCAACTCCGTAAATATGAAGCGAGCCGCTAGTTCGTCAACGAGCCATCCGACGTGCTGACGTAGGGCATGCAAGAGTTTATTGCGCTGATGTAGTGCATCAAGCGCGTTGCGCGACTTATATTGCCAAAGAATGCCTAAACGACACATAGTCTATCACTTAGATTTTCGCACACTTCTCGATTTCCGTAGCGCCAACCTAGCCAAATCGGTTCCTATTTACCGTTAACGCTTTAACGGGGATTAACGCCGGAGTACGCGCACCGCGCATTGGTGATAGCGATTTCGTGGACCTATTGAACGACTTTGAATTAGCCGAAAAGGAGAAGGCACTACGACGACGCATTCTAGGAGGTTTTAATAACGACGACTGCACAACTTGAAGATTCTTTGCAAGCAGTTGAATCGCAGCTGCAGAAACTTGAAAAGGCCGCTGAGGCCGAAATTTCGTTTATGCTTAACAATACCGCCGAGTCCAACCCCTGGACCGGAGCGTGTAAGAGACGGGACGATTTGCGGCAAGAGGTCCGGGATTTGCGATTGCAAATCAAGGCCGTCGAAGCGGGTGTAAATTTCGCGTGCTGGACTGCGGTATCGCCTTGAGGGCTGTAGACCGCGAAAGAGCAAAGGGGACCGGCTTTCACCGATCCCCTTCCTTGGCTCCAAAGTAGAGTGCCAACTCCGCTAAGCGCTGTTCACTTCATCCCGATGCGGCGTCAGTCCCTCCGTCGTCTCCTCCTGAACTCGCTCGAAGGACAAGCTCAACAAGACGCTCGACCATCGGCGTAACGCGGGTGATAATGATCTGGCCATCGTCTGAAAAACGCACCGGGATTGCATCGCCCCGCAATGAGGTACCGGTATCCTCCGTCATGCAGAGCGACCGTCGATGTCGCGACGGGCGAGGTCAAGTAATCGCTGACGTTCCCTTGCCTTTTGCTCTGCGGCGTACTCGTCGCACCGCTGGTTCCACCGTTCAATCGCCTCGCTAAGATCGCTGGCCACGTACTCACCGTCCGTTAGGTCGTTGAGCGCGTTACACACAGAGTAAGGTGATGACCATTGTTTACGCGTCGACTCGCGCGATTACGGCGTGACGCAGCGCGCCCTCGCGATCGCTCTGAGGCTCGCAGCTCCAATCGATCTCGCCGAGCTCCGTGTCCGATGCTCCAGCGATGATCTGTCTCGCCTCGGCGAGCACACCGTCAGCGGAAAGTTTGGCCTCGGGGGCGGCGCAGGTCGAGGCTAGCGGTTGGAGCTCTGGCGCAGCGACGAGAGCTGCCTCGTCATCATCGCGCCACCCGTGAATGCAATTGAGGAGAGCCATTCTACGATCGTCCGCATTTAGGTCGACGCCGAGCAGCCTGGCCATTTGGAACAATACGATGCCATCCTCGAGATTTGCATCGTCACCAAGAGCGTCTTACGTTAGCCTACGATTCTGCGCAATAACTTTAACGTCCACGGTCCTAAGTGTGTCGACGATTGTCCTCGCCTTTCGGGCGCCGCGGAGGCTGTTTCGCTCGAAACGTTCAAGCGAAAGGATTAGTCGCTTACGATTCGCTTCCTGGTGCCTCGCATTGCCGGCGAACGTTAGCTGATTCGTTTTTATATGGGTTCCTTTCTGCCGCGCGAAGGCGGCACGTTGTAGTGCGGTTTCGGTGATTAGGCGATGGCAGTGAGCGCGCGGTACAGGATCGACCGTCCCACCTTAAGGATGCGCGCAACGTGCGTAGCGCCGTGGCCGTTGCCCAACATTTCACGGGCGGCACCGAGGCGAGAAGGCGATAGCGCGCGGCGCCGGCCAACGGGCTCGCCGCGGCGCTTCTTGGCCGCGAGTGCTTCACGCGTTCGCTCGCGGATTAGTTCACGCTCGAAGTCGGCCAGCGAAGCGAAGATATGCAAGACGAGCCGGCTGGCCGCCGACGTTGTGTCGATCGATTCGGCGAGGCTGCGAAATCCGATGCTGCGGCTCCGCGAGCTCTTGAACCGTCGCGACCAAATGCGGCATGGAACGGCCGAGCCGATCGAGCCGCGCGACCACTAGCGTGTCACCGGCCTGCAAAGCTGCCAGAACGGCCTCTAAGCCCGTCCGATCGGCCTTGGCACCTGATGCGACGTCGGAGAAAATCTGCGTGCACCCAGCCGCCCGCAAAGCGTCTCTTTGAGCGTCCAGCGTTTGCTCGCCGGTCGAGACTCTTGCGTATCCGAGATATGATGGAGTGGTCATCGGAAATCAACCTTCCGTTGGCATGGGCCTCGTCGAGTCAGAGCTCGAGGGGGCCCTCTTTGTATGCTACCATAAACTAGTTTTACCCGCGATCGCGAAGCCGTGGGCGGCGCGGCTGAGGGCCTTCGCAGCGGCAAGAAGCGGTGAGGGTTTAAAAGCACCTCCGGCTCACAGATACCGCCTCACGTGCGTACAATACGTTTCGTATAGTGCGCCGTACTGCTGCCGCAAGTAAGACTCTTCGCGTAATACCTGGCGATGCAACAACGCGATACCAGCAACTAGGTAGGCTAATAAAAGCCAGTTCGGCTGTATCAAAAACTCGCCGAACAGAGCGAACGCGAACGCGACATAAATCGGATTGCGTGTAACCCTGAAGATTCCCGATGTCACGAGCTTATCAGGTCGTCCAGTATCAATGCCGACGCGAAAGCTCTTCCCAAAGGAAACCAGACTCGCAAACATTACTATGACTGAAAGCGCGCACGCCGCTACGCCGAACCATGATTGCCACGTAGAAACGAAGAGTTCAGAGCGAATAACCCGCGGCCAGTAAAACGCGTTGGAAAATATCAGATAAAGGTACAGGAACACGAACGGTGGGATCGCGTAATCGGTCTTATCGGTCGCGCCAAATTTCAGCGCGCTCACGCCTTGTCTGCTCAACCTCGCCACACGCACCAGCACCATTGTAATCAAGAGAAAGATGGTGAGCACACCAAAATAGGCTGTCATTGGCCCCGCGTTTCGTGCTAAGGCGTTACCCTCCGGCCAGCATCTGCCGGCGAGGTGAGATGCTCGCGATCATGGTTTCAGCGACGGCAAGGCCGCCGCGTTAGCAGAACGCGACCTCTTGCTCTACGATTCAGCCCCAAATTCGATGCCCGCTAAGAACTGAGTCCGTACCATGTTGCTAGAGGGCTATTTCTACCCGCGTTCGCGAAGCCATGGGGGTGGCGAGGTCAGGGCCCGCTACTCTATGTCGATTCGTGTTCCTCAAGCGCGAGCGCGATCGCAGCCTCGGGTGTAAGCGCAGTGCCCTCTGCGCTTCGTCGCGCGAGTTCGTCGGGCGCGAGGCTTTCGCGCAGGAGTGGGGTCAGGCGGTCGTGCGTCGTCGTCTCGGTGAACTGGCGCTCGAATCCGTGTCGGCCAAACGCGGCATCGGCGTAGCCTTCGAGCGTGGCCGCGCGCGAGAAATCGCCGCGCAGCGCGACAGTGAGCGCCAGGTGCTCGATCGCAATCGCAACGTGGGCATGGTCCGGCTCGCGCGTGGCATAGGTCCCTATCGCCTCACGAGCCGCCGCAGCCGCGCCGGCAAGATCGTCCACCGCTCCGAGATAGCCCGCGAGGTTGTGGAGCATCTTGCTGAGCATGATATTATCGGCACCAGATCGCGTTGCCGGTAGCGTCTCGCGAACAATTGCGATCGCTCGCTGCGTCTGACCTCGCTGGTGTTCGATCTCCGCGAGGTTGAGCGCCGTTGCCTGCTCTCCCTGAGTGTTTCCGAGCGAGCTATGTTCATTGTGGAGCTGCTCGTACATGCGCGCCGCCGTCGCAAGATCGCCGCGAATCAGGCTTAACACTGCACGTGTATCCAGCAACGCCAGGCGAAGGCCAGCCGAGTCCCCTGGAATCGCTTCGGCTTGCGCTAACGCCTCCCCCGCGTCATCAAACCGATGGAGGGGCACCGCCGTAAACGCGTACATCCGCAGCGCCCTGGCGAGCGACGGGTCGTCGCCGCTGGCCCGCGCATGCTCGACCGCCTCCGTCGCCAGCTCAAATGCGCGCACCCTGTGGCCGGAAAAGGCTAGCATGTAAGACAACGCGGTTGACAGCCGAGCGCGTAGCCGCGACTGGTCCACCGGGAGCGCTGCGAGATACGCCTCGCACCGTGCGATGCCTACCGCATCGAGTCCGATGGCTCCCCATTGCGGGCCAACGTTGGCGAGCAGCTCGCCGCCGTCGATAACCTCCGAACGCGCCAACGCACCGTCGAGTGCGGAACGCACGTCGTCAAGCTCGGTCTGCTGCGCCGCAACGAGATCGGCATATCGTGCGGTCCGCTCGTACCGTTCCCGCAGCTGCGCGAAGCGGTCGCGCAAATAGCACAGATGGCGGCCCGCAATAAGATCGCGCTCGTCGGCATCGTCGAGTTTCTCGCAGGCATACGCGCGCGTCGATTCGAGCAACCGGTAGCGCAGCGCGTCACCCTCCGGCTCGGCGAGCACCAGCGACTTATCGACTAGCGACGCCAGCACGTCGAAGACGTTAGCCTCATCGAGATCGTCGCCGGTTCCGACCGCAACGGCTCCCCCGAGGGCAAATCCGTTGACGAAGATTCCTAACCTTCGGAAGAGCGTGCGCTCGCGCTCGTCGAGCAGGTCGTAGCTCCAGTCGATGAGCGCGCGCATGGTCTGATGGCGCGGTAGTGCGCTGCGATCGCCGCCGGTGAGCACACGAAACCGCTCGTCGATCCGTTCGCGCAGCTGTTTTGGACTGAGCACCTTCACCCGCGCAGCGGCCAGCTCGATCGCCAGCGGAATGCCGTCCAGGCGCCGGCAGATGTCGGCGACAACCGGTGTGTTCTCGCCGGTCAGTGCAAATTGGTGAACGACGCCGCGCGCACGCTCGACGAACAGCGAGGTCGCCGCCGGGACGGCGAGTGATGGCATCCGATAGGTCACCTCGCCGTCGATCCCCAAAGCTTGTCGGCTCGAGGCGAGCACTTTGACTTTTGGACAACCACGCAGGATGGCTGCGAGCACGCGTGCCGCGGACTCGACCAGATGCTCGCAGTTGTCGAAGACCAGCAGCGTCTGCTTCCCCTTGAGGGCGCGAACGAGGTTCTCGACCGGATCGCCCTCGGTCGCGAGCTTGAGTTCGAGTGCCTGCGCGACGCTGGTGGGAATGTACTCGCCGCTGGTCAGCGGCGCGAGTTCGACGAACCACACGCCGTCGCTAAAGCCGTCGATCAGATTCGCCGAGACTTGCAAGGACGCGCGCGTCTTGCCGATCCCGCCCGCGCCGGTCAGCGTCACGAGCCGGTGTTGCTGCAAGAGCGCGGTGATCTCGGCCACCTCATCTTCGCGGCCGACGAAGGAGGTAAGCTGGGCCGGCAGATTGTTTGACAGATGGTCGAGCGAACGCAGCGCGGGAAAGTCTGCCGAGAGATCCGGTGCGATGAGCTGATAGACGCGTTCGGGCTGCGCCAGATCCTTGAGCCGATGCGCGCCCAGATCACGCAAGCTGCACTGCGGCGGCAGCTCGCCTTGGACCAGCTCTGCGCACGTACCCGAGACCAGCACCTGGCCGCCGTGGCCGGTCGCCAGCAATCGCGCGACGCGATTGACCGTTGGGCCGAAATAGTCGGCGTCGCGCTCGGCGCTCTGGCCGGTATGCAGTGCCATGCGTGCGCGAATGCCCTCGACCGCCGAGAAATCTGCCGCCGCGAGCGCGCGTTGTGCATCAAGAGCCGCGGCGATTGCATCGGGAGCCGTCGCGAAGGCTGCGCAGAACGCGTCGCCCATGGTCTTAAAGACGTACGCGCCGCGTGCTTCGAGCGTTGCGCGCATAAGCGCATCGTGACGCGCTAACGCAGGCTCCATCGCCTCGCGGTCGCGTTCCCAGCGTACGGTGCTGCCTTCGATATCCGAAAACAGAAACGTGACCGTGCCGGTCGGACGAGCCGAGGCCGGCGGCCCTGAGTCTAGCTGGGTCGCCATGGGCCGGGTTTCGTGCTAGGAGCGTTACCCTCCGCCGAATATTTTCTCGAAGGGGTCCACGGCTCCGGGGCCACGTCGCCGATCAGCAACCCTCGCGGCAACCGACATTTAAAGCAGCTCACTACACCGTTTACTACACAGAACCGGCCAAAGCTGACTGCAATTTCTATTGGCCTTCACAGCCCTGTATACGAAATCGCCAGTATTATCAGGGACTTTTGCGACCCAGAGGGTAGTGGCGGGGACGCTAGGAGAACCTCCTACACGCTCCCGCCAAATTTGACCACGATACGCCGTCCAAGCCAGCGCCGTTGGTCACGGATTGGTCACAGAGGTTTAAGGAAGCGAGGTTTCGATGTGAGCGTGCCGACCCACTGGGCTATTTTTAGTGTTCGCGTTATTTTATGCACGAGCCTCGCGATGCGCGGTCACCCGACACAGATTAGACGCAGACCTAGTCCGTAAATGTAGTCCTTAAGCCCGCTGCCCCGAAACCGCTTCGCAATTGCGTGAGGCAGCGCAATGCGCACGCACATAACGGCTTTGTGGAGTCGGTCCATCGCATAAACGCGGCAGTGCTGGCTAGCACATCATGCGGTGTTTGCAATCCTGCTGCGAAGCGCGCGAGCCGATCTATGCCGGCGTGCACGAAGCCAGCGACGCCGTATTCCTTGACGCGCGCTAGGGCCGTATTCATTGAGCCATCTCGGGTGTGCCAGCTGCTCCAGTATTAGACGGCGAGTCTCAATTTTGCTACGACGAATTTCTAACTCATCGTCAGCTATCGTTGACGCGTTAACGCCATGCTGTTGTGACAAAATGACATCATGAAATTCACTCGCTCGTTGCACGCCTTCACCGCGGGCGGTTTCCTGATCGCGCTCTACGCCTGCGGCGGACAAGCATCTTTACTCGCACCTTCTCAACTTACATCGGCTTCGGCACAGTCTCGGCAAGTGAGTCCGGGAGCGATAGCCGATGGTAGCCTGCCACCCGCCGGATGGCAGTTCCCGTACGACCCCAATCCGTTCACGACGGCGATCTGCGCGTCCGACCCGTGCTCGCCAACGCTCGCTGGGAGCTCCGCGTCGATGGTCAGCGAGATTTTCACGAACGGCCTTAACCTGGGTGACGTGCAGGAGGCGCAGCCGGGCACCAACGGCCAGGGCCAAGTCGACACGTTTCCGATCTACTACGCGAGCCAGAGCGACCCAAGCTATTCAGTGACGTGCTCCAAGTACGGCGGCTGTTCCAGCTTCATCCCGAGCGCGGTTCATATCCCAAACGGCGCGCGCGCCGCCATAGACAGCGATCACCACGCGGCGGTCATCGAGCTATGGGCCGGCCTGGAGATCGATTTCTTTCAGTTCAATGACGGCGGCACGGGCACCGGCACAACGACGCCGGTTTCCGGTGGCGGCAGCCTAAGCGTCGGGTACGCGGGCGTCTGCAACGCAACGTCGCTGGCCGGCCAAGGTCGCTGCCCAGGAGGCACCGTCGCCGCGGCGGACCCCGTGCAACCGGGAATGATTGACCCGCGTGAATGGATTAAGGGGAGAATCAACCATACCATTTACGTTTCGGTCCAATGCCCGTCGTCGGGTTACCTCTGGCCTGCTGCTGGGAGCGACGGCCAATGCTCGACGGGCCCCTGGGACGGCGAGCGAATTTGGCTGGATCTCACTGATACAAAGATTCGTGCTCTTCCGATTCATCACTGGGCAAAAGTTTTATTGCTCGAGATGCACCACTACGGCCTAATGGTGGTCGATTCGGCCGGTCCCGGCGAGGTATGGAACCTCTACGGCATCGACAACGCAACGATGACGCTGTGGAACCAGCCGGCGCCGTGGACCTCGTTCTTCACAATGGTCACGAACGAAGGCGACGGCGACAAGTTAGACTACTCGGACAACGCCTCGCACCTGGCGATCCCGACGATCGGCATCACGCAGAGCAATATTCACGTCGTCCTCTGAACGCCGACATAATGGCATTGGTCGGCGGTGAAATGACTCTGGATGAGGCCATTGGTGGCGGCTCTGAGTCTTCGCCTTTCAATCGACGACCTCGAATGCAGGCGAATACTCCACCGTGCCGGCCGCGCCTTGAAGCGATCCGGCAACCAGCTCGAGACCCATCCAGTGCGGTCCGACGTACTTCGACGTCAAGCTGCTGATGATATCTGCCGAGAAACCGAACCGCGAGTAGTATGCCGGATCGCCAACCACCATCACGGCGTGGATCCCGCGCTCGCGGCACAAGCGCAGGCCGGCGTCGATCATCCGGCTCCCGATTCCACGGCGCTGGCGCTTAGGAACGACGGCTGCAGGTGCGAGCGCAACCGCTCCGATCGTGTCGCGCTCGGTCGCGATGTGCAACGCGCTGAATACCGCGCTGCCGACGATTTCGCCGTCCGCTTCCGAGACGACGGAAGCAACGATCAGGCCATCTTCTCGCAAACGTTCGACGACGAGCGCTTCGGCGTCGCGGCCGAAAGCGGCGCGGTGCACCGCGGAGATTGCCGGCGCGTCGCCCGGTAATTCTTCGCGGACGCATACAAGATCGGTTGCCGCAAGAACATAACGGACATTATGTCCGTCCTTCGCGTCGCTTACCCGGAATACGAAGGACTCGAGCAACCGGATCGAGCGGAGATTGCGCGAATCGACGGTCGCCAGAAACGTCGGCACGCCGATCGTCTTCAGGTGTGCGAGCATCGCTCCCACGGCATCCGACGCCAAGCCTCGGCCCCAAGAAGCACGCGCAAGGACGTACGCGATAGTCGCCTCGCACAATGCTTTATCAACCGTCGTCTGGACAAACCCGACGATGCTTCCGCGCGCCTTCTCCTCGACGGCCCAGTTGAGCCAGTGCTCGCGACCGTCATTGCTACGCCTAGACTCCAGGCGGGCGCAGCGATCGCGCAGTTCAGCAAGAGAGTTGGAGCGAAGCCGGGGCGCGTAGCGCCATAGTTCAGCGTCGCTCAGAATCGGGAAGAGCACGCCGGCGTGCTCGGCGCACAGCGGATGAAGCACGACTCGTTGGCCGTGGAGCATTGGGCAGAGGTCGGGCGCGGCGGAGTTAACATCGCGCGTAGGGTCGTCCGGACGCTCGAACGGCGGCGGCCTCGACATAGGCTGAACAACCGCTAAGTGTCCCCGCCGGATGCGCGTGCATTGCTGCGGCAGACGAGGGGGGCCGCCGATCGGCGACGTAACCGCGGAGCCGTGGGCCGAGATGGCGGTGGGTGCTACGATGGAGCTAAGCCCCCAAGTGCGGCTCATCGCCCAAGGCGCGCGTCGAAGATAGCACGGATGCTCACTTCTGTGGAGGTTCAAGACTATGCGTGTATCATCGGTAACTTCGGTCTGCGTGACGACGATCGCCGCTGTGCTTTCGGGTTGTACGAGCAGCCCCCAAGGTGCGCAGACGGTACCGGCTGGCCCCGCAATCGCGCGCGAAACCGGTGGCGCGCAATTTCGGGACAACTCGCTCCGTCGCTTATCCGTAACATATCGTCTGATCCACAGCTTCGGGCGGTCTGGAGATGGCTATTACCCGCAGGCAGCGCTGCTCTACGTCAATGGCTCGTTCTACGGGACCACGGGAAGCGGCAGTGGCGCTAGCGGACCGGGAACGGTTTTCAAGATCACTTCTGGCAAAGAGACCGTACTTCATAACTTTGATTCCATCGATGGTGCTAACCCGACGGCAAAACTGATCAACATTAACGGCACGCTCTACGGTGCAACGCCCAACGGGGGTGCAAATGGCTACGGCACTGTTTTTAGCATCACACGAAGCGGGCACCTGACGACAGTTTACAACTTTGCGGGCTACCCGGCGGACGGCGCGGGCCCAGTTGGCGAGCTAGCCAATGTCAACGGCACGCTATACGGAGAAACCTTTGAAGGGGGCACATACGACGACGGGACCGTTTTTAGCGTCACGACAACGGGCCGTGAGACGGTGCTTCATAGTTTCGCAGATGGGTCGGATGGCTGTTGTCCGGGGGTAGGCGGCCTAATCAACATCAATGGGATGCTCTACGGTACGACCACCGAGGGCGGCGGCGCGGGCTCCTGCGGAAACGGCTGCGGCACCGCCTTCGAGGCTACCACCTCGGGGCGGGAGAATGTGCTTCACAGATTTTCTGGCTCCCCAGATGACGGTGCAGGGCCAGTAGGTTTAACCAATGTCAACGGCACGATTTACGGAACAACCGGTGGCGGCGGTGTGAATACGTGCCAATGCGGGACCGTGTTCTCGATCGATGCTTCGGGCAAGGAGAAAGTTCTTCACAGCTTCGCCGGCTCGCCTGACGGCGAGTTTCCGGAGGCCAAACTGTTGAACCTCAGCGGTACGCTCTTCGGAACCACCATTCTTGGGGGTACGTACTCGAAGGGGAGCGTCTTTACCGTCACGACATCCGGTCAGGAGGCCGTACTGTACAGTTTTAAGGGTCTTGGCGCGGGTCACCACGACGGTAAATCTCCAGTGGGCGGCCTGATCGACGTCAAAGGCACGCTCTTCGGGACGACGGTGAACGGTGGTGCTTATACCCAGTGCCACCGAAACTCTGGAGGATGCGGGACCGTCTTTTCGATTTCACCCTGACGATAGCCATGGCTTCGGCTACTATGCTGGGGCGAAGCACGTATCTTGGAGCGCCTGAGAGCCTGGCACTTGCAGTGCGAGCGCCGGCGCCACGTGCACCCTACGAGTAGCAGATAGGCCAGACTCAAGCGCGCGCCCCTCAGAGCTGGTACCTCTTCGCGTCGTTCCCATGCGCAAACAAGTAGCAGCAGCGCTTATTGCTCATTCAGTAGACTTGTTGCGGTATACTTGTTGGTAAGACTAAAACTGTAGCAACAAACAGCACGATTCCTACAATAGCTAAGAAAAGTAGCGCACACCCCACATGAGGTGAAATATGAAGCAAACTATAGATTCCCGAGATTGCAAGGAAAGCTACTATCAAGAATAACATCTAACCATTGTCCGGTACTGTGTTAGGTGTTGGATGCGAAATGAAATACTGAGCGTTGGGCAGTGCGCCTATGCCCTGCTTTCCGTTGAAAATAACGGCCAAAACTAACGGCGGGAAAAAAGCCTGAGCGACTGCGGCTGGGTGAGCGATCGATGGCGACGGAACACCGTGGCTCGGCAAGAGGCTGGCGAAAGCGAAAAACGCCGCGGCCATAGCGAAGCGTTTGAACATATCAGAAACCTTCCGGAGCCCCAGTTTGGGGCTTCGATCTTATATTACAGCGACTGACTCAGAATAGCTAATCCACCGCGTCTCGCAGCGGCTATAAGCTGGGCGGATGGCATACAGCACGCCCAATCGGTGCCGTTGCCACGGAGCGGTGGGAGGGGCGGGCTTTCGAAATCGTGGCTCGAGTGCTACGATGGGATTAGTTGCCTCTTTTGAAGCGAGGAGTTTTCCTTTGCGAATGTCTCTTTGCATTGCCTTGCTTTGATTGGAAACTCACCGTGAACCGAGCAAGTTGCGCGGCTCTAAAGATGATTCAACATGGAACGTCGCAACGAAGTTGCTTCTTGCGCTTCTACAAATTTAAGCACCCGACTTACGCAATGCTAAAGGCGTATTTTTATTTGCAAGCTGCTCGACTCCATGCGCAAGAGAGTCCACCGGACGAGCAAGGAGCCACGGTTCTCGGTAGCGCCACTAAGAACGCTTTGGCTGAAGCCGCTACCTATAATTTGGACGCTAAGCAACTGAAATTCTTCGCCCTGGTCCAGGCGCTCGCTCAGCAGGAGCCACCGATCCGACAAATCGATCGCCTGGGACATTTAGCACCTACGCCGCAACTATACGATGGGTAACTCGCCATTGCGCGGGTTAACGGTCACGGGCGCACTGCGATGATATCGAGATTTTTAAAACCCTTGTACGTCGCTAATATCTTGGGCTGTACGCCCGAGAGCCATCCGTTCGCCGGGCGCGCGAAAGCATACACGTACTCCTTATAGTGGTCCGCGACATACGCTACGGAAGCGCGATGGCTCAAAGCGACGCCGCTAACCTCTGCGTGTAGGCGGTCCGGCGTATGGAAGGCGCCCCCGCCGCTCGGTGACGATATAGATACGAGGCCGGGCACGCCGTCTACCGGCGTCAGCACGTCCATCTGGTTATCCGTCGCACCGCCGATGAGCGCGATCGTGCCTATGCCGAAGCACGAGCCCGGCGTATACTGACCGCGTGCAACCCGGGTGTACGGGCGTACGCTGGCAAATCCGCAGCCTCCCGACACCAAAACGTTCACGCCGCTTGGAGTTGATAGAACCGACGCTGCGTTCTGTGAGTTCTGCACCACGACCGTGGGACCACGTCGTGTTTTGCGCGCGTGTGGATAAAAGTACACCGCCTGTTGCCCGTAGTCGCTGACGTAAACGTTCCTGTTCTTATCGACCGAAACGTCGGTCAGCGAAGGGGGCCCAGGCGCGCCGGACAAGATTGGCGCAGGAAGGCTTTCCACCAGCTTACCATCACCGGTAAAAACCTCGACGCAGGCGGCGCAAGGCTTAGAATCCGAAGCAGTAATGGTCGTGTAGATGCGTCCATCTCTGTCGACGGCAAGACCTTGAGCCACTCGGTGGCCAGGAGTGAACGTTTTAGTCACGCTTGCTCGGCCGTCTTGAACCGAAAAAATGGTTATCGCGCCGTTCGAGTAGTCGAGATTGACCAGCTCGTTCAAGGGCGCAACTTGGGAAGTCTCAGGACCGTTTGCTGGGGACCGTGAGGACACCAGAGACGGTATGCCATGTTGCACTGCCGACGTACCGGCGCAACCGTCGAGCAAGAATAGCACTGCTCCAACCGCAGCGGGAAATGAAGGTTTCATCGCCGCTAAATTCGCACGTGTGGCGCTAAGTCATCTCTAAGGTTCACATTTTCTAAGGTTCACATTTTCAGCGTCGCGTCGGCCCTGTGAGGCCGCTGGTGTGGAGAGCCTCGCTGTTGGGTCGCATTTCTGCCCGCTTGAGGTTGTCACAGGTAAGCGTGCGCTCCTCGCGGCTAATGCCGGTGACGTATTCGCGTCCGATCATTCCTTGCGCGTTTTCAAATTAAAAAGGCAAGGTTCCGCTCTCTGTGTATCTGAGTTTCTGGTTGCCGTTTCTTGCGCCCTCACACCGAATTGTAGAAACCGATATTTGCAGTTTCCTCAGCGTCCCGCGGGCTTCGACTCGCTTTGTCGCCCGGCAGCCGGGGAGGGGCCTCGTTCTAAACGACCTCTGTCTCCTATGTTAGGCTGCTCGTGCCCAACGGGTGATGCATTACTTCGGCAGAGCTGGGAGCTAACTGATTTGATTTTGAGTTTTGAAGGAACGATTCAACCGGTACCGGTCGCGGCGAATCGTGGCGGCACAGGGGTGAATGCGCTCCAGTCGCCCACGCGTAGGCGGCTACGCGTAAGACCGGGTTGGAGTGGCCGCAAATGAATTGCGCGCAGCAAGTATATCGCTGGCGTAAGCACCTTGGGCAATCCGTAGCTACTAAGCTGAACGAACAGCGGTCGGAGGGATGGCCAAGTGACCTCTCACGCGTTTTGCGTTAAGTGCTCGCAGTGCATTGCAACTGCAGAAAAGGATTCGGACCATGCGCATGTCACCGGCGACGTACGCGATTACGCCTACGATTGCGATATTGTTTGCAAGCTGCAGCGGACCTACGACACTTTCTACACCAACGGCTAGTCAGCCAAGCCAACCCCGAACGATGACAAACGCGGTGCAGGCGCCACCGGCTGCAGGCTGGCAGTTTCCATATCAGCCCAACCCATTTGTCGTTCCTATCTGTGCGTCCGACCCGTGCAGGCCACAGCTCGATTCCAACTCCGCCTCGGAAGTGACGGAGTTAATGAACGGGTCGTTTTCGATGGGCGAGCTCCAAGAAGCGCAGCCCGGAACCAACGGCCAGGGACAAGACGATACCGATCCGATCTACTACGCGACCCAGAGCGATCCGACATATGCCGTCCGATGTTCGAAGTATAATGGCTGTTCATTTCTCTCAGGGGTTTCGATCCATATTCCCAACGGTGCGCATGCGTCGATCGACAGCGACCATCATGCGACCGTGATTGAGCTTTGGGCGGGAACGGAATACGATTTCTGGGAGTTCAACGATCACGGAAGCGGAAGAGGAACGACCACTCCGGTTTACGGTGGCGGCGCGCTCAGTGTCGGGTTTGGCGGGCTGTGCAAGACCTATTCGCTGCAAAACCACGGCCGCTGCCAGGGAGGTGCCAACGAAGCCGGACTTCCCTATCAGCCGGGCCTGCTCGATCCGCGCGAGATCGTCGCAGGCAGGATCAACCATACCATCTATGCCGGCACTCGCTGTCCGTCACCTCGGTATGTTTGGCCGGCCGCAGAAAGCGGCGGACGCTGCCCGTCGGGTCCAGCGGAGGGCGAACGCATCTGGCTTGATTTAACCGACTCAGCGATCGACGCGCTGCCAGACCACGCGTGGGCCAAAACGCTGCTGCATCAAATGCACGACTACGGATTCATGATCGACGATTCCGCTGGTTCCAGTCCGTGGGTTCCTGAAGCGGTCGATAACGCCACGTTTACCATCGTCGGGCAGCAGCCGGCCTGGAACGCTTTCTTCACCCAAGTTGAGAATGAAGGCGATGCCGGCCAAATCCACTGGGGGGATAACGCCTCGCACCTCGCGATTCCGACAGCCGGGATCAGGCAAAGCAACATCCATATCGTCGAGTAGGAGACGCGCCCGCGCTCGTCGTGCTGCAGCAATCCAAACCCGAAGCAGACGGCGCGGTGGTTGCCGAATGCGCGCTTGCGCGCAGCTATCCTGGAGGAGCTTCGCTTCGCTGCACGCCGAGCGCGAGGGCTGAAACTCAGCGCACGTCCAGAGGGTTGCTCACCGGTTTCGTTTTACACTAAAGTGATGACAAAATCGATTCCGGAAGGATGGCGTAGCGTCACGCCTCGGCTGGTAGTTCACGACCCAGCCAAACTCGTCGATTTCCTCAAAAAGGCGTTCGGCGCTCGTGGGGACTACACGGCGGACTCACCGGCCGTTATGAGAATCGGCGACTCGATCGTCATGGTAAGCGGCGTCGGCCCTCGTGATCCAATGCCCGCTTTTCTTTATCTATACGTTGACGACGTCGATGCGACTTACGAGCGCGCATTAGAATCGGGCGCGGTGAGTCTCGAGGAGCCGGCCGATATGCCGTACGGAGATCGGCGCGGAATGGTCAGGGATCCGTGCGGCAACGATTGGCAAATCGCTACTCACCATGGAAGTGGAACTTAGAAATCCTAATAAACGCACATTGCAAGTTCATCGGATACACGGCGACGTCGCTGCCGCTGATGCATCGCGCGGGCGTATCGTTCGACGGCGACGAGGGATTGGTGCAGCTTGGCGAGGGCGCCGATGCAGATGCGTTCTTGAACGCTTGTGGTGCGCTTCGGGTTTGGGAGCGCGAACCCAAGGTGATACCGGAGCCGGCCGGCCTAACGTAGCTTCAGTTAGCCACGCGGGCCCTTAGACGAGGGCCCGCGACCATGCCTAGAATAAAGCCGTTTGTATGAAGACGATCGGCGAAGCGATGCTCGCTTAGGCAATAAGCAGGATACGCGACCTAGAGGTTGTCGTCAGGGTCCGGGTCTTTATTCGAAGCCGGCTGATCGAGGAAGTACCTCGCAGAGTACTTGGCGTGGATATGTTTGAACCGATGCGGCGGCGAACTGAAGTTAAAACAGTCCGACAGATCGTCCGCTCCGACGTCCGTGGTCCCCAGAGACGGCAGTCCGAACTGCTCTTCGGTGAACTTCAGGATGCTCCCGAACTCATGCTGGACGTGTGAAACGTAATGCCGTTTAGCATAAGGCGAGATGACGACGAGCGGTACCCGAAAGCCGAGCTCGTAGGAATTACGGACCTGCGGCGCGACGTGATCGTACCAACCTCCCCAATCGTCCCAAACGACGAAGATCGCCGTCGAATCCCAATACTTTGATTCGCCGATCGCATTTACCACCGACGCAACCCACGACGGTCCGCTGCCGTCGTTTGTCCCAGAGTGGTCGGATGCGGCCGCCGTCGGCGTCACCCACACGATGCTCGCCAAGTTGCGGTTCGCAACGTCGGTAAGTACGTTGGACGGCGGATAGCTCACGTCGTCGTGATACGAAGAGCTCTTCCATATGGGCTTGACGGCGTCGGGCGCATTCCATGCGCCCGAGTGCCCATGGGCCTGGTAATAGCGCCAGCTCACGGACGCTGCATTAGCCTCTTCCATAAGCGACACTCGATGGAAGCACGGAAAAACAGTCTGCTTTTCGTTACCGAGAGGATCGATCACCTGAACGTAAGATCCCGGCGGTGAATTGCACCCGCCCGTGACGGTTCCGGAGGGGCGCCGTGGCTCTTCCGCTGCGCGAAGCGACGAACCGTTTTTTATCGTGGAAGTTCCGCTAACGAGATACTGGTGCGCCGGAAAACTTGGCCCCTCGTTCGTTTGAAACATTTGATCGCCAAACGTGTACTGTTCACCCATATCCCAGTAAGGCTGGACTTCACTCTGGGGGACGTATGCGTAGGCTCGGACATTTGTCGGCGGACATTGGGAGCGTACGTTGCAGTGCGAGGTCACAAGGTCGAATCCATTCAAATTGCCGTTCGCATACTCTATTAGAAATGCGGAGTGCGCGTGAGAGATGTCGTAAGGAGCCGTCAGAAGAGCAGGTTTGAGATGTACTTTTTGACCGTGCGAGTTCCGGCCGGACTTAACCGTGTTCGCGCCGGGAAAGCCGTTAAAAAGATCATCAACGCTGCGGTTCTCCTGGACGATAATGACGACGTGGCTGATCGGAGAGCTGCCGCCGGAAAGACGATGCTGCGAGAAACGCGCGGACTCCACAACCGGCGCGTTCCCGGCTTCTCCGCCGCAGCCTACCACTACAGCGGTGAGAGCCGCCGCTGCTCCTGCTTGTGCCAGTCTCATGGCCTCACGTTCTTTGTCGGTCGATGGACGTAGCCGTCTAGATGGGGCCACGCCTTCGACGATGCGTTGTGTGAGCCTGCAGGTGCCCTACGACCTACACAATGTCGTCGGGTTGACCGCGATGGACGTCTTCTTGATCCTCTCGGTTTGGATTGGCGCTGGTATCGCCATATCGTTCACGCTCGGCCGCGAGCACGTCGGCCGGATCGAGCGGCCGATCCTTACGCGGAATTGCGTCGGGGGCGATAACGTCTTCATCTTCGGGTAAGGGTCGATCGTAATCCATTATGGCTCCTCTAGTTCATTAATAAAAGATAGCGCGCTCCGTCTGCGGATCGCCGAAATCGCGATCAGTTCGATCGTTGGAACCGACGCCTGC
The DNA here is from genome assembly GCA_963826325.1 of Vulcanimicrobiota bacterium. Lineage (GTDB taxonomy): Bacteria > Vulcanimicrobiota > Vulcanimicrobiia > Vulcanimicrobiales > Vulcanimicrobiaceae > Cybelea. Next base: position 124,392 of record CAWGWT010000007.1, read on the forward strand.
GAAGATCGCGCAATTTCCGTTCAATATTGCGGTCAATATTACCCACATTTGTTAGACCGGATGCCGCAGCGGCTAGACGGTCATCCGAGGTACCATCTCGCGGTAGCGGTGTAACAACGGCTGGATACGCCTGCAGACGTACGCTCGCAAACTGCAGGGAAACGGCCGACGAAATGGAAGGGTAATCCTCCCTTACTTCGTGTCCTGAGGAGAGAATCGCATGAAATCTTTCGGTCGCTTGATCGCCGTGACGCTTGTCGCAGTTGCGGCGGCAATGGCCTCCATCGGGCCGGCGCGAGCCGCTGCGCCGATCCTGGTTAAGAGCTGCACCATCGCTAAGCCGAAGCCATTGAGCCACATGGCCGGGGGAACTGAGATTACTTATGTCAATCTTGGCCACCGGACGGCGTCGAGTATCACCTTCTTGGTCGGGTATCGCAACGCGCAGAGTCATTACCTCCGTCGAGTAACGGACGTTGGGTCGTTCGCGCCGGGTGCAACGATCACGCATAAGCTCAGCCTGTACAACGATGTCACCTATTCCGGCGCGCAGACTTCGACGTGCGCTCCGATCGAGGTCAAGTGGGCGGGCGGAACGGTCTGGATAGCGCCCTCGCATTAGCCGTAACTGGGAGGAACCGCAAGGGCCGATCGAGCGATCGGCCCTTGCTTTTTCATAGGATGCGACCGGAAACCGTCGAAACGCCGCAGCGTGCGCGTCGGTTTAAGGACCATCGTTTCGCTCGCACTCTGCGCTGCGGCTGCCGGAGCGGCAATGGCGCATTATGCGATCGACGTCATCGGCGACTACGCTCTCGATCGCGATAGCTACGATCACCTTCGCCACGGTTCGCGGGAGTTGGTAACGGGCATCGCCTTGGTGGTCGCCGCCTATCTTGCCGCCCGCGGATTACGGATTTGCTGCGAGATTGCGGCAACGAATCGCACTCGGCTGCTGCGGCCGGCGCTGCCCCTGCGCGAAACCATAGGGCTCTTTTTGGCTGCCATCGGCGCAAGCGTCGCGATCGTTCCGGCGATGGAATATTTCGACGGGCGGCTCGATGGGGTGCCGGTGGCCGGGTTTGCCGACGCATTCGGCGGCTCGATTCTGTTGGGTCTGGCTACCACTCTCGTCAGCGCGACCTTCGTCGCATTCCTCGTTTACGCCATTGCGCGTTGGCTCATTGGCCACCGCGACTCGATAACTACGATTATCGAAACGTTGCTCGGTCGAATACAAGGCGCGGTTCGTCCGAGCGGTTACGACCTCGTCGCGCAACTCGTTACTCCCCGTCGACGGCGTACGCCCAACGCGCTGCGCCTCTCCAAACGCGGCCCTCCTGCGGCCGGCTTCGCTTAGAACTCTCTAACCAGAAGCACTCGTCCAGCAGGAGTATCCCATGAAAAACCCCATCGCATGCGCGCGCGCAGCATGTGCCTACTTTGCGCTTATCGGCGCCATTTCGGCGCTCTCTTTCGGCCTCGCCGGGGCAGAAAGCGCCATCTTCGACGTCACCGGAACCGTTACGGCGTCCGAGGGAACGCCCATCGCCGGAGCCTCAGTCACGCTTTCTTCGCAAGGCGTTTCTCGGACCGCTCGGAGCGACGAGCGCGGCTCGTTCGTCATTAAGAGCGTGAGGGGCGGTACGTACGCGCTCCATGCGGCAGCTCCAGGCTATCAAGCGATCTCCCAACGAACGGTAACGCTCGACCCGGCGAATTCAACGCTCTCGATTGCGCTTTCGTCGGCTACTACCAATTCACTAACGGTTATCGGCCAGGTGCGGGCGTCCGCGGGCGAAACGGTCTCAACTGCCTCGGCGCCGAGCGTGACGCTCAACGCCCAGAGCGCCGCGGCGGCCGGCGTCACCTCGGTCTCGTCGATGGTGTGGCCGCAGCTCTCCGTAACGCCGGTCATTCCGTTGGGCGGCGGAAGCAATGCGACGGCAACGTTTGCCGTGCGCGGACCCGATCCGACCGAGACGCTCGTGGACCTCGACGGACATGAGATGAACAATGGGAACACCGGCGACTTCGACTTATCGCTGCTCGATCCGGCTGCGTTACAAGAAGTTCAAGTTCTCTATGGCATCGCGCCTTCCTCACTCATTGGCCCAAACACGATCGGAGGCGGCATCAATATCTTGACGCTGCAGCCGACGATTGCGCCGCACTCACTGATGCGCATTTTCGGCGGCTCGTATGGAAGCTTCGGCGAAACGATTCAGACGACCGGATCGGAGGACCGTTTCGGATATGCCGTATCCATTCACGGCGCGACGTCGTCGGGATCGGTCAATCAGTTCGTCCTGGCGCCTCCTGCAGGTGTCGCGCCGCCAACAGATAACGAAGCTTTGCAGAGTGTCGGCAGCACCTCGGACGGCGACTCGATCCTTACCAAATTGCGCTATCAACTCGGCGGCCCAACCGGGTACGGCTACATTCAGTTCGATTTTCGCAACCAGACCGTCACCAAAGACGACTCGGCGCTACTGACGAATTTCACGCCGCCCGGATTCAGCGGCGACGTCGGCGACGATGCCCTCCATGCCGGTAAAGCGGTTTCGCCGCTCGACGACGACGATCTAGCCGGCGGATATCAGAGCTTTGCCGGCACTTTTCTCGGCGAACACCAGACAAACTACGGTTTCGATGCGCAGTTGCCGCTTGGCAACCAACAGATCAATGGTGCGCCGGCGACCCTGCTTCAATTCAGCCATTTAACGTCCTTATGGTCGCAGTCCGTCTCCGGTCCGGGAGCCGATTCGCAGCAATATCTCTACAATCAACGCGACTTGCTTGGGGACGACTGGTTAGAACTCGATCATCACTTCAACACCGGCATGCTCTCCTTCAAATATGACCTCCAGACCGAGAGCTTGACCACAAACTACGTGCAAGGACAAGTGATCGCAGAAGCGCAACCGATCGGTCCTCCCATCGGGCCAGAGACTGGTGCGGTTTCAACGGATGCGCTAGCTCCCGACGACAAAGCTCCGCCGCTGCAAACTTTTCCAATCGCGCAGACACAGCGATCGGCTGTCTTGCGGTACAACGGCGATCCAACCAGTCATATCCATTACTCAGTTGCGGCTTACCAAAGTGATTTCAGCACCTTCGGACACAGCTTCGACCCGCGGGCCGGGTTCGTTTGGACGCCGACCGGCAACACCGCAGTCCGCGCCTCAGTCGGCTCGACGTTTCAAACGCCACAGCTCTCCGAGATGGTGGTCCCACCGCCCGCCGAGCGCGTGCCGATCGGCGGCGTGATTTTCATCGGGAACCCGAACCTTCAGCCCGATCGCGCGACCGACTTCGATCTCGGCATGGAGCAGATCGTGGGCAATTCCAAGCGGCCTTTGCATCTTTCGATGGATCTCTACCAAACGAATCTACGCGCTCCGTCGAGCGAGACGAATCCCATACCTATTCCAGACTGTCAAACCAGACGTAACCCCACGCCTTGTCCGATCGCCATGCCGGTTAACGCCGGCAACGGCGTCTACCGCGGCATCGACGTCCATGCGGACCAGCAGCTAGCCAGCGACCTGCACTTGCGTGCTGGTTGGGACGTCGACAGCTCGTTCCTCACCGTCATTCCGGTCTCGATTCAAGACGGGACGCTTGCCGCGGGCGAACAGTCGCTCGGGCAACCTTTGCACAAAGCCTATCTTGCGCTCGAGCAAGAGCCGCCCCTCGGTCTCGCGTACGGTGCCGAGCTCGATTACGAAGGTTGGTACAACGAACTGAACCGGTCCCCATACGCAACGCTCAACGCACATGTCGCCTACCGGCACGGCGGATACGAATACGGTCTCTATGGAACGAACCTGACGAACGTTTACGCCAACCCGTTCACGGTCGTCGGAGGCGGGTTCATCTACGGCGGAACGCCGGGCCAACCGATCATTCCGACCGATGCGTACGTGCTGCAGGGCGCTCAGGTAATCTTCGTCGTTACCCGAACGATTTGAGGCAGTCCCAATTGACTTTAAGGCACTACCACAACGCGCTTAGATTCCTCGGCATTTTGTTGATGGTGATTCCGCTTTTCGCCACTGCCAGTCGGCTACCGATCTCAAGGACTACGTAGCTTGCGGAGATCTCTGAGCTTTTAGAACAGCAAGGTCTGAAAATCTCCAACATGCTCGAAGCCGATTCGGCGATAGAGCGCGATTGCGGCGTGGTTGAAATCGTTGACGTAGAGCGATAGCGTCGGCGAAACCTCGAGCAGGCGATCACAGATTGACGCGAGCGATGCCGTCGCTAGACCGCGGCCTCGCAGTTCAGGCGGCGTCCAAACTCCTTGGAGCTGAATGGTCTTCTTGCACCAGGGCCCGACGTTGCAAAAAAAACATAGGCGCCCATTCGAGCTGCCGACCCACCATAGCTTGCTTTCGATCATCTGGCGAATGCCCGCCGCAAACTCGGCGGCTCCCCGGCGCGGCTCATACGCCAGTTCCTGGCGGACCATCTGCGCGGAACTGTCGGCCACGGCATTCCAATCCGCAAGAGCCGCGTGGCGCGCAATCGCCCGGCGTTCGTAGGGACGCAGGCGCGCGCGGTCGAGCATCATCACGAGCTGACGGTCGCGGACGACGCGAGGCGGCGCGTGCCAACCACGTACGACCTCCCAAAAGGCACGAACCGTACCGCGCGACCCAACGATCATGCGTTCACCGCGATGACGTTTTGCGTGCTCTCCGAACGCTTCGAGCGTGGCGGCCTCAGCGGAAATCGCCAGTTGACGTCCGCAATAGGCTACGCCGCGCACGTTCTCGCCCTCAACCGCTACGACGACGTTCTTGCGCGCCGGCGGCGCGGGATCGTGCAATAAAACATGGCTGAGGAAGACGTTTAGGTAAGGCGAGCGCGACAGATATTCCAACGCCGGCGCTTGCGTCGTGTGCGAGACCGGTTGGATCATTGCGAATTGAAATTGACTTCCATCAGCGGCTTGCTCGTCGGTTCTTTGCTGCCGCCATCCGGCTCGAGCGTGACGGCAACCTCGGTGGTTGAACGAGCATCCGCAGAGAGAAGGATGAGAGCAACGCCGCGGGCGTCCGGCAAGAACGTCTCCGAGGCGGCGACCTTCGTCGAGCCTTTTGCAAGCGTCCACGCCTGATAGACCTTGCCGTGCGGCGGCTCGGGGAGTGCGCGTAGAGCGAGGTAGATTCGGCTGGCGCGCGTGATAACTTCACCGTTACCGATTTGGTAATGCCGCGCGTGACTATCAAGCATGTCAAACAACGCGGTACGTTCGTCTACAAGGTTGCGCGCGAGCGCGTTGGAGCGTTCGGAGAGGGTCGCGAGCTCACGCTGCTCTTGCTTGACTTGGCCGAGAAGCGAGATGTTTGCGATCGAAGAAATGAGGGCGATCGCGAAGCAGGCCGCCGCTACCAGATATGCGGGCCATGCCGTTGCGTGCTTCACTGCGAGTAACTTCCAAAGGAGGCTTCGAGGCCCTTCGCCCGGATGCGTCGTACCTCTGCCGCCATGGGTCCGTTGGAAGAACTGCGCGCAAAAATTGCCGGCTTTCCCGGTTACGACGGCGACCTCGAGCGGCGTCGCTCCGACGAATACGTGCGTTCATATCTCGGCGAGGCTTTGGCGGAGCTCGCCGGGCGCCGCGCGCTCCTGCCCGAGCTGCAACAGAAAGTCGACGAGCTGGTCCTCCGCGTCGGCTTTGCCGATCCGCGCGACTTTGCCGTACACCACGTCATTGGTGCAAAGGGTGCTGCCGACGAGGAAGGTGGGGTGGCGTCGGCCGACGCTGCAACAATCGAGCTCGCCGATCGCGCCGCATCGGTCGATGCGGCGTCCGCTAGCCGCTACCTCGATGACGTCGCCGCCGTGCTCGATGAACGCGATGCGGCGATACGCGCAGCAACAATGAAGATGACGTAGTCGCCGTTGGCGCTACTCGTAGCAATTGCGGCGACATCGCTGCATCTCGTGCCCCGCCCCTTTCGCATCGAAACTCTGACGTGCACTTCGCTCGGCTCGGCCGTGCCGCGAACCGTTGCGGCCGGCTTCGATCCGGGCGCTCGAATCGAACTCGACGAGCGTTGGCGGGCGCTTGGAATCGGTTCTCTGAGGACGTCGACGGCACGTGCTGCTGGCATTTCTGTGCGGCACGATGGATCGCTGGCGTCGCAGGCATATCGCCTGACCGTCGTTTCGGGGCGCGCCGAGATCGAGAGTGCCGACGCCTCCGGCGCCTTCTATGCGGCCATGACCCTCGCGCAACTACCGATGCGTACGCACGGTGCGTGGACGATGCCGTGCGTCCGCATCGAAGATCGCCCGGCGCTGCGTTGGCGAACTCTTTCCGACGACATATCGCGAGGGCCTCTGCCCACTATGCGGTATTTCGAGGAGCGGATTCGTGCGATCGCCGCTTTCAAAATGAACGGCTACTCGCCGTACATGGAGCACGTCTTCGTTAGCCCTACGGATCCGCTGCCGGCGCCGCTCGACGGAATTACGCCGGCGCAGCTCCACGAACTGGCCGTTTACGCGGCGCGCTTTCACGTAGCGCTCGTTCCCGAACAACAAACCTTCGCACACATGCACAATACACTCAGGATGGAGCAGTATGCCGGCGCGGCCGAACTGCCGCATGGGTTTCTGCTGGCGCCAAACGTCCCGCTTTCGCTGGAGTATCTGTCGCGAATCGTCGCGCAGGAACTGGCGGCCGTCGGGCATCCGCCCTTCTTCCACGTCGGCTCAGATGAGACGGCGACGCTGGGGCTCGGCCAGACTCAAGATTACGTCGCACGACGCGGTCGCTCTCAAGCATACGCCGACCATATCGTCGCGATGAATCGTCTGATCGCGCCATCGGGGGCGCGCATCATGCTTTGGGACGATGGTATCGAAAGCGACCCTGACATCATGAAGCTCATTCCCGGCAACGCCGTCGTGGTGAATTGGCACTACGGCGCCCAAGCGACTTTCGAGCCCTACATTCAAACGATCGCGCGCGGAGGTTTCGAGCAGATGATCGCTCCGGGCGCGAGCAACTGGAATGAAGTCTTTCCGAATATTGATGCCGCGCTCGTTAATGAGCGGCGCTTCGTCGACGAAGGAAAGGCGGCCCACGTGCTCGGCCTGTTTCAGACCGTTTGGCACGACGACGGGGAAACGCTCTACGAGGCGACGTGGTATCCAGTGATCTATGCGGCCGCGTTGGCCTGGCAGGACGGCGACGTCGCGCCCGACGCTTTCGCGCGCGACTTTCCGTGGCGCGTTTTTCGGTGTCGATGACGAGAGTTATAGCGCCGATATTGGCCGGCTCGGAGCTGTGCTCCGGGGGCTCGAGCCGGCCAATTATACCTACGGCCAAACCGACGCGCTTTTTTGGGTCGACCCGTTCGAGGCCGGTGCGACGAGCCAAGTTGCGAAAGCCGATCTTCGCCTCGTGCGCATGAGTGCCGAGACGGTCGAACAGAGCCTCTATTTCAAACGGCCTCCTCTGCACGCCAACGCAGCGTTCGTGATGTTTCTCGCGGCGCGCAGATACGACGCGCTCGCGCGAAAATTTCAAATCGCCTCCGAAGTGCGGGCAATGTACGATGATGCGCGCGCGCACGCCGCCTCCGACCGCGTTCGGGCGGAGCGGGATCTCTTATGGTGTCGCTACTGGATGTGGGAGCTGCGCGATGCGTACGAAGACCTCGCGCCGCTTTACGCGCGCGCCTGGCTGCACGAAAGCCGCGCCGGCCAGCTGCCGAGTAATCTGGAGCGATACCACCTTGCCGCGCAGAAGGCGATCGAGCGCGCCGATGCATTCTATCGCGTCACGGAGGAATATTTGCAAACGAAGTCGCTTCCGCCCTTCGACCAGATCGTTTCTCCCGCGGTGTCACCCTGAGCGGAGTCGAAGGGTGACCGCAGGCTTAATTCTGCTCGTCTTCGCGATCTTTGCGCTCGCGATGTACCGAAGGTGGCTCCCGGCGCTGGTGGCCGTTCCGATCATGGCGATCGTGATGTCGCTCGTCGCGGGCGTGCCCGCTTTGAAACTCGGCGAGATCGTCACCGGCGGCGCTATTGCACTTGCACCGGTTTACGTTGCCGTGATTTTCGGTGCGCTCCTGGGCCGCGTCACGATTGAAACCGGCATCGCGCGAACGATCGTCGACCTCGCGGCCGAATACGGCGGCGAGCAGCCGATGCTGCTCTCGCTGGCCTTTTGCGCGATCGTGGCGCTGCTCTTTACCTCGCTCTCCGGACTTGGCGGCGTCATCATGGTCGGATCGATCGTCCTGCCCATCATGATGACGGCCGGCGTTCCTCGCACGATTGCTGCGACGCTTTTTCTGATGAGCTTCGCGCTCGGCTTTATCTTCAACATTGCCAATTGGACGTTCTACACTAAATATTTCGGCGTTTCGCCCGAGCAACTCGTCCGCTACGCGATCGTGCTCGCGCTCATCGATGCGATCGCATTGTTGCTCTACGCCGCGGTCTCGTTCCGGCAAGAGCGTGCCTACGCCACCTGGGCGGTTCGTGCGGAAGCAGAAGAAAAGCACGTGCCGGCGGTTGCACTGCTGACCCCAGTTCTACCGCTGTTATTGTACTATGCGTTGAAGATGCAAGCGGCGCCGGCGTTTTTGATTGCGGCGTTCTTCGGTGTGTTGGTAACGCGGCCGAGCGAGGCCGTGCAGCGGCTCGTCGCGGCCGCAATCCGCGGCGTCGAAGACGTCGCTCCGGCCATCCTGCTTTTCATGGGCATCGGAATGCTTCTCGTCGCAACGCGCGAGCCGCAGTTTTCTGCTGCGCTGCAGCCGCTCGTGGGGGGAATGTGGCTTCGCAACCCCGTGGCCTACGTGCTGCTCTTTGGAGTTGCGAGCCCGCTCGTGCTCTACCGAGGGCCGCTCAATCCCTTCGGGGTGGGAATCGCGATCTTTACGGCGCTGCTCAGCGCGCACGTTTTGCCGGCAGTCGTGCTGGTCGCCGCGATCATGGCCGTGGTGCAAGTTCAAAACGTTTGCGACCCGACCAATACCGCTAACGTGTGGGTCGCAAACTTCACGGGTGTACCGATCGTCACAATTACGAAACGGACCTTGGTTTATCAGACCGCCGTGGCGATTGGGGGGACGCTCGCCGTCGTTGTCGCCGCGCCGGCGCTCTTCGGAGAGCGGCCCTTTCTCCCGCTCGCGCAGCCCGCGCGGGCGGACGAAACGCTGCCGGGATTTTATGCGGCGGCCTCAGCACGCGATCGCATCGCGGTTGACGATGACGGGACGGCGTTGGGGCGGGCGGCCGCCGATGCAGTTGCCGCCGGCCTTGCGGGAGGAGCTTGGCAGACGATACGCTTACACGAAGATCCCAACGCGAGCGACTGCTCGCAAAAGCGTTACGCCGCGTACCTCTACGTTGCCGCTTCGAGCTTTGCGCTCATCGAAGGCGACGATCTCGACGTTGGTCTTCGCCTAGAAGATTGCGGCGGCTGGATCGTCTCGGAATGGCACGATCATCAAGTCGTTGCCCCTCCCCCGACTCGAGACCGGGCACGCGCACTCGCAATGCAAGGGGTGGCGCGTCTTCGAGCCTGGGCGCAAGCGGAGCCGGTTCGCAGCGCGAACCTTTTTGGAATCGGCGTCGCCGCAAGTTCAGGCGACAAACCAACGTACTTCTATGCCCTCTTTAAGGCTCCCGACGGTAATCTGCGGGCTTACGTCCGCGCCGGCGGCCCTGCCTACGTCGCCGGCTTGCGCTCCGGCGATGTCGTTGAAACGATCGACGGACTGGCATGGTGGCGATATGGCACGTATCAGTCGGAGCAGCGTGCGTACGATGGCAGGCCGCACACGTTTGAAGTGCTGCGCGGCAGCAGTCCGGTCGAGCTAAGGCTCGGCGCTCCGTTTGCGGCATGAAACCCACGACGCGCTTCGGTTCGCGCGCGCCGGCCTATGCTGCCTTTCGGCCGTCGTATCCCGCCCAGGCAATCGATGTTGCGCTCGAAGGTCTGGGAGATCCGCGCGCGCTGACGATTGCCGACGTCGGCGCGGGAACGGGCATTTCGGCGCGGCTCTTTGCGGAGCGCGGCGCTCACGTCATCGCGATCGAACCCAACGCGCAGATGCGAGCAGCGGCCGCGGCGCACCCACGTGTCGCGTGGTGCGACGGGACGGCCGAGCGGACGAATCTAGCGAGCGCGAGCGTCGACGCCGTCGTTGCGTGTCAAGCCTTTCACTGGTTTGCGACGATGGAGACCTGTGCCGAATTCCGGCGCATCGCCCGGCGCCGGGCAGTTCTCTTACAATACGAGCGCGACGAAAGTGACGCGTTCACGAGCGCCTACGGCGACCTCGTCCGCGCCTATGCGACCGATGACACGGAAGCGTTGCGCAAGAAAGCGCTGACGGTTTTCGCCGCTTTTCCTAACGCGCACGTACGGCGTTGCGAGTATCCATTTCGACAGCGCCTCGACAACAAGGCTCTCGTCGGGCGCGCGGCATCGGCGTCGTATCTGCCGGCATCGGGTCCCGACGCGGCTCGTCTGCGCGGCGAGCTGCGCGCGCTTTTCGACCAGTATGAGAACGATGGTGCGGTCGAGCTGGCAATGGTGACGTTCGCGCTGATCGCCGATTGGTAGCAATGGAGCAACGCAAGGCGCCTACTCTCCGAGTCGGGATCGACGTCGGCGGAACCTTTACCGACGTGGTAGCGATCGATGCGGCGACGCGCAAGCTCGTTGCATGCATCAAGGTGCCGACCACGCACGATGCGCCCGCGGGTGTTGCGGCCGGGATCGTTGCCGGCATCGAACGGCTGCTGGGCGGCCGCTCAATCGATGCGGCAGACATCGCCTTTATCGCGCATTCGACGACCCAGGCGACCAACGCGCTGCTCGAAGGCGATTTGGCGCGCGTCGGCGTCATTGGCTTACTCGACGGCTTGGCGTGGCTGTCCAAGGGGCAAATGCGCTTCGGCGCCGTCCGGCTCGACGCGGGATCGCTCTTTGCGCCCGAGTTCGCCTTCGCGCGCGACGAAGCGGCGATGTGTGAGAGCGTCGATCGATTGATCGCAAGAGGGGCAGAGGCGATCGCCGCCAGCGAGAGCTTCGGGGTCGATCGCCCTGCGCGCGAAGTAGCGGCGGTCGACTATGCGCGCTTGCGGGGAGCGGACGCTACGAGCGGTCACGACGTAAGCTCGGCCTACGGCTTGCGTGCGCGAACGCGCACGGCAGCGCTGAATGCAGCGATTTTGCCGAAAATGGTCCGCACGGCACGGGTAACGGCGGCGGCCGTCGAGCGAGCGGCGATTCCCGCACCCTTGATGGTGATGCGCAGCGACGGCGGCGTGATGGGCGTGCACGAGGTCGAGCGGCGCCCCATTTTGACGCTCCTCTCGGGGCCGGCTGCCGGCATCGCGGGGGCGCTGCTCTACGAACGCTTGAGCGAGGGGATCTTCGTTGAGGTGGGAGGCACGAGCTCCGACTGTTCGGCGATACGCGCCGGCCGTCCGCAGATGCAGGCGGCACGCATCGGGGGTCATCGCACGATGCTGCGTACGCTCGACGTACGCACGCTCGGCGTCGGCGGGGGCAGCATGCTTCGGATCGACGAGAACGCGGTGCTCGACGTTGGTCCTCGCAGCGCGCACATCGCCGGCTGCGCGTATGCCTCGTTCGTTTCGGTGGAGGCGCTTGCGGGCACCCGTCTCGACCGGATCGCACCGACGTCGCGCGACCGCGCCGAATATGCGGCGTTGATCGCGCCCGACGGACGACGGGTGGCGCTTACAGCGACGTGTGCCGCAAACGTGCTGGGCACGATCCCGGAGGGTGCGTTTGCTCGTGGGAATCCGGCCGCTGCGCGGCGCGCCTTCGATCTGCTCGCGCAACGGATCGGCGGCGACGCGGTCTCGCTCGCACGCACGGTGCTCGCAATCGCCGGCGGCAAACTGCGCCATGCGATCGACCGATTAGCGCGAGATTACGCGCTCGATCCCGCGAGCATCACGATCGTCGGCGGCGGCGGCGGCGCCGGAGCGCTTGTACCGTCGCTGGGCGAGCTCATGCAGATTCCATATCGCATCGCTCGTGACGCCGAGGTGATCGCGCCGATCGGCGTGGCACTGGCGCTCGTCCGCGACACCGTCGAACGAACCATCGTTGCTCCGTCGCCGCGGGAGATCGCGCGCATTCGGCGCGAGGCGTCCGATCGGGTCGTCGCCGCGGGCGCTGCCCCGGACCGCATCGAGGTTGAGGTTGAGATCGACACGCAGCGCAATAAGGTGCGCGCAGTTGCGTCGGGTGCGACGGCTTTGGTCGAAGAGTCGGCGGTCTCTTCCTGCGGCGAGAGCGAGCGCCGTGCTGCCGCCGCAGATTCGATGCGCTGCGCTTCGGACGAGCTCGAAGCCTTCGAAATGACGGGCTCGCTAACTGCCTATCAACACTGCAGGACCTCCAGAAATGCCTTTCGGCGCACGCGCGAGGTTCGCGATCTGCGCGTGGTCGATGAGCGCGGAGTACTGCGTCTCTCTCTGCAAGATGCTACGCTAACGCTGACAACGGTCGCCGATGTCGTACCGCGTGTCCGCGAGGCGATCGAACGTGCGACGCATTTTGGCGACGTCGGACGCGCGATTCCCGCGCTCTACGTCATGCGCGGAAGTCGAATCGCGGCGTTCGAAGGCTTGACGAGCGCGGAGCAAGGCGCTGCGCTTGCGGCTGAGGAGACGGAGGGCTGCGCGCCGGCAGAGCGCATTGCGCTGCTCATCGTACCGCGCGCGCCTTAGTTTACCGGCGGTTGCCGTACGGCGAGGCTTTCAGCTAACTCGAGCGCAATGGTGCTCTTATGGCGACCGTATGAAAAATAGAAAATCAGTCCGACTGCGAACCAGATCAAGAAACCAAGCCAGACGAGCGGGAAGAAACCCCACACGAGCGGATTGCCCTGCTTGAGGAAGTAGATCAAGAACAAAGCGGCGATTGCCGAGCACCAGGGGATGATATACGGCCCGAATGGGACTGTGAAGCGCCCTTGCAGTTCGGGATGGCGGTTGCGCAAAGCCGGGACAGCAATGGAGACGAGCACGAACGCTGAAAGCGTTCCCATGTTAGTCAGAGATCCCAAGATGCTGATCGGGAAAAGCGCACCGGCCGCAGCGATGAGTATCCCAAAGAGAATTTGTGAGATCCAGGGCGTGCGCCATGCCGGGTGCAGCTTGACGAACACCGGAGGAATCAATCCGTCTCGGGACATTGCGTAAAATATTCGGGTTTGCCCGTACATCATGACGAGCAGCACCGTGGTCAGCCCCGCGATGGCTCCGAACGAGATAATCACTCCGGCCCAAGCGAGCCCCACGGTGTCGACGGCATAGGCGACGGGGAAGTTGACGTTGAGGGTATAGAATGGTACCAGGCCGTTGAGAATAACAACCACGACGATGTAGAGCAACGTGCAGATCACGAGGCTCGAGATGATGCCGAAAGGTAGATCTCGCGCTGGATTCTTGGCTTCCTCGGCAGTGGTCGAAACTGCATCGAAACCGATGTACGCAAAGAAAATGAATGCCGCGCCGCCAAACATGCCGGCCACTCCGAACGGGAAGAAGCCGCCCGCGCCGGCGTTTGGGCCCGGGGGCAGATGGTAGTTCGCCGGATTGATGTGGCCGACGCCGATGGCAATGAAGAAGAGAACCACCGACACTTTGATCGCGACGATGACGGCGTTGACGGTGCCCGACTCCTTCGTCCCGCGCACGAGCAAGGCCGTTATCAGAAAGATTATGGCCGCGGCGGGCAAGTTCGCAATTCCGGGAGTAGCATCCCAATGGCTGTGCTGCCAGACCGCAGGAATGTTCACGTTAAAGAGCGTGTGCAAGATGAACGTAAAATAGCCCGACCATCCGACGCTCACCGTTGAGGCGCCGAGCGCGTATTCCAGCACCAATCCCCAGCCGACGATCCATGCCAGGAATTCACCCATCGTCGCGTATGTGTAGGTGTACGCACTCCCCGAGATCGGGATTTTGCTCGAAACCTCCGCATAGCAGAGCGCGGCCAGTGCGCTCACGATACCGGCGACCACGAACGAGAGGGTCAGCGAGGGGCCGGCTCGCGTGGCCGAAGCGACGCCGGTAAGCACGAAGATGCCGGTTCCGATGATCGCCCCGATGCCCATCGCGGTCAGCGCCCAGGGGCCGAGTGAGCGTTTAAGACCACCTTCGTGGTCGGCTCCTTCGGCAAGGATGCGCATCAGCGGCTTTACTCGTTGCATCAACATGCGGCAGCTCTAGCGCAGGAACCGGATCGCAAATGGATAGGTGTAGGGACGCCCCTCGCTCGCGGCGATCGTTCCGAGGATGATGAAGACGATCGACGCCAACAGCACGATCAAGGCTACCGCCGCGAATGAGATCCAAAGAACGGCAAAGCTGATTGGTGCCGTCGTCTCGGAAGTGGACGTCGTGCTCATGGGAATGAGAAATCCGAGCGTCGCCGCCACGCCAACGATCACGGCAACGATTACGAAGATCGAGATCGTGATCTGATAGTTTAGCGACGCGCGCGCGTGCTCGCCGACAAACTCCGACTCGTGTCCTTTGATGAGATAGACGACGAGCGGTCCGAGGACGTGGCCAAAGGGCAATCCCGCAATGGCGACGAGCGCGCTGAGATGCGCGGCCATCGCCCAATTCCGCTCCTGAGCAGCCACCTGAACTTGCATGGCGGTGTATTTGGGAGGGCGGGGAAATGGCCTGCCGCGCGAGGCGACGAAGCGCGGCGCATGCCTGATTTCGACGTGTTGGTCGTGGGCGGCGGTAATGCAGGTTGTGCGGCGGCGATTGCTGCGGCGCGTCACGGTGCGCGAACTTTGCTCGTTGAGCGATACGGATTTCTCGGCGGAACGGCGACGGCCGCGATGGTCGGGCCGTGGATGACGTTCCATTCAGGCTCGGAGCGTATCGTCGGCGGCATCGCAGAAGAAATCGTCGAACGGTTAATGCGCAAAGGTGCGTCTCCCGGCCATCTGCCCGATTCGTCGGATTACGTCGCGACGATTACTCCCTTCGATCCCGAAGTCCACAAGGCATTGCTCTTGGAGATGATGCGCGAGGCCGGAGTGAAGCTGCTGCTTCACGCGTATTTTCTCTCGGCAGAAGTCGATGATGAGACCGTCGCGGGTGCAAGCTTTGCGACCATCGGCGGAATGCGCACGTACCGCGGCACCGTCGTGATCGACGCAACTGCCGACGCGCTGGTGGCCGCTTCGGCTGGCGTGCCCACGCAGCAAGGCGATGACCGCGGCCGAGTCCAGCCGGCAACCTTGATTTTCAGACTGAGCCACGTCGAACTTGCCAAAACGGCGGAGTATGTGCGCGCGCACCCCGAAGAGATGCGCAGCTCGCTGCCCGCGCAAGAGCGTACCGCTGCGTCGCTGACCGCGGTGGCGGGCCTTTACTCTCTTTGGCAGCGCGCGCGTGAAGAAGGGGTGGTCGACGTGCCGCGAGAGCTCGTCTCGTTTTTTATTTCGCCGTATCCCGACGAGGTCACGGTCAACATGACGCGCGTCGTTGACATCGATCCGCTCGATCCCGACGATTTAACGCGTGCCGAAGTCGAGTCGCGCCTTCAGGCGATGCAGCTACTCGAGTTCTTCCGCCGGTGCGTACCGGGTTTTAAAAACGCTCGTATTGCGGGAACTGGTACCCAAGTCGGCATCCGCGAATCGCGGCGGATAGTCGGGCGTTACACGCTCACGCGTGAAGACGTCTTGCGCGCGCACAAATTCGACGATGCGGTGGCGCGCAGCGCCTATCCCATCGACGTTCACAACCCAGCAGGTAGCGGAACCACGACGGAGCGCCTCGCGCCGGGAGAGAGTTATGAAATTCCGTATCGCGCGCTCGTGCCGATTAATCGAGAACAGCTTCTGGTCGCGGGCCGTTGCATTTCGACGACGCACGAGGCGCTCGCGTCCACGCGCCTCACGCCAACCGTGATGACGCTTGGCCAAGCCGCGGGTACCGCGGCAGCGCTGGCGTGCGCGCGAGGCGAGCGCGCCGGTGATATCGATACGCGCGAGCTTCGGGCGCAGCTCCTCGCCGATGGCGTCCTGCTATGACAAGCGCTCTTCGGCAAGCTTGTGCCTATGGCGTCGCAATACGCTTCGCCGATTTAGGCGATTGGGGAGAAGACGAATTGCACTCGGAGTACGATCCCGCGATTCCGGAGATTCGACTCAATATCCGCATTGCAGCCGCACTGCGGGGGCAGGATCTCGGCGAGTTCGTCGCGCTTGCTGTCGGGCACGAACTCTACCATCATCGCGAGCGACTCGGCGAAATTTCGGTGCTCAGCGATCGCCGCGCGCGTGAATCTGCGGCCGCCAATTTTGCGCGCGAGCTGTTGGAGCGTTAGACATGAATGTGCTGCTCGCCGGCATCGACGGCGGACAGAGCTCGACGGTTGCCGTCGTTGGCGACCAAGCCGGCCGTATTTTAGGCTGCGGCACCTCCGGACCGGCGGACGAGATCGGGGCCGGCAAAGACTCGACCCGGTTGCGCGATGCATTGCATGGCGCGCTGGAGGATGCGCGGCGCCGCGCGCACCTTCCCGAAGAGAGTACCTTCGCCGCAATCGTAGCCGGGATCAGCGGCTACGACGGCCGCGTGAACGGCCGGGCGCCCGAGCTGCCCTCGACGCGCGTCACGCTCACGCACGATACGCCGATCGCGCATGCCGGCGCGCTCGGAGGTCGAGCGGGCGTCGTTGCTATCGCGGGGACCGGCTCGGTCGTCTACGGACGCAACGAAGATGGTTGGTCGTGCACGCTCGGTGGCTGGGGCTTTCTCTTCGGCGACGAGGGAAGCGCGTTGCGCATTGCAAGTGACGCGCTGGCAATGCTGATGCGAGCGCACGATGACGGCGACGCCTCGCTGGAAGCTGAGGCTCGTGCAGCGTGCGATTTCTTCGGGACCGACTCACTGCGCCGCCTCGCGCACGCCTACTATAAAGGAGAAGTGACGCGCGACCGGCTCGCGTCCTTTGCTCCGACGGCATTACGCTACGATTCCTTACGAACGTTGGCGGACCGCGGCGCCGATCGGCTCGCTGCGCTGATCCAAAGGGCGATTGCAGCCGGCTCGCCGGCGCGCGTCGCACTCGTGGGCGGCGTTTTCGCCGATCAGGCGTTACGCAATCGGGTGCGCGCCGCTATCTTGCGGGATACCCCGGCTGCCGATATCGTCGAAGCGCGATACGAACCCGCCTACGGAGCGCTCCTCCTGGCCTACAGAGAGCTCGGTTTGCGCGTGACGGAGCTGCAGCGATGAGTCTGCTCGAAAGCCTGCGTCGAGGCTTGATCGTTTCGGTTCAAGCATGGCGCGGCTCGGCGCTCGACGATTCCCATGTTATCGCGGCGATGGCCCGAGCAGCCGAAGCGGGCGGTGCCGTGGCCGTTCGCATCGCGGGCATCGACCATCTGCGTGCCGTTCGCGCGCGGGTCTCCCTTCCGATCGTCGGCCTTATAAAGCGCGAGTATTCCGGATTCGAGACCTACATTACGCCGACGCTCGAGGAGGTGCGAGCGGTCGTTTCCGCCGGTGCGGAGATCGTCGCGTTCGACGCCACCGGCCGCCGCCGCCCGGAGGGCGCCGAGGTCGGCGACCTCGTCGCGGCCATTCATGCCGAGCGCCGTTTGGCGCTCGCCGATTGCTCGACGGTTGCCGACGCCACCGCGGCGATCGGCGTCGGCGCCGACATCGTCGCGACGACACTCTGCGGCTACACGGCCGAAACGGCAGGCCAAGCCCTTCCGGCGCTCCATCTGGTGCGCGAGCTCGCATCGTTGCGACGCTTCAACCTGTGTGAAGGCGGCGTGCGCGCTCCGGCGGATGTGCGCGCCGCATTCGATGCGGGCGCCGACGCGGTTTGCGTTGGGAGCGCCATCACCAACGTCGACTGGTTGGTGCGCGAGTTTGCAGGGGCCACCGACAGAGTTTCTTAAGAGCCCGTTCGAGGAGAAAACTTTCATTTGGTTGAGCACAGAGCGCAGCTGGGCCGGCTCGATCGCGAATTCTGGATCGCTACGGCGATTCTGGCGGTGCTCTCGATCGGCGCGATCGTTTTCTGGTCGATATTTCCGATCGAACGGTACCTCCCGGCAGCGATCGTTACGGCCCGGCAGGTCGATCGTCTCTTTCGCTTCATGGCGGCGACCGGGACCGCGCTTTGGATTTTTGTCGCAGGCTATCTCGTCTATTTCGCGGTCGCATTTCGCGCCAAAGCGAGCGACCCGCCCGATGCTATCGGGGTGCAGATTCACGACAACCACAAGCTCGAGTTCTGGTGGACCGTCATTCCGTTGCTCTTCGTCCTATTGCTTTCGATCGTGAGTGTCCGAATTTGGTACGAGGTAATGCTCGAGCCCGAGAACGGCATCGTCGTCGAAGCGATCGGTCATCAGTTCTACTTCTCGTTCCGGTATCCGCAGATCAACGGCGAGGTAACCGACGAGATGCACCTCCCCTTGAACGTCCCGGTAACGCTCAACCTTACCTCGGCAGACGTGATTCACGGATTTTGGGTGCCGGCGATGCGGCTAAAGAACGATACCGTCCCGGGGCTCGTGACGACGATCAAATTCACGCCGCGCTTGGCGGGCCGCTATCCGATCATCTGCACCCAGTTCTGCGGCGTACTGCACAGCGAAATGGAAAAGCAGGTGCTCGTTATCGAGCCCAAAGCTTCATTCGACAAATGGTATAAGGGCTGGCAAGAAAAGAACGCGCATGCGAGCAACGCACTGCCTGGATCCGGCGGACAGGCCGTCTCCCTTCAGGGAGGAAGCGCGCCGGCCGGCAAGCAGCTCTTCACGCAAAAGTGCGAAGCGTGTCATAAGCTTGCGCCCTTCAACCAAGTGCTCGTCGGACCCGGCCTCCAGGGCGTGCTGCACGATCCGTCGCATCCCAATCTCGTGAACGGTCATCCCGCCACTCCGCAGAACGTGGCGGCGATTCTGCAGAGCGGTTACACCGGCAGCTTGGGAACGATGCCGAACGCGAGCGCAAACGGCCTATCGTCGAAGGATATTGCTAACTTGGTCGCATTCCTGGACACGTTGAAGTGAGAGAATCGAAATCATGACAGCAGAAGCGGTACATCCGGGCGGAATCGCCGATCACATACATCCCGAACCCCAAGGGTTCGTTCGGCGATACGTATTCTCGCTCGATCACAAGATCATCGGCATCCAATATCTCATCACGGCATTCGTCTTTTTCATGCTCGCGGGCTTGCTCGCCGAGGCAATCCGCACCCAGCTGCTCAACCCCGCCGGCGGCTTCGTGGCCTCTGATACCTATAACGAAATCTATAGCATTCACGGCAGTACGATGGTCTGGCTGGTCATCATTCCCATGCTAACCGGCGGCTTCGGCAATCTCGTCTTTCCGGTGCAGATCGGCGCCCGCGACGTCGCCTTTCCGTGGCTGAACATGCTCAGCTTCTGGATATTTCCGGTCTCCGGTCTAATGCTGTTCTCGTCGTTTCTCATGGGAGCGCCGACCGCCGGCTGGATGGAGTATCCCCCAGTCTCACTGCAAGGCGCCCCCGGAACGTCGATGTGGTGCGCGGCGATCTTCTTGATCGGCGTGAGCTCGACGATCACCGGCATCAACTTCGTCGTGACTCTCTTGAAGATGCGCGCGCCCGGCATGACGTTCACTCGCATGCCTCTGTTCTGCTGGGCGCAGTTCGCGACGGCGCCGCTTCTAATGATTGCTACGACCGCGCTTGCCGCTGCGCTGGCCGCGCTCTTCATCGAGCGCCAGTTCGGCGTGCCGTTCTACGATCCGACCAAAGGCGGCAGCCCGGTCATGTGGCAGCATATGTTCTGGTTCTACTCCCATCCGGCGGTCTACATCATGATCTTGCCGGCCTTCGGCATCATCTCCGAAGTGCTACCGACCTTCGCACGCAAGCCGATCTTCGGCTACAAGCTGATCGCGTTCTCCTCGATGGCGATCGCGCTATTGGGCTTCATGGTCTGGGCGCACCACATGTTCACCTCCGGGCTCGCGCCGTTCTTGCAGATTCCTTTTATGATCCTCACGTACGTAATCGGAGTACCGACGGGCATCAAGATCTTTTCCTGGACCGCAACGCTCTTCGGCGGGAAAATCCACTACACGACGGCGATGCTCTTTTCGATCGGCTTCATCGGGCTGTTCACCATCGGCGGCATCACCGGCATCTTCCTCGCCGCGATTCCATTCGACCTTCACGTGCACGGCACGTACTTTATCGTCGGTCACCTTCATTATGTATTGGTTGGCGGAAGCTTGATGGGAGTCTTCGCCGGCATGTATTACTGGTTCCCTAAGATGTCGGGACGCTTGTTGAACGAAACGCTTGGCCACTGGCACTTCTGGCTCTTTTTCATCGGGTTCAATGCGACGTTCCTCCCGATGCACTGGCTCGGTATGCTTGGCATGCCGCGCGAGGTCGCGACGTATGATCCGCAGTTTACATTTTGGAATCGCTTTGAGTCGGTTGCATCGTACTTGATGACCTTTGCGATCCTGATATTCTTCGTCAACGTGCTCTGGAGCATCCGTAACGGAAAACGCTCGGGGCCGAATCCGTGGGGAGCGCGCACGCTCGAGTGGCAGATCCCCTCGCCTCCGAACTATTACAATTTCAAGCACGTTCCGACGGTCTATGGTTTGCCGTACGATTTCGCTCAGCCGCTCCCATACAAAGGTCTCGAAGATGAGCTGACCGACTCGCCGCCACCGGTCGCGGCGGGGACGCATTGATGGCGGTTGCATCGCTGCCGCTCGACGCGCACGGCGAGGTCGACCAGCTCTACATCGAGACGCGAGAGCTGCGGCTGCAAGGTTTTTTGCTCTTCCTCATCAGCGACTGCGTGCTCTTCTCGTCGTTTATCTTCGCCTATCTCTATCTTCGCAATAGCGGGCAGGGGTGGCCACCGCCGGGAATACAGCGCCTCGATGTAGCCTTTGCGGCGTGGAACTCGGTGGTGCTCTTCGGGTCCGGCGCCACCATGCACTACGCGCTTGAGAACTTCAAGCATGGACACTTCATGCGTTACATGTGGTTCCTGCTCGCGACCATTCTGCTTGGCGCCGGCTTTCTCGGCGGTCAAGGCTATGAGTACACCCATCTGATCTACGGCGAGCACGTAACGTGGGCGGGAAGCGGCATCTTCGGTGCGTCGTTTTTTACCCTGACGGGCATGCACGGATTCCACGTCTTCGTCGGCGTTTGCTATCTGACCACGCTCGTGTTGCAGTCGGCAGCCGGCGTCTACACGCGGGGAAAGTATTTCGGGATCACGGCCGGTACGCTCTACTGGCACTTCGTGGACGTGATCTGGGTCGTGCTATTCTCGATCTTCTATCTGATATAAGGAGCGCAGAGCGTGAACGTCGTGCTCGTCGAGCGGTCAGGGGCGGTAATTGCCGGCGTCGTCGTGGCGACGGTTTCGTTCTACTCGCTCTATAAGGAATGGCGAAGCACGGGCGTGGAGAACAACGTTTTCAAGCTGATGCTTTTTTTGCTTGGACTCGGGGCGATTCTCGCGCTGCTCGCGGGACTCAACGTAATCGGCTTCTCGCCGCCGGCGAAGGGAGCGTAACGCGTGATCGTTCGAGACGACGAGTATCTCGATTTCAGTAAGGTTCCGGAGAGCCGGGGCATCCCGCAATCGCTCTACCGAATCGCCGCGGTCGGCCTATTGATAATCTTCGCGATCGGCGCATCAGTCTGTCTGCTCTCCGGCTATGGCCACCACTGGCCCTCTGCCACGACGCTCCGTGTCCCGCTGCTGAACAACCCGGGACCTTAAACCTCGCGCCGACCCCTACTGATTGCAGCCGCTACGGGGCGGGCATCTTCGCTCGCACCCGGTAGCCGTCGATCGTTCCATCGAGCACGGCCTCGGCATTGCTGCCGACGGTCGCCCACGCGGCGTCAAGCGTGCCGGCGGATGCGCCCTGCAGCGTGAGGTGAGCGCGCGCGCTCGCACTTCGTGCATCGAACTGAGCCGTGCCTGAAATTGCGAGATCGTTCGTCCAACGGATGCCGGAAAGCATCGCGCGATCCATCGCATTCGTCGGCGTTGCTGAGTACGATCCGCCGCGCAAACCCGGGCCCGCGTTCAATCCGAACTCGTACGAACGCGCGAGGACGTCCGCCGCCGCAAGAACTGCAGCCGCACCAGCTCTGAGTTCCTGCGCCGGCGCACGATTTCCGGGAACCGGAGTAGCCGGCTCGACCCCGTCGAGCGTGCGAGAAAACGCCGGTACCAGATGCAGTGCGGGGACGTGCGAGGCGCATTGAGCGTTGACCTTTCCCGTCTGCTCGAATCGGCGCACGATGTCCGACGCGCAGCCGTAGAAATCGTCGAGTGCCGTAACGTGACCGGTGTTCGCGACGATTACGTGCTTCGCTCGAGGAAAAAGTTGAGCGGCCCGTGTTCCTTCGGGCGGGGTTGTGATCGTATCGAGATCGCCATTGAGCACGAGCACCGGGACGTCTGGGAAGCGGGTACCCGGTGGCACCGGCCGGCCGGCCGGATGCTGTTTTGAGGCCACCGGCCACGTCGTGCAGAGCGGCAGATATGCATAATCGATCGGGATGCCGAGAAATTCGTTCAAAGTGAACGGAGCGTAGAGCATCGGATAGTTAGCCTGCTTCCGTTCGAGCGCGTTATGCCAGGCTCGAATGCGTTGCGGCGGCTGTAGGCGCATGTTGTAGGCTTGTGGATTGTCAGAACAGCTTGCCGCCACAAAGAGCCCCTGGCTATACGAGCGCGCTCGGCCGCCCGCGCCTTCCTCTTCTGAGTACGCCTCGTCAACGAGTCGCTCGAGCGGCTCGGCGTCCCGCGTGTCAAGGTACGCGCGAGCCGCGGCGTCGAGGTCTCGAAAGGCGAGCGGATCGAGGCCCGAGGAATCCATGACGAACGCGACTCCCGTTGAGGTAATGCGGCCGCGATCAGCACGCAGTTTTGCGAGCAAACGTTCGATCCGATCGATCGATGAGCCGCGCAGGCGGGCGCAGACCGGCGAGCGGGTGCAAACTGCGTTGAATGCATAGCGCAGCTCGGGACCCGTACTCGGATACCACGGACTGCCGCCTATTACTTGATAAGCGCCGTCGAGAACGATCGATCGAACGCGGTCGGGATGGCGCCCCGCAAACGCTTGTACGAAAAACGAGCCGTACGAATCACCGTAGACGTCGACCTTTCGGATTCGCAGCGCCGACAAAACGGCCGCTAAGTCGTCTGCGGCGATCGCCGTTCCGTACAAATCCGACGTGCGGCCAAGCTCGTGCCCGCAGTGCGTAACGTATCGAAGCTCCATAAGATGAGCACGTTGCAGGGGCTGGCAAACGATCGCGTGGGACCGACCCGTTCCGCGGTTGTCAACGAGCAGCATGTTGCGCGTCAGCAGCAATGGGGCGTAGAGCGCATGGTACAACGACCTGGAGCCGATGGAAGGATAGCCGGGGCCACCCTCAACGGCGACGATCGTGCCGCTGGCTCGCACGGAGTGATTTCCGCGCGGAAGCCAGGCGATCGCGATATCGATCTTGCCGGGGACCCGGCCGGCCGGATCGAGAGCGACGGGGACAGCGCCGCAGTAATAATCGCCGTTGAGGCAACGATGAAGCGAGATCGAACCCAGCCGGAGAGCCGGGGTCGGGTTATTCGCCGAATTTGTTGCGAGCGGCGGTGCAAGCCGCATCGCCGTACATCCGGCTGCGACTGCCACCGCAAGCGTCATGGAAAATCTCAAGCCGTTCGTGTCACCCATTTGCAAGGGTTATAAGTCTACGTTGCGGCCGTGCCGGGTGGCGATGCCGATTGCAAGCAGCGGCAGATCACCCTCCGGGAGCAGGCCCGTCGACTTCCCGTCGATCTTATGAATACCGGCGTAGAGCGAGAACTCGACGAGCGCCGGAAGCGTTACGTTCGGGAGCGATTTTTTGCCTAACCACTCCCATTCGTGCGCGACGCTGCGATCGGCGAAGAGCGCGGCCGCATAACCGCATGCGTCGATGCGCGACCGCTCGTCGGGCTCGCGGTAACGGACGTAGCCGTCGAGGATATAGATCGGCGCGAACGTCTGCAGGTATGCGATGATCGGTGCGACGAGCACCGCCACGAAATATCCCGCGAAAGCAATCGCACCCAAACCAAATATCCAGGCGATCTTGATCAGCGTCGCGTCCGCCGGCACGTGATGCGCGCGGTAGACGATGCCCCACGTGAGCACGCCCATGAACAGCGTGCCGAGCAGCGGCTCGACCGCAAGGGCGAAGCGCCCGGTCAATCCCCGCCAGACGATTGCGCGCTCCGCA
Source organism: Vulcanimicrobiota bacterium (assembly GCA_963826325.1). Taxonomy (GTDB): domain Bacteria; phylum Vulcanimicrobiota; class Vulcanimicrobiia; order Vulcanimicrobiales; family Vulcanimicrobiaceae; genus Cybelea. The sequence continues at coordinate 148,747 of CAWGWT010000007.1, forward strand.
CGAGTCCAGCGCCGCTGCGCGAGCGTTCGCCAGGGCGTTCCCGGCGTGCGCAAATTCACGCGATCGCTCCTTGCGCAAAGGGCGCGGCGCGATCGACGATGGCGCGCAGTGCGGTGCCGACGGGGAGCGTCCCTAGGGTGCGACCCGATGAGTGGTCGAGGCGGCTTGCCAGGAAGGCATCGGCGACGCTCGAGGGTGCGTACTGGACGAGCAGCGCCGCTTGCCAAAGTTGCGCCATGCGCTCGCTCACCTCGCGACCTTGCGCTTCGCTTAGCCCTGGGTCGCGGAGGTCTCGCTCCAGCCGTTGCGACTCGCCCGCAACAAGTGGCTCGGCGCGGGCGGGTTCGATCTGTTCCCGCCAAGCCGCGAACGATTCCGGCTGCTTTCGAAGAATTCGTAAAACGTCCAACGCATTGATGTTACCCGATCCTTCCCAAATCGAGTTTAAGGGTGCTTCCCGGTAGAGACGCGGCAAGATCGATTCTTCGACGTAACCGTTTCCCCCCAAACATTCGAGTGCCTCGCCGACTGCCGCAGGCGCCCGCTTGCAGACATGATACTTGGCGAGCGCCGTTCCGATGCGCTTGAGCGCGGCCGCCTGCCGATCGTGCGGCGAATCGTCGATGGCGCGAGCGACGCGTAGGCAGAGCGCAGTCGCCGCTTCGGACTCGAGCGCGAGATCGGCGAGCACGTTTTGCATGAGCGGGTGCTCGATCAAGAACGCACCGAAGGCGCGGCGATGAGCGGCGTGATGAATCGCGGCTACGAGCGCCGCGCGAACGAGCGCCGCCGATCCGATTGCGCAATCCATCCGCGTGGAGTTGACCATCTCGACGATTCGCGCGATCCCCTCCCCTTCTTCACCGATCATCCAACCGTGCGTTTCTTCGAGCTCGACTTCGGCGGACGCGTTGCTGTGGTTGCCCAGCTTGTTCTTGAGGCGGACGATTGCAAACGCGTTGCGAGTTCCGTCGGTCAGCACGCGCGGCACTAGAAAACAAGAAAGGCCTTGGGCAGCTTGCGCGAGCACGAGGAACGCGTCGCTCATTGGTGCGCTGCAGAACCACTTGTGTCCGGCCAGGAGATATTCTCGGGCGGCTCCGCTTCGCGTGACCGGCACCGCGCGGGTTTGGTTCGAACGGACGTCGGAGCCGCCTTGCTTCTCCGTCATACCCATTCCGCAGAGCGCCGAAGATTTCTGCGCGATGGGAACCAGCCGAGGATCGTAGTCGAGTGAAGTAAGCGGCGCGAGCCACAACGCGGCGAGTTCCGGCTGCGTGCGCACCACCGGCACGGCTGCGTAGGTCATAGAGATCGGGCATCCATGACCGGATTCGACTTGCCCCCACACGTAAAATTTAACGGCGCGTCGCACGTGCGAATACGCAGAGCGATCCTGCCACGCCGTTCCCGCAAGCCCCGCCTGCATCGCGTGATGCATCAGAGTGTGCCATGCCGGATGAAAGCGTACTTCGTCGACCCGATGGCCGAATCGGTCGTGCGTGCGAAGTTCGGGCGGGTTCTCGTTTGCTTCGAATCCAAGCGCAATCGTTTCCGCGCTTCCGGCGAGTTCGCCGAGCGAAGCGAGTTCTTGCGTTTGACCGCCCGGAGCCTCGCGATTGAGCGCCTCGACCAGCGCGCGATCGGAGGTGAAGACGTTATAATTCTCTAGAACCGGCGGCTGATTTTCAACGCAATGGATCGGCATACTACGTGACCTTAGTCGACGAACCCCTAGAGCGCTCCCGCTGCCGCCTCGCTAATAGGCCTTCTTCGTTCGTCGCGTTGCGATTTCAGGGTAGCCGCAAGAAGCAGCGCGACGAACGCAACTCCAGAGAACGCCAGGTAAGCCTGGCGGTAACCGGCGATTTCGTTCTGCGCTGCCCCGAATATCCCGCCGGCGAGCGAGCTTCCGACGATTTGCCCCACGATGAGCGCTTGACTCAAAAGCCCCACCGCCGTCGCGCGCGCGCGCGCCGGCGTTTCGTTCGTGACGATGTAGCGGGTCGGCGCGCCGAGCAGCGCACCAAAACCCGCGCCCGCTACGATCATTGCGAGCAGCGCGAGGAGCAGCGATTGAAATCCGAGTGCAAAGATTGCCAGACCGAGCTCGGTGAAGACTGCACCGATCAGCAGCACGTTTCGGCTACCAGTTCGGTCGAGCGCTCGCCCCGACGCGGGAATCACCGCCACAAACGTAAACGCGCCGAGCGCGGCGACGAAGCCGGCGGCGGCGTAGGATAGACCTTGGGCCCCGACGAGAACCGTCGGTATAAAAAACAGCGACCCTTCCAAGATGCCGATGACGATCTCGAGCGCGTACGTCTTTAGAAGCTGCGGCGCCCGCAGCAGCTCGAGCGGTACGATTGGATCGCTCGCCGCGCTCTCCCAAACGGCAAAACAAGCGAGGATTACGACTCCCATCATGCCGATGAACGGACGCATCGCAATTAGCCCATCCATCAATGCGAGCAGCCCGACGCAGAGTAGTACGAGCCCGCCGACGTCGAGCGCTCCGCGTCGGCGTGGTGCATCGGTTGGGACGTCGACGAGCGCCAGCGCGAAGACGATCGCCGCCAGCGGAAGATTCGGAGCGAAGATCCATCGCCAGGAGACGAAATGCGTAATGAGGCCGCCGATACTGGGACCGATTACCGCTGCAAGGCCCCAGGTGGCCGCCACGATTCCAAGCGCCGCACCCCGGCGCCCTGCCGGAACGACGTCGCCGATCGTCGCGGTTGCAACGGGGAAGATGCCACCGGCTCCCAGCGCCTGTAGCGCGCGTGCGGCCAATAGCACGGCGTAACTCGGAGCCGCGATTGCCACGATGCTACCTGCGGCGAAGAGCGCTATGCAGGCAAGATAAATCGGCCGGCGTCCGTAGCGATCGGCAAGCGTGCTCGACAGCGCGATCGAGAGAACGGTAACGAGCAAATACAGCGTGAAGACCCATGCCAGCTCGCCTAACTGTACGCCGAAATCGCGTCCGATCGCGGGCAGCGCGGGCGAAAGCACGCTGAGATCGAGCGCTCCGACAAAGACGCCGAGCGAAAGCGTCCAGAGCAAACGGCTCATGAAATTATTCGGTCGATCACCATCACGGCGCACATGAGCGCGAGGTAGAGCAGCGAGTAGCTGAAGAGTCTACGGGCTTGCAGCGTACTCGTCTGCTCGCGCCACGTGCGCAAGGCATCGAGCACGAAGACGCCGCCCAGCACGGCCGCGGCCGCGAAATAAAACGCGCCCATGACGTGCAGCGGATAGAGCACCAGCGAGGCGGCCACGAGCAGGATGCTATAGTACACGATCTCACGCTTTGTCCGCTCTCGTCCGCACACATTGGGAAGCATGGGAATCTTTGCCTTGCCGTACTCGGTTTCGGTCATCAGCGCGAGCGACCAGAAGTGCGGCGGCGTCCATAGAAAAATCAACGCGAAGAGTCCTAAGGCCGGGGCGCCGATGGAGTGCGTCACGGCGGCCCAGCCGACGAGTGGCGGCACGGAGCCCGCAGCCCCGCCTACGACGATGTTGAGCGGCGTTACGCGTTTGAGCCAGATGGTGTAGACGACGACGTAGTACAGGTTTCCGGTCAGCGAAAGCCACGCCGCTAGCGGATCGACGAGTACATAAAAAACGGCAAACGAAACGCCCCCGGTTATGAGAGCGTAAATGGTCGCATTTCGCGTCGAGATTCGGCCTTGTGGAATCGGACGCGTCTGCGTGCGCTTCATGACGCGATCGATGTCCGCGTCCCACACGCAGTTGAACGCACCGGCCGACGCCGCGGCAAGCGCGCCGCCTAGGAGCGTCCAGAAGAGCAAGGGCAAAGGAGGCACTCCGCGCGCGGCCATGATCATCGAGGCCACGGTGGTGATCAACAATAATGCGATGATTCGCGGCTTCGATAGCTCGTAGTAGTCGCGCAGGGGCGCGATCGTCGTCATCGCGGCGGGCTCTCCTCTGCAAGAGAACGAGCTTGCGGGTGCGGTGCTGCGTCGAGCATGGCGAACGCTGCCGAAACGAAGAACGACAAGAAGACGAGTGCCGCATTCACGGCGTGCGCTTCCCGAAGATTCGTAGGCAGCCGCAAGACGACATTGAGTAAGCCGAGCAGCACTTGAATTGCGACGAGCGTTGTTCCGAGAAGAACGGCCGCGCGAACCCGAATCGATACCGTCCGAGCCCACGCCAGAGCGAGCGCTCCGGCAGCGCATATTAGCGTGGTTGCGGCGAAGAATCGATGAAGCATCTGCACCGACTCGCCCGAAGTGTAGACCACGACGTTGCCGGCGCATCCCGGAATCGAGAGGCAGGCAAGGCCCGCGCCGCTGGAGCTGACATATGCGCCCACGCACATCGTTACGAAGGCGGCAGCGGCCGTCAGGCTGAGGACGAGCGTCAGCGGATGAGAACCGCGCGACGCATCGCGCGGCAGGCCGACGGCATTGGAAGCTGCAGCGAAGACGGCCATGGCCGAAAGTGAAGCGATGAGCGCCATTGCGGTTGCCCAGTGCAGGACGACTGAGAGCGGTGAATTGCCTAGGCGCACGGTCTCTGCACCGAGGAAAACTTGAACGATGAAGAGGACGGCGATTGCGCTCGTCATCGGCGTAACGAATGGCGAACGGCGGCGCTGTGGCCAAGCGACGGCGATCAGCACGACGACGAGCGGTGCAACTGCGAACGCAAGCAGGCGATGCGACCATTCCCACAGCGTCCCATCGCCCAACGCTGGTAAAAGATGACCGTGACAAAGCGGCCAGTCCGGACACGTCAGCCCAGCACCGTTGATCCGCGTCCAGCTCCCGAGCATCAAAGTCATCAAGGCGACCAAATCGGCAACCAGCGCCACGCGCAACAGACACTTCATGCAGTTACCAGCGTAGCTGTGCTACGCGCCATGGGCAACTACATTTGAAAGGTGAAAATTTCGCCTGCTGGGGAGGCCGCGGGTGGATACGGGCGAAGCGGTCGGCCGTGAAGCGCTGGTCGGCCCTGGCGGGTTTAACCCTGGGCCTCATCTTGCTGGTCGGATGTCGCGAGATCCGGGTGAAGACGCTGGCAGCAGGCACAACCACCGTTCTTGGAGGGAACCAAATCATTATAGTACGCGATGCGGTCGCCCTGGGCAAGCTGGGCATTCATGCACCGGTGCATTACAAGAGCGAGTTCGGAGTCGTGTTGTTGATGGGTCCGCACGACCGGACCGGCTACAAGCAGATCGTCGAGTCGATCCATGCCGGTGGGGAGGGCGTGCGCGTCGTTGCATTCGATCAAGACCCGGCCAATGGCGGCGAACCGTCATCTCAATATCGCACCTACACGCTTTGGATCGTTCCGAATAGCGTCTATCGGCGAGGCGTTCGGGTGGAAGTTGTCACGCCGAGCAACGAGCCGATTGCGGCGACGTACCTCCCGTAAGCAGACGTATCTGCCGTAAACAAAAGAGTGATATCCGCTCGCAAGCTACCCCACGGGTTCGAGCCGATCGAAGAGCTCGATGTTCGCGTCGAGCGTCTCGGCTTGGTCGTCGAACCTGACGGCGATCCGACGGAGGCAGGCGGCATCTTGAACCCCGGCGCGGTGCGTGCTCCAGGGCGTGAGCTCGTGCTCTACCCGCGTTGCGTGGCCGAGGTAAATGTTTCACGCATCGGGACGATCCGCGTCCGCGAGGCCGGCAAGGGCTTCGAAACGGATCGGCTCGATTTTGCGTTAGAACCCAAGGCGTCGTACGAGCTTCGTGACCAACCGGGATACGGTTGCGAAGATCCGCGCGTAACCTACGTCCCGGTCATCGAATCGTACGTAATGGCGTATACGGCAGTCGGCATGGACGGCCCGCGCATCGCGCTCGCGCTATCGAAGGACGCGTATCGATGGGAACGGCTTGGGTTGGTTTCCTTCGCCGGAACGGCAAACGTGGTAGGCGACGACAAGGACGCGGCTTTCTTTCCGGAGCCCGTACTCTCGCCGAACGGCCGGCGCAGCTTGGCTTTTTATCATCGTCCGATGTTACATCTCTCCAGCGTGGACGGACGCGCCGCGATTCCAATGATCGAGCGGATGCCGTTCGAGGATCGTGAATCGATTCGGATCGCATACGTTCCACTCGGTCCCGTTTTGAAGGATCGCCGCAATCTCTGCAACGTTTCGGAGAGCGTTCAGGTGCTCTGCCCCGATGCGCGGTGGGGATCGGTCAAGGTTGGCGCGGGGACGCCGCCGGTGCGCATCGCGCTCGACGGCGTCGAAGGATGGCTCTCGGTATTCCATGGCGTCGATTTGATGGCCGGTCGTGGCCGCAGGCCCGGCATGCGCTACAGCGCCGGGATCGTGATCCATGGTGTCGAGCGTCCCGATTGCATACTCTACCGATCGCCGCAGCCGATCATGACTCCCTCGTCCCGGCGCGAGCGGCGCGGCATCGTCGACAACGTCGTCTTTCCGAGTGGCATCGACCCGCGACCCGATCTCGGCGAGCGGACGTACGACATCTATTACGGCATGGGCGATTACGCAATCGGAGCAGCGCGCCTGCGCATTGGTGCCTGAAGGCGCTTAAGGCTGCTCGAAGATGGCGCTATGCCCCACAGCGAGGCCTCCGACTTTTTCGCAAAAGACAGGAGGTCGTATTCCTTTCGTGTTGCGAAAAAGCGGAGGAGCAGGAGCGCGCATGGACGCGCGCGACGAGCGTCCGAGTCGTGGGGCATAGCGCCATCTTCGAGCAGACTTGACCGATGATTAAATATCTGCTCGTTTCAACGGTCATAGTGCTTGCAATAGCCGTTGTAGTGGCGGGCTGGGCGAACCGCGACCTGATTCGGATCAAGATAGCGTCGGTCTACGGGCGGGTTCCGGCAAAACCGGGCGCGGGCAGCGGACCGGAGCAAGGCCCGGGCGCGCCGCTGCGAGGCGACGCGCCATGGGCGCTGTCGGCGCTGCCCGAATGCCTAATACAAATGTCGAAGTCGACCGGATCGCAAACATACGTGCGGTCGCATTTGCCGGCCGCGGCCGTACCGGTTCCGCCGCACGCGACGTTGGTCTACGGCGATTGCAGCATTAGCATTTTCGGCGACGAAGCATACGTGCGGCGTGGAGCCGACCGGCTGCGCATCCCGCCCCGCGCGCAGTTTTACCGAGCAGGCGACTTACTAGCGCTTATCCGTGAGACGGCGCGGGGCGCTGAGTTGCGCGTCTATGAGGCGGCGCACCGATGATGGAGTATAGTCTTTAGGTGGCGATTCAAGAGGAAGTCCGCAAGCGGCGAACTTTCGCGATCATCTCGCATCCGGACGCGGGCAAGACGACGCTCACCGAAAAGCTTTTGCTTTATGGTGGCGCTATCCACGTGGCAGGCCAGGTTTCTGCGCGCAAACGCCAGCGACAGGCGACGAGCGACTGGATGGCGCTCGAGCGCGAGCGCGGAATTTCTATTACGTCCACCGTGTTGCAGTTTCCGTATCGCGGCCACACTCTGAACCTGCTCGATACTCCGGGTCATCAGGACTTCGGCGAGGATACCTATCGCACGCTGCTCGCGGCGGATAGCGCGGTCATGCTGATCGATGCTGCCAAAGGCGTCGAGCCGCAAACGAAAAAGCTGTTCGCAATCTGCCGCGAGCGTGGAGTCCCTCTCTTTACCTTCATGAACAAGCTCGACCGGCCCAGCCGGGATCCTCTCGAATTGCTCGACGAACTCGAAAGCGTACTCGGCATCGGGGCGTTCGCGATGAACTGGCCGCTCGGCAACGGTCCGGACTTCAAGGGCGTCTACGACCGCACGACGCGCACGGTGCATTGCTTCGAACGCGCGGCACACGGCGCGACGCGAGCGGTCGTCTCGATGACCGACGTCTCCGACCCGCGGCTTCGAGCGATGGTTACCGAACCGGTCTACGCAACATTTCGCGAGAGCATCGAGCTGCTCGACGGCGCGGGGCGGCGGTTCGATCGCGCGGCGATGCTGCGCGGCGTAATCACGCCGGTCTTCTTCGGAAGCGCCGTGACCAACTTCGGCGTGCAGCTGTTCCTCGACGACTTCGTCGAGATGGCGCCGTTCCCATCGCCGCGCGGCGGAGTAGATCCTGCCGACTCCGCGTTTACGGGCTTTGTGTTCAAGATCCAAGCGAACATGGATCCGCGTCATCGCGACCGCGTTGCATTCGTGCGCGTCTGCTCGGGGGAGTTCGAGCGCGACATGACCGTTCGTAACGCGCGCACTGGAGCCCCGATACGTCTCTCCCGCGCAATGCGGCTCTTCGCCGACGATCGAGAGTCGTTGGAAACGGCATACGCCGGCGATGTCGTCGGCCTTGCCAACCCCGGAGCGTTTGCGCTCGGCGATACGCTCTACGAGGGAAAGCTCGTGCGATTCCCCCCGATACCAGCGTTTGCTCCGGAGCATTTTGCGGCAGTCCGCAGTACCGACGTAGCGGGTTACAAGTCGTTCGGAAAAGGCGTTGCGCAGCTGCGCGAGGAGGGAGCGATCCAGGTTTTTTATCCATGGGGCACTCCGCGAACCGAGCCGATTCTCGGGGCAGTCGGCGAGCTGCAGTTTGAAGTTGCGAAGTACCGCTTGGAATCTGAGTACAACGTCGTAACCCGCTTCGATACGCTACCGTATTCGTTGGCGTTGCACGTTGATGGAGATCGCGCTCACGTTGCCCGCGCCCATCTTCCTTCAAACGCCAAACTCGTCGAGGATTGGAACGCTCGTCCCGTCGCGCTGTTCGAAAGCGAATGGAGCGTGCGGTTAGCGCAAGAATGGAATCCACAGCTGCATTTTACGCCGTTTTCCGCGCAGATGGGCGAGGAGGCGGTGGCATAGTGAACGCGTCGCGGTGCTTGGCGCTCGTAATCGCCGCCGAGCTCGTGACCGGATGTTCGCTCGAAAACCGCTACGAGCGGGAGGCCGACCGTATCACGCGGGCCGTGATCGCGAACGACTTCAAACCGGTACAAAACGACGTTGTGAAAAGGATCACGATCACGCGAGTGCAGATCGCGCAGTGGTCGGACGAGATCAACGCGCAAGGCAAGCTTCTTTCGCTGAAAGAGACGACGGCAAATTGCGCACCGGGCTGGCACTGCTTCGACGTGAAGTTCCAAAGGGCCGAGTATATCGAGCGGATGCGCTTCGACGAGAATGGAAAGGTCGCCGATTGGAACTTCCATATGATGCGACCATAGTCAATTTCGCCGACGTCCGAGCGGCGGCCGCGCGCCTAGCAGGCGTCGCACACCGGACGCCGGTCGTCACCTCGCGGACGCTGAACCTTCGTTGTGGAACGCAGCTGTTCTTGAAGTGCGAGAACCTTCAGCGCATGGGTGCCTTCAAGTTTCGCGGCGCGTACAATTTCATCGCTTCGCTTTCACCGGCGCAACGCGCGCGCGGCGTCGTTGCGTTTTCGAGCGGCAATCACGCGCAAGGCGTGGCGCTAGCGGCGCGGCTGGTCGACGTTCCCGCGACGATCGTTATGCCGCGCGATGCGCCGGCCGTCAAGTTGGCGGCGACCCGCGAGTACGGTGCGCAAATCGTGTACTACGAACGGGCGCGCGCAAATCGAGAAGAGCTCGCGCGCGGCATCGCCGCGGAGCGCGGCGCGACGCTCGTGCCGCCGTTCGACGATGCGCGCATCGTCGCGGGGGCGGGGACCGCGGCACTCGAGCTCTTAGAAGATGCCGGTCGATTGGATGCGATCGTCGTGCCGGTGGGCGGCGGTGGATTAATCGCCGGAACGGCGATCGCCGCTCACGGCCTGGACGTCGCGATTTTAGTGCATGGCGTGGAACCGCAGGCGGGCGCGGATTTCGCGCAGTCGCTCGAGCGAGGCGAGCGCGTGACCATAGCGGTGCCGCAAACCATCGCGGACGGATTGCAAACGATTTCACCCGGCGAGTTGACTTTCGCGATCGCGCGAGAGCACGTGCGCGCCGTGGCCACGGTTAGCGACGAGGAGCTGCGCGACGCGATGCGCTTTGCCTTCGAACGGCTGAAGCTGGTTTTGGAACCGAGTGGGGCCGCCGCGCTCGCCGCTCTCCTCAATGGCCGGATAGTCGGCATCGGCGGCAAGCGCGTCGGAGCGATCCTCAGCGGCGGCAACATCGACCCCATTCGCTACTCCGAGTTGATCGCAGGCTAGAGCCTCAGTTACCGAACGTCCAGCGAGGTGATCGATTGTATATTATACTGCTGTATCTTGGACGAAAGAATGGTGACTATTTTTGCCGCGCCCTGGGACGTCACGGCAACATGCGTGGGAATCGTATCGTCAAACTTTGTGTATGGAGCATCGATGCCCAGAGTGAGGAGGTCGAACCGTCCCTGCGGCACGTAAAACGTTCGATCGTTTTCGAGCGTGCTCCCAGGATCGAGCTCGGTATCTTGCCCCGTCGAAGGGTTGCCGAGATGAGTGACGTAGGCATAGCTGTACACCGGTATCGGCGATGCGGCGCGATAGAATCCGTAGAAATCGTAGCCGAGCACTTCGCGCACGCGAGAAACGCGAGGGGTAGCAGCGACGATCCGTTGGCCGTAAACGTTAACGGCCACGCCGAGAAAGTGGGCTTTGACGGTGCCGACGTTATGCAGTTGCAGGTGAAGGGCGACCGCAATGAGACCGTTGCGGTCGCTGAGGCGTTGCATTGACGCGGTAACGTTGACGTCGGGATTGGCCAGCGAGGGCTTTATGCGGTTTTCGTAGGCGAATACGTAGAACGCCCAAATTCCGGCGGCGATTATAGCCGCCACCTCGACGGTATCGCGCACGACCGCGACGGCGTGCGGAGTCCTCAGATGGCTCAGCCGTTTCCTTGCGCGCAAGAGCATAAGAGACGCAGTTTCTGGTAACGAACTCCGACCCCTCGACGTGCCCGTTGCGGCGCGTTGTCGCGAGAAAAAGCCGCCGCCTCTGACGGGCGGCGGCTTGGGGCGTCCCGTTGCGTTCGATGTTTACATTGCGGTCTGCGGGGCGATGTTTCCGCAAGCGACGTACTTGGCAATGTCCTCCGCGCTTTCGTGTACGTTGATGGCGAGGGTGCCGGCGAGCAGTTTATCGATCGTAACGCCCTTCACGACGGTCGTCGAGCTGCCGCCGACGACGTTGGTAAGCGGATAAACGACGCCTTTGAGATCGGCGCACGTTCCGTCGTGAATGTGGACCGGCTGCGCGGTCGTCGGCGCCCCCTTGAGCGAGATCACGACCGTCACGTCGCTGCCGGTCTGCGTGAGTGTGGCGGTTCCGCTTTCACCCGAACCATTCTGTTCGTGCAATGCGACGGTGAGATTGGAAGTGGCCGCCATAGCGGATGAGAACTGCGCAACGGCTAGCAATGCGACGGCTGCGAGCAACGGGCTGAATCTCTTCATCTTGGCATCCTTTCAACTCTTGGAATTTAGCGTGGCGATGCTTTCGAGCTCTCGAGCGCGCGAACCGCTTCAAGAGCCTGGCGCGTAGGCAACGCGTCGGCGCCGTCGACGATGTCCAGCAAGGATGCGGCCTCTTCGTTGACGGATTCGAATTCGGCTGCAGCCTTCGCATCGCGCGCCCTCTTCGCAGCCGCGGCTCGGTCGTAACTGCTATCCATCAGTGCCGCGATCCGGCGCGCGAGTAAATACTGCTCCTCGAGCGCTCGGAGTGGCATTGAGACGCGCGGATCCATCGCAATGTCGAGCGGCCGATCCCAGCTTTTTCCGTCGACTTCGAGACGCACCGTATACCGGCCGGGAACGATCAGCGGACCCTCCGGAACGCGCGGTGTGTCGTGCGGAACGGCCGAAATCGGCAGATCTTCTTGGATCGCGCGAGGAGGCGGCTCGCGTAGATCCCAGACGAATCGATGCATTCCCGATTCCGGCGAGGGCCTGACGAACGGCCGCTCCCAATACGCCGGTTTGTCGAGGTGCGGAATTGACGGCGGCGCGGCATCATCGCTCGCGTAAGAGCGTACGTGGCTTCCCGCGCCGTCGTAGAACGAGATGACGACACGACGCGCCGGCGACGCGAGCGCGTAATCGATGATAGCTCCGTTCGGCGGGTTCTCTCCCACCGGCTCTTCCGGCGGCAGCGGCGTATCGGTATTCGTGCTCCGGCGCACGCGATAAGCGAGCGCGGGTGCAAAGAGATGCGCGGTCTCACCCTGAGCCTGTCGAAGGGTGACACCGTGCGCTAGCTCACGGAGCGGCTCGACATCGTCGAGAATCCAGAAACCGCGGCCGTGAGTCGCGACGATGGCGTCGTTGTGATGGACGATCAAGTCGCGGACCGACGTGTGCGGAAGGTCGAGCTGCAACGACTGCCATCCCTCCCCCGAATCGAACGAAACGTAAACGCCGTTCTCGGTGGCGGCGTAGAGAAGGCGCGGTTCGACCGGATCCTGGCGGACGGCGTTTACCGGCTGATTCGGCAGGCCGTTCACGGCAAGCTGCCAGGTCACGCCGCCGTTGCGCGTCACGTACACGTACGGCCGCAAATCGTCGAGCCGAAACCGGTTTACCGCAATGAAGGCCGTGTTGTCGTCGAACCGCGACGCGTCGATCTGCGCAACCTTGCTCCAAGGCGTCAACGGCGGCGGCGTGACGTTCTTCCAATGGACGCCGCGATTGCGCGTGATCCAAACCAATCCATCGTCGGTCCCGGCCCAAATCGTTCCTTCGTGAACGTGCGATGGTGCGAGCGCGTAAACGACGCCGCGATGCGCAGCGTGCTCGGGATCGTCGGCCTCGAACGCTCCCAAGACCGGCGGCACGCCGGGACGCAGACGAGTGAGATCGGGACTGATGGCGCGCCAGCTTTGACCGCCGTTCTCCGTCACGAAGACGACGTTCGATCCAAAATAGAGACGATGCGCGTCGAACGGATCGAAGGCCAACGGTTCGGTACGCACCGTGCGATACCGCTTTGACGGCAGCGCGATTGGCGAAACTTCCTGGGTTTGGCCCGTGCGCTCGTCAAACTTCTCGATCTTTCCTCCAAATAAGACGCCGGAGTGAATCGGATCCGGAACGACGTAGCCGTGCTCCTCTGCGCCCACGGGGTGCCAATCGCGTTCGGTCGTCTCGCCCCAGTCGCCACGGCTTGCGACGCAAGCCGAGCCGCTTTCTTGTTGGCCGCCGCAAACCCAGTACGGAAACCGCCGATCGGCATTGACGTGATACATCTGCGCGGTGGGCTGATTGTACCAGGAACTCCACGTCGCACCGCCGTCGACGGAAATGGTCGCGCCTTGATCGCTCGCAAGCGCGACGATTCTGGGGTCGCGCGGGTTGATCCAGACCGTGTGATAGTCGTCCCCACCCGGTGCCCCTTTGATCGCGACGAGCTTCCGCCCGCCGTCGCGCGAGCGGTACGTCGACGTGTTGGTCAGATAGACGGTCTGCGGATCGCGCGGATCGACGGCGAGCGAAACGAGGTCGTCGCCGCGCTGCGCGATTTCATCGGCATCGTTGACGCGCGCGAAGTGCGCGCCCGCGTCGTCGCTACGGTAGAGTGCGCCGTCGTCTTTCCCCTTCGCTTCGACGTCAACGTACGCATAAACGATGCGCGGATCGCTGTGCGCGACGGCGACTTCCGCGCGCCCCATTCGCGCCGGTAATCCGCCGTCCAACCGCGTCCACGTCGTGCCGCCGTCGACCGATTTGAATATTCCGCTGCCGGCAATTTCGAACGAGGCGTCGATTTCCCAGGGCGCCTGGCGCGCCGCCCAAAGCGTAGCGTAAACTATCTTTGAGTTCTGCGGATCGAGTACGACGTCGAAGCCGCCGACATTCTCGTTCTCAAAAAGCACGCGCGCAAAGCTCGCGCCCCCGTCAAGAGAGCGGTAAATACCGCGCTCGGGATTTGGGCCGTACGGATGGCCGAGGACGGCGACGAAAAGCCGATTTGCGTCCGCCGGGTCGACGGCCATCGAGGCGATCTGTTCGCCGTCGCTCAGACCGAGATGGGCCCAGGTCGCACCGCCATCGATCGATTTATAGATGCCGTTGCCGATCGCCAGGTCGGGCCGCTGCAAACCTTCGCCGCTCCCCGCGTAGACGATCCGCGGATCGCTCGATGCTACGGCGAGCGCACCAATCGAGCCGGTCGGTTCGCGATCGAAGATCGGCGCCCACGTTCGGCCGGCATCTTGGCTCTTCCAAATACCGCCATTGACGGCACCGATATAGAAGACATTCGGTTGATTCGCGACGCCGTCGAGTGCCACGGTGCGGCCGCCGCGCATTGGGCCGATAAAACGCCAGTGCATCGCTTGATAGAGCGACGGCGCGACGCTGCTTTGCGCTCCGGCGCTCGACCACCCTGCTGCGAGCGCGAGGGCGACCGCGACCGCAACGAAAGCGCGCTTCAATGCCGCCGGCCGTTCCGTCTGCGGCCGCCGCGCTTAGGCTGGAAGGCCGGGCCGATTTTCCAGGCCGTCTTGCGCGGAAGCGACGTGTCTACATCGTCGCAACCAATTGGAGTGAAGTCGCGGCAGTCGTTGGGGCGCGCCGGGTAGATGCCGCAGTAGTGGCGTCCACTGCGCGAGCCCATCAAGAAGACGCATTGGTCGGCGATGTCGTCGCCAATCTTGCGCAGCCAGCCGACGTGATAACCATCAGCAGATGGTCGCTCGACCACGTATCGACGCATCGTCTCCTCGTAGCTCATGCCGAGATGATCGGCGATGCGCTGCACGTCGGCCCTGCTTACGAAGGGCTCGTACCCGCTGCAACATTCCGCGCACCCGGGCGGGCAGGCGACGTTCTCAGGCATTTCCGTGAGGTGTGCGCGCGCAAGCTCGATGACGCGTGCGATCGCTCCCACGAATTCCGCATCGTCGTTGTACTTGTAGACCCACTCGCGCCGGCTGATTTCGTTCGTGTTGTAAGAGCGTGAGGTCTTTTCGTCGAACTCGATCGTGATGTGCTCTTCGTCGATCTCGATTCGGTTGACGTGTTCGAGCGGCCGAGTGTCGAGCAACTCGGGATGCGTCGGCTGTCCCGTTCGGCGCGCGTAGTTTCGTAGGTTGATCAGGTCAATCGTATCCATAACGGGCCTTCGATTCCCTCGCCCTGCGGGTACCGCCTCTGCGGGCAGCAAAAGGTAGCGGCGATGCAAACGGCGATCGGCGTCGATCTCGGCGGTTCTCACGTGACCGCGGCACTCGTCACGGAGAACGGGGGCGATCCTTCGACAGCACGAGGAGGACCTCGAAGACCTTCGATTCGAGGCGGTGATCGCCGCGCTCGACGCGACGATCGGTATGGCACTCAAAGAATCCGGAAACATTACGGGAATCGGCATCGGTTCACCCGGCAACATCGACGCCGCGTCGGGAGCGGTCGTTTACAGCCCAAACTTCGGCTGGCACGGCGTGCCGCTCGGCGAGTCGATTCGAAAGAAATTCGGACTGCCGGTCTTTGTCGCCAACGACGCGCGTTGCGCGACGCTGGGCGAGTATACGTTTGGAACCGGCAATGGGACCAAGGATTTCGTTCTCTTGACGCTGGGCACGGGGATCGGCGGCGGGATCGTGGCGCGAGGCGAACTGCTTCTGGGGAACCGGTGGGGTGCCGGCGAGATCGGCCACCACCAGATCCGTCCGAGCGATGGCTTCGTCTGCGGCTGCGGAAAGATTGGCTGCTTTGAGGCGCAGGCGTCAGGTACCGGTCTCATTCGACATGCCTTTGCCGTGGCGCCCTCATTTCCGCGCAGCGCGCTTTTGGACGTACCCCGCGACAAGCTCAGCTCCAAAAAGATTCGCCGAGCGGCGCAGGCCGGCGACGGTCATGCGCTTGCAGCCTGGGACAATTTCATCGGCGATCTCGCGATCGGGCTGGCAAACGTCATCGCGTTCGTCAATCCCGAGAAGATTGCATTGGGCGGCGGCGTTTCGACGGCCGGCGACTTCATGCTCGACGCAGTCCGCCCGCAAGCCGATGCGTTGACGACGATGGTCCCAAAGGGAACGACGCAAATCGTCGTTGCCTCGCTCGGCAACGACGCGGGCCAAGTCGGTGCCGCCACCATGGCACTGCGCGGAGGCTTAACTACCGGAGTACGCGTTGCGGTATAACGCTTTAGCTTTTGCGATTCTCCTTGCGCTGGCGGCGCTGCCGGGCCGGTCGCAAAGCGACGACGCAATTCACAAAATTCGGCACGTCGTCATCATCATGCAAGAGAATCGATCGTTCGATACCTACTTCGGAACTTTTCCAGGAGCGGACGGCATTCCGATGGCCCACGGCGTTCCGACCGTATGCGTCCCCGACCCCGCAACGAATGGCTGCGTGCGGCCCTTCCACGATCCGAACGATCGCAACATCGGCGGCCCGCACAACGCGAATGCGGCAGTTGGCGCTATCGACGGCGGAAAGATGGATGGCTTCCTCGTCGTCGCACGACGCCGGGCTCGCAGGCTGTGTCGCGAGCCAAACTCCCCCAGCTGCGGCGGTACGAACGAAGTCATGGGCTATCACGACGGCCGCGAGCTTCCGAACTATTGGAAGTACGCCCGCGATTTCGTGCTGCAGGATCGTCTTTACGAGCCAAATGCGTCGTGGAGCTTGCCGCAGCACCTCTTTATGGTCTCCGAGTGGTCGGCGCGGTGTCAACGGATCGGCGATCCGATGAGCTGCGTCAACGAGTTGGAGGCTCCGGATTTTCCGTCCGACTTTCGTGCCGGTAACCAGCGGCTTCACCAACCCGGGCGGCCAGATTACGCTTGGACCGATCTCACATATCTGCTGCACGCGCATCACGTGAGCTGGGCGTACTACGTGATGGCGGGGACGGAACCGGACTGCGCCAACAACGAGGATGCCTGCGCTGCGGTGCCGCAACGCGCCAAGACTCCGGGTATCTGGAACGTCCTTCCCTATTTCGATACGGTCAAGCGCGACGGCGAGCTCGGAAACGTTCGAGACCTACGCGATTTCTACACGGCCGCGCGGACCGGAACGCTTCCCAACGTGGTTTGGATCGCGCCCGCGGGGGCGTACAGCGAGCATCCTACGGCGCTGGTGAGCGTCGGGCAGGCCTACGTCACCGGATTGATTGACGCGATCATGCGCGGCCCAGATTGGAAGAGCACGGCAATATTTTTAAGCTGGGATGACTGGGGCGGCTTCTACGATCACGTCGTGCCGCCGCGCGTCGACGATAACGGCTATGGCCTGCGCGTGCCTGGAATCGTCATCAGTCCCTACGCCCGTCACGGCTTAATCGATCACCAAACGCTCAGCCATGACGCCTATGTCAAATTCATCGAGGACGACTTCCTCGGTGGTATGCGCATCGATCCGACTACCGACGGGCGGCCCGATCAGCGCCCAACCGTGCGCGAAGATGTGCGCATCCTTGGCGATCTACGCGCCGACTTTGACTTCCGGCAGGCGCCTCGTCCACCTGAAATTCTCCCGGGCGCCATCGTTTGGACCGGCACGCCAAAACAGTAACGATCGCGGCAAACTCAGAGTTCGAACGTAGACCAGTCATAGAGCGTGAAACCGCGCCCGACGTCTTCCCACCCGACGAGGTACGCTTTCCCGATGCCCACGACATCGTTAAATCCGACGACGCCGACGGGGAGCTCCTTCTCGGGCCTGATGTACCGTAGCTCGGTCACAGGAAGCGTTTTGACGAACGTTTCGAGCGGCTTGTTGTCGCGGGTCGCGCGAGCGATCTCTTCTTCCGTAAGGCGATCGAATGCTTGTCTGCCAAGCGATTGGGAGTAAACGTTGCGCATCTCGGTCTCGAGAATTTTTCGTTGCATCGTGCCGTATGCGCTAAAAGCGATTTCGACGGCATCGCTGAGATCGGTATCGGCCTCGAAAGGCGGGTCCAAAAGCACGACGTCGGCAGCCTTCGAGACTGAATGAGCGATGCCAACCGAAGAATTACTTGCGACTCCGCCATCGCAGTACTCATTGAGTGTACCATCAGGACCGGGCATCACCACGGGGTCGAACACGATCGGGAGCGCCGCCGAAGCAAACATCGCTCGATGCAACAAATCGGGGGTCGCCTCGCGCACGACTGTCTGCGGGCCGAGAGAGAGTTGCAGCGCACGGACGACGTTCTGGGGCACTTCTTCGCTGGCCCCCGCACGGCGCAGATAAAAATACTCGGGTCGCTGGAGCGAGAGATTCGTCACCGCCCAGATTATCGGCATTACAAGCGGCGCGGCCGGATCGATATTGCGAACGACCCAATCGTAGACCGGTGCGCTCTCTAAGATCCCGCGCTGGTCTTTTCTTAGCCCCGCTAAGCTGACGACGGAGGCGGCTCGGTCCAATAGTCCGCTCTCCGGATCGCGTAACGCCGCATATCGTCGCTTCGGGCGGATGAGATTCTGAGTGCTGATGCCGTACCAAAGGCCGCGGAGCTTCGTATACTGACCGGTCGCAACGAACCAGCCGTTGAGCGCACCGATCGACGTTCCGCAGACCAACTCATATGGCAAAAGGGGCGAACCGTCGCTGACCGAAGCGGCGGCCGCGAGCGCGCCAACGAGACCAGCCTCGTATGCGCCGCGTGCACCACCGCCGCTGAGCACGAGGGCGCGATCGAGCGGCTCTTCCGCGCCCCGAGCCACTGTTCCGAGAAGCGCTGGCACGAGGCCGGCCGCCGCAAGTGAAAACAAAAACTGCCGACGTTCGATCATCCCTTGAGTACGCGCAAGCATACGGTCGCCTGCAGAACGCTGCTAGCGACGGAAATCGCGCTGCACCGATGACGAAAACTTACCGCGCGCTAGACGGCGGCGGCGGTTTGCAGAGCGCGCTGCGACGAATCGTCCTGTGCGGGGATCGTTCCATTTTCGGCGATCGACTTAATAAGCTCGGCGATTCGTCGCGAACTGCGACGTGGTGCGACGAATTCCTGATTATGGCGAATCGCCGCCAAGCGGTCGGGCGTGGAGATCAACGTCCGCACCGCTGAGACAACCGTAGATGCCCCGCGCAGCGCGATCACGCCGAGTCCGTTGCGACGCACGAAGTCGACGTTGCCGCGTTCCTGACCCGGAACGTAGTCGTAGACGACGACGGGGAGTTGCGCGGCATTCGCTTCGGCGAGCGTTCCGGGCCCTGCTTTGGTGACGAGCAAATCGACGGCACGAAAATATTCGGGAATTTTGTCGGTAAAACCAAGCACGTGCATCGGCGTCGGAAGCGTCCGCGAAAGCTCGCCGAGCTTTGTCGCCAACGGCTCGTTACGCCCGCAAACGACGACGAGCTCGATCGGCAGGTGCGCGCGAGCGAGCGCGAGCGCAGTAGAGAGAAGTTTGCCGCCGCCCTCGCCGCCGGCCATCAGCATGACGATCGGCATATCCGCCGGAAGTTTGAGTTGTGCGCGAAGGTCGGCCTTGCTCCCGGTGACGTCGTCAAAATTCGGATGAATCGGATGGCCGAGTAGGCGCAGCCGTGCCGGCGGAACGCCGCGTGAAAGTGCCCGCTGATAGACTTCCCGCGCCGGCACGACCACCGCATCGGCGTCCGGAACGAGCCACGACTCGTGAACCTTCCCGAGGTCGGTAATGACCGTTACCACGGGAATGTGTTGCATACCGGCATCGTCTCGCGCACGTAACGCAGCGTGATTCAAGAGAGGGTGGACTGAAACGATGACGTCGGGCCGATACTCGATGAAGAGATCGCGCAGGCGCTCGCGATAGAGCGGTTCGCAGAAGCGCACCAGCGCTCGATAGCGGCGCCGCCCGTTCGTGGCGTAGTAGAGCGCGCCGTAAATCGGCGGTGCGTAACGCAACGCCATGCTATAACCGAGCCCAAGTTGCGTGAGCGGGAACGCGCAGTGCGCAGCGACGTCTTCGATGCGCGGCTCATATGCGTGCGGCGCCTCTTCGAGAGCGGCGGCGAGCGCGTTCGCGGCGCTGCGGTGCCCGCCGCCGGTATCCGAAATCAACAGAAGCGCCCGTTTGGCCATTACGCTCTCCCGATTAGGCTCTGGCAGGCACCCTCCTCGTGGCGCGCCTCCCTGCGTTGCGCGCTCGGCGGCTCGTGTGAGCGAGCCTCGCCAGAAGCGCCCGAGCCGGCGCGTCGTAGAAGCGGAAGATATCGCCAAACTCTGTATCTGGGTTTCGGTGATGGACGTCGTGGTCCTCGGGAAGCACGATCCCCAGCGGATGCAGGAGACCGCGCAGCCATCTCGGCGTTTGCCACCCAAGTTGGCTGGTATGGCGCCACCACACGTGCAACTGACCCAAAGCCAGTCCGATAACGGCACCCGTCCAGGAAACGCGCCAGACGAATGCAGCAACGACGAGATACGGTACGGCGCCGAGAAAACCGTCGAGGAGCACCGTGGGATCGAGCGAGAGCACGGCATGGTCGAAGTACGAGCGCCGGCGATCGTGATGCGTCCGCAAGTGCAGAGTGAACCAAAGATGCTGCGGAACGTGATAGAAGAATGTCGAGGCAAAGTCGCCGGCAACGAGCGTGATGATGAGAGCGGTAATAAACGGTATACTGGCGGCGACCTCGTTAAGTAGCTGCAGCATACCTACCATATACCACATCGAACCTCACCTTAGCGCCTCGGTGCAGCTCACCCGCGCCCTTAACGTCGCGTTAAGCTGGCCATCGCCCGCCGACGTGGATGCGCTCAAGGGCGCCGTACTAATTCGAGACGGCCCACGCGTGACGCACCCCGCGCTAGCGATTGCGCGCGCGATTCTTCGCACGAATCCGCGCATCGTCGCAGCCGACGCGTTGCTTTTTGCCGACGCGACGGTCACTGCGGCGCTTGCAAACTCGCTTCCGCCGGAGTTTCTGGGCGCCGCACTTCTGCAAGAGTCGGCGTACGATCCGCAAGCATTATCGTCGGCGGGTGCGGTGGGAATCGCGCAATTCATGCCGGAAACGGCCGCCGCCGCCGGGGTCGACCCATACGATCCGTTCGCTTCGATCGATGGCGCCGCCGCGCTATTGGGGGAGTACGCCGCCGCATATCGGCCTCACTTTGCCGACGCGTATGCGGCGGCACTCGCTGCCTATAACGCCGGTCCGCTGGCGGTGGCGCAGTACCACGGCGTGCCGCCCTATGCGGAAACGCGCGAGTACATTGCTTTGATCTTCGATCGCTGGGCTCGCATCGTATCGTACGAGCGTACTTCGACTCGCTGACGCTCGCGCGGCAGAGGCTGGTCAGGATGACAAGGCTGCAGAGCGAAAGAACATTACCAGATGAGGTCGTTCAAAAGCGGAATCCTCGCGTTTGTCGCCCTTGCAGCAAGTGGATGCGCGTGGAGCGCAAGCCCGGCCGACGGATTGCGTTTCCAGGCGCCGGCAGGGTGGCGGTCGTCGCCGGGGATCATGGGGTTTATGCAATTTTGGCGACCACCGGCCGACGATCGGGAGGTGCTGATGCTCTTCAAGTCGCCTAAGCCGCTGCAAGCGCGCGAAGTTTTCTCGACCACAGAGCTTCAAGATACGTTGAAGCACGTGACGGTCGAGCAACGGCGGACGATCGAGATTTGTGGAGACCAGCCCGCGACGTACGTTGAGGCGCGCGGCTCCGGGAGCCGAGGCGACGATCGCGTCGAGATGGTGATGACGACCACCGCTGGGAAGAGTTATTTCGCAATGTACATCCGTCCACTCGAGGCGGCGGCGAATCCGATGGCTCAAGCGGCACTACGAGAGCTTTGCGCGAAACCCTGACCGCTTGGCGCGTCCCAATGCCCTTAGGGAACCTCTGATTAATCCACTGCACCGATCGCAGCGCGCAGTTTCGGCGCAGGTCGAGGCGCGCCCGAAGGAGCATAGTCACGCGCTCTGTGACCGAGGGCGCAACGACAAGATGCGGCGAAAACGCCGCTGCCCGAAGGGTTTGACCGAAAAGCCGTCATCTGCGTTGTCGAAGTCTCGGTCACAGACCCTCTCTGGGTATGCTCCCGCGCCTTCTCCTAGCATCTGACGGCTTTTCGGTCAAACGATCGGTACACTGGATTGATCAGAGGTTCCCTGAAACAACTCTTCGCGCGCCAGCCGCTCGGGTGGAGCGCGCCCGAAGCATCGGGCCCGAGACTCCGGCGCGTTTTAGGCTGGCCGGCGTTGACGGGGATCGGTTTGGGGACGATGCTGGGCGGCATCTTCCCGACGATCGGCGCCGGCGCGCACGCGGCCGGCCCCGGCGTGATTCTCGCCTACGTGCTGTCCGGGCTGGTCAGCCTCTGCGTTGCCCTGTGCTACGCCGAGTTCGCATCGATGGTTCCGGTCGCCGGCAGCGCTTACACGTATGCGTACGCGACGCTCGGCGAACTCGTGGCGTGGATTATCGGCTGGGATTTGATCTTGGAATACGGTCTGTCGCTCGCGCCTACCGCCTCATCGCTCTCCGACTATTTCCAGCATATGCTCGCCAACATCGGCATCGTCTTTCCAGGCTGGGCGCAGACGGCGAACCTGCACGGACCGCACCTGCAAATCGATCTCTTTGCTTCGATAGTGACTTTAGCGGTCACGCTGCTTGTGGCCGTCGGAATTCGCGAATCTACCAGCGTCAACGGCGCGCTCGTTGTCGTTCAAATACTCTCGATGCTCGTTTTCATCGTCGCCGTCGGGCATGCGATCCGGCCGGTAAACTTGCACCCGTTTGCGCCCTTCGGCTATCACGGCGTCGTCGCGAGCACTGCACTGGTGTTCTTCGCCTATATCGGCTTCGACACGGTCACGGTAGCTTCGGAAGAGGCGAAGCGCCCCGAGCGTGACGTGCCGGTCGGCATCATCCTCGCGCTGCTGCTCGGCGGAATTCTCTACGTTGCATTGACGCTCTGCACGGTGGGCGTGCTGCCCTTCGGGCGGCTCTCCGACGGTGCGGCGATGCTTGACGCGCTGGGATCCGTGACCAAGAGTCACACGCTCTATTGGATCGTCGCGCTCGGTGGTTTGGCGGGAAATGCGACGGTCATGTTGACTTCGCTGCTCGGACAGGTACGAATTTTTTACGTAATGGCGCGCGATCGTATGCTGCCGCCGGGAGTCGCTCGCATCCACCACGTCTTTCGTACGCCGGCGCGCATGACGGCGCTCACGGGCGGAGTCGTCGCCGTATTCGCGGCCGTCTTACCGCTCACGGATCTCCTTACGTTGGTGAATATCGGTACCTTAGCGGCCTTTGCAATCGTTTGTGCGGGCGTGTTGGTGCTTCGCGTCGTCAATCCGGCCGCAGCGCGCCCGTTCCGGGCTCCCCTCCTGCCGCTCTTCTCAATCGCCGGGGCCGTATCGTGCCTCTATCTCGTTAGCGGGCTCCAAGTTGCAACGTGGATCCGTTACGCCGTTTGGTTCGCGGTTGGCATCGTGGTCTACGCACTTTACGGCTTTCGCAACTCCCGGCTGCGCGTGGTAAAAGGGGTTTAACGTGGGGCCAGGGCAAGAGGAGAAGCAGTGACCATGCACACCGCGCTCTCCGACCGCTTCGAACTCATTACGGTCCCACGTTCACGTGGCGTGCGCTCCTTTGCTCAGGACGTTGCACGAGGGCTTAGTTCGGAGCCGAAGCACTTGCCCTGCAAATATTTCTACGATGAGGTCGGATCGGCTCTCTTCGACGTCATCACGCGTCTGCCCGAATACTACCTAACGGCAGCGGAAAGCGAAATTCTTTCCGAGTGGGGCTGGCAGATCGTGCGCGTTCTCGATGCACCGGTCGATCTGCTCGAGCTCGGCAGCGGAAGTGCGATCAAGACGCGGATCATCATCGGCGAAGCGCTGCGCATCCAAACGGAACTCTGCTATAGTCCGATCGACATATCCACGGAAGCGCTTCGCGCGTCCTCACTCGCGCTGGTCGACAGCTATCCCACTCTGCGCGTACGCGCCTACTCGGGCGACTACTTCGATGTTCTCGAATCGCACGCCGTGCGTCTTGAACGCAAAACGCTCGCCATGTTGATGGGTTCGAATATCGGCAACTACGAGCCCGAGAACGCGCGAGTCCTTCTCGGATTGCTCGGCGCCGCGCTGCGGCCCGGCGACGGTCTGTTGCTAGGGGCCGATCTCAAGAAGGATCGTACGACGCTCGAGCTCGCCTACAACGACCCGACCGGCGTCACGGCCGCATTCAACCGGAACCTGTTGGCACGTATCAATCGCGAGCTCGATGCGGATTTCGATCCTCGCAACTTCGTGCACGTGGCTCGCTACGACGAAGAGCGCGGTTCGGTCGACTCCTTTCTTCAAGCGCGCGAGCGCGCCGAGGTCTGCGTGGGCGCTTTGGGTCTGCGAGTGGTAATTCGAGCCGGCGAGCCGATTCACACCGAATCGTCCTACAAGTTCAGCGACGACGACATCCTGCGGCTTGGAAGCGCTGCGGGATTTCGGCCAGGGGCGGCCTGGCACGATCGCGCCAACCGCTTTACCGTTCATCTGTTGGTTCGCGAAGCGATTTAGCGATTTAAGGAAGCACGGAGCTTCCTCAAGCGAAGACGCCCTCGGCAAACCGAAGAAGCACGTCGACGCCGATTGCGAGTCCGGAGGCCGCAACGCTTCCCGCGACGATCATCTGCGGCTGATGCAAAGTCAAGCCGTTAAATATCAGCACGCCAAGGCCGACGCCGCCGACGTAGCCACCCAACGTCGCGATCGCGATCATGGCGATCGCCGCGATGCGAATGCCGCCGATTAGCACCGGCAGCGCTTGCGGGAACTCGACTCGCAGGAGAATTTGTCTCGCCGACATCCCCGAGCCGCGAGCCGCGTCGACCTGCGCGCGATCGACGCCGGTGATGCCTGCAGCGATGTTACGCGCAAGCATAAACTGCGCGTAAACGACGAGCGCGACGAAAATCGGCGTAAATCCAAGCCCGAACCATTGCACGAAGACTGCAAGCAGGGCTAAGCTCGGAACCGTATAGATCGCCCCGAGCGTTCCGAGCAGCCACGGCGCAATGTCCGGGCGACGCGCGGCAAAAATGCCGAGCGGAACGGCAAAGGCAAGGGCAGCCACAAGCGCGAGCGCGACGAGCTCGAGATGACCGGCTGCCAATGCGGCGACGCGTAAGGGATGGTCTATGAGGTAATTCATTTGGGGCGCAACAGTTCGCGCCCGCGCATGAAATATCGGCGAAAGACGTCGTCGCCGGCATGGACGAGCTCGCGAACGTACGGCGTCGAGGGGTGCTCGAAGAGTTCGAACGGCTGACCCGCCTGCTCGATGCGCCCGTCACGCATGACGACGATCCGGTCGGCCAAGCGAAAGGCCTCGTCGACGTCGTGCGTCACGAAGAGCGTCGTGGTACGCAGCTCCGCTACAATGCGAACGAGCTCACGTTGCAGCGCGCTGCGCACGACGACGTCGACGGCGCCGAAAGGTTCGTCCATCAGCAGCGCGCGCGGCCTTGCAGCGATTGCGCGCGCGACGCCGATGCGCTGCGCTTCTCCTCCCGAAAGCGCGCTGGGCCGGCGCGCGCGATACGTGGCCGGGTCGAGTCCGACGAGCTGCAGCAGTTCGTCGACGCGCTCGGCGATCTTCCGTCGGTTCCATCCCAGCAACGAGGGAACGACGCCGACGTTCTGCGCGACCGTCATATTCGCAAATAACCCGACGGCTTGAATGACGTAACCGATACCCCGGCGCAGTTCGACTATATCGAGCTCGGCTACGTTGCGGCCGTCGACAAAGACGCGCCCTGCCTCGAGCGGGACCAGCCGGTTAACGGTGCGCAAGAGGGTGGACTTGCCGCAGCCCGAGGGCCCGAGCAGCACGACGAGCTCGCCGCCGCTCAGTTCCATGGAGACGTCCTCGACGGCAGTGCGCTGCGAGCCGGGATATCGTACCGTCACGTGCTCGAACCGAATCGACGCAGGATGCATCGGCTTCGACTCCTCTTCGACAACCTCGACGCCGCTCAAGACTTCGGGCCTCGAAAACTTCGTAAGAACTCGGCCGCCACATCGATGGGATCGGCCTGCGTATTTTCCACGGCCGCATTCATCGCTTGGGCGGCGCGATCGGTTATCTTGAGCGAGATTCGGTCCAACACGCGAGCGATGCGGGGGCGTGCGGCAAGCGTCGCGACGCGAACCACCGGAGCGACGTTGTAAGCCGACCAGAAGTGGCGGTCGTCTCGCAGGAGGACGAGCTCGTCGGTTGCGATGGCGCCGTCGGTGGTAAAGGCGCTCGCGACGTCGGCCGTGCCGTCGAGTACCGCGCGATACTTTAAGGCGATGTCGTACGTGCGTACTTCGCGAAAATGAAATCCACCGTAGAACCGCTGTAAGCCGGGCAATCCGTCCGGCCGAGCGAGAAATTCTTGGATCGTGGCCAGACGCAGATCCGAAGCGGCGCGCGAAACGTCCGAGAGCGTTGCGAGTCCATCGCGCTGCGCCACGGCGCGCGTCGTCGCCAGAGCCTGCGAATCGTTCATGGGCGAAGGCGCGAGCCAGACGATGCCGTAGCGTTGCTCGAAGAGGCGCGATACGGTGGCATAAGCGACGCGCGAGTTCGCAATCGGGGCGAGATGGAGGACGTCGATGAGGGCCGTGCCGGTATATTCCGGATAGAGGTCGATGTTGCCGCGCTCCATCGCCGCCATCGCAATCTGCGTCGATCCGAGATTGAAGAGGCGCTCGACGCGCATTCCGTCGGCTTCCAGCGACTGCGCATAGATTTCCGCGATCACGAAGGATTCGGTGAAGTTCTTCGAGCCGACGCGGATTGACGAGTGATCGAAAGCGCATCGCGCGGCCAGCGGCGTCGCCGCTACCAACGCCAAGGCGCGACGTCGGGATAAAACCTGCGCTGAGCTTGTTGAAACGGTCACGCGCGCGCTGCTACGAGCCGTCCCGCGAGGCTCAAAGCCAAGTCGGCGCCGAGGGCCAGCGCCGCCACCGCTGCGGCAGCGGTGAAGAGTAACGCGGGATCGTCCGTCTGCAGCCCGCGAACGATTTCGTCACCGAGCCCGCCCGCGCCGATGAAGGTCGCCAGCGTTGCGCTGGCGATCGTTTCGGTCGTCGCCGTTCTCAAACCCGTGAAGGATACCGGCAGCGCAAACGGCACCACGACGCGCGCGAAGCGTTGGGTCGGCGTCATGCCCATGCCCGTTGCCGCGTCGAGTGCGGCGAGCGGTACGCCTCGTATGCCGAGATCGACGCTGATGACGAGCGGAGGAATCGCCAGCAGCGCGAGCGCAACGATTGCCGGCGTCGCACCGACGCCAAGCCACGGCAGCAGTAGCATCAACACTGCCAGGCTGGGAAGCGTGCGCCCTATCCCCGCTATTGCCAAGACTGCGCTACGCAGCGCCGCCGACTCGGCGGCAAGGATACCCAGAGGAACGCCGACCGACAACGCCAGCGCGAGGGCCGAGAGGGCGAGGACGAGATGCTCGGCGACGTGCTTGGTGAAATCGGGCATGCGAACAAGTTTTTTGCCGCGCGGGAGGCGAAACCCGGCCCAAACCGCTAAGCAGAGAAAATCCGATGATTACCCAGCCGCACCCAAGGCAGACAACGGTTTCCGTTGCGACTCTCGACGATCCCTCGCTCTACATCAGCCGTGAGTTGTCGTGGGTCGAGTTCAACGATCGCGTCCTCGAGGAAGGGCTCGACGATCGCAACCCGTTGCTCGAGCGGCTGAAGTTCGTCGCGATCTACGGGACGAACCTGGACGAGTTCTTCATGATTCGCGTTGCGGCGATCAAGCAGCAAATTGAGGCACAGGTCGTCCGTCGTTCGGAAGATGGCCGGACGCCGACCGAACACCTTGCGGCGATCTCCGAGCGGTTGCGCGCCTCGCTGCCGAAGCAGATGCAGTTGCTCAACGGAGAGCTGCTGCCGGCGCTCGAACGCGAAGGCATTCGATTGATGCGGGTCGGCGACCTTAACGACGAGACGCAGAGCGCGCTCGAGCGAACGTTCGACGATAGCGTCTTTCCGGTCCTGACGCCACTGGCGGTCGACAGCGGACACCCGTTTCCCTACATTTCAAACCTTTCGCTCTCGCTTGCGGTAGAGCTCGAGGAAGCGACGCCGGACGGCGTCGAGCTTCACTTCGCGCGGGTCAAGATTCCACCGACACTCCCACGGTTCGTTCCGGTCGAGGCTGGAAGTGCGAGCGAACGTCGCTTCGTCCTGCTCGAAGATCTGATCGCGCACCATCTCGACGTTCTCTTCCCCGGCATGCACGTGCGCGATTCGTATCTCTTCCGCGTGACGCGCGACGCCGACCTCGACCTGCAGGAAGACGAGGCCGACGACCTATTGCGGGCGATCGAATCGGAGCTGCGGCGCCGCCGCTTCGGCGAACCGGTGCGTCTCGAGCTGGAGCGCGGAATGCCCGAGTACATGCGCGACTTTCTATGCAATTCGCTCGAGATGGCGCCCGTCGATTGTTACGAGATCGACGGATTGATGGCGTTGAGCGATCTCTGGCAGATCGTGAACTTGCCGGGCTACGATCACTTGCGCGACAAGCCGTTCATGCCGGCCATCCCAAAGCGCCTCATCGGCGTCACGGACATCTTTACGCAAATTCGCGAAGGCGACATTCTGCTGCACCACCCCTACGACTCGTTCGATCCCGTCATCCAGTTCGTACGGCAAGCCGCCGAAGACCCGAAGGTTCTAGCCATCAAAGCGACGCTCTATAGAACTTCAGGCAAAAACTCGCCGATCGTGCGTGCGCTGCTGACAGCCGCGGAGAACGAAAAACAAGTGGCCGTGGTCATCGAGCTCAAGGCCCGTTTCGACGAAGAGAACAACATCGAGTGGGCGAAGCGGCTGGAGCGTGCCGGCGCTCACGTCGTCTACGGCTTTGCGAACCAAAAGGTGCACGCCAAGACGCTATTGGTGGTTCGCGAAGACGAGGACGGCCTCCGGCGTTACATGCACTTTGGAACCGGCAACTACAACGAAAAGACCGCGCTTCTCTATACCGACCTGAGCCTCTTCACGTGCCGCCCCGAGCTCGGCGCCGACGATACCCAGCTCTTCAACGCCCTCACGGGATTCTCGAAGGTGACCGATTACGAAGATCTTTGGGTCGCCCCCGTGACGCTGCATCGGGAGCTCATCGCTCGCATCGATCGTGAAACGGAGCATGCCCGCGCGGGGCGCCCTTCGGGCATTCGCGCAAAGATCAACGCAATCACCGAAATTGACATCGTGCGAGGGCTTTACCGTGCCTCGCAAGCAGGGGTGCCGATCGATCTCCTCGTGCGAGGAATGTGCGTGTTGCGCCCGGGCGTGCCGGGCGTGAGCGAGAACATCCGCGTGCGCAGCATCGTGGGACGTTTTCTCGAGCATTCGCGGATCTTCGTCTTCGAGAATGGCGGAGAGCGCGAGACACACATCGCGAGCGCGGATTGGATGGGCCGCAACCTCGATCGCCGCGTCGAGCTCGCCGTTCCGGTTCTCGACCCGGTTATGGCAGAGACGCTCGGATCTCACGTGCTCACCATCCTGCTTGCCGACAACGTCAAGAGCCGCGAGCTGCAGGAGGACGGCAGCTACCGTCGGCTTTCGCCACGCTCGGGTGAGATGCCGATCGACGCGCAACGCGTTTTTCTCACGCAGGCGCAGAGCCTCGGGTAGCGAGCTCGAGCACGATCTTCCATTCGTGAGGCATCACCGGCTGCACCGAGAGGCGCTGTCCGCGCTGCAGCAATGCCATGCCCATGAGTCGGGGCTCGGCCCGCATGCGTGCCAGCGTTACGGGATGGACGAGCCCTTCGACGTAGGCGACGTCCACCATGAACCAGATTGGGTTATCTTCCTTAGCGCGTCCGTCGAAATATTCACTCGCGCGGTCGAACTGGGTGAAATCGGGATACGCCGTCTTGACGATTTTGCAGATGCCGACGGCCGCCGGTTGCGCGATGCTTGAATGGTAAAAGAGCGCGCGGTCGTCGAGGCGCATCTCCATCATGTTGTTGCGCGCCGCAAAGCTGCGCACGCCGGTCCACGGCGTCGTTCCATCGACGCGCAGCTGTTGGAATGAATACCCGCTGGGCTCGGTTTTGAGCAGCCAATACCGGGCCATGCAGGCGTTTTCTTAGCGGAACATGGCATGCCCTGGCCCGCGACTCGCCGATATGCTATCTTGATTCGGCATGCGTAGACGGGTCATTCGAGCGGCGCGCGACGGTTGGGAAGGCATCGAGCCGGCCGGCTACTCGCCGGAGGCGCCGGGAACGGGCGTTGCTCGCCATACGATCGTAGGAAACAGGAAAAGCGACGCGAGCGAGCCGGGACCGCGCATGGAGTTGCGCTACTTCGAGGTTGCGCCTGGGGCGGCATCGCGTCTCGAAAAGCACGAGCACGAGCACTACGTCATCGTGCGCCGCGGCCTCGGATATGCCGTGATCGGCGATACCGCGACGGAGATCGGTCCGGACGATATCGTCTATGTCGGGCCCCTCGAGCTGCACCAGTTCGTCAATCGCGGTACGACGCCGTTTGGATTCTATTGTTTCGTCGATACGTGCCGTGATTTTTCGCAATCGCCCACGCCCGAAGAGCTCGCGCGCCTCGAAGCTTCGCCTGCGGGCGCAATCGCAAAACCGTTCGCCATCCCTCCGCCCGCGAAGCGCTAAACTACATTCCCGTTGCGATTGGGCGTGAGGGATCGGAGACCCATTCGCTCCACGACCCGTTGTAGATGCGCGAGCCTTCTAGGCCCGCGTGCTGCATTGCGAGTTGATTGACCGCTGAGGAGACGCCGGAGCCGCATTGATGAACGGTCCGGATTGGATCGATGCCTGCTCGTGCGAAATCGGCGCGCAGGTCGTCGCGTGATTTGAGCCTGAGGTCGGGTCCGAAGTTTTCTTCGAACCAGCGATTCCTCGCGCCCGGAATGTGTCCGGCGACCGGATCGAGCGGTTCCGTTTCGCCCGTGTAACGTTCCTTCGAGCGCGCGTCTAGAAGCTGCATCTCCGCAGCATCGAGATGTGCGATCACGTATTGCGCGTCGACGAGAAGTTCGGGCCGCAGCCGAATCGTCACCGTTCCGTCACGGACCGGCTGCGCGGAGGCGGCCGTCACGGGGTATCCGCGTACGTTCCAGTGCGTGAAGCCGCCGTCCAGAATTGCGACGGCGTCGTGACCGATCCAGCGCGAGAGAAACCATAGGCGAGGCGCAAAGATATCGGCGCCGGCATCGTAGGCAACGATCTGTGTGGCGTCGTCGACGCCGCGAGCGCCCAGGAAGCGCGCAAATGTATCCGGGTCGGGCAGCGGGTGGCGCCCATTCTTGCCGGTCTTCGTTCCTGCCAGGTCCTCCTCGACCGCGGCAAAGAACGCGCCCGGCACGTGCGATTCATCGTAGAGCCGCCGCCCAAGTGCAAAATTCGCAAGCGAATGACGGCAATCGAAGATGACCAGCTCGGGATCGCCGAGGCGCTCGTAGAGCTCCTCGGCTGAAATGATCGTGGTAAAGGACACAGCTAGCGCAAGTCGATCGTCTGTTTGGGTGCAGGCTGCGCGCCGCCGAATGCCTCCCTCAACGTCGCTTCTAACTCTCCGCTGCTCGCCATCGGGCCGAGTATGTCGGTATCGCCGTAAAACTTGCCGTTGATGAAGACCTTCGGCAGCGTGGGCCAGTCGGTCATCTCGGCGAGCGCCTCTCGCTTTGGTAGGTTCTCCAAGACGTCGACGACTTCGAACGGATACCCGAAACGATCGAAGAACTCAATCGTTTCAAGCGTGAAGCCGCAGCGCGGCGCCGCCTTGGTGCCTTTGCCGTACACCACGATGGTGTTCGCGGCAATTTCGCGAGCAATTTCTTCCTTGTAGTCCATCGCTTTCTCAGCCCTCCGTAACGATCGTTTTGAGTTCGACGGCGTGAATGCGGCCGTCTTTGAGCGCCGCCTTGAGCGCGCCATACACCAGTTTGTGCTGCTCGATGAGCGACTTTCCCTGGAAGGCGTTGGAGCGCACCGTCACGTTGAAGTGGTCCATGGTGCCGGTCCGATCGAAGATGCCGACCTCCGCGTCGGGCAGCTCGTCGCGTATCAGGTTCGCCAGTGCGTCGTTTTCAATCACGGCCGCAGGCGCGGCGAACCCGAGTTGAGTGCCTCGGCTAGACCGCGCGCCTCGCCGAGCGCTTCCGGAAGGCGCGTCGCCCCTTTCGCCAGCGCCGCGGTGATGCCGCTCGCAAGCACGATGCCGGTGACGCCGATGAGAATTGCGGGCACGCCGCTGGCGCGCAGCGGTCCTATTTCGATCGTAAAGCTTCGCTGCAAACGCGCCAAGCCGCGAAAGAACGCGCGCAGACTTCTTCCTCGGTCATTCATCGTCGCGTTCTACGTCGCGCAGTTCCGGAAGGCCTGGCCCTGATGAGTGCGCGAAGCCTGGTGCCGATGCTCCACCTTTTGGTTGCCGCATGCTGCCTGATCGGAGGTAGCGTCCACTCGCCAAGCGGCGCGCCGATTGCCCGTGCCGAGCTGACGTTACGCGGGCCCAAGAGCCTAACTGCTACGACCGACGCAAAAGGGAACTTCTCCGTCGAAGTGCCGAGCGGGCGGTATGTGTTGACGGTGGTCGCGCGCGGCTACGTCGCTGTGACGGTGAACACCGGAGAAGTAGGCGACGGCGCGCGACTCGATGTCGTGCTCGAGCCGAACGATACCCCCAAGTTACGCACGATTGGAGAAGTCACCGTCAATGGCGGCTTCACGCTCGACCGGAACGTCATTCCGGAGATGGACGTTTCACGCGCGCAGATGGACGCGCTGGGATACTCGCAAGTGCTCGAAGCGCTCCAAGAGGTGCCGTCGGTCGTCATCCAGCATCCCGACGCCGGCGCTCCGACGTCGCCGGCCGTCGTTTCGCTGCGCGGACCGGACCCTTCGGAAGCGATGGTGACGCTCGACGGTCAGCAGCTCAATGACGGAAACACCGGGGACATCGATCTCTCGCAGCTCGCGGTGCCGGCTTTCAACAGCGTGAACGTCACGGAGGGGCTGGGTCCGACCGACTTGGAGGGCAGCAATACCTTCGGCGGCGCAGTGAATTTCGTTTCGCTGAGGCCAACGCAAGACGATCATCTCAACTTCTCGACGTCGGCCGGCTCGTACGGCACGACCCAGAGTTGGCTCAACGCGACCGGGACCATCGGCAAGCTTGGGTACGCGTTTGCGGGCGACGACTTTCAGCAGACGGGTCAAGTGAATGAGTACGACTGGATCGTACCGTCGAACAATTTGCCCGTCTATTGCGGGCCGGCGACCAAGACGAAGACCCCCAACTGTCCGTTCCACGCGCACCTCGGCTCCTCTATCGCGGCGAGGCTCGGTCTCGTCAATCTCGATTACAATTTCTCGCAGCGTGCCGACGTGGGCTTTCGCGTCTTTACGCTGGGCGACGTGCGCGACGAATCGGGTGCGCTCAACGGCATCGCGGGCAATCCGACGTGCGTTTTCACCGGTCCCGGCCCGGCATGCGCGTTTTCACCGCAGAGCTCCGACACTCCAAACGAAGTCGCAAACCCGGTTTATGGCGACCACATCGGTCAAGGAAGCGCGAGCTTCGCTCAAAGCATACGCGCCTACGACGCATATTCGCGATCGCCGCTTGGATCTGGGACGCTCTCGGCAGACTTCTCCGCCGACAACAATAACATCGATTTCGTCGGCGGAGCGGTCTCGCCGTACGACGTTTCCCATCTCGACACGCGCTACAATGAAGGGCTTTCGTGGGGCCGCACGTTCGACGCCGGTGAGTTCGCGTTTGGTGGCTACGTACGCCAAGAGGCGCTCTCCGGGGCCGGCATCGGTGGGACGCTCGCTCAGAGCATCGATTCCTACTTCTTCCGCGGCGCTCAGCAGCTCGGCAGCAACGTCAGGCTCTCAGGAGGGCTCTACGACGCCAACTATTCCACGTTCGGCAACACGTTGAACTGGCGGCTCGGCCTAAGCGACGATCTTGGAACGTCCAGCGTCGTGCGGTTTTCGGTCGGCACCGGATTTCGGCCGCCGTTACTCTTGGAACGTTATTTCTTCCCTGCGGTGGTCGTGAATGGCAAAGTCGAGCCAAATCCGGGCTTACCCCCGTTGGACTCGAATTGCGTGACGGTTAACGGAAACCCGGACGAGCGCCCCGAGCACGCGACCGAATACGAGCTCGGCTTCTCGCATCTCTTTTCGAGCACGTCGAATCTCGACGTCTCGATCTATCGCTCGAACCTACGAGACACGATCGAGAACTACTATCCCGGCGGAGGCGCGCAGAGCTTCTGCGGCACGCCGCTGGGCTTTGCCTACGAGATTCCGATCAACATCGGCAATGCGGTGTACGAAGGCGCCGAAGCGCGGTACAAGCAAACGTTTCCGCGCTTGAATTTGACTGCGACGTTCTCCTACGGCCTAAACGTCGCGTACCCCTACGCGCTCGGACCGTTTGTTTCGAATCCGACGTCGGGCGGAACGCTAGTCGACTATCAACAGTTCTTGGGCGTACCGCAGCAGCAAGGCTCGGCCGTACTGACTTGGGCGCGTAACGGTTGGCACACCTCAGCGGCATTCACTTTTGCCGGAAAGAACAACACGCTCAACCAGCCGCCATATACGATGGTCGACGGTGCGTTCGGCAAGAACTTCGGGCACATCGATTTCACGATCGCCGCAACGAACATCTTCAATGCGGCGTCGGGTCCATTCACGCTTTACGACGCCGGGGTCCCCTATCGCGGCCTCTACAGCGGACCGCAGAATACCCAATTTCTTGCCAACACTCCGACCGACGCGCTCTTCGTCGAACCGGCTGCGGTAAAGTTCATCGTCACCGTGCACGAATGACGGCGTCGATGCGGGCCGCGAGACTGCACGAAATGGACGGCCCCGACGCGCTTCGCACCGAGGATATTCCCGTTCCGGCAATTCGCGATAACGAGGTGCTCGTTCGCATTCGGGCCGCAGCGCTCAACCATCGCGACCTCTTCATTACGCACGGTCTCTACCCGAACGTTCGGCTGCCCGTAACGCTCGGCTCCGATGGAGCCGGGGAGGTCGCGGCGCTCGGCGCGGTCAGCGCAAATCTCAAAACCGGCGACGAAGTCGTGATCGATCCGATGCTGGGGTGGGGCAGCGATCCGCGCGTCTGGGATGCGGCGCGGGCAACGATTCTCGGTATGCCGCGCGACGGGACGTTCGCGCAGTACGTTGCCGTACCGCTCGATAACGTCTATCGCAAACCTACGCAGCTTTCGATGGAAGAGGCGGCGGCTTTGCCGCTCGCCGGATTGACGGCCTATCGCGCGATTTTTACCCGCGGCGCCGTGCAGCCCGGCGAGACCGTCTTGATCACCGGAGTCGGCGGCGGCGTGCAGACTTTCGTCTTGTTCTTTGCCAAGCACGCCGGCGCGCATGCGATCGTCACGTCCAGCAGCGACGAAAAACTCGAGCGCGCTCGAGCGCTTGGGGCAGATCTCGCGATCAACTATGCAAATAACCCTGATTGGCCCAAGCTGCTTCGCTCGACGGGACCGGTCGATCTCGTTGTGGATTCGTCCGGCGGAGAGACGCTCCGCAAGGCGCTCGACGTCGTGCGGCCGGGCGGACGCATCGTGATCTACGGCGGAACGAACGGCGATGCGACGATTAAAATGTTTCCGCTCTTTTGGAAGCACGTCACGATCCTGGGCACCTCGATGGGCAGTCCCGGTGACTTTGCCGCGATGCTCGGGCTCTTCGAAGAAGGTCTGCGCCCCGCCGTCGACCGCGTCTTTGCGCTCGACGACGCGGCAGCCGCCTTCCAACGTTTAGCGGCTGCGCATCAATTCGGTAAAGTCGTGCTTCGCGTCGAGTAGGAATCTTCTCCGGGCTTGCCGTCGCAGCTGCCGTCGGGCGGCGGTTGGTTTTGATAGAGCGCTCCCGGATGAGCCACCGGCATCCCCTTGCGTGGCCAGAGTATAACCGGTACTTCTTTATTCGGCGTCAGCTTCAACTCGCAGGCTATGACTGCGCGCGCTTTCGATTTCGCGGTGCCTCCGATCCAAAGGTCGAACCACAGCTTGTAGCACCCGTTGCTGCCGCTGCCGGTCGGTGGCCCCGACGCAGCGCACAGATCCTCGCGAATGAAATACTGCTTGAGAAACGGTACGTATATCTTGATGCCGTACGGAATTCTCACGTTGTTTGAGCGTTCCGTCGCGAACGTCGTTGGATTACAGTAGGTTCCGTCGCCTCCGGCGTGCTGGTGTAGCACGGGATGGGAGATCTTATTTCCAGGCGGCGAGTTGTCGGGCCAGCCATAGAAGGTAATCGTCGCGCGAACGCTCGTGGGCTGCTGCTTGACGATGTAACAGGACGACACAGGTACCGTTGCAGATGACGGAGTGACGGCGGGCCCGTTGGACTGCGCGCACGACGTGATCGCGACGACGCTAGCCAGGATCGGGAATCGGTACATCTCAGCAGCGTTGTATGAATTCATCCCGCGCCCTTTGCGAGCCGGTACGAGCGTAAGGATTCGAGCCGCAACTCAATCCCGAGCTCCGCGACTACGATTGGCGCTTCGTCGGCACCGACGAGCTCCTCGATCCGCGGATTAAGCATCTCCGATTCGAGGGCGGTCATCTGTCGCCCAACGGGTCGCGAAATGACCCGGTCCTCGCTCTCAAGCGCGATGAGATGCGCGAGAATCTGGCGAGCCATCGCAGGCCAGAGCACCTGGCGCTCGGGCGTGTAAATACGGCGCACGAGGTCCGGGATCGTGAGCGGGCCGTCGCGGAGCGCGTCGAGAATCTGCTCTTCGCGCATCTGCCGGTGCGCTATATATTGCGCGATCTTGGAGCGCGGGTCGGTGACGACGGGCCCGTGTCCGCCGTAGATGAGGCGCGCGTCGCCGAACTCATCGGCGAGGCGTTGCAGTGTGCGCTGATACGGTCGCATCGCTCCGGCGGGCGGCGCGATCACCGTCGTTCCCTCGCCGAGAATCGTGTCACCGGTGAAGAGCGCGCGCTCATGCGGCAGGTAAAAGACAACGTGATCGAAGGTGTGTCCGGGTGCGTCGATCACGCGCACGGCGATCTCTCCAAGGCGCAGCTCGCCGTCGAGCGGCAGATCGGCGTCGTGAGAGATCTTGCTCTGCGGATGCGCGTAGAGGGTCGCGCCGGTCGCTGCGACGAGCCGCCCCGCGGCCGCTGCGTGATCCGGATGGCCATGCGTCAACGCAATCGTTCTGATCTTTAGCGAGCGCGAGCGGGCGGCGTCGACTAGTGAGTCAACGTGACCGGAGATCGGCGGTCCCGGATCGACGACGAGCGCGTCGCCGTTTCCGCAATCGAGCAAGTACGAGTTGGTGCCCGCCAGTGTCATGGCCGATGGATTCGGGGCGCGAACGAGCGTTACCACGCGTTTTCGAGTCCCGCCGGAATCTCAAAATCCTCTTTCGTATCCTTGGGCATGATGGTCAGCACCGGCTTACTGCGCGCAAACTCGAGCGCCGCGGGTACCGAATCGAAGGATTCCAAGCGGGTGAGGTGTTTGATCGTCGGATAGACTAAGTGCATGCTACCCGAGCGCCGGCGCGCGAGCGCCTCGGCGGGAGCAATCCAAAGGCCGTCGTGCGTTTCAAACGCATCGGCGAGCGCCACTTGATCGGCCGGCGCGACCGCGAAGAAGAAGTGCGTGTTATAGCGGCGCGGCTCGCTTGGGGGCGTGATCCAGTGAGAAAAGAGCGTCAGCGCCCGCGCATCGGCGTACCAATCGTGACGCGTCAAGAAATCCGCAAACGACAGGGTTGCGTTCCGCACCGCGATTCGCTCTGCTGCGACGCGCTCCCAATCGGCGGACGCCGCGCCGATCGAAAGGCCGCCGGCATCGCGCGCAAGCAGCACGCCGGCCTCTTCAAAGAGTTCGCGAAGCGCCGCGATGAAGAGCGCGCCCGCTTCCTCGCGCTCGACTGCGCGTTCGTCGCATGCCAAGTCGGCGGGAATCGCTGCGCGAAATTCTCGGTCGAGGCGATCCGGCTCCAAGCCGACCGTGCGTGCGCGCGTCGCTTCTTGCGTGTCTTGCACCTCGATCGTACCGCCCGGAAAGACGAAGGCGTCGGGCGCGAACGGACTGCGCGCGCTACGGCGAGCAAGATAGACCTCGAACGGCGGCCGCGCGAGAATTACTGTCGCCGCCAAACGGACCGTGCTCACGGAACGGCTAGTCTCCCGTCGACGAACGGAGAAAACCTCTGGAGCTGGTCGGATTTAGGCCTTTTTCGGATTTGGGGCGAATTTTATTCGAAGACGAGGCGCGAAGAGGGAGCGAAGCCGAAGCTTCGTGACCGATGAGCAACGAAGTCTTCGAACAAAAGATGGCCCAAAGACGGACAAGCGCCTAAGTCCGACCAGCTCCAAATGAAGGTGGCGTTAGGCAGCGATATGGCAGGCGAACTTCCGGAGGCGATCGACCGGTGGTTGCGCGCGAACGATCATGAAGTCGCGCGATTCGGAGCGCTCGCTCCGGGCGAGAGCGATGCCTGGCCCTCGGTCGGCCGCGCAGTTGGGCAGTGCGTGGCAGGAGGAGCGGCGCAGTATGGCGTCCTCTGCTGCTGGACGGGCACGGGCGTCAGCATTGCGGCCAATAAGGTGCCCGGCATTCGAGCGGCCCTCTGCGCCGATGCGGCGACCGCCGGCGGCGCGCGCGAATGGAACGATGCTAATGTGCTGTGTCTGAGCTTACGCGCGACCACCGTTGCGGTGGCCGAAGAGATGCTGGCGGCCTGGTTCGCAGCGGTGCCGACGCGGGATCCCGCCTATAGCGCGATGATCGCAGAGGTCGAATAACGAGCAGAGGGGCCGCGCACTCGCGCCGCCCCCGATCAATCTGCCGTTCACCGGAGCGTAGAACTAACGCTACGCGTCCGGCTCTCTCACGGCGGTTTCGGCGACAGTTCGTGCCGGCCTGACCCGAGAGGCCGATTCTAACAAAATCAGATACCCCGGTTCAATACGTCCGGAAGAAATAACCAGCCGCAGAGGAAGAGGAGGCACCAGTTGACCGCGTGAGAGGTCCAGCAGTACGGACATTCTCGGCGGGTTATGAAGATTAGCGAATAGGCCAGATAGGCCGAGGTCGCCGCGGCGCCCAGGACCACGGCGAGCAGCACAATCGCGGCTACGGACCCGTGCACGAACCAAATTGCAGATGCGATCGCCGGGTAGTAGAGTGAGCCGAGGAGTGAATTAGGAACCCCGAAGAGGTGCGCCCTGGGTGTTTTCACGACGCTCGGGCCTTTGACTTCACCGCGCGCCGCGCGCCGGCTTTTGTTCAGCATGAAAAGCGAGGCATAGAG
The DNA here is from genome assembly GCA_963826325.1 of Vulcanimicrobiota bacterium. GTDB lineage: Bacteria > Vulcanimicrobiota > Vulcanimicrobiia > Vulcanimicrobiales > Vulcanimicrobiaceae > Cybelea. The sequence goes on from CAWGWT010000007.1 coordinate 187,970, forward strand.
CCCAACACCGCACAGGAACGTGATGACCGCTCTGACTACCACCGCTTGAATCGTCTCCTTCGTAAGGGTGGGGCGCTCGCGCTGCTTGTCGCCTCGTTCGTGCTCGCGTTCTTGGTGATCCGCCACCAACCGCGCGTCGCCCACGAGATCCGCACGATCGGTCCGTTTGCCTACCCGCTCGCAGTCGCGGTCTTCGTCGTCGTCGCGGCGGCGCCGTTTTCGGTGACCGACGCCCTGGCTGTCATGAACGGGGCGATATTCGGTCCCCTCAAGGGTACCTTGGTCGATACTTTTGGCCTCATTGGGGCCGCGCTGCTGGGCTACTGGATTAATCGGCATGCGACACGCGTCTGGCGACTGGAAGATTATTTGAACCGTCTCCCGGCATGGGTAAAGCGATTCCCGGTCGGCTCCCCGGCTTTCTTGCTGGCGGTTCGAATAATTCCGGGATTCGGTGGTACGGTTGCGACGGCGACTGCAGCGGCCTTTCGCGTGCCGGTTTGGGTGCACGTTTGGACGATGTGCGCCATCGCAATACCGATTTGCGCGTTGCTGACGATTTTCGGCGACCGCGTTACGGTCGCGTTGCACGGCTACGAATGGCGAGCGCGCCACTACGCGCGCCACTATTGCGAAACGCATCGCTGTCCGCACTTTCGGTTCCGCCGCTTGCAAACGGCTTCCCCGCCGCCGTGACGGCGCCGCAGATCGTCGCGGAGGGAGCAACCCTGGATCGCCTTTGCGGCCGGGTCGCCGATGCCGATCGCGTCGGCCTCGATACCGAGTTTCACGCCGAACGGACCTACTCGCCGCGCCTAATGGTCGTGCAGCTCGCCTTCGATGACGGCGCCGCAATTGTCGATGCCTTGTCGCTTCCCGATTTGCGGCAGCTCGCGCGCGCGCTGACGCAGACGACGGTCGTCGGGCACGCTCTCTCGGCGGACTTGAAGATCTTCGCCGACCGCTTCGATCTCGTGCCGCCGCGCGTTTTCGATACCCAGGTCGCTGCAGCGTTTCTCGGTTACGGCATGCAGGTTTCCCTCGCGGACTTGGTGCGCGGAGTCTGCGGAGTGCGGCTAGCAAAATCGCAAACGGTGAGCGACTGGTCGACGCGGCCGTTTTCTGAACGACAGATCGAGTACCTCGTTGGCGACGTGGCGCATTTGTTGCCCCTCTATGACGCTCTGCGACCGCGGTTGGAAGAAAAGGGCCGATACGAATGGGTCTACGAGGAATGCGCGGAGCTCGGCGACATCGAGCGTTATCGCATGGACGAGCGCCGGGCATACATGCGCGTTCCTGGAGCGATGCGAATGAGCCGCCGAGAGCTCGGCATTCTGAACGAGCTGGTGAAGCTTCGCGACCGGGTTGCGCGCGAGCGCGATCTTCCGGTGCGATATGTGTTGCCGGACGACGTTGTCGCGGGCCTCGCGGTGCTCAAGCCGGCGCAGATCGAAGATCTCGCGCAGCTTCGCCGGCTCGACGCGGGAATGAAACGTCAACTCGGCCGAGCGATATTGGAGGCCGTTGCGCGAGGGCAAGCGCTCGATGAAGCGGATCTTCCGCAGCGACCGAACCGTTCGAGCGCGCCGACGCGCGACGCGCTCGCTTCATTGCTCGGCGCGGCAATCGCCGAGATCGCTCGCGAGGCGGGACTTCCAGCAAGTCTGCTCGTGCCGCGTGCTTCCCTCGAGCGTCTCGCGCGCGAGGTTCCGCAAGATCGGGCCAGCTTCGAGCGCACGCTCGCGTTGCAGCCGTGGCGATTAGCGCTGGTAAGCGAACCACTCTGGCGCCTGCTCTGCGGCGAAGCGACGCTCAAAATCGAAGGCTACGCCAACGGCGACCCCAAAGTACGATTCTCCGATGAGTTTGGATAGCTTCGGCGCGCTCGGCACGCTGCGCGTCGGCGATCGTTCGTACGCATACTTTCGGCTTGGCGCACTCGAGCAGTCGGGCGTAGCGAAGCTCGCGCACCTTCCCTTTTCGCTCAAGATTCTGCTCGAGAATTTGCTGCGCTTCGAGGACGGGCGAGCCGTGCGGCGCGAGGATATCGAGGCGCTCGGGCGCTGGAACCGTCGCGGAGGGCACGAGCGCGAAATCGCCTTTACGCCCGCTCGCGTTTTGTTGCAGGATTTTACCGGCGTTCCATGCGTCGTCGACTTAGCGGCGATGCGCGATGCTATCGCCGAGATGGGCGGCGATCCCAAGACGATCAATCCGTTGCAGCCGGTCGAGCTGGTGATCGACCATTCCGTGCAGGCCGATTACTTCGGTGCCAATGACGCGTTGGCCAAGAATACGGAGCTCGAATTCGAACGCAACCGCGAACGCTACGCCTTCCTCAAATGGGGCCAATCGGCGCTCTCCGGCTTGCGAGTCGTGCCGCCCGGAACTGGAATCGTTCATCAGGTCAATATCGAGTATCTTGCTCGAGTCGTTTTCGGTGCGAAGCAAGCCATCGCAGGAGAGGCCCTCGCCTATCCCGATACGGCCGTCGGCACCGATTCGCACACGACGATGGTCAACGGTCTCGGCGTGCTGGCGTGGGGCGTCGGCGGCATCGAGGCCGAGGCGGCGATGCTTGGACAGCCGGTGACGATGCTCATACCCGAGGTGATCGGCTTTCGCTTGGAGGGCACATTACGCGAAGGCGTGACGGCGACCGATCTCGTGCTGACCGTCGCCGAGATGTTACGACGCAAAGGCGTCGTCGGAAAGTTCGTCGAGTTCTACGGCGAGGGACTCTCCGCGTTGCCGGTCGTCGATCGCACCACAATAAGCAACATGTCGCCCGAGTTTGGTTCGACGGTCGCCATTTTTCCGATTGATGACCGCACGCTCGAGTACCTCCGCCTCACGGGGCGTCCCCCCGAGCAGGTCGCGCTGGTCGAGGCATACGCGAAGGCGCAGATGCTCTTTCGAAGCGACGCGACCCCCGATCCAGAGTTTGTCGACTCACTCTCGCTCGATCTCGCTGCGGTCGAGCCCAGCCTGGCCGGCCCGCGGCGTCCGCAAGACCGCGTGCCGCTGACCGGCGTAAAGCGATCCTTCGAGGACGGTATGCTCGAGTGGGTAGCCACGCGCGAGCGAGCCAACGACGCAATTTCACGATTCGAGAACGAGGGCGGCGGTGGGACGGCAACGGTGGCGCAGACGATAGATCAGGTCGACGACGGATCTGTCGTGATCGCGGCGATTACGAGTTGTACCAATACGTCGAACCCGTCGGTCCTAATTGGCGCCGGACTGCTGGCGCGCAATGCCGTCGAGCGCGGGCTTCGAACCAAGTCGTGGGTCAAAACGTCGCTCGCACCAGGCTCCAAAGTCGTTACCGATTACCTAACGAAAGCCGGGCTGCAGGAGTATCTCGACCGGCTCGGTTTCAATCTCGTCGGATACGGTTGCACGACCTGCATCGGAAACTCGGGACCGCTTCCGAGCGATGTGGCTCAGGCCGTCGCTGACGGCGATTTGATCGTCGCCGCGGTGCTCTCCGGGAATCGCAACTTCGAAGGACGCATCCATCCGCAGGTGCGGGCGAACTATCTCGCCTCACCGCCGCTCGTCGTTGCGTACGCGCTGGCGGGACGCATCGACGTGGATTTGACGACCGACGCGCTAGGTGTGGGCAGCGACGGGAGGCCGGTTTTCCTTCGCGAGATCTGGCCGAGCAACGATGAGATTGCGACGACGATGGCAGAGTGCATCAGCAAGGAAATGTTCGAGCGCGAATATGCCGACGTCTTCAAAGGCGACGAGAACTGGAACCGAATGAACGTCGCCGTGACCGAGCGCTATCCTTGGGATGCTGCTTCCGAGTACGTCAAAAAGCCGCCCTACTTCGACGCGATGCCGGCGCAGCCGTCTCCGTTGCAGGACGTGTACGGCGCGCGCGCGATCGCGGTGCTGGGCGACTCGGTCACCACCGACCACATCTCGCCCGCGGGAAGCATTGCCAGAAACAGCCCGGCGGGCGTCTATCTGACGCAGCGGGGCGTCGAGCCGCGCGATTTCAACTCGTACGGCGCGCGGCGCGGCAATCATGAAGTAATGGTTCGCGGCACCTTCGCGAACGTGCGGCTGCGTAACGACCTCGTGCCGGGCGTCGAGGGCGGAGTCACGCGTTACCTGCCCAGTAACGAGCAACTTTCGATCTTCGACGCCTCGCGCAAGTACGCAGTGGACGGCACGCCGCTCATCGTGCTCGCAGGCAAGGAGTATGGGTCGGGCTCTTCACGTGATTGGGCCGCCAAGGGACCGTATCTGCTCGGCATCAAAGCGGTGATTGCCGAATCGTTCGAGCGTATACACCGCAGCAACTTGATCGGCATGGGCGTGCTTCCGCTCGAGTATATGGATGGCGCAGATCGCTCGACGTACGGCTTAGAAGGCGAGGAGGTCTACGACATCACCGGCCTTGGTGGCGGACTCGAGCCACGCATGCGCCTCCACGTGAAGGCCACCGACTCGCGCAGCGGCAAATCGATCGAGTTCAACGTGCGCGTGCGAATCGACACGCCCAACGAAGCCGAATACTACCGCCACGGCGGCATCTTGCAGTACGTCTCCGCAACTGCAGACAAGTCGGTGCTTTGCTTGAAGCGCTAGGCGGTTCAGGTGACGCGTTCGACGGGCGCTTGCATACTAAGTGAACAGTATGGTGCGACCCCTATCGTGCAGCCTTAGCGACCGGGAGCTCAGGGTGATGTGGTGTTGAGGCCGCCGCCCTGGTCAGCGGCGAGGCGACATCGGCGAGATTTCAAATTAATCCGAACAGCAAACAGCGGATTCGCGACGTTGGCGAACGCTCTATCTGCGGCCCTCGGCGCGTAGACTCGTCTGACTCAAACCTTTGCTACGATAAGGAGAGACATATGCGACTGACTTCAAAAAGCGCGATCACTTACGACGCCACGGGGCGTCGTCTTTCTCGGGGACGAGCTTGGCGCTGTCAAGCGCCGGAGCGTCGTTTCAGGCGCGAGCGCGGAGCGGCGTTGGCCGCTGCTTTGCACCCGCTGTCGGACCTGCAGTCTAGTCGCGGTGGCGCATTCACTCGCCTGACTGAATCAAACACCGCGAACGGGCACCAATGACGCACGGCGCTATCGAAGGGCGCCACCACGGATGAGAACGCAACGGCAATTTCGGCACCGGATCCGGTAAATACAGCATTGAAGCGTCCAGGGCAACAGTACCGGAGCGACGGGCACTGGGCGTGGATGGGTCTCTCAGGAAATCGGCGTGTCCGGTATTTCCACGCGGGGAGCAACGAGCCCGACCTATGAGCGGGCGCGCTCACGGGCACGGCCGAAGGGGTCAACGGAGTTTACGGGCTTTTCGCGGGGTCGCGACGGCGGTTTCGACCTCGAGCAATACTGGCGAACTACGACGCTCTCTTTCTACGAGCCGACAACGCCAACGGCGTCTATGCTCGGCGCTTCGAACTCCGCTCACCGACATCCTTCTATCGATCGTCGGATGCCAATCGGAGACCGAGAGTTATTCGTGCGCTTGGCTATCGTGGAGGCGAAGCGGCACTTTTCAAACCGACGTCTCGTACGCCGACGTTCAGCATCTCGGCGCCTTTAGACGCCGCGACGACGCGGTTCACGACGATCGAAGCACAGGAACCGCTGCGGATGCGAATGGGGAGGGTTAATCGCGCCTTGCGCTATAATGATATCGCGTTTCCCGGTCGGTGGATCTGCGCCAAGGCTATCAGGCTTCCTGGCGACTCGGAGACGGTGAGACCCGCGGTCTGTTCGTTTCCGGCAAGTACTCGAAGGCTGCCCTCATGGCCGCGACCGCGAACATAGAGCATCGGCCGCCCGTATGATCCATCTCGGGCTATCGCGTATGCCGAACGTCGATCCTCGGCTGGTTCCAACTCCGCTCCACGCCTGCCTCGATCGTCGATCGCCGTGGCGCGTCATGCCGAGCACATCCGGGACAGGTTGATCGCGCGTTGCGGATCTCTAGGTGGCAGAAATTTCATGCCGGTAATTGCGAGCTGGTCGGTTCGTCGACCTTGGTCCATGGCACGAGCTATACCAGATACATGACATAGCGCTGTAATGTATTGGGGATTTTAGAGCAGTACGCGGCGGAAGTCGGCGAGGAGCGACGTGACGTAGTTCAAGAATCGCGCCGCAGCCGCGCCGTCGACGACCCGGTGATCGTAGCTGACGCTGATCGGCAGCATCAGGCGCGGCACGAACTGCTCGCCGTCCCAAATTGGCTTCATCGCGGTTCGAGTCGCGCCCAGAATCGCTACCTCGGGCGCGTTGACGATCTGGGTGAAAGCCGTTCCGCCGATCCCGCCGATGGACGAGATGGTAAATGTACCACCCTGCATGTCGGTAAGGCCGAGCTTTCCTTCGCGCGCCTTCGAGGCAAGCTCGGCAGCAGCGTGGGCGATTTCGAGTAGTCCTTTCTCGTCGGCGTTTTTGATCACGGGCACGACCAAACCGTCGGGCGTATCGGCTGCAAATCCAATGTTGAAGTAGCGCTTGTACACGAGTTCCTCGCCGTCGAGCGAGGCGTTGAACTCAGGGTATCGCTGGAGTGCGGCGATCGCAGCTTTCACCAAGAAGGCCAGGACCGTCAGCTTCGGCCCCTGCGAGCGTTCGGCATTAATCTCGTTACGAAAGGCTTCGAGCGACGTGATGTCGGCCTCGTCGTAGTTAGTGATGTGCGGAATTTGGAGCCAGTTTCGATGCAGGTTCGGACCCGAGAGTCTCTTGATCCGCGAAAGCGGGCGGCGCTCGATCGTACCGTACTGCGCGAAATCGACCTTCGGCCAAGCCGGTAGCCCCCCAAAGGTCGGCGCAGCGCTCGAACGCTGCAGCGATCCCTTGACAAATGCTTGCACGTCCTCTCGCGTGATGCGCCTATTCGGACCGCTTCCACGCAAATGGCGAAGATCGACCCCAAACTCGCGCGCAAGCCGGCGAATCGCCGGACCGGCATGAATGAAGCCGTCGCCCGTTGCGGGCGCCGAAGTTTGTCCCCGCGTTTGCGGTTGCGGCTGCTGTGCGGGCACCTCTTGCGGCGCGGTGGGCTCCTTCGGCGCAGTAGCCTGCGGTGCAAGCGCGACTTCCGCAGAAGAAGACTTCTCCGGTGCCTTTGTCCGCGGAACTTCATTTTGCGCGGGTGCGGCGTCAGAGCTCAGAGCCAAGATCGCCGATCCCTGCGAAACTCTGTCCCCCACCTTCACCTTGACATCTTGCACGACGCCGTCGGTCTCGGCAGGCACCTCCATAGAGGCCTTTTCGCTTTCGAGCGTGATAAGCGAATCGTTCTTCTTAACGCGATCCCCGGCTTTCACCAAGACCTCGATCACCGGCACGTCATTGAAATCGCCGATATCGGGAACGCGAACCTCGATCGTCTCGCTCACGTCTATGTTTCCCTTGCCACGCCTTGCGGCGGATGACCTACGTGCCGCCGCGGGGACTCCGACGCGAGCGCCATTGACACGATGTCATAATTTTCCTTAGCCGGTGGCGCGAGCGCGGTGTAGCAGGAGCGGAACATGGATGTGGAGCGACGAGCGAGCCGAGGCGGCATGTAGGTCATTCGCTGCAAGCTCCTCATACGGTAATTGGATTTGGTTTGTTCGGATCGATTTTATATTTCTCGAGCGCCTTTTGAATCGTTTCCGGAGGAATCGTTCCTTCGGCGGCGAGCGCCTGCAGGGCCGCGACCGTCACGAAATGACGGTCGACTTCAAAGAACGCACGCAGCTTGCGGCGGTAGTCGCTCCGCCCATAACCGTCCGTCCCAAGTGCGATGTAGCGACGTCCTACGAAGGGATGGATCTGTTCGGCAAACGTTCGGATGTAGTCGGTTGCCGCAATGCCGGGTCCCGAACGATCCTGCAAGCACTGCTCGACGTAGGAGCGGCGCGGTGGTTCTTGGGGGTGAAGCATGTTCCAGCGTCGCGCGGCAACGCCGTCGCGCTGAAGCTCGTTGAAGCTCGTCACGCTCCACACGTCGGCATGCACCTTCCATTCGTCGGCGAGTAGATCAGCGGCGGCCTCGACTTCGCGCAAAATTGTGCCCGATCCGAAGAGCTGCACGCGCGGCCTTTTCGCATCGCCGGAAGCGGCGTTGCGGAGCAGATACATGCCGCGCAGAATTCCGTCGCGGGCCTCGGACGGCATTGCGGGATGCGAATAGTTCTCGTTCATTAAAGTGATGTAGTAATAGACGTCTTCTTGCTGGTCGAGCATGCGCCGCAAGCCGTCCTGGATCACGACCGCGAGCTCGTAGGCATAGGTCGGATCGTAACTCCGGCAGTTCGGCACGAAGGAGGCCGCAACCTGACTGCTGCCGTCTTCGTGCTGCAATCCTTCACCGTTGAGAGTGGTGCGGCCCGAAGTCGCGCCGAGCAAGAACCCGCGGGTACGGCTGTCGCCCGCAGCCCACGTGAGATCGCCGACGCGCTGGAAGCCGAACATCGAGTAAAAGATGTAGAATGGAATCATCGGAAGGTTATGGTTGGAGTACGACGTGCCGGCCGCAATCCACGAGGAGAGTGCGCCAGCCTCGTTGATGCCTTCCTGGAGGATTTGTCCCAACTTATCCTCGCGGTACCACATGAGCTGTTCGGCGTCTTGCGGATGGTAGAGCTGCCCGACCGACGAGTAGATGCCAAGCTGGCGGAACATGCCTTCCATGCCGAAAGTCCGCGACTCGTCGGCAACGATCGGAACCACGCGAGGCCCGATCTCACGATCGCGCGCAATCGCGTTGAGGATCCGAACGAAGGCCATCGTCGTGGAGATGTGCCGGTCGCCGGTGCCTTGTAACTGGGCTTCGAAAACGGAGAGCTGCGGAACGGTAAGCGATGCCGATTTCTTGCGTCGTTGCGGCACGCTTCCAAGTTGAGCGAGACGTTCGCGCAAATACCGCATCTCCGGCGCGTCGTCCGCGGGCTTGTAGAACGGGATCTTCTCACTGGCGATGGCGGCGTCCGAAATCGGCAACGAGAAACGGTCACGAAAGACCCGCGTCGCTTCGAGCTCCATCTTCTTGGCCTGGTGCGCGATATTTTGCGCTTCGCCGGCTTCACCCATTCCGTAGCCTTTGATCGTCTTAGCGAGCACGACCGTTGGCTCGCCTCGATGTTCGAAGGCGGCTTTGTAGGCGGCATAGACCTTCACCGAATCGTGACCCCCTCGCTGCAGGGCCCACACTTCGTCGTCGGACCAATCTTCGACGAGCGATTTCGTCTCGGGATAACGGCCGAAGAACTCCTCGCGCACGTACTTGCCGTCCCGCGACTTGAACGTCTGATAATCGCCGTCAACGCACTCGTTCATGAGCTGCACGAGACGTCCGCTCTTGTCCGCGGCAAGCAGGGGGTCCCAGCGGCTTCCCCAGATGACCTTGATGACGTTCCAACCGGCGCCCTTGAAGACGCCTTCGAGCTCTTGAATGATCTTGCCGTTGCCGCGAACGGGACCGTCGAGTCGCTGCAGATTGCAGTTGACGACCCAAATGAGGTCGTCGAGTTTCTCGCGCCCGGCGAGGGAGATCGCGCCGAGCGATTCGGGCTCATCCATCTCACCGTCGCCGACGAACGCCCAAACCTTTCGTCCCGTCGCGTCGAGCAGACCGCGATCATGAAGGTACCGCATGAAGCGCGCCTGATAAATCGACATGATCGGCCCCAGCCCCATCGAGACCGTCGGAAACTGCCAGAAGTCCGGCATCAGCCAGGGATGCGGATACGACGATAGGCCGTGGCCGTCAACCTCCTGACGAAAACACTCGAGCTGCTCTTCGGTGACACGACCCTCGAGAAAGGCGCGCGCGTAAACGCCGGGCGATGAGTGCCCCTGGAAGAAGACGAGATCGCCGCCGAATCCATCTCTGGGCGCGCGGAAGAAGTGGTTGAAACCGACATCGTAGAGTGTTGCAGCCGACGCGAAGCTTGCGACATGGCCGCCGAGCTCGGAACTGATCTTGTTTGCGCGAACGACCATCGCCAAAGCGTTCCAGCGAACGTAATGGCGCAGCCGCGCTTCGAGCTCGCGGTCCCCGGGCATCGGTGGCTGTCGGTCGGCCGGGATCGTATTGACGTACGGCGTTGCCAGCCCGAGCGAGACGTGGGCGCCGCTGCTCTGCGCCTCGTCGACAAGCTGCGCGATCAGCTGACGCGCACGCTCCTGACCCTCCAGAGTAAGCACGCCACGCATCGCGTCGAGCCATTCGCGCGTTTCTTGAGGGTCGGGATCAACGCCGAACGTCGTCATCGTCTGCGCTCCATTCACCGCGCCGAACCAATCCCTTTTGGCGGATCGGTCCAATAACGAGCCTGGTCGCCGCCAAAAAGCGTTGCAGCGCGGGCCGCCACCGTTTAGATTAGTGGTGCCTGCGCTCGGGAGGTGGTCATGTCGACTTGTAAGTTTTTCAGATGCTTAGCCGGCGGAGTGCTGGCAACGGTCTGCGTCGCGTGTTCGTCATCGGCCGGGCAGCACGTTGTGCCGGCAAGCGGTACCGCTGCGTCTCCGGCTATCGGCCGGGAAGTGGCGCCGATATTCGAACGGCCCACAGTTGCGGCGGGACACCTGTACGTCATCATTACCACGTCGACAAAGTTTGTCGCCGAGTACCCCATGCAAAGCGGCATCCCCCAGACCAAGCCCGATCGCGTCGTCAGGGGCTTCTTCGCTCCCAACGCGCTGACCGTGGACGGTGCTGGGCGGCTCTACGTCTTGGACGTAAAGAGCGTTAAGGTATTCGCAGCCGGCGCGACCGGACACGCGCAGCCAATCCGAGAGATTGACGTGCCGAGTTTTCTCAATTTTGACACGCTCGCCGTGGATGCTCACGGCTACCTCTACGTGGGAGAGTCCAACCACGTTGTCGTCTACAGCCCCAGCGCGCACGGGCATGCGAAGCCCGTCGCCGTGCTCAAGCCCGCCGGCTATCCCGCCGGCCTCGGCATCTACCAGGGCGGCGATCTCTACGCGCTCGGCAACACGCAGCATTATGGGCGCCACCGCGTTTTTCGGACTCACGTCACGGTCTACAGCGCGGCGCCGACTCCAAAGCGCATCCGAGGCTTCTGCACCCGCGAGCTTTTCAAACACGGGATCGACTACGGCGTCGCGCTGGATGGCCTCGGTCGCCTATTCACGACGCACACGGAGTTCGTTAACAGCTTGCCGGTCGGCGAGATCGACGTCTTCGACGCAGCTGCGAAGGGGTGTCCGGTCAATAAGATGGCTAAGATCACGACCTCGAATCCACGCTTGCTCGAACCGGCCTATCTCGCGGTTAGGACTCCGTACCTTTACGTCGCGGACGTGCAACAGGGAAACGGTGGCGTCGTGTTCACGCTGCGCAGCGCCGGAGTACGACAAACGCCGGTGGCGACTTTATCGATCTCGAACGGTCGGCCGCACGAGCTACTCGGCATTGCGCTCGGTCCCTAGCCTTCTGTGCATGAGCTCGGCTCCGCACGTGTAAGAGTATTCGCAGCGGGAGCTCGCGTTGGGCGGGCTGAGAGGGCGACGGCAAAGCGCCGACCGCAAGTGACCTGATCCGGGTAATGCCGGCGTAGGGAGGTAGTCATGAAGATCTACGTCGAGGGCTCCGACCCTTCGATACGCGTACCGCGGCGCGCGATCGCGCTGACGGACGGCACGGTTCACACGCTATACGACACGAGCGGCCCGTACGGCGATGACGAGCGCACGATCGACATCCGGCGCGGCTTGGCGCCGCTGCGCGGTTCGTGGATTGCCGCGCGGGACGATACGGTGGAGCTCGAGTGGCCGACGTCGATCTACCGGCGCGGACGGGATGTGATGAGCGAGCTCGACGGCCTGCGGTTCCCAGCGTCGCGCAGCCCCCGGCGTGCGCGACCGGGCGCCAACGTGACGCAGATGCACTATGCTCGACGTGGTGACATAACGCGTGAGATGGAGTTTGTCGCTCTGCGCGAAGGCGTCGAGCCGCATTTCGTTCGCAGCGAGCTAGCACGCGGTCGCGCGATCCTGCCGTCGAACGTCAATCACCCCGAAAGCGAGCCGATGATCATCGGTCGCAACTTTCTGGTCAAGATCAACGCCAACATCGGCAACTCGGCGGTCAGTTCGTCGATTGACGAAGAGGTCGAGAAGATGACGTGGGCGACGCGCTGGGGCGCCGACACCGTGATGGATTTGTCCACCGGCAAAAACATTCATGAAACACGCGAGTGGATTCTGCGCAACTCGCCGGTGCCGATCGGGACGGTCCCGATCTATCAAGCACTCGAGAAGGTCGACGGTAAAGCCGAAGAGCTTACGTGGGACCTCTTTGCCGACACGCTCATCGAACAGGCCGAACAGGGGGTCGACTACTTCACGATTCATGCAGGAGTGTTGTTGCGCTATGTGCCGCTCACTGCCGATAGAATTACCGGCATCGTCTCGCGCGGCGGCTCAATTTTAGCGAAATGGTGCCTCGCGCATCACCGCGAGAATTTTCTCTACGAACACTTCGAAGATATTTGCGAGATAATGAAAGCGTACGACGTCGCCTTCTCACTCGGAGACGGCTTGCGTCCAGGGTGCACGGCCGACGCAAACGACGCGGCACAGTTCGCCGAGCTCCAGACACTCGGCGAACTCACTGACGTCGCGTGGAAGCACGACGTGCAGGTGATGATCGAAGGGCCCGGTCACGTGCCGATGCACATGATTGAGGCGAACGTCCGCAAACAACTCGAGGTCTGCAAAGAAGCGCCGTTTTACACCCTCGGTCCGCTCGTGACCGACGTTGCTCCCGGCTACGATCATATTACAAGCGCCATCGGCGCGGCAATGATCGGCTGGTTCGGCACGGCGATGCTCTGCTACGTTACGCCCAAAGAGCATCTTGGGCTTCCGAACAAAAAAGACGTCAAAGATGGCGTCATTGCCTACAAGATCGCCGCACACGCCGCGGATCTCGCGAAAGGGCACCTAGGCGCGGCTCATTGGGACGATGTGCTATCGAAGGCGCGCTTTGAGTTCCGTTGGGAAGATCAGTTCAATCTCTCGCTCGATCCCGAAACGGCGCGCGACTTTCATGACGAGACGTTGCCGGCGCCGGGTGCCAAAATCGCGCATTTCTGCTCGATGTGCGGGCCGCACTTCTGCTCGATGAAGATCACGCAGGAGGTTCGCGAGTATGCCGAACGCGGCATGGCTGAAAAATCGCGCGAGTTTCTGGATCAGGGCGCCGAGGTCTACGTTCCGGCCGCCCCGTAGCGTGCGGCGGTTCCGAGCCTCGTACGCGGTCGCCGTCGCGTTGCTGCTCCTTGGGATCGAGGCCGGGAGTGGGCCCGCCGGCAAACCCTGGCAGGTTCGGGGCACTCCAGCGGTCCTCACGCAGGCCGTCGCCTTTAGCAACGACGGTGCGGTTCTGCGTGGCACGTTGTATCGGCCCGACACTTCACAACGCGTTCCCGCCGTGGTGGCATTTCACGGCGCCGGACTCGGACGCGCGGACGCGGCGCTGTACGTCCATTTGCGCCAAGGTCTGCCGGCAGTGGGGATCGCCGTCCTCTTGTACGATCGGCGCGGCACGGGACGGTCGACCGGCACGCAGGGCGTCAGCTATGAGACGCTCGCCGATGATGGGATTGCAGGAGCGCGCGCCATCGCGCGCATCCCGGCGATCGATCCGAATCGCATTGGATATTGGGGGCTCAGCCAGGGCGGCTGGCTCGCGGTGTTCGCGGCGGAACGAGACCCGCGCGCGGCGTTTGCCGTCTCGGTCTCCGCACCCCTCGTCACACCGGAACTGCAGATGGAATTCGCGATGACCAATCGGCTCCGCCTCAACGGTTACTCGTCTTCCGACGTCGCTGCGATGCTTGCGGCCCGCAAGGCATGGACCGGCTACCTGCGAGGAGATCTGCCGCGGGCGACGGCGGTAGCGGCCCTGTCAAAGATCGATCGAAAACCGTGGTTCGACCTGATGTACATGCCCTCGGTCAAGGATTTGCCTTCGAACCCCGCCGCGTCGTCGTGGCGCAAACAAATGGACGACGATCCGCTTGCCGCCGTCGAGCGCGTGCGCGTCCCCGTCCTTTTTATCTACGGCGGCGACGATCCGTGGATTCCAGTGGCCGCAACGATCGACCGGTTGCGGCTGCTGGTTCGAACAAACTCTGCCATCGAGTACGCGGTCATCGGCCGCGCGGACCATGACATGATGTTCGTACAGCGCGAGACGATGAGCGTCGATCCAGCGGCACTGCAGCGGGACGTGCCCCAGGCGCCGGCCTATTTCATGCTGCTCGCGTCGTGGCTGACGCGACACGTTGCGCAACCGGAGTCGCGTTAGTGCGCCGGCCCTGCGCCGTGCTCTTCGACCGCGACGAAACAATCGTGGTCGACGTGCCGTTCAATGGTGATCCCGACCGCATCGAACCGGCGCCTGACGGCCGGGCATCGCTCGACCGTTTACGAGCCGCTGGTTTGCAGCTCGCGGTCGTGAGCAATCAGAGCGGTGTCGGACGCGGATTCATCACGGCCGCGGACGTGGATGCCGTCAATCGCCGAATCGACGAGTTGCTCGGGCCGTTTGCGGGATTCTTCGTCTGCCCGCATGCGGTCGAAGATGCATGCGAGTGCCGCAAGCCCAAGCCGAAGCTGATTCTCGACGCGGCGCGGGCGCTCGGCGTGGAGCCGGCCTGCTGCGTCGTCGTCGGCGATCGGGAGAGTGACGTCGAGGCCGCGCGTAATGCCGGTGCGATTCCGTTGAAAATCGACGGCCCCAATGGTTTGGCTGAGGCCGTCGATCGCATACTGCGGTGGAGTGACGAATCTCTCGGAGCGTGACGAGCGAAAGTTACTGAGGGGTTGCGTCGAGCCAGTAATCGACGTCCAGACCGTGTGCGGGCAGACCGGCGTAGGCGTTCGCCGGCACGTGGACGCTCTTTGCAAGACGCTCCCACGTTTGAAGCACGCGCACGACGTAGGTTTGAGTTTCGTCGTACGGCGGAATGCCGCCGTATTCGCGGACTGCCTTCGGCCCCGCATTATAGGCCGCGAAGACGAGGCTATAATGCTTTGAGCCGAAGCGTTGCACGAGTCCCCGTAGATAACGCGCGGCGCCGTAGAGATTCTGCCTGGGATCACGCGGGTTGACTCCGAGCAGCGCTGCCGTACCCGGCATCAACTGCCCGAGGCCGATCGCTCCAGCCGACGAAACGGCGTGCGTGCGCCAGGCGGATTCTACCGTTACGATTGCAACGAGCATGTTTGCGTCGATCCGCCAACGCTCGGCATTGACGAGCACGCGCCGCGCGAGGTCCCGACTCTGCCAGCTCGGCATCTGCGGATTGATACGGCGAAGGACCGTCGAGTACACGGCGATCGCAGCCGGCGTGGCCGGTACAACACGATGATAAGCAAGCACCGGCGCGGCGGTAGACATTAGCGAGATCAAGGCGAAGGCGGTTCCCGCCAGGAGGCTGGCGATCGTCTTGCGCATATGGGGCCGGTGGATTCGCGCCTTACGTCAGACCGGCCTTCCGGGGCGAGAGCGCCCCATCGCTCGCGATATCACATGCGAGCGCTTGCGATCGTTCTCGTGGTGTTGACCGCAATTTGCGGCATGATCGCCTGGTCACAATGGTACGCTATTCACGTCAACGTCCCAATGTATCAGGCGAAGCACGCAAGTACTACATCTCACTAGCGTGGTGCTTTGAGATTCTTTTGAGCGACGTCGCGCAGGAGCGGCGCGGCGCGCACCGCTACACGCTATCACCGTTACACGTAATCGAGGAGGTTCGTAGAGTTGGTCGTCCACGCGTTGCTCTTGGCATTGGTCGCGGCAACCGGCTCGCCGGCGTCGCCGTTGCCGCCGTCACCGTTGCCGCCGAAGGCCGTAACCACTCCGTCGCCCTCTCCGTCGCCGAGCCCCGGCCCGCCATTTGCGAATATGCAGTGGCGTGCAATCGGACCCGCCGCAGGCGGCGGACGGATAGCGTCGGTCGCCGGTTCCACGAGCGATCCGAATCTCTACTACGTCGGCGGCGCGGGCGGTGGAGTCTGGCGATCGCGGAACGGCGCCCAGACTTGGGATCCCGTCTTCGATAAGGAACCCGTCGCGGCGATCGGCGCCGTCACGATCGATCCCACCGATAACAAGACGGTCTGGGTCGGAACCGGCGAGTCGAATCCCCGGCAAGACGTCAGCTACGGTGACGGCGTCTATAGGAGCACCGACGGCGGCGATACGTGGGCGAATGTTGGGCTGAGGGGTACGCGCTACATCTCCCGCATTCTCGTCGATCCTCGCAACCACAATCACGTGATCGTCGGCGCGCTCGGCGACGCTTTCGCGGACAGCACGCAGCGCGGCGTCTACGTCACGGACGACGGCGGCAAAACGTGGAAGCAAACGCTCTACATCGGGCCGGAAAGCGGCGCATCGGATCTCGCGATGGACGCCCAGAATCCCGGCGTCGTTTACGCCGGCATTTGGAAGTTTCAGCGCAGACCATGGACCTTCGTCAGCGGCGGAGCGGAAGACGGACTCTACCGATCGACCGACGGCGGCGCGACGTGGATGAGACTCCAGGGCCACGGACTTCCGGCTTCGCCGATGGGACGCATCGGCTTGGCCGTCGCGCCGAGCGACGGCAATCGCGTCTACGCCGTCATCGAATCGAAAGAGGGCGTGCTCTGGCGCTCCGACGACGGCGGCGCCAACTGGCAAATGGTCAGCAAGGATTCCCTCGTCGACGCGCGCCCATTCTACTTTTCGCACGTCGAGGTCGATCCGAAGAATTCCAATAAGGTCTACGCGCTCTCCTTTCAAGTCATGCTAAGCACGAACGGCGGGAGGACCTTCAAATCGACCGCCGGCAGCGTCCACTCCGATTTTCACGCGATCTGGATAGCGCGCAACGATCCCAGCCGCATCATCTTGGGACAGGACGGCGGGTATGTGCTCACGCTCGACGGCGGCGATAACTGGTTCTTTTCGGCAAATCTTCCGATCGCGCAGATCTACCGCGTCGGGCTCGGTACGGACAATCCGTACAGCGTCTGTGTCGGCTTGCAAGACAACAACGGCTGGTGCGGGCCGTCGGATTCGCTCGATCCCTCGGGCATCCAAAACAAGAACTGGATCGTCACCGCGGGCGGCGACGGTCAATGGGGAATCCCGGAGCCCGACGACCCGGATTGGATCTGGTCCGATTCACAGAACGGCGCGCTGACCATTTACAACCGCGTCACGCAAGATCAGTGGGCGGCGCAGCCGTACCTGCCGACGAGCGCGGAGTCGTGGCAAATCGCTAAGAGCAAGTATCGCTTCCACTGGGAGTCGCCGATCGCGTTTGCGCCCTGGCGCACTTCTGCCGGAAAAGTGATCGGATGGTTCGGCGGCAACGTCGTCTTTCAGACGACGGATCGCGGCCGATCCTGGACGGTGATCAGTCCCGACCTGACGCGGAATATAAAGGCGCATCAGATTGCGGCCGGCGGCCCAATCACCAACGACGTCTCGGGCGCGGAGTACAGCGACACCATTCTCGACATCGAAGGCTCGCCGCGGGCCCGCGGCGAGATCTGGGTCGGAACTGACGACGGTCTCGTGCAGCTCACGCGCGACGGCGGCAAGCATTGGACGAACGTCACGCCGCCGGGCGCACCGCAGTTTGGGCGCGTTGAAACGGTCGCGCCTTCGCCGTTGATCGACGGAACCGCATATGCGGTGAGCGATGCGCACTACGTGGGCGACAACGCCCCCTACGCGTACGTGACGCACGACTTCGGCCGGCATTGGACGAAGATCGTCAACGGTCTGGCGTCCGACCAATGGGCCCGCACCATCCGCCCGGACATCCGAAACAGCAACCTGCTCTATCTCGGAACCGAAGAGGGAATCTGGATCTCGTTCGACGGGGGCGCAAGCTGGCAGTCTTTCCAAAACGATCTGCCGCCGGCATCGGTGCGCGACATTCGCATGCAGCCGCAGTACGACGATCTCGTCGTCGCGACCCACGGTCGCTCCGCGTACATCATGGACGACGTGCGGCCGGTGCAGGAGCTGCAGCAGGCGATCACGCGCGGCACGTGGCTTTTTACCCCGCGCGTGGGCTACGAGTGGACGCTTCATCCCAACGATGAGGGCACCTACACGAACTACGCGGCCGATAATCCGCCCTACGGGGTCATGATTACGTTTTTCCAGAAGGAGCCTCAGAAGAACGCGCCGGCGCTCGATATTCTCGACGGTCGCGGACGCGTGATCCGCAGCGTTTCGGGGACGCATAAAGTCGGCGGCAAAGACCAGCCGTATATTCCGAACAAGGCGGGGTTGAATCGCTACACGTGGGACTTCAACGTGAACGGCCCGGTAAAGTGGAATGGCGGAAACGACTTCTCCAAGGGCCCGGACACGGGGCCGGGCGTCGTACCCGGTAGCTATTCCGTACGCATTACGCTCGGAGGCCATACCTACGTACAGAGCTTTCGCGTCAAACCCGATCCCCGCTCGCGTTTTACCCAAGCCGAGTATCAGCAAAGCTTCGACGAGGCGACGCGTCAGATGGCGCATTTGTCGCAGGTCGATACGATACTCAATAGTCTTGACGACCTCAAGAAGTCGCTCGACGACGCGATTGCGTCGGCGAAGAAGACAAACAACGTTGGGTTGACTGCAAGACTGCAAGAGGCATCGGCGGCGCGACAGACACTCTTCGATTCGCTGGCTACGAACATTCGGGGTGAGGGCACTGAGGACGAGACGAAATTGCACGAGGACGTGCTCGGCGCATTTCAAATCGCGCAGGGACTCATCACGCCGCCGGTTGCGAACTTACTATCGCGCGTCGACGCGCAGTATCGCGCGGGCGTCGCACGGTACGATGCGTTCGTGACCGGCGTACTTCCGGGCATCAATGCGGCGCTGCAGAAAGCCGGCATGAAGACCCTCCCGCCCGTCAAATCCGTAACCGCCACATGATGTTCGTTCCGACGGTGCTGCTCGCGGCCGCGGCATACGCGAACCTGTCGTGGCGGTCGATCGGACCTTCGATTGCAGGCGGCCGGGTGGCCGCGGTGGCGGGGACGCCCCAAGACGATCAGCTCTATTATCTTGGAACCGCCGGTGGCGGCGTCTGGAGGTCGAACAACGGCGGCGCGACCTGGGAGCCCGTCTTTGAAAAAGAGCCGGTCGCCGCAGTCGGCGCGGTCGCCGTCGATCCAAAAGACGAGCGAGTCGTTTGGGCCGGAACCGGCGAGGCGAATCCCCGCAATGACGTCAGCTATGGGAACGGACTCTACAAGTCCATCGACGGCGCGAAGACGTGGACGCGCGTCGGGCTCGCCGGAGTTTGGAGCATCTCGCGGATTGCCATCGATGCTCGCAATCCGCGGCACGTAGTCGTCGGCGCCTTCGGCGACCCGTTCAGGGATTCGGTCGATCGCGGCGTCTACGTTACGTTCGACGGTGGAAGAACGTGGAGAAAATCACTCTACCTCACCCCGTCGAGCGGCGCGAGCGACGTTGCGATGGATCCCACGGATTCCAACGTCGTCTACGCGGGAATGTGGCACTTTCGGCGTCTGCCTTGGACTTTTACGAGCGGCGGTTCCGACGGCGGCCTCTACAAGTCTATTGACGGCGGACGCACCTGGCGAAAGCTCAGAGGCAACGGGTTGCCGGCCGGCTATACGGGGCGAATCGGATTGGCGATCGCAGCCAGCCGGCCCAATCGAGTCTTCGCTCTCATCGAGGCGAAGGGCGGCATCCTCTGGCGCTCCGACGATGCCGGAGCGCATTGGACGATGGTGAGCGGCGACACGCTCGTCGATCAGCGTCCCTTTTACTTCACGCACATCGCAGTCGACCCGCGTAATGCCAATCACGTTTATGCCGTTTCGGAGATGCTTTCCGAGAGCAAAGACGGAGGGCGAAAGTTTAGCGAGATCGCAAAAGGCGTCCACGTCGATTACCATGCCATCTGGATCGACCCGACGAATCCGAAACGGATCATCGTGGGCGAAGACGGCGGCTATGCGCTCACGACCGACCTCACGCATTGGTCCTTCTCGCGGAATCTGACAATCGGCCAAATCTATCACGTCGGCCTCTCAAACGAGAATCCTTATCGCGTTTGCGCCGCCTTTCAGGACAACGGGGGCTTCTGCGGACCCGAAAACTCGCTCGACAGTGAAGGGATTCTCGATCGGCACTGGATCGACGTCGTCGGCGGCGACGGCGTCTGGAGCGTTCCCGATCCGATCGATCCCCGCTACGTCTGGAGTGATTTGGAAGACGGCGCGCTCACAATCTTCGATCGCGTAACGGAAGTCAGCCGTTTCGTTCGTCCCTACGATGCTTTTCCGGGGAGTTTTCTCGGACCGTTCGATTTGAGCACGGTGCCGTATCGCTTCAACTGGGATTCCCCGGTCGCGTTTGCCCCATGGAACGGGCATGTTGGCTGGTTTGGCGCGAACGTCGTCTTTCAAACAACCGACCGTGGCGAAACGTGGAGCGCGATCAGCCCCGACCTCACGCGCAACGTCAAGTCGCATCAAATACCCTCGGGCGGTCCGCTGGCGAAGGACGTGTCGGGCGCCGAGTATTCCGACACCATCCTCGATATCGAGGGTTCTCCAATCGACCGCGGCGAGATTTGGGTCGGTACGGATGACGGGCTCGTGCAGATGACCCGGGATGCTTCGGCAGGCTGGCGCGATGTGACGCCGCCCGGCACGCCGGAGTACGCGCGAATCGAAACGGCGGCCCCGTCGCCGCTAATTCCCGGAACTGCGTACGCGGCCGCCGACAACCACCGCCTCGGGGATTATGCGCCGTACGTTTACGTCACACACGATTACGGGGCGAGTTGGGCTCCTATCGTAAACGGCCTTCCCGCCAACCAGTACGTGCGCACGATACGTCCGGATCTTCGGAATCCGTATCTGCTCTATGCGGGAACGGAGAGCGGCATGTGGATCTCCTTCGACTCGGGCGCCCACTGGCAGGACTTCCGCCTTAATCTTCCGGCCGTCTCGGTGCGCGACATTCGCATCCAAGCGCAGTTCAACGATTTGGTTTTGGCGACGCACGGTCGCGACGTGTGGATTCTCGACGACCTCGGCTCGATCCAGCAGCTGGGCAACGCTCAGCGTGCCGGCGCGATGCTTTTCGCGCCGCGGACCGCATACGAGTATCACTATCATTCCAACGATCTGGGCATCTACACGCGCTTTGCCGGCGAGAACCCGCCAAAGGGTGCGATTCTCGATTTCTATCAGAGCTTGCCGCAGAAGGTCGCGCCGACGCTGCAGATTCTCGACACAGGCGGCCGCGTGATCCGGACGGTCAAGGGCACGCATAAGGTCAAGGGCAAAGAAGAGCCGTACATTTCGAATAAGGCCGGAATCAATCGCTACGTTTGGGACTTCACGCAAGATGCGCCAACGAAATGGTACGGCGCGGCCAAAGAAGAGTACCAAGGACCTAAGACCGGCCCAGCCGTCGTTCCGGGCACGTACTCTGTCCGGCTCATGCTCGGCGGTAAGACGCTGCAACAGAGCGTTCTCGTGCAGCCCGACCCGCGCGATGAATGGACGCCGGCGCAGTATCAAGCCGGCTATGCATACGCCGTTAAGTATTCGATCGTCTACGGCAAGATTGACGAAACGCTCAATAATCTCGATGCCATCAAGAAGTCGTTGGCGATTGCTGCCGGCGCGGCAAAGAATAACGCGCCGGTCGCACTCCAGATCGCCGATGCTCAGCGGCGATACGAGCCGGTCTTCGCGGCGCTCACCGCCGATTATAAGAACGACGAAGATTCGATCCAGCGTCCCGGTTCGTTGCGCGAGTCTGTTCCTCGCACGGGCTTCGGTTCCCAACTACCGCCGACTGCGTCGCAGCTCGATTATGCCAGGCGCTTCGACGCAGCCTACGCCGCCGCGATGGCCGGCTATAACGGCTACGTGAGCTCGCTGGCGCCGCTGCAAGCCGCGCTGAAGAGAGCCGGCATCAAGCCGCTCGATGGGACAAACGCGGTAACGCCCTGATCTTCATTCGTAGTCGGGCGCAAAGTAGTCGTCGCGGAATGGGTGCATGAAGAATTTGGCGGGATACGGCGCCGCGACCTTCACGAACGGACGCGGTCTCTGCGAGAAGTCGAAACAATCGATGGCCGGTGAGTTCGCACGTTTGTCGGCCGCGGCGAGCTGACCGAGGCCGAACAGGTCTTCGGCAAAGCGCAGCACGCTCGCCGTCTCGTACTGCACGTGCGAAACGTAATCGTGTTTGGCGTACGGAGAGATTATGAGCAACGGAACGCGGAAGCCCAAGCTATCGCGGTCCTCGTATGGTGGCGCAACGTGGTCGTAAAGGCCACCCCAGTCGTCCCACTGCACGAAGATGGCCGTCGAGTCCCAAAACTTGCTCTTCCCGACCGTATCGACCAATGCCGAGACCCACGAAGGGCCGAACCCGCCGGGGCAGTTGACGTGGTCGGAGTCGTCGCAGACCGGCGTGATCCACGTAAAGTTGGCGAGTTTGCCGGCGCGTACGTCGGTGATGAACTTCCAGTTCGGCGAGATGACCTTCTTCCAATCGGGCCCGTACCGGATGTGTTTAACGGCCATGTAGCCCGACCACTCCGCCCCGGCATCGCTCGAGGCGCTGCCGTACGAGCTTGCGTAGAAGCGCCACGAGAGCTTCGCGTTGTCGAGCTCGTCGCCAAGGGTCTGATAATCGTAACAGGGTCTGATGCTTGGACCGTTTGGGTCGCGGTCTTTCGTAATAGTGCTCACGTAATCGTACGATCCTCCGCCGCATCCCCATAGCCCGGTCGGCAGATCGACGCTCCAATCCGCTTGCGCGGCGATAATGTACTGATGCGCGACGTAGCTTTCGTCGAGCTGAGATTGGAACATCCTGTCCGCCACAACCCATTGGCGCGCCATGTCGAAGTAAGGCTTCGACTCATCATGCGGCACGTAGACGTATTCGGGATGTACTGGACCAAAAAAGCTTGCTTCGTTGTCGAATCCGTCCATTCGGCAATCGGTTCCGGGGAGTTTCCCCCTTCCGTTGCAGGCAGCGAACATCGCTCGTGCGGAGTGGTCGATCACATACGATCGCCCCAGGCTAAAGGGAACTAACTTGATCGTTTTGCCATGGGAATTTTTGCCGCTGGAAACGGTGTCGGCCCCGGGATAGCCCTGGAACATATTGTCGAAGCTGCGGTTCTCTTGCACGATATAGACGACGTGCGTGATTTTGCCGGCTCCGGTCGAGTTGAGTACCTGCAATCCGTTCTGCATATATGGTAAGGATTGCGAACAACCCGCGAGCGAATATGCGAAGGTTCCCAACAGCATAATTTGTCGAGCCGGGGTGCGTTTCATCGGACGCGCATTATTCCCAGGAGCAAGCGGCCCTCCTCCCGGTCAAACGCTTGTGAATATACGCTTCAGGAACGACTCGTGGCGGTAAGACGAGCTTTTCCCGAAATGGACGATCGCCATGTCCAGAGAGGGTACGAGATAGAGCGCTTGCCCTGCGGAGCCACTCGCGTAGATGAGATCACTGGGCGCGCCGCGCACGCCCAACCACCATCCCAGGCCGTACCGAGCGCTTGCGTTCGAGGCTTCGAAGCACGGCTGCAGCGCGCCGCGGTTGCTCAGAACGAAGCGGCCGTACGCGAGCCAGTCGGCCGGGCGCAGCGATGCACCGGTCGGCAAAGGCTGCGTCCCGTCGCTCAGCTTGCGCCAAGCTGCGATTTGCACGCCTGCCGGATTCAAGATGCGTTCGCGCAAATAGTCGTGCGGCGTAAGGTTTCGAGCAGCGAGTTTGCATGCGAAGACGGCGCCGAAAACCTGCAACGGGATGCCGCCGTACACAAAACGGGTGCCAGGCTCGTTGCGAAGCGGCGTCGCCAAGGCGCGATCGTAGGTTGGAACGCTCGCGCCCAAGCCGCCGAAGCCGAAGCCCGCCGTAAGCGAGAGCAGCATGCGAATGGTAACGCGGCGCTTCCATGCGTCGTCGCGCCATGAATCGATCGTTTCGGCGACGGTCTCGTCGAGCGCGAGCAACCCGTCTGCGCAGGCGTAGAGTGCGGTGACGCCCCAAAAGCTTTTCGTTCCGCTGTAAATCGGGTGCGGTGTTTCTCCGCTAAAACCGCCGGCATATTCTTGCGCGAGCAACTCGTCGCCGCGCGCCACCACCAGCGCGTGCAAGCCGTGGGTGCGCGCGTACTCGAGCGCGGCCGGCCAAACGGGCGCGAGCTCCATTGGAGGAGCGTTGCTGTGCGGCTTGCAAAAGCGCCTGCATGCGGGCGTACGTTCTTTTAGTTGCATCGATTGCGGCGCTGGGCGGATTGCTCTTCGGATACGATACAGGCGTCATTTCAGGCGCGATCCTCTTCATCACGAAAGATTTCGCCCTCGCCACCCGTCTGCAGGCAATCACGATCAGCGTCGTGCTCATCGGCTGCATGGCTGGTTCGGTCGTCGCGGGCGGCGCTGCGGATCGAATCGGCCGACGGGCGACGCTGCTCGCTGCCGGCGCAACTTTTTTTGTCGGCGCGATCGTTTCAGCCTTGACTCCGAATGAGGCGATTCTACTCGTCGGCCGCTTTATCGTCGGCATTGGAATCGGGTTCAGCTCCGTCGTGGCGCCTCTCTACATCTCAGAAGTCGCGCCGGCGTCGACGCGCGGCGCGCTCGTTTCGCTCTATCAATTTGCGATCACCATCGGAATCCTAGCGGCTTACCTCATCGATTACGCTCTCGCCGGCGGCGGCCAGTGGCGCTGGATGTTGGGACTGGCGGTCGTGCCGTCGGTGATCTTGATCGGCGGAATGCTCGCGATGCCGGAAAGCCCGCGCTATCTTTTCAAAATCGCCCTCAACGTCCGTGGGCGCGACGTGCTGCAACGCATCTACGCCGACGCCGGCGCGAGCGCGCGCGAGGAGCAATCGATTCTCGAAAGCCTGCGTATAAAGAGCGCGGGCTTTGAGGCGTTCAAGCAACCGGCAATCGGGCTTGCGCTCTTCATCGGCGTCTCACTAGCCGTCTTGCAGCAGATTACCGGCATCAACACCATCATCTACTATGGTCCGCAGATCTTCCAAATGGCTGGCATTGCCTCGGCATCCGCCTCGATCTTTGCTCAAACCTTGGTTGGCGCCGTCAACTGCGCCATGACGCTGATCGCGATCTTTTTCGTCGACCGCGTCGGGCGCAAGCCACTTCTTTATGCCGGTCTGAGCGGCATGTTCGTGGCTCTCGCGGTCTTGGCGTATTCCTTCGCGCGGCCGCATCTTTCGGGGTCACTCGGCACCATTGCGCTCGCGAGCATGATGGTCTACGTAGGCTGCTTTGCCTTCAGCTTCGGGCCGATACTCTGGCTCTTGCTTTCGGAAATTTTCCCGCTACCGGTAAGGGGCCTTGGAATGTCGCTCTCGACGCTCGCCAACTGGATCGGAAACTTTTTGGTTTCGCAATTCTTTTTGACGATGGTCGGACGCTTGGGGCGGCCGGCGACCTTTGGGATCTACGCATTGCTCTGCATCGTGACGATACTCTTCGTGCGCTCGATGGTTCCCGAGACGAAGCGCGAGTTGCTCGAAGAAATTCGCGTACGGCCGTAGGCATTGCTCGAACTCAGCGTCGTCATCCCCGTCTACAATAACTGGTGGCTGACGGCGCGCTGTCTGCGCGAGCTCGACCGCTTGCGCGACGGACATTCCCTTTCCTTCGAAACGATCGTCGTCGATAATGCTTCCAGCGACGAAACGCCGGCGGCCATCGCCGACTTCCCATGGGTGCGATACTTGCGCCACAACATCAATCGCAATTTCGGCGGTGCCTGCAACGCCGGCGCACGTATCGCGGAGTCGCCGGTGACGCTGTTGCTCAACAACGATGCGTATCCGGTCGGCGATGCGTTCACGCCGCTCGTACGAGCCTTCGATCGATCGGAAATTGCGATTGCCGGGGGCGCCCTCTTTTTTGAAGACGGTGTGACCCAAGCGGCCGGACTTGTCGTACTGCCCAACGCCCATTGGCACTACTTTTGCCGCAATATGCCCTCCGCGCTCGATGAAGTCAATCGCTCGCGCGACGCTCTAGGCGTCTCCGGCGCGGCGATGGCCGTGCGCACCGAGTGGTTCGTCGAGAACGGCGGCTTTGACGAATCCTTCGTCAACGGCTTCGAGGACGTCGATCTCTGTCTGCGTGCGAGCGAGCAAGGTCGTGCGATAGCGTACGTCGCCGACGCGCGCTTCGTTCACTATGAGGCGGCTTCCGCCGGGCGGTTCGATCGTGAAGCGGAGAACGAGCGGCGCTTTTACCGGCGCTGGTCGGCACGTTTGGCATCGTTGCCGCGTACGGCGCGAGGTGAGGTCGGCGCAATCGCGGTGAAGAGCTCCTCCGCCGAGAGCGCACTTCTCGCCGCGGCGCGAAATGATCTCGAGGACGCACTGCGCGGGTTCGGCCACCCGGTCGTGCACGCGCGTATCGCTCCTTGGCAACGGTTGGATCGACGCTTTGCGCGCGCGGCAACCCTCGCATGGTTCGCGGGTGAATCCGCACCTCCGGGGATTGCGATCGCTCCGAGCAGCGACTCTCAGGCGATGATTCGCACCGACGGTGCCGTCGCGCTTGAGGTTCCCTGGCTTCCCTGCGTCGCCGCGCAGCGAGTCGAGCGTTTGGGGCTACGACGCTCCGACGAGCGCTCTTGTAGGCTCGTGGCAATCGCGGGTGGCGACGACGCAGGCGCCGCCGAGGTCGCCGCGTTCGGCAATCCTACGCTGCGCGTTACGGCGCAGACGTTGCTCGGCGGCGGCAGAGATGAGGTGGCATGCGTCGTGCATCTCGGTCTCACCGACGAGAGCGCGTTCGGCAACGTGCTGCTGGCGTACGCAGGGCTTCCCGCGATCGTGCTTGCGACAAGCGAGCTGCGCCCGCTCTTCGCCACCGACGTCGCCCTCGTCGCTCGACGCGACGCGCTCGGCGCATCGGTAGCGGGCTTCATCGTCGATCCGAGCCTGCGCGCACGTTATGGAATTCTCGCAGCGGCCGACGCGCGCCGGAGGTTCTCACCACGTCGAAGCGCGATTCGCGTGGTCGATTTGCTTTGCGCCTCACGCTTTGGCTTAGAGCGGCCCGGAGCGGCGCGCAGTAATACGCCTCTGTCATGAGGCTTCCTGTGGAGCACCATAACCGCCGCCGCCCGGCGTTTGAATCGTCAGCACGTCGCCCGGCTCGAGCGGCAAACTTACCTTAGCTGGGAGCGGCCTTTGCGCGCCGTGCCGAGTCAAAGAGTGATGTCCGCATGCGCCGGCATCACCGCCCTGAGCCCCGGGCGGTTTACGTGCATGGCGATCGGCGAGCAGCGTCGCTCGCGCCGAACCTTCGACGAGCTCGATCGAACGAACCAAGCCGTTTCCGCCGCGATGCCGTCCGCCACCGCCGGTGCCTTGCGCGATCTCATAACGCACCACCCGCAGCGGGTACTCGCGTTCGATCGCTTCGATCGGCGTGTTCAGCGTATTGGTCATGTGAGCGTGGATCGCATCGATTCCGTCGCTTGTCGGGCGTGCGCCCATTCCACATCCGTTCGTTTCATAGAACGACCACGTTCGGCCGTCTGGACGAGTGCCCCCGAGCATGACGTTGCTCATCGTGCCGCCGCTGCAGGCCGGCACGCGTCGAGGCGCCGCTTGCGCAAGCGCTTGCAAGACGACGTCGGCGTTGCGCATGCTGGTTTCAACGTTTCCGCCCGAGACGGGCGCGGGCCGGCGCGGATTGAGCAAACATCCAGCAGGAGCGCTAACCTCGACGGCGCGGAAGCAACCCTCATTCATGGGAATCGTCGAATCGCTGACCGCCCGCAAGGCATAATGCACGCCAGAGAGCGTGACGCCGAAGACCGCGTTGAGCGGAAAGCCGACCTGTTCGGACGTTCCCGCGTAATCGAGCCGAACGAAGCCGTCGTGCAGCTCCAGCCTGAGCACGATGGCGATCCGCGGCTCGCCCTCTCGATCCTCGAGATAATCGACCGCTTTGAAGACGCCGTCGCCGAGACCGCGAAGCGCGGCGCGCATGCGGCGTTCGCTGTCGTCCATTGCGCGCGCCACCGCCGCCTCGAGCGTTTCGAAGCCATAGCGATCGCAGAGCTCGAGCAGGCGCCGCTCACCGGTGTAGTTACCGGCGATTTGCGCGCGCAAGTCGCCGCTGCGAGCCTCAGGCGAGCGTGAATTCGCGCCAAAGAGCGCGACGATCTCATCGGCGACTCGTTCCTCCCGGACCAGGCGAAGCGGCGGAACGACCAGTCCTTCTGCATAAAGATCGTCAGCTTCGGTGGGCATGGACCCCGGCGCCGAGCCGCCTACGTCGGCGTGGTGCGCCTTGTTCGCGGCATATCCGACAAGCCGGCTCCGCTCGAAGATCGGCCGCACGAGCGTGACGTCGTTGAGATGTGTGCCGGTGATGTACGGGTCGTTCGCGACCCACATCTCGCCTTCGCGCGCGCCACCGTGCTCTCGCTCGACGACCTTCAGCATGCGCTGCAGCCCCCACGGCAGCGAGCCGAGATGAACCGGTATGTGCTCTGCCTGCGCGATCAACCGTCCGAATCGGTCGAAGAGCGCGCACGAGTGATCGAGCCGCTCTTTAATGTTCGCCGAATACGCGGCGTTGCGCACCGCGATTCCCATCTCTTCGGCCGCGTAAACCAATGCGCCCTTGATCACTTCGACCGTTATCGGATCGGTCACGCGGCTTTCGCCGTTCTTTGCAACACGAGCAGGTCGCCGTCGACGGCGAGCTCCCAGTCCGGCGCTACGTATACCGTGCTGTCGTAGGCTTCGACGATTGCCGGGCCGTCTACGCGTGCAGCCGGCGCGAGTGCGTCGCGCTCGAAGACGGGCACGTCGATGAACGCACCGTCGAGCCAGAGCGCTCGTCTCTGCTCGTGTCCCCCTTCGACAGCGCGACCCGCCGGTTTCGCTCTCGACGTGTCACCCTGAGCTTGTCGAAGGGTGACGGGGGCCAGGCTCCCATGCGCCGTTAGCCGAGCGTTGACAACCTCGACGATCTCGCCTGGAACGTCGTAACCGTACCGCGAACGATGCGCTTGGTGAAAACGCCGCTCGACCGCATTGCGAGAGCGATCATACTCTATCGTCAGCTCGAAGCTCTGCCCGCGATAGCGCGCGTCGTACTCGCGCCGGAAGGCTATGGTTGCCGGATGCGCGCCTTGCTCGAAGAGCGTGGCGCGCGCACGCTGCTCGCACACGGCAAACGCTTCCTCTTCCGCTTCAGAATCGATCTCCTCGGCACAACGCAGAATCGATCGGACGTCATTGACGCGAAGTCCGGTAGCGAGCAGCCCGCAGGCGGAGAAGAGCCCTGGATGCGCCGGAACGACGACGCGTGCGATGCCGAGCTCGTCGGCGAGCGCGCAAGCGTGGAGCGGACCGCCTCCTCCGAACGCGACCAGTGTAAAATCGCGCGGATCGAGTCCGCGTTCGACTGTGACGATGCGCAGCACTTTAGCCATCATACTGTCGACGAGCGTCACGATTCCGGCGGCGACCGATTCAACGCTCATGCCAAGAATGCGTGCCGGCGTTTCGATCGCCGACCGCGCGCGCGAGGCGTCGATAGGAAAAGCGCCGCCGAGTAAGCTTCTGGGATTGAGCCGGCCAAGCACGACGTTGGCGTCGGTGACCGTGGCTCGATCGGATTTTCCATAACACGCGGGACCGGGGTCCGCGCCTGCGGAGAGGGGGCCCACTCGCAAGCAGCCGGCATCGTCGGTCCAGGCGATCGTGCCGCCGCCCGCGCTTACTTCGGCCAGATCCACGAACGGAAAGCGAACCGGATAGCCGCTGCCTTTAACGGCGCGCCCGCTGTGAGTTATGCCCGCGGCTTCGAACTCGCGGGCGACCTGTGCAACGCCGTCGACGATCGCTCCCGCTTTCGCGGTCGTTCCGCCCATATCAAATGAGAGGAGCCGCGATACGCCGATGCGTTGCCCTAGAGCGGCCGACGCAATCGCGCCGCTCGCCGGCCCGCTTTCAATAAGTGCAGCCGGGCGCGCGAGGATCCGCGGCCCCGACGCCATGCCGCCGTCGCTGAGCATGACGTAAAACGGCGCTCTGACGCGATTGCGGCGAAACTCGCCGGCGAGCTGTTCGAGGTAGCGCTCGACGATTGGCGCGAGCGCCGCGTTCACAACCGTGGTCGAACACCGCTCGTACTCTCGATACTCCGGATCGACGTCCGACGAGCACGTAACCCGCAGATCGGGAAGAGCTGCAGCGATCGCGTCGGCAAGCCGCCGCTCATGCGCATCATTGGCGTACGAGTTCAGCAAGCAGATCGCGACCGCGGCGACGCTCCGTTCGCGCAGTAGTTCGCAAACGCGTTCAACCGACTCATCGCCGAGCGGCACGAGGACCCTCCCGCGGTAATCGATGCGCTCGGGAACGGTTAAACGGTCCTCGCGCGACACCAGAGGATTGCGGCGCTCGATAAATAGGTTATAGATTTCGCTGCGGTTTTGGCGGCCGATCTCGATGACGTCGCGAAAGCCCTCCGTCGTCACAAGCGCGATGCGCGGAAGCTCGAGCCCGACTTGTCCGAGCAGCGCGTTCGTGGCAATCGTCGTGGAATGCGCGATGAACTCCACCGCCGGCGGCGATTCATATCGAGTCAAGAGCGCCGCAAGCGCGTCGATTACCGCCCTATGCGGTTCGTGCGGCGTGCTCGCGACCTTCTGCACGACGAGCTTGCCGCTCCACGACTCGACCGCAGCGAGATCGGTGAAGGTGCCGCCGACATCGATGCCCACGCGTAAGCCGCGCCGTTCCATGGCGCAGGCTTCGACGCGCCGGCTGGCCTCCCGTACCAGAGGCTAAAAAGTTGCGCTATTGGTGCCGTTGGTAGGATTGCAGTCTGAGCCCTGGACCATGCGAATTCGAAAGTGCGCGGTGGTCGTCCCAGTGCCGGCGTCGACCGAACGAGTCCAGGTGTAGCCGAACTGGTACGACTGTCCGGGACGCAGCGGCGGAATTCCGCGGTCGGTGCGTTTCATCCGGTCGACGTAAACGTCGACGAACTGCAATGTGTTCGAGGGTTCAGCCTGGCTGCCGAGATTAGTAACGGTACCGACAATATGGTATTCGTTAGTCGATGCGTTGCTGGTGACGTTCTTTACGGCCACCGAAGTGATTGCCGGATTCGGGCCGGAGCAGGTGGCTGCGGGGGCTTCGAGCGGCGTGAGCGCGAGGATAAACAGAATGACGATTGAAGCGCGAATCATTGAAAAAGCTCCTCCGTACGAAGTCATATTCGCTTCTACCCGCCGGCGGCACCCTTAGATCCTCGGGCATCAGCGAAACATTCCCAGCGTTTGGACGTAGCACCGCCATGAAGAGACGCCTGCTGGCCACCGGCGTGGCTCTACTCGTCGCTTTGGCGCCGCTAGGGTCGCCGGCTCGAAGTTCCCCGCGCGAGCAAATAGCAGCTTTGCAGGTGCAGACGCTGGACGAATTCTTGGCCCTCTCCCCCGAGGCGGCAACTTTTCTAGGCGATTACACGCACGACGGCGATTGGAGCGATCCGACGTCCGCCGGCATCGCCCGCTTCAAGCAACTGATCGCGACGCTGGAGCAACGGCTCGGCGCGATCGACATGACCGGCGCGACCCTGCAAGATCGAAACGACGTCACGCTTCTGCGATCTTTCATCGTGCAGCTTCGTCGCGATGTGGCCGATCAGGAAGCCGGAAAGGATGTATCTGGGCCGCCGCTGACCGTGCTCGGCGTTCTCTTCACGATGATTCTGCACAAGGACGAGCAAGATTCTTCCGTGTGGTGGGATCACCTGATCTCGCGGCTCGAGAAAGCACCGGCCTTCATGACGGCCGCGAAGTCGTCGATTACTCATCCGGGACGCTTGCAGGCACAGGTCGCGCTCAAGCAGCTCGTCATGGCGCCAGCGCTCTTTACCTTCATCCTGACGCCGATGGCTGCCGACCTGCCCGCCGACCAAAAGGCGCGCTTCAATAAAGCCCGCGACGCAACCGTAGCCGCTATAACGGCGTGGACAAAGTGGATGAGTGACAACGCCGCGAGTTGGCCGATCAACTATGCGATGGGCGCCGACGCGTACAACGGGATGCTCCGCAACGAGCTTCTCTTGCCCTACGACGCCGACCAGATTGCGGCTATCGGTCGCAAAACGCTCGATGGCGCGATCGCGCAGGAGCGCGAGATTGCCGCCGAAGCGAAAGCCAAAGGCGTTGATCTTTCCAATCCGGTGCAAGCCGCCGCAAACGGCGGCGGCGCGACGCCCACGACGAAAGAAGCGCAGTTTGCGTTCTTTCAAGAACAGCTCGACACGCTCCGTGCGTTCATTGCGAGCAACCACATCGTCACGATTCCGGCCTACGTGGGGCGAATGAAGATAGTCGAGACGCCGCCGTTCTTACAACCGATTCTGCCGGGACCCTCGATGAATCCGCCGCCGATACTCTCCAAACAGGTCGACGGGGTCTACTTCGTACCACCCCCGAACCCGCAGATGGCTAAGGCCGCGGCGAGTGGCGCAATCTTTCAGGATTTCGATCGCGACCGCGTGCTGATGACGAGCGGCCACGAGGGCTTTCCCGGCCACTTCCTTCAGTTTTCGATCGCCAAGCATAATCCCGATCCCGTCCGACGATTCTCTTTCGATGGCGTCTTTGCCGAAGGTTGGGCCTTTTACGAGGAGGCGTTGCTCGAGCGCGAGGGTCTTTACGGGCACGATCTCGACGGCCGTTATGCCGTCGCGCAATTCGAGCGGTTACGTGGCGCGCGCGCGATCGTCGATACGAAGCTTGCAACCGGCGCGTGGAGCTACGATCAGGCCGTGAAATGGTTCGCCGCCAACGCGGGCATCGATCGCACTACCGCGGTTGGCGAAGTGAGCCGCTTCGCGCTCGCGCCTGGCCAGGCGTTCGATTATGCCGTCGGCAAGACGCAGATCGAAGGACTGCTCGCGCAATACAAAGCGAAAAAGGGAGGTGCCTTCGACTTGCAGGCGTTTCACGACGATCTGCTTTCACATGGGACCGTGCCCGTGAGCATCGTCGCCAGCGAGATGCTCGCCGAGTAGCGAAATTCGCTCGCGCAGCGCCGCAATCTCGCGGGCATGACGCTCGGCGAGATTGCGCCAGCGCGTGACGTCGCGCTCGAGGCGAGAGGCTTGCAGGTGATCGTAGGCGAGCCCCGCAGCAAGGCCCAACGCTTCCAGCGAGCCGGCCTCGCTCGGATCGATGTCCTCGCCGCTAACGTGCGCGCCATACACGGCGACGGCTTCCAAACGCGAGCGCACGAAGACCGGGACCGCCAGGACTAGAGTGCCATCGTGTAACCGCAGGGCGCGGCGACGGCCTTGCAGGCGCAATGGAATGCTCGGATCGAGCGGCGTACCGTTGCGCGCGTAGTCGCCGGAATCGTCGCGCAAAAAGAGATCGGCGGAGCTGAGCGCATAAGCCGCCATCGGCTCGTGAACGAGCGCCGTTTCGACCGCGGCCGCATTCCCGGCATACGGAAGACCCGCGGCAACGTCGGCGAGATGCCGCTCGGCCTCATGGCGGCGGCGGAAGAGTGTGCTCTCCACAACCTGCTCGACCTTTGCGTGAAGCGCGTTGAGGGAAAACGCAACGCCGATGGCGGCAAGTGCCACCAACGCGATCGTGACCCCGCTGCGTTCGATGACTCGTCCAGCGAGCCATTCGATCAATGCAAACAGCGCGAAAATAACGGCGGTGAGGGTCGCGAGAACGAGCGTACGGCTGATGACGAATGAGATCTCGAAAACGCGTTGCCGCACGACGGCATACGCGATTGCAAACGGAGCGCACGCGTAGAGCACCGTCGAGGTCCAAACCAAGACGTCGGATGTGGCGAAGGGATATGCCGTGGACCAGTAGCGCGCCCAACCCGACGCATAGCTTAAGAGTGTGAAGAAGACACCGGTGATCACCCATTGGAACCGCTGGCGTTCCGATGGAGCGACCTGGAGATAGGTGCCGACGAGCGTTACGCCCGCGACGAGGATCAGCGCCAGCGCACCGAGCGTCGAGCCGTACGACATCCAGGCCGTCGGGCTCAAGCCCCAAAAAAGCGAGGTCGCGTCCCAGGCGAAATTGGGAAGTGCAAAGAGGGCGCCGATGGGAATCGCAAGCCGGTCGAGCCACGCGCGCCAACCCGCAGGCCGGTCGTCGGGGAAACGCAACGCGAAGATCACTATACCGACGGTTCCCGCAACACCAAGAAGGTCGGACGCGAACGTAACCGTCGGCACAAGCCACTCCGGAAAGCGATAGAGCCTGACGTCGGTCGCCGAAACGAGATATAGAAAGAGACCCCACGTCATGCGGTTTGGACGCCTCAGCAAGATGATCAGCGCCACGATGATGTAGGCGAAGCCCGAAAGCCGCAAGAACGAGGCGAGCGGCGAGAAGAGCGCCTCCTTCGATTCCGAGGTCGTAAGCAGTTCCGCTCGGAGCGTCAAAGCACGCGGCCGGCCCTGATGCAGAAGAACGAAGGTAATCGCTTCGCCGGGTAGCGCCGGCTGATATGAAAGTCCTACGATTCGATCGTGCAATGTCGACTTTGTAAAATCGAGATTGTCGCCCACAACGATTCCTGCACGCGCCGCTGCCGTTCCGGGATCAACCGTTGCGACTTCGAAACCGTTGGTGTAGATCAAATCATAGCCGAAGGTGCTCTGCGGCACGAAGAGCTGGATCGATGCTGCGACGTTGAGGGCGAGCGCAACTGCCGCCGCAACCAACGCCGCGAGGCGTTCCCAAGAAAGCAGGTGTCGGCGCGGGGCTATCACGCCGGCTACATTCGCATCTCCGGTTGCGTGCCGGATTGCATGGCGCGAATGTGCAGTATTGTGGCGGTCCAGTCGTCCGGTGCGATGCGCAGGCCAGTCCGAAACGGGTACTGCAGTTCGAAGAGCAGCACGAGCACCGAGGTGACCATAATGGCCACGCAAGCCGTCATTAATAAGTGCACGCGTCGATTCTTCGCACCGAACAGCCAGCAAAAACATGTAATGCAGGCCGCTCCGAAGAGCAGCACGAACCACGCGAACGCTCCGAGATCGCTCGTGCTTTCGGCAAGGCGCCGCTGTCGCATGTCGTGCATGGTACCGAGCTGTGTCATCGTTTCGCTCTGCGCGTTCGACTCGCCCGTATCGGCAGGCTTATAGGTTCCCGCGGCCCCGATCGCGTCCATGACGAGGATGTCGCCCTGTGTGTCGAACTTCCCGGAGCGCATCAGCGGCCATTCGCGCGTAACCATGAGCTCCGAATAGGCCAACAGGTCGGCTCGCACGCGGCTGCGTCGCACGGGAGGAAAGCCGACAGCCATGTGCCAGGCATCGGCCGCAGCGGCGGATTCCATGCCCACGAAGCGACGCGCTTCGACGTAATGCTCCCACGCGGCGACGGTCAAGAAGCCGAGCACGACCGCGTACAGCGTTCCCGCGATGGCAATGATCACTCCGCCGACCTCGTTGTGCCGGGCGAAATCTTCTTCTGGGAACCGACGATGAACGTACCATTGTCCGCCGCAGGCGAGCGCGACCGCGAGCACGACGGCAACCAAGAGCAGGAGCAGCGCGGGTAACTCCATGACGAAAGCCATGGCTTGAGCTAACACAACGGGAGGCGATTTCTTCGACTGCTTCGGTTGCCTCCTTTGAAATCGCAACCCTCTTCCTTCTTTCTTGGCTCTACATCGTACGATGGCTAAGATAAAGGAGCAGCAATGAAGATCGGTATCTTTCGAGCGCTGGGCCTCGAAAAATTCGTGGCGCACTCGCGCGGTCCGCAGAGCCTCGGCGGTTTTACGGTGGAATGGAGCGCCGGGGCGTGACGACCGCGTACGAACGGTTTCGCGCGCTGCACGAGCGGGGCGAGGCTTTTATCATGCCCAACGCTTGGGATGCGGCTTCGGCCGTATTACTCAAGCGTGCCGGATTCGAAGCGCTGGGCAGTACGTCGCTCGGTCTTGCCTTTTCCCTCGGGCGTCAGGATGGCCGGCACGCCGTCTCGAGAAGCGAAGCGATCGCACATGCTGCGCTGTTAGCCCGAGTGAGCGATCTGCCCGTTAATGGCGACCTTGAGGACGGCTTTGGTGCGGAGCCGCAAGATTGCGTCACGACGGTCCAGGCCGCAATCGCAAAGGGCCTAGCCGGTCTTGGAATCGAGGACACGACGGCAGATCCTATGCGTCCGATCCACGATTTCGACGCTGCGGTCGCGCGGGTCCGCGCGGCTGCACAGGCCGCGCGAGGACACATCGTGCTCACCGGACGCACGGACAACTTTCTCAACGGAAGGCCGGATCTCGACGACACGATCCGCCGTCTGACCGCCTTCGCGGAGGCCGGCGCCGACGTGCTTTATGCGCCCGGCCTGCCGGACATGGCGTCCATCGTCGCGATCGTCCGCGCCGTCGCACCCAAGCCGGTGAACGTGTTAATCGGTCCCGACGACGAAACTGTGCCGCTTGCGCAACTCTCGGCTGTAGGCGTACGTCGCGTGAGCGTCGGCGGCGCGCTCTATCGCGGTGCGATGAGCGCACTCGTCAAAGCCGCGCAAACGTTGCATGAAGGGGACCTTCGCGCAGCGACGGGGATGATCGCCGGCAGCGAGATCGCCGCACTGTTGCCGCGTTAAGCGATTCGCGTTACCTGGGACGGGGTAGAAGCGGGCGGATGGTTACGAGCATCCGCAAATTCTTTCGCAATCTCGGCCCCGGGCTGATTACCGGCGCGGCGGACGACGATCCCTCCGGCATCTCTACGTACTCCGTCGCCGGCGCGGCGACGGGGTATTCAATGCTCTGGCTCACCTTGATCTCGACGCCGATGATGGCGGTAATTCAAGGAATGTGCGCGCGCATTTCGATGGTCAACGGTGAGGGAATCGCGGCGCTCATGCGAAAGCGGCTGCCCTTTTGGCTCGCCTACGGGCTGGCCGGACTCGTGATTGTTGCCAACACGTTCAATCTCGGCGCCGACATCGGCGGCATGGCGGACGCCGCTCACCTGGTAGTGCGGATTCCAATCGACGCACTCGTCTTCTTTTTCGGCATCGCTTTGATTGCAGCGCAGATGTGGCTTCCATATGCCGCGATCGCGAAGTTCTTCAAGTGGCTGACGCTGGCGCTCTTCGCATACATCATCACCGCCTTCATCGTTCGGCCTCCGTGGCTGCATGTACTCGAGCAGTTCGCCGTCCCGCGGATCCATTTCGACTCGTCTTGGCTCTCGACAATGGTCGGCGTGCTCGGCACGACGATCACGCCGTATCTCTTCTACTGGCAGTCGTCGCTGATGGTGGAAGAAGAGAAAGAAGCGGGCAAGGCGACGATTGCTACCCGCCGGGGGACCGACGAACCGTCCGTTAGCAATATGCACGCCGACGTGAATGCCGGCATGATCTATTCGAATCTCGTGGCGTTCTTCATCATCGTTACGACCGCCGCGACGCTCGGCGCGCACGGCCGCGCGAACATCGCGACCGCACAGCAAGCCGCTGAAGCGCTGCGGCCTTTGGCCGGCCCCTTTGCGGAGTTGCTTTTTGCGTTGGGCATGGTAGGCACCGGCATTCTGGCCGTGCCGGTGCTCGCGACCTCATCGGCGTACGTTGCGGCGCAGACGTTCCGGTTTTCGCGAGGGATTGAGCGAACCGGTGACCCGCGCCCCGCGCTTCTACTCGATCATTGTGGCCGGTGTGCTGATTGGAATCGGCATGAATCTGCTCCGCGTCGATGCGATCAAAGCGCTCTTCTGGTCGGCCGTGCTCAACGGCATCGCAGCAGTGCCGCTGATCGCGGTCATCGTTTGGCTCGCCTCCGACCAGCGCACCATGGGAAAATGGAGAAGCTCGGCGTTGGCGCGAGCCTGGGGCTGGGGAACCTTCGCCCTAATGGGCGGAGCGACGGCAGGGATGTTCTACTTCTTCATGGCTCGGCCTGGGTGAGCGGTAAAGGAGCTACTTCACCGTTTAATTGGCGCAGCGCTCGGGGATAGAGCAGCTAAACTACGACGTGAGAGGAACTCCAATGGACATATTGTCGATCATCAAGCAAGAGCATCGAACCGTCGCGGCAATGCTCGACGAAATAAAGGATTGCCAACCCGAAGACGAGCGAATCGACGAACTGGCTCGAACGATCGAAAAGGAGCTCTCGGCGCATCTCGCGGTTGAGGAGCGTTTGTTTTACTCGCAACTGCGCGACCGCGTCGAAGACGAGGACGAGCAAGTCGATATGTTCGAGGCCTACACCGAGCACGAGGTCGCGAAGCACCTGATGGAGTTGCTGCAATCAGGGCGCAAGCGCGACGAACAGTTTAAGGCCGAGCTGCTCGTGCTGGGCGAGAGCGTCAAGCACCACGTGCAGGAAGAGGAGTCGAAGGTCTTTTCAATCGCCCGCGAGCTCATGGACGAGGACGAGCTCGAAGATTTGGGCGAAAAGTGGGAGAAGGCCAAGCAGCGATTAATGTCGCGCTCTTCGACCAACGGGCGGCGCGGCAGTTCGCGTAAGAAGCCGACGGCGGTTGTGCCCGGCCGGTCAAAGAAAAGCAGCGGCAGAAAAAAGACGGCGCGTAAGCGTTAGTCCGAGAAGGCCTGCAATTCCGTAAGCGCGGAGCCATCGACCCAGCCGGTCCGCGTGGCTGGGTCGATTGCGAAGGCTTCGTAAAGAGCCTGAAGGAAGCGCGGAACGTACCGTCAGAGTGCCGTTTATGCGGTCGCTCTTCGACGGCCCGTCCTCACTTCGAGAACCGTCAGAACGCCTCGCCTTCTGGTTGACGGCGTTTTTTGCTTTCCCGGCCGCACTTGCGATCGGGTACGTGCTTCACGAATCGATCGGCGCGTCGCAGGTGGCCCTCTTCATCGTCGTCGCGATGCTCTACGTGACGCTGGCACGCGGCCGGCTGCTCGGCTCCAGCGTGCGCATTCATCAGCGGCAGTATTCGCGCGTTTTCACCATCGTCAGGCAAGCCTGCGCCGCGCTCGAAATTCCGATGCCGCTGGTCTTCGCTCGTGAAGACAACTTCGTGCCGGTCGTGGCGCTCGGATTCGGCGAACCATACGCGCTCGTGCTTTCGAGCCACTGGATCGAGCTCTTTTCGGACGACGAGCTCGCCTTCATGGTCGGCCGCGAGCTCGGTCACATCGCGGCCGGACATACGCGCTTTCATTCGCTGTTGAGCGTCAGCGGGAACGAGAACCCAATCATCTCGCTGATTTTCGGCGCTTGGCTGCGGCGCTGCGCGCTCACCTGCGACAAGGTCGGTTTGCTCTGCTGCGGCTCGCTCGACGCGGCGACCCGCGCGATGGGTATCGCCGCGTTTCACGAGTTCGGCCGCAAGGTCGACTACGAGGCCTTCGCCGAGCAGCAGGCGGAGGTGCAGAACGATCCGGTGTTGCGCTGGGGAGAGTGGCTGAGCAGCGAGCCGTACGCGACGCGGCGGATCGCATCGCTGCGCGAATTCATGGCCTCGCCGCGCTACGCCAACGCGCAGAC
The DNA here is from genome assembly GCA_963826325.1 of Vulcanimicrobiota bacterium. Classification (GTDB taxonomy): domain Bacteria; phylum Vulcanimicrobiota; class Vulcanimicrobiia; order Vulcanimicrobiales; family Vulcanimicrobiaceae; genus Cybelea. The sequence goes on from CAWGWT010000007.1 coordinate 227,562, forward strand.
GTGGTTCCTGCGGGAGCGCGGTGAGGAACCGCCCACGCTCGCTGCACCCGGCAAGATTCACGTCGTCCCGCGAGATTGCGCCGGCTGGTGGCGCCGCTTTGCGGCGTGCGGCATCGATGCGGTCGTCGTCAGCTCGATCATTACCTCATTCGGCGGAAACGTCGGCCCACTCGCACATCAATCTGAGACCAACGTCATCGCTCCCGGTAATGTGACTCTCTCCGAGCCGGGGATCGGCACTCTTACGATCCGTGGAAAACCTCACACCGCCGCGACCGGCGCCCCATCCCTATCTCCATCTGCAGCGCCGGCGCAAGCGGCAAGACCGCACGCTCGATGGCATTGGGAAAACCCGCTGCAATCGTACGTTGACGGCCAGGACCTTCCGCTTTCTTTGGACGCAGTTGGTGCGCTCGTGGGCGATCTCATCCATCGACTTGGATTCTTCTTTTGGTTTCCCGTCTATCTCGCGTTGCTGGTGATCGTCGCCGGACAGACGTTCGGAATGATGATCTCCGGTCTTCGTGTGGTGACGACTGAATTTGCCAAGCCCGGCATCGCTCGGACGGTCGCGCGCTACGTCATCGTTTTTTTCTTATGGTGGCTGATTATCGCCGTCAGCCTCATCTGGCGTCGGATCTTGTTGCACGATCGGTGGACGAAGACGCGTGTGGTAAAGGTCGAACACGTCGTCGCGCGAATCGTCGGATAGGCATGAGACCATTCGCACTCTTTTTGGCTGTCGTCGCGCTTTGCATCCCGACCGCATCGGTGGCCGATCCGCTCGCCTCGCTACGCTCTCTGACCGGCACTTGGAACTGCACCTACCATGGCGCCAAGGCGCAGGTGACGTATAAGGCGACGTTTTCTTACGACATGAACGATAACTGGATGCGCGAACGCGACTCGTGGGCGGGCGGTGGCGGCGATGAAGGCATGTTCACCTACGAGCCCAAGCGCCATTCCTGGACTGCAGTTATCGTTGAACCGGAGCGCACGGCCACGGTCTTTCGCGGGGCCGGCAGCAACCCGGATCACGTCGTCTACCGAAGCATCTATCCCGATGCAAGCATGACGGACATTTTCGATCGCAAGTCTCCGACGGGATATACGCTGCACTTTACGCAGAACACCGGCGGCAATACCGTGAAGTCAATCGACATCTGCGTCAAGGCGTAACCACGATATTATGGCTGCGAGGTAACGGTTAGCCTAACCGCCGCGTTGCCCGAAACGACGTGTCCGACCGACGCGTTTTGACTAACCGTGTCGATTTGCAACGTTCCGACGTTCTCGCTCACGTGAAGCGTCGCGTGAGTCGTCGGATCGATCAGCGATTTTAGCCTCACGATGTCGAACTGCTGACCGACCTGAACGCCGTTATTGCTGCCCAGATCGATGATGACGTTTCGCCCGTCGATCGCCGCGACGTGGCCGGTCAAGACGGGCGCGGTCGGACCGGCGTTGAAACGGCTGGGGTCGATGGATGCCACGATCTTCGCCGCTTCATCGTCGATGAGATGGCCCATGTCGCTGTTGACGAACGTCTCGTTGCTGTACGAGCCGCCCGCGTACCCGGAAAACCCTCCGGCGCTCCACGACGTACCCGAACGCGTCTCTTCATCGGCGAAGCTCTGAACGATCTGTCCGGTTCTCGAGTCGATTACGCGCACGGCAACCTTGATCGTCACTCGATGCGTCGAAACGCCGCCTGCCGCAGCGCCAACCCACCCAGGCAATAAGCTGCCTGCGCTCCCGCCGCTCGCGCCGGTCTGGTCGAGTTGTAGGATGTTTCCGGTGACGAGGTAGCGCGCCCCAATCATGCGTCCGGCGGTAATCGCGGTTTGCGGATCGACCTCTCCGCTCGCCGCAAGCTGATGTTCTCCAAGCGTCGAGCTCAGATGCGTCCGGTCAAGAACGCTGAAGCGTCCTTCATTGACCAATCGGTCGGTGAGCAGATCGCTGAGCGCCACGCCCGGCTCGAAAGCACCATACCAATCGGATGTGAGCCCATGGGTAGAAAAATCGAGCACGGCGAGGGACGGGCGGGGGCCGCCGGCCGTCTGCTGCGCGAATCCGATAAGCGGCGAACACGCAAATGCGGCCGCGATAGACCAAGCGATGAAACGTCGATACACAATACACCTCCACGCCAGAACGGGAAAGCCACCCTATTATGCCACATTTCGAGAACCATCGCCACGAATGCCGAAGCAGGGCTCCTCATGTGCGGTAGATTCACCCTGACAAAACCCGCGGCACTGGCAGCGGCATTTCCGCGTTTCCGGTTTGCCGAGTTCAGCGAGACCCACCTGCCGCGGTACAATATTGCGCCGACGCAGGACGTGCTCGGCGTCCGCAACGACGGGCGGAACGTCGTTGAAGTGCTGCACTGGGGAATTCGCGGCCGTATCAATATACGCGCGGAGTCGATCCTCGCGCGCCGCGGCGCGATTCGGCGCCGCTGCATCGAATTCGCCGACGGTTTCTACGAATGGTCGAATCGCAGACCCTTCTATTACACGCTTAGATCTGGCGAGCCGTTCGCTTTCGCCGGCCTTTGGGAGCCCAACGATGGGTCGGCGTCGTGCGATCTGGCTACCTGCGAGCCTAACGCCTTGGTTGCACCCGTCCACGACCGCATGCCGGTAATTCTTACCAACGCAAATGTCGATCTCTGGCTCGATCCGAAACCGCTACCGCCGGAGGTCGCCGCCTCGATCTTGCGGCCGCTCGACGCGCGCCTGATGCAAGTCCACGAGGTTTCGATGCGCGTCAATAATGCGAACTACGACGCAGCGGACGTGCTGGAGACCACCGAACCGCGCCTGTTCTGAAAGATGAGAACGAGCCCGGTTGCGACGAGCCAGATGGCGGCGGGTATTGCGCCGAAGAATCCGGGGCCGGGCTGACCCGGTGCCATGAAGGGGTCGCTGAAGAAGATCGTGAGGGTCGCAATCGCGGCGCCGAGCGCGGCGAGGTAGCCGAGCCATGCTAGCCACAGGGGCGCCCGATCGTGGCGGCGCATGCTGTGGGCGGCTGCAAAGAGGAAGATCGCCACGGGCGCGTAGCCGAGACCGCCCTGCGTAAAGAAGAAGGCGTCATAGATGCCGGAGAGTCCGTGCGCTTTAAAGACGTCCGGCATCGCATAGAGTGCGGCGGTCAGTAGGCCGGCTGCCGTCAACGAAGTAGCGACCATGACGAGACCGCTGCCCAGAGCGAATGTTGCGAGTCCTTCTTGCCGACCTGGAGCGTAGCTCAAATAGCTGCGCAGCCCAACGAGAAACCAGAGAAAGAATGCCGCCGCCGGAAAGCTGAGCCATGCGCCGCAGAGCAGACCGAAGCGGTGTGCGTCAATGGCTAACGCCGCCTCGATTGGCCTGTACGCGCCTGACGGCATTCCATTGGTGAGAAGTGTCGCAAGGACGACGACCGCAACGTAACAGAGTACCGACCATCCGGCAGAGCGTTCCGCGGATACGTTCTCCATGCTCGTTTACGTGAGACCAGCGTCCAAATGAATCCTCCCTTTACAGGCCGTAATATTTCAGAGCCGGCCACATTGCGGCCAGTGGGGCTCGCGGTTGCGTGCAGAGATAGATTGGGAGCGGCCCTTCAAGCATCCATCGGTAATCGTTGCGGTAGACCGCAATCTGGCGGACGCTCCGGAACCAATGCAGTAACAGCCAATAATCCGTTGCGCCGACGGCTAAAACCGATCGCCCGCTATAGCCGCGAGTGCCCCAAAGATAGTACGAATTATTTGGGCTGATGACTTCCGGCAACCCATCGGCAGGCCCATAGTAATCCAGCGCTCCGGCGTACGCGTAGCGGTCGGCAAAGATCGCCGTGATCTTACGTTGCGAGGGCGGCAGCGACCAATAGGCGCCGGAAACCGTTTGGGTCATCGTCTTCCAGCCAAGCTGGTCGGCAAACATCGGATTGATGAGATGACTCTTGCCGTTCGGTGGCGCGGGGCGGCTCAGCCCGATTGCGCGTTCGTAGGCCATGTAGGCCGGAAGCGGCAGCACGGGGAGCGAGAGCGGAAACATTGGGAGACCGGCGACGACGATTGACGCGATAATCGCGATCTTATAACGGATCGGTTTGGCTTTCATCGCGGATTCGATGGCCACTGCACCGGCCGCGAAGAGCGCCGGATAGAATCCTTGGATGTAGTAGCCGCGTCCGATCGTCGCGATGAGCAATCCCAACAGTAAGAAATACGCGACCGTCAAGAACCGGTATGGCGGAATTCTCCGCAGTTTATTTTGAGCGGGGTCGAAGGACCAAAACCAGACGAGGCCGGCGATCCATATCGGTGCGAAGAGCGGATTTTGATACGCGAACTGCAACCCTAGCATATAGAGCGCATTGATCCACCGGTTCGTCGATTCGTCGGCCATGCCGTTGGCAAGGGCGTGACGATTGAGCTGATCGTTATGCAGGACTTCAAGCATGGGAAAGCCGTGGCGGACTTGCCAAAGCGCGTTTGGCAGCACGAGCAAGGTGGTCAATGCTAATCCCAACCAGAGCCAGCGCGACTGCAGCAGCTTGGCGTGTCCGGCGACCAGCAATCCTATTGCCAACGCAACGGCACAAGCAGCGATGGAATACTTGGCATACAGCCCGAGCGTCACGAGCAGGGCGATTGCAATGTAGAGCCGGCGATCTTGCGTTTTGACCAGACGTATCGTCAGGTAAATCAACGCTGTCCATGCCGCCGGCGAAAGAAACTCCGTCGATAGCCCGTACGCGATTCCGATCAGCCCTGGAGCGAGAGCGATCGTCGAGGCAGTCACGGTTTGCGCGAAAGCGCCGCCGCGAAGCTCGCGAGCTATCGCGCACCCGAAAAGCACCGTGACGCCGGCGAGCACTCCGGGAAAGAACCGCAGACCCCACACCGGGTATCCCAGCGGAGACGTCAACCACGTTACGAACGGTGCCAGCGGAGGCTGGTCGACGTACCCCCACGCCAAATGCTTCGCGCAATCGATAAAATAGAATTCATCGCGATAGTATCCGAAGCGGTGGTTGAAGGCGACGTGGAGAGCGGCGGTCGCAAGCGCGATGACATACGCGCTCGGGTGCAGCTTCATGCAGCGGTAGTTTGCGATCCCGCGAGTAAGAGCTGACTAACGCAGAGCCCGACGATTCCGGCTTCGGCAATCGAGCCGAAAAGAAAGCTTGCGTCCCACCACGTTCCGCCGAACATGGGAACGGCTAGGGCAAAGAAAGCCGCAAAATACGCGGCCGGAACGAAGAATCCAAGGAACCGAAATGCGTTCGGTTTTGCCGCCGACGGGCGAAGCTTGGCGATGATGAAATCGCCCACAACTCCTGCCGCAGCCGAAGCAAGAACGACGAGCAGCAGCTCCATGACATCGGTCGAAAGCTCGCCGGCTATCCAGAGCTTCTCGACGACGCAGATGACGACGAGCGCGCCGAAGTACAGCCGCTTGCGCAGGCAAAGGTATAAGACCGCCGCCGCGAGCAGCAGGCTTTGCCAGATCACGATCGACATTTCGAGCGCTTGGCGATAGAAGAGGAAGACCGAAAGCACGAATTGCTCGCGTTGGAACGCAACTTGTGAGAGCGGATGATCGCGCATCAGCGCTTCGGGATAGAAGCCGTACTGCGTGACGAACTGAATGATCTCGAACGCCAGTCCGAACGAGATCAGCATCGGGAGCTGCTCGACGAGACTCGATGCGTCGGGACGACGAAGCGCACTGCGCACCGGTCCGGTGATCAAGAAAAAGAGGCCGGTCAGCAAGAAGAGGTGCGGAGGGCTCAACAGCAGATCGAGCTGATGTTCGAACCCGAAGACCGCGTGCCAAACGAGGTCGAGCGCGCCGCCGAGCAGCAAGGCGGCCACGCCGAAGACGCTCTGCACATAGCCGTCGGGGATCGCCTTCCAAAATGAACCGGTGCGCCCATAGTTGCGCGCGATGGCCGTGGCCAGGACGGCGGCCGAAGCGACGGCCCCGCTATACATCGTTATGTGCCAGGGATTGAGAAACGACTCGACAGCCAAGAAGAGATGCTGGTGAGCGTCGATAAATAACCCGGTCATGATCCAGAGGGCCGTCAGGGTCACCAGCCAGTCGAGACGAGTGGGTGCGCCCGAAGCCACGACGCGTTCGAGATGCGGAAGCGATGATTGCGCTCGGGGCCGAGCGGCAATTAATTCGGCGAAATTCACGTTTGCGCAATCATCTAACGACTCGCCCCGAAACCCTTTTCGTAGCTTCCTTTTTACATGGGCCGCTGCGACAGTTGCCGCGTTGCTTCCGGCTTGTTCGCCCAAGCCCGTTTCGGTTCCGCTCAATCTCACCGTCTCGGCGAGGCAGCCGCGGGCATGGCCATCGCCGCCGATCCTCGCACCCAACCTGCCGCCTCGAATCGTTCGCATTTGGTTGTCGACGCTCACGATCGAGCCCGGCACTTGGTTCGACGGGACGATCCTCGTCAGTACCAACGTTGCATCGGTTGAGGTGCGAACCGCGGCCTTCTCAATCAACAGCGCGCACGTGGCGCCGGGGATCTACCGCTTCCACACTCACGTGCTCGAGCTGCCACCGCTTTCGCGCCGGCACTGGTACGAGCTCTACATCATTGCTCGCAATACGCCCGGCGCCGAACAAGTGGAAGAGGCTCCACTGAGGGTAGAATGAGCGCTGCTCTTGCGGTCATTCTCGCCTTCCCGGTCGTGGTGATGTACCACCGCGTCGACGTGGCGGCGCCGACCGACGTGATTTCACAAAAGCTGACGGTTTCCCCGGCGCAGTTTGCGGAAGAACTGCGTTCCATTCACCATATGGGCTTACATACGATCGGCATCGCGGAGCTCGCGCGCGATATGGCCACGCACGAATCCCCCGAGCGCGCGGTTTTGCTGACGTTCGACGACGGATACAGCGATCAGTTTCGCTACGCATTTCCGATCCTGCAACGCTTTGGTGATCGCGCGACGTTTTTCGTCAACGTCGGGACGGTCGGAACGCCGAACCATTTGACCTGGCAGGAGATCGAAGCGATGTCGAAAGCCGGCATGTCGATCGAGTGCCACGGCGTCGATCATTCGGATCTGGCATTACTTGGGATCGCAGCGCAAACCTATCAAATCGATCAGTGCGTCCGCACGCTCGGGGCGCATCTGCAAAGCGCCGTTCTTGCATACGCCTATCCGAGCGGCAGCTTCGACGCAAAGACGGTCGAGCTCGAACGGCGTGCGGGCTTACTCTTTGGCTTTACCACGGATCCGAGATTTCAGACCGACGCCCAATCTCAGTACGAAGTGACGCGTATCAGGGTCAAGAGTGGAATGAGTGAAACTCTTTTTGCTGGACTCGTGCAACGCACGCGCAATTACGTCGACTTCGGCGCCGCGGCTTCGCGATGAACCATTCAACATTAAGAAGGAGAATTGTAGAATGCCTAAGTTTTTGATTCAGGCCTCCTATACCGCCGAGGGCGCAAAGGGCGTCGTAAAGAGCGGAGGGTCGGCGCGCCGCAAAGCCGTTGAGGAGCTGCTAGCATCGGTCGGTGGAAAGCTCGAAGCTTTTTATTTCACCTTCGGCGACGAAGACGCGATCATCATCATCGATCTTCCCGACAACGAAACCGCTTTGGCGCTCGGCATGGCCGTTGGCGCGTCGGGAGCGGTCCGAAGCCGGACGACCGTCTTGATCCCGATGGAGGAGGTCGATCGAGCGGCGAAGCGGCAGCTGCACTTTCGTCCTCCAGGAACGTAAGAAAAACGGTCGGATGCCGCGCGCTCGAATCAGCTTCCCCCAGCTACCGACTTCGCTGCGCGCGACATCTCAGACCGCCTCCCGATGCTAGCGGCGGGGCATGAAAAAAGCGTAAAGGCCCCTTTAGGAACTGGCCGGTCGGCTGCAGTAAGTCGGAGCTCGACCGGAGAACCTCAAGCGCTCCGCGGATCTTTCTCTCTGCGGAAAAGGGAACTTAATGAAATCGCTTTTTTCCGGAGCCCGAGCAGCGGCTTTCATCGCGCTGCCGGCCTTCGTGGTTGCGCTTGCGTTCGGCACCGCCGCGGTGGGAGCAAAGGGTACCGTGACGGTTCTGCAGACCGACGGTCGCGTCGACGTCTATAAGGATGTGGCGGTAAAAGTCATACACGACGCGCTGTTCATGACCTCGGCGGACGGAAAAGGTACGCTCGTCATTCACCGCGCTGCGTGCTCCTATCAAGCCGAGCTTATGGTTTGCTTTGTGACCAGTGCGACGCTCGTTCAAGCCGGCAAGACCAGTCCGCTGGCCTTCAGAATTGGGACCCTGTATGTGAACTCGACCGATGCTCCACAGCAGCTCGCGCTTTCGACGAAAAAAGTGGCGCCGCACAGCATCCTGCTCTCGTTCACCACGAAGCGCGGAACGTACGTCAATCTGAGCGGCCGAATCGACGAGGTGGTGAAGTGATGAAGTATCTCTGCATCATAGCGGCCATAATCTTGGCGCTGCAGCCGGCGATCGCTACCGCGGGGCGGGGGGGCGGCGGCGGTGGCGGCAGGGGCGGCGGCGGTGGCGGCGCGCGTGCTGGCGGTGGCGGCGGCGCGCGTGGTGGTGGCAGTGGCGGCGGCTTCAATCTGTCACGCGATACCGCGCGCGCGCCGCAGACGCGCCCGTCGCAGCCACAACGCCCGCAAGGCGGCACCGCGGGCGGCGGCAATCGCGGCAACGCCCCCGTCAGCGGCGGCAACCGCGGTAATTCGAACGCCGGCAATGGGAACGCCAGCAACGGGAACCGTAACAACGGCAACCGTAACAACGGCAACGCCAACAACGGGAACCGTAACAACGGCAACGCCAACAACGGGAACCGTAACAACGGCAACGCCAACAACGGCAACCGCAACAACGGCAACATCAACAACGGCAACCGAACGAACGTCAACGTGAGCGGAAACACCGTTATTAGGAATCCGGTCTACGTCAATAACAGCGCATGGGGTTGGAACCACGGCGTAGCTTGGGTGGGGGCGCCCTCCTATTGGGGCGGCGGGTTTTGGGGTGCTATGGCAATCGGCGTCACTTCGGCCGCGGTCTACGGCTCGATCGTCGCGAATAACCAGACCTACTCGTCATATCAGGTTCAGCCGAGCAGCCCGGGAGCGACGTTTCTGTCGAACTATCAACTCACGCAGGTGCAGTGCGGGCCGCAGGGACTCGTCGTCGTGTATGGCCCGAGCAACAGCGTGATTTGTGCGAACCCGAACAATCTCGTCGCAGCCGGGACGTATCAGCTGAACACGGAGACGTTGTCGCTGACGTCGATTTAAGGGGTCGGCCTTCAAGGACCTCGAGCTGAGCGGTCGTACGGCTGAGTCATGTTAGATGCGCTCGGCGCCAGGCCCGATCCGATCGTCTACTTCGCCGCGCTTTTCCCGCTCTCGCTCGTCGCACTCGCTCTTGGCTACGCGTACGCCGTCCGTCACAAGGCGGAAGGCGAAAAAGCGGAGTGGGCATTCGGCCTCGGTCAAGCAGCCGTTTTCGGTCTAATCGCGCTGATTCTTGGTTTTTCGTTCTCTTTTGCGGCGCAGCGATTCGAAGAACGACGCGCCCTCGTTGTCAGCGAAGCCGATGCAATCGGCACCGCCTATTTGCGCGCAGGCTTTCTTTCCAGAGAGCGGACGCTTCGATTCCGCCGGCTTCTTATCGAGTACACGAGAACGCGGCTGGCAGCGTATGCCGAGGTCGCCGACATACGGGCCGAACGTCGGTCCATGGAGCGCGGTAAGGATTTGCAGGCGCTGCTGTGGATCATGGCATCGAACGCGGCGCGTCGCGATCCGCGCAGCCCTTTTTACGTGGATCTCACACGGTCGGTGATCGAGACAATCGACGTTTACGATAAGCAGGAGGCTGCGCTCAACAATCACGTGCCGCGTCCCATCTTCGGAATTGTCGTGCTCTCCACGCTCGTCGGCGCGCTGCTCCTCGGATTGACGTTCGGGCGCGCGAAGGCTCCAAACGCGCTGCTCTCGGCGATTTTTTGTCTCCTTTTTGCCGCGACCGTCTTTGCGATCTTCGATCTCGATCATCCACAAGGCGGCTTCACGCAGGTTGACGTTTCGCCCTTACAGGAAACTCTGGGAGAAATGACGCGCGCGACCGGTAAGGGCGGATCCGCGACGTTGCCACCCTAGGCGACCGTTGCCTTCGCGGTGTACGAGCCTGCGCTCTCGGCGAACGCGCAGAGCAGATTTGCCAGCGCCATTTGTTCGGGCGTCCGGCAACGAATGTCCAGCAGACGCGGACTGCAGACCAGCACGCTGGCAGCGCGCGCGCGGGAGATCGCAACGTTGAAGCGGTTACGCTCGAAGAGGAACTCGACGTTGCGCGGCACGTCTTCACCACTCGACGTCGCCATCGAATAGAAGACGACCGCGGCCTCTTGTCCTTGAAACTTGTCGACCGTCCCGACGCTGACGTCCGTGATGCCGGCATGGCGGAGTTTGTTCTGGATCAGGCGGCGTTGAGCGTTGTACGGCGCGACGACGATGACGTCGCGCGCAGTTGCGCGGCGCGGAATCTCGCTGCGCTCCGGCGGCTTTGAGTCCACGACCCAGCCTTCCTCGAGAAGGAGTAAGATCTGTGCAACGATCTCGTTTGCCTCCTCGATAGAACTGGAGCTGTTGCCGGAGTGGTCGATTGCGAGGAAGTAGAGGCCGGCATACTCGCGTGCCTTCGTGGTGACGCGATGCCGGCGCGTGGAATCGGCGGCGTGCAGGCGGTTATCGTACATCGCGTCGGAGACGAAGGCACAGATATCGGGTTGCATGCGGTACGAAACATCGAGAAAGATACCGCGATCTTCGGGCACGGTCTGATCGTTGCCGAGCAGATGCTGCAGAACCGAATCGCCAACGTGCAGAGGGTGGCACCCTCGACTCACCTGCCCGAGCTGCGACGGATCTCCAAGCAGTACGAGATTTTTGGCGCAGAGTGAATTGGCGAGCGTGTCGGCGAGCGAGACCTGGCCCGCCTCGTCAATGAAGAGATAATCGAACTTGCAATCGAGCTCTTCTCGCGCGCAGAGCCAGCCGGTGCCGCCGGCGAGCTGGTAATCGTTACCCGCAAATGCGTCGTTAGCCCCGACCGACTCGATGAATGGCGTCGAGACGTGCGAGCAATACTCGGAGCCGGCGTTGGACGTGCTATGTTTGTATCGCCCCCGAAAGCTGCCGCCGCGCGCGGCCATGCACTCTTCGACCATGTGCAATAGGTTGTGAATCGCTTTGTGGCTGGTACTGGTGACGGCCACGCGCTTGCCGCGCTCGAGCAGATTGCAGATCACCTCCGAGCCGATCGTACTCTTGCCGCTGCCCGGCGGGCCCTGCACGAACAGATAGCTGCTATCGAGCGCGGAGACAACCGCGGCAACCGCTTGCGGCGTTATCCGCTCCGGTTGCAACGTTTGCCTGCCGCGCACACGCGGGTCACGGTTTGCGAGCAAATCGTAGGTTGCTGGATGATTTTTCCGAAGACTGCCGCATATAAACGACTGCCCGATGCGTGCCAGAGCGTCGCGCTGTTCGTCCGCAGTAATCGGGCGACTGGGGATCAGCTCGGTAGTAGCGCGCGCGATTTCGAGCGCAGCGCTGGTCTTGAGCTCCAAACTACTTGAGTCCTCATCGATTTCATCGATTGACAGAATCGCTCCAGCGCGATTGCGAGTGCGCGGATTTTCGGGCTGATCACCAGGAGCAAGCTTATGTAATTGATCGGAGAACCGATACGTGTAGACGGTGCTTCGGTCGATTTTGCGCGTCGCAATATCTTCCCGAAGCGTGAGTCCGCCGATGGCCTCTTTGTCAAACTCGGTCAGTTGATCGACGTTCTCGCACCGATCGAAGTACGCCCACCAGCCGGGTTTCTCTTCGCGGCGGTGATAGGCCATGAGGTTCGCGAGGAGATACCGGATGCGCCGGTCGGCAGCCATCATCTGGTATTCTTGCTCGGTTTGCGGCGCCGGAACGTTCTCGAGCAGCGTTCGCTCGAGATCGGTGCGGCGCGCCCGCTCGCGTTCCTCATTGCGGTGCTTCATGCATTTTGGACACGATTCCACAAATTCGGCATGACAACGCTCGTTTGGGGACTTCGGCGCGCGTAGCGGCAGCTCGCGCCCAAACTTTGCGATAGCTTCCCGTCGCCGTTCCAGCAGCCATTCGCGTAGTAAATAGGTCGATCGGCAGTCGTCGCGGTTATACCGTGCGATGTCGTCGAGGATTTGCCGGTCGCGTTCCAACAACCAGCGCTCGAACATTACGATCGATTCGGCGCCTTTTTTGACGTCCGTCAGGCGTTCGAGATCGTAGAAGCGCTCCACGTTCTTTAGACCGTAGCCCTCTTCCGAAATCGCCACGGCCTGCCGCACGACCGCGAAGAGGTCGACGAGCACTTCGCCGCGCAGCAGCTCGTCGATTTCCTCCTCGCGAGTGCCATGCTGCTGCGCTAGGCGGCGCAACGCGCTTTTTTCGTAGTTTGCGTAATGGTAGACGTGCAACGCAGGGTACCGTTCCCGGCGTTTGCAGATGAAATCGACGAAGTCTTCGAACGCGCGCTTCTCGTCATCGCGAGTCGTCCCCCAAAACGCGCGAAACGGAGGCTCGTCGTCGGGCATCCAGCAACCGAAGAGATACTCGAGGCTACGCCCGGGCTCGAAGAGCGGATCGCCTTCCATATCGAAGAAGACGTCGCCCTCCGCAGACGGCGGCAGCAATGCGAAGCCGAGCGGTGGCGTCGCATCGAGCAGCTCGTAAATCGGTTGACCGCTCTCACGCGCTCGTACCTGCAGCGATGCTTGGCGGCGCAGCTTCACAAACGTTTCGGGGCTCATGCCGACCGGGCGCCGATCGTCCGACGCTTGCGCAAGGTCGGCAACGCGAACGATCTCAGCCGTGCAGAGTTTGGCGATCTGACCGCGCCGCATCGACGCGACGAGGCTCAAGTGATCGTCGTCGCGCCGCTGCTTCGCGCAGTCGGCGTCCCACGGACAGATCGCGCAGTGCGAACACCTCAATGGGTACTCGCGCGGCCGGTCGGTGCGCTCGGCCTCGCCGACGAAGTCTAAGAATGCACGCTTGAGATGGCGGTAGTATGCCAGGTAATCGTGAAGACGGAACGCCGTCGTTTCGCCGTTGCCGAAGACGACGTACCCGAACTTTGGGATTGTACCCTGCAGGCGCTCGAGGTGCTCGCTGTAATTGCAAAGCTGCACGAGGTAGTAGGGCCTCGCGGTAAGCCCGAGCTTGGTGTCGATGACTTCGTAGGCGTACTCGCCGAGACCCGACGGCTGCTCGACGCGCCGCAAGAAGTCGGCGTGGCCGATGAATTGGCCATCAAAGAACGTCGCCTGATAGATGATTCGCTCGCCGCGGCGCATTGCATCGAGGGTTTGTTGCTCCGCCCGTCGGTATGCTTCGATGCCGCTGTCGGAGCGAGGGAATTCCACAACCTCGCCGGGATAGCGAGCCCGCATCGTTTCGAGATAGCTGCGTTCGTGTTCTTCGCCCTTGCGGCGCAGGAGTTCGGCTTGGGGGTCTACCGAGTCAGGCCGCATGAGTTCGCCGCGCGCGACGAGCGCGTCGAGCTCGGTGAGACGCGCACACTCGAGGTAGGCGGTTAGATCGCTTGCAGCATAGACCGACCTGCCTTCAAGGCGCTGCATATCTCAAAGCTCCTGCTCTACAACGAACATAGGCACATCATGGCAGCACGCGGTGCCATATGCCTGGCAGAGTGGCGCGCGCATCACCCGGTCGGGACGTCGATCTGGCGTTCTCGGTGTAGCAGAAGCCAGTCGCAGGTTTCCGCCAGCGCTTCGCGTCCGAGCTGGACCAGCACGCCCCGAGCGGCTTCGAGGTCGCGGTGGCGCAGCAAAAGCGCGACGCGCTTTCCGGCGATGTCGTAGAGTGCCGCCATGCGCCGATAGCGCCTCGCATGCTCTTCGTGCGCGCGCTTCTGCGCATAGCCGGTAAACAGCCCGGCGCCGGCGAGCGCCAGCGTCAAAAAAGCAACGAGCAGGCCGTGATAGGCAAATTGATGCTCGGCAACGGTCACCGCCAAGGCGAGCGCGATGCAACCGGTTAGTATCAAGCAGGCATTTGCGCCCCATTTTATCCGGGTAGCGAACTCTCTTTCCCTTCGTACCGCTCGGGAAAAGTACGCGCCTTCCCCTTTGATCCATTGCACGAGCACTACCGCGAGGAGCGCTTGCATATTTTCTTGGGGCATGTCGCTTGGAGGCTCGGCCTGCCGGCGAAATCGTTCCGCGCGCATGGCGTTGCGGATCCAATCGAGCTCGCCTTCTTGTCGGGCGAAATAGTGATCGTAAACCGACTCACGTATTCCGGCGAGGCGCCAATAGAACTGGACGCGCAAACCTTCGGCGAGCGCTCGATAATCCTGAAAACGGTCCTGCATTCTTTTTCTGATAATCGTCAAGTCAATGCCAAACGCACCAGCGACAAGGCCTAGGAACGTAAAATATAATGTTGAATCGCCGGTCAGCACGTTGGTGTACAAACTGAACAGAACGGCAGCGGCGCCGATCGCGCCAAAAATTGCGATCGTCGACACGTGGGTCCAGTTTCTGCACCGAAGGGCGAGCGCGTCGGCCTGTGCGAAGAGCGCGCGAGTGTAGCTCAACATGCCGGCGAGGTTAAGCGACGCTTCCTGCTGCGCTGTGAGCAAATATCCTGCGCTGACGGCGACTTGTCGATCTATCGACCCCATGACGGTATCGCGGTTAAAGCGCTCGAGGTTGCGGAGATTTTCCAGGAATGCGGCTTGCGCAGCGCGTACCGCCGCCGTATCGGAGTTTTCCACCTCGGGGTACCGCCACTGCGCAGGTGCAGAAACGTCGCCCGCTGGTTTTGTGGACTCGCGGCGGACGGTTATGTGATGGACGGCGCCGGTTTCGTTTGCGCGAAGCGCCTCCCGTGGATCGCCCAAATATGTCGTGGGAACGCCCTGAAGTGCGAACCTAACGATCTGTGACGTCCCGCCGAGAATTTCATCCTCGTTTCCGTCCCATAGGGCAATGAGAATCTCGCTGTGGCTGACGACGAACGCGCCTGCTGCAGCATACCGCAGATCGCGAGCCGGTCCCGGAGTTCGCGCGGCGCGCGCGTGGCGGTCGTCCGCCGTCGGAACGACCCCGCAACCGGAGCTTCGTGCCATCAGTTCCCGAAACTCTTGCAGCGACTGCGGCGACGCAAAGTCTTGCTCGTATAGCTCGCTTTGCAGCGGCAACACGACGTAAAGCTGCGCTCCGCACTCCAAGGCCGTACGTGCTACGAGCCGGTCAGCCCCTTCGGCAAGCGAAGAGAGCAGCACGATCGGCGTGTGAGGATAGGCCTTTTTAAGCGAGCGGAACAGGTCACGTACGCGTTGCACGGCGTTGCGAACTTCATCGGCAGCCAAATCGCGGTGGCCCGTTACACCGACGACGAGCGGCAGCAATCCCCTCGGCACGCTCTGCTTGTTGCGCATCACGTCTGAGAGCATAATAGCAGGCCGGCACGCCGAGAGGGAAGCTCCCCGCTAAGGTGCAAGCCATTCGCACGAGGGCGCTCCGGCGTAGCGCAAAGGTGCTGAATTTGCAGGGCAAAGCCGTGCCGCAGTGGGTCGTAAGCATCGGACTGCTGGTCGGAGTTTATGCAGCCGTCATGACCGCGGCAGCATTGTGGATGCCTCACGAATGGGATTGGCAGGTTCTTAAATGGCTTAGCTCGCGCGTCGCCCCGAGTTTTTCGCCTGAAGTCAGCATCGTCGACGTCGATTGGAGTCCTTCGGACATTGCAAGCGATCGCCGCCGGATAGCGGACTTCCTCGACGGTCTCGTAAAAAGCAATCAACGGCCGAGCGCCGTGATTCTCGACGTCGAATTCGATCCATGCCAATCAAACCCGTGCGGAACCCCGGTCGCGTCCGCCGACTCGGCCTTGGTTAACAGCATACGAGCAGCGACGCGCCACTTCCCAGTCTACGCGACGGAGGAACCCAAGCTCGGGCGAGACGACGTCATCGTCGGGCCGCTGGATCCGCACGACTCTCGAATTTACAGCGTCGTGAGCGGTGCGGCGCAGACGCATTTCACGAGTATTCCAAATGCGGCGGGCCTCTTCTACCGCATCTGCTACGCCAACGTGCCGTTCGACAACGCATCCGGAGAGGTCGTTGGGACCGAGAACGTATGGGCTATGGTTGCTCGGGTTCTGATGGCGCCTCGCTTCTTTGCTTCAGCGCCTCTATGCGACCCGACTCATATCCCGGTTCGCCTGGGACCCAAGACTGCATCGGCGGCGCCGACCATCTATAAATTCAGAGAAGCTCGCAGTTTCAGAAGCTACTCGCAGTTCGACGATAAGATGTACGTCATCGTCGGAACGATCGAAGACGACCGCCCGCCGTTCACCGATCGCAGCGGGCCGGAATTACTCGGCTGGGCGCTCAGCAATGCCTTGGACCAGGGTGCACTGGTCGGCAAGGAGCCATACTACGACGTGCAGCCTCAAAACGCCATGCTGCTGGTGACGGTGCCGGTCTTTTCCGGGCTCACCGTCCTTGCCTACGCAGCAATCTTTCTTGCGCTCAAGCGGGTGCGTTTACGCGGAGTGCGGCATCTTGCACCCTGGCTGTCGTCGGCATGTGCAACGCTCGTAGGTGTCGTGGTCGTCGTCACATTCGAGCTCTTCTTGCTCGTAGCGCACCACATTTCGCCTCAGGTTTCGCTGATTCTCTTCGGCGTGGTTCTGTCAGCCGGCTTGAGCGGACTGCGCGGTTCCCAGATGCTCGTTGAAGAAGCGAACGCCATCGATGCTACGCCGGCGGAGGTGTACGACTACGACGTTTTCATCAGCTACGCGCGCCGGGATCGAGCGTGGGTCTTCGAGCGCCTGTTTACGCCCCTTCGCGAGGCCGTGCTTGAGGACGGGCGAAAGTTGACCGTTTTCTTCGATACCGCCTCGATCCGTTCGGGCACCGCATGGCAGACCAAACTAGCGTTGGCCATCGATGCCAGCCGCTTCATCGTACCGGTCTATTCCGAAGCGTACTTCAAACAACCGTATTGCCGATTCGAAATCATGCGCGCGCATCGCAAGTGGATTCATGCCGGTCCGCAGTCGCGTTGCGTCCTGCCGATCGTCCTCGGCCATCCAAAAATTCCGGCCGAGATCGACGATATTCAAGCTCCAAGCATCGAAGACTATCCAGACTTGGTCGCACAGCACATCCGTGAGATCGTCGATCGCCTATCGACCCGCTCGCCGCAACAGGCGGGTGCACCGTGAACGCTCGGCCTGTGCGCGCGCTTGCGGGCGCAATCTGTGCCTGCTTGATGCTGGTGTCCGCGCCGTCGGCGGCGCATCCCGTTCGCGCCCACATAGTCGCGCGGCTATTGCTCGATGGACGAGAGGTGAAATCGGCGGGCGGAGTGACCGTAACCCGAGGAAGCACGACGGAGCATGCGCTTCACCGTGGCGAGGCGATTGTCGACGGCACTCGGATCGACGTTCCGGCGCATCTGGTCGTTGTCATCACGAGCACGGGCGGAAAAAGCATGACGACGCTCGAGCCCGGCTCGAGCGTGACGTTCGTAAGCACCGGCTCCGGCGAGCTCGTTTCAAGCAATGGCGGCGCATCAGTTTTCAGCGTCGTCCCGCACACGCTCGACTTCTTCCGCGTGCAGTCCGGTGAGTCGCTCACCGCCTCGGTGCACGGCACGGTATTTTCGGTCGATACGTCGACGCCAACGGTAACGTACAGTTGCCGAGAAGGCGAGGTGAATATCACGAAAACTGGCTACGTGCTAATCGGGCAGCAGCGTTTGCAGACAGCGCTCATCGACGTAATTTCAGCCGCAGCAACGTCCGAGATGACGTACCATCCCAGGCCGAATTGGACGCTCGCGAAGTTTGCGAATTTTCGCGCAGGCCGAGGCGTTCTACCGGTCGCGCCTCAAGGCAGCGCTCCAGGCCGGCGACGCGGGTGCCGTGAATGCGGCGCGCATCAACCTTGGAAACGTCTTGCGCCTTGAGGGGCGCTACTCCGAGGCGCTCGAGACTTACGGTCAGGCCCTCGAGAGCTATCGCCGAGGTGATGACCGGGACGGCGAAGCGCGCGCCGTAGAAGGCATTGGCATTACGCTCACCTTTGCGAGCGGTCGTGACGCAGCCGGTTCATTTCTAGAGGCTCTCCGCCTCTTTCGGAGTGTCGGTGACGTTGACGGCGAGGCCGGCGTCCTCAAGGATCTTGGAAACTTCTACATCGACCATGCGCGGTACCGCGATGCGTTGCGATACCACGAGGAGTCATTGGCGCTCTACCGAGAGGTAAATGACCGCGCGGGCGAAGCGCGCGAGTTGCACAACGTCGGGATTATAGAGCGTTCGTCTGACCACTATACCGCTGCGTTGCGGTCGTTTACGGAAGCATTGGCAATTTACAAGGCGTTGGACGATCGCGATGGCGAGGCTACACTGATGGACAGCATCGGTCTCACGCAATATTATCAAAGCAGCTACGACGATGCCATCGATTCGTTTAACAGAGCTGCAGCGATGGCGGGTCAGCTCGGCGACCGATTGTTGCTCGCGTTCGTAATCTCGGATATCGGCTTGGCCGCCGAGCGTCAAGGCCGGTATGCCGAATCTCTCGCGTCTTCCCGGCGTGCGATGGCGATCTTCCATGGGCTCAGAGCGGACAATTACAAAGCCGGCCCGTTGGAGACAATTGGCATTGTTGAAGAGCGGGAGGGTCGCTACGCCGATGCTCTCGCGTCGTTAGAACGCGCGCGGTCCATTTTTGAACAGCTTGGATTACCTGAGGACCGGATGGAGGCACTACTCAACATCGCCGTGGTTGAAACGGATCTGGGACACTACACGCAAGCGTTGCAATCGCTGCGCGAAGTGCGTTCCGGGTTCGCGGCGCTCGGCGACCGAGTGGATGAGGCGAAAGCCGTGAACGGCATCGGCGTCATCGATATGCACCGCGGCCAATACGACGAAGCATTGAAGCTTGACGATCAGGCACTTGCGGTCTTTCGCAGCGTGGGCGACCGCTACGACGAGGCTGGGTCGCTCATCAGTGTCGGCGACGTTTTCAGCCGTCAAGCGCGCTTCGCGCAAGCACTGCGCTCATACGAACAGGCGTTGAAAATCTACCGCCAAATCGGGGCCGCGGCCGACGAGAAAGCCACGCTTCGCCGCATTGCCGGCGCGCAGTCGCTCCTGGAGCGCGCAAGTACGCCGCCTTAGAATTCGCACTCAAGCATAGGCATCCGCGCCTCATCCGGCCGCTCGATATCGGCCGAAAGCACGGCGATGCCGGCGCCTCCTTTATACAAGCCGGCCATCCGACTTTCAGAAGAATCGCTCTCCTCCCTGTTGCGCTGGTCTGCGTAGGCTGTCGTCGCGCGCGAGGCGATCTCGCTTGCGCGTTGGAGCCAGGCCGCATCGCCGGAATGGCGATAGAGATTCAGCAACGCATACGCGTGCCCAGCCATTCCGCAACAGAGTCCATAAGCTGCAGCTTTAGCCTCCGATACGTTCCGACCAGCACGCTCGGCCAATTCGAGAAACGAGCGATCACCCGTCGCACGGTAAGCTGCCGTCCAAAGAAAGACAAGTCCGGCGCTCCCGTTGCACCATCCTGGTGCGCGCCCGACCAGCTCACCACCGCCCGCCAATTCGCGAAGCCGGCGCTCAATCGTTGCAGTAACCGGATTGCAAGCAACAATCGACCAGCAGAGCGCGGCGTAGAGAAGTCCCGGCAATCCGTGCGCCAATCCGAGCGCGCTCAGTTCGTGCGAGTCCGCGATCGCTGGATAACCGTCGATGAGATGCCCAAGCGCGTCCTGTAAGTAATCGCCGGTTCGGCGGAGCTCGGCGTGATCGCCGCTCTCGAGCAACAGCGCACACCCCAGGAGCGCGCCGGCCTGTCCGAGCAGCAGATCCGGTGAATCGAACGGCTGAGCGCAGATTTTTATAAAGCTGCGGATGGCGCCGTCCTTTGATGCGGCATCACCTCGCGCTCGCGCGATAAGTGCATGAACGGCATAAACGCCGGCCGGTCCGTGATAGAGCGACATGCTGTCGGTCGTGCTATCGTATAGCTGGGCCAGAGCCTTCGTCGACCAAATATCGGCAACGGCAAGGAGCTCACCATCGTCGGACGCGCAGCTGATCCGATAAAGAGCGTAGGCTACGCCTGCGCTCCCGCAGCTGACCGATGTTGCCGGCTCCGGCAACGAAGCGCGCTGCATTAACGGTCCGGACACGGAAGCCTCGGTAATAAGTTCCTCGCGAATGGATTGCAGTTGCGAGTGATCGCTTGGGACCGGCCGGATCCCGCTCGATGGAGCGGCTACATGCTCCCAAGCCGAAGCGAACTCTGCGACCGACGAAAACCGGTCCCCGGGCTCCTTGTTAAGGGCCTTCCGAAGCGCTCGCTCCGCTTGGGGCCACGCAGCGAGGCCCCGTCGGGCGAACGATAGCATTTCATCTTCGGCGATCTGTCGAAGCATTTCGTTCTTTGCGACGGTGAAATCGAGATAGTGCCGTCCCGTCAGCAGAAAATAAATCAACGCTGCTAATGAATACTGTTCGCCCTGTGGTGTCGGTGACGGCAGGCTCGCGCCTGCGCGGGCCGCTTCCGCGAGCTCCGGCTCAAAAAAGAAGCCAACGCCGGGTCGGGGCGCCGTTTCTAATTTGTTCTTCCCGACGATCCACGCCGCTCCGAAATCGAGGATCTTTGCGCAGCGGTGACGATCGACAAGCACGTTGCGCGCGTGGATGTCGCCGTGGATTACTCCGCGATCGTGAAGAGCTGCGTAAGCCCGAAGGATGGCGCTCGTCACCGTCAGCAGGTCGTGCTTACGGTCAGGGCCCAGGCGTGCGCGAAATTCGGCGCAGACCTTCCCGGCATCGCTTCCCACAAACCATTCCGTCATCAGGTACGGACGGGAATTCCAGCAGCCGAACGACAACAGTCGCGGCGCGACCACAGAATCGAGGCACGACAAAACGCGGACCTCGTGCTCTAGCGCACGCGCCGCCGTCGGATGACCGACCCGGCCGATCTTGAGCGCGGCGATTTCGCGCGAATTGCGGCGAACCTGGTAGATCTCCGTATCTTCCATCGTTTGTACGGGTTGCAGAATCGTCCACCCATCGATTTTGCCTGAGAGCGAAGGTGCGATCGCGGGTGCGTTTGTTGCATCGAACGGTACCAGTAAGCCGGCTCCGATCAGCGACTGCAGCACGGGGAGAGCCTCTTCCAGCTCTGCCTCGGCATCGAGACCAGCCTTTCTACTGAACCGCGCCACCGCTTGAGCGATCGTTTTGGGCGTGCGAAACTGAGCAATCAGCTCGGAGGTTTGCGCTCCGACCAATTTTGAAAAGACGCGTGAGTTCGGCCGACATATGACGAGGTCGCCGTCGTCGTGATCACCGATATCGCGCCGCGACGCTTCCGGAAGGTCTCGCACCGGCGTTAGCACGGCATCCTTCGGCAGCACGTATATTTCGGTTGGGTTCATCGCGCGGGAGTCCAGGTATCGGTGTCGATTCCGTCGAGCCCAAGGCGCAGCTCCGCAAAACGCGACGGCAAAACTCTGCTGCGGTGCGCGCTCTTTGCAAGTAGCAGCGCCGACGCGAGTCTATTGCAAATGCGCCCGCGCCAACTTTCCCGTTCCAGCCACGGAACGGAACTCTTCTCCCGCGGCGGGTCGATGCCCCAAGATACCAATCCTCGAGCTTCCAGCTCCCCAGTAAAAGGGACGCCCTGCGACGGGCAACCCTTGAGCTTCTCGATCAGGGACGCGGCCGCACCTTGTAGGTCCGTGAATCGTTGGAAGTACAGAATCAGCTTATCGGAGCGCAGCAAACCGTAAACGTCACTCCCGATCTTCCAGTGGAAGGCACCAAAAAGCGACGCGGCTTCGACGACCGAGCCTAAGACGGACCCAACGGCAGCGCACGTTGGACTAAGGTATAACTTGTAGGTTCGCGAGGTGAGATTCGGCGCGGGTCGTTTCGATCGCCATGCGATCCAGCCGGTAGCGCTGCGCTCCGTCAGTCGGACCCAGCCGGCGTCTATCATGTCCGCTAAACTTCCGTGGTTTATCCCAAGAAATGATTCCACTCGTGCACGATCGCAGAGTAGCCGCCGCCACCGAGCGGACGCTGGAATTCGGTTGTAGGAGTAGAGCCTGTCCGAAAGCTCAGGAATGGAGACGACTTCGAGCGCCTCGGCGTACTGAAGTGCTCGGCGCGAAAGCGTCGCGATGAATTTTTCGGGATGCGCTGAGTTGCGATCGCCGACGACGATTTCGATAGCCGAAGGTCCGCAAAGCATTTCGCCGTTTACATCGACTTGTAGGATCTCATCGAGGACCATCTTGCCGATGAACTGGTCACACTGCTCGCCCAAGGCGTCTACAACATACCGCGGCAGTGGTGCGGCGTTCCGAAGCGTCAGGAACAGCAGCGCCGTATCGGTCGTGACGGATTTGATGGTAAGACGGGTGTCGTTACGAGGCCGTAGTAACCCGTAGCACTGGGGATCCTCGCGAAGCCATTTAAGGGCTCGTTGCTCCGCCGGCGGGAGGCGATCGAAGAGCACCAGTTCGAAGGCCGGGTTTGCTTGGAAGCGAAAATTTCGGAGAGTCGGCGCGGCTATCTCCGAGCTCTATGTTTCCTTGAGAATCTCAGTCCTGAGCCGGTTGAGCTCGACTTGAGCTCGATCGAACTTGGTCTGAAGCATTTCGATTTGTGCCAGCGTGCGCGGTCGCAATTGCTCGTCGATCATCTCCTCTTCGCGATCGATCTCCAAGAGCGCGCTTTCCAGTTTACCCTTTAGCGCCTCGAGCAAAAGCGCCACGGTTGCGGGTTCTCCAGGTGGCGGAAAGTTGAAGAGGCAGGTAGTCGGATGAACCCCGGCCGGAACGACACCCTTTTCATCATCTACTAGAACGCTGACGAGCAAGTCCTTAAGGATATAGACCATCGCTTGTTGCTCCTTCTGCCCTTGTGAGGCCGGCAACGCTGGCAGGCTGGTTGGTTGCAGATTACTATTTGTCCTGCCAAGGAACGCGCGCATCGCAGTATGACTGCCCACCACATGGTAACGATCGGCGCCGAGGGCACAGCGCACAATAAGTGCGAAAGCACGTCAATGCGGCGATGCTCACGATGCCTTGTGATTGAGGAACGGTTTTACCGCCAAACGTACAGCGCGCTAGTTTGACGACCGCCGAGCTTGGGAAAGCTTGCAAGGACCATAGGAGAATTTGCATGCCTCGCAAGACACAAAAAAAGAAAGCCGGCGTCGCGAAGTCTGCTCGACGAGTTGGAAAGTCGACCGTCGCGCGAGCTCCTAAGGCTGGCGCTACCGCAGGCCGAAAAACGGCAGCCTCCGCAAAAAAGGCCGCGAAAGGGGCCGCTAAAACAGCGGGCAGCGCAGCCAAGTCGATAAAGAAGGCGGTGGCCAATCCTCGTCGCACGGTCCGGCAAGCCGCCACGAACGTCCACGAAACGGCGCGCCGGGCGCGCGATGTCGGCGAAACCGTGACGACTGCCGGCCAAGTGCTCACCCAAGCCGCCAACTGGATTGATTCAATGGCGATGCGTGCCAAAGCACGTACGAAGTCAAGGAGAAAGCGCCGTTAGAAAAATCGGGCTTGCCATCGCCTGAGCTTTGTGATACAAAGCCTATAGCTTTGCCCCACAAAGCTATGAAAGGCGGCAATGGCTCGAGCGGGCGTCGTGGTTCTAGGAAGCGTCATAGCAGCGTGGCTTTTCGCTACGGCGGCGCAAGTCGGGGTCTATTTCTGGAAGTTTTACATCGTGCATGCCCGCGTCGTGGCGCCGTTCGGCTTGCGTCCGACGCGGGACGATCGCGAAGTCGAGGCGGCGATCTTCTTTGCGCACGCGAACGATTCAAGCGGCTTGCCGGCGGTCGCTGTTGGCCGGTTTTGGCAGCCACATCGCTTTAACATTCGTTACGATTAAGGCAGAACAGATGGAACTAGAGCGGGCGCTTTCCGATCTCGCCGAAGTCCGCGATCGGCTCGTCCGCGTTCAGCGATTCGACGGTTATTCGGCGGCAGCGGCGATCGCAAGCGGCATAGGCGCTTTGATTGCAGGCTACATACAATGGCTAACCGATCCGCTGCCTCGATTGCCGGATGCCCTGCAGCGCTACGTCGTCATTTGGATGACGTGCTTAGCCGTCGCGCTGGCGCTGAACTATGGCGCCGTCGCGATTTGGGTCTTGAGGCATCACGGTCCGGGCGCGACGAGCGGGTTTCGTTCTGCCGCCCGATCCATTGCACCCAGCGTCGTGCTCGGAGGTCTGCTTACCGTCGCGCTGATCGATCGCGCGGCGTTCGCGCTGTTGCCGGGTACTTGGTTTGCGCTCTACTCGCTGGGACTCTTTGCGTCTCGCGACACCATACCGCAATCGACGTTTCCGATCACGCTCGGCTTTGCCGCGCTTGCCGCGCTCTTCCTCATATCGCCGTTGCAGTCGGTTGCGCTTTCGTGGTGGGTCATGCCGCTCGGCTTCGGCGTCGGCCAGATTGCCGTCGGTACGTTGATTTGGCGGGAGCGCGCGTCATGAGCGACGCACGGGAAGCGCCCTTTTCTTATCCGCGCTTGGAGCGCATCTTCCACGAGCGCGGCCGCCTGGCGATCTGCACGTGCTTGATCGCATATCCGGATGGCCTCAGCTTCACCGAGCTTGCCGCGGCGTGCGATCTCTCCGACGGGAATTTAAACCGGCACGTGCATGCGCTGGCCGAGCTTGGAATCGTGACGACCGAAAAGCAACGCGCTGCCGGAAGGCCGCAGACCGTCTATCGCATCACAAAACGTGGGCGTCAGCGTTTTCTCGCCTATGTCGACGAGCTCGAAGCCGTCGTGCGGGACGTCCACGAGCGATCGAAGCAAACCGCCGCCCACGCAAAACTGGCGACGACGTGACCCCACGCCACGTAGCCATCATCATGGACGGCAATCGGCGGTGGGCGACCGAGCGCGGCCTTCCGATTTCCTGCGGTTACCGGCGCGGGATCGTGGCGCTACGCGAAACGTTGCGCGCGGCGAGCGCCGCTCGCGTGGGCGTCATAACCGCGTACGCGTTCTCCGAAGAGAACTGGGAGCGGCCTGCCGGCGAGGTTGGACTGCTCATGCGGATTTGTGCGCGCGCCGCCCGTGGCGAGCTGCGGCGACTTGTCACGGAAGGCGTGCGGGTCACGCTCTGCGGTCGAACCGAACGCTTGCCGGCGAGCACCCGCGCGGCGTTAGAAAGTCTCGTGGCGGAAACCTCGCGTAATTGCGGCATTTTGCTGAATCTTGCGGTCGACTACGGGGGTCGCCGCGAAATCGGCGACGCGGTGCGCGCTTTGGCCGAAGAAGTACGCAGCGGGTTGCGCGATGCTTCGTCGATTGACGAACGAGCGCTCGCGAGCAGGCTCTACACGGCAGGGCTTCCCGATCCGGATTTGATCATCAGAACCGGCGGCGAGCTGCGCCTGTCAAACTTTCTCTTGTTCCAGTCGGCATACGCGGAGTTTTGGGCCACGCCGACCTATTGGCCGGACTTCGACAAAACGCACTTCAAGGCCGCGCTCGACGACTTCGAATCCCGGCAACGCCGCTACGGCACTTGACTCGTTAGATCTGTCCGAGGTATCCGATAAAGCGCTGAGTCTTCGGGTCGTCCCACCAGTTCGCTACGATCGCTTCAAGTTCGGGCAACGCGCGCAAGGCGCCGACGTGTTTTTCGATCGCGCGACGATTGGGTGTGCTTCCTTCGAGGTGAGCGTGCAGCTCGTCGATCGTTTTGTGCGCGGCATGTCCCTGCGAAAGCGCGGCGTGCAGGTTCTCGCGAGGCAGCGCCGGCCGTAGTAATGGCAGCATCGTTTCGGCTCGCGTGATCAGCTCTTCGCCGGCAATAAGCCCTGTATCGTCGGCATCCTCGATCCCGTCGCGCCGCTCATCTTTCTCGTCCATTGGGTCCATCGTACTCGCTGGCGCAACGACGCCCCTCTCACTCTCGTCGCCACATCAGGGCGAAAGCCAAGGAGCTGCACTGGACAGGCGGCCGGCGCGTCAAGTCGGTTGTCGAGGAATGAGCCTCACGCTCGGCATGCCGCGATTGCGGCTTGGCCGAGGCAAATGCCGCCGTCGTTGCAGGGAACTACGCCGTTCGTCCAAAGCCGTTGCCCGAGCGACGTTCGCAACTCCCGCATCAACAACGCGTTTTGGAAAACGCCTCCCGAGACGACAATGCGCTCGTGGCCAAAAAAGCGGCACGTTTCGAGAATTCCTTCAACGACGGCGCCGTGAAATGCTCGTGCGATCTCGCATATGTCACGCTTACGGAGACGATCCTCAACGATCGCTGAGAGCAACGGCACGTAATCGAGCTGTGCATTGCGGAGGGAAAAAGGATATGGGCGCACCGGAGCACTGCGGCACGCCAGGTATTCAAGCCACATCGCGGCTTGCGCCTCAAACGTGATCTCGCGCGTAAAGCCCAAGAGCGCAGCAACGGCGTCGAAGAGACGACCCATCGAAGTCGTGGCAAAGACACGCACGTCCTTCGTGAGGAGCTCACAGGCCGCGCGATAGCGCCGCGGAAAGTTGAAAGGCGCACGCTCCAAAGCGTCCTCGTCGAGGCCGATCTGTCCGAAGAGAAATCCGGCCGCCGCCTGCACGGGGAAGAGCGCGGCGGCGTCGCCGCCGGCGAGCCGCGCCGGGCGCAAATGTGCGACCCGATCGAAACCCTCGCGAACGCTTCCGAGAAAAACTTCTCCACCCCAAATCGTTGCGTCGTCACCATAGCCGGTTCCATCGAAAGCGAAACCGAGCGCCGGTGTCTCCAAGGCCTGATGCTCGGCGAGTACACTCGCGATATGAGCGCGATGGTGCTCGATCGCTTCGACATTCGTGCCAAGCTTCTGTGCGTAGAAAGTCGACCGATACTCGGGGTGAGCGTCGTGCGCGATCACGGCTTGCTCCGGCAAGATTCCGTACAGCTCGCTCAAATCGGCGATTGTGGACTTGAACGATTCAAAGGCGTCGAAATGTTCGAGGTCACCGACGTGCTGGCTGACAAACGTCTGTCCCCGTACGACAAGCGCGATGGCGTTCTTCAAGTCGGCTCCGACCGCGACGATCGGCTCGCGTGCCGGCAGCGCAACAACGCACTGCGGGGCAAACCCTCTCGCGTGCCTTAGAATCGCACGCCGTGCCGGTCCGCCGCGTGCTATCGAATCGTCGATGCGGCGCGCGACTTCACGCTCGCCGACGAGAAATGCGTCGGCGATTCCGGCGAGCCGGCGGCGCGCATCGTCGTCCCGGTAGGCAATCGGCTCGCTCGAACGGTTCCCACTCGTCATCACCATTGCATTCGGTGCTCCGGCCGCAAAGAGCAAGTGATGAACCGGCGCGTAGGCGAGCAAGATGCCGAGCTCGTCATTCTCCGGCGCGACGCCGTGCAGCGCGGCCTTTGCCTTTGCCAAGACGATCGGTCGCGGCGACGATTGTAAAAGTGCCTCCTCCTCGCCATCGATATCGACGAGCTCGCGTGCAGCGGCTCCGTCGCGCACCATCACGGCAAACGGGCGTTCTTTACGATATTTTCGTTCGCGCAGCGCCTCAACCGCCGTCGCGTTGCGGGCATCGCATGCCAGATGGTATCCGCCGATGCCCTTGACGGCCACGATCGCCCCATCTTGGAGCATCTTCGCCGTGGCAACGATCGCAGGGTGGCCTCGCAACGAGCTGCCTTCCATCTTCGAGCACGTAGGAAGGGCCGCATCGATCGCATGCGACCGGCTGGGCATGAAAGCGCCGATCGAGTGGATTCTCGTACTCGGCGCGGCATTGCGCGCACATCGCCCAGTCACGCATCGTCGTCTGCGCGCGGTCGTAGGGCAAGCCGAGAACGATTGAATAGCGTGGCCCGCAGTTGGTGCAGTTGATGTACGGATAACGATAGCGGCGATCGGCGGGATCGAAAAGCTCGCTCAGGCAAGCATCACAGACCGGAAGGTCGGCACAGACACGCACGGTTGGCGCGTCGACACGCCGGCTCTGCCGAATCTCAAACGTCGCCGCGCCGGAGATATCGTCTACCGCCGATTGCACTTCTGCGATGCGTGCGGCGCTTGGGGCACAACCCACCAGCACGCTCTCGAAATCGTCTAGCAGAGGGCCGTCGCCTTCGACATGAATCTGCACGCCGTCCGCGTCGTTGAGCACCCAGCCGGTCAAGCTTCGTTCGATGGCCAACCGGTAGACGAACGGGCGAAAGCCGACGCCTTGCACCACCCCCGTGACCCGAAGGCGGCGCGCTTCCTTAAGGTGAGCCGGCATGGCAGCCGCGGCCATTATAGCCGACTTGCAGCACTCGCCCTCCGTCGGCCAGCACGGGCACGGTGGCATTCCCATCGCAGAGGGCGAGCATTCGCGTCAACGCATGCTCGTCGCGCTCGACGTCGTACTCAACGAATTGCTCGCCGCGCCACTGCAGCTCCTCACGCAGTTCGGCGGTATAGACGCACCAAGCCGTGCCGTAGAGCTCAAGCACGTGCCAAAGCCTCGCGCAGAACGTGATAGACGGTGCCTTGCGCTTCCTGAATGCGCGGAATGAAATCGCACGGAACGACGATTGCGACGTCGGCGAGGTCGCGTCGAACGATTTCGCCACCGTCGTAGCCGAGCAGCGCGACGGCGAGGAGGCCGCGCTTACGCCCCTCTTCCAATGCAGCCACGATGTTGCGCGAACCGCCGCTGGTGGAAAACGCGAGCATGATATCGTTGGACTTCGATTGGGCGATGAGCTGGCGAAGGAAGATCACGTCGACACCGACGTCGTTTGCGATCGCCGTAATGACTGCCGGCTCGAGCGCGAGCGAAATTGCAGGAATTGCGGCGCCACCCGGCTTCCGGCTCGACGCAGTCGAGCACGAAATCCGTCGCGTCAGTCGCCGAGCCTCCGTTGCCAAACGCAAGGATACGGCCACCCCGCGCAAGCCGCGCGCGGATCGCTGCAATAGCCTCGCAAAGCGCACCGAGCTGCTCGGTTGCGACGCGCCGTCGGAGCTCGTCGGCGTCGCGCGCCTTAGCGAGAATCGAAGCGGCAACGTCCGCGACGAGTCCCTCCGGATCGTCCGCCGATTCACCCAAGAACGGATAGAGAAAGCCGACGTCGCTGACGCGCTCGTGATGCGAAACGTGTTCGAGAAAGACGTGCACCGACTCGTACATCGTGTGGCCCATCAGCTCGAAGAGCTCTTGATGAACGTGGACGTCGTTGACGGGTGCGGCGACCTCAAAATCGGTCTGCAGCGATGTCGAAGGGCGGGGCCATGCGATCGTAAATGCGCCGCGATGGCTCGCGGTCACAAGCGCGCCTTCCAACTCGGCATCGCCTTGGGGCGGTCCGAGTGCGATTGCCATGTCGCGCGGTCCTGCGACCGCCGAGATAAAGGCGTGCGGTGCGGCGCTGACGTCGAGCGCGGGAAGCGCACGCTTTCCTACCAGAACGGGATGAATGAATTCGACCGAAAGATGCATCGCGTCGGTCGCGTAGGGACCCCGACCGAAGGCCAGTAGTCGCCCGCCCTCCGAAAAACGTAACGCCATCTCGCTTGCCGCGCGCGCGAGCGGCAGCGCTTGGTCCTCAAAGAAAGGTGCGCAGTACGCGTTGCGCTCGACGATACGGTCGCGCAGCCAAGCTCGTTCGCGCTACCCAGCGCCGGCGACGACTTTAGCAAATGCGCGGAAGCGGATCGCCGACCAACATGTCGACGACGCGCGTTCCTCCATACGAGGTGCGCGAAACGACGCGCCCCTTCGGCTCGGCTGCGAGTTCGCCGACGATTGCCGATTCTTGGCCGCCCTCGACCGCGCGCATTGCTTGCAGCGCCGCGCGGGCGGATTCGGGCGCGACCACCGCCAGCAGCTGGCCTTCGTTGGCGATGTGCAGGGGATCCAGGCCCTAAGATCTCACACGCCCCCCGCACGCAATCACTCAGCGGAACTGCCGCTTCTTCGAGTATGACGCCGAGACGTGCATCGCGCGCAAGCTCGTTGAGCGCCGTCGCGACGCCGCCCCGCGTGGGATCGCGCATCCAGCGAATTGCCGGCGCCGCGGCCTCGCAAAGCGCATTTACAAAGGGGACGAGCGAACGCGTATCCGACGCAATGTCGGCTTCCAACTCCAACTCACCGCGCGCGAGTAGAATGGTAATGCCATGCTCGCCGATCGGACCCGAGAGCAAAACGGCGTCGCCCACACGCGCCTGTTGCGGGCCTAGAGTCAATCGTTCGTCGACGCAACCCAGACCGAACGTCGAGACGTACATGCCGTCGGCCATGCCGTGTTCGACGACTTTCGTGTCGCCTCCAACGACGTGCACACCGCAGCTGCGAGCAGCCTCCGCCATTGCGGCTACCTCGCGCTCGAGAACCTCTCCCTCCAATCCGGCTTCCAGGATAAACGTCGCCAGCAGGGCGAGCGGCCGGGCGCCGGCGACGGCAAGATCGTTGACGGTGCCGTGCACTGCGAGCGATCCGATCGAGCCTCCAGGAAAGCGCAGCGGCTTGACGACAAAACCGTCCGCCGTGAGTGCCAGCCGTTTTCCATCGACCGTTACCAGCGCCGAATCGGAAAGCGCTTCAAGAACCGGATTGGCAAACGCGGGAAGAATGATGCCTTCGATGAGGCGGCGCGTCGCCTTCCCGCCGGCGCCATGCGCCATCTCGATCTGCGCGATGTTGATGCGCGTCTCCACCGCCGGCCTCAAGTGGGCACGGCGTACTTATAATGGGCGGCGCAGGCGCCTTCACTCGATACCATGAGGGCGCCGATTGGGTGCTCGGGCGTGCACGCGTTCCCGAAGAGCTTGCACTGCGCCGGCGTGAGAACGCCCTTGAGCACTTCGCCGCACTGCGCTGCCTTCGGATCGGTGACGCGCACCCCGGGAAGGTCGAACTGCGCTTCTGCATCGTAGCGCGCGAATTCGGGCTTGATCTTTAACGCCGATTGCGAGATGAAGCCTAAGCCGCGCCATTCGAAATACGGCCGCAGCTCAAAGACGTCGGAAAGCGAACGCATCGCCGCGCGGTTTCCGTCCCAAGGCACGATGCGGCGGTACTGATTTTCGACCGCCGCCGTGCCGGCATGCAGCTGGTGAAGCAGCATGAGGACCGACTCGAGTAAATCCAACGGCTCGAAACCGGCGATTACGACGGGTTTTCGATAGTGATGCGCAATGAACTCGTATGGCCGGCAGCCCGTGATCGTCGAAACGTGCCCCGGACCGATGAACCCGTCGATGCGCATATCGGGCGAGTCAAGGATCGCGCGAATCGCGGGAAGGATCGTCACGTGGTTGCAAAAGACGCTGAAGTTCTCGACGCCGAGGGACCGCGCCCGTAAAATCGTGAGCGCCGTCGAGGGTGCGGTCGTCTCGAAGCCAATCGCGAAGAAGCAAACGTGTTTGTCGGGCTCGTTTTGCGCGATACGCAATGCGTCCAGCGGCGAATACACCATTCGCACGTCGCAGCCGCGCGCTTTATACTCTAAGGGCGTTCCACGCGTTCCAGGCACGCGCATCATGTCGCCAAACGCGGTCAAAATCGTCGCCGGCCGTTCCGCAATGGATAAGCCGTCGTCGACGCGGCCCATCGGCAAGACGCAAACCGGACAGCCGGGGCCGTGCACCAGTCTGATGTTCGGCGGCAACACGTCGCGCAGGCCGTGACGGTAAATCGAGTGCGTGTGTCCGCCGCAGACTTCCATGATCGAGTACTGTCGCGACGGGTCGGTGACGCGCGCGATCTCGGCGGACAATTTCCGGATCAGCGCTGGATCTCGGAACTCGTCGACGTATTTCACGGTGCGAACGTATAGCCGCGCACTTCGTCCATGGCCTGCTGCTCTTCGCCAAGAGCGGCGATCATCGTAAGCTGGCCGCGCGCCTGCTCTTCGTCAATCTTACTCATTGCAAATCCGACGTGGATCAGGACCCAATCGCCGATCTCGAGCGGTTCGTCGGCCAGCAAGCCGACGTTGATCGATCGCTTTACGCCGGCGACGTCGACTTTGGCGAGCAGTGGCTGCTCGCTTGAAAACTCAACGATTCGCCCGGGGATCGCCAGGCACATACGTCGTTATCTGCTTTCGTCCGGTGCTGACCCTTACGCTGCGGGCCGGGGCGCTTTGATATCGGCCGTTCTTTCGCCGAGTTCTTTGTAGTTCACTCTCCTCGAATGCGCGGCGTGCGAGTAATAAAAGCAAGCGTCCCTCCTCCTGAACGTGAAGGAAGACGGCTTTGTGGCGCGTCACAAAATTGGCTTGAGCGTTGACTGCTCGACGCGTACAGCGGACAGACGCTGCAGCATGCCCGTCACGAGGCCACGGTGGCGCTGAGCCTTGCTCGTGAGTTTTTCCAAGTGCGACGTTCGAGACGGCGTGGGCTCGCTCGTGCGCTGCCGTATAAGAAACTTCTTCCGCGATGTCGGTGTGTACCAAGAGCGCCTGAGCGACCGAAGCCGCGCGAGTGTCAAGTCGGCGTCCGGGGCTTTCATTTGCACGAACAAGAGTGCTACCTGCGGCGGTGGTTCTCGAGCGGCCTAATGGCATCACCTAGCATCGTTCCCCTCCTTAAGATAATGTTCACAACTTAGCCGTTACCGGCCGCGGTTTCGCTGTTGCGCTTGCCCGCTTTCAGGCAAAAACCGCTGCCGCGGTTTGAAGGACCATTGCAACCGCCATAATAGTGATAACAGACCGCGCTGCAACGATTCGTCTTGAGGAGATTGGCATTATGAGCCTGTATTCGCCCACTCCAAAGTTTGACGAGATTCACGTGCTCTGGACTTCCGAGGGAATGAGTTGCGACGGCGACTCGGTCTCGATCACCAACTCATCCCAACCTGCACTTGAAGATATCGTCAACGGCCTCGTGCCAGGGCTGCCGAAAGTGCATATCCATAACAAGGTGCTTTCGCCAACCTTCGGCGGAGATGAGTTCCTCGCGCCGTTCTTCCGGGCGGCCAACGACGAACTCGATGCGCCGTTTATTTTGGTCGTTGAAGGATCGATTCCGAACGAAAAAATCAACGGCGACGGTTACTGGACGTCGATGGGGAACGATCCCGCGACGGGAGAGCCGCTCACGCTCAACTGGTGGCTCGACCGGCTTGCGCCCAAGGCATGGGCGGTGGTGGCGTGCGGCACGTGCGCGACCTACGGCGGCATCCACGCGATGGCCGGCAACGTCACGGGATGCATGGGTCTGGTCGATTATCTCGGCAAAGACTTCGTTTCGGCGGGCGGCCTTCCGGTCATCAACGTTCCCGGCTGTCCGGTGCAACCCGAGAACATGATGGAGACGCTGGCATGGGCGCTGGCGCAGGCGGCCGGAAACGCCCCGATCATTCCTCTCGACAAGATGGGGCGCCCAACGTGGCTGTTCGGCAAGACCGTTCACGAAGGATGCGATCGGGCCGGCTACTATGAGCAAGGCGACTTCGCCTACGATTACAACTCGCCGAAATGTTTGGTGAAGGCCGGGTGCTGGGGCCCGGTCGTGAACTGCAACGTGACCAAGCGCGGATGGATGGTCGGCATCGGCGGTTGTCCCAACGTCGGCGGGATCTGCATCGGGTGCACGATGCCGGGATTCCCCGAGAAATTTATGCCCTTTATGGACACCCCTCCCGGGGCCACGGTATCCTCGCAGCTCATCGGACCTTACGGTAAGCTGATTCGAGCGTTGCGCAGCTTCACAAACGTAACCGTTAACGAAGAACCCGCGTGGCGGCACAATCGGCCCGAGCTAACGACCGGCGCGGATCCGCGCTGGGGCAACACGAGAAAGGCGGCCTACAATGGCTATCGCTGAGTCGACGAAAACCGAGCGTCGGAATATCGTTTCGCGCTCGTGGGATCCCATTACGCGCATCGTCGGAAATCTCGGAATCTACACGAAAATCGACTTCGACGAGCGACGCGTTGTGGAATGCAAGAGTACGTCGTCGCTCTTCCGTGGTTACAGCATTTTCATGAAGGGCAAGGATCCGCGCGATGCGGGCTTCATCACCAGTCGAATCTGCGGCATCTGCGGCGACAATCACACCGTGTGTTCGATCTATGCTCAGAACATGGCGTACGGGATACGTATGACGCCGCTGGCCGAGACGATCTTCAATCTGGGCGAAGCGGCCGAGTACATGTTCGACCACACGATCTTTCAAGACAATCTCGTTTTCGTCGACTTTTGCGAGCAGATCGTCAAAGAGACCAACCCGAGCCTCTTTGCCCGGGCGGAGCAGACGCCCGCGCCGCATGCCGACATCCACGGGTTCAAGACGATCGCCGACATCATGCGCGCCTTCAACCCGTTTACCGGAAAGATGTACCTGGCGGCGCTCGAGTTCAGCCGAACGACGCGCGAGATGTTCTGCATCATGGAAGGCCGCCACGTTCATCCGTCCACGCTCTATCCCGGCGGGACCGGTACGGTTGCCACGACGCAAATCTTCACAGATTATATGTCGCGACTCATCCGTGTGATGGATTTCTGCAAGCGAGCCGTGCCGATGAATGACGACGTCTTCGACTTCTTTTACGAAGCGTTGCCCGGATACGAAAATGTCGGAAGGCGCCGTATCCAACTGGGCTGCTGGGGCGCGTGGCAAGATCCGCAAGCCTGCGATTATCGCTACGAGCATATGACCGACTGGGGCCGGAAGATGTTCGTCACGCCCGGCGTCGTGGTCGATGGCGAGCTGGTAACGACCGACCTGGTCGAGATCAACCTCGGCATTCGGATCATGCTCGGCCACTCGTATTACGACGACTGGCAGGGCGAAGAGATGTTCGTCCGGCGAGACCCGCTCGGCAATCCCGTCGACCGGCGCCATCCGTGGAACGTGACCACGCTTCCCCGACCGCAAAAGCGCGATCTCGACGGAGGAAAGTACAGCTGGGTCATGAGCCCGCGTTGGGTGAATCCGCGAACCGGCGAAACGCTGGCGCTCGAAACGGGCGGCGGCGCGCTCGCGCGTCTTTGGGTCACGGCGCTTGCCGGTCTCGTCGACACCGGCTACGTCAAGTCGACTGGACGTAGCGTGTTGATCAATCTGCCGCGCTCGCGCGAGCTTCCGGAAATGACCTTTGAGTGGAAGACGCCGCAGTGGTGCAACGCGATCGAGCGCGATCGCGCGCGCATCTACTTCGTCGCATATGCAGCCGCGCAGGCGATCTTCTTCCTCGAACAGGGCCTCAAAGAAGTTCGCGCGGGCAGAACCAAGACGTTCAACGACTTTGAAGTTCCTCAAGACGCATTCGGCTGCGGCTTCCACGAGGCGGTGCGAGGCGTTCTATCTCACCACGTCGTCATTCGCGACGGGAAGATCGCAAACTATCAACCGTGGCCCCCGACTTGCTGGAACGGGAGCCCGACCGATTCCGAGGGGCGTCTCGGCCCGTACGAAGACGCCGTCACCGATATGCCGCTCTTCGAAGAGAACGATGCGGACAGTTTCCGTGGCGTCGACATCATGCGCGCGGTACGCAGCTTCGATCCGTGCCTGCCTTGCGGCGTGCATATGTACCTCGGCGGCGGCCGAACCTTGGAGCGTCTCCACACGCCGTTTGGCACGCCCGAGTAAAAAGGCGCCGATGGACGACGCGGAAGTCCGGCAGCAGATCGATGCCCTCGAGCCGCTGCTTGCCGGACTGCCGCCCGACGCCGCCGGCGCCGTCGAGGCGCTTCTGCGACTGTATGGCGAAACGCTTCGCCGAATGGTCGTGGCCGCAAACGACGCACCCGAGGTGAGCGAAGCGTTCGCGCGCGATGAGCTCATCTCCAACATGCTGATTCTTCACGACGTGCCTGCCCCGGAAAGACACGTGCCGGCGACATCGGCGACCGAGCGCTGCGATCTTTGCGGCGAGGAGCTCTCGGAAGCCCATGCACACCTTTTCGACGCGAACGAGAAAACGGTGCTCTGTGCGTGCGCGGTGTGCGCGCTGCTCTTTCCGCAGCGCGCCGATGCAGGCGGCCGCTACCGCTTCATCCCCGAGACCTCGACGTATCTACCCGATCTTGTCTTCGACGAGCTCACGTGGAACGCGCTCGAAATTCCCGTTCACGTCGCCTACTTCGTCCGTTCGCCGCAAACCGGCGGCGTCGTCGCGTACTATCCGAGCCCAGTAGGCGCGGTAGAGTCGTTGCTCAAGCTCGATGCTTGGCAAGAGGTCGAGCAACGAAATCCCGCACTCGGTAAGCTCGTGGCCGATACGCAAGCCTTGCTGGTGAACGGCATGGACGGATTTGCCGAAGGCTGGATCGTCGGCATCGACGTCTGTTACCGTTTGATCGCGGTCATGCGCACGCATTGGCGCGGTTTACGCGGCGGCGACGGCGTGCGAGCCGAGCTCAAACGGTTTTTCGACGAGCTTCGCGCCTCATCAGCCCCTCATCCCACAGGAGAGACTCATGAACGGTTTACTCAAGTTGCTCTTTAAGCCGTTGGCAGTCGTGACCCCCGACCTCATGGCGCACATTGCGGGCGTGGCCGCGGGCAACGACAAAGGCAACTACGAACGACAAGCTGGAAATCTTGCCGATGGCCGTTCGACGGCCGCGCGCTCGACCAGCCTCGATGCGGCGCCGCACGAACCGATTTTGCCGCAAATGCCGAATCTTTCCCCGCCGTGATGCAGGCGTCGCTTGGCGCGCCGCCGCTGCGTTTCCGTGCGCTCGGCGCGCAGCCATCGCGCGCGTTCGCGACGCCGACCATCGAACTTTGGGTTGAAATCGCTTGCGAGGCGCCGTACGAAATTCGTGCGATCGCTCTCAACGTAGAGGTTCGAATCGCGGCGCAACGACGTCGCTACGAGACGCTCGAGCGCGAGCGACTCTTCGATCTGTTCGGCGATCCTTCTCAATGGCAGCAGTCACTCCGAAGCGTGCAATGGATGCGTGCTACGGTTAATGTGGCGAGTTTTACCGGTTCGACCGTGATTGAGATCCCGCTGCCCTGCAGCTACGATTTCGACGTCGCCGCTGCCAAGTATCTGGCGGCCCTCGAAGACGGCGAGATACCGGTAGACGTGCTTTTTAGCGGCACCGTCTTTTATGACGATGGCGCGGGGCGTCTGCAAACCGCGATGATTCCGTGGGAAAGCGAGGCGACGTTGCGCATCACAGTTGCGATGTGGCGCAAGGCAGTCGACGCCGCCTTCCCCGAAAGCGCGTGGCTTCGGGTGAGCCGAGCGATGCTCGCTCGGCTGCATACGTACCGTTCCAGCCGCGCTCACCTCGATTGGGATGAAACGCTCGCCGATCTTCTTGAGAACGTCCGAGGCTAACGTGGACGCAGTTCGCCAGATCGCGCAAGCGGTGTTGTATGAAGGTTACCTGCTCTGGCCGTATCGCCGCAGCGCGCTCAAAAACCAGCATCGCTTTACGATAGGCGGTCTCTACCCGGCCGCCTACGCGCAGAGCTTCGGCGACCGAAGCGAAGCGCGCGTTGAGTGCCTCATCGAAGGCACTCAGCCGGAGCTCGATCTCGAAGTACGTTTCCTGCATATGATTCGCCGGCAAGTTTGCGTCGATGGCAGTCCCGTGGACGATGTGACGCTTGACGGCCGTCGCTACCTTACATGGGACGAAACCGTGGAGCGGAGTGCCGATAGGGCGGATCGTTTCGCGTGGGAGGCCGGTTCGGAACGGGAACGGGTTTCGGCAAATCTCGAGCTCGTGCGCAGCTGGGAGCCGATCGAAGGTCTCATCGAATGTTACACTGCTCGCCTCGACGACGGGTTGCAATGCGTTAGTCTTCGCGTCGCGAATGAGAGTATGGCGTCCGATTCGTCCCGCGATGCTGCCCTGCGCTGCGCGATGCTCGCCTGTCACGTCGTGCTTCGTGTGCGAGACGGGGCATTCGTCTCAACGGTCGATCCGCCGGCGGCGTTGGCGAAGGCCGCGCAAGCCTGCCGCAGCGAAGGGCTCTGGCCGGTGCTCGTCGGGACGCCGCCGGCACGCGACACCATGCTCGCCTCACCGATCATTCTCGAGGAGTATCCTCAAATCGCTGCGGAAACGCCGTGCGACTTTTTCGACGGCGCTGAAATCGGCGAGTTGCTTGCCCAGAGCATTCTCGCGCTTTCCGATGAGGAAAAGCAAGAAATGCGTGCGACCGATCCGCGCGCGCGCGAAATCTTGGAGCGCGTCGAGTCGATGACTCCTACTGAGCTTGCCCGCCTGCACGGCGCTTTCCGCGCATGGGAGAGCGTGACGTGAGCGTACAACGCGGAAGCCGCGTCGTATTACGACCGCGCGCCGACGGCGACGTGCTCATGCGTGCGCTCGAAGGCCGCCGTGGCATCGTCGATGCTGTCGAAGAAGACATGGAGGGCCGGCGCTATATTGCCGTCGTCCTCGAAGACGATCCGGCGCGAGATATCGGGAAAGCTCGCCGCCTCGCTCATCGCTTTTTTCTTGCGCCTGACGAGGTCGAGCAGCTCGGAGGCCAAGAGTTGGATTCGCTCCTACCGCGCGTGTTGGTGGCGGGAATCGGCAACGTCTTTTTGGGCGACGACGCGTTCGGCGTCGAAGTGGTGAAGAAGCTAGAGCAGACCACCTTTCCGTCCGGCGTCAATGTGGTCGAGTTCGGAATTCGTGGGATGGACCTCGTTTACGCGCTGGGTGACGGCTACGACGCCGCAATCCTGGTCGATGCCGCCCCGCGCAACGCCGAACCCGGCACGATCGACGTGATCGAAGCGGACGACGATACGTTCGAGGGTGTCACGATCGAGGGCCACGGCATGCATCCGTCGCAGGCAATCGCCCTGGCGCGGCAGATCGGTTCAATTCCACCACGCCTGATCGTCGTCGCATGCGAGCCGGCAGCGATACCATCACCGGACGAGATTTGCGAGGGCCTTAGCGCGCCAGTTGCCGCGGCGGTCGAACGTGCCGCTACGCTGGTCATCGAGCTCATCGAGGATCTCCGCAAATCGCAGCAACGCCATCCTGAGGAGGTTACATCTACATGACGATTCACATCCCCCGAAGCATCCTGGTTTCTACCGCAGTCCTGGCCTGTCTGGCCATTGTCCGCCTAATCGCGCGCCAGGGGCCTGAATACGCGCGGTACGCTAAGATCGAGGGAATGTCGGAAAGCTAAACGTGCACGAAGCCTCGGTTGCACTTGCAATCGTCGATGAGATCGTGGACCGCGCCTCCGACGAGCTTATTGAGCGCGTGTTTCGCGTTCGCCTGCGGATTGGAGCGCTCACCGGCGTCTTCCCGGACGCATTGACATTCGTTTGGGACACCGCGACTGAAGGCACTATCGCCGAGGGTTCGAGCCTCGAGATCGAACGGATCCCGCTCGAGATCTTCTGTAAACAGTGCGCCCGCGCGAGGCAGGTCGAACAAACTCACCCGCCGCTGCCGATCTGTCCGGTCTGCGGCGATCCATCGGCGGAGATCGTGCGGGGCCGAGAATTGCTTATCACTGGTTTGGAGGTAACCTATGCAGCCGGAACTGCTCGACGTGGAGCAAGCGATTCTTCGGAAGAACGCGGACCTCGCGCAGGCATTGCGTGACCGGTTCGCGCGCTCCGAAACGTACGTCATTAACCTTCTTTCGAGCCCGGGTGCCGGAAAAACGACGCTGCTCGAAGAAACGCTGCGCCGCTTTTCGAAGGAGTATCGCGTCGGCGCGCTCGTCGGCGATCAAGCTACCGAGAACGATGCCGTGCGTCTGGCGCGCAGCGGAGCCCCGGTCAAGCAAATTGCTACTGGAGCCGAGTGCCGGCTCGACGCCGAGATGGTCCGCTCAGCGCTCGAGGGCTTGGATTGGGGCGACCTCGATTTCCTCGCCATCGAAAATGTCGGCAATCTCATTTGTCCGGCCGAGTACGATTTGGGCGAAGAGCTTCGCGTCGTGCTTTTTTCTACGCCCGAAGGAGAAGATAAGCCGCTCAAATATCCTCTCGCGTTCACGACGGCCGACCTCGTCATCATGACCAAGATCGACCTCATTGGTGCGACGGGGTTCGATCGACTCACGGCGCGGGAAAACGTCGAGTGCGTGCATCCCGGCGTAGACATCATCGAGCTTTCGGCCCGAACGGGCGATGGCATGGAGCAGTGGTTCGAATACCTGCAAAGCAGAATCGCCGGCGAACGCGTCCACGCATAATAGCGCTGCTCGCGCTGCTCGCGGCCATCAACGGCGCCGCGTGGATAGTGCTGCTCCTTGCCGCACATCGGTACGCGCTGCTCTTGCCGCTCGGCGTGACCGCGTACTTGCTCGGGCTACGGCACGCCGTCGATCCGGATCACATCGCCGCAATCGACGGCACCACGCGCAAGCTCATGCACGAACAGAAGCCCGCCGAATCGGTGGGCTTCTATTTTTCGTTAGGGCATTCGACCATAGTCTTCGTACTCAGCGTCTTGGTGGCGCTCTTCGGCGTCATGGTCAAGACCAGGTTCCCAGTCTTGGAGAACTCCGGCGCGGCAATCGGAACGTGGGTTTCGGTCGTCTTCTTACTAATAATCGCGGCGGCGAACTTGGCGGTGCTGCTCGATCTCTTGCGCGGCAAGAGTCAAGCGGTGCAGTCGGACTACGCGCTGGGCGGAGGAATTTCTCGCGGGTGCTGCGCCCTGCCTTGCGTATGGTCAGGCGCAGCGAGCACATGTATCCGGTCGGACTGCTCTTTGGCCTCGGCTTCGACACGGCGACGGAAGTGGCTTTGCTCGGCATCTCCGCCGCATCGGGCGCGGGCGGAATGCCGATGATCTACATCTTGATTCTGCCGTGGCTATTTACCGCCGGGATGTCGCTCATCGATACCGCCGAAGGCGTTGCGATGCTGGGCGCGTACGGCTGGGCCTACGTTCGGCCCGCGGCAAAGGTGCTATACAACGTCAACATGACGTTACTGACGACTATCATTGCGCTCTTCGTCGGCGGCGCCGAAGCGTTTGCGGCGATTGGAACGCATCCGACGCTCTCCTTTTCGTGGCTTGGGTACGGCATCATCGCGATTTTCGGCGCGAACGTCGCGCTTAGCGCGTTCTTCTACCGCTTCCGGCAATAATGTAGATGGCAAAATCTTCGGGCACCGGCGACGCATCGCAAGGCGTCACCGTCGACCTCAGCCCGCACGAGCAACGTGAAGCGGGACGGCGCGCCGGATTGCGCGCTGCGGTCGTCTTCGAGTCGGTGCGGCAAGAAGGCGAGCGGGAGTTGCAGCGCCCTGCGGTGGCGCTGGCGTTCTCCGGGCTTGCCGCGGGGCTATCGATGGGCCTCTCGCTGGTGGGAAGCGGACTCGTACGCGCCGCACTTCCTGCCGCGCCGTGGCGGCCGCTGCTCGAAAATGCGGGCTATACGCTCGGCTTTTTGATCGTCATTCTCGGCCGTCAGCAGCTCTTTACCGAGAACACGGTAACCGCAATCCTTCCATTGCTCGACGATCCCGATAAACGGCAAAAATTCGTCGCCGTCGTGCGTCTTTGGGCAGTCGTGCTCGTCAGCAATCTCGCCGGCGCGCTCGCCTTCGCGTTTGCCGTCGCGCACAGCGGTGCCTTTTCGGCCGAGGTTCATCGGGCGTTTCTAGAACTCGGCATGGCGACGCTCCAATACGATTTCGCGACGACGCTCGTCAAGGGAATTTTCCGCCGGATGGATCATTGCCCTATTAGTCTGGTTGTTGCCGACGGCCGAAGGCTCGCGCGTCGCGGTAATTATTATTCTTACTTACCTCGTTGGATTGGGCAGCCTCAGCCACGTGATCGCCGGCTCCGTTGAGGCGTTCTACGCCGTGTTGGTCGGCGCGGCAAGCTGGACGCATTTCGCGCTCGATTTCCTGTTGCCGGTTTTCTTGGGGAATTCGATCGGCGGCGTCTTGCTCGTATCGTTACTCAACTACGGGCAAGTCGCCGTCAAGAGCGAAGAAGAGACGACGCAGTAACCACTAAAGGGTTCAAGTGACGGTATTGGCGGCCTCCAGCGGTGTAATCTCCGCGGCTTTCGCCAGCGGGCCGCGATAGGTCGTCACACATCCCGCCGTGCGGAAGACCTCCTCGAACTTAGTCATGGCGTCGGCGTCGTCACCGCAATACGGAATGTTTGCGCCAACTTGGGGCGTTCCGATCAAGGCGCGAATGAGCCGGTGCGTATCGAGCTTGCGAGCGAGCAGTTCGGTACCGCTCACGTCGTCGGCCTTCGTTTCTTCCATGGCATCGACGATCACGGCGTGGTCCGAGATGCAGCCTGCCTGTGCAAGGAGCTCATCGGCCTTTTCGCGGGGGCCGGCGAAGATCAACATCTCGCAGACGGCCGCATCGTTGTACGGGGTGTCTGCAACGGCGCCGGCCCGGTCGGCGGCCGCCTGAGCCGACTTCATGCCTTCGGCGTCGCCAAAGCAAACGTGGTAACCAGCGTCGACCAGCAACCGTCCGATGCCGACTGCGCGAGGGGTTGAGCCAAAAACACCAATCTTCATGACACCCTTTTACCCAAACACCTGGGTAACCGCACATCTGCTTTTGTTGTCGTAACGGCGACCAGTGAAGCGAGCTCGTGGACATTTCTAAATCCGAACCATGCAAGGAAGCAACATCTGTGTGTCCGTAAAAGAGTTAAACCATGCAGGCATTACGCGCGACATTCGCCGCGGCGGCGATCGCCGCAATCTCCTGCGCCGCGGCCGCCGCCTATCCGACCATGCTAACTTTGAAACTGTACGCCCAGAACCGGCCTGGTGAAACCGGAACAGTCACGCTCGAGCAGGTGCCCGGTGGCGTAAGGGTGGTGATCAAGATGGCGGGTGGCGGAAATGGCAGGCAGCCCGTCCACATACACGAGGGCGTCTGCGGCAATCTAAACCCGCTCCCTAAGTATTCCCTGGGCAACATCGTCCACGGGAGCGATACGACGACGATATCGGGGATCACCATCGGTGATCTGCCCAAGGGCAAGTACGCCATCGACGTCCACTTCAGCAGCGCCGACATCAAGAGGTACGTTGCGTGCGCCGACATCGCAGTGCGCAAAACGCAACAGAGTTGATCAACTAGTTGCGGTTGGTCGAAGGTCTTCTTTTTCGGGCGCTGGTTGTAGCGTCTACGGCGACCTTGTCGTTGGGGGCAACGCCCACGCCGGCGCCGCTGGCGACGCGCCTCCGGCGTGGAGCGCATTTCAGAACGCTTGGGCAGCCGTTGCGGAATATACCACGACGATTACCGTCTTCGAGCGTAAGGGGACCGAGATTCAGAACGTTGCCTTCGACTACACATTCCGCAAGCCGTCAAGCGTGACGGTGCACGTCGTCAAGGGTCCGAACGCCGGCGTCACGCTCGAGTGGAGTGGTGGCGACACGATTGTCGCGCACCGCGGCTCAGGCTTTGTAGCCATGTTCAAGAAGACGCTCTCGCTGCACGACCCTGCGGCCACGACGATTCGAGGCTCTTCGATCGATCAGCTAAGCTTCGCAGCCATTCTCGCCCACGGGCAAAACCTTTTGGGAAGTACATCTCAGGAGGCCGGCCCGGAAATCGATGGCATTCCTACCGAGTCGGTCAAGATAGTCCCCACCTCCGCACTCGGCAACACGGGCCTAACGCTCGAAATAGTCGACATCTCTTCCACCACGAATATGCCGATGCGGGTCCTCGGATACGATGGAGTTACCCTGGTGCGTCAGATCGATTTCTCCAACGTCAAGATCAGCCCCTAACGCTTGATTAGGTCTTCGATCCTGACAGATACGTCTGCGAACCTGGCGAGCCGCTGCGCGTGATTTCGCGCAGCCGTTCTTGCATTGCCTTGCTGGGGATTTTGACTCGGTCGGCGAGCCGTAGAAATGCGAGAACTTTGACATGCCACCAGGTCATATCGATCTCAAACCAGCGTAACCCGTGCCGCGCCGAAAACGGAAAGGCGTGATGGTTGTTATGCCAACCCTCACCCCACGAAATAAGGGCGACCCACCAACAGTTGGTCGATTGGTCCGCGGTCTCGTACGTGCGATAGCCAAGCATATGGGATGCGCTGTTCACTAGCCAGGTCGACTGATAGCTCACGGCCAGTCGGACGAAAATGCCCCAAACCACCCACGACCATCCGCCCAGCGCGAAGAGTCCCACACCGAGCGCGATCTGAAGCGGGACGTTCAGGTACTGCATCGCCCGATAGAATGGCTCGGCGTAGAGGTC
Source organism: Vulcanimicrobiota bacterium (assembly GCA_963826325.1). GTDB lineage: Bacteria > Vulcanimicrobiota > Vulcanimicrobiia > Vulcanimicrobiales > Vulcanimicrobiaceae > Cybelea. The sequence goes on from CAWGWT010000007.1 coordinate 271,867, forward strand.
CGGCGCGAAGTGCCGCATTTCTTCGTCCGACGGAAGGGCGATATTGTTCCGATAGATCCAGTCTACGTGCGCCCATTTGAAACCGAGATGAATGTTGTGCGGGTCGCCCTCGCGATCCGCATGCGCGTGATGCTTACGGTGCACCGCCACCCATCGGATCGGATCGCCTTGCAGTGCGAGCGTTCCAAAAATCGCGAAAAGATATTCGAACGGCTTTAGAAGGCGCAGGCCACGATGCGTAAGCAGACGATGAAAGCACAGCGAAATGCCTAAAGCCACAGTCGCATACGATACGACAGCCGCGGCGGCTAGAGCCGACCAAGCGAAGAAGCCCGGCCAGAAGGCCGCGAGCGCCCCGACATGGATGCCGAGGAGTCCCAGGCCTTTGACGCGGCTATAAATCTGATTCATACGTAGCCACGAACAAACAGACTTAGGCAGGCTTCCGACTTCTCCTCGTTTAGCCGAGCGTAGACTTAATTCAGTGCTCTTGCCGGCTACATTGAGTGCTTTTGCCAGCTACGCTGGTTAAGCGCTAAGCCTCCCCGATACGGCAGGATGATAGTGCTCCTGTGTCCGACGGCGGCAGTTGCAACGGCTCGTAGGACGGTATACTCGGTCCATGGACGCGGACGTTATCGTGATCGGCGCCGGAGCCGCGGGCTTGGCAGCCGCGCGAAACCTCGCGGGCCGCTCGATGCGTGTCGTGTTGCTCGAGGCACGTGATCGCATTGCCGGCCGGGTGTGGTCTCGCCGGATTGCGCCGATGCCGACGTTTGCCGAGCTCGGCGCAGAGTTTATCCACGGTCGAGCCGAGCAAACGATGGCGTTAGTCCGTGAAGTGGGAATGGAAACCGCCCCCTTGGACGGCGAGCTCTGGATTCGCGAGAATGGCGATTTGCGGCTCGCACATAACGACTTTACCTCCTCCGCCGCAATCTTTGAGGGGGCTCGCGCGCTCACCCACGACGAGAGCGTCAATCGGTTCCTGCGCCGGTTTGAGGGCGATGAAGCAATGCGCGAAACGGTTGAGATGGCGCGCACATTCGTGGAAGGATTCGATGCAGCGGATCCTGCGATTGCCAGCGCGCGGGCGATCGCCCAGGAATGGGGATCGGGCGTCGATACCACGAGCGCGCGTCCGATCGGCGGTTACCAGCCGGTGTTCGAGCATTTACAGAGGGCTTGCAACGCCATGGGCGTTGCGATGTGCTTGTCAACGATCGTCCGTCGAATTTCGTGGCACCGCGGTGGCGTGATGGTTAGCGCGACCAACGATCGCGGTGAGCCGCGGACGATCGAATCGCGAGCCGCCATCGTAACGCTTCCGGTCGGCGTCTTGCGCCATGAGGGTGACAAGACGGGCGTCGAGTTCGATCCCGACCTGCCTGCGGACAAGCGCGAGGCGCTTGGAAGCATTGAGATGGGCCACGCGGTAAAAGTGGCGCTGTGGTTCCGCGCACCTTTTTGGGAGCGGATCCGCAACGGGCGCTACTATAACGGTGCGTTTTTTCGCGGCGAAGGGCAGCCATTCGCGACGTATTGGACGCAGTTGCCGGTGCGCAGTCAATTGATCGTTGCGTGGGTCGGCGGTCCCAAAGCGCTCGCGCTCGGCGGCGCCGCCGAGATGCACCTCATTGAGCAGGCGGTAAACGGTTTCGGGTCATTGTTTGGAGAACCGGAGGGTGCGCGTCGGGAATTCGAGGCTGGCGCCGTGCACGATTGGGATCGTGACCCGTTTGCGCGGGGAGCCTACAGTTATGTTGCCGTCGGAGGTGCCGACGCTCGCGCAACGCTCGCCGCGCCGGTCGACGACACGCTGTTCTTCGCCGGCGAGGCGACGTCAAACGACGGGCAAGGCGGCACGGTAAGTGGCGCGCTCGAAACCGGCGAGCGCGCGGCCGCGCAAGTCGCAACGCTCGCTGCGCGCGCAACGGGGTTGAAACAATGCCGGAAACCGCATCATCCTTTCTGACCGCCTGGTCGAACTTCTACGTGATGACCGGGATCTTCGGCTGCGGCCCTGATTGGATTGATGTTCATCGTGATCACGCTCGTCACGGGACCCGAGCGCCTGCGACGAGCTCCCGACGGAATAGCGACGTTCAGCACCCCAACCGTCATGCACTTTTGTGCGGCATTCTTCGTTTCGGCCACACTGAGCGCGCCTTGGGGGTCGTTGGCTTACCCCAGTGCGCTGATCGGCGTTGCCGGTCTCTGCGGCCTGGCCTACATTATACGCGTCATGTCGCGCACGAAGCGGCTGAGCACATACACGGCAGATCTCGAGGACTGGACGTGGTACATCATTCTCCCGTTCATTGCCTATGGCGCGATCTTCGGAGCTGCGCTTGCCCTTCGACCACCTTTCCGTTGATGCGCTCTTCGTGCTCGCAGGCGGCGTCGTGCTGCTGATCTTCATCGGCATCCGCAACGCATGGGACATCGTGACCTTCATTGCGACCGGGGGGCATCGACCAAATGCCGAGCTAGACCTTCAGATGCTCATATATGCAAAACCCAAGTGAGTCGAACGGTCCGTTTTTCGCCCGGGTGAAAAACGTAATCGCTCACGCCGGCGCCCCCGAGGGCCGGATTGATGGCGGGGTTTCGCAAAAGCGCGGGATTCGCGGCGTCCTGCGGCAGCCACGATTGGTAGTAATACTCGACGTCGTCCGTCTGCGCATTAAAAATGTTGAAGATATCTGCCACGAGATCGTATCCTCGATGCGTTTTCCAGGTGCCCTGGGCGTTGTACGTGACGGAAGCCGCGGAGACGGCGTCGCCCGCTTGATCGAGGACGCGTGGACCAAAGTACCGTAGGCGTAGGCTCGCGGCGTAGTCCGGTTTGTCGACCGTGATGCCGGCGGCAGTAACGACGTTGATCGATTCCGGAACGTACGTTCCGAGACCGTCGGGATTATTGAGAAAGCGGGCGTTCGACGTCGCGATGTCTGCATCGAACGTCAGCCAGGGTCGAGGCTGATAGAAGTTCGCAAACTCGATGCCGCGTCTCATCGTGGGGCCGCCAGCGGACGTGACCCCAGCATCGCCATCGAAAACCAGTTCCGAGTTGAGGTGAAGCTGCCATAGAGAAATCGTGCTATTCAGGCCGCCTCGCGAATAGCGGTATCCGAACTCCAGACCTTCGGCTCGTACCAATGGCGTATTCTGCAAAACCGGTTGCCCAAGCGCATCGTACGGGGCCTGGGTCTGCGGATCGAGGGTATCGGTGACGCCTCGCGCGTCGTTGCTGTGGAAACTCTCACCCCAATCGGCGTAGAGTTCCTGATACGGCGAGAGAATATACGCCGCCGTGAACTTGGGGCTGACGATGCCCGAGGCCACTTGGCCCGAGTCCGCGGCGACGCTGTCCTCGACGTTAAAGCCATACTGGTCGAGCCGAAGCCCGGGAGTAAGCTGCCAGCGCGAACCCAAACGCAGCAAGCTCTGTATCCACGCAAAGGCATCGCGTTCGACCGCGTGCGCGAGGCTCAGCGTGCCGTTTGGGTACGGGATTTGATCGTGCACCAGGAAGAGCCCGACAGTAGGTATGTTATCGTTCCGAACGCCCGCTCCGACGGTCGTCGTCGCAATCGCGCGGCCGGGATTGAACGTGCGCGAAGCGTTGATACCGGAGACGAAGCGATTGTCGAGTTGTTCGCGCTGGTCGCCACAAGCGAAGGTGAAGGATACGGGCGTTACCGAGTGCGCCGGCGCACGCGCCGCACCCGGCACGTCGTTCGCCGGACAGTAGGAGATATAGCTTGGCACGTGCATCGGACCCGGATTGCAGGTCGTATATCCTGCGATGCAAGTGATGGGGTTGCGGGTTACGTTATAGTAGTCGCGTCGCGTCGTCGAGATAGTACGTGAAATCCGAAAAGAGATTCAGGTATTGGTGGAATCCATACGCATTGACTTGAGTGACCCCAGCTGGGTCGGCGTGCTGCCACTGGCTGGCGAGTGAGTACCGATAGGTCGTACCACCGTCCCAAGGATCAATGAGGCCAAAGGGACTGAGCTCTCCGTCGGCGACGAGGCGCTGTGGAATCTGATCACTCGATTGAAACGTTCCGTGATACCCCATGGCCGTAACGCTGAAATCGGTATTTTCCGTATTGCGGCTCCACCTAAGCACGCCGTTGAACTTTGCGTACTCGTCCGGACGCTCAAACGAGCCGTTGTCGTGATAGATTTGCAAAGCGTAGAGCAAGTTGCCGGCGCCGACGCGTGGCGAATCGGCAACGAGGACATTCCCGTAGCCATAGTCACCGAGCCCGAACTCCGCGATCGGGGCGTCGAGCGTATCCTTGTAGTAGAGCGTATATGCGCCAGCGGTCGAAAAATCGCCCGTAGCCGCATAGTACGGGCCCTTTTGGTATTCGACGAAACTCACCAGCTCGGGAATGAGCCAATTGATGTCCGAATAGCCTTGGCCATGTGCATGTGTGGGTAAGTTGATCGGCGTACCTGCGACCGTGCTTTCCAAATCGGTGCCATGGTCGAGTTGAAAACCTCGCAAGTAATACTGATTAGCCTTGCCTTCACCGCTGTGCTGGCTGATCAGCAGGCCGGGGATCGCCTCGAGGATTTCACCCGGACGTAAAACCGGTCGCGTTGCTATCTGCTCTTGGTCAATCGTGCCGACCGATGCCGCCGGTACCTTACCGACGAGATTCTGGTTCCGCCCACGTGCGATGACGTGACCGATCGTCCTGTATGGATGCGTCCGCTTCCGGGTCGGCTTGGGGCTCGGACTAGGGCTTGGCGTTGGTGACACGGCCACGGTGAAGAGGAGGGCCGCTAGCATCGATCGTGTACCTCGTTCTTCGAGCAGAGCCAGTTCCGCGACGCACGCTGATCGCGCGCTCCAATTTGCTAAACGATAGCATAGGTAAATTGGATTGCGCCTGCTGTATTTGTAGACAATAACGGTGGCTGCGCTCGATGGGGCGAAGGTCGCCACGCGCGACGATTGCTCCTGGGCTTGACAGCAAAAATATGGAGAATAACGTCTGACATCGGAGGAGTTACGATCATGGAAAACCGCCTATCGCACCAACATGACAACGGCACCGTGCACGTGCACGATCACGCCCATCCAGGCCACAGCCACGATCATACGCACCAACATTCCCATTACGACGGAACCGTTCACGAGCACGTGCACACGCACGACGGCTCCGATTTCGATCACGAGCACGAGCACGGCGAGGCCGGCCGCGATGCCGCGCCTTAAAGGCTCTGCGAAGCTCGGGCAAGTTCGGTCGCTGCGTCTACCATTGGAACTCGACGAATGGTTCGAGCGTCGCCTTCGCGAGGACGCTCGACGTTCCGCAAGTGACGTACTCTTAGAAGCGGTGCACGGCGGTTTGCGTTTGCAGCCGGGATACATGTGGCGCCAGCGCGTTACGTTGACGTCGCTCGCCGCCGCCGGCGAACGGAAACTTTACGACTCGTACCTTGGTGCGCTCGCCGATACGTTCGGGAGCGCATACGTCAAGCATATCGAAGCGTGGCTGCAGGCAGACGGCATTTTACCCTTCGACACGGCGGTACGCGCGTCGCCGGCTGCGAGTTCATCGTAAAAACGGTTTACATCCTTACCGATCCAGCTGCGGCCGGAACGCGCCCTATCGTTGCCGGGGTGGCCTTGCGGTTGGCAAGTGAGCGCCCGGGCGCAGAGCGTTACTTTTTCCCGTTCGCAAAAGGCAGCGAAATGCCAGCCGCCGAAGAGGGCCGAAGCTTCAGCAGGCTCCGCGCAAAGCCGAAAAGGGCTTGTGCGCAGGGCTGCCGCCAATCCGCTCGGCGAGGGTAAATCAGCTTCTAAGCGCAACCTCGAGCGAAAACTAGTCGAGCTGGCGGCTCCCTGACCAGGATGCCTTCGTGATAATAACGTATATCACAAAATGGCACGGTCGGTCGCTTTGAGACTTCCGATGGTTCTCCAACTTCAGAAGGAGCAACCGGCGGAGGAGCCATGCCACTCCCTTGCGCCGATGAATCGCTGGGAGGGCGGAGCCAAGCCACAACGCGCTCGGCCGGTAACTGCGCCCTGCGGCAACTCAAATCGGGGAGCTTTAGGATCTCGGAGCGCAGCGTGAATCCCCTGCGTTCTCTTCTTGTGAGCAAAGCTAGATAATGGGAGAAGTCTTGCGAAGCGAACCGTTGCCGCTACAACCGGCCTCCATGAGTGCCCTTGGCGCGAGTTCGATTTGCTCGCGAATTGCATCCTGGGCCGTCGCTACGCCGGACGATCTGGCGGTCGTCGATGACAACGTTCGTCTGACGTATAAGGAACTCGAACGGCAATCGAGCGCGCTCGCGGTGCGACTGCGAGAAGCCGGTGCCGGGCCAGATCGCTGCGTCGGAGTCTTTCTGGAACGCTCGACCCGGTTTGTCGTTTCTGCATTGGCCGTGCTGAAAAGTGGTGCTGCGTACGTAGCAATAGACCCGGCCACGCCTATCGACAGAGCCTCGTTCATCCTCACCGACGCGCGCGCGATCGCGCTGCTTACGGAGTCGGGCATAGCTCAGCATTTGGCCGAAGTGCCGTGCACCATGATAGATGTCGACCGGACCCAAACGGCGGGTTTGGTGCCGTTCGCCGAAACGAATACCGCCGCCGATACGCTCGCGTACGTTGTGTACACGTCGGGGTCAACGGGAGAACCGAAGGGCGTCGAAATAACGCATGCCAATCTCTGCAATCTGATTGCGTGGCACCAATCTGCGTTCGAGGTGACGGCGGCCGACCGGGCGAGTCAGATCGCGGGTCTCGGATTTGATGCTGTGGGCTGGGAAATTTGGCCCTACCTTACGGCTGGGGCGAGCGTATATGTTGCCGACGAGTTGACCCGCCGCTCGCCGGAGGCCCTTCGCGACTGGATCGTCGAGCACGAGATCACGATCGGCTTTGTGCCGACGATCGTCGCAGAGCAATTATTTTCATTGAGCTGGCCTCGCGAAACGGCTCTTCGAATATTGCTGACCGGCGGCGATAGGCTGAACCGAAGGCCTTTGACGGACCTACCGTTTGTGGTTGTAAACAACTATGGTCCCAGCGAATGCACGGTGGTCACGACTTCGGGAACGGTATCGCCAAGCGGCGATTCTAATGCTCCGCCATCCATCGGGCGTCCAATCGCGAACGTGAGAGCGTTGATCCTTGACAGCGAATTGCGGCCTGTTCCCCAGGGAGAGGCCGGCGAACTCTGCGTAGCCGGCGCGCTGGTCGGGCGCGGATATCGCAATCTCCCGCAGGAAACGGCGAGCCGGTTCGTCACGTACATATCTCCTTCGGAAGAACCTCTACGCATCTACCGCACCGGCGACCAAGCACGATTGCTCGAGAATGGGGAGATCGACTTTCTTGGACGGCTCGACGACCAGATTAAGCTTCGGGGATATCGCATTGAACTGGGGGAAATCGCGACGCAGTTGAACCGATGCGCCGGCATCGGGACGAGCATCGTTTCCGTACGCGAAACGGGAGAGAGTGGACCTGCCCTCGTCGCCTATATCGTTGCCGCACCGGACACGCGTCTGACCGACGACGATGTACGCGAGTTTCTCGCGGCTCGTCTGCCTGATTATATGGTTCCCTCGTCGTTCGTGATGATGCCCACACTACCGGTGACGGTGAACGGCAAGCTCGATACGTCCGCATTACCCGCGCCGAGCCGCGAGAACCTGCTTCCGCCTCGCGCAGCGGCAAACGATGTGCCCAAACAGAGCAGCGCGGTCCAGGACCAAATCTCCACCATTGTCAGTGTGCTGCTCGGGCGGCCTTCAGTGAATCCAGAAGACAACTTCTTCATGATCGGCGGTCATTCGATGCTGGCCGTGCAGCTCGTGGCGCGTATCCGCGAGACGTTCGGCGTGAGGTTGACACTCCGGCAACTTTTCCTGGCACCGACCATCGTAGCACTCTCTGACGAAGTTCGCCGCCTGACCAGCGCGGCGTAAGGACGGTCTTAACGATGGCCGGCCAGGTCTCGGACTATGCGCTGAGCCTGAGTAATCTTCTCGACCCCGACGTGCTCGCGAACCCCTACCCGTTGTATCATCGTCTGCGCGAAGAGGATCCCGTTCATTGGGATCCCTACCTCCATGCTTGGATCGTAACGCGTTATGAGGACGTCGTTACGGTCCTGACGCATTTTTCCGCCGATCGGGCGCCTTCGCCTGAGTTTTTTGAGAGCCTTGGCGCCGCCGAGGTGAGTCCCGTTGCCAAGGTCATGGTCAAGCAGATGCTTTTCATGGATGCGCCTGCGCACACTCGACTGCGCAAACTTGCGGCTCCGGCGTTCATGCCTGCGCGGGTGCGCGTCCTTCGCGACCACATCACGCAAATCGCGACGAAGCTGATCGATGACGTTCAAGCCCGTGGCGACGGACATATCGACGTGTTGGCCGATTTCGCCGAGCCGTTGCCCGCAATCGTAACCGCTGAATTACTCGGCGTGCCGGCGGAAGATCACGTCCAGCTAAAAGAGTGGTCCGGCATGTTCGCCGGAATGCTGGGAAACTTCCAGCACAATCCCGATCGCCTCGGTGACGCACTACACGGGGTAGAAAGTTTAAGCGCTTATTTCCAAAATGCTATCCTAGAACAAAGAACAGAACCCCGGCCCGGGTTGGTGTATTCCTTGATGTCCAGCGAGGTCGACGGCGATCGGCTGACCGATGAAGAGATCGTTGCAAATTGCATCGTCACGATGGTGGGAGGTCAAGAGACCACCACGAACCTGATCGGCAACGGCATGCTGACGTTGCTGCGCAATCCGGATCAAATGCTTTGGCTGCGCACGCATAGCGACAGCATGCCCGACGCCGTCGAAGAGCTGCTGCGTTATGAAAGCCCTAGCCAGCAGACCGCGCGTTTGGCTCCGTCAGATAGCATGCTCGGTGGAAAGCAAATTCATAAGCGGGATGCCGTTATTGCCGTCATGGCTGCCGGCAATCGCGACCCCGAGCGATTTCCCGAGCCGGACCGCCTCGACTTGGAACGACCGGATAATCGACATCTTGGCGTTCGGGTGGGCTGCCCATTTCTGTTTCGGAGCGCCGCTGGCTCGCATCGAAGGACAGATCGCCTTCGAAACGCTCTTGGCGCGATTCCCAAAACTTGAGCTCACGGGTGAGAAACTCGTTTGGCGTGAGAACTTAGGCCTGCGCGGTTTGAAATCGCTTCCGCTTTCGTCAAGCTAAACGGTGAACGCAGCGGTCGACTCGGGCGGGGACGTAGTGCCGGACCTTCCAGTTCCCAACCTTCGCACCATGCGCTTCGAAGATTATGGCGGCATCCGCAAACTTGCGCTGGACCACGCCATGTCAATGCCGTCGATAGAAGATTGGGAGCATCGCTGGCGGGACAATCCCGTCTGGCAAGGCCTCGATGGCCGGTCGCCCATCGGTTGGGTTCTCGAGAGCGCATCGGGCGAAATCGTCGGCTCGATGGAGACCGTCCCCGTACTCTACAAGTTCCGCGGCAGCGACTTAGTTTCGGCCGCCAGTGCGCTATGGTGCGTGAGCGCGCCCTACCGAGGTTTTGCTCTCCAATTAATAGACGAATACTTCAATCAGCCCGTCGATCTGTTCATCAGCACGACGGTTGGTCCGGCTGCGATCGAGACGTTAAAACAATTGTACGACCCAATCCCGGTGGGTCAATGGGATGCAACGTCATGCTTCATAGCGCACCGTCGCTCGTTTGCGGAAGTAGCGCTACGGAAATTCCACGTCCCGCTGCCCTCGCTGTTGTCGTATCCCGCCAGCGCCGTTCTCTGGTTGACGCAGGCCGTTAGCACGAAACATTTGGCTGGCCCGCCGCGCGGGGTTCTCTTCGATAGCGCTCCCGCGTTCGATTCCCGGTTCGACGCATTCTGGCACGAATTGCTGCGACTAAACCCGGACAAATTGCTCGCCGAGCGAAGCAGCCTCGCGCTTTCGTGGCATTTCTTCAGTGCGATGCGGACCGGCCGGTTGTGGATCTTTACGGCATCGAGGCTCGAAAAGTTGATCGGTTATTGCATTTTTACTGAAGTACCTTCGATTCAGAGTTGCCGGAGCATATGTCTGGTGGACTACCAAAGCATCGACGAAGAGCTCGATCTTTTGTCAGGTTTCATAGGAATGGCGCTGCGGCGAGGTAAGGCAGAAGGATTCTACAGGCTAGAGCACGCCGGATTAGCTTTGCCGAAGTTTCGCGCGTTCGACGAGCACGCTTTCTACAAGAGTCCGGTGGGAACGTGGACCTTCCTGTTCCGTGCAGCTGACTCGAAGCTGGACGCAGAGCTGCATCAGCCGAAATTTTGGGATCCGTCGGCCTACGACGGTGACGCTAGTTTGTACTAATGATCGCAGATTGAAGCGCGCCAATTGTTCAAGTCACCGCCACTTTCAACTCCGCGACTTCGTGCGGCGCGGCTCGAAGACTACGAACACATTGCACGCCTAGGATTAGAACATTCGCTCGACGTTCCGGATTACGAAGATTGGAGCAGTCTTTGGCTTAATAATCCGCTGCGCGTTCGCCTCGGTAAGGATTTTCCGATCGGGTGGGTGCTCGAGACAGCGGACCGCGAGTTGGTTGGCTGCATGGGAACGGCATGGTCGCCCTATACGTTTCGAGGTGAAAATCTTATCTCAGCCGTTGCCCGGGCCTGGTTCGTCCCGCTCGAGTATCGCGGCTTTGCCCTCGAACTAATGGACGAGTACCTCAATCAACCCGGCGTTGATATTGTCATGAACAACGCCGTAAGCAGTGCGGCACACGGACTCTTCAGCCAGTTCTGCGCACCCGTCCCATTGGGTCGATGGGACAGCATGTCATATTGGGTCACGGGATATCGTGGCTTTGCGGAAAGGGCTTTGAAATCTGCGAACACGCCGTTTGCCGCGCTCCTCGCTAGGCCGGTGGCTGCAGCTCTCTGGATGAAGGACGTTATTGCGAGCAAGCCGCTTCCCAAAAGCTACGGGTTCGTTTACCGTTGATAGTCTCGATCGATTCGACTCGCAGTTTGATGTGTTTTGGCGCGAACTCGTCCGCCAAAATCCTGATAAACTCTTGGCGGAACGGAGCTCTGCAGGGCTTTCCTGGCATTTCGCCATCCCGATGCGCAAGGGACGACTGTGGATTTTAACGGCATCTCGAAATGGCAAACTTCGAGCCGATTGCACCCTTACGCGCCAAGATCACGGCTTCCGCCTGCCTGCGCTGACCCATGGCGACACGCAAGGAATTCGCGGCATGCGCCTCGTCGATTATCAAAGTATCGAACCTGAAGTGGACTTCTTGTCCGGATTGCTCGAAGTTGCACTTCGACGATGCGCGAAGGAAGGTTTATATATTCTAGAGTTCCTCGGGCGCGACGTACCCAAGATGCACGTCGTCGACGAATTTGCCCCTCATCGAAAGCAACTTGAGAACTGGAAATTCTATTACCGCGCATCGGATCCAGTCCTAGATGCCGAACTGCGAGAACCCGGGGTTTGGGATCCGAGTGCCTACGATGGTGATGCGAGCTTCGAATAGATCGTCGAACTGGAATGCACTCCTCAATGAGGCGCATGCGTGGCAGGTATGTCCGGAAGACCTTGCTGCCGGACCGCATGTTCGCGTTCTTTCCTGGCTTTCACCGGACGAGCGAGCGCGATACGAACAGTTTCCGGCTGAGAGGCAGCAGCACGACTACTTGACGGCGCGGGTGCTGTGCCGCGCAACGCTGTCGCGATACGCGAACGTACATCCATCCGAGTGGAAGTTCGACAAAGGCGCATATGGCAAGCCAAGGATCGCGGCTCCGGACGGCTTTGAATCGCTGCACTTCAATCTGACGCACACCGACGGTTTAATGATCTGCTTGGTTTCGCGCGCCGGCGAGGTAGGAATCGACGCCGAAAAGACGTCGTCCTACATCGACGGCGCGCTGATCGCACGGCATTTCTTTTCACGCCCCGAGCTAGCCCGGTTCTGCAGTCTTCCCGTCCATAAACAGCCGGCGTGGGTTTTCGCGCAATGGGTCGTTAAGGAGGCTTACCTAAAGGGAACCGGCAGGGGGCTGGATACGCCCGAACGAGTAACTGTCGAGTGGGGGGAAGATGGCCAACCGGTCGCAATCGGTGGTTGGCAATTCTTTCTCTATCACCCAAGTCCGCATCACGTGGCGGCTGCCGCCCTTCGGCGAAGCGGTGCGTTTGCAGCTTCGAGCCCTTGGTTGAAGATCGAACATTTCTTGCAAACCGACATCGCCGGATGAGTTCGTTACGTCACCATTTCGGTAAGCGTCCCAGGGCGCGATATGCGGTTCAGGCTCTGAACGCTGCGACGCTTTCACCGACCGCCATGACGACAGTGGCCGCCTGGCGTTCCAAGCCTTCTTGGTATGGGATATCGAAGCAGGATAGAACAATTAATCCGGATTTAGAACGCTACATCGCGGCGCGAATGAAAGCAACGACGATCGAGCTTGACGCCGGCCATCTTTCCCTGGTCAGCCACCCCCAAGAATCTCCGATCTCATTCTGGCGGCAGCCGGTCGTGCGGGTAAGTGATTGTGGATGCGAGTATCGTTCTTTCATGAAGTTCTCAGTGACTGTTGCTCTCGCGTTCGCCTGCTTAACCATCTTACCGCAAGCGGCACGCGCATTTCCGGTAAATTTCGGTCCGGGCTTCGCCACTCATCGCGTGAGCGTCGCCGGCAACACCGTTAGCGTCACCGTCGGCGGGCGCGGGCCGGCTGTCGTGTTGCTGCACGGCTATGCGGAAGATTCGCGCATGTGGAAGCCGCTTGCAACTCGACTGGCGTTGCAGTTCACGATCCTCGCCCCGGATCTTCCCGGAATCGGCAACTCATCAATTCCCACAAGCGGAGCGGACATGAAGACCGCGGCCGAACGCGTCCACGATGCAGTGCGTACGTTAGGCTTTCGCCGTGTCTACGTGGTTGGGCACGACATCGGTTTGATGGTCGCCTACGCGTACGCCGCGATGTATCGCCAGGACGTCGAACGGCTCGCGTTGATGGACGCTTTTTTGCCGGGCGTCACGGGATGGCAAGCAATTTATAACAATCCCAATCTCTGGCACTTTCGGTTTCACGGCTCAACACCGCTCGCACTGGTTTCCGGCCGCGAGCGAACCTACTTCGACTACTATTGGAACGATTTCGCCGCGAATCCCAGTCGATCGCTTTCACAAGCCGACCGAAACGGATACATTGCGGCATACTCCCGACCCGGGCGAATGGCCTCAGGCTGGGCCTACTTTGAATCGTTTCCGCAGACGGCCGTCGATTTTGCGAAGCTCGCGGCCACGAAGCTACGCATCCCCGTGCTGGCGATCGGCGGTGACAGGGCTAATGGCGTGGCCTTGGGTGCGCAAGCTCGTTTGATTGCTGACAACGTCACGGTGATCGTGCTCAAGAACACCGGCCATTGGCTAATGGAAGAGGACCCGCGCGAGACGATCTCCGCGCTTACCAAATTCCTGGAACGCCAATAAAGATCGGAAAGGCATTCGATCGCGCGGGCGCCCTGCACGGCGACCTGTTTTTAACCCGAGCTCGACGCCTTCACGATCGGAGCGCAAACCTCATCAAGTGCTAGGCTCCGCCTCAGCCCAGCGTGCGGTGTTGGCATCAAGCTCGTCGAAGCCTCGAAGCTTGTAAATCGCCGTCGATACGGCCCAGCTCGCAAGAAAGACCCCAACGATGACGAAGCCAAGCGTCCCAAAGTTGTCGCTTAGCGCCGTGCTGGCACCCCAGATACCGCCGCTGAGACGAAGCTGGTATGCGACGACGCTCGCCGCTTCAATGCCTCCGATGATTAGCGCTACGAGAACGGAAACAAGTGTAATAACCATGTTGTAATATAGCTTTCGCATCGGTTTTACAAAGGCCCAACCGTATGCCCCGAGCATTAAAATGCCGTCCGTCGTGTCGATCAACGACATGCCCGCCGTGAACAGCAATGGGAAGATGAGAATGTCATACACCGGGAGTCCTTTGCCCGCTTCGACCGCGGCGATTCCAAGGAGCGCGACTTCAGTGGCGGTATCGAAGCCTAGGCCGAAGAGAACCCCAATCGGATACATCTTCCAGCTGCTGTCGACGAGCTTGAGCAGTGGCCGGAAAAAGCGTCCGACCAGGCCGCGCTGATCCAGCATTTCGTCGACGCCCTTTTGATCGTACGTTTCGCCATGCCGGGCACGATGAAATGCGCGAAAGATATCTAGTAGCACGAGAAATTGATTGCGGCAACCAGGAGCAAGAAAGACGCGGAAACGGAGGTCCCCACTACTTGGCCGATGTGCTGCAGCTCCGGAAGCCGGCTTCTTACGACTGAAGCGGCCAAGGCGATCCCAACGGTGAGGGCCACCACGATCGTCGAATGGCCAAATGAGAAAAAGAAGCCGACCCCAACCGGCCGCTTCTTGTCTTGCATGAGTTTTCGAGTGACATTATCAATCGCGGATATATGATCGGCGTCCACCGCATGCCGCAACCCAAAGGTATAAGCAAGCAAAGCGGTTCCGAGCAACAGCGGCCGGGAGGAAAAAATCCAAAACGCCGAACCCCAAGCCACGCAGTTCAGCCCGACGAGGAAGCCGTAGATAAAAAAAAGCTTGTTTCTGATCATCTGGCCATCGAGGACAGGATGCTGCGCGCATCGTCGGCATAGAACGGATGGAAATTGGCATCGACCGCGAGCGCTGCCGAGAGCCGCTGCCGGGCTTCGTCGGCGTGATTGGTATGCCAGGCAATGACGCCCGCGTGATACTGCAACTCCGGATCCGCGGTATTGTATCGCGCCGCGCGTTCCGCGTAGACGCGCGCTTGTACCCAGCGGCCCATCATGGCTAGAACCCAGGCCATCGTGTCGTCCGAGTAGATTTCGTCCCCCCGTTTAACGATATCGGCCCGCGCTTCGGCCAGTGCGTCACCTAAGTGCTCTCGGTGCTCTGCGTAGTACATTGCCAAGAGCCGGTCGTTGATGCCTTGCACGTTGAAAAGCCGCTGCTCCGCGCGGATGAGCTCGTCGCTTCTGCGCGCTCCTTCCGCATCACCTAAGGCTCGTTGCGCATCGGCCTCGTATCCAAGAGCTTGGGGAAGAGGATACAGCTCGGCGCTGCGGGCTGCTGCGGCCAGTGTACGTTGCCAGTCCCGATGGGCGCGGTAGAACTTTGCTTCGAAGAGCAACGCCATGGCGTTGTCGGGATAGATTCGCAGGGCTTCGTCGAATTCCGAGCTTGCCGTTCGGTCGTCTCCCGCCTCAAACGCGAGCTGAGCGTCGCGCGTATGGTACCAGGAACGCGTGTAGGCTGGTGCGCTGATCATTTGATCGATCAGTCGGGTGGCCTCGGCCATTTCAATCCGCGCTCCGGCGAGGTTTCCGACGAGCTCGTTGTACCGAGCGCGAATCGACATCCACGTCGGATTGGGATCCGAGCCGGTTGGATGCGTTAAGATGCGTTCGGCCTCGTCGTAACGGCCGATTTCCATTAGGATTGAGGCAATCTGCGCGCGTGCGTTGTCGTCGAATGGGGCGCCTTGCAAGGAAGCGCGTTCGGCTGCGAGTGCTGCGGGAAAGCGATGAAGGGCAACGTCGCTCGAAGCGATGACGCTTAAAGCCTGAATGTTTCCTTGCGGTTGCTCTGAGAGTGACCGGATAGCCATCGCGCGCGCGCGCGTAACATCGTTGAGATCTCCGGTTTCGCGGAAGCGCTGAAGGTATTCGCTTGCGAGCATCCGTTGCGTGATCTGGTCGGTTGAGTCTTGGCGCACCTGGGCTTCGTAGAAGGAGATGAAACGGTCGCGTTGCCGATAATCAGTCGGAATCGGGGCGGGTGGAATACCGGTCGCCTGCGCTCGATGCGAGGCAAACCAAGGCCACGCCGCCCCGAAGGCGATCGCCGCCACGAAGGCAACGATCGCCGTAGATCCCTTCAAGTTAGAGAGGCGCTTGAATGTACGGAAACGTGTTGGTGTTGGACTTGTCGTACGCGACGTTGTCCGTGGTCAGACATGGTGCTTCCTTATGATCGTCGGGAATGAGACCAAGCGCCGAAAGTGTGTTTCCGAAGAGGGCGCCTAGTGAGATGTCGATGACGTCGTCGTCGAGCGCCCGACCGCCCCACTTGCTGCCCGTCGCACCTCCCGTCTCGTAGCCGAGATACGAAGCCGTCGTAAGGCGCTGCGAGAGGTCGGCTTTCATCACGTTGGGATAAAGCACTGCCTGCAGCGTGCCGGCCGTTTTGTAGCTTCGGAACATCAGCGAAAACGACTTGATCTGCCGTCGCAAAACGGGGTCGGCGTACGGCTCCGAGCGGTTGGTCTTGTTATGGTCTTCGAAGAGCTCGAAGGCTTCTTTGACTGCCGGCCGGGATAGCAGCTCGATCTGCTTGTAGAGGATCCCGTCTTGACGAGCGGTTTGCGATGGGGTCGAGGCTCCCGAGGATGGATTGAACAGCCTAGCGCTTGAGCTGCACCCTCCGATTATCGCTCCGGCGAGGATCGTAGCAAGAAGCGCGAGTTTATATCGTAATGTCATTGTTTAATTTCCTTACTCCGATGTGCCGTTGGGCGTGCTGGTCGTGGCCCAGAGGCCGATGACGCCGGGCGATCCGCCCGACGGTGCCAGGAGCTTCTTGGGCATTTCGATCACGATCGAAAGGACGTCATAAGGTGCGAGAAAATCTCTGGGCTTTGCGATCGCGCACTTGTTCGATCCCGCGGTCCCGTAGTTTACGCCGTTGAGAACGATCTTTTGCTTCCTCGACGCGAAGCGGAATGAGGTTGCGGACGGCGGTGGGGGATTAGGGTGGTTCTTGTAGTTGCGATCGGGGATGATTTTGAAGAACTGTGCGAGATCGAAGAAGAACGGATCGCGCCGAGGGCCCACGAAGACTCTGATGCCGTCCTTCAGCGAAGCGACTTGCCCGAACCGGAACGTAGCCGTCTTACCGACGGTGGTGTTGCCCGTCCCCACTTCATTGGGTTTAGCTGGACCGTAGAGCGTAATGCGCTGAGCCGTTCCGGCGGAATCCGCCTTAAACTGTATGACGAGGTTTTCGGTAAACGAGTTGGATGGAACGCCGGTGTTGGCAATCTTAAACTGATAAAGCACATTAGGATCGAGTGCGATGCCGCTGAACATGCCGGCGGGAATGAGCGGGCGTATGTTCATGGCGAGCGCGACTCTCGAGGCGTTGTGCGGGTTAGGGAAGGCGAAGACATCGGTAATGTCCGCGAGCGGATTGGCTACGACGGTGGGCGAGTCTTGATGATCGGATCCCCGCGCCGCTCTGACGGTGTAGAGCGAAACCGAGAAGGCGAGCAAAAAAACTGCCGCCATCGTGGCGATAGGTCGAAGCAGTTTCATATGGGCTCCTTTATGGCCAGGGTGTGGTGTGTCGTCCGCGTTGAAAGCAACAACGGAATGAAGGCGATCATTATGATACCGAGGAGCGTTAGCGCGACCACGGCGACGCCAGGCACGCGAATGCCTTGATCGATGAGGCCTTGGGCGAGCATCGACGCTCCGATGGTGGAAATGATGCTCGACGTGACGAAAGGCGCGATGCGCGCGACGCGCGTAAAGCCCGATCGTCGTTGCAGCCATGCGGCGCCATGCACAACTGCCAGCCCAAGGCCGGTGAGAATCGTAGCCAAGCCGAGACTGAAGACCACGATGAGCAGCAGGCCGTAACCGACGCGATGCAGGTGCAATGCGGTCAGCAATACGACGATTGCTGCCGGACATGGTGCGATGCCGCCACTCATGGCTGCGACTACGGCGCTTGGGAAATGGAGCGGTGCGGAGCCTGCAATTGCGTGTGAATGACCGTGGTGGTGGTCGTGATGCTCGTGTGCGTGCCCATGAGCGTGGGCGAGCGCGTGCTCTTTTTCATGAACCACGCGTCCGACCGCTGCGGACAGACTGCGCGCTCCGATTGCTACGACGGCTGCGCCGGAAACCAATGTGATCCACGTGAAAAGACTTTCCGTAGCGAAGCCGGCGGCAAAGAACAATAGTATGCCGAGCAACAGAACGGCAATTGTGTGCGCAAACGTCAATGCGCCGGCCAAAATCGCCGCTTGTTTGAAAGTCGCGCGGGCGCCTACAAGGGTGAAGGCAAGCAATGCTTTGCCATGGCCAGGTTCCAGGCCGTGCAGCGCGCCGAGACCGAACGCGGCGAGAATCGTGAAAAGAATCAAGAGCGGGGTCTGCGTGCTGCTTGAAAACAGATCTGACAAGGCCGACGATCGCACCATCGACGAGATGCCCCAGGAGACGGCAGCGTCACCGCGGATGCGCACCTGCGCCACCCGCGCACCCAAGAGCTCAAACGTGGCGGCGTCGTTGTGGCGTGGAGATCCGATCAGCGCGCTTGGATAAGAGCGTAGCTCGTTGGTCGGATCGGACACGCCGGGCAGAATGATGTCTTTCCAGCCGATGCGCCGATCCGAATAGACGAAATCGCGCACCAATACCGCCGCTCTCGAGGGAAGTCGAGCGTTATAGTCGCCGGTCCAATAGAGCGTGGGCAATCCTCCCGCTCCTGGGCGCGTACCGGTCGTCGTGCGTTCGAGATACAGCGGGACCCTCGTGCCGTTAGCCGCAATGGACAAGCCGTCGGACACGCGCGAGGCTTCTTCGTTCTCCCAATCATGAATGCGCGCTGGAGTCCATCCTCCCGATGCATGCATGATTTGAAACGTGGGAATCTCCGCAATATCGAGAACGTAGTGGATGCGAAGACGTCCCGCTTGCGGGCGTAGCACCGCCAGGTGGTTTATCGTGAAATTTCCGAGCGGGTGAGCGGAGACGCTGCCGCAGATTAGGAGCGACAAGAATGCGCTCCACGCGACCAACCCCGGTAACCGAGTCATCACCGCAGTCACGTCACCCCCTTATAGCATAGCGAACGTGCACGAGTCAGCTTTGGATTGGGGTAACGAAAAAATGCGCGCTCGCTGAAAGGTTGTCTGCTACTCAGCCGAGCCTATAAGTAATGAGGGTTATTCGGCCTCGTTTCCAGGGTCAAACGCAGCGCCGATTGGAGTTTGGCCCCGCGCGCGGTACGTATGATTCAACGTCCCACCTGGAAAGGTGTATTGAACCGCGCCTTTCGCGGTCGCGCCGAGCAGCAGTTTGCCGTCGGGGCTAAGCGCGATCTCATTGAGCCCTACGGTCTTAACTTGGAGTCCCGTCGGCTTACCGGATTCGGTAAACTCCTCGACGCCGTTGCCTTGACCGGCGACCAGGAGGTTGCCGGCGTTGTCGGCTTTGATGCCCGAAGGGTTTCCGGCGAAGAAGATTGGGAGCCGCCTGGCTCCCTTTTGCCGGCCACCCGGAAATGCTGCGACAGTTCCGCTCGTCCCCACCACCAAGGTACCGAAGAGATTCCCTTTGGCGTCGCACGTGAGAAAGAAGAACTCGCCGCCGTCGTACGTCAGCATACCTGTGGGATTGCGGCTACCATGCGTGTACACCGCGATGTTCCCACCACCACTGCTTGCATTTAGAATGTTTGCGACATAGACTGTGCCGTTCGGACACACCGTAACGTCTTCGGGTTGGTTGCCCCGATCAATCAGGACTTTGAACGGCGAGGTGGCGCCGCGCCTGAACTCCAAAACGTCGTTCGAACCTCGATTCGCCACGTAAAGCGTGCTCTGGGCATCCGCGAAGATCCCTTGAGGGTAGTTCAGCCTGCTCGTGATCCTACGGATGCGCTTTCCGTCGAGGCGAAATACGCTGATGCTGTTATCGGCTTCTTGTGAGACGTACACAACCGAATTCTTCACATCTCCGGCAACCGGTTGCCCGGCGCGCTGGGGAGAGCGGTAAGCAGGAACGTTTGCCAAGGGGCCGTCCGATGTGGTTCCAATGGGATTGCCGGCCGAACACGCGGTTAGCGTGGCCAATGCGACGGCGGTCGCCACGTAACGCTCTTGGCGTGACGACCGAACTAATGCCTTCACCATCGAGCTATCCATAGAATGCCCTTCACGCGCCTTTCTTGACTTGTTTTACAATTTTGCCCTAAGCGCCGCCTTTCATAGCTCGCCGACCCAGGAGTCCCTGCAATTTGTCGAGCAAAACTCGAGCGTGATTGCAGCAACCGCCGTGCAAGGGCCGGCGCTCGAGTGATCCCGCGCCGCTCGACCGTGACAGGGCACGGGAGACTGCCCAGCTTCATCTTGACCGACGCCGAGCTCGGCATGGGAGCGAGTTTTGGAAACAGCGCGATTTGGGTCAATACCAAGAGCACGGGAGCGGTGGAGCGGGTGTTTTTGAACGCCCTTGGCCAGAGTCTCATCGGCGCCATCTCGCTCGACTATGCTGCTTTCGGATTGCCGCTCAGCGTGGCTACGCACGTCAATCCATCGGCGCGCAGTTTTATCGCGCTGCGCCCGGAAGCCGGCAGCACCCTCTTCGAAATCCATCCTGCCTATCAGCGACTCTCCTTCGTGCTGGGGGGCGCGGTGAAGATCGAGGAGACGACCTTCGTTCCTCTGACCGGCGTCGAAGCCGGGCACGAAGACTTGCCTCTCGTGTACGTCGTAACGAAACTGCTCAACACAACGGAGATACCGCGTCAGATTCGCGTGCTCGGCTCCGCGCGGTTGCGAGGGAGCATGGAACCCGACATCCGCGCACGCTTTGAGAAAAGGCTGCATGCCATCGTCGCGTTTAACGAATCGGAGCCTCGCGCCGTTCGGATTTTCGGCACTTCCGGCGGGTCGCCGCGCTTTGAAGTCGGCTTTGATTTCGGCCGGATCTACGATCCGACTCACGTGCATCCGCTGAAAAATAGCACCTGTGGCCCCGGTGACGTGATCGGGCAGCTGCAGCTCGACGTCACGCTTGGACCCTCCGCGCGCCATATACTCTGCTTCATCGCCGGAGGCTTCGCGGAGGGCGAACCGGCTGCGGTCGAAGCATACGCGGCCGCGCCGGACCACGAGAGCGCCCTGCAACGAACGATCGCACATCTGGAAGATGTCATCGGTCACAGCGAAGTTATCACCCCCGACCCGTTGATCAATGAGGGCGCGCTCTGGAGCAAAGTCAACGCCCACCGCGTCATGGCGGCATATCCGCAGGGAACGGCATTCACCAACGATCCTGGCAACACCGCGAACGTGGTCGTCCGCGACAGCGCCTGGTTCGTGTATGGTACCGATCACTTCATGCCTGAGTTCTCGCATCGGCTTCTCGAGAGCGTCGGGTCGCGTCAGTATGCGAATGGGAAACTACCCGAGTACTACGACGCTATCACCGGTGAGATCGCCGACGACGGCCTCAACATCAACGACGACACGCCGTTGTATATCCTCGCCGTCAATCACCACTTTCGGTCGGCCGGAGACTTTGAATGGTTACGCGGCGTCTATTCGCGCGTCTCCGCCGCCGCGGATTATATCATCTCTCAAATCGACGATCGTGGTCTCGTCTTTTGCTCGGCGCGCGATCCCCGAGGCAACGTATGGGCGTCGGCGAGTTGGCGCAACATCATCGAGCGCTATAGCATCAATGGCGCGGTGACGGAAATCAACGCCGAATGCGTCGCTGCCCTTCGAGCCGCGTCGCATCTCGCCGACAACCTCGGTCAACCTGGTGACGACGCGAAACGCTTCTCCGACGCCTCGCGGAAACTTCAAGGCGCGATGGACGAGCATCTCATCAACCCCGAAAACGGCTTGTACTACCTGAACATCGACGTCGATGGAAACGTGCACACCGATGTCACAGGTGACGAGATATTTCCAGTGATGTTTCGAGCCTGCGATGAGAAAACCGGCTTTCGCATCATCAGCCGGCTCAACGCTCCGGACTTCTGGACCTCAGCCGGCCTGCGAACGGTATCGCGCTACGACCCGCTCTACGATCCGTCGAATTACTGGGGTCTCATGGGGGGCGTCTGGCCCGGCTTAACATGGTGGTATGCTTTTGCGGCTGCGCAGTATCATCCGGAATTCATGGTTCGAGCCTTGCGGTCGTCTTTCGAGCACTATGCCGTTGACCCAAGGAAGAATAACACCATTCCCGGGCAGTTCAGCGAGTGGTTCGACGGCGAAAGCTTGACGAACAAGGGGATGCGGCTCTCGCCTTGGGAGCCGCCCCGTTTTTTGTGGGCGGCCGTCGAAGGGGTGTGTGGCTTGATGGTGCTGCCTGGACGGCCGCGGATCAACCCGATCATTCCGTCGCATTGGAGCTGGGTTGGACTGCGGCGCTTGCCGTATCACGGATCCTTCGTCTCGTACTTTGCCGTCCGCCGCGACGATGGACGGCTCTGCCTCTACTCGACCGCGCAGGTAGAGAGCGAATTCGACGTCATCGTTCTCGAGCGGGACGTCACGGACGACGTGCGCCGCTTCTCGGATCGTGCACGGATTATCGCGCTGGCAGGGGAAAACGAAACCGTCGTGCTCGTCGGCAATACGTCGACCGAAACCGTAGCCGCATCGCTAAACATCGAGCGGATCCTCGATGCATCGAAGAATTATGCATTGGAAGCATACAATAGCGAGCGGAAACGGTGGGAGGAGCCGATCGTCCGCGAAACGTGGGGCGCTCTCGCGCTATCGATTGAGGCGGGCGGCTTCCAACTGTTGCGCTTTACTCCGCGCCACTAATCTTAATCATATTAGCGCGCTCTTCGCGCCGCTGTGCTCCAGGGCTGCGTCCCGTCAGGCGCTTGAAGACGCGCGTCATGTGGCTCTGATCGGTAAACCCGCAATCGAGCGCGATCGCCGTCAGCGACTGCTTCGACTCGACGAGCAGGCGGCACACCTGCTGAATGCGCAGGCGCAGCAGCGCATCTGAGATCGTCCGCCTGCGAAAGCGCCGGTACGACCGGCACACGTGCGCGGGGTGCACGCCCGCCGTCGCAGCGATCGCTTCGAGTTGAAGCGGCGAGCCGAAGCGTTCGCGGATCGTTGCGTCGACGGCTGCTAGCCACGCCGGCTCTTCCGTCTCCTCGTCAGGGAGTTTCACGACCGTACCGCACAGTTCGTAGAGCAATGCTTCTACGCTCGATTCACTTCCCGCATCATGCTGCAGAAACTCGCGATACAATCGCAGCACGAGCCAAGCGGCGTCGCCGCCTTCCAACTCAAACACGTGCGCGCGCACACCGCCGAGATCGTCGATGACTCGATGCCATTGTTCGAGCAGTTCCACCGCGAAAAAGCGCGTGCGAGCTCCCATCTCATCCTCATGCACGGTATTCGCGGAATGGAAAACGAGCGTATAGGGTTCGTAGCGCAGACTAAAGTCCGCGCCCCACTCCGCATACGACCCTTCAAGGAGGAGGCTAAAATAGGCGGCGCCGTGCGAATGCGGCCCCACGGTCCGAGCGCTCCGGTGGCGTACTTCGGAAAGAATCGCGCTAGCCGCGTGCCACGACAGCGTCTCGCCTGTGAAATGTCCGGGACCGAAGATCTCCGAGCGCACGGAGCAGCTATACATGATACTGCGAGCGCGTGCCTGCTGTCACCCTACCGCGTTTAATGCTCAGCAATACTTCAGGTATGCTCCCGATGCAATAAGCGGCCCGCTGCTTGGGAAAGAGCGGGGGATGAAGCGCACGCAAAAGCGCCGCTGGTGGGCCGCAGCCGCGCTTGCGCTCAGCTGCCTTTTCCTGGGTGCCTTGTGGCAATGGCAAGCGTTAATCCGCTTGGCAATAGTCGCAGGGGCGCAAACGTTTGCGCACGTGCACCTCTCTTTTGGACGCGCGCAGATCGGCAGCGACGGCGCGGTCTTTGACAACGTGCGAGTGACGTCGTTTCGCAACGAACCGATCGCCCAAATCTCGCGCCTGGAGGTTGCCTACGATCTACGCGACCTGCTTCCAGGCGGCCGGCGTCAGTTCGGCTTAAAATCAGTGGAAGCCGATTTCCCGCACGTCACGATCGTTCGGCGTGCCGACGGAACTTACAACGTGCCGATTCCGCGGCTGAACCCCACCGCCGCGAACCGCGGAGCGCCGCTTATCGTGCGTGCGCGCGTGCGCAATGGCTCGATCGACGTAATTAATGAAAGCCCGTTCGCGCCGCCAAGTCAACGACGGCTCTACGCCGACGACGTGCAGGTTAACGCAAATATTTCGACGGCCGGTCGGTCGACGTACGACATAACGCTCAAATACGGCGAACGTCAGAATCTACTATACCCGCTAGCAGGTCGTGGCGTGATCGACCAGACGGGCGGATTCATGGATCAACGCTGGGCCGCCGCGCAGCTTCCGATCGCCGGCGCGCTGAACTTTGTCGTAAACTCTCAGACGCTCCGCCTGCAATCGGGAATGCTGAAAAATCTCGACGCGCGCTATTTCGGCGTCCGTGATACAAACGGTTCGTTACAGCCACGTCTCGCCGCGAGCGCTGCCTTCCGCGATGGACGTATCGGTATTATGGGGCTCGCCAAACCGGTGACGGGAGTGCAGGGCCCTATCGACGTCTACGACGATGGCGTGTTAACCACGGGGCTGCGGGCCAGCCTCGCCGGTATACCGGCATCGGTGACCGGCGGCGTCTACGGGTTAGAGAGCCCTAGACTCCGGGTGGCCGTGCGCGGCAGCGGAGACCTCGAAAAGCTTCGGAGCGCGTTTGCGCAAGCGCGACGACTCCCCGCGCGTGGGCCGGTTAGTTTCGGGCTGCTCGTCGAAGGCAATGCCAAAGCACCGCTCACGTGGATCGCTCTGCGTTCGCCGCAGACGACGTATGCAGCAACGACGCTGCAGAATATTGAAAGCGTTCTGGCGTTTGACGGACGGGAAGCCGACATCATCGACTTTCGCAGCGATTATGGTCGTGTGAACGTGCGTGCACGCGGACGCGCATCGCTAACCGAAAAACCCAACGCGATCGAAATGCTTGCGCAGGCAAACTCGCCGCCCGGCGGCACGCCTTATCTCAACGCCCTTCTGCCGCAGATTCCGCTAAATGCCACGGCATTGGCGATTGCGAACGATCCGAAGAGAATCGCACTGCGCGGCGCCTTGTGGGGCTCGGGAGGCGCGCAGTCGCTCGACGCCATTTTCAACGTCGACGAACGTGGCAATGGAGCGATTGGACCGCTGTACGCACGCAGCGGACGAGGTATGCTCTACGCTCGTATCGCACTCGAGCGCACCGGCGGTTCCAGCATCGGGCTCGTTGAAGCGCGCGACTTTCCGCTTCCAGCCGCAAAGAGCGCCTTGAATGCAACGCTCGCCGGCAGCAGTACGAAGGCCGGTATCGCCGTTGCCGGCAACGCACAGCTTGCCGGGATTTGGGGCGTCGCAACGACATACGGCAACCTTGCGATGCGGGGCGGCGCGCTGCAAGGCAGCGTTTTCGGTGATCTTGGCTCGCAGGGAAGCTTCGGAGCGACGATCGGGGGAGTCCCGCGCGCGCCACAGATCGCCGGAACGGTCGTTATCGCGGGCGGGCGTTATCGCAACTTCGACGTCAACGGCAATGCCGGGCTCGCTTATCAGAACGGCACGCTCGACGTGCACGACGCCGCCGTAGCCATCGGGCCGGTCTTCCTCGGCATAGCCGGAACGATTGACGGCGTGTTGCCGCATGGTGCTTTCGCGCCGCGCTACGATCTCGCCGCGCAGGTTCATTCGTCCGACGTCGGCGTTTTGGTTGCAACAGTCGCACCGCGGAACGCGACGCCCGTACAGGGCAGCATCGATGCTGATCTTCGGGTGCGCGGCACCGGCTTGGCGCCATCCTTTGTTGGACGCGTCGCCGCGCCGGAAGGGTCGATCAACGGCCTTAGCTTTCGCGATTTCGAGGCCGGCGTGAGCGGCGATGCGAACGCCGTTTCGGTCACGAATGGCCAGGTTGTCGTCGGATCCTCACCGATTGCGTTGAGGGCCAGCGCGAATCGCAGCGGCGCGGCTGATGTTTCGCTGCAAGCGCCTCAGCTCAACCTTGCCGACTTCAACGATTTCTTCGATGCCGGCGATACCTTGGGCGGAATCGGATCGCTCGCGCTTCGCGCGCGGCTCGCCGGCACGCGCGTGCTATCCACCAACGGCGATGCGAACTTTTCCAACGCCCGATATCGGCGCATCGCTCTCGGCAACGTCGTTGCGCGATGGAGTGGCGCGAGGGATTCGGTTGCAACGGCATTGAGCTTCGGCGGTCCCGCCGGTGAAGTGGTGGTCAACGGCATCATCGCACCCTCGTCGCGAAGCGTCGACCTGAACGCGAGCGCTCGCCGGCTCGACCTTAGCACGTGGTTGCCGATGCTGGGCTACACCGTCCCGGTCACCGGACGACTCGACGCTTCGACAACGGTCGCGGGAACGTATCCGGATCTTGCAATACGCGCGCACGCGGCGATCTTCGGCGGAACGGCCGGGCGCATGGCGATCGAACGCTTTGAAATAAGCGCCTCCGCGCTGCACGGGCGCGGAACGATCGAGTCGGCGGTGTTGGATGTTCCGTCGATGACGACCGTGATGTCGGGCGCCTTCGGATTGCGCGGAACCGCTCCGCTCGCACTTGTCGTGACGAGCACGAGCGCCAACGTCGGCGATTTTCTCGCGCGCGCGACCGGAAAAGATTTCGGCATCAGCGGTAGCTTGAGCTCGACGTTGCGTGTCGGCGGCACCCGCGCCGCGCCGAGCTTGCGCGACACCATCGCGCTGCAGACGCTTCGCTATGGAAATCTCACCGTTCCCCGCGTCACTGCGGAACTTGACGCCGATAACCACGTGCTGGCGGTTCGAAACGGCGAGGTCGATCTGGAACGCGGCAAGGCGCTTCTCTCGGCGGCGATGCCGATCGCGTTGACGGGCACGGGCGTCGCGCCCGGCGCGGGGCCGATCTCCGGCGCAGTGACCGCGGACGACGTCGAACTTTCGAACTTCGCCGCTCTGCTTCCGAAGGGAACTCAACTCAGCGGACGCATCGACGGGCGCGTGAATGCCGCCGGAACGATCGAGGCGCCGAATCTCAGCGGCGCGTTGACCCTCGCGAACGGGACGTTCAACGGACCGATGGAGAAATCGCCGATAACCGGCATCGCCGCGACGCTGGCGCTCGCCGGAACGCGCGCGCAATTGCAATCCCATGCCTTTATCGGTACCGGCCGAGTGACGGCTTCGGCGCTCGCATCGCTCGCCGATTTGCGCCGTCCGGCAGACGCGACGTTCACCTTCCAGGGCACGGCAACCAACGCGCGCCTCGATCTTCCGACGTATTTCCAAGGCAATCTCAACGGCGAAGTGACGATGGTGCGAACTCCTGGGACGCTCCCTGCGGTGAGCGGCGATGTCAGCATATCCAATGCGCGCCTTCCGCTGAGCGCGTTTCTAACTATGAACAAGGGAAGCGGGACGCATTCGCGCATGCCGGACATTGCGTTGCACGGCTTGCAAGTTACCGCCGATCGCGACGTGCGCGTGCAGAGCGCAAACGTCGACATCGGCACCACCGGAGCGGTGCGACTGGGCGGGACATTGGCCGCCCCGACGCTTGCCGGCAGTTTCCGTTCGACGGGCGGATCTCTGAGTTTCTATCGCGCATTTAATATCGAGCGCGGTGACGTGACGTTCGAGCCTTCCGGCGGGCTGGTCCCCGACGTCAACGCCGTCGCGACCACCTTCGTCCCCGATCCGGCCACGGCAATACGGCTGAACGTGACCGGGCCGGTGACCAATATGAATCTCACATTCGCCTCGGACCCGCCGTACAGCAAGCAGCAGATCTTGGGTTTGCTGGTCGGAGCGCAACAGTTTGGTGCGGTGCAAGGCGTGCAATCGACGGGCGGCGGCGGCTTCTCGGCGAGCTCCGCCGCGCAAAACCTCGCACTGGGTCAGGTCAGCACCGCTTTTACGCGCACGGTGCTGGAGCCGCTCTCCTCGTCGGTCGGCAACGCGCTGGGATTTTCCGAGGTCCAAATCACCGCCAACGTGCAAACCGGACTTGGCGTCAATGCAGTGAAGGCGCTCGGTAAGTTCGTCAACGCGACCTACGCGCAAAGTTTTGGATATCCGCGAACGCAGAGCGTTGGGCTGGAGGCCCATCCCAATCCGAGCACGGGTCTCCGTCTCACCGCCTTCACTTCCGAGGGGCCGACGCTCTTCGCGGTGCAGCAGCCGCAACCGGTCGCCGCCTCCGTACTCAACATCAACCCCGTGACGTCGTTCACCCCGATTAGCGGCTCCAACGGCTTCTCGTTCTCATACCTGCGGAGATTCTGGAGATTCTGGTGAGATCAGCCGTGCGAGGTTTTGCGATGGTGCTTCTTTGCGTTGCCTTGACGCCGGCTGCGCAGGCTCGCGCGGCGAACGCCGGATTTGTCGATTTGTCACGCCTTGTGGCAACACACCCGTTGCACGGCGTCTTGACGCAGTACGATCGCGAGATCGCCGCGTTGCGCAACACTCAGAAGGTCGCCGGGCTCCACGATCCCGGACTCTCGGCCACACATGCGGCGGTATCGCTGACGGCCGATGCCGCGACGGCGGGGTCACGCGCCGCAGCAATCGGAGGGCACGATTTATCGGCGGATCTCGAGCGCGAGCGGCAAGGCATTGCGGGCCTGCTACGGTCGCAACAGGTGGCCGATCGCAAGAAGGCCGCTTCGACGACACGGCTCGTTACCGAAACGAATGCGAACTTGCGTGCCTACGGCGATGCGCTCGCGGAGCGCACGCAGCGAGCGTATGCGGCAAGGCAGCAGCAACTGCGCGAGAAGGAGTCCGGTCTCGCGTACGACCTTGAGCGGCGGGATGCCGGAAAGCGATTGATGCTGCGGCTGAAGCTTGACGACTTGCACTTGAACTCGGCACAACGCGCGCACCTGCAAGCCTCGCTCGCAGCGCTAAACGTCGGCGAAGTGCGCGCCATTGATGCGCTGCGCCGATCCGATGCGAGTGAGTTGGCGGCATATCGCGCGCAGCTCGAGCGCGCGGCATCGGCCGAGGCGGGCGCGATGGATGTCCAGCTACGCGCCAAATCGCAAGCAAACTACGCCATTTTGCAACGGGTCTTCAATGAAGAAGCCGGCACGGTTGGCGCGTTCCCCTTGGCATCCGAGGTGGCGGCTTTCAGCAAGAGCTATGCGCCGTCGAGTAATGCGCAGAGCATTGTCGCCGGCATGCGCTACGCTTCACGCGACGTGGCGCAGCGCTTTGGGGAACTCTCCGCTGCCGACGCGCAATCAAAGCGCGATCTTGCCGCACAACTTGCATTATTGCAGGCCAATCGGGCGCAGCTCTACCGCTCGATCCTCGCAGAGATCAGGAGCGCGGCGAAACGTGTTGCCCGCGAGCGCCATCTGTCCGGCATCAAGTTCGTCGCTGATCGTGCGAACAGCGGCGGCCTCGACCTTACACAGCTGGTAGAGTCACGCTTGATGCAGGAGTGGTGATCCAGTGTCATTCTCGCTTAGCTCAGAGGCCGACGAGCGGATCGATTGTACTCCATCCAATACGCCGTCGCTCTAGCAAGATCTTCGCCGTAGTACCGGGCGACGATGTGAAGAGCGAGTTCGATTCCGGAAAACAACCCGCCCGAGCTAGCGAACTTGCCATTGTCGACAACCGAACGTCTCGTTCTAAATTAATGCTGGGAAATTCGTGGATAAATTCGTCGTATGCCTCGTGATGAGTCGTAGCGCTCAAACCGTCCAGTAAGCCGGTCTTGGCCAGTAAAAAAGCACCCGTACCTATGGACATCACGACATCGGCTTTGTTGCTGGCCTCCCGAATCCACGCGATCTTCGCTGCGTTTGCATCGCCTTGTTGTGGAATCACGATAACGTTGGGCTGGCGCGGAAACGTTTCGAACGAATACTGCGGCGTAATCGTCATGCCCTCGCACTTCAACGGCTGGACGCTATGAGAGACCATTGCCAACTCGAAGCCTTGATTCTTAGGCCAGGGCATGCCCGGCGGCTGCGAGCCCTTCATCGTCGGCATGCCCATGAATGTCGCGCCCTCAAAAACTTCCCATGGCCCAGCGAAGTCGATCACCACAGCGTCAGCGCCCATGACCATTGCGACCAGGACCGGTCCGCTCACTGGAGGCTTCAAACGAGGAGAAGCGGAGGATCCTACGGGGAGTGCGCCCGTTGCGGCGCCGGAGAGCCCGGTCGTGCTGAAAACCGCGCCGGCGGTTGCGGCGCGAAGAAGCTCAAGACGGTTCATGCCCTTATTATCTAGGGAAGCCGGCAGCGACGTCTTGAACGTGGTTTGCTAATGTTGGCGCGGCGGGGGCCCGTGCGTAAGGCCGTTTGGCACTATTTTGGTCCCGGCATCATTTCTGGGGCTTCAGATAACGATCCACAACGGTTACGCTCATGGCTGGCCCAAGCCGGCTGGGCCGTTGCCCGCATCGTAATTCTTGCAACTGGAGTATACTTCGCTTCATTGTTTTGGAAATAAGTGATGCGTCTTCCACGTGCAAACTTGTCATAATCGAAGCTGTCCGCGATACTATCTCGAGTTTTGTGCCACTCGGATCCTCGAAGAAAATGGCCGGATATGCGTTTAAGTCTTCGCTGCGCTCGATGTTACATGCACCGATCTGCCGAAGCATCGCCTCGAGGTCGAATAGACGGTCGCGCCCGACTCTGAAGGCGATGCGGGTTAAGCCAGGGTTGTGTTCCTTGCGTTCGATGAATCCGATGAAAAAAGGGGTGCTGCCCGGGCGCTGCCGTTCGTAGAACTCGACAGCGTTATACCGATGCTCGCCTGAAATCTCGTGCCAATCGCCCGCATCGTCAACATAGGAGCGGCGTTTGTTGGGTAGGCCGAGTTGGGGCATGAGCGCATCGTAGAATGACTCGACCGCTTCGAGAGAACGCACGCGGCAGTCTATGTGATCGAACCCCTCAAACGTCAGCATACCTTGTCTTCTACCCACTTCCAAACGCTCTTCCGGCAACCGGATTAGCCTCTCTGGACCGCGTTTTTGCGATGTTGCCGACGTGACGGCAATCGGAAAGACGCGCAGGGTTTCAGCCGCGCCGGCAGGAGGTATGCATTTTTAGTGACCCAAACTCGCCGATGGAGGCTCGAGCATGCCAATCAACCGCCGGACCGTTGACCTCAGCTCTTATCGACCTTGTCGTCGTATATCTGGGAATGCGCGTAAACGCACTAACCGGAATCAAGACCCTTGCTGGTTTTGCCCCGAAGATTGCGTCGTCTGCGCAAGCGGCGCCGCCCGGACTACTTCGTCACGAGGTCTTTCTGTTTTCGCTCTTTCCACGCATTACCGTCTCGATGGCGTGCAAAGGCAGGTGGACTTCGGACCCGGCGAGTTGCTCGTTATGCCACGAGGGATCGAGCACAAGCCCTCGGCTCTGCCCGGCACCGAATTGATGCTCGTCGAACGAGCCGAACTCCCGAATACCGGGAACGTACGCGACAGCGGCCGGACTGCAGCTCCACAAGTAATCTGAGCTTTCGCACGATTTGGCATTCGCGTTGCATGGAACGCCCCTCGGCACCGGCTAGAGTTGCTACACGGCGGCTGATCGGATATCGCGTGACTGCCGACGACCTCGATTACCTCCTAGAATCGGATGGCGACATACGAATTCAACGCTGGCTGTTTGGCAAAGTGCAAACACCGGAGCAATCGCGGGCGCGTCTGGATCGATGGCTACAGATGTGGCAAGAGCATGGAATTGGGTTTTGGATTTTCCAAAATCCCGGTCGCGCCGTCGTAGGCCACGGCGGGCTCTTTCCCTCTCCGCGTGAGTCCGGTCAGGTCGAGGTGGGCTACGTCGTCAAACCTACGTACTGGGGCCGCGGATTTGCAACCGAGATCACAAAGGCCTCCCTAAGAATCGGATTCGAATCGCTCGGTTTGCGGCGGGTCATTGGTATCGCGCAATCGGTCAATGCATCCTCGCGACGCGTTATGGAAAAGTGCGGCATGATCTTCGAAGCCGAACTCCCGTCGCCGGACGGCGTCGCGGGCGTCCGCTACGCCATCACGAGTGAGATGTGGCCCTCGCCACTCCAGGGCAGCCTGATAAGGGAGCGTTAGCAATAGGGTCGAAGGCCTTCGCTTTCACCTGTTAACCGCACAGGAGTGAAGGATGAGAACTATTGCAGCCGGCGTCACCGACTCCGTTCAGGATGCACGCAAGCTCTGGGGATGGTATCTGGCGCTGGGAATCGCCCTAATCGTAATCGGCCTCTACGCCATCTGGGCCGAAGGGATCGCGACAATGGCGTCAGTCATCGTGCTTGGAGCGGTGATATTCGTCGCCGGCATCGCGCAGATCATTGGAGCCTTCATGGCGCGCGGCGCCGGGCATGTGATTCTGCTCCTCTTGGTAGGGGTGCTCGATATCATCGTCGGCCTGATGCTGCTCGAACATCCCGCCGCCGGGGCGTTGACGATCACGCTTCTGCTCGCAGCGTTGTTCGTTTTTGGGGGAGTGTTCCGATTCGTCTCTGCGCTCTGGCTACAGTTTCCGCATTACGGGTGGATGGCGTTTAGCGGCATCGTGAGTGTGATTCTGGGCGTCCTACTTTGGGTGCAGTGGCCGTTCTCGGCCATTTGGTTCATCGGATTCGTCGTCGGTTTGAACTTCATCTTCGCCGGCGCGGCATGGTCGTGGATGGCTTTGAAACTGAGGGCAGCCTAACTCTCGCGTTAAGCAAACGTGCGCGCTATGTGCACGGGATAGAATGTATCGCCCATCACGCCAATAGGCCCCAGGGCGAGTTGCCCCTCGCGCGTCGCGCGAAATGCTGCAATCTCGTCGACGTGCGCGAACCGATAGAGGATTATCGCAGCACGGTCGTCGTCCGCGGCGAAGATGGACGCACCGCCGAATCCCGGCGCGGCGGCGATCGGGGCTGCGGCGGCTCGGGCCCGCTCGATATCGAGCAAGACGCGCTCGAACGCATACGCGTCGGTCGATGCCGCATCAATCGCGGACTCGCCCACGCTCGCCGCCAGACGGTAGAGCGAGAGCGAACGCGATTCGCCGACGGCACGCCGTTCGGCGAAGAGGTGATGATCGTCCCAGGCTGCCGAGAGGTGTCTGAACGCTTCGTGGCCGTCCAGATGCAACAACGCAACGACGCGCCGCCGATCGTGCGAACGTAACACCATTGACTCCTGCGCCTTTGCCGCCGAGCTGCGAGCCTTTTCGATAAGCGTTTCATACGACGCCGTTCCGGCGTCGACGCGCTCGGCGGAGACGTGCGCCACGGCGATAGCCCACCAAAGCGGCGCAAGGACGATTGTCGGGCCGCCGGGGCGGTGGTCCGCGGGCGTGTGGCGCTGGCGGTCCTCATGCGGTCGCGGCATCAACGTGCGCTTCGTGAGCCCCCTCAATCAACCTTCGCTCTTTGAGTGCACCTGCTTACTTCTGCGGGCACGAACCGCTAACGGTTCTGTTGCTTTGACGTGGGCTTAGACGCGTTCACGCGAAATTTCACGATTCGGCTCACCAAATCGAGCGGCAAAGGATCCTTGAAAGGGAATTGTGCGGATCCCCTTGCTGTTTTATACCGCGACAGTTCTTCTTTGAATGCCGCAATCGCCGCGGCGCCCGGGTAAAAGCCGACGTGTGATTTAAAAGCCGCGAACCAAACGAGCTTTTTTCCGCCCAAGGTGAAGGCCGGGACGTTGTAGCTGATCGTCTCCTGTGCTTCTGGAGCCGCCTTTCTGATCGTTCCGCGCATTTTTTCTAACAGCGCCTGTACTTCTTTTGGGAAACCGCTTATGTACTCGTCGATATCAGTCGGAATAGCTCGTTCACTCATGGCGATTCATTACCCTAACCGGCCCTTCCAGGCCGAAGCGCACGAAGTCGGCCGACATACTCTGCCATTCCGGGCGGCGAAGGTGCCTGCCTTCGATGACTCTTCGCCAACTATGTCGCGAGCTGTCGAATCGCGATCGAGCCCTTTTCAGTCGTTATCGGGCGGGCGCAGGTCCAGCGGCTGATGGATGAAGAATTCTTTGCCAAGCGACGTCGGTATTTCTTGAAACTTGCGCGGAGATTGCTTGAAATTGAAGGAATCCTTCGCCGGGGAATTGGCTCGCGTGTCACTCGCCGAAAGCCGTCCCAAACCAAAGACATCTTCCGCAAATCTTAGTATGCTGCCGTGCTCGTAATGAACGTGCGATACGTAGCCTTGCTTAGCATACGCCGAAACGATCAGCAGCGGGATCCGTATTCCCAGCCCGTCGTCGTCAACGTATGCCGGGGGTTCTGGGTCGTAAAGGCCCCCGTATTCGTCCCAAAAGATGAAGATCGCCGTGCTATCCCAATATTGTGATTGACCGATCGCGTTGACGAGCGACGCTACCCACATCGGACCCGTGTTTGAGAGGAAGTCAGGATGGTCGGAGTTTGCGGCGGTCGGCGTGATCCAGCTGATCTGGCGAAGGTTTCCGTTCGCAACGTCGCTGAAGAACTGTGTTTGTGGCGTGAAGACGTCGTTCTTCCAGTCTGCTCCGTAGTAGACGTAGTGGTTAGCCTGATACGCACTCCAAATGCCGCCGTTGCCGCCGACTTTGCCCGCATAGAAGGCCCACGTAACGCCGGCGGCGTCCGCCTCTTGGCCAAGCGTATTGTCGTTAAAACATGCCGGTATTCGTTTGCCGTACGGAAACTGGCGATTCGGGCCGATTTTCGCAACCGTATCTGTCGCGCCACCGCTGCAACCCCACGGAACGAATTCCGGAGTGTTCACCGTCGACTCGGCCTGCGCTGCGATGATGAACTGGTGGGCGGTAAAGCTGGCCGCGTCAAGTGGAGATGCATACATTTGGTCGGCTAAGACGAACTCTTTAGCTATCGCCCAAAGCGGTTTCGTCTCAGAGCGCGGAACGTACACGTATTGAGGATGCTTGACCGGGCACGCATTACTGCCGGATGGATTGCAAGTGACCGTCTCATTGTTGAAGCCGTTCATCCGGCAGTCGGTGCCCGGGATGCTGCCCGTGCCGTTGCAGGCGGTAAAGAAACCGGTCGCATCGTGCTCGAGACCATAGGGTGCTTCCAAGGGAGAAGCTACCAGGGGGATCTTATCGTTACTGGTATCGTAGCCGTACGTCAACGTGGTCGCTCCAGGGTAGCTCATGAAAAGATTATTGAACGACCGGTTCTCTTGGATGATGATCACCACGTGCTTGATTTTGGAGATGCCGCTGGCATCCACTGCTTGAAGCAGTCCGTGGACGCGCTCTGGACTTGCGCCCTGGAGGCTCGCCGACGGCGAAGGGCCTAAGTTGCCTCCACACGCGCCGAGGCCGACCGCCGCGGCCACAACAGCCGCCTTAAAGCCTGCATTACGGAGGCACTGCATACTTGGTCCCCTTTCCAATCCGTTATCCTTACGTTGCCGGAAACTTCAAAGTGAACAGCCGCTTTTCAACGTCTATATTGCGACCGCCATGCGAGAAGCAGCTAGCTACAGCTACGGATTCGACTAGACCTAGCACGCGCCTGCTAAAGTGGGTACATGCAGGCTACCGCCGGGTGCGCCATTTCGCAAAAATAAGCCGCACGTCCCGAAAACGGCGGCTCCAACGTCAGTCGATGCCAGCTCCGCACCGACGTTCGCAACGATTTCGAGCCTTTGCGGGGCAACCATCACTATTTCACCCAGAAGAGATGGAAGCAGAGGTGCCGTAGCGATTAATTCTTAGACCATTTGGATACAGTTGCTTCTGGTACAGAGGTGGTGAAGTCTTATGATTCAATTTGCGAATCGCTATCCCGTGGCCGTTACAGTTATGTTGTTAATTTGCTCGAACCTTTTTATGACCATTGCATGGTACGGCCATCTGAAGAACACCAGAAGCCCACTATTTCTGGCTATCGTGCAAGCTGGGGGATCGCGTTTTTGGAATACTGCTTCCAGGTCCCCGGGAACCGAATTGGCTTCAGAGCGCTAAGCCTGACGCAACTCAAGATATTGCAAGAAGTAATCACGCTCGTCGTGTTCACCATATTCGCAGTCGTCGTTTTCAATCAGACTCCTAAATGGAACTATGTCGTTAGCTATTTGTTTATCGTGGGAGCAGTTTACTTCGCTTTCAAAGGATAGGCGCCATGATCCATTTGTGCTGCTGCCAAACCGAAGACGGGTCCAACCGCGTGCCGGCTCGTCGAAGGATCAGCTTGGCACCGCGCCAGTCTCCACCTTAGCGCGCAGGCCGACTACTTCGGTCTGAAGCTCGTGAACGTACGCCAACTCAGCTTTCTCGGTCATCTCCGTTCCTGAAGCAAGTTCTCCGAACACCGCGAGCACCGCGTCGCGCGTGCCCTCGATCGCCGATGATATCGTGGCGTGGACCGATCGTCGCCACGGTTCGAGATCGTGGGCAATGCCATAGCGGAGCTTCCCTCGCAGTGCATCTAACTCTCGTTCCAGCACGCTATCGTAACGACGTCTTAGAATTGGCTCGCGTAAAGGCGTCGGCAACAGGTCGATCGCAAATGCGACCAGGACCTCCAGACCGGTGGTGGGCATAAGCGATGCGATGAGGTCGAGTTTTGCTGGCGCGAACTCTATGTTACGCGGCGCCAGCTCTCCAACATCGACGCTCAGAATCTCGCAGCCCGCCTCCAAGGCCGAAGCCTCGATCTCGCCCAAAAGCCGGCCGTATTTGGCTGCATCGAGTTGCAGCTGGCGAGAAGCTTGCTCCACCGCTTCCTTACGCCACGCGGCGGCGTGTTCTGCCACGGCTCGCGTTAACCGTTCGGCACGACGCTGCGACGAAGGCTCTTTGGAGAAATCTGCCGCCAACGCTCGAAAGCGCGGTTCGTCGCGATCGTGAAAGCGGTCCATCGCTTCTTCTAGGGCGATGCGAAGGCGGCGCACGCCATCGTCAACCATCAGCTCGAGTGCTCGAACACGATCGTTCACGGTCTGCAAGGCACGTTCGACGAGCGCTCTGCGCCGTTCGCGCTCGATTTGAGGGAGCGCAAGCGCCGTGCTACGCATCGCTAGAAGTACTTCGAGGCGTCCTAAAATTGCGCCGGCGCGTCGCCGAACGGAGCGCTTGCGAGTGGCGCTCCCTTGATGCTCGACGAAGTTTCGCAGCGAATCAACGAACGCGGCAAAGGCCGCGTCCTGATCTCCCGTCCGTTGTGCCTCGCGAGCACGCGTCACGCTCAACGGTATGACCTCAACAGCGTCGCGTTCGCCCACTACCTCGTTTACGGCGTGGCGGGTGAACTGAAGGATCTCGAGCAGCGCACTTCCGGCGATGTCGCTCTTATTGAGTACGACAAAGAGATGCTCCGACGAGGCTACGACATCGCGTGCGTATTGCAGCTCTTCTGCGCCGATTGG
This sequence comes from Vulcanimicrobiota bacterium, assembly GCA_963826325.1. Taxonomy (GTDB): domain Bacteria; phylum Vulcanimicrobiota; class Vulcanimicrobiia; order Vulcanimicrobiales; family Vulcanimicrobiaceae; genus Cybelea. The sequence continues at coordinate 309,173 of CAWGWT010000007.1, forward strand.
CGGCTCCGGCCCTACGACGAGAACGGCAGCGTCAGCTCGGGGCAACGCTGCGCGAGCCGCGGCTGTGTTATGGGTATAGGTCGACCCGATTCCTGGAGTATCGAAAAGCGCGAGGCCGCGGACCGTTTCGGCGGGCCAAAAGACCTCAACGCGGTCGACGCCGAGCCGGTTTGCCGGATTAAACTGTTCGCTCACGTAAAGCGGAAGCTCATCTACCGAAACCTCGCGTCGCTCGGTCCCGTGCCGAAAAAGCACTTCGATTCGGGGTTCGTCGCCGTAGCGTACGACGGTGGCGACTCCCGTCAGGGGTAAGGCGCCGGTCGGCATCACGTCTGCGCCGAGCAGCGCGTTGACGAGTGAGCTTTTCCCGCGCTTGAACTGTCCGACGACAAGTAGGTTGAGCTCGCCGCGCGGAACTTGCTCGGCAAGTTCGTGCGCCAACGCTGCAGTTGTTTCGTCGCGGGCAAGATGTGCAAGTGCCTCGATCCGCTCGATTGTGCCCTCGATCACGACCTGATGGAACGTTCCCGTGAAGCGCCTCCGTGGTCGGGTGCCCTCGCGTTGACGTACAGGCCGCGCTTGCTGGACGTGAAGTGCGCGGCATGTGAAATGAAGCGTAGGAGTTGTGGATCGTGCAAGCTCAACCACTCCACACCTACGATCTGTTCCCCGGTGCGATCGGGCGGTTCGGTTTGCCGGTCAATCTGGGCGTAAAAGCAAACGTCCAAAGTTGGATTAGGCCAGCGCTCGTTGTCGCCCTCGCATACGAAGGCAATCTCGGTTGGAATCACCTCAAAACCGGTCTCCTCGCAAACTTCGCGCACCAGTGCCTGTTTCAGCGATTCGTTAAAGTGCGCCATGCCGCCGGGAAGGTTGATACGCTCGAGCCCGCGATCCAATTGACGAACGACCAATATCTCATCGCCGGCGCGTATGATAGCGGCGGAAACTCGGACGATGTATTGATTCAAAAATCCTCTCCCAAGATACTCACTCGAGAAAGGAGCCATCAGCCGGCGAGCGGCGGTCCAAGGCGGCGCCCCATCGCCCTTTAAGAAACATCAATGTTCGCAGGTAGAAGCTCTGATCCTCCATAAAGACATGTTAGCGGCGATGGGGCTCGCCAATGAAGCGCCGAAACGGCTGATGGCTCCTCAAGAATAGTGAGGTAATGGTCATCGGGCGCGAATCCGCCAAAACGACTAACGACGTCCAGAAGATCACCGAACTCGAGAATCGTTGTCGCGATCTCGAGGAACGATTGCGGTGGTCCAGTGAGAAGCTACAAGAGCGTAGCGGGCGTCTGTACGAGCTGGAACGGCACTACGCCTCAGAGCATTTCCAGCTGGCGGAATCGATGCGCAACCTGAAGATCGAGCGGCTGAGGAATGCCGGCGCCTTCGCGGATCGCGACATCATCTTGCAGCGCGCGAAGGGCCTGCAGGCTCGAATCGCCGAGCTCAAGGGGCGTTTGAGCAAACACGAGCATGTCGAGGATCAGTTCCTCGATCGAGAGCCGATCGTCAAAGACGATGCATGACTCGCTGCTGGAGGCACTAGAAATTCTCCGCGAGGAGGAGCGGGCCGCGCGACGCGCGCTGGAGCAAGGCTATTGCGACGATCGGGCCGCCATCGGGCGCCTCATCGCTGGCCCTTTACGCAAAGCCCGCAGCGAGCTTGAGGAGCATTTGCTTTCGTTAGGTAAGCTCGATCCGATTCTCAGCGCAAATCTGACGAAGCAGCAGGCGGAGGTCGTGGCGTTGAACTGTGGGCGCGATGCCTTCGCTAATGCGAGCATTCGTTTCCGCGCACGCTTTGCGATCTATGCGGAAGAGCTTGTAGCGGCGGAGAAGCGGTTTTCCGAAACCACAAAAACGGGCGTTGACAAGCCCGGCGTCCCGCGACGCGAGCCGCGCAGGTTGACACTGCCGCCAATCGAGCTTGACGATGAGCGTTCCATCGTTCCTCAAGCGCGCCCCTCGCTGTCGACGATCGATCGATGGATCGATGAGCTCGAAATGCTCCTGCGTGTGGCGCTTGAACACGCTCTCAATCGAGCATACCGAATGGTCGTCAACCGGGCCTCCGTGAGCCTCGCACGAACGTCGATCGCGGCGCGCCGCGCTTCGCGGCGCCTCTCGTTCATGCCTTAGGCGTGATGACGTCGCCGCCTTCGAAGATTCGATCGTAAAGGTCCTTGCCGTAGCTGGTCTGCAATGGGCTCCCTGGCATGATTTTGAACGTGCGCGTTCCATCATCCAGACGCTCCGCCAGCAAGAACAGGACGTTCGACTGCCTCTCGTGCGGAAAGCCGCTGGCGAATTCATATTGATGCGTGACGAAGTAAACGGTGATCCTACGCTCGATGAGCGCACTGGCAACCTGGCGCGCGATTTCTGACCCTTCGCCTTCATTCGTCGCTGCGAACGATTCATTGAGCAATACGAGCGACCTCGGCAATAAGTTGTCGATGATCGCGCTCATGCGGCCCAGCTCCTCGTCGAACTTTCCGCTTTTCATGGTCGGGTCTTCCTCACGTTTATAATGAGTGAAGATTCGCTCACAGAGGCTCGCGCTAAAGTTCTCGGCCGGAACGAACATCCCGCACTGCATCATCAACTGGGCGACGCCGACGCTACGCAGGAAGGTTGATTTTCCCCCGTGGTTCGCTCCGGTAACGATGACCAGAGCCTTGCCGTCTGCAAGCAAGTCGTTGTCGACGACGCGGTTCCCTGTCGTTAACGCGAGACACGCGTCGTAGAGTCGGCACGCCGAACGCTTGTTTTCCGCGGCCGGGGTCGGCACAGGAATGCACGTTGGTTCGCCAAGAGCTGCGAGCGCCGCGCGGAGATTGAGGCATCCGACGTAAAACGCGAGCTCGGTCCGAAGCATCGTGAAGAAGGCCAAGATGTGATCGGTAGACTGCGCCAAGGCGTTGGCGACTAGGGCGATCCCTCGGTCCTTCAATGCTGCAAGCGCTCGCGCGCCGCCCTCGTCTTGATCGGCGATCTTGAAAGAATAGGCGTCTCGGGAGCGAGCGCTCAGTGCTCTCCATATCCAGCCGCCTTCAGGCGCGGCGCCCGTACGCAGCACGTAGTCGGTTCCCTTGTTCCCGTCGCCTAGACGCGCGCTCAACAGCACGCCGTCGGGAAATTTCAGTCGCCGTAGATGATAGCGGATCATTTCGAAGTATTGGTCATCCAGCTCGGTGCAAAGCATCGTAAAGAGCCGTTTCAGTCCCGTTGATGCAAACGTGAAAACGTGCTTGTCGGCAATGCTCCGGAGCCGGCGAAGCATCCCTTCCAATATCTCCAGTAGTTCGACCGCCCGGTAGAGCACTGAGCCGGGCGTGCGCCCGAACCTCCCCAGGAAGAACGCGTGGCGCTCGGCAGCGAGGGTTTCGACTGCAAGGTCGTAGACCGCCCGAATGACCGCCGAGTTCTCGATGCAGTCGCTGATGATTGCCTGCCGGTAGAGTATTGTGTCAACATCGGTCAAGCTCGCGAGTAGTGTCTCGCGTGCGACTTCGGCTATGGCCGCATCGCCCTGTGCCATCGCGGAGAATAGAGCCTCCAACTCGAGATCGACGACGACTGCCTGTTCGGAGAGCGGCACATTCGGTCGCGGCGAGAAGTCACGGTCCGGATGCATTAGGTACGCCTTCATGGTCAGCCCGGTATTCGCGCCTTGATGCACTCGTAGGTCAGGTGATGCTTTTCGGCGAGCGACATGGCATAGGACCGACCTCCGGCAGGCCGCCGAACGACTTTGTAGGTTCGCACCGCCGGATCGTTAGTATCGACGGTGCTGACCATGCTGACGATCTTCTCGCTTTCCGACGCTAACTGGTCCAGGAAAGTGACGCATACGCACAGCAGATCGAGATCGACGATCTTACGGATAATCGCCCTCGCGAGGTAATAAGCATCAACCAGTGCGGTCGAACTAAAGATTTCATTGATGATGACGATGCTGCGCGGCGTTGCTTGAGTCAGAACATCGCGTATGCGCAACAGGTCGTCCTCGAGCTTTCCGCGTAGGTTTTCGATGTTTTCCTCCCGTTCGAAGTGCGTGAAGAGTCGGTCGCATAAAAGGAGCCGAGCGCGACGCCCGGGCACGGGACAGCCGATGCTGGCGAGGTGGTGGAGCTGCCCAAAGGTGCGTGCGAAGGTCGTCTTACCGCCCTGATTGGGACCGGAAACGATGAATATCCGTTCCCTGTCATGCAGGGCGATGTCGTTAAGTACGAGAGGTTTGTCGGCTTCGAGCAGCCGATGCGCCAAAGCTAGGTCGAACGTGTCCTCGGCAAAAACGTCATTGAGGACGGTCGAAATCGCCGGGTAACAGAATGGTAGGCCGGCCGCGGCGGCTCGCCGCACGTACTCGGTATAGGCGACATAAAACTGAACCTCACGATCGAAAGCCGTCAGCGCGGGATCGGCGAAATCTAGGTTGCGCGTACAGAAGTCGTTCAACCTTGAGAAGGTGTCGGGAAAGAGCCGGGCGACGAACCTTAAGATGTTCTCCTCGACGTAACTCATGTGGATCGATTTCGGAGCCGTCACGAGATAATTAGCTACCTCTCCTTGGCTGAATCTTTTAAAGGTTTCGGCCACTTTATCGCTGTAGTCGGGCTCGCCGTCGTACCGGCGAACCGTGACGCTATTGCCCCTGATGTGGATGGAGTAGGAGAGGGTGCCCAGTTCTTCTAGCAGTGAATCTGCTGCCTCACTTACCGAGCGAAACGGCTCCGACTCCGTGTATCTATCGAGATATTGGTACAAATCCCGCAGTCCGCGGGAAAGTATGCCGAGGGATGAAAGCTCAGCCCTTAGCGCCTTAACCGTGAGGCAGTACGTACGGATGGCGTCCAGCTGCCAACGTTGCTTCTGGTAGACGTAACGCAGTTTGTTCGCCTGGGCAAGCTGTCGGCGCATCGTACGCATGCGCTCCGCAAACGCGGTAATGCTCTGGAGGATGCGATCCTCTTGGAGGTCGCGCATGATCGCGTGACGGTACTCGATCGCCTCGACGGTCTTAAGCGGCGTCGTGAAGAAAGCCTCGAGGTCATACTCTTCCCGACCCGCGATAATGACGGCGACGATCTGGTCGAGGTTGAGGTCCCGAAAGCACTCTGACGCCGCAGCGGGCGCGCGGTCTGTTGCGTCGGGTTCCTGCTCGTTCAGAAGGCTTCGAAAAGTCATTGATGGCATCTCCGTCTTTCAGGAGCCATCAGTCGCAGACGCGACGCTCGCCGGCGAGCCCCATCGCCGATTCGGAAGCTCTCATTTGCGTTCGGCCGTGGAAAACCTGTCAATGCATGAAGCTCGAATCGAATTGCTACGCAACACTCTGGCTTGAATTTCTGTTTGAGTCGAGCCAAAACCGCGCGGCAAGGCCGCCTTAGCTCGTAAATCGCGGCTGCGCAAAGCACCGGCAGCCTGGGTGGAATGGCGGCACCCATAGCGCTTCGAAGGAGCGCAGGCCCCAGCGCTCAAGACAAAGAGAGCAGGCTTCGGCATAGCCGTGAACTTCGAAGCCGGTCGCATGGGCGTCGGAGAGCACGCGCTCCCGATGCTGTAGCATGATAAGCCAGTGCGAAATGATCTCGATCAACGAAAGATCGGTGTGAAGGGTTTGTGCGCTCGCGACTGGTTCAAACGTCCCAGTGGTGGGATCGTAGCAGCCGCTGCGTGCGAGCTCGCTCAAGCCTTGCTTAAACTGCTGAGTGCCGACCTCGAGGCTCGTGGCAGAGGTGAACGTAGCGACGCGATGGTGTACCGCGCCGGCTCGCGTTCGAACGATCCTGGAATTCAGCGAAAGTTGGTTCCATTTCGCCGCGTCCCACAAACATGAGTTATTGAACTCAAACGTCCATAGATGTGGTCGCTCGCCGCTTTCAATCAGGAGGTTGCGAAAGGACGCCAACGGGCGATACCACAAATTCCGCCCGAGCAGAGACGCGGTCACGTCCGCGGTCGTATATGGCGATCTCGGTGCGCGGGCTAGGAAACGTCGGTATTGCGTGCTAAGGTCGCGGGACAACTCGTCGATCGCGCTCGCGAATCCGTTGTGGTTGCGCGGCACGAGCCTAGCGTTGACGGCGCTTGCCGCTACTCCTCCTTGCCGCCGAGCCCGCCGCTCGTGTATACTCGACACCAATACATAGGCGATGGAGCTCGCGAGGTGCCCTTTTGGGATGATGGCTCCTACTCGAACCCGACCTGAGTAGGAGCCTCCTCAATAACGATGGCAGAATCGATCGCCCCTAAACATCGCGCAGCTGGCTTTGGTTTTTGTGCTATCCTCCTCTCTTTGCCGGCATATTGACCTGCTGTAAGGACATTGTGTAATCGAAGCGCGGCCCAGTATCCCGCAGCCTTACCACGATCTTCGCGAGTGATCGTCGAGGAATTGCGCCGCAACGGATTCGCGGGTGCAGCCGTACTGAAGGGCACAAAACAGTCGACAGAGTCGTCTGCACGGACTGTACGAATGCGAAGGGGCAACGCGCGACACCATCCTGATTTCGATGCACGCCACCGCGCTATAGTTCGGTAATGGCATTAATAGGAGATTGAACGTGACCGTTCCCGCAATCGATTCCTTCGACGCTATGACGGTGCTGGATTCACGCGGATTCCCCACGATTCGTGTGACGGTTTCCTTATCGGACGGCTCCGTCGGCAAGGCTACGGCGCCATCTGGAGCTTCCACTGGCTCGCACGAAAGCGTCGAGTTGCGCGACCGAGAACCCGCCTTCGGCGGCCGCGGCGTTCGACGTGCCATTGGGAACGTCGTGAATACGATCGCGCCGGCTCTGCGCGGTAAACCCGGGATGAGCCTAGAGGACGTCGACGAGATGATGGTGTCGCTCGATGGAACGCCCGATCGCTCCAATTTGGGGGCGAATGCGCTAGTAGCCGTTTCAATGGCCGTTGCACGAGCTGCGGCGCAGTCTGCACGTGCGCCTCTCTGGTACTATTTGAGATCCGGGGGGCCGGGCAAACCGGTGCCGATGTTCAACGTCCTTAATGGCGGCGCGCACGCAAAGGGCGGGTTGCGCGTGCAAGAGTGCATGATCGTGCCCCAGGGATTTGGCTCATTATTCGAGCGGATTCGATGTGGTGCCGAGGTTTATGCGTGCTTGCGCGACTGCTTCGATGAAAGAAAGATGCCGACCGCCGTCGGGGACGAAGGAGGCTTCGTTTTCCAAGGAGGACCTATCGAGGCGGCACTCGATTTACTGGTGACTGCGATCAAACAGGCCGGCTACCAGCCAGGAGCCGAAGTGACGATGGCCATTGACGCCGCTGCGAACAATCTCAGGAACGAGGACGGGAGCTACACGTTTGATCGAGGCGCCGCGCTAGACGTCGACGACGCCATCGCCTGGTGGGGCAAATTAATCGATGACTTTCCGATAACGCTGCTTGAAGATCCCCTGGGGGAAGATGACTGGGACGGCTGGCAGGCGCTAACCAAAGAGCTTGGTGGCAAGGTTACCATCATCGGCGATGATATTTTCGTCACCAACCCCGAAATCATTGCGAAAGCAGTTAGCCAGAACGTGGCCAACGCCGCGCTCCTCAAACCAAACCAGATCGGAACTGTTTCCGAAACCATTCGAGCCGCACAGGTCGCTCGTGCGCGTAATTACCGGCTCGTAGTCTCGCACCGGTCCGGTGAAACGTGCGATACGTTCATCAGCGATCTGGCCGTAGGCTTGGGTGCAGAGTTCATCAAGACGGGAGCGCCCGCGCGCGGCGAACGTACCGAGAAGTACAACCGGCTGTTGGAGATTGAGGCCGAACTTGGACGGTGGGGGCTGTGCGATTAGTCGTGCCGTCCGCGAGTTATCGACTCAGCGGTGCTAAGAGTTACGAAATCGTAAATAGTTGTCGGCACATGAGCCGGTGACTGACACGCTCATAATTGTCGCGCGCGAAAAGGAACCAGAATGGACGAAGAAAGCAGCGTCGATCGTATGATCCGCGAGGCCAGGGAAGATGCGCAGGCTGATTTGGCGCTGTCGCAAGAACAGATGGATTTCCTCGGTAAGGCGCTTGACCGCGCCGTCCCGAAGATCATGGATGCGATCAGCGATGGCCTCAAGCGTGCAATGGGTATAGTCGAACATGCGCACGTTCATGGCCATACGAATATTCGATCCTTCTCCGTTTCGGGCAGGCCACCGATAGAGCGTGCGCAGGCCGTAATCTCGGCCAGCTTGACCGGAACTGGACCTGAGTTCACAGATATTGAGAGAGCCCACTACCGTCTGAGCCTAAAGCTGTCGTGTCGACCGCATCCGGGCGCTCCAACCAGTACGGTCCTTACGCTTCCGGTGAAGCACGATGCATATGGCGAGTCTAGACCGGGAGCATCTCCTGAGGCCGTGCAGGAAGCTGTTGAGAATGAGATCGCGTTGTTGCTCAAGATCAATCGTTGATTCTCCCTTCTGGAGGTTGCCGTTTGACGGCCGTCTGACGGATTGCCGCGGCAGGGATCCAGCCGTTGACACGGCCTGCCGTTGCTCCTTCTTGCCGCCCAGCCTTCTGCTCGTGTATACTCCACAGCAATTATACGCGATGGAGCTCGCGACGTGCCCGCTTGGGATGATGGCTCCTACTCGAACCTGACCTGAGTAGGAGCGTCCTCAATAACGATGGCAGAATCGATCGCCCTAAACATCGCGCAACTCGCTTTCGTCTTAGTGCTATCCCCGCTCTTTGCGGGCATTTTGACCCGCTGCAAGGAGATCGTGCAGTCCAAGCGCGGTCCGAGCATTCTTCAGCCCTACCGCGACCTTCGTAAGCTCTTCGGCAAAGACGAACGGGTACCCGAAGGAAGCAGTTGGCTTTTTAGGACGGCGCCTTATCTCGTCTTCGTGGTGCCGCTAATCATCACGCTGCTAATTCCGGTGCTGACGAACTTTCCGCTTTTTCTGGCATTCGCTGGGGACATGCTCGCAGTCGGATTCATCTTCGCCATCTCAGGATTGTTTTTCACACTGGCCGCCATCGACGCCCAGAACCCGTATGGCGCAATGGGGGCGAGTCGGACGCGCATGGTCGGCTTCTTAGCAGAGCCGGTGATTATCATCGCACTCTTCACCGTCTCATTCGTCGCCAACTCGACCATTCCGTACATCGTGCAACAGCACTGGGTGCACCCCATCGCGAACTTCTTTGCCCCGTCGCACATTCTGCTATTGATCGCCTTCTTCATGATCATCTTAGCCGAGACGGGACGAATCCCGGTCGACAATCCCAGCGGGCATTTCGAACTCGCAATGATCGATGAATCTAAGGCACTGGAGTTCTCGGGCCGCTCCGCCGCGCTCATAAAGCACGGCGGCTATATGAAGTTCACAGTCCTGGCGATCATCTTTCTCAACGTCCTCACGACGCCATGGGGATTGGCTTCCGCAGGGACGACCTCTGCAGTTGTCATTGCGGCTGCAGCCGTCTCGCTTAAGATTCTGGCGCTCGTCATTGCCATAGTCATCGTCGAGTCGTCCTATTCGAAACTTCGCCTCTTCCGCATCTCGGAATTTCTTGGGGCCGCCTTTGTCATTTCCGTCACTGCCATGGTGACTGAGTTGCTGCACCTGTGAACGGGTTGCTCGTCGAGCTCAACGGGTTGGTGCTGGGGCTCTTTATCATCACTACAATTGGGATGACCGTCACGCGGCAGATCGGCGCGTGCATGCAGCTCTTTGTCGTACAATCATTGCTGCTTGCGGCTTCGGCCTTCTTGCTTGGTGCTTCGCCGCTCTCGTGGCATCTTATAGCCCTTGGCTGCGTGACTGTCGTAAGTAAAGCCATCATCATTCCATGGGTGATTCGGGCGCTCGTTCCAGGCGAGGTCCGTCGCACACGCGAGCTCTCGCAGACCATCGACGTGCCGACGGCGCTGCTCGTTTCTCTCGGCCTTACTCTCGTTGGCTACGCGTTTGCTCAGCATCTCGTCCGTGCAGCACCTAGCCTTTCGCCCGGTAACCTCTCGATGGGAATCGCGGGATTGCTCGTCGGCCTGTTCCTGCTGGCCGTTCGAATCGAAGCAGTTCCGCAGCTGCTTGGCATCCTTGCAATGGAAAATGGCGCGTTTCTAGCCGGCATCGCAATCGCACCGGATTTTCCGCTGATCGCGGAGCTTGCCATCGCGTTCGACGTGCCGCTGCTCGCGTTCATTGTTGCGCTGCTCACACGGGCGGCCTACCGACGCATCGGCACGACTGAGGTCGGTGGGCTTTCGGCATTGCGGGAGCGGGTTCTTTGACGCTCGCCATTCCGTTCATCGCGTTGGCTGCGGCGCTGTGGTGCGTGATCCCCAAGAGCGAGCGTTGGGTACCGGTGGTTACGTTTGCCGCTTCTATCGCGATTCTATGCCTTTCATTGTTCTCACTGAACGTTGTAAGGACCGCCGGAGGTATTACGATCGTTCGGAACTGGGTCGAGCTCGATCCTCTTGCATCGCTGCTTCTCGTCATGATCGCCTTGGTTTACGTTACCGCCGCGCTCTTCTCGTGGGGCTATCTTGGAGGCGAGGAGCATCGCGCGCGCCGCGTACGTCTCTATCACGCGAACTTCAATCTCTTTGCCTTTTCGATGCTGTGCATCCCACTGCTGAGTGAGATCGGCTTGGTTTGGATCTTCGTAGAACTCACGACGCTGCTCTCGGTCCTGTTGGTCAGCTATGCGCTCACCGCCGACGCGCTGGAGGCGGCCTGGAAGTATATGGTTCTTACATTGTTAGGAGCGACGATCGCAGTGCTGGGAGTGCTCGTGCTCTTTTGGGCATTGCACACCACGGGCAGCACGGACTTCACGTGGCGCGGGCTGAGGGCGGGAGCGGCTCACATGCCCCAGGCGCTGCTCGGCGTCGCCTTCGTCTTGTTGCTGGTGGGCTACGGAGCAAAGATCGGTTTCGTTCCGCTGCACACGTGGTTGCCGGACGCCCACAGCCAAGCCCCCTCCCCGGTCTGCGCCATGCTCTCCGGCATCGAAACGAGCGTGGTGCTTTACGTAGTCCTTCGGCTGCGCAACGTTTTTTCGGGCGATGCTTCTTTGCACGTCGGGACTTGGTTTGCCGTCGTTGGGCTGCTCTCGGTCGGCGTCGCAGCCTTCTTGCTTGTTCAGGCGCACGATTACAAGCGGCTCTTTGCGTTTTCGACGGTGGAGCACATGGGAATTATTCTCACTGCGGCCAGCATCTTTACGCCCGCCGGCGACGTTGCCGCCCTCTGGCAGATGCTCGCGCATACGGTCACGAAGTCGTTCTGCTTTTATGCGGCCGGCGCGACGCTGCTTGCAACGGGCACCCGTGAGATCGCCGGCTTGCGCGGCCTTCTCGGATCGAGTCGGATTTCCGCAGCGGCTTTGCTGCTCGGGGGCCTCGCAATCGGCGGAGCCCCGCCCTTCGCGGTTTTTTTGAGCGAGCTTGCCATCTTCCGAGCAGGTATTCTCGCTCACACATATCTCCTAGTCGCGCTTTTGGCACTCTTCGTCGTGTTGGCTTTCTTCGGATTGCTCCGGCACGTCACTCACATGGTCGCGGGTGATCCGGATGCTCGCGAACGACACTCACCGCTACCGCTTACTTGCGTTTGGGCGCTCGCGCTTGCCGCCATCCCAGTGGTTATCCTGGGCATCTGGATTCCAAATGGCCTCGGTCAGGCGCTCGAGAGCGCGGCGCGCGTGCTGGGAGCATAACGAAATGCTCATCGGTACTCTGGAGGCTCTGCGCTTGACTTGGCCATCAGTCGGCTGGGACCTTAATGACGGTTCCATCGAGGCACGGTTTCCTAGCGCAGACCTGCAAGGACTTGCAAGATATCTTCGAGTGCAGGACTGGAGGCTCGGAACGATCGTTGCGACCGAGCGCGGCGGCAGCCTCGATGTCCGGTACTGTTTCTACGCAACGCGCCATGCAGGTTGGGTGCAGCTCCTGGTTTCGGTCGATTCGGTGGAGCGCACATTGCCCAGTCTTACTCCCGTCACCATTGCAGCCGACTGGTTTGAACGCGAGATCGAAGATCTTTTTTCCGTGCGTTTCTCACAGCATCCGCGATTGGGTGACTTCGTGCTTCACGACAACCAATGGGCGGAAAACATTGGATTGATGCGGCCGCACGTGCAAACGAGCGACGACCTCGCGGCGCTACGGCGCGACTGGCGACCCAAGCTCGTCCTCGAAGAAGAAGGGGCTTTCGTTATGCCGGTCGGTCCGATCTATTCAGGCGATGCGGAGTCGGCCCTCTTCTTGCTGGAAACGGTCGGCGAAGATGTCGTGCGAGCCATTCCACGACTCTTCTACAAGTATCGCGCAATCGAAAAGATCGCCGAGGGCCGCAGCGCCGAGGACGCGCTCTTGCTGGCAGAACGTTGCTCCGGAACGAGTGCTATCGGTAATGGATTGGCCTATTGCCATGCCGTCGAACGTGCGATCGGCATCGAGCCTCCACAGCGAGCGCAAGCGCTGCGTGCGTTCTTCGCCGAGCTGGAACGAGTTCGGCACCACATGACGGCTCTTCGGGAGATATGCGCCTCCACGTCGTTGACCGTCGGTACCAGTCAAACGCTGTGGCTGGAAGAGCAACTCTTGCGAATCTCCGGCGAGCTCTCGGACCACCGCTACCTTTTCGGAGTATTAGCAATCGGTGGATTGCTGCGCGACTATGCCGATAGCGCAATACAAAGGGCCCTCAACGAGCTACTGACACTGTCGACAAGGATCGACACCTTGCGCGGGGCGCTGGAGAACTCCAGCAGTTTCCTCGACCGCATCGAGCGCGTCGGCATCGTCGACAAGCGCGCGACTCAGGCGTTCGAGCTCGTCGGACCATTTGCGCGCGCCGCGGGCGTAGCTGCCGACATGCGAGCGATTCAACCCTACGGGCCCTACCCACGCCTGCACTTCGATATTCCGACGGAGGAAGAAGGCGACGGCTACGCGCGATTACGCGTCTTATTCGCCGAGATGCGACAGTCGCTTCGCATCATGTCGGCCCTTTGTGACGATTTACCGGCCGGCGCTATCAGCGCGGAACCCACGATTCGCGCCGGCCACGCGCTGGGATGGACGGAAGCTCCGCGCGGCGCATCGGTGCAATGGATCGAGCTCGATGAGCACGGCGCGATACACCGTTATCGGATGACGCCGCCGTCGTTTCGAAACTGGCATGGCTTTCACGTCGCCACCGAGGGGTTCGCGTTTCAGGACTTTCCGATCGTCCTTGCGACGCTCGATCTCTCCGTCTCGGAGAACGATCGATGAGTTGGTTCTTGCGCGGCATGCGCGCCGGCATCTTGACCGAAGAGGTGGCCGATTCCAACGACCTGCTGTCAGCATTGTCGCCGGGTTTGCCCGCGGTCACGACATACTCGACAGTCGAAGAAGCCGCGGAAGTCGCCTCGCGTTGCCCAACCGGCGCGCTCGAAGGCGAGGGACGCATTGTGAACGTGAACCAGGACCGCTGCGTCGAATGCATGCGCTGCAAACAGACTCAGAATTGGCGGCATGACTCGCTTTGGGCACACGCCTGCGGAAGCGAACCGCTCGAGGCGCAATTCAAGCGTTCGATTCACGTGCGGATCGTGGATGCGGGCGATTGCGGCGCTTGCCTGAACGAGCTGTCACAACTCAATGGTCCCTCGTATAACCTCCACCGGTTCGGCATCTTTATCACGCCGACGCCGCGGCAGGCCGACGTCCTTCTCGTTGTTGGACCGGTGACGCGGCAGATGCTCGACCCTCTCAAGCTTGCGTACGAGGCCATGCCGGCGCCCAAAAGAGTCGTTGCCGTCGGCGCCTGCGCCGCGAGCGGCGGCATCTTTGGTCCATCGGTCATGTGCGCCGCCGGCGCGGCCGATGCAGTGCCGGTCGATCTCGTGGTGCCGGGTTGCCCGCCGCCACCGCTTGTGATTGTCCATGCGTTGCGCGCAGTTTGCGGACAGGAGAAGCTGCCATGAATCAGTGGCCGCTTGTTCTTACTGGGTTAACGATCGCGATCGCGGTCGCCGGCGCAGTGGTATCCATGCTCGCGGCGGAACGGCGCGCGGCAACGGTCCTGGCGATTGCGTGCTGCATCTCCGCCAGCCTTGCTTTTATCGCCGGTGCCGGAACGATGCTCGGTGGCGGGAGCGGCGAACGGCTGCTCTGGTCGTTTCCCGTCCTCGGATCGCTTGCGGTGGGCACGACGCGACTCTCGGCAATCTTCACCTGTATAGCGGCGTTGGTTTACGTGCCGACGTCGCTCTACTCGGTCCGTTATCTCGAGCGGTACGAACCGGAGTATTCTGCGCGCGCCTTCGCTTGTTGGTACTGCCTGTTGCTGGCTGCCATTATAGCGCTCTTTATCTGCTGCGACATCATCTCGTTCTTCGTCGTCTGGGAAGTCATCGCCATCGCGAGCGCGGCGCTCGTTGGCTACGAATGGCGGCGCGAGCGCAACGCCCGCGCGGCGTTTATCATGCTCGCTATGAGCGAAGCCGGAACGGTCGCTGCGCTAATTGCGATGCTTCTCGCTCGGGCCGGCTCGGGGTCGCTCCTCTTTAGCGCGCACGCGGTCGGCATTTCCAGCGCAGCCGCATGGGCAATCTTCGTTCTTTCCTTCTTCGGCTTTGGGGTAAAAACCGGATTGTTGCCGGTGAACTCGTGGTTGCCGCGCGCACATCCGGTCGCCCCTGGAAACGTCTCGGCGCTGCTCTCCGGCGTCATCCTCAACCTCGGCGTGTACGGGATCGTTCTGGTAAATTTGCGGCTCGTGCCCGTGCGATACGCCGCCGAAGGTGTCGTCGTGCTCATCGTAGGGGCCGCGTCAGCTCTGATCGGCATACTTTATGCGACGATCGAGGACGATCTCAAGACCATGCTGGCATATAGCTCCGTCGAGAATATTGGAATTGCGGTGACGGCGCTGGGCGTCGCCTTCGTCTTTACCGCAGAGCATCAGAGCCTCTTTGCAGCGCTCGGCTTCGCCGCCGCTATCTATCACGTGGTAAACCACTCCGCCTATAAAGGGCTGCTCTTCTTAGGTGCCGCAACTCTCGACGCAAAACTCGGTGGCCGCTCGATGAATCGGCTTGGGGGCTTGATTCGCGTTTTTCCGGTAACGGCTGGCCTCTTTTTCATCGGCGTGTTGGCGATTGCCGCCATCCCGCCGCTCAACGGCTTTGTGAGCGAATGGATGACCTTTCAGGCCTTGCTGCGCAGCGTCGAGCTCTCTTCCTTGGGGCTGCGCGTCGTCTTTGCGCTCTGCGGCGCGACGCTCGCGCTAACGGCCGCACTCGCTGTGACCTGCTTTGTCAAAGCATTTGGCATGACGTTCTTAGGCCGCCCGCGCACGCCGTTGCCGAAGGTCGACGAGGCGCCCCGCGCGATGAGGCTTGGAATGGCGCTGCTCGCGCTGGAATGCATCTTGCTTGGCGTTCTCCCGACGTACGTATTGCCGGTCATCAGCCACGGCGCGACCGATCTCTTCGGGACGCATACCATCACTCGTGCGTTGGTGCCGCCGTTCTTCAAACCGACAGTCGACTCAAATCCGCTTCCGGCTGATTTTGTCGCGACGTTCCATGCGTTGGGTGCACAGATTGGGATGGGCCTGCCGGGGCGCGGCTGGGTCGTCATGCTGCGCGGGCGGTCGACAAACCCCGTGGTCTTTGCGATGTCGACAACGTACCTGCTGTTTATCGTCGCCCTCTTGCTCGCCATTACCTATGGCGTGGTGCGCTTCGTCATTCGCAAACGCCAGGTCTCGAGATCTCGCGTCTGGGCGGGAGGCCTGAGCCCGCTTCTACCAGAGATGACTTACACAGCGACCGGATTCTCGAACCCGGTGCGCGTCATATTTGATGCGATCTTCAACCCGACCGAGGTAGAGAACGAGCGTGAAACGATCCACGAGCATTTCCGCTCTGCGATCCGGCGCCGGCGGGAAGATGTTTTCTTCGCCGACCGCGTCCTTACCGAGCCGGTGTCGCGAGCCACTCGAAGCAGCGCAGCGTTCCTTGCCCGCATGCACCATGGCCGGCTCCCTGCATATGTCGGCTATGCTCTTCTTACGTTGATCGTCGCGCTTGCCGTAGTCATTTGGACGTGAGGAGAACGTTCGGGATGGTGCAGAATGCCGCTTAATGACGCGGACCAAGAGGCCGTTATGGCGACGTTGAAGGTGCCGGTCCCCCGCCAAAGCCGCCCATGCGCCCGCCGACGAGCAGCACGTTCGTCATCGTCTCCTGACGGCCGAACGAGGTGCGGAAGCGACCGCTCACCGTGACCTGGCTCCCGTCGCTAACGTTCGTGTTACCGAACTCAATGACGTTGATGCAGGCGCTGTCACAGAGCTGATAGGCTGTAGCCGTACCGCGGTGCGTCTGGCGGGCTGTAGGGTTTTTCACCGTACCGGAAACCGTAACGCTCTGTCCGTCATAGTTGGAGGGATTGGCGGCGAGCGCGGACGGCGCGACCGATTGACTCGTATGAGCGCAAGCGACGGTCGAAGCGACGGCTGCCAGAAGCAGCACGTACGTCATTACGGCACGTAACGGCTGTAAATGCGAAATTGAAGACATCGATCTCCTCCCGGTTTACTGCAGGGGACTGTGGCGACAGACTTCTATTAACACACTACCTTTGGCCTGGGACGCAGGAAAGCAACCAGGCCCCGTGCGTACCTTTGCGACGCCGGACGCGTAAGCTGCGACTATCTCCGCATCGTAGTGCCCGACTGAGAAGGGCTTACAAAAGTGACACGCGCACGTTCTTCTTATCGGAGCCGTAGCATTAGACTGAGCGCGATGCAGTTGAGAAGGATCAAACGATGCTATTTCGATCTATACGCCCACAGGTCTGCACGATATTTGCAGCGCTCGCGATCGCGACGATCTCGACGGCAAGTGCAAAAGGGGTAACGCTCGTCCAACAAGCGGATGGGTCCGTGCGGACCTACGTTGACGTTACCATACGCATGGTTGGGCAAACGCTATGGCTTCGAAGTGCCGATGAGAAAGGCGTACTAAAAATCGTTACCGGCGCATGTTCGTTTACCGGGGCGATTGAGCGCTGTCTTCCCTACGCGGTTACGCTAATTCAGAATGGCAAGAGTCGTAAGATAGCGATTCTACATGGAACGGTCTTCGTGAACCTGTCGAGCGGCGCACAGCGCATGCCCCTCTCGTCGCAGGAGCTGGCTCCGCGTACGATACTCGCCTTGTGGCATACGGTTCGCGGAACGTACGTCACGATAAAAGGCACGCTTGACGAGGTGCGACAATGAACGGATCTTTACGCAGCGCGCTGGCGCTCGTGCTTATTGTCGAACTCCCTGCCGCGGTGCTCGCGCAGAGTCACGGCGGCGGCGGTGGTACAGGCGGCCATGTCTCGGCCGGCGGCGGTGCCCATGTCTCGGCCGGCGGCGGTGCCCATGTTTCGGCTGGCGGCGGTGCCCATGTCTCGGCTGGACCTCCGCCCGCCTCAAGCCCGCACGGTTTTAGCTTTCCCCACGAGACGAACGTGCAACCCATGCCGCCGCCGCGCCCAGTCGCGCAGCCGGTTTCATCCGCAACGGGCGCAAATCGAACGACGGCGACATACACGCAAACGCCTTTCAAGGGGAACGTTACGGGCGGCCCCTATCACGGACAATTTCATGGGCCGCCGATTTACAACCCGCACCGTTGGCCGCGGTGGGGATGGAACCACGGCGTAATCTGGTATCCGGCGCCGATCTATTGGGGCGGCGGGTTTTGGGGTCCGTTCGCGTTCAGCGGATTAACCGCAGGCTTTCTTTTCGGATCGATCGTCGACTATCAAGACCAAGTCATCTATCCGTCGTACGAAATCGCTCCGACCAGCCCCGGAGCGCAGGTCCTGCAGGACTACGGACTGACGCAGACACAGTGCGGACCGCCAAATCTCGTCGTCATCTGGGGGCCCGATGACAGCGTGATCTGCGCTTACCCGAATAACCTTGTGGCACCAGGTAACTACGAACTCGATCCTGCGACGTTAACGATCGTGTCGAAGTCCTAACGAACGACTCGCAAACATCGTCGCGCTGCAATCTTTCAATGCAATGATCCAGCCAGCCCTTTGATCGGCTCAGGGTGAAGGGAACATTATCGTGAGCTGTGCGCGCCTGTTTGTAAGCTATGAGCGTTGAGCTCGCGCCGTCGATCTTACTCACATCGCGCTTGAAGCGGCGGAAGTAGGGCCTTCGTCGCGGCCTATCGGTCGCCGGCCGGGGTCGCAGGAAGTGGCATAGGAAGCTCGATTTGACGCGCGTCGACCTCGCCGTTCGACGCGGACGGCCGGTAACGCTCCGGGGCGAACCGGAGGTACATGATCGGAATCAACAGCAGCGTAAGCACGAGGGAACTCGAGAGCCCGCCGATGACGACGATTCCGAGAGGACGCTCGGCTTGCGATCCGGGATCGAGCGCGAGGGCCAGCGGCAGCATGCCGGCGATCATCGCGACCGTGGTCATCACGATTGGGCGGAACCGCGCGAGAGCGCTCTCCCGAATCGCCTCGAGTTTCGTGAGTCCGCGCGCGCGAAGTTGGTTTGCAAAGTCGACGAGTAGAATGCCGTTCTTCGCAACCAAACCCACGAGCAAGATGGACCCGATCAGCGAGAAGAGGTTGAGGGTCTGATGCGTGATCGCGAGCGCTCCGAGCGCTCCGACGACTGCGACCGGAACCGTAAACATGATGATGAACGGCGTAACGTAGCCGTTGTAGAGCGCGACCATGAGCAGGTAAACGAGCAGGATCGAGAGCGCCAACGAAATCGTCATCTCGATCACGGTCTGGCTGAGGGAAGCCTGATTTCCGCCCGCAACCGGTGTGATGATTACGCTCTTGGGCAGGTTCAGCGTCTTCAGGCGTCGCTCGAAGGAGCGCGTAACGTTTGAAAGCACGGCGCCCGGCGCGACATTCGCGCCAATGAGGACGACGCTGCGCCGATCGATTCGCATCATAAGCGGGGGCGCCGGCGACATCGTAAGGTTCGTGATATCGCCAACCGTAACGAGCGAGCCGTTATTCGCGCGGATCGGAATGCTCTCAATGCCGGCGAGCGAGCCGAGATTACGCTGGGGATAAATAACCTGCACGTCTTTGAGTCCGTTTGGTCCGGTAAATTCGGTGGCGGTGTATCCTCCGAAGGCGGCGCGGACCGCGGTCGAAGCCGTCCCGACGCTGGCGTCGAGCGCGCGGGCGCGCTCCCGGTCGAACTCAACCTCGATTTGTGGCGAATTCTGCGTCTGCGACGTCGTCGCATCGATCGCGCCCGGCGTCGAAACAAGAAGCGCGAACGCGCGCTGCGCCGACGGTGCGGGATCGACGGTCAAGCTCGATACGACGTAGCTAATCGGTTGCGCAATACCGCCCGAAGAATCGGTTGCGGGCACCGCCACCACCTGGGCCGCCGGCAGCAGCGCGCCGATCCTCTTGGCGAGATTTTCGACCCAGTACGATGTGGAATGCGATCGCCCGTCCTTCAGAAAGAGATGGATCTGCCCGATCGCGCCGTTGTTAACGTAACCGCTGATCTCGCCCTGATAAGCGCCCGCTATCGACGTCTCCGACTGCAAATCCGCGATTCGGTCGACTATCCCCTCGGCTTGCAGAACGGCCTGCCGCGTCTGCGTCAACGGCGTGCCTGTCGGGAAGTTGATGGTCACGAAAACCTCGCCGCGATCGACGGGCGGCATGTATTCAAAACCGACGATCCCGAGCGGAATGAGCAGTAGTGCTGCGACCAAACTTCCGAAGGAGATCCAAAGCACCGTCGAGCGGTGCTCGAGACCCCATGGGAGCGCGCGCTGCGTATACCAGCGACGCGTACGTTCGAATCCGCCCGTGAACCGGTCGACGATCGGCCACGGTTTCCATTTGGAATATAGCGCCCAGCGACCCGCCAACGCCGGCGTTACCGCAAACGAAACGAAGAGCGACGTCAGCGTAGCGACGGTGACAACGAGCCCGAACTCGCGCAAGAAGAGGCCGACGGAGCCCGGCAGAAACGATATCGGCAAGAAGACCACGACGATAACGAGTGTAATGACGATCGTTGCGACTCCGATCTGGCTCAAGCCGTTGACGGCCGCAAGTTGCGGTGCTTCGCCCTCACGGTAATGGCGTTCGATGTTCTCGAGAACGACGATGGAGTCGTCGACCAGAATGCCGATCATCAGCGTCATGGCCAACAACGAGACGGTATCCAACGTAAACCCGGCGACGCGCATCGCGGCGAGCGTCACGAGGAATGAGGCCGGTACCGCAATCATGACGACGATCGCATTGCGCCAGGAGCGCAGGAAGAAGAGCATCACGATCGCCGTGAAGACAATGCCCTCGACCAACGTGCGGGTGACTCCGGAGAGCAACTCCTTGGTGTAGGTAGACTGCACGTTGAGCACGGTGAAATTGACCGCTGGATACTGCTGGCGCAGCCGGGGAAGCACGGCCAGCACCGCATTCGATGCGGTAACTTCGCTGGAGCCGGCCGCTTTCTGGACGTCGAGCTCGATCGTCGGCTTACCCTGGCTGTACGCAAAGACGCGTTGCGTTTCGTAGGCATCCTTCACGTCGGCAACGTCGCCGAGTCGGTATAAGCGGGCCGAGGAGCTCCAAGGGTAGACCGAACCGGCCGACGAGGAACCCGACGAAAACGTCGTCGTGTTGCCGAGCAGCAGGTTCGCGACGGAGGGCACGTCGGTGATATCGCCACGGATGTCAAGGGTCGTTTCCCGATCAGGTTCGTAGACGATGCCGCCGGGAGCTCTGACGTTGTTGTTTGCGACGGCGTTCACCACGTCGGTCAGCGTGAATCCGGAGGAACGCAAGGCGTCGGGCTTGACGTTCACTTGGATCGAGGACGTCACATCGCCGTTCTGCTGAACGTAGGAAACACCGGGAACCTGCTCGATCGCCGGCACGATGTTATTGGTGACGATGGCCGAGAGGTCGCCCAGCGCCAGCGTGGTCGACGATGCAATGAGAGAGACGACGACCGCCTCGCTTGGATTGTAAATGGATATTTGGGGCGTGGACAGATCGGTGGGAAGCTGATGCAATGAGTCTTGGACGCGGCCCTGGACTTGGACCAGATCGGTGTTCTGGTCGGAGTTCAGCGAGAAGACCGCGACGATCGAAGCCTGGCCCGGCTGGATCGCGGTTTGCATGTAGCTAAGGTCCGGCGCGCCGGCGATCTGATCTTCGAGCGGACGCACGACGGCATCTCGCATCTCCGTCGTCGACGCGCCGGAATAGGTGAGCAGTACCTGGATCGACGGAACGTCATAGTTGGGAAGCTGTTGTTTGACAAGGCTAAACCCCGCGATCGCTCCAGCCAGCAGCACCAGCGAGAGAAAGACCGTTACTAACGTCGGCCGGCGTACGAAGAGCCGTGTTATGCGCACTTACGTCGCAGCTTCCGCAACGGAGAGCTCCGGCAACTCGTGCGATTCCGTTGTAGACCCGAGCTTGGGCTTGGGCCCGAGCCACATAAACATCACCGGGACCAGAACGAGTGTCAAGAGCAGCGAGCTGGTCAGGCCGCCGATCACGACGATGCCCAGCGCTTGGCGCTGAGCCGCGCCGGCGTCGAGCGCCAATGCGATAGGCGTCATGCCCGCGATCATCGCGCACGTCGTCATGATGATCGGCCGGAAACGTTCGCGGGCGGCCTCAATCATCGCCGCCGAGCGATCCATCCCGCGTTCGACCATGTGGTTTGCAAAGTCGACGAGCAGGATGCCGTTCTTCGATGCTAGGCCGACGAGCAGCACGGTCCCGATCAGCGAGAAGAGATTGAGCGCCTGATGCGTCACAGCGAGCGAGGTCAGCGCGCCGACCGCCGCCACCGGCACCGAAAACATGATGATGAACGGCAGCCGATAGCTGTCGTATAGCGCCACCATCAGCAGGTAGACCAGAGAGAGCGACAGGATCAGCCCCACCGTCATGCCGTTAACCGTGTCGGAAAGATTCTGTTGCTGTCCACCGACGTTCGCTCTCACCGAGACCGTCGACGGGAGATGCAACGCGGCAAGCCGTCGCATGAAGTTGTTCTGAACGATCGATTGCGTCGCTCCCGGCACAAGGTTCGATTGTACGTGCACGACGGTTTGGCGATTGACGCGGGTCATCAGGGGCGCCGAGGGATCCCGGACGAACTTGGCGATGTCGCCGATGTACGTGAGCGTGCCGCTGTTGCTGCGCAGCGGTATTTCGCTTACCGTACGCAACGTCGTCTGAAAGGCCGGCGGATAGATCACCTGCACGTACTTCGTGCCTCGCGACGTATCGAACTGGGTGGCCAGCGTTCCACCGTATGCGGCGCGAATCGCCGATGCGGCTTGCCCAATGTTTACGTTCAACGCCCGGGTGACGTTTCGATCGAACTCGATGTCCATCTGCGGTGCGAGACGCTCGGCCGAGGTATTCACGTTCAGGGTTCCGGGGGTCTGGCGCAGCGCCTCGGCAACTTGCTCCGCATACTTGTCGGGAACATCCGTCGTCGAGGTCACCAGATAGTCGATCGGTTGTGCGTTCCCGCCGCCCGTGCCGGTTGCGGGAATAGCGACGACTTTCGCCGTGGCAGCAACTTGACTAGCGATGCGTCCCAGCATACGGGCCACGACGTCGGTCGAATGCTGCCGGTTCTGTTTTAAAAAGACGTGGATTTGGCCGACCGATCCCTGCGCGAGCAACCCGCCGAAGTTCGACTGGGTCCCGCCGGCGAGCGCAGTGAGCGAATCGACGTCCGTGAGTTTGGAGAAGCGTTGGTCGATTGCGGCAATCGCGGAATTCACCGTCGCCAAGGGTGTGCCGGTCGGATAGGTGAGCTGAACGAAGATCTCACCGCGATCAACCGGAGGGATGAACTCGAATCCAACAACTCCGAGAGGAATGAGCAGTATCGAGGCCGCAACCGCGGCGCCCGAGACGCCAAAGACCAGCAGCGGCCGGCGCAGCGCCCACGGCAGGGCGCGCCGCGCGTACCATTGGCGGACGCGTTCGAAGCCTCGCGCGAAGCTCTCGATCGGCTTAGGCGCTTTCCAGTCGGAGAGCAGCGACCAATTCCCGGCCAGCGACGGCGTTATCGTAAACGAGACGCAGAGTGAGGTCAGCGTGGCGACCACGACGACCAACGCGAATTCCGATAAGAAACGGCCGACCGTCCCCGGCAAGAACGCAATCGGAAGGAATACGACGACGTCGACGAGCGTAATTACGATTGCTGCCGGTCCAATCTGCGTACGACCTTTAATGGCAGCGTCCCACGGTACGTCGCCGTTCTCGTAATGGCGTTCGATATTCTCGAGGACGACGATGGAATCGTCGACGAGAATGCCGATGATGAGCGTCATGGCCAAGAGCGACACGGTATCGATCGTAAAGTTGACGATCCTCATAGCCGTCAAAGTGACGCAGAGCGAAGCCGGGATGGCGATCAGGACGACGATGGAGTTGCGCCACGAACGAAGGAAGAAGAGCATCACGACGGCCGTAATCAGGATGGCCTCGATCAGCGTGTGAAAGACGCTCCAAATCTGCTGCTTCGTGTAGGCGGCTTGATTGTTGAGAACTTGAAAGTCGAGGGCCGGATACGAGCTCTTGATCGCCGGTAACGCCTTCATCACGTTCTGCGCCGCGGTAACTTCGCTGGCATTGGTCGATTTCTGCACGCCGAGCGAAATGGTCGGGCTGCCGCCGACGTAGCTGTACTGTCGCTGCGGCTCGAACGAATCGCTGACCGCCGCGACATCTGCGATCCGCATCTGGTGCGGCGACGCGCTCCATTGGTTCAGCGCGGACAACGAGGGGCCCCCATAGTTGCCGCCCGTCGCCCCGGCGACTGCCGGCGCCGGCGCGGCAGGTGCCGCCGCGCCCGGGGAGGCCTGCGCAACGATTGCCGAAGTGACACCCGGTTGCACGGAGGTTGGCAGAGGCGACGGCGACGCGATGACCGTTGCTGCGGAAGTGACCG
Source organism: Vulcanimicrobiota bacterium (assembly GCA_963826325.1). GTDB lineage: Bacteria > Vulcanimicrobiota > Vulcanimicrobiia > Vulcanimicrobiales > Vulcanimicrobiaceae > Cybelea. Next base: position 333,177 of record CAWGWT010000007.1, read on the forward strand.
AAACGTACGGTGAGGGCGTGGGCGCCGGAGAGCTCGACGGCTGTGGCGATGCGATCACGGGCCCCGAGCTCGGGGCCGTGGTCGCCGTTGCGGCCGGACCCTGCGTTGGGAGCGCGACAGCGATCGCGCCCGCGCTCGTTGCCGCGGCCGAGGCGCTTGCCGGGGCTCCCGGCGCACCCGGTATCGCCGGCACGCTATAGGAAGCGTTTCCGAACGTCGTGGTGTACTGCGAGGCCGCCTGGATCGGCAGATCTGCGACGCTGGCGACGTTCGTAACGTCGCCGCGTACGTCGATCGTCGTCTCACGGTTCGGAAGATAGGCGATCCCGCCCGGCTCCCGGTTGTTGTTAGACGAAATCGAGCTCACGATATCGTTGAGCGTAAAGCCGGCGGCGGAGAGCCGGCGCGGATTCACCTGAACTTCGATTGCCGGCGTCAGCAAGCCGCCGACGTTCACGTTCGACACGCCGTCTATCTGCTCGAGATCCGGCACGATGTTGTTGGTAACGATCGCCGATAGCGTGCCCGGTGCGAGCGTGCGCGAGGTGACGCCCAGGGTGACGACCGTCGCTTGTGCGGGATCGAAAGTTCCAACGGTAGGAGCCGGCAAGTCAGTAGGAAGATTGGCTTGCGCGAGCAGCAGACGCTGCTGTACCTGGACGAGATCCGTCGTCTTGTTCGACGTCAGCGAGAAGACGGCCGCGATCGTCGCCTGGCCTTGCTGAACGGTGGTGTTGATATGATCGAGATTAGGCGCGCCCGCGATGGCGTCTTCGATCGGCTTTACGATCGCATCGCGAATCTGCGTCGTCGAACCGCCCGGATAACTCGCGCGAACCGTGATTGTCGGAAAATCAATGTTGGGAAACTGCTGCTGAACGATCGTTGCCAGCGAAAAAGCGCCCGCGACTGCAAGGAGCGCCAGCGTCACAAAGACCAGCGTCGGGCGGTGAACGAAGAGCCGGGTCGGCCACATCGCCTAGGGCCCGGGAGAACCCGCTATTTGTTGCCCGGCCGTAATGCCGAGCTGCCCGTTGGAGACAACCCGCGTGCCGCTCACGAGACCCGTCACGACCGAGATTTTCCCGTCGTCGCCTTCCTCTTTGACGCGCAGCAGCTTTGCGGCGCCGCCCGAATCGACGATCATGACGCTGTTGTGGGCGTCGTCGAGGAACGCGGTTGCCGGGATTCCGACGCCGCTCACCGAGGGCAGCGAGACGGTGCCGGTGACGGCCATCCCGGATTTCAACCGGAAGCCCGGGTTCGCAAGAATAGCTTGCACGGTAAAGTTCGTCGAGCCGGGCTCAACTTGTCCGAGCACGGCGTTGATTCTCCCACGATAGACTGCGCCGTCGATACCCGCAACGCTGATCGAAACCGCCGCTCCGCGCTGAATACGAAAGACGTCTTCTGAAGACGCATTGAGCTCGGCGTAAACCGGATTGAGCTGCTGGACCGTGAAGATCGTTTGCGAGCCCGGGTACTGACCTGGATTCAAGTTACGATTGACGACGATTCCGTCCACCGGCGATACGATCAGCGCCTTATCGATCGAGGCTTGAATCTGAGCGGCCTGCGCGTGGGCCGACTGCGCGGCGGCGGCGGCCGATGCAATGTTGGCGACCTGCAGCCCTTTCTGATACGTGCCGTTGACGCGAGCGTTAAGCTCCGCCGCTTCGAGACTGGCCTGCGCGGATAGCTCCTGCTGCTGATCGTTGTGCACCATCGTTCGCTGCTGGTCGACCTGTTGCTGCGACACATAGCCGGTCTGCAGCAAGGTTTGGTACCGTTTAAGATTGATCTCGTCGAGGTTGAGGGTCTGCTTTGCTTGGAGCAACGACGCTTGCGCGTTGCGCACTTGATCGTTTCCCTGACCGATGTTGAGCTGCGCCTGATATTGCGTCTGCGTGACTCGGGCGTCGTCGGATACGGCGTTCTGCTCCGCAGCGTTGTAGCTCGCGCGCAAATCGGTCGTATCCAAGACGGCCAAGACCTGGCCTTTGCTGACGTAATCGCCTTCGATGACGGCGACCGAATCGGTTGGTTCGACGAGAGAGCTGGATAGCGAGACGTTTTGAAAAGGAGCGATGATGCCGGCGATCTGCACCATGGGATGCACGATCATCGGCGCGGCCGTCGAGGTCGCGACAGGCGCGGGCGAAGCTTGGCCGAATCGGTGGCCGCGGGAATGGTGACCGCCTGTGCAGCCGGGCAAGGCAAAGGCCCACAGCGCCAGCAACGCCGACGCTGCTACGTCAAGCTTTAAGCGATGTGCCGCGATCGCCATTCAGGCGCTAATTGTACCCCACCGCCGCGGCGCGCGCCTGAAAGTCGCCTGAACCGTCGGAAAGTTCCGACAAGGCAACCGCATTTTCGGCCAGTTCCCGCCCGAATTGTCGTAGGTCGTCGTACGCGTCCGGGCCCTTACGCACTCGCCAGGCCGTTGGTCCTTGTATTTGGCGCGCTCATCGTGAGCCTATATCGATATACCGTTAGCCATCAGTGCGGCGCACAGCGGGATGAACACGAAGAGCCCGATCTGAGCCCAAAGTAAGGCCCGTAACCGGCGATACTCGCCGTCTTCCAGGACGATCGATCCGTCGGCAGTTCGGCGCTGGTTCCAGCGCAAGTATGCGACGGTCGGGACGATCGAAATGAGCGCGACGCTCACGAAGAGCCCCATCTTCATCCAGAAAATCGCGTTGTGAGCGTAATACGCCGCGCCCTTCGCGCTGAAGAATACCAGCAACAAACCCGTTACAATGACAAGACCGGCGGCGACCCCATAGTATCGATCGACGCCTTGAAGCTGCGCTACACCATCGCGTGACAGTGATTTCTTCAAGATGAATGCTTCACCGGTCAACAGACACGCGAGCAAGAAGATGCATACAAAGTGGGCGAAGTGGAGCAACGCATCGCGCACGATAATCGACATGGGCGTATCTCTGTGCCGAGGAGACGCCTTCATCCTCTTCAGAGCGTCGACATTTGAGGATATGGCCCGCCGCCGCGGTCGGCGAGGGAAGCATGGGGATCGCGTCCCTGCATCAATATTTTGGCTAAGCATCTTCGGGGGCGGTCGGACAATATGGGTTAACACGGTGCGTTCCCGGCCGAGCCATGTCAGGACGACGAGCTATAATACGGGTTGAGCTACGGGCGGCAAGCGCATAGGGGACAGCTGTTAAGACTACCCGCGACAGCCCTTATGTTATGAGGATGACACAGTGCTTCGCACGTAGAAATGTCTGCGGATAGAACACCCAGCGGCGCGCCTTCCAACTGGTTTTGAGGCGCGGCGTTCGACGCACTTGAGTAAGGACACTTAAGCATGCTCCGTATATCCCGGACATTTGCTGCATACGTCGTCGCGCTGCCGATCCTCATCGTCATCGGCTTCTCGGCACTTCGCATTGAGGCGCAGGGTACGGCCACGGCGCGTGATCTCGCCGTGCGACCCGAATTTGCCGAGCCGGTGACGCTTGCCAGTGAGGGTGGCGTGCTCGAGGTCACGCTGACCCCGCGTCAGAGCACCGCGCCGCTCGACACCGTCGCCACGCCGGTTAAGAACATGCTCCTCTTCGACTATTCGGTGCAGCGCGGAACCGCCTCAGACGGGCAGATGTCGGGCGGCCACCAGTATCCCGCGCCGACGCTACAAGTCGAACCGGGCGAAAGGCTAATCGTTCACATCAACAACGAGTTGCGTAACCTGACGATTCCCGATTTTTACGACCCGAAGTACACGCCCAAGGGCCAGACCGTACCGTTGTACCCGACGATGATGACATCGGCGCCGATCAATCTCCACGTACACGGCGCCCACGTCAGCCCCCGCGGTAACGCCGACAACGTGCTGCTGCACATCGATGCCGGCATGTCGAACACGTACGTGTATGACATCCCCAAGAACATGACGCCGGGCACGTTCTGGTATCACAGCCACCTTCACACTCTGACGGCGTCGCAGACGTACTACGGTCTCGCTGGTATGCTGCTCGTCGGCCGCGCCGACAGTGAGATCCCGCTCGTCACGCAAAACAAAATTCCGATCCGCACCATGCTCTTGCAATACAATGTGGTTTTCGATCGCATGGGCGGTCTGGCGCAGATGACCAATCCAAACTGGCCGCAATGGGTCAGCACGCTAACGCCGCCCAAGGGCAACGAGCTTGCTAACGGCACCTACCGCCCATCGCTCGCTCCGGTGAACTTTTTCGAGTCGAAGAAGGGCACGCAGTGGGCCACCGTGTGGTACGCGGGGCCGCTGTCGATTAATAACATGCGCGGGCGCTTCCAGTTCGTACCGACCAACTTGCAGCGCTTTACGGCAGACGCAGGCTCCGGCGGCGGCAATATGAACGCGGATCCAACGCTGCCGGACTACAAGCGCGACGTGCAGTTTACAGTCAACGGGTTGTTCGAGCCGGTCCTGCGGGTCAAGCCCGGGCAAACCGAGATTTGGGTGCTCGCCAACGTCAGCGACATCGCATACATGAACGTTGAGCTCACCGAAACCGCGACCGGCTACCATCCGAAGATCGCCGTCGTCGGACAAGACGGCCTCGCCTACGGCGAAGTGCACTATCCGCACGAACAGGACGGAACGCAGTTGCTGATTCCGCCGGCGACGCGCTTTGCGATCGCCGTCACGATGCCGGCCAAAGGATCGTTGCGCCTTTCGCTGCCGGGGCTGGGGTCGGGCGCCAGGACGCTTTCCGCACCCGGCGTGCTCTACACCAACAACGGCACGCCGAATCCGCCGGCACGTTTGGGAGCTCTCAGCATACTGCCGTCGGCGATCAGTTATGCCGACGGATTCTTCATCTTCCCGTCGCAGACGCTGCTCGATGCCAATCCGGATGCCGGACAAGGCGTTACTACAGCATTTAACCTTGGACAGAAACTCGACGCGCCAACGCCCTTCCACGATCTATCGAAACTCAAACCCGACGTAAGCCGCACGCTGCTCATCAACGGCGGATTTCTCAACAATCACGCGAGTAACAGCGACCCCAAGGCATTCGTGTACGCGTTCGATGGAAACGCCTTTCCCAACGTCCCGTTGATTCAAGCACGGCTTGGTTCAGTCGAAGAATGGAACTTCGTGAACCACAATAACGACGCGCATCCGATTCACGTCCACGTCAACGACTTCCAAGTGACCAAGTATTTCGATCCGACGACCGGAACGAAACTGGGACCGCAGATGTTTGGCGAGGACAACGCCAACGTTCCAGCGCCGTTAATGGGACCACAAGAGGCGGTCATTCAGGCCGGTACGCTGACGATGCGCACGAGATTCATTGACTACTTGGGCTTATACGTGCTGCATTGCCATCGGCTCAACCACGAAGACAATGGGTTGATGATGCTCATCAACGTCATTCCCGCCATCTCCGACTACGCGGTGGCGGTTCCCGGCTCGCATGGCCATCCGGCAACGGTCAACGTCTTCGACGGAAACGGCGACCGCTTGATAACGAGCGTGACTCCGTTCCCGGATTTCTACGGGACGCCGAGCGTGGCAATCGGTGACATCGATGCCGACGGGGTCTACGATCTCATCGTCGGCGCGGGCAAGGGACACTCTCCCGAAGTCGTGGTGTACTCCGGCGCGCCTCGCGGCGGTAAGCCGTTCTCAACCGAGCTAGCGCGCTTCCAAGCGTTCGACGCGGCGCAGACCGGCGGCGTGAGCGTTGCGTCCACCCAAATCGACGGCAGATCGGCGGATAATATCATCGTCGGCTCGGGCGCCGGCACGACGGATCGAGTTCGGATCTTCAGCAGCGAACTTTCCCCCGTCGGCAAGGCACCGGCAATATTCGCAACCTTCGCACCGTACGGAAGCGATACGTCGGGTGTCAGCCTCGCCGCCGGATTCGTCGACTTCTTGACTGGACGCAACAGCATCGTGACCGCATCCGGAATGGGCTCGCAGGTCAAGGTGTTTTCGTACTCGCTAATGACGCCGATCGGTGCTCCTCCGGCTTGGCCGAACAACCCCGGGAACGCGCATATGGACGCGTCGTTTACGCCGTTCGGCACAAGCTATCGCGGTCCGATATCTATAGCTTCCGGATGGCTCGCCGGTTCGTACGGCGGCGCCGAAGCGATCGCCGCCGGTCAGCTTTCGGGCGCGGGAACCGTGAAAGTGTTCTCGACCGGAACGGCGCTGCAGGGCAACCCACTGATGTACTTGCGCAGCGCGATGATGCACGATATGGCTTCCGACTTCAGCGAGATCGCCTCATTCAAGCCGTTCGCCGGCGCGTCGGGCGTTCGCGTTGCGACGACGTCGACCACGATCGGTGCCGATTTGCTCGCGAGCGGCGCCCACGGCGGCAAGGTGCAAATCGAAAAGCTCCGCCTCACCCGCTCGAACTCGCACGCGAAGACTCTAACCGCGACGCGCGTGCACGCGGTCTGGTCGAGAATGGGAGCGGCTGCGGTGGTGCTCGGCGGCGACTAGGAGATGATCATGAAAAGGCTTGGCGTCGTTTTGGCGGTTTGGGCGGGCGCACTCGGAGTGCTCCTGCTGGTAGCGGTTTCCGCGCGCGCGACTGCACCGGATACCGCGGTAGTGCTTCACCAAGAGAGTCGATGGCTCAGCGCCATCGTCGCCGGCAATGCCACCACGATTGCCGCGATGCTCAGCCCGAATTTCACGCATATTACCGCTCGAGGCGAACTGCTCCATCGCGCTCAAGAGCTCGCAGCCTTGAAAAAAGAGTCGTTTACGATGAATCCGTCCGACCAGACCGTCGACTTTGCCGGCGACGCGGCGGTCGTTCACGGCTTGAACACCCTCATGCAGTCGGGGAAAACCCTGGCGCGCGAGCGATACACCGACGTTTACGTCAAGCGGAACGGCACGTGGATGGCCTTGTCTGCGCAGGAGACGCAGATCGCGCAATAGGCGCATGATTTGTCTCGCCGCGGCGCCGCGTCGGGTGTCCCACTCAAAGGTTACTTTTCTTTTCGCTGCTCAGCACGGTTTTCGAGAAGCTGGGCAAACATGTTCATTGCTCTTCCAACTCGAGCGCGGTTTCCCGTAGCGCACAGGTCAAGAAGCAGACCCCGGGTCACGGCGAGAAGCGGCGTTGCCTCGGTAGTGCCAGTCTTCGAGTCAATGCCGGTCTGCTCGGTTAGCTTCCGCAGGCTAATTTCGCCCTACGGAGCAGCATGTCGCATCGGCGTCGTCGCGCTCGTCGGTTTCCTTGTGAACCGTGTAGATTTCCCAACGACGACCCTCCGGATCGATGGCCCAGACCTTGGTTTGATTCGCGTAGCAGCACGTTTCTTCGCGCTCGATGGATGGGGCGAGGCTAGCCCGCTCCAATCGCGCGATCGCTCGTTCAACTTCCTCCGCGCTCTCGACATACACGCCGTAATGCGCATCTCGGGCTGGCGAAACCTTATCGGTTAGTTCTAGGGCGAGCTCGAGTCCGGGCTGATCCGTGATGAACAACGCGTAGTCCCCGAACAGCTTCGTTGGTTTCGCGTCGAGCAAGGTCGAGTAGAATTCCACGCTCTTGGCGAGATCGACGGTTGCCAGATTCAGGTGCGTCTTCATGCAGGCACTTTCTGTTGGAAGACGGCGGTAAGCGCATCGCCGAGCCGCTCGTACGCGCCTGCCGCAAGGCGGTAGTAGACCCAGGTGCCACGGCGTTCGCACGTGACCAGTTCCGCTTCGCGCAGGATGCGAAGGTGATGCGCACGGTCGGCTGATTGAGCGGCAAGCCATCGGTGAAGTCGCAGACGCAAACCTCGGCGTCGACGCGGGAAAGGGTGGCGAGGATGGTCAGGCGGTGAGGGTCGCCCACGGCCTTGAAGAGCGCTGCCTCCGTTTCCAGATCAAAGTCCGGCACCTTGATCGGCGGGCAGCACCGTTGCATTGACATATGTCGATATTACTTAGTGGGTCGATGGCTGTCAATACAACTCATCGGAACCCGACCACGAGGTATTGGTCCATGGTTCAGGCGTCGTGACCGAACATTTGGGCGAAGACGCGGAACTCTATCCGCTGGGTCTGCTCGACGACGATGCTGTGCGCGACGTCGAACGCGCCCTATGTAAAAACACTTCTCCGCGACCGCATCACTCCAGCCGGCTACGGCGCGAGAGCGAAAGGTCAACCGGTGAAGGGCTTGCTCACGGAATCGCCGGTGAACTGTTCGACCGTCTTGCCGGTCTTGGGGTCGACCGTGTAGAGCAGGTCGGCAATCTCGTCGGCATGATCTTCTTCGTCCTTAAGAATCGACTCGAACATGCGCCGGCTGACGGGATCGGCTTTACCGAAGAAGTTGACTATGTCGCCGTACATTTTGATGACGACGCGCTCGGCAAGCAAATCTTCCCGAAGCAGGTCCGCGAGGGTATGGCCGCTCTCAAAGGACGAGAATGCGCGCTTGTCAATGCCCCTGGGATCGAGGTTCGGAACGCCGCCGAGCTGTTTTATGCGATCGGCAATCAGTTCGAGATGTTTCTCTTCGTCCAGCCAATGCTCTTTGAAGAGTCCTTGCAGTTGCTCCTGATGGATCGAGGTGGTCATGTAGTAGTGCTGTTTATAGCGAAGGACACAAATAATCTCCGAGGCCAACGCTCCGTTGAGCACTTCGTAGACTTTTTCGAGAGGCAGCGTGTAGTACGGTGTGACGGGGCCGTTTTCCATCGCCTCTCGAACCGTGGCTTCGATATCCTTGACGTCGGATAGAATCGACATAGTCCTCTTCCTTTAACGCTAGCCTTGTGGATGGACGCCGAGGTCGTGCCACGACGTCTCCGAGAGCTCCACGCCGTAGTATTTTGCCGCGGCCTCGATGTTTGCAAACGCCAACGCGCGGTCGTCGTCGGAAGCGCCGATAACCTGATCGAACCGCGCGATGGCGTTGCGCACGTGCTTTGCATCTGTTAGCGGCTCTTTACGCTGCTTTGGAAATGCAAAGACGCTATCGGGCAAGTCACTCTGCGTCGTGAGGTGCCCATGTTTTTCGTGTGGAATCCAAGTCGCTTTCATGGCAAACTTCCCTTGCAGCGTTACTTATCTCAGCGCAGCCACCGGGGACGCGATGAAAGCGAGGAGGTCGGCGCTGATCTCGTCTTTGAGCGTCGAGCAGAGACCGTGCGGCGCACCCTTGTAGACCTTAAGCTCCGCGCCTCTGATCATTTTCGATTGCAAGAGGCCGGCATCGGCAAACGGAACGATCTGGTCGTCGTCGCCCTGGATGATCAACGTCGGAACGTCCATTTTCTTGAGATCCTCGGTGAAATCGGTCTCTGAAAAGGCCTTGATGCAATCGTACGCCGCTGGGAAGCCGGCTAGCATGCCCTGCATCCAGAACGAGTCGCGAAGCCCCTGCGAAACCTTGGAATCGGGGCGGTTCGCTCCGTAGAACGGCGCGCTTAAATCCTTGAAAAACTGCGAACGGTCCGCGTGCACTCCGGCACGGAGCTCGTCGAAGACGGACATCGGCAAACCGCCGGGATTGGCCGCCGTCTTCAGCATGATCGGCGGGACCGAAGCAATAAGCACGGCCTTGGCAACGCGGTTCGAACCATGACGGAAGATGTAGCGAACGACCTCGCCGCCTCCCGTGGAGTGGCCGACATGGACTGCATCGCTGAGATCCAGCTCGTCCACTAACTCGGCGAGATCGTCGGCGTACGTATCCATATCGTTGCCGTTCCACGGCTGGTCGGATCGGCCGTGGCCGCGACGGTCATGGGCGACGCAACGGTATCCATGCGACGATAGAAAGAACATCTGGTCCTCGAAGGCGTCCGCGCTCAGCGGCCAGCCGTGACTGAAGACGACCGGTTGGCCCGTTCCCCATTCCTTGTAATATATCGTTGTGCCGTCTTTGGTCTTGAATGTACTCATCATTTAGTCTCCTCGGTTAGACTGCGAAAGTGGGTCTCAAAATTTTTCTTGGTCGAGCGCAGTTTTGATCGGCTAAATTGTCTCGCTAACTCCGATTTGCCTCAGCATTCCGACCAGGTCATAGAAGAGCAGCTCGAGGTTATTCACCCGACATAGTCTACAGGGCCTTGCGCGCAACGGATAGTGAATCCAGTCGCCTTTGCGCTCAACGCTGCTGCAGATCTTAGTTCGCTCGGGCTCCGGCTCTGACCAAGTGAAGATAAAGCTTCTCCGGCACTGTCGAGCCCTAGCTCGCTCGAGAGGGTCATCTTCCCGCTCGCACGCGGCACCGCGCGTGTTGCGATCGCGGGCCTAAGCCCGAACCCTTCAGTCGAACCGTGTGATGCTCCCCGGATGGAAGCGTGGCGAACCCGGGCATATTTTACTGCGTTGTCGATAATGTTCATGATCGCTTCGCGTAATTCGTTCTCTTCCCGCGCCGTCCAGCACGGGGATCTCGACTGATTCGAGCGCTGACGCCGATAGGTCAAGGGCCGCCGAATTAAGAACCGGCGAGAAGCGTGGATGGCGGAATAGACGACATCGATCCGGGGGCCAAACCCAGCGGGAAGGGCTGCGTCGAATGTTTGGCCTCAGGCGGCTGGTGGCTGCACCTCCGCCGATGCGCCAAATGCGGTCACATTGGCTGTTGCGACACCTCGCCGAGCCAGCATGCTACGAAGCACAATCAGAGTACCGGCCATCCAGTGATTGCAAGCTTCGAGCCTGGAGAGAGCTGGTTTTACGACTATCGATCCGAGCAGTTGGTTGAAGGTCCAACGTTATCTCCGCCGGAGTCGCATCCGCTGGATCAGCCCGTTCCCGGGCCGGCGGGCCGCGTACCAAGAAATTGGAGGAACCTACTGCACGAATGAAGCGCACGACGAACGCCCACACATATTATGGAGTTGCAAAGTGATTCGCCTTGGTGATCATGTTGTTGTGAAGGGCGAGGATGAAGAAGCGATCGTCACCGCCGTGCATCCCGACTCTCAAATCGAAATCGAATTCCTTAAGGCGTCGGAGGGGGGACCCCGGCGGAGACGCTACGCTGCCGAAGCGCTCGAAAAGATCTCGCGCTAAGCAAGATCGCAGGGCCGAAGCTGAAAACCGGCCTCCCGTCTTTCACGGTCGATGACGAAGTCGGGACAACCGTCTTTGCGCCCTCTAGGCATCGGCCTCGAGGAGTTTGAGTATCCCTATCCCGTGCAATTCGTGCCGCTCACGAGTGCTTTGCAGTCGGTCGAGATGGCATACATGGACGTCGCCCCGCGCGTCGAGCCAAACGGGAAGACTGTTGTTCTCATGCACGGTAAGGCATTCGGCGGTTACTATTTCCAAAATGTGATCGAAGCGCTGATCACATCGGGATACCGGGTGATAGCGCCCGATCAGATCGGATGGGGCAAGTCATCAAAGCCGGATATCCACTATAGTTTTCATCTGCTTGCCGCCAACACCGGTAAGGTGTTGGACCATCTCAACGTCGGAAACGTTGCCGTACTTGGTCACTCGACCGGGGGAATGACTGCGGTTCGATTCACATTGATGAACCCGGATCGCGTGACGCACCTGGTTTTGGAAGATCCGCTCGGCCTAGCCGATTACCGGCAGGGCATCCCCCCGCAATCCGATGAAACGCTTTAGGCGCACGAACTGCACTGGACCGATCCGGAGACCATTCGCGGTTACTTCGCGGATTATTTCGTCCATCCCGACCCAAAGGTGTACGAGCCACTGGCCGACATCCTTATTCGCGTGACGCTCAGTCCCGACTACCCACGGTGGGCTCGCGCCGCGGCGCTCGCATTTCAGATGATCTACCAGCAGCCCGTTCGCTATGAATACGCTCAGATCGCGCCACCGACGCTTCTGATCGTTGGAGCCAAAGATCACGTCGTGCCGCTCGGCAACTACGCGCAACCGGCTGAAGTCGGCAGGCTTGGAAACTTCATTGAACTTTCCACAGAAGCCGCGCGTGATATTCCTCGTGCCAAGCGCGTCGTGATACCCGATTGCGGACATATCCCCCACCTCGAGTTTCCCGCTCAGTTCCTTGCCGAGTTGCTACCGTTTCTAGCGGCTTAAGGAGCATCTCGAAGCGGCGCCGGAACGCTCGATCTTTCTGTCGCGATCATGGCTCTGAAAATCCGCACGGCGTCGACGATGACGCGCCATAGACTCGCAGCCGGACTATACGCACCGTTGCGCGTAGTGGTCAATATGGTGACGACCGCACCACCGATGTTGCGCGCGGACTCGACGTCGCCACCGGTCCGACATCGGAAGTGGGAGCCAGTCGAACGATGCGATCCAGCACGGCCGCGAACCGGCACGTCGTGGTCAGCGCAGTCGGGGGCGACCACGAGGGACTCGGCTCGGTCTCATAGCGACCGTTCCTGAAGCGCTCGTACAGCGCGCAGATCGATGCACCGCATTCGTCCTCAGTTGTTGCAAAGTATCCCAGTCGATTCCCCTCGATCAAATCCCCGAGGTTCGATCTACTCTGCGCCGGACCGATTGCGAGGATCGGTCGCCGCGCTCCATAATATTCGTACAGCTTGCTCGGGACGACGGATATGTGCCGCATCGGAAACAACATGAGCAGCACCGCCGCCCGCCGTTCGGCATGGAGTACTCGCTCTCGGATGGTCACCTGGTGTAAGGTGATGACGTCTTCGAGTTGCCACCGACGCCCTGCTTTGGAAATGATGCTATGTTCGTCACAATAGAATTCGAATCGCGCCGCAGCGCCCGCGGGATGGCCCGCGCGCCGCAATTTTGTCACCGCCGCGAACAAGAGTTCGAGGTTCAGCAGGCCGCCGTATAACTGGCCGACATACAGAATCGTAAACGTCTGGGGCGGAAGACTCGGGATCCTCTCCCACTCCGCGGCATCGACGGCATTCTCGATTACCTCGATGTCGGGCCGTCCGTGCAGCTTCGAAAGAAGGCTTTTAATCCCAGGCGTAGCGCAGGTGATCGCCGCCGCGCCTTGCAGGCAACGAATTTCGATGAGCCGGTTCGATCGAGATATACCCGGCGATTCCGGCCTGAACTTGTTGCCGGTCCATGCTTCGGAGTAATCGGCGAGCCAGGGTATTCCCAAGCGCCGAGCGACGATTGCGGCGAGCACGTGACTGTATGCCGGAGAGAAAACGCTTACAACGGCATCGAAGCGCCGGCGAGCCGTGAGAGTCAGTGCCGACCGCAGGGCGACCGGGGACCAACGGGCTGAACTCGTAACGATGCGCCAAAGACCGCGGACGCGAGCGGCCAACGGATCTCCGAGCGGCATTACCGGGATGACGTCGCCGAACTCTTCTTCGGCATGCCACGGTCCGGTGAGCGTGGTCGGGGTCCATCCGAAGACCGGTAAGAATTTGGCAAGCCGGCCGGGGCGCAAAGCACCGGCGCCCGGCATCGGTGGGAAGTAGTACGAAATCAACAATACGGATTTTGACAAAACGCGCTTCTCAATACTGACCGAGCGTTCCATCGCCTTTGGCACGAACGACGGCCGCGCGAAATACGTACAGCGACAACGGCAGCAAGACGATCGTCGCGACCGAAAGCCAAATCGCGTCAGCCGAGAGAGCTCGCAGGCTCGCGCCGCCGAACGCTCCGCGGATTCCGGTAAGCGCATGCGTGAGTGGAAGCATCCATGACACTCCTTGCAACCAGAGCGGCAAGAGTGAAATGGGAAACAGCACGCCGGCGAGCACCGTCGAAGCGCGCCCGAAAATCGTCTGAGTCGGCGCGGTCTGCTTGAAACGCACGATCGCCGCTGCTCCGATGATACCGATCGGCACGGTTGCCGTAATCGACAAGATCAGGAATATCGCAAGTGACGCAAGGTTCACATGGTGAAGGTCGAGTCCAAAAATTGTCGCCGCGATAAGATATAGCGCGACTTGAATGAACGCAAACGTGAACGCCCATGCGCCCGCGGCTAAGACGACGAGCGAAACGCTCGTCGGCGTGGCGAGGACGGCCTCGAGCGTACCGTATACCTGATCGTTGCGGATCGAATTCTCAAAGCACATGAGCGCCGTGCCTTGGAGCGTCACGAAGGCGACGTTGACGACGGCGTAGTCGAAGTACGTCGCGACGTGGCCGCTTCCGAACGCCGCAGACGCCGGTACCAATTTTGACACGAACCACAGCCCCACGACGCTCGCGACGATTGCAAACCAATCCAAAAAAAAGGCCAAGCGATACGACATCATCAACCGCGCGTCCCGCAGAAAGGTCGCCCACACTTTTCGGGCGGCCGCCTCGAACTCAGCCAGCATCGGAGCGGTCCGAAACCAGGTCGGCGAAGATTTCGGCCGGCCGGCGCTCTTGCGGACGGATTGCAGAGACGCGGACGCCGTTGGTGCTGACCACGCGCAGCAGCTCGGTCAATGCGCGCGGATCGGAGTCTAAGAGGACGTTTAAAAGAACGCGTTCGCCCGCGCTTTCGACCTCCAAACGAATCAGTCCGGGCACGGCTCGCGTGCGTGTGAGCAATTGGTCGTCGGTTCGGTCGACCGTAATTTCATAACGAACGGGCCCAATTGCGCGCGCGTCGAGCGCACTCGGCGGCGCGATCGCGACGACGTGGCCCCGCCGAAGCACGGCGATCCGTCCGCATAGCTCCCAGGCTTCTTCGAGCGTGTTGGTCGCGAGCAGTACCGTCTTGCCCTGCCGCGCCACGAGTTGGTCGCGTACGAACGCGCGGATACTCGCGGCATGCGCCGGATCGACGGCCCGTGTCGGTTCATCGAGGATCAGCAACTCCGGATCGCCGAGCAAGGCGCGCGCGATTCCCAGCCGTTGCTTCATTCCCGAGGAGAAGGTGTCGAACCGGCGGTCGAGATCCCCCGAAAGGTCAACCAGGCGCACGACCTCGCTGATGCGTTCTCGCAGCCGGGCGCCGTACAGCCCTGCCAGCGCTCCGAAATACTCTAGGTTTCGCCTCGCGCTCAATCGGTAATAGAAGCTGCGATCGTCGGTACAGCAAAGACTGACCTTGCGCCGGACCGCAAGTGGCACCGACCGTGTGTCGATTCCGTCGACTCGAACGGTCCCGCTGTCGGCTATGACGAGGCCCGCAATGATCCGAAGGATCGTACTTTTTCCGGCGCCGTTGGGCCCTAGCAGCCCGAATAACTCACCCCGGCGCACACCGAACGAGACGCCCTGCAACGCCGTCTGCCGCTCCACGCGCCCAACATTGCGGACCCATGGTACGAAGCCCAGCGCCACCGGAAACGTCTTCGTGAGTTCCTCGACCTGAAGGAAGTCAGTCGGCACGATTGGCGGCGTAATTTTAAACCCGGCTGGGGACCTTAGGTCCCGCCATAATGTAGACACTAGCGAACTGGGTTGACTCGTGGTGGGCTCGGCACCTTTGTCCCAGTCTCGAAACGGGCTGAGTCGACGAGCCCAGCCGGTCGACCACGGCTGGGAAGCGCCCATTTCGCGGCAAATCCCCAAACCATATGGAAATCCCGGATAAGCTCTGGTTCACACCTGGCGGTGAACCCCGGCGCGGAACTCACTCGTCGGCGCGCTTACGTTGGGCCACGCTAAATAGGCGTCAGCTTTTAATGCACCCAGAGAGGACGTGGCCGTTGGTCATCTGGCGACGAGCTGTTGGCCGCCGTCGATGTCGAGTGTCGCGCCCGTGATCGCGCCGTTACTCATCACTTGCACGGCCAGCGCGGCGACGTCAGCGGGCCCGACAACGCGCCGGATCGGTAACGTTTCGCGCAGTTGTTCGCGCCGAGCATCGATTTGATCGGCAAGAAGCGCCGCTGAGAGCGGCGTGTCGACGAAGCCTGGTGCAACGACGTTGACGCGCGTAGGCGCGAGCTCGACGGCGAGATTTGCAGCGAGTGCTGGAACGGCAGCGGTAAGTGTCGTGGCAATCGCAAGGCCGACGCCGGGGCGGCGAGCGCCGGTGCCTCCGACGAAGAGCAGCGATCCTCCAGGCCGTATCTTTCCGCGCGAAAATAGCGCGGTGCCGAGCACCACCGACAGCCGTTCATCAAAATGCCGTCGCGCGTCGTCAAGATTCATCGAGGACAACGGCATGTACGCAGGGCCACCGGCTGTTAGCATGACGTGATCGACGGGGCTGCGCAAGTCTTTGAAAAATTGCTCGAGTTGACGCAGGTCGGCCACATCGAAGGCAGCCGTTTGGCGAGCCTGCAGCTCGCGCGCGACGCTCTCGAGCCGCTCCGACGTGCGTGCAACGAGCACGAGCTCCGCACCGGCCGTACGCGCTTGGCGGGCCGTTTCGAGCCCTATGCCCGAACTGCCTCCGATAACGACGACGGTTTGTCCTTGGAGCTCGTTCACGACACACTTTGAGTGGACAACGCGCGCAGCAGCTCGTCGGCGGTCACGATCGCATCCGCGTAGTGTGGAAGATTAACTTGTAGGGTTGCAGTCATTTCGTATCCAAGCTCCACAGCGAAGCGCACCGTTGAGTCATGCCGTGCTTCTTCAACTCGAGATCGAGGTCGGTATTAGCGCGGCTGCCGAGAATTCCAATCTTCATGGTGGGTGGAACCCCGGCGTGTTCGCACTGGATGCGGCGTGCCGCCGACGAGCCAGCTTCGAGACCTCGTCTATGCCTTCGACCAATCTTCGTGCACTGGCCGGGATCATGCAGCTCCAGGAGTAACAAAAAGACGAGCGAAAACTTCTCGCGCTTGGGGATGGTAGCGGCAGTCAATACCACGCCGGCCGAGCCAAATGCGTACCAGCTCTGGCAACGGGCGCGCTCGGCCGTGACGAGCGTGCAATATCCGCGAAGAATCGCGTACGCGATCGCGATCACCGGGCTCGACGGCGAAACGCCTGTAAGCGATCACTATCGCGGCGCTTGTGACCCCGACGACGACTTGGTGCGCGTCCTTCCAATCAGCGACGAACAGCTTGCGGCCCCCGCGCCGATTCCGCACGGTGTAAACGCAAAGTTTAGCATTGGTCTCTGCTTTGGCGTACCTATCTGCAGGGCGATCCAGCTACCTTTGGGTCATCCAGCACCGTACCAAGATTTGCTGGGTATCCCGCTGCTGATGCCAACGTACATGTTCGGCATCCGCTACGAGACGTCAACCGGCAGCACGGCGCAAGACAATAACGAAAGGCTGCGGGTCATTGCGACAGTCTCCGCACAGGCACTTAAGTATCGAGTCTCTCTGATCGACGAGCCGGTGCTCGACGGCGTGCCAACCTATCACCTCGAGCTGATTCCCTTGCAGCGTCCGAAGGAGAACCGTCTGCGCGAGCTCTGGATCGGCACGACGGACGATCTGCCGAGAAGAGCCTCGATCGCCGGCAACTTTACGACGGCTCCCCTCGTCGACGTGCCCTGGACCGTCGATTTCTCCGTCATAGATGGCGCCCCGTATGTAACCCGAGAAAGCACTGCCGATACGCTCTATCTCCCGCATCGCCGCGTTGTCCGCAACGCCGTTATCGCGTTCCAAGACATCCATGAGCCGACGAGTTTTTACGATACACCGCTTGTCGAACCCGACCCAACCGACGCGCCACTCGTCGAGCCCCGTCCGTAGTTGACCTTCACGACCGAGCTCAAGGTTCCGCCGCAGTTCGAGTTTGCGTCGCTCGTTGAGACTTTCGCAGCCGATGCAGCGCAGCGCAGCGAACTCACCGGCGAACAACAGCTCCGCCTCGTCGATGCCGCTAGAGAAAGCTTCAAGGCGATCGTGCAAGAGGCGCTTGCCGAGTCGCGCGAGCCGATTCGCGTCGAAGCCGCCTGCACTTCGGCGGAGTTACGCCTCTCGATCTTCGAGCGTGGCTTGCCGGTCGACGACGCGCTTGCGAGGCGCGATCCGCGGTGGAACCAGCTCTGCGCCAACGTCGACGCCGTCCACTGGTGTTTGCATGGAACGGCCGGGAGCGAGCTGCGGCTTCGCATAAATCGCCTGCCACGCGTCTCCGCTGTTTCCGCGGAGCCACCCGTTCCGGAAGCAGTGTCGCTCGGGCCACCGCAGCAGTATACGATCCGCCGTTTTGTGGCGAGCGACGCAGCGGGCGTCGCGCGGGCATTTTACTTAACCTACGGCTACTCTTACGATCTTCCCGCGGTCTATGACCCGACCAGACTTACCGAGCTCAACGAAAGCGGGCGTTACATCTCGATCGTCGCTCTAACCGAAAATGGGGACGTCGTAGGTCACTACGCGCTGGCGCGCGAGGGCGACGAGCCGATCGCCGACGCCTGCGGCGCAGTCGTTCTTCCGGCCCATCGGGGCCGCGATCTTCTGAATCGCTTGCGCGCCGCTGCCGAAAAGGAAGCAATCGCGTTGGGCCTCTCGGCATACTACTCCGAACCGGTCACCGACCACGCACGCACGCAGCACGCAAGCGAGACGTTCGGTGCGAAGGCCTGCGGCATAACCTTAGGCGAAGCGCCACGCAGCTTCGTCGCGCGTCACATGGACCTCTCGACGACAGCGCAGCGGCAAAGCTGCATGCTCTACGTCAAGCCGCTGCGGCCGCGCGCGTTACTAACGATTTTCGTCCCGCCACGCCATCGTGCGATGATTGCGAGCGTTTACGAGCAGCTCGGCCTGCCGGTCTTGATGGAAGGCGGCACGACGCCGATCGGCCCGGGCCGCTTCCACGAGGGAATCACGCGCGCAGACGGCATCGGCTCGATCGAAATAGAAGCGATCGGCGCGCACACGCCGGAGCTCGTGCGCCAAGCATCAGAAGACCTGCGTGCGACTTCTCGACTTGGCGCGCTCTACGCCTCGCTTCCGCTCGAGGATCCCGGAACTCCGGCGCTTTGCGACGCGATGGAATCGTGCGGCTTTTTCTTTTCCGGTGTCGGCCCGTGGATGCTGGGCGGCAAAGACGCGCTGCGCTTGCAAATGCCGCTGACCGAGATCGATCTTTCGGCCATCGTCGTCATCGGCGATTTCGGCAAGAAGCTGCTGGCCTACGTCTCTGCGGAACGCGAGCGTTGCGGGTCCCTTCGTCAGCGACATAGAGACTAACGCTGGTTAAGTTGGTCACGGCGGCGCTCGTTATGAACTTTTGCGTTGTGGGGAGCGCTGGTCCTCATGCTGTACTTCCTGCAGATCGGAACGCGAGATATCGCGGCGCAGGGTGGCGGACCGCATTTCTTTTTGAGCCTAACGTTGCTGAGCTTTGCGGCCGTCTACGCGCTGATGGGTGGCCGCCTCGAGGCCTTGCCGATGACCGCCGTCACGGCGGAGGGTTGCCTCTTGGTCGGCGGTTACTTGATCTCATCGACACGGTCTGGGTAAAAGGCGAGGTACTCCTTGATCTGTCCCATCGCTTCGAATGGCGTCTCATAAGTCCAGACCGCATTGAGCGAGCGATCTCCGCCAGCCGCAATGCTGTAATAGGAGGCGTCGCCTTTGTACGGGCAGTACGTCGTGTGCTCGCTACGCGCGAGTGAGGTCATATCGACATCGCGACGAGGGATGTACTGGACGGCTGGATAGTCGGCCTCGCGAAGCGTCAATGCATCGCGAGTGTCGGCGATAATCTTTCCGCCGACCGTGACCACGACGCGGGACGGATTCGCTTCGATCGAAATGGGATGGTCGGGTCCCGGAATCTTCATTGGCCTGTGAGACATGATCTGTGTCTTTCTGAATTAGAGACGGGAATGCCGGTCCGGGGGCGAGTGCACTGCTTTGAGCACTGCCCGCGCCCCTTCCGTGTTCTACAGTAAGCGCAGACGCACTAGCGAACCGCTAACTCTGCGCTTGCGGCCGTTTGGATAATAGCTGCGACTGCGCGCGGATTGGACACGTAGATTGCGTGATTGCCTGGCACTTCCGTACTCTTCGAGCCGGCGCGTTCACACATGAAGCGCTGGGCGGCTATGGGAATCATCCGATCATCGGTAACGAGCAGGTACCAGCTCGGTTTAGTCTTCCAGGCTGGTTCAGTAATTTGTCCGCCGAGCGCTTCAACGCCCCACGGCACTTGTGAAACAGCCATGAACTCCGCAGCCTTCGGGTCCACGTCAGCCGCGAACGACCCCGCGAAATTTCGATTTATCGAGAAAAAGGTACCCATCTCTTGGCGGCAAGATCGGCGGAACCGGCGCACCGGGTGGCGGATTAGCGATCAACGTGTTCACCGACTCACCTTTGTCCGGCGCGAACGTCGTGATATAGACAAGCCTTTCGACTCTAGGATGGTTACCAGCCTCAGTAATTACAGCCGAGGACGCCGGCAAGGAGCTTGTTGCGGAGCTGCACTCTTTGGGCTCGGAGGCAGAGTTTATTCCTGCGGACGTCCGCATGGAGGAAGACGTCCGCGCTCTGGTTGACAGAACGGTTGCGCGGTTTGGCCGCCTCGATGTCGCGGTGAACGCTGCGGGAAGCGAAGGCCAACCTGGCCCGATCGCGGCGCGCCCGATGCCGGTAGTCCTCCGGTGATCAAGACAACTTGAGTATCCATCCTAGCGTTCTTTAGATTTGGGGAAGGTTGCGCCGAACATCGGCAACCCGCTCACGGACGTTTCGCGCGTAGCTTCGTCCTCTATGACGTCCCAGTGTTCGGCAAGACACCCGTCTTCGATGCGTACGACGTCGAGCACGATCCAGTCTGCGGGTTGGCCAATGCCGCTAAACCGGCCGTGCAGCATCAGCATGTCGTCCTCAGCGAGGATCAAGCCATTCTCGTATTTCAGCGTGGGCGGCAGACGCTTAATCAGACTGAATAAACCCTCACGCCCCGGCGGAATATGCGCGCTATGCTGGATATAGTTCGGCGACCAAAACCTCTCGGCCGTGACGTAGTCCCGTTTGTTGAACAGCGTGTCAAAGGCTTCGAGCACGAGTGCCTTATTTTTGGTTTCTGTGGTTACGGTCATCGTTCGCCTCCAGAGGTTTTTCGACTGTCACCGCTGGTAACGCGGCTCGCTTAGAGAATAATACGACCGGACAACTCCGCCTTGGGATCGCGACGCAAGCCCAACCGGTCGAGCATCCGGCCGGCGCCCTCGAGCTGGTGCCCGGCACGAATGCGCGCGGCGATGACGTGGGATCGACGAACAGCTATGTAAAGCTCAGCGCTGCCGTCATCGGGCCTTCTCTTCGGGCTCCGCGTCGAGCTCGTCTCGAAACTGCTTGAGAAGTGCCCGAGCCTCGCCCTCAATGCGCGGGTAGCTCAGCCCCAGCGACTCGAGCTTGGCGACGAGTATCGCGGCGATCGCCGTTCGCGTGAACCATTTGTGATCGGCTGGGATCGCGTACCACGGCGCCCAAGCCGTGCTCGTGGCATTGAGCATCTGCTCGTACGCGGACTGATACCGATTCCAATACTGACGCTCTTTTATATCGTCGGGGGAGAACTTCCAATTCTTGTTTTCATCATCGAGGCGCTTTAGCAGACGTTTACGCTGCTCGCCTTTTGAAAGGTGGAGGAAAAACTTCAGAACGATAGTTCCGTTGCGGGCGAGATGGCGTTCGAACGTATTGATGTCCTCGAACCGGTCGGACCAGAAACCGTTCTCCGGTATGGCTACCTCGCGCGCAAGGAGTTCCCGGTGGACCCTAACAACGAGGACTTCTTCGTAATAGGACCGATTGAAGACGGCGATGCGTCCCCGCTCGGGCAGCACTTTTTCGCATCGCCAAAGGAAGTCGTGTCGTTCCTCCGCCTCTGTCGGTGTCTTGAAAGCGTAGACGTCGATCCCCTGTGGATTGACGCCTGACATTACGTGCTTGATCGCACCGTCTTTCCCCGCCGAGTCCATGCCTTGCAGGACGATCAAGAGCGCGTGTGATTGCGCGGCGGCAAAGACGTCCTGCAATTCTGCTAGCCGGGCGATATCGCTTCGTAACTTATCACGGGCATCAGATTTGGTCGCGAAGCCGCACGTAAAACCTGGGTCCAGCTCGGCAAGACGAATCCTTTGACCCGGATGGACGAGCAGATCGTCAGAGCTCATTGTGAAGCTCTTTGAATTTCTCTTCGGCTTCTTCGGATTTTGCGAAGTGTCGGGTGGCCATTGCGAGCGAGCTTGCGATACGCGGACTTGATCTCTGAGCCGTCCCGCGCGCGTCATATGCCGCAATGCAGTCCCGCCCAAGACGTCGGCGGCGTGCGCGTCCACGGTGATCCATACTCCTGTTCCGTCCCACCCAACCCGCGTCTAGCGGCAGCCCGGATAACAGGGAGGGGGCGGTGGCGGCGGATAGGGCGGATACTGTTGCTGCGGATATTGCGACGGCTGCTGGGGATATTGCGGATACTGCTGGGGGTATTGCGGATACTGCTGGGGATATTGCGGATACTGTTGAGGATATTGCGGATACTGTTGAGGGTATTGGGGATGCGACGGATATTCCGCGTACGGCGAATATTGGCGTTGCCCCATCTGCGCCGGCAGCGCTAGCGGGGTTGCGCTCGCGACATCGTCATTGAATTTTCCAAACGTTGCTTTGTGGCTTTGGAATAAAGCGACCAGATCGGCTTCGCGCTGCTCGTCGCTCGGATGATCGGCACCGCCGTTGTTGCTGACGCCCATCGCTTGACGGTATTGCCTGAAGTTCCACACCATCCCCCACGGATTAAATCCGGCCTTCGCGCACATGTAAGCGCCGGCGCGATCCGCGTTCGTCTCGGCAGCGCGCTCGTAGGCTATCACGTTGGGATCTTGCGATGATCGACCGCCCTGCGTCGCTCGGAAGACTGCATACATGTCGTGGTGGATGTCGTGGTTGACCTCGTGGCAGATCACGCCCGCGAGCTCGTCCCTATTCTTGAGAAACGACAACAACGCGGTCGTCACGTAGACGTTGCCGCCCGGCATCGAAAATGCGTTTGGGGTCTGCTCATTCAGCAATACGAAATGAAACGGCACAAAGTACTGCCGGTTAGCAACCGCGGCGATGGCATTTCCGATCGGGTCGAGCCTGCGATAGAGCGGCGACTGCGGCGGGACGATCTCGCCGCGCTGCATGTACTCCATGTAGCGCTGCTGGCCGACCTGGGTTTCCCAGCTCTGTTCCTGCGAGGACGTGGCAGGCCACGCTGCTCGCGGCTGGAGGCACAGGATTGCGGAAAAGCCGGCGAGCGCTCGTACAAAGATCGACATAGTGACTCACGCCCTTTCACAATTTCGTCGGCGCTGCCCCGCGTAATTCGCCGTAAGACTGCTAAGAATCGATGAGATTCATCCCGGACCTCGACAAACGCGCCGTGGCCGTCGCGCGAACGCGATAGCGGTTACCTGTTCGAGGCAGCCGGCGATCCGTTTTGCGTTGCTTTTGCGCGCGTCTCCGATGCCGTCACGACGGCGTTCGAAGCGCAATCCGACATGACCGCGATATCGTTGACGGACTAACGGGACAAGAGCGCGAACGATCCGGCATGGCGACCGAGTTTGATAGGGCCGTCGTACCTGCAGCTCCAACGGGAACCGTCACGTTTTTGTTCAGCGACGTCGAGGGGAGCACCACGCGTTGGGAGGCGCATCCCGCCGAGATGCAGGAAGCGTTGCGGCGGCACGAGCGCTTGATGCGCGATGCACTGGCGGCGCACCGCGGATATATCTTCAAGACCGTCGGCGACGAGTTCTGCGTCGCGTTCCCCGACGCGCCGAGCGCGATCGCGGCCGCGCTCGATGCCCAACGTGCCATCGCGTCTGCCGATTGGAGTGGCGTCGATGGGCTCGGCGTCCGGATGGCGCTGCACACCGGACTGGCCGACGAACGCAACGGCGACTATTTCGGACCGGTTGTCAACCGGGTCTCGCGATTGCTCGCGATCGGCCACGGCGGCCAACTGCTAGTCTCGGGCGTGACGACCGATCTCGCGCAAGGGCTCTTGCCGCCGCAGAGCTCGTTGCGCGACCTTGGTCCGCATCGCCTCAAAGACCTCGCCTACCCGGAGCAAGTCTATCAGCTCTGCGCAAGCGGACTTCGCGTCGACTTCCCGCCGCTGCGCTCGCTTGACACATTCGCGCACAACCTTCCGCAGCAGTTGACGAGCTTCGTCGGCCGCGATGAGGAGCTGCGCGAAATCCGTCAACTGCTCGAGAGCGCGCGACTGGTGACGCTCGTCGGAACGGGCGGCGTAGGCAAGACTCGTTTGGCTTTGCAGGTCGCGGCGGATCTGCTCGAACGCTTTCCCGACGGTGTCTGGCTGGTCGAGCTCGCGCCGCTGCGCGACGGCGCCTCGATCGAGGGTGTGCTGACCTCGGTGCTCGGGATCACCGAGACCGCCGGTGCAACCCCGCGTCAGGCAATCGTCGGCGCACTGCGTGGTAAACGCTCGCTGCTGATCTTCGATAACTGCGAGCACATCGTCGCCGATACAGCCGTCCTCATCGAAGCGCTGCTGTTGGCGTGCCCAGGGTTGCGCGTGATCGCGAGCAGCCGCGAGGCGCTCGCCATCAGGGGCGAGAGTGCATACCGAATTCCGTCGCTGGCCGTGCCGCCGCCAAGCGAGCAGCTCGGCGCCGAGACCGCTCTGCGGTACGGCGCAATCGCGCTCTTCGAAGAGCGCGCACAGTTGCACCAGCGCGACTTCGCGCTCGGCGACGACAACGTCGCCGTCGTCACCGAGATCTGCCGGCGGCTGGACGGGATCGCGCTCGCCATCGAGCTCGCTACGCCGAAGTTGAAGTTCCTCAGCCCGAAGGCGCTGCTGGAGCGCCTCGACGAGCGCTTCCGCGTCTTGACCGGCGGCAGTCGCACGGCGCTCCCACGCCAACAGACGATGCGCGCGCTGATCGACTGGAGCTACGATCTGTTAAGCGAGCCGGAACGTAACCTTTTCCGGCGCTTGTCGGTGTTCGTCGGCGGCTGGACGCTCGACGCCGCAACCACGGTCTGCAGCGACGAGACGCTGGCCGATTGGGACATCGTCGAGCTGCTCGGATCGCTCGTCGATAAGTCGCTCGTCGTCGTCGAGCTTGGCTCGGAAGACCAGCGGTATCGGATGCTCGAGTCGACTCGCCAATACGCTCGCGAGCGGCTGGAGCAGAGCGCAGAGGACCAGCGTTTCGCGCGCAAGCACGCCGAGCAGGTGGAGCGTACAATGGCGGATTTCTACGAACGGTATTGGTCTGGGCCGGCGCTCGCCGCGGTTCGGCCGGCCTCGCCCGAAATCGATAACCTGCGCGCGGCACTCGCCTGGACTCTCGTCGCGGGCAACGACCCGGCGCTCGGGGCTCGCATCGCCGCACTCTCAGCCGGGCTCTTCTTGGAGTTAAATTTACAGGTCGAGGGGTCGCGCTGGGTCTCGCTCGCCGACGATACCTCCGCCGCCAACGACGTCTGGCGCGGACGCTTGTCGTCCGGAAAGAACTCGCTTGAGGGAGGCTACGCGGTACTTTCCTCATTGCGGCTGTGCGAACGCGCCGTCGCCTGTTTTCGCGCTGCTGGTGCGAACGAGTTGGCTACGGCGCTCAACTCGTACGCAATGGCCCTCTGGCGCAACCGGCGCAACGCCGAGGCGCTTGCAGCGGTTGCCGAAGCGGTCGATGTCGCACGCGCGAATAACGACCGCGTTCGCCTCTTTATGGCTCTGCGAACCAGCGCAGTAATCGGACCCGTCGATCCGGCGGCCGACGAGTCGACACTGCGGTCGCGTTTCGAGGAGGCGCTGCGCATTGCGCGCGCGATCGGCGACGACGTGCGTATCGCCGGCGTGCTTTCATGGTATGCCGAGTGGGAAATTCGGTTCGATCCGGCGCGCAGCGCTGCGCTCGGCCGCGAAGCGCTCGCTATCGTGCGAAGCGACAACGTCCGGAGCGTGGTCTTTGCGTTCAATCTTTCGGCGTACTTGCTGCTGCTTGGCGAACGCGATGAAGCGATTGCGCTGGCCCAGCAGGCGCTGCAGTGGGCGACGGCGACGAACGTGCGGCGGGACATTGTCTTCTCGCTCCAGCGCTTGGCGCTCGGTACCGCGCTGCGAGGTCGCTTCGAAGAAGCGGCGAGACTGTTCGGTTTCGTTGAGGCACAGTTCGCGAGCCTCGATATGGCGTCGGACTATACCGAGGAGCTCGTACGCAAGAAGACGCGCGAAGCGCTCGAGCGGGCCGTCGAACCCGAACGCTTGCGAGGTCTGATAGCAGAAGGCGCGGAGATGCTCTATAGGGACGCGACTGCTCTCGCGATGCAGGCTACCGCGTAAAGTAGCCCGCTCGTCAACCGAAGGCTTTGCGCGGTTACGTCTCGCCGACATTCTAGAGGATTAGGTGACGTTTTGATCTTGTTCGTCGGGCTGGCAGGGCGCTCGTTTGAAATTCAGGATAATGATGCGCCAAAGGCGCCGGCTCGATGATTACCACCATAACCAAAGGTTAAAAACGCAATGGCAATGCGAATACTTGTCGTCGGCGCCGGCGCCGTGGGCGGATACTTCGGCGGACGCCTCGCGCAGGCCGGACGCGACGTAACGTTTCTCGCGCGCAGTCGCAGGGCCGCCGAGCTCCGAGCCGAGGGGCTCGAGATCGCCAGTCCGCATGGAAACGCGACACTCAAGGCGGCGATCATCACGCCGGAGGAGGTGACGTCGCGCTATGATCTTGTCCTGTTGGCGGTCAAAGGGTACTCGCTGGACGGCGCTATAACGGACTTAGCGTCCGCGATCGGTGACAACAGTGCGATTCTGCCCTTGCTTAACGGGATCCGGCACATCGACGTATTATCCGATCGCTTCGGTGCGCGTTCGGTCCTCGGTGGAGTATGCATCGTCTCAAATACGCTCGACGATGAGGGGCGCGTAGTTCAGCTAACCGAGACGCAGGAACTTGTTTACGGCGAACTCGACGGTAAAACTTCAATTCGCCTAAGCGAGGTCGATCAAGCACTGCAGGGTGCAGGATTTGTCGCGCGGCCGTCCGCGAACATTGTGGGGGAGATGTGGGAGAAGTGGGTCTTCGCTGCTGCGTTGGGGGGAATTACGTGTTTGCTCCGTGGCTCGATTGGCGAAATCGCGATTTCTCCGAGAGGTCGTGACCTCGCGCTTGCAATGCTCGAAGAGTGCATCCAGGTGGCGGCTGCCTCCGGACAATCTCCGCGACCGGAAACCGTGGAACGAATAAGGAGAACCCTGGGCGATTCGGGTTCTTCGCTGACCCTTTCGATGTATCGCGACCTGCAAAAGGGTGCGCCGACGGAAGCCGACTCTATCATCGGTGATATGTGTACGCGCGGAGAGGCCGTGGGTCTGAAGATGCCACTACTCGCCGCGGCATACGCACAGCTCTCTGTCTACGCACAGAACCGTGAACGCCCGTCCGCGCGTGAGCGAAGAGCCAATACGCTCAAACTATTTGCTCAAGCCCGAGCAGCCGCTTCGCCGGTGGTAACTATACAGTCAACGTCGAAAACTTAGTGCTTCAATCACACGGCGAGAGGATTAAGCCGCTTGCTCCCATTGCTCTCCCCACGACCGCCGCCAAAACATCGTGACCGTCGGGACGCCCGACTTCATCGAATGACTGCCAGACGGCCTGGGGGAGCTGTCGTGCCGAGCGGTTCATACAGCATGACAACGAGCCTATCACGTTTGATTTTTAGTAGGGAATGACTCAGCGTTACAGATTGGCGGACGCACCGTTCGCGCGACGGATTGCAGGCGCCACGATGCGCACGACGAGCACTTGAAGCGCGGCCGCCGCAGGCACTGCGAGAAAGGCGCCGCTAATGCCTAGCAGCGTCCCGCCAACGACCGTAGCTAGGATGATCAGAAGAAAACTCAACCGCACCCGCTGGCCGAAGATGATCGGCGAGAGCACGTTTTGGTCGATCACCTGGACGACGACGAAGATCGCCAGCGCGATCAGCATCTTCTCCCAGCTGCTCGTCGCCAATACTACAAGAAGAATGATGGGACCGGAAATTACGGCACCGACCATCGGAATCGCTTGAAAGATGGCGGCGATGAAGCCCAGGAGTAAGGCGTACGGAACGCCGAGTACCGCAAGCGAGGCGCCCATCACGATTCCGACGACGGCTCCGTTGAGCACGACGCCTTGCACGTAGGCGCTCAGCCGGGCGGCGATATCGGCGAAGGCGGCCTGCCAATCGCTACGCACGCGCAGCGGTATCAGATCGAGCACGAACCGCTCGAGCTCGTCGGACGAGAGCATCCAACCAATAGATAGTAGAAGGACCAGCAGAGTATCGCCGATGGCTGCGGCAACGAGCCTCGGGCCGCCGAGTAGGTGCGGACCGACCGCGCTTACCGCGGCGCCGGCGGAGTTCGCTAACACCGACGCGAGCTGGGCGGCCAGGTGGTCGTTTTTGAGGTAGCGTTGCAACGCGGCGAATTGATCCTGGAGCGACGTCGCGTAGTTAGGTATGGCCTGTATCAACTTGACGAGTTCGGCGCCCAGGGGCTGGATCAGCACGAAGCCGACGGCAGCAATTACGATCACCAGCACTGCAAACGCGATTCCGACCGCAGCTCCGAAAGGCATCCGTTTGCTCATGCGATCGACGATTGGACGCAGGCCGGCCGAAAGCAGCACGGCCGTGAAGAGCAGCAGCAGCGCCGAGAGCGCTCCCGCCAGCACGTCCCACACCAAAAACGCGCCTGCGAAGACGACCGCGGCGATAAACCATCCCCGTACGTTCACGCTATATCGTGTTCGACGGGGCCTTAGTCTTAGCCATTTCCTCTTCGATTTCGAGGCCGCGACGAATGACCGCCAGCTGCAGCGGGCGGTGATCCGCGCCCCCTGATCGGCGAGTACTATGCGTCAAGCCCAACGCCGTTAAGGCGAAGCGCGTCCTCTGGATAGGTCTCAATTATCGCGCCCGGAGAAGCTCACGATACCGGAAGCATGTCACGAGATGGTCGTTCACCATCCCTGCGGCCTGCATGTGCGCATAGCAGATCGTCGTTCCGAAAAAGGTGAACCCCGCTTTCTTCATCGCTTTGCTCATCGCGTCGGATTGGGGCGTCGACGCCGGAATCTGCGAGATATTCTTCCGGCGATTGATGATGGGCTTTCCGCCGACGAAGTCCCACATGAAGCCGCTGAGCGTTTTGCCGTTCTCGCGAAGCGATAGGTAGGCTCGGGCATTTTGTATTGCGCCTTCAATCTTTCTGCGGTTTCGAATGATCGCGTCGTTGCGCATGAGGGACTCGAGTTTTCGGCGATCGAAGCGCGCGACTCTGATGGGATCGAAATCGGCAAATGCTACGCGGTAGGCCTCCCGGCGGCGCAGGACTGTCATCCAGGTCAAGCCGGCTTGCGCGCCTTCCAAGACCATGAACTCGAAAAGACGCCGGTCATCGTGGACGGGAACGCCCCACTCTTCGTCGTGATACTGGAGCATTAGCGGATCGTCGCCAACCCAGGTGCAGCGGCTTACTTTATTCGGTCCAGCCATTTATCGCTCGGACCGATTGCGAGAAGGTTCGACGCCGAGACGGCGATGGCTCACCCAGCACAGGCTACGTGAGCGGCGAGAGATGCTTTGGTTCGTAGAGGCCGAGCTTGTCCCCGCCGGGGAGTTCGAGCGTCGTCACCAAACCCCAGCCGCGGTCCGCGACCGGTGTCGTTTTGATTCCCTTTTTCTCAAGCTGCTGTACCGTCGCGGCGATGTCGTCGCAGATCAGCCACAGTTCGTGTTCGGGGTCGTCTTCCGTCTCATGGACGGCGAGTTCCGTTGCCGGTGCGGCGAAGAAGAGCCGCCCGTTGCCGGCGTCGACGTAGCGCAGGTCGAGCGCGTCCTTGAGAAAGTCATACATCTCCTTGGAGTGTTTGGTGTAGAAGATCGCGTGGATGCCGGTGATCACTCTGTCCCTCTTTCTCGAACTACGCGCGCTTCGCGCGCTCCGCTCAGGACGATATTACTACGGCGCTTCGCGGCGCTCCGCTCGGGATGACTTTAGTTAGATCTCGTCTCTCCCGTTTCGCCCGAAAAGCCAATCGCGTCAACGCCTTTCGCACGATTTCAATGGTGGAAATGGGGGCGCTTGCCCTCCGTTCGAGCGAGGCGGCAAAGCAACGACGGCCTCGCGATTGCGAAGCCGTGTGCGGGGTGGCGAGACTGTTGGCCTCGGGTTGTGGTGTTGAGGAGTCTGGCTTTGCCGTAAGCGTTACTCCGTTACCGCAAGGCCCAGTGGGTCGCCAAGTCCCGTGGCACTGCCGGCGATCGTTTGGATTGGCGCAACGTTGCCGCTTGCAGTCGCTGCGAATCCAAGGATCGCGTTCGAGCCCGGGTTAGAGACGAATATCTCGCCACTCTTCTTACTGACTGCTAGGCCGAAGCTAAAACCATTCCCTCCGTCGAGTCCGGTTTTCGAGCCGGCGATGGTGCGGATCGGCGCGACGTTGCCGGTCGCTCCGGCGGCGAACTCGCTGATCGTCGCAGTCTTAACATCGAAGACGTAGACGTTGTGCGAAGCGTCAACGGCGACCGTGTCGATAGGCAACCCGGTGCCGGAAGCTTTCAGCCCAGTGTTGCTTCCGCCGATCTGGGCCTCCATGGTGGACGATCCCGCCGGAAAGATATCGATCGTTGCCGTCTCCGAATTCGCCACGTAGAGAACGTTGTTGCTGTCGATGGCCAGACCGCCCTCGTCGGAGATGGTACGCTTTGGTTTAACGCAGCCGTTTGCTCCAGGCGCGAATACCTCGACGGCGCGGCCGCCCTCTGGTAAGAACGCGGAAGCGAAGAGCCGGCCCTTCTTGTCGAACGCCACGGCGCTCGTATGACTGGGTTTGGGGAAGCACGAGATCCCCGTCAAGAGATCGCCGGCCAGCCCGAACGTTTGGAGCGCGGCCTGGCCGCCCGACTCGACGTTGCCGTTTGCAATGCCGATGCCTTCTGTTGAACTGAAGGCGACGGCGGTGGGTCCGTTAATGTGAGTGATGACGGTGCTCGGCGCTACGTTTCCGTTAGCGCTTTCAGCATATTCTAGAATCGAGCCGCCTAAGCCGGTGTTTTCGTTTGCGACGAGAATGAGTGCACTCGTTGCTGTGTGAGCCTTAATGGCGTTCGGCGTTGAGGATCCGGGAACGGAATAATGAGTTATACCGCCGCCGCCGCCGGAGTTGCCGCCGGAGCTGCTGGGAATCGTATTTGGCGTAACTCCGGTTTGCGCGCCGGAGCACGCCGCAAGCGCCATGGCTATGCAGACGGCTCCAATGTGATGGGGTGCTTTCATGTGATTCTCCTAGAAGTGATGTTGGTGGGTATTGATTTTGTTAGCATACGGGAGGCTATTAAAAAAAGTATAAATGTTTTTTCAGGTCGCTGTGGTGCAGTGAATCTTACTTACCATCCCATGTCGCGCCATCTGCAAATGTGACCGCCGAGACAACGCAGGATGTGGCTTCGGTGCTGGCCAGTGGAAGGTCATGATTGATGCCGACACCAGGGCTGAATGTCCCAACGTCGTTAATCGTCGCGCCGTCGTCGAGGGTATAGGTCACCCGCGAGATTGGTTCGGTAGCGATATCGGAGAAGCGCACGTGTAAAGCAAATGCGCCGGCGACGGTAGTGGGGTCTTCATTATTACCCCAGGCGGTGACGGGCTGCGACACTTCGCAGCTAGCGAGTTCGATCGGCGGCGCCGAAGCGAGTGCAATCATGGAGCTTAGGATCAGAGAAGTGAACATTTTGCTATTCCTTTATAAGCTTTGGTTGTGAGTGTTACGTTTGCAGCGAGTGGTCGGCGATCGTTGCAGTATTGCGCGCGATTTCCACGCTGCGGTACCCGAGAACGCTCAGTAACTTGCTGCTTGGGACTTTCAGCGGGCCGGGTTTGTCCGCGGTGCCCGGTGCGGGTTGCGGATATGCGGTTGAAGCGGCGGTTGCGAACCGGATGTTGCCGTCGGTATGCTGGACGATCTGATGGATGTGTCCGTTGAGCACCGTGACCGCGTTGAAACGGCGTAGCGCCGCCAAAACGCGCGAGCCGTCCTCCGTCGTCCAACCCCACGGCGGAAAGAGCGCGTAGAGCGGAACGTGCGCGAAGACGACGATTGGGGTTGAGCTCTTTTGCGCCGCGAGATCTTTCTCGACGAAGTCGATCTGCTCGCCGCCAAGCTTCCCGTCGATTTCGAAGTTGAAGACGTTAACGAGAGAGAGAAAGTGCACGCCGTTTTGATCCCAGGAAGACCAGCCCTTGGGGGCGTTGCTCTTGCCGAAGGCCGCGAAGAACGCTGCGGGCGTCCCGATGACGTCGTGCTCGCCGGGGAGAACGATGAGCGGAGCCTTGAGCGTGCCGAGGATTTGTTTGGCGGTATCGAACTGTGCGGGCTTAGAAAGATGGGTGACGTCGCCGGTATGAACGACAAAGGTTGGCTGAATGGGCATCGCGTTGATCGCGTCGATGGTCTGTTGGAAGGTCCCGGCGACGTCTGGGTTTTCGGGATGTGCGAAGCCGATGTGACTATCGCTGATCTGCACGAATGAAATTCCGCCGTCGGCGGCTAGCGCTCGCTGCGCATTGAAGAGTCCGCTGCTCGACAGGGACCACGCTATACCGGTCCCGGTCCAAGCAACGTGCTTGAGGAAATCGTCGCGTTTCATAGCATCTTTGAGCTCCTTTACTTTGCCGCAGCCGGTAAGACGACGATCGTCGCCTTCATATATGGGTGCAACTCGCAAAAATAGTTGTAGGTACCGGGCTTGGTGAAGACGTGCTGCCACGTGCCGGCGGTGTCGAGGCCTTCGGAATCGAAGGACTTGTCGGTCGCGGTTACCGTGTGCGCTTCGTCGTCATCGTTGACGAATGTGACACGGTCGCCCACGTGGACGGTCAGTGCCGGCGGATTGTATTTGAAATCCTTGATGTGGACCGTCGCGACAGCGGGAAGGAGAGGTGGGGCGGCGGCAGTTCGCGCCGGCAATCAGGGTGACGGCTAGCAGCATCGTCCGCAGGCCGGTAAGGAATGTATTCATGTGGGTGCATATGCCGCCGCCGGTGTGGGCGGATGAGTTGGGCCATCCGAAACCGGCCTCGGCGGCATACCAAAGGTGTGAAACGAGCGAACCCGTATGTCATCCGCTAAATGGACCAGCTCGTCGACGACTTCGCCGCGCGCAGGCCGTCTGGCCTCGAGCAAGTCTACGCGCTTTGGTCGCGCCTGTTTTTTAGCGTTGCTCGCCACTCCATTTCGGATAGCGCCCGCGCGGAAGACTGCGTGCACGACGCGCTCGTGCGCGTATGGCGGAGCCCCAACCGTTTTGCAGGCAACCGCGAGATGTTAAAAGCGTACTTGATTACCTGCGTGCGCAACGAGTCGTTCGCCATGCTGCGACGCGAGGGACGCCGAGATGCGCGGGAATTGAAGGCGGCGCGCCTTGCGCCCGTGTCATCGGTCGATCCGCCGGTGGTCGATCCCGTCGAGACGCAACGATTGCAGGCCGCCCTCGGAAGGCTTCCCGAGGAACAGCGGATGGCGCTCACGCTCGCGTACTATGGAAACAAGACCCACGTCGAGATCGCGCAGGAGATGAATGTTCCGCTCGGCACCATCAAGAGCCGCATCTCGATGGCCATGCGCAAATTGCAGATGGACCTGGCAAGTGCCGAGGGGACCCGCTCGTGACCGAACATCTCGGCGAAAATGCGGAGCTGTATCCGCTTGGGATACTCGACGACGATGCGGCGCGCGACGTCGAGCGTCATATCGCGCTCTGCTCCGCGTGCGCAGAGCGCGTCGCTCAAGCGGAAGCCGTCGCGGCCTCGCTTGCCGCAGCGTTGCCGCTGGCGACGCCATCGCCGGCGCTGGAACAAAGGCTGCGTGAGTCCGCGCGACCGCAGCCGAGCGCCAAACTCCGTACGAGCCTTTTCCCCTTCGCACTTGCAGCGGCGGTTGCACTGGCCTTTCTCGGCCTCGGCTGGCAAACTCTCGCTCTCCGCGATCGGCTCAGGACCGACGACGTTGCGCTCGTAACCATGGTCCACAGCCATTTCAACCACGTCTCGATGAGCCCGGAGTCCGCAAACCCCGTTGCAGCGAAGATTCTCTACGCGCGAGACGGGTCGTGGGTATACATCATCGCCGATAGGCCCGGCGGCTCGTTACGCGTGATCGCAGAAACAGCTACGAGCACCGTTGATCTCGGCGTCCTGACGAGTACCGGCGAGACGGCATCGCTTCTGGTGCATCCGCGCGAGCGCATTAGATCGGTGGTCTTACAGCGCGCCGGCACGAACGTCGCCTCGGCTAAACTCGCATATTGAGCGCGCCGGGAAGAGTGCGGAAGAGGCCGTGGCCCCTTCCGCAATGACGTGCACGATAATCTGGATGCAATCCGGTCTGTTCGAAAAAAGATAGCAGCGATACTATCGGGCACTTGAGACGTACTGGCTGCCCATATGCGGGCCAGCGGAACGCTCGAAGCCGCGTAGACCATTGGTTTCTTAGGTTGTCGGGCGCGCGATGTGCCAATGGCCGCCGGCGAATGGAATGCCGTTTCCGTTTGCTTGATCTGGTCCGTTATCGCCGGAGTAATTGTAGAGCGGATGGTCTTTGTAATCCCACTGCATGCTCGTGCCGTCGGATCGATTGACGATCGTAAAGCCGCCTTGCGCCTGCGATTCTTGGCTCGGTACGAGAGGGAACCAAACCGAAAGACAGCCGCCGGTGCACTTGCCGCCGGTCGGCGTGTCGACGTCTAAGAAGTACAGTGTGTGATCGTTAGACGGATTAACGAAAGCCGGTTTGCCCGCGACGGCCTGACGAATGGGAACGTTTGAGTTCTGTTGCGGCGGAGACGTTGCGGGAGGGCCGCCATACAACCCGCCGCCGGCCGCGGCGCCGCCGCCGGAGCCGCCTCCGCCGCACGCGGCCAGCGCTATTGCGCCGACCAACGCCGAGATTCCTAAAGATTTTCTAAACATGTCGCTGTGTAAGCCTCCTATTAAACGATTGGTGTTTGACTTACGTGCAGCGTACACGTTACGAATGAAGAAAGTGTAAACGCGTGCGCATCTTCGCGTTGCAGCTGTAACTGAGAGCGAGCGCTCGCAGCTGCGATGCGAGCGAGGCAGCAAAGCAACGACGGCTTCGCGATCGCGAAGCCGTGTGCCGGGTAGCGAGGCAGTTGCCTCGTGTTGTGGGTCTTGTAGTGGTTTGGCTCTGCTCTAACCGTCACTCCGTTACCGCAAGGCCCAGTGGCACGGAAAGTTCCGTGGCACTTCCGGCGATCGTTTGGATTGGCGCAACGTTGCCGCTTGCAGTCGCTGCGAAGACAAGGATTGCATTCGATGCCGGGTTCGAGACGAAGATGTCACCGCTCGTCTTGCTGACTGCGAGTCCGAAGTTGAAGCCGTCCCCGTCGCTCAGCCCGGTGTTCGAGCCGGAGATGGTGCGGATCGGCGCGACGTTGCCGGTCGCTCCGGCGGCGAACTCGCTGATCGTTGCCGTCTTAGGATCGAAGACGTAGACGTTGAGCGAGGCGTCAACCGCGACCGTGCCGGGAGCTACCAGCCCGGTGTTGCTTCCGCCGATCTGTCGCTTCCATCGTGCCTGATCCCGACGGGAAGATGTCGATCGTTGCCGTCGTGCTATTGGCGACGTAGAGAAGGTTGTTGCTGTCGATGGCCAGGCCGCCCTCGTCGGAGATCGTGCGCTTCGGCTTGGCGCTGTTGTTGGCTCCGGGCGCGAAGACGTCGATGGCGCGAACGCCCTTGGAGGACGCAGAAACGAAGAGTTGGCCCTTGCTATCAAACGCTACGGCGTTCGTCGCAGTGGGTTTCGCGAACCCCTCGATCCCCGTCAAGAAATCGCCGTCCAGCGAGAACGTTTCGACCCCGAACTGGCCGCCCGAGTTGATGTCGCCGTTCGCAAAGCCGATGCCTTCCTTTGAGCTAAAGGCGATGGCGACGGGTCCATTGTTGTGGTTCGTGATGACCGAGGTCGGCGCGACGTTTCCGTTCGCGCTTTCGGAAAACTCGCTGATCGTGCCGCCGGTGCCGCCGCCTTCGTTGGCGACGAGAATGAGTGCGGTAGTCGCGGCTTTACGGACGCCGGCCTGGGGTTGAACCGGACCGGAATAGTGAGTAATGCCGCCGCCGCCGGAGCCGCCGCCGTTGCCGCCGTTCCCGGCGTTGCCGTTTGGAAGTGTCATAGGGGTCGCGCCATTCTGCGCGCCGGAGCACGCTGCGAGCGCCAACGCGAGGCTAACGCCCGCAAATGGTGAGGTAATTTCATTCGATTCTCCTGAAAGGTGATGTGTATTTTGGATGTCGTGGGTCGTTGACGTGGTGAGTATGAGGTCGTCTTATAAAAAAAGTGTGAGTCCGACTCTGAAGAAAGTGTGAATGCTAATCAGGAGAAAGTGGGAGTGCTACTTTTGTAGTAAATTAAAGTGATGCGTCGACGGCATGAATCCGTCGACGCGCTCACGCTTCACACTTTATTCATATCGAACGGTAGACTTCGGCAAAACACACCACTGTCGGAGGATTCATGTCTAAGAAACTCAGTGCCCTCGCTGTTACGTTTGTCGCTCTCGCGCTCGCTGCGTGCGGAGCGGGCAGCGTCGGCGCCGGCAACACCGCACTAATGAATGGCACCACGTACTCCCTTCCCGCGGTCGACTCGGATTTGGCGATGACCGCTACCGTTCCAAAAGACACCATCGGCGAAGAACTCCCCGAAGAAGGCGTCGGATCGATCAAGTCGTCGGTATGGAAGGCGACGCTGGGCGGATTCACGCAAAAGAAACGCTCACAGTCGCTCGCATTCCCCCCCGGGACGAAGATTACGATTCACAACCTCTCCTCGAGCATCACGCACACCCTCAATGTAGTCAAAGTGATCTCTGGACCACCGGCCGTCTTTCCGCCGAACCCGAATCTCTCGATACCGGCGAAAGGCCACGGCAAACTCGAAGCGGGATATGCTAGCGGCCCGATTAGCCCCGGCAAATCGGTGACCGTTACGCTGGTGAAGGCCGGCACCTACGAGATCGGCTGCGCCTTCCATTACGGCGAAGGCATGCGCGACGTGCTCGTTGTTAAAAACGGCGCGAAGCCCGGGCCGCAAGCGACGCCGCCAAGCCCCTAAGTTACCGCGACTTCCTGGCACTAAACCGAAGCGCAAGAAGACGAGCGGCTGATTTCTGATGGATGACAGCCGCTCAAACCTTCAGAACGACACGCATGGGCCATTCAAAACATTGCGCGCAGATTTATGGTCACTTTCAGCAGCTCGGCTGCGGCGCAAAGCGTGAAGGGCTCTTTAAAGGTGCCAGGTGGTAGCAATGACGGTGAGGGGATAAATTCGATGTCGAGAGCTGAAGGCATTACGCGCCGGTCGATGCTTCTAGTCACGACCAGTGCGGCTGCCGCGTGTGCCGCGGGCTGCGAGCATCGCGCCCCAGAAGCGTCGCCCGCGCAACAGGTCGCAAGCGCGCGAACGGGTTATCAAGCAGGCCCTATGACGGGACCGCTAGGCTCTTGGAATGATGGGTCGGCGAAGCGGGCTATCCTTGACTTTGTCCGTGTTACGACCGACAAGTCGAACTCAAATTTTGTGCCCTTAGAAGAGCGCATCGCAACATTCGATCAGGACGGCACGCTGTGGACCGAGCATCCTCTTTACACGCAGGCTGAGTTTATGCTTTCCAGAGTGCGCGAGCTTGCACCGCAACATCGGGAATGGCAGCGCCACGCATCGTTCAAAGCGATTCTCTCTGGTGACTTCGAGGCATTGAGGAATTCGACCGAAACGGATTGGGCCGAGCTCGTGGACGCAACCCATGGCGGCATGAGCATCGAAGCGTTCACCAACCTCGCCGCGCGGTGGCTGAAGATCGCGAAGCATCCGCGCTTTCGGCGCCTGTATACGGAACTCGTCTATCAGCCAATGCTTGAAGTGATGGTCTACCTTCGCGCCAATGGGTTCAAAACGTATATCGTCACGGGGGGTGGACAGGAGTTTGTGCGCGTGTATGCGCAGCGAGTATACGACATTCCGCCAGAACAGGTCATTGGATCCTTCATCGGTACTAAATACGGGTACGTGGACGGGAAGCCGACGCTTACGCGTCTATCGAAGCTCTTCTTCAGCGACAACAATGACGGCAAGGCGATCGGGATCAATCTCTTTATAGGCAAGCGTCCCTATGCGGCATTTGGCAATTCCACCGGCGACCGGCAGATGCTGGAATGGACAGGTGTCGGCGCGGGTGCCCGGCTGAAGATGTTGGTTTTGCACGACGATGCCCGACGGGAATATGCCTACGGTCCAGCAGATGGCTTGCCGAATACCAAGGTGGGGACGTTTTCAGTCGCGCTAATGAACGAAGCCAAAAGCCGTGGCTGGACGGTGATCAGCATGAAGAACGATTGGAAACGAATTTTTCCGTTTGACGTAATTATCGGTGCTAGAGGCCGCAATAGGTGTCCGAGCGCACATCTCATCGCACCAGACCGCTACCCGGTCGTGTATCTGATCGCGAATGATTCGCGCCTGCGCAAGTCGCTCGTTCCATTAGCCTCGAAGGGCGCTGGATCGGCAAAGCCCTAGTGCCGAGGCGGCTGTCGAGATCGCAGCCCAGACGCTAAGATTAAACTAGAGGCAGGCACCTGCCAACCCATCCAAGGCGCGGACGCGCGTAGCGTCAATAACACAGAGGAGATGCCAGTGGATCAGATGGAGCAAAACGAGGATCTACGCGAGGCGCGCTTGCGTTATTTTGAAACGTATGCGTTTCCGCTGTTCAGTCACATCGATCTGCGGGTTAGCGATGCGGATGCCGTGCGTCCGTTCTACGACGCCCTCATGGCGCTCTTCGGTACCGAACCAACGACGCCACGAGTTGTGCGTTACGGCTATACTCGACGCTACGGCAGCATCCGCGCCGATTTCTTCAATATCTTTGATGATCCCAGCGCCCGCCCAACAGCCACGCGTATTGCCTTCGCCGCCCCAAGCGCCGCCTTTGTAGACGAAGTCGCGGGCATCGTTCGAGCGCATGGTGCTCAAAATATTGAAGGTCCCCAATACTTCGAGCAACATCACCCAACGTTCTACGCAGTTTTCTTCGAAGACCCTTTGGGCAATCGTTTCGAAGTTTGCCATCACCGCATGGATAAATAGTAGCTAAAAACGCAGCTCCACCGTGGGCTGCTGAGTAAAGTAAAGCTTATCCCAATCCTGAGGAGACGGCTCGTATCGTTGCTGCGATGGGATACGCTGCGTCGGCACCAGCGCCGATCGCGGCGCCGGTGGCATCGACGAATGTTTGGGTTCGTTGATCGAAGCCGTGGGACGCCGACCAATCGATGCGCCCACCGCGAGAATAGTTTGCCAGCTCCCATCACGTTTCATAGCGAGCGAGCGTTGTGCACGATGGGCTAGAATCACTTCTCAAATCGGAGGTGCTCGGTTGAAAACTTGCATGACCATTGCTCTCGCGCTCGCCTGCTCCGCCACCGCTTTCGCACAAGTCCCCTCGCCAGACCCCTACCCGACGATGGCGCCGATCGCGAAGTACCTGATGCCCAGCGCTGCCGCCGAAATCGCCTTGGCTCGCTCGGCGGGGCCGTCATCGATCTCCGCTCATGCCGAAGTGCTCGTCCTAACGAAGCAAGGCGACGTCGTCGGAGCCAAGGGCACCAACGGCTGGGTCTGCTTAGTCGGACGCTCGTGGACGGCGGGTTTCGATGATCCCGAGTTCTGGAACTGGCACGGTCTCGGGCCAGCATGCCTCAATCCGCCGGCCGTGCGAAGCGTACTCCCGTTTTACGTTGCACTGACGAAGTGGGCGATCGCCGGCGATACACGTGAAGAGATTGCGGCGAAAGCAAAAGCCGGGTATGCCGACCACCAATTCACCGATCCGGCTCCCTCCTCGTTTGCGTTCATGCTATCGAAAAACGGCTACCTGCTCGGCGCCGATGGACCATGGCGTCCGCATGTCATGCCATTCGTCGCATACGACCAACTGGCCACGTGGGCCGCGAGCTTCAAGGGGTCGCCGATCTTAGCGCCTCCTCCATCGGCCGGTTTTCGTCCTTACCAGCCGGTGACACTCGCTATTCCGGTGTCCCACTGGTCCGACGGTTCGCCCGCTCCAAAGTGACATGAAATAGCTGTTCCTCGTGATCCTCGGCGAACGGCGGTACGAGGCGCTCTCCGGCAGCGATCTGCAAGCGATGACTAGCCGATCGTGCGCTCGAGCGGTGGCGACCCAGAGTGCATCGGCGTTGAGGCACACTTTGCGCTGGGAGTACCCAACGCTCGGACTACTCGGAGCTTTCGCCTCCGGATTGCTCGCCTTGAAAAATAGAAAAACCCCCAATCGCAATAACGACGGCATTTTACATCTGGGCCCGCAACCAAGCAACGACGGCGTCGCTGAGATCGGTGTCGTATTCGCGTCCTTCCTTATTGTTATAGGCCGTGAGGGCGTCCCTAGCGGAGGGCGAGCGTAAGAGAAAGTGATCCATACCGTCGATCACTCGCAGCGCCGCGCTTCCCGTGTGCACAGCATTGACAACGGCGACGACCTGCTGCAGTGATGCGTTCGCTCAAATGTCGGGCAGAGCGAGGTAGATGCATTCTACAAACGGCCGTGCCACGGCGAGACCGCGTTGTGCTATAGCGAAAGCGAAGACAAACATGATAGACCACATTATTCTCACAGTCAGTGATTTCGAGCGTTCCGTCGCTTTTTACACCAAGGCCCTAAAGCCGCTCGGGATCACGAAATTTCATCGATTACGAGGGCCGAGACGGACACCCCGATTTGAAGGGTTTTGGTGACGGCAAAAGAGCTTTTTTCTGGCTCAAAGACGGAAAGCCCGATCCCCAAACCGTGCATGTTGGATTTGTAGCGAAAGACCATGCTGAGGTAGATGCGTTCTACAAAGCAGCCGTGGACGCGGGAGGCAAGAGTAAGGAAGCACCTCAACCGCGGCCCGAATACTATCCTGGCTATTATGCGACATGGGTGCTCGATCCGGACGGCCACGATATCGAGGTCGTTCATAAAAGCTAAATTGTATCTGCGGCGGCGCGCTAGTTAACGTTCCATTATCGAGCCGTCGCCTTTTCTCGCAAGATGCAGCCTGAAGCAAAAACTTAACAGCCCTGCCAACCACAAGTGGGCATTAGCTCACGCACTGTAACCTTGCTAGCCAGATGAACCTGCCGCCATCAGCCATTACGATTCGCATTCCTCAAGCGCGAGTGCGATCGCAGCTAAGCAGCGTTCTTAGCTACTATTTATCCATGCGGTGATGGCAAACTTCGAAGCGATTGCCCAACGGGTCTTCGAAGAAAACTGCGTAGAACGTTGGGTGATGCTGGTCGAAGTATTGGGGACCTTCAATATTTTGGGCCGTATGCGATCCGAACAAAGGCCGCGACTTTGTCATACAAAGGGCGGGCTTGGAGCGGCGAAGGCAATACGCGTAGCTGTCGGGCGCGCGTTGGGATCGGCAAAAATGGTTGAAGGCATCGTAGAACGGACGCACGGCATCCGCATCGCTAACCCGCAGATCGATGTGACTGAACAGCGGAAACGCATATGTTTCAAAATAACGCAAACGAGCCTGGTGCGTGCTGGCGCGATTTTCCGGGAGGTCTACGCAGTGCGCGTGGGAGCCGTTATGGTATGACCACGCCGTTGTTAACGTTGGCCGAAAATTGGCCCCGCTTTGGCGTGGGGCCACCGGTTCAAAAGTGACCCACCTACGTAGCAGCTTTCTGGACAGTGCCTGGCCTCTCGCTGGCTGAAACGATTACTTATAGCGCATTCACCCGCGTAGCTCGCATTACAGCTAAGCCGCCCCGCAGCCCGGCGCCAGGGAGGGGGATCCGTTTTGCTCAACACGCGATCACTCTCGCCACGTACCGTGATATTTCTCCCGATCGTTTTACGTGGCGCGACGAACGTTCAAACGACGGTACGACGGGAAGAGTTCTTGGTTATTGAGCTCCTTTGCGCTGCACCTTCTGATTAGCATTTCAGCCCGGTCGCGTTACTTGTCGGGGGTTTCAGGCGCGAGCGGACGGACGTAAGTTATTCCGTATTGGGTCCCGAGCCGCACGATTTCCGGAAGGTCCTTCGGCACGGATAACCCGCGCCTCGACATTTCCAGAAACATTTGCTCCAGCCCGGCAGGCATAATCGTTGCGACCACGGAGCCCGTCGTCGTTCCGACGTTGCGAAACTGATGCGGTTCGTTGCGGGGCATGTACACAACGGTCCCGGGCTGAGCGTCAACGACCTGCGTTCCGTGCCAGAAGCGAAACTGGCCACGCGTGACGACGAAAATCTCATCCTCACGCGTGTGGATGTGCGCCGGAGGGCCTCCGCCGGGAGGAACGTCGACCTCGATCGTCGCGCTCGCTCCATTCGTTTGCGCCGACGCGACGACGATCGTCATCGTCCCGCCAAGCACCTGAAACGAAACGGGTTTCACCGCGCTGCCGGCACCGACAGTTAGACTCAAGCCCATGAGCGTCAGTATTCTTAGCATCCAAACACCTCTGGAAGTTATCGGCATTGGACTCTGCCCTAATTATAGTTGCCAAAGGCGCTCGGTACCTTGCGTCGTCGTACCAGAAGCTGGGCGCCAGGAAGGGCGATCGCCCCGCAGCCCGGCTGCCAGCAGAGGGGGCTCGTTTTGAGTTGGCTTAACTCCTTTTCCTCAAAGCAGATCTACTGTGGCATATCTTGTACTTGCGCATGCGCCGTCGACGGGCAACCGAAACGATGGTCGCGTTTTCGAGACCGGCGGTTTCAGAAAATCAAGCGCTACGAAACGCAAGAAATACCCAATTTTCCTTACAGCCACGGCCTTTTCGAGGCCTACTCTTCGCCCGCTGGTGTCCGCGCTTTCCGCCAGTTTCCGCGCGGATTGTCGTAAGTTTGTCGTACGATACCAAGGGCTCGCTCGTATGCTCTAACCCCTTGACTCTCCCCGTAGGGAAGATTCCAGAATCTAGTCATGCCAGCAAAGTTGTTGATCGGCGACTTTTCCCGGATGACGCACCTCAGCGTGAAGGCGTTGCGCCACTATCACGAGCTGGGTCTACTAGAACCTTCGGAGGTTGACCCAAGCACAGGATATCGCTCGTATGATTTGAGCCAGGTGCCAGCCGCACAAGTGATTCGCCGATTCCGCGACCTCGATATGCCAGTGGGCCAGATCAAAGCGATTCTCAGTTCCGGAGATGTCGATCGGCGGAACGCGTTGATCGTCGAGCACCTCAAACAAATGGAATCCACGCTCGAACGGACGCAGTCGGTCGTAGCATCGCTGCGTTCACTCCTTGACGGCTCGTCCACGCCTATAGCGGTCAAGTATCGATCGGTTTCGGCGCTTCAGGTTGCCGCCATCACGAAGATCGTACAGCTCCCCGACATTGACCCTTGGTGGTCCAACTCGTTCGCCGAGATCTACGGCGTGCTGCGCGACCAGGGCGTTTCGCCGTCGGGCCCGTCGGGTGGGCTGTACCCGACGGAACTGTACATGGACGAAGTCGGTGAGGTGACCCTGTTCGTACCCGTACTCGGCCAGTTGGCACCGGTCGGCGACGTGTTCTTACGCGAACTGCCGGAGGCGGAATTTGCCGTGGCCGTCCATCGGGGCCCTTTACGTGAAGCGGATCGCACCTACGCGCCGCTCGGAATCCACGTGGTCGAACGAGCAATCGCGGTGTCTGGACCGATCCGCGAGAGTTACCTCACCACCAGCGACGACGTCGGCGACGACAGCCAGCTAGTAACAGAAATCGGCTGGCCG
This sequence comes from Vulcanimicrobiota bacterium, assembly GCA_963826325.1. Lineage (GTDB taxonomy): Bacteria > Vulcanimicrobiota > Vulcanimicrobiia > Vulcanimicrobiales > Vulcanimicrobiaceae > Cybelea. Next base: position 376,810 of record CAWGWT010000007.1, read on the forward strand.
ATATTTCGCACTTCCCCGGGAGCGTGAGGAGATGATTGCTATGGAACCATCCCGACCTGTACGCGAATATTTCGAATCGCGAAATGCGTTCGACGTCGAAAGCGCACTCGCACAGTTCGAAGATGACGCCGTCGTCGAAGACGAACACAGAGAATATCGCGGCCGCGATTCGATCAGAACCTGGATCGAGGAGACCCAAAGGAAGTATCACGCTACGTTCGACGTGAGGGCGGTAGAGAAGGCGCGCGACTCCCTCGTCGTAGCAACTCTCGTATCCGGCACGTTTCTGGGATCACCCCTGCCGATCGATCATGCATTCGTCGTTTCGAGCGGGAAGATCAGCCGTTTGGTGATCGGCTGATGCAGGGTTCGGAATTCGAGGGCAAACGCGCCCTCGTCACCGGCGGCACGAAGGGCGTCGGTGAGGCGATCGCACTCCGTCGGCAGCGGGCGGGGCCCGAGTCGCGACGATGGCGCGCGAGGCGCCGCCGCAAGATCACCAACCGGAGATATTCGTTGAGGCCGACGTCACCAGAGCCGAGGGCGTGCGCCAAATCGTCGAGCGCGTCACTAAGGGTTTTGGCGGCGTGGACATACTTGTAAATAATGTTGGAGGCTCCAGCGTGCCTGCCGGCGGTTTTGCCGTCCTCTCGGACGGCGAGCGGCACCGTGCACTGGACCTCAACCTGTTCGGCGCCGTACGTCTCGACCGTGCCTTGATACCGGGGGATGCTCGAGCGTCGCTCTGGCGTGGTCATTTCCCCTTGGCCAGATTACCGAAGAACATTTCGACAGGACGTTCAACACGAACGTTCGCGGCTTGCTCTTTACCGTTCAAAAGGCGCTGCCCGCTGATGCCGCCAGGTTCGTCAATAATTTTGAACGCGTCGACCGCCGCGAGCAAAGGCACGTCCGCCTTTAGCGTCTACAGCGCGACGAAGGCATCGGTGCGGTCATTTGCGCGAAACTGGACACTCGACCTTAAGGTGCGCAACATTCGTGTCAACGCTGTCAGCCCCGGTGTCGTTCCGACTCCGGGCTACGACCTGATGGGTCTAACAAAAGAACAAGTGCAGGGCTTCGTTGACTTCATGGTCACGACGATTCCGCTCGGCCGCGCCGGCACCCCGGACGAAATCGCGAAGGCCGTAGTGTTTCTAGCGTCCGACGACAGCAGCTTCGTCAACGGCATCGAACTTTTCGTCGACGGGAGCATGGCGCAGATCTGATGGACTGCAATCCAAACTTTGGCCGGTCCGGCTGTCGTCGGCAAGCTGGCGTTTGACCTTTCCGGTCCTCGAACGCCGAAGGCCTTTGGCGTCCTATAGCACACCACGAAGTGCTGTCGTAAGCGCGGCGTAGATGTCTTCGATGTGGGACTCGAACCCCGACCCCTTGCATATCGTGCAAGTAGTCAGATCGATCCATCATCAGACCTTTTCGGGGGCCCGTTGTGGAATCGCGCTTTCTATTCGACCAGTCGCGACTTTCTTTCCGTTACTAGGATTCTGCGCGGGCATAAGCGCACACACTTTAGTTGAAAGCTCTTGAGGGGCTACTTCGCGGCGGGAGGAAAGCTATGTCATTACAGGCGTGGAGTACCGTTGCAGCCCTCGCTACTTTTGTCGTTATCGCGGCAACGGCAATTGCTGCGCTCGTTCAACTGCGCCACACGCGATCGAGCAACCAGATCGCAGCAATTAACGAGATGCGTGAGACGCTTGAATCCGAAGGCTTCGGGCAGGCCCGGCGCTTTGTCGTGGAACAAGTGCCCAAGCTCCTTGCAGATCCAGCCGAACGAAACAAGTTGCGAGGCGAGATTTTTCCTCCCGAGATCGACGCCGTGCGCAATGTGGCGAACTTCTTTGAAGTTATGGGAGCCCTCGTGAAGCTCGGCATTGTCGACCGGGCTCTCATATGCGATCTGTGGGACGGCGTTGTATTCAAGTCGTGGAAACAGCTTGAACCGATAATTATGATTAGACGCGTAGTCAGCGATCGTGGCCTCTGGGCCAACTTCGAGTATTTGGCGGTGATTTGTGAGGAATCGCTATCAAAGACTCAGGGTGACCACTATCCACGTGGGATGCACGCATGACGATCGATGAGAGGTCTCTGGAGGCGGCGTTAGCGTTCGCCAAACATCATACCGATGCTCCTGAATCCGTAGCCCTTGATTGATCTTGCATGGAAGGCCGTCTGGCTCCGAGGAGTCGAGTGCGCGAGGCGAGACGATTGATCGCTCCCGAGTGTCGAGACTCTTCGTCAAGCGAGACCACCGGGTCGCGCAAGGTCAAAGACCACCCCCATTTTGGCGTTATGCTCGCCGAAGACGCCATGCATGTTTTCGCATATCAAAGCTTCGACTGTTTGTGCCATGCCAAATGACTCCATTTTTGACCGTTACGTCGTCAGCCCGTCGTTAATCCGATTTCGGTGTGTGAGCCTTCGCGGAATGGCTCGTTCTGCGATGCGCCGCAGCGGTAGAGCATTACGCGATTGCGCACCTCGTATTGCTGGCCGTCGGCGCCCTCTACGCGCGCACGTTCCGCGGGTACATCCTCTGCGGCGGTCTATTTAACAACAGCACGCGTTTCGCCGCGGGATTCGTAGAGTCGCCAATGCGTATCGGCGATGACCGAAGGGTCGACGGAGTCGTCGTCGGTCGACAAAGTTCCCTTTAACGTTCCCCGATTGCGAGGCGCTTTGCGGCCCGGTTCGGGGAAATGGTATCGTGTCGCATCAGCCGACCCGCGCGCGCAGGTCACCCCGTGACCGATAGAGGTCCCAAAATTTCGCGGCGACGATCGACGGGTCGATGTTACCGCTATCGGTCGGCGTGCGCTTGACCGCGCCGTAGATTATCACCTCGCCGACGTACACGCCATCGCTCTTGAGCCGTTGCGCCAGCAAACCGGCGAGCTTGTTTTTAGCCGCATTCGCAAGCGCCATGCCCATTACTTTTGAGGAAGTTACATATTGGTCCACCTCCGGTGACACCTCGCCGAACCCACCGTTCGTTATGAGAATGGCGCCATCACCCGCGCTCTTGAGATCGGGAAGCGCTTCGCGCGCAGCGGCAAGCAGCCCAAACACCGCTGTGTCAAAAATTCCGCGGATCACGGTTGGATCCGCGGTGAGAAGATCACCTGCCTCGTCCGCTCCTGACGCATTCCAGTGGATTGCAGTAATAGGGCCGAGCTTCGCGCGTACGCTGCGGATGGTCGCAGCAATCGATGTCGGGTCCGCGGCGTCAGCGGAGAAGCCGGCTGCGGTGATCCCTTGATTTTTCAGTGCCGAAACTCCAGCGGCAAGATGCTCTTCGTTCCGGCCGATGAGCGCGACGGAAAAGCCTTCCTTGCCGAACTTCTCCGCGACGGCGGCCCCGTTGCCTGGCCCGAACCCCACGACCACGATGGTTTTTGATCCGTTCAATTTTAGGCTGCCGTTTTCTGGGCCAGCACGGCCTCTACATTCAGCTCGATGCGCACTTCGTCGCCGACGACAACGCCGCCAGTTTCAAGCGCTGCATTCCATGCCAGGCCGAAGTCTTTGCGGTTGATCGCGCCGCTAGCGGCGTACCCGACTCGAATGCCGCCCCACGGATCGGTGGCGCGCCCTTCGAAGCTGGCGCTTAGCTTCACCTCGCGCGTGATACCGCGGATGGTGAGCTTACCGTCGATCGTAAAATCGTCCGGCGTTCCATGGATTCGCGTGCTTTCAAAGGTCAGTTGCGGGAATTTTTCGACCTCGAAGAAGTCAGCGGAACGAAGATGCGCGTCACGCTGCTCTTCGCGCGTGTCGATCGAGGCTGCCTCGATGGTGGCTGTGATTGAGGTTGGAAGATCGCTCCCGGCCGGCAGCTCGATTTGCCCGATGAAGGCAGTGAAGCGACCACGGACCTTGGTGATCATGAGGTGCCGGACGATGAACTCCACGGTCGTGTGGGCTGGGTCCAGGGCATAAATGGCTGTCTCTTGCAGTTGGGCGGTCATGGTTTGCTCCTCGTAGGATTTGCAGTTTGGCGACACTTGTCGTATAATCGGGTGGTGATGCATATCCTACAGTTGTTGGGAATGTTGGTCAACCAACAAAATGGCGTAAATGTCGCTTACCCAACAAAAGGCCGAAAGTGATGGTTAGCGCCTAGTCGAGCGCTCCTCGCGCCCTGATCCGCGCGTCACGCGCACACGTAAGCTCATCCGCGATGCGCTCGTGTCGCTGCTCGCCGAGAAGAACTTCGAATCGATCACCGTTCAAGATATCGCCGGACGTGCGACGGTGAATCGCGCGACGTTCTATGCTCATTTCACCGATAAGTTCGCGCTGCTCGACGCGATGATCCGTGAAGATTTTGCCGGCCATCTATTGGAGGGTGATCCACTCAGCACTACCCAAACGCGCGGTTTGCTGCTGGCGGTAGGCAAGAATACCTTTGCCTTCGTGGGTTTACACCGACGGTGCAAAATCGATCGCGATTTCGAGCCGCAGGTGCAGCGCAGCATGGAGGCGGAGCTGACCGATTTTCTTACACCCCGATTTGGACATTGCACGGCAATGTTAATCGCCTCGGCGCTTGTCGGCGCCGCGATGAGCTGGCGTCACCAGTCGCCCAACGCCCCGTTCGCGCCCATTGTCGCGAACATCGTTGAGATTCTCGTCGACGGCGTCGACAAGCGTTTGCGCTAGCCATCGCCGTGCTCGAACGGTGATCCCGCCCAGCGACGCCAGTCTGACGGAAACCGCTATAGCTTCAGCATCATGCCGTGGGAGAAGCGGACTAAGGTTCTTTTCGCTTGTCGAAACGCGTGCCGAACTCAACGGAAGGACATGAAGCGGTTGAGAGAATATTTAGCGCGGACTCATCGACGTGAAGGCTAACGCCCGAATTCAGCGGCGCGCGTAGCTCACTTTGCACCTTCTGTCGGTAGCTTAGTGGCGAGCCAGCCACTGATACCCGCTGACATTACCTTCACATTGCTATAGCCCATCTTCTTGGCTCGGCGAGCCGCATTCGGTGCCTTTCTGCACATGGGATTAGAGCAATAAAACACCAGGCTAGATTCTTTGTCTGGCGGTAGATCGCTCTCATTGTAGTCGGCAGGATCAAGATTCAATGCGCCAGGAACACGCGCCTTAATCCAGCTTTGACGAGAATTGACATCGATGACAGTCACTTGCTGCTTTTGTATCATTTGCTGCAGTCCGTCGGGTGAAATGACACCGAACCCCATGAGTCGCGCAAACATGTTTCTTACCCCTGCTTGTTGATATTAGCTCAGTCAAAACCAATGCGACCCCAATGGAGAGCGGGGTCCCCGCTAGGGCCTACCCACTATAAGCCTCGATCTTGCCAGCGCTGACCGCGCCTTTAAGCGCGGCGTGGTCGCGCTCGCTTTGGTCAGCATACGCTTTTGCGAACCTCGCGATCGCCTCGTCGAACGCGTCAGTCTTTCCTAGATAACCGCTGATCACCCATTTATTACCCGATTTTGAGTGAGCTCGCGCGAGGTTCCAGCCGCATGTTCGAGCGTATACTTTGAACAGATTTTCGTCGAACGTTTCAACGTTGGCACTAACTTTTGCGTCGCGTAACTGGCGTACGTAATAATCCCCGGCAGGTCCGGTAGTCCATCCCAAAAAGATGTCAGAGGCCGCTTGCATGAGACGCTGGCCCATAACGACGCGCTGGCCGTGATGAGAGTATTCACTCTTTGCCGCGTAAGGTTCTAATACCGATGGGTGGGCTTGCTTGAACTGTAGAAACAGTGGCTCTTTAGACGCCGATAGGAGTAACGCGATCCAGCAGCGCGTTCCTACGCTTCCGATGCCGACCACTTTGATCGCCGCATCGACGAAGCTATAGCTGTCGAACAGAATACGGCGATCCTCGGGAAGGGTCTCTCGATAGTCCTTCAGGATGTTTTTCACGCCCAACGCAAAGTCGGGCGTACGCGCGACTTCCGGGTGAAAAATCAGAGGTGGGTTATCTTTAATCCGAACACCTCCGTCGACTATCTCAGCGAGCCTCGGATAGTCTATCTGGGAGCCGCGCCCGCGCCGGGCTTTTGCGATTCGTTGTGCGACACGGGCGCGTCTGCTCCCTGAAAGGAGATCGAGGAAATCTTCGGCTTCGAACTTAGCGTACCAAACGGTCAGCGGGTCGAGACTGGAGAACGTGTGGATTCCCTTTCTGTACGAACGAACACACAACGCGGTCAGATCGTGCGCAACGTCGTCTGAGAATCCGCTCTCGCGCGCCGCGAGAACGAAGGAGGTGGCGAGGCGCTTGACATCCCACTCCCACGGGGCTGGGAGCGTTTCATCGAAGTCGTTTATGTCAAAGACGATGTTCCTCTCCGGCGTTGCGAAGCCGCCGAAATTTTTAAGATGGCAGTCGCCGCACGTCTGGACTGTAACACCAGTCGCCGGTGTACGTGAAAGATCCCCCGCCATGATTGCGGCCGATCCCCGGTAAAAGGCAAATGGCGACTGAAGCATTCGGCCATAGCGAATGGGTATTAGCTCCGGCAAGCGATCGGCGTCGGCTTGCTGCAGAATACCCAGCGGATCGCGTTGTGAACGAAGGTTGAGGTCGCTATGAGAAACGCGTGGAACGCGTTCGCGGAGGGCTTTGCCTGCGGCTGCGACATCACGTCGCGGTGGCTGGCGCGTCATCTCTGAAGTAGCTGCTACCATGCCATTGCTATCCGTGCTTAAACAAGAGAAAAATGGCAAGAGCCACAGCGCCAACGAGCAAGCCGCCAAGGAATCCAACTACGGGTACCCACCAACGGTTCTTTCCCATTGCAGCTGCTTCGTGTTCGCTCTGGAACCATTTTGATCGGTAAAGACGACGACGCACAGCCTCGGGACGCTTGGGCGATCATTTTGCGAACTCCTACTCGAAGTGACCCCCGTTTCCGGACAGCTTAGGCGCTTTACTCGTTTTGCCGCCAGCGCCATACGACCGGCGGTGATATTCAAGGCGCACGCGCGGTCGCGTCTCATTGTAATGCTTAACCCACGCCGTGATCGTTGCTTCGCTTCCTCGTACGTTGCGAAGGACGCTGCCAGACACACTCGAGTTTAAGCGTTCCCACAAACGATTCGGCGACGCCGTTCCGTGCAGCTTGCGGTCAAGCTCGGGAAGATCAACGAATGTACCGATTAAAGGGACTCGGGCGAGCGATGCCCGGACGGGCCCGAGTGCGTGCCCTTCATCGAACCGAAACGAGCCCCATGCGGCGACTGGGTGATTGTGATCGTAGCCATCGTCGTGCTGTTCGCGCCGGTCTGCTGGACGCTCCAGGCTCCGGCGAGATTTGGCGGACCGGCTAACGCCGCGGCGACCGAGGTTGCCGCTATGGCAACTCCGCGGCAGTTTGCTGACGACGCGATGCGAGCGTATAGCGACGTTTTGCTTGCAGCAACCGCTTCAAGGGCCACCTCGCAGGCGGACGCTGCCAAGGTCCGGCGGATAGGCCCAGTGGGCGATGATCGATTTGGGAGCGCCCTTATCTCCTAACCGATAGATCGTAAGGCCGACCGCCCTTACCTCGACAACCTCGAAGCCGGCGACTGGGCAGGGAGGCTCGAAAGTCGGAAGCGCTTTGCGAGATATGAAATCGCTGATAAATCGCGCAGCCGCCTCGTCCACATCACGTCTCACGCGGATTGAAGCCAAATCTACGTCGTGCGCCAAACCTGGTTCGATGGCTCGAGTCAGCTTCGCCTGTAATCGCAAAAGAGCGAGGATAGGTTGGATCGTCACCGCAGCAGGTGCCGACGCAGCCGCCGACCTCGCCGTCGCCGGAGTCATTCGTAGTCTTGCGGGCGGGCGTGGCGGCACCGCACGATCGACCGCCGCGACGATGCGTTTCAGGTGCGAATTGAGCGCGAAGGCCGCCACGAGGCAGATCCGCGGCTCGGCCGGTCCCGAGAAGAGAATCCGCGAGGCATCGCTGAAGCGCGGTATCTCCAAGTCCAGAGCGATCTCGATAGCCGTGACATCCCACTTTTGCAGGTGCGTAACGCTCATCTACTCTCTAGATGCGGCGTCGCGCCACGTTTGTTAACCCTCACAGAAGGTACACTTGCGAAGGGGTCCCTCGTGGGTCCCGTATAAAGCTTTGGAAGAAAAGCCGCGGAGGCCGTGAGCTCCGCCGTGAAATCGGCGAAGATCATAACAAGCAAAAGAAGACCGATTCTTACCGATTTCTTGACTGCTTTGACCTATGGTGTGTAGCTTAGGGTAAGCATACTTGCTTACCCGAGGAGATGGCTGTGCCAGTCGAAATTTGCGGTCCGGAGCGGACTCGCGAGGAGAGCGAATCGCCTCGGGAAGCCCTCGGCCGATTTCTGCGAAAACGGCGCGAGACGATTGCTCCCGAAGACGTGGGGATCGCGTCTCGTCGGGGGCGACGGACGCCCGGATTACGCCGGGAAGAAGTTGCATTTCTTGCCGACATCGGCGTGAAATGGTACGCGCGGCTCGAAGCCGGCGACGAGATACATCCGTCTGAATCGACTTTGACCGGGATTGCGGTTGCGCTGCAGCTATCGAGCGCCGAGTACGAGTACATGCTCGATCTCGCCGGCCGACGACATGCGTTGCCCTCAGGCACCGAAGGAAGGACGGCGATACCCGAGCCTATTCCGGCGTTGCTGGGCAGACTTCGAGGCGTCGCGGCCACAATCGGCGATAAAATTCTTACGCCGCTTCGATGGAACGCGCTGGCAGATGCGGTCTACGGTCATTCTCGGTTCAAGCATCCGGTCGAGCGTAACGCACTGGTCCGCTGCCTCTTTGACCCCGATTTCATCGAATTTCTCGGACCGGAGCGCGAAACGCTCCTCTTGCGCGCCGTGGGAATGTTTCGGCTTAACTATTCGTCACCGCGGCGGAGCCCGCTCGCAGGCGCCGTCCATGAGAAGATCAAGGACGATCCGCTCTTTCAATGGGCCTGGAATCGGCGGGTTGTCGCCGGCGAGCTATCGGATGAAAACCTCATGGTTCGAAACCATCCGCTCGTGGGGAGGCTCGCGGTGTACGCGATCGACTTCGCAACGCCGATGCGGCCCGATCTTCTCTTGCGGACGCTCGTTCCGGGCGATGAAGAGACGGCAGCGAAATTCAACCGCTTGGATGGCATCGAAAAAGAGCGGCAGCAATCGAACGATAGCGGCGGGGAGCGGCCTGGTCGGCTGAACGTATCGCAGGCGTCAGCGGTCGGGATTGCAAGCTAGGACTGCCGAGCCTCCACCTGTCAAGTGGACCTTGGTACGTGGTTGCAGCGGTACAGGGGTGCAGTTACGCTAGCGCAACATCGCTATGTTGCAGCTGATTGGGACCTTGGGGTTTTCATCAAGAATTGCGGCGGCTGGGCTAACAGCCTGCTGTGTTATTCTCCCGTCTGTGGCGAGCGCCACCGGCACGATCAACATTCAGCACAAAGACGGCACGGTAAACACGTATCGCGACGTCGAAATCAAGGTCTTCTCCGGCGCGCTCTTCTTAACGACCGATGACGGTGACGGCACGATCGTCATCACCCGAGCAGCGTGTTCGTATCGAGAAAAGATTATCGTTTGTTTGCCCACCACGGCCGCGCTCGTGCAAGCGGGCGCGAGCAACGCTCTCAACCTCAAAACCGGCACGATCTATCTAAATTACACGAATTCGGAACAACCGTTATCGCGTTCATCGGCGAAGCTGCCCGCAAATAGCGTCATGCTAACGATCTCAACGAACAACGGAACGTTCATCAACGTTCGCGGGCGAATCGATCAGCTAATAAGGCAATGAAGTATCTCGCGCTCGTTCTCTCTGTGGTTTTCATAACGCAGCTTTGCGCTCCGGCCGATGCCGGTCGCGGCGGCGGCGGTGGGCGTGGCGGCGGCGGGCGCGGCGGCGGCGGTGCGCGCGCCGGCGGCGGTGGCGGGGCGCGTGGCGGTGGTGGAATGTCTTCTCGCCCGAGTGGTGGGAGCAGGGGGGGCTACAACCTTGGCGGCTCCGACTTCTCGCGAGGTGGAGCGGGCGGCGGCGGCCGGCAACAGCCCGGCGTAGCGCAACGACCTGGCGGGGCTGGCGGAGTCGGAAGCCCCGGCGGTGTCGGCGGAGTCGGAAGCCCCGGCGGTGTCGGTGGAGTCGGCAGTCCTGGACGTCCTGGCGGCCCCGGTGGTCCGGGCGGCCCTGGTGGTCCCGGCGGTCCTGGTGGTCCCGGCGGTCCCGGTGGCCCCGGCAGTCCCGGTGGTCCCGGCGGCGCTGGTCGTCCTGGAGGGCCCGGCACCGCAAATCGTCCGGGCGGCGGCAACAACGTAGGTAATGGTAACAACGTCATCGTCAACAATCCCGTCTACGGCGGCGGCGGCGCCTACGGCTGGAACGGCGGAATGGTGTGGGCGCCGGCGCCGTACTATTGGGGAGGTGGATTTTGGGGCGCAATGGCGATCGGCGTAACCTCAGCGGCCGTCTATGGAGCGATCGTCGATGAAGACACCCACGTCACGTACAATTCGTACGAAGTTCAGGACGGTACGCCCGGCGAAAAGTTTCTTTCGACCTACCAGCTGACGCAGACACAATGCGGCCCGCCTAATCTCGTGGTCGTTTATGGTCCGGAAAAAAGCGTGGTGTGCGCGCAGCCAAACAGCCACGTCGGCGAGGGCTCATACAGGCTCGATACGGTTACGCTCGACCTCATACCGATCAACGGTCCTCCGGGAACTTCGTCAGGGACGTAGTCCCGACCGATCACAAACGACGTAAGAACGGATGAGCATATTCGTTGGTGCACCCGGTCGCGAATTTCTCGGACCGAGCGAGATCTTCATCATTCTCTTCGTAACCTTCGGTCCGATCAACTTCATCAATCTTTTTTATCGGATGACGACCGGCGCCGGTGCGAAGGCACTCGTCGGACTCGCCGTTAGGAGCGCTTCGATTGCAACGGTCGCGATTGTGCTGTCGGCGATCGTCGGGAGTTTCATGCTGGAGAAATGGGGCATTTCGGTCCCGGCGATCGCGCTAACAGGTGGGATCGTGCTGTTCGTTTCGGCCATGAAGTCGATTCTGGCTCTGTATGGCGGTTCGACGCCAGACACAAAAATCGAGCCTCCGGGCCCATTGACGTGGTCGCAACTGGTATTTCCTTATATTGCCACGCCCTACGGAATCGCCGCACTCATCGTTCTTTTGACGTTGGCCCCCGAAAGCGCAATGGAGATTTACATCGCCCTGCTCGCGGTCATGCTGATCAACGTGATCATGATGCTCTTCGTCAAGCCCATCATGCGCGTGATGGGCGTTCCGCTGGGACTCCTCGGTACCGTGCTATCGGTATTGCAGGTGGCGCTCAGCATCCAGTTCGTTTTTTTTGCTATTCGGACTGCGCTCGCAAAGGGCGTCTAGGCATCTTCTTGCATCTGCGCTAAACACACATCCCTATCAAACGGAGGAAGCACCCTGTTATGAGTACGCACGAAGCCATCTGGGAAAATCCGCAAGCGATGGCCATTCCCAAAGAAGGATATTTCGAACGTGTGGAAGGCAACTACGGCCCGGTCTTCCCGCGGACGCCGGCAAATTATGGCTTCACGATCATCGCGAAGCTCAAGCCAGGCCGCGAACCCGCGATGCGTGCGTTTGGCGACACGATAGAAAAGGCGATGAAAGCCGACCCGAGCTTTCTCGCTCCCCTAAAGCTCCACTTTTTGAAGTGGGTGCTTTTCGATATCGGCGGCGAGACGTACTTTATGTACCAAGCAGTTTTCGATACCGATTTCGACAAGTACACGGACGATGCCGTCGCGCTGTTTACAAAATCCGGCGTGTCGACGTCGTTTGAAAATCTCGAGGGCTTCCCGGAAGACTGGAAAACGAACGTTCCCGCCTTCATCAAGTTCGTTCGCGATCACCATCGACCCAGCTTCCTGGAGTACGGCGAGTATCCGTACGTCAACTCAGATGAAATAAAGAAGGCGTTGCGCATCAAGAAGAGCCTCGGGGAGATGCTCGACCAGATGCAATAGCGCATCGAGCCTAAGACCGTGACGCAGACGTACGATCTGATTACAATTCGGAAATCGTGGGATAGGCCAGATGGCGATTCGCTGCGGCGGTACTTTGAATACCTTAGCCGACGATGTCGTTCAATACGCCGACGTACAGCTACGCGTATAAATACGCAGCACTCGACGGACTGCGGCGCCTCGCCGCACGGAGATGAAACATGACGACGACTCGACCATTGGGTAGGACCTATAATCAGCCCCACGTACCGCGAAAGTACGCGCCAGGGAAACGCAGATTCAGCGTTTACTGGACCTGGAGCTATCCCTTTGAGGCGAATCGCGACGTCACTGGGCTCGACAATCGCTTTTCGACGATGACCGAAGTCCGGCGCGTCGGGTGGCCGGCCTACGAAACGAACGACTACTCGGCGAAGATGTTCTTACAGGGAATCGCCGGAACGCTCGAGCTCTTCCATCTCTCGCTCGTGAACTTCCAAAATGCGGTGGAGGAAGCTACCGGCAACGCGGTGGCCGTGTATCAGCGCGTCGACCAGGCCGGCCAGCGACTGCCGATCGACGAACGCATCTTAGCCGACACCGACACGCTCATGATATTCGGCCTCGACCACATGGTCGCGGAAGAAGAAGCCTCGCAGGGAGAAATCGCGGCGCTCGAGGACTTTTTGAGCCGCGAAGGGACCTGTCTCGTCCTCGGACCGCATCACGACGTCGGCGCGTCGTCGGATCTGAAAGAACGCGATATGGAATACTACCATCATGGCGATGCGCTCGTGCCGCGACAGCAACGCTTCGCGAAGTACGTGCGCGGGCTGATGAAAGGGCTCGGAACTGCCGGTCGAAAACAGGTACGGGCTGCGACCGGCGACGCACTCTGGAACGACCCGCCCCGTACCAATCGTCGCGGCGAACGATTTAGACGCACGCGGCTGGCTGACCGGAGTCTCGTCGTTCGTCTTCCACATGCACCTGCCGCACTACGCGCTTACCGAAGAGAATCCAAAAGGCGTCCACGTGCTTGCCCGTCAGCCGGTGGATCTCTCGAAACCCCATCCTTTCACCGAAGCCGGGAACCGGGAGATCAACATGTTCCTTTGGATGCCGCCAACCGGCAAACGCGCGGGCGACATCCTGTTCGCGGACTCGACGATCTTCACGACGCTCTTCGGCGGCGATGAAAGCCTTACGCGTTTCTGGAAAAATCTCGCGACGAAGTAGAGACGATGGCGCCTTCTCGAACTCGACGATATTCAGAGCGGAGTGCTGCGTCCGCGCCCCACCCCGTTTGCCGCCACCTACATCATCCTTCGAATCGACGATCGCGCTGCCGGCCGGGCATTGATGCGCCGTCTGAGCGGGATCGTCGCCTCGGCCGCGCATCCCGGAGAGTCCCGCGCGCGATACCTGGGTGAGCGCGTCGCTTACGTTTGCTGGGCTCAAGAGCCTCGGCGTTTCGCAGGCTTCGCTCGACAGTTTTTCGCCGCAATTCCGTCAAGGGATGGCGGCGCGCGCGCGACAGTTGCACGACGTCGGAGAGAATGCTCCCGAACACTGGGAGAAGCCGCTCGGCACGGACGACGTTCACGTCGTGCTGACGGGAATTTCGACGGATTCGGTGCAGCTGGAAGAGGCGATCGGCCGGGCACGCGCGGCGTATCAGAATGCTCGCGGAATCACGCCCATCTGGCGGCAGGATTGCCATGTTCTTCCGACCGAGACCGAGCCGTTCGGTTTCAAGGACGGCATCAGCCATCCGGCGATCGAAGGCAGCGGCATACCCGGAACGAACCCGCACGAGGTTCCATTGAAGCCGGGCGAGTTCGTTCTGGGATATCCCGACGAATACGGCGGCGTCCGCCGCGGTCCCGCAACCGGAGATCCTCGGCCGCAATGGCAGTTACGTCGTCTTTCGAAAGCTGCACCAGCGCGTTGCCGCGTTTCGGCGGTATCTCAAGGCAAACGCATCGAATGCCGATGAAGAGGAGTTCTTGGCGGCAAAGATGATGGGGCGCTGGCGCAGCGGAGCTCCGCTCTGCGTCGTGTCCCGTTCACGACGATCCCGCCGTCGGTGCCGACTCGGCGAAGAATAACGCCTTTTTGTTCAAAGCGGACGATCCGCTGGGATACAAGACGCCGCTGGGCTCGCATATCCGGCGAATGAATCCGCGCGATGCCGACGTCGCGGGCGTCGCGCGAATTCATCGAATGATTCGGCGCGGAACCGCGTACGGGCCGCCCCTGCCGGACGGCGTTCTAGAGGATGACGGTGCGGATCGAGGGCTGATGTTCGCTTTCGTCGGTGCGAATCTCGGCCGCCAATTCGAGTTCGTCCAGTCCGAATGGATGAACGATAGCGCCTTCTTCGGCGGTGCGTCGGAGCGAGATCCGAGTCTGCCGGCGCGGCCGACGGCAGCGGAATATTCCCGATACCGCGCCGGCCGATACGAAAGGTCCTCGCGGGCGTTGCCGCGATTTGTCGTCACGCGCGGCGGCGAGTATTGTTTCCTTCCAAGTCTGAGTGCGTTGCGCTGGCTGGGAGAACTCGACGCGTAGGCAGCCGTTGCTCAGTGCAAGCTGAATCGAGCGAGCGGACCGCGCCGCGCCTTGGGCCAGTGCTCATTGCGCTCGCGATCGTCGTGCTCATCGCGCTCTTGCCGCAACGCTACCATCTCGTGCCGAATTGGTTCGCCTATTCGGCGGCGACGTTTATGGTGCTGCCGATGATCCTGGTCTGGGTGACGCAGGGTAATACGCTCTCGCGACGGTTCGAACGCATCGCTGAGTTCGTCGCCGTCGGCACGGCGCTCGTCTTGAACTCGGCTAACGTTCTTGTCACCGCTTACAACCTCGTCGAAAATCCCGGCAAACTGGAACCGGTTCCCTTATTCTATACTTCGATCGGGGTCTGGACGGGTAATCTCCTGATCTTTAGCTTGATTTACTGGCTTGTCGACGGCGGTGGACCCGACGCTCGCCTGAACCACAAGACCCCTTATCCCGACTTTGACTTTCCGGCCATGGACGAGTCCGCCCCGGTACGCGCCCAACTGGCATCCCGGCATCATCGACTATCTCTTCTTAGGCTTTACGACGTCCACCGCATTCAGCCCGACGGAAGCAATGCCGATGACGCCGCGTGCCAAACTGCTCGTCATGCTCCAAAGCAGCATCTCCCTGATCACGATCGCGATCGTCGCCGCGCGTACGATCAATATCTTGGAATAGCGTTGGTATCGGCAAGAAGAGCCGTCAACGAACTGGCGTCGGCCCGGGACTCGGAGCTGGCATTAACGCGGGCCTATTGAACGATTTTGTTTTCAAGATCGCTGTGCGCCTGTCGTCCGGAGCTCTTACATGCATGAGGGGATTAGAACTACGACCCCTTACATGCGAAGTAAACGCCGCTCAACACCAAGGGTGCGTCCAAAAGGCACGAAATAGCGAGCTGAGCCGTTACGAAGGTCAGTGCTCAATAGTCGAGCCGCTGCCCAGTTTTCGGACCGCACGCAATGCCGCACGCCCGAAGACGTTGGCATACGTTGGAAACGAGAGTGGAATGCGTGCCACCGCATCGACGGTCATTCCGGCGGTCATGACGATGGCAGCCATTTGAGCCACTTCGACGGCCCGCTCACCAACGATGTGGCAGCCTAGAAATTGACGCGTGGTCCGATCGACAACCACCTTGCAGAATCCGCGGGTGCGTCCGTCGATGATCGGCCGCGTCGTTTCCCCGTACGACGCGTGCGATACTAGGGTGTCGTATTGACCGCGCGCCTGCTCCTCGGTCAATCCGACCTTCGCGTACTCGGGATCGGTGAAGCTGCCGATCGGTTCAAACCCGACCGGCACCGTAAGCCGCTCCCCTCCGGCGGCATTGTTTCCGGCGATGAATCCGTCGCGAACGGCGGGTGGAACGAGCATCGACCGGCCGATGACGTCGCCCGCTGCATAGACGTGGGGCGCGCTCGTGCAAAGCGAGTCGTCGACATCGATGAAACCGCGCGCATTGGTTTCGACGCCGGCCTGCGCTAAGTTCAGCGCATCGGTATCGGCGCTCCACCCGATCGCGCAGACAACAAGCGCGGTTTCGACCGGTGGGTGTTGGTCGCCGGCCAGAGTTACGCGAACGCCGTTCGCCGTGGGATCCATTCGCTCGATCGTGCCGAAGCCTTGATAGATCGCGATGCCGTCTTCGCGAAACGCCGCAGCGACGGCATCGGAAATCTCGGTATCTTCGCTTCCGATGATCCGAGGGCCGGCCTGACAAATCGTCACGGACGAACCGAGCGCATTGAAGATCGACGCAACCTGCACGCCGGTCGCACCTGCGCCAATGACATTCATGGACTTTGGAACGGCGGTCAAGGAGAAGGCGTCGGCCGGAGTAACCGTCATCTCCGCGCCGGGAACTTCGAGCGCACGGCTGACCCCGCCGGAACAGATGACGATTCGCTCGCCACGTAATGTCGGTGCGGACGCACTGCGGATCGTTCGAGCATCGGCAAATTCCGCCGTTCCGGCATGCTCGAAGTACTCGACGCCGGCGTTTCTGATTTGTTCGAGCAGCGTGGAGTGCCGGCGCGCCTCGCCGACGACCTCTCGCGCGCGTTCCACTAATCGCGCGTAGTCTAGTGACGGACGTTCCACGTTGATGCCGTACTGCGCCAACTGGCGTGCTTCGCGCGCCAAGCGCGCTGCGTGAGCCAAAACGCGAACAGGGATCGGCCCTTCGTTCGCGGCCATTCCGCCGAAGGCGCCGCGCGTGATCAACGCGGTCTTGGCGCCGAGATCGCCGGCGCGCAAGGCTGCAGCGGTCCCGGCCGGCCCGGCGCCGATCACGACGACGTCAAATTCGCGCATCGCGCTCATCGCGCCGGAGCTTCGCTGTAACCCATGAGATAGCTAAAGCCTATCGAGAATGACCGGCTATAGGCCGTGCCAACCGCGTGCGGGACGTCCTGCACGGGGTTCACGTAGTCAACCGGCGCATTGTTGCCGCCGTACGTTCCCTGGATTTGGAAGTTCCGCGAGATCAGTTGCGCGGTATTTAGCGTTAAGTAAACATTGTTAGTCGAAAAGCCGTACTGCGCGACAACTGCCAGCAGCGTCCCGCCTGGAGAGCGCCAGAAGGTCACGGCCTGCGGCGCAAAGCTCCAAGTCCGTGGCCTACCAGCCTCTGCCGGCGGCGCGTTCGTGACCGGGAACGAGAGATTCTCGCCGATCGAACGCCTCTCGTTCAAGGCGATATTGAGCAGCGGATTGATTTCGTACGAAGGGCCTGGAGCAGTAAGCGCGGGCGAACCCGTCGGTGCCTGGTACGTCGCCAGCACACCCCCCAAGACGCCTCCTTTCGGATTCGAATAGACAAGCTGTTTGTAGCGGAACTCCATGTCGTCGGTCCCGGCGGCGGTCCCGCTTTGCGTGCTGCTGATTTGCGAGAACGACGGCAGCACGACGGTCACCTGCGAGGTCGGTGACACGCCCACTTGGAGTAACGCGCCGGGATATCCGAAGGCATGGCTGGCGATTGTGAACGTCGTCGTCTTTCTGTTGGCGGTGTGCGAGAGAACCTCGGGAACGTTGGTGCCCGAGTACGTCATCTGCACGGCGGCCTGACCTGCGACAAAAACGCACGGCGACGCAGATAAATACTTCTTCAGAAGCTCCTGATAGCCGCCACAAGGATCGGAACGCGCAGGGGCCTTGGCAGCTACCGGCGCGGGTGTTGGTGAAGGCAGCATTTACCGATTATATCATCGGCGAGGTGCGGCCGCGAGGGCACGAACGCGCACCACCTCACGACAACAAGGAGAAGGCAATGGCAACGCAAGACGGCGATTGGAGCAAGCCACAGGCGATTGCGATCCCGAAGGGCAGATACTTCGAGTATAAAGAAGGCAACTACGGCCCAATCTTCCCGAGGACCCCAGCATGCTACGGATTCACGATCATAGCAAAACTCAAGCCGGGCCGCGAGGCCGCGATGCGTGCGTACGGCGATGTTATTGAGAACGCAATCAAAGCCGACCCGTCCTTTCTCGAGCCCCTGTAGCACCGGCGACGGATGCACTTCGGGTTTGCCGCATCGCCTTCAGCACTCTATCGCACTGCTTGCACGGCCAACAACGCAAAGGAGTTGAGGCAGCAGCCGACGATGCATTCAAACTGGCGCTACGACATCAAGATGTTTTGCATCATGCCGGTGTCTTCGTGCGGCAGCACGTGGCAATGGAATACCGTCTTGCCGTACCATTGCTTGAACCGAACGCGAATCGTCAAACTGCCGTTGGAGCCGCCCTTGACGGCCGGCGGAATGGCGAAGGTATCCCAAATCCCGACGGGGTCTTGCTTGACGTCGTTGATCGCGATGAGCTGAAACGAGTTCTCGTGGAGGTGGAACGGATGCAAATCGGCGGTCTTGTTCTCGATTCTCCACTCTTCGCATGTGCCGACCTTGGGCCGAGTGGGGCAGACCATCTCTTGATAGAGCACGTCGTTGATGAAAAAGCCAAAACCAGTCAACAGATCCTTGCGCTCCCCCTGCCCGAAGTAGAACGTGCGATGAGCCACGATATCCTTCTCGGCGATGAGGGGGTATTCGCGTGTGGGCTTCGGCAATTTCCCCGGGATGCCCATCGTCACCGGGCTGCCGGCGACGACGAATCGGGCTAGGTTGAACTTCTTGTCCGCCGCAGGGACGATTCGATCGCTGGCGAGCGACGACAGTACGTAGGAGCCTTCTTTTTTCGGCGCTCGCAGCAACAGCTCGATCCGGTTTGCCTGCGCGGCAAGCCGAATCGGCGCCGTAAAAAGATTCTCCGGTGTAATCTTCGTTACGCCCTCGCCGCTCATGTCGAGGTCCAATGCTTCGAGCGTATTGATTCCGTCGAACCCGATCTCCCACGCCTCGAAGCCCGGGAACGCTAGGAAGAGCGGGATGGCGTTCATACCGTTGAGCAGCCGTAGCCGAACGACTTCACCTGGTTTGACGCGGTATTCCGGTATTCCGAGCGGCGTAAACTCCGCCGGCGCCGTCTGGGTCTTGTTGCGAACCCAGTAGGTCCCCTCGCCGTTGACCGTCAGCATCGTGAATTCCGTGCCGAAGGAATAGCCGCCATCTGCGGGCTTCTTGTACGCGATGTACTCGCGCTCGTAGATTCTCGGGTGCGTCTTGCTGAGGTTGACGTTGAGCGATTGGGTGACGATGAAGATCTCCCGCGCCGCGGCGATTTCCGGAACCCGATCGATCGGACCGCGCACGACGATCAATCCTGCCATCCCGCCGCTCACCTGCACGTCGGTCGATCCGTGTTTATGCGGATGGTACCAATGCAGTCCGCTGGGATGATCTGCCGGAACCGGGAAATTATACAAGAAGCTCTTCCCGGGATCGATTTCGATCATCGGCGCCATCGGATCGCTCGTCCCCAGCGGCGCAAAGATATGGGGGATCGTCTGGATTCCGTGGACGTGCAGGTTCGTCGTGTTAAAGCCGTGCGGGTTGTTCATTGGGTTGAGATGGCCTGAGGGCGTCACACCGTGGCCGTCGAAAAGCGCGTCCATCGCTTCCATCGAATTCTTCACCACCGGAATCTGCACGCTGCCCTCCGGAATCCGCGCCGGCGGATTCGGCGGAAGATGATTGACGATTCGCATCGTCAGCGTTTCGCCCGGACGCGTTTCGATGATGGGCCCGATGGTCCGGCCGCCATACGTACGAGTCCGCAGCCGATAGCCTTTGATTTCGGTGGTCGCGTACTGCACCACGAGAGTGTGAACACGCGAACCCGGCGGTACCGGCGGAATAGGAAAGCCGTTTTGGCCGACGCTTCCCGAGCATGCGTCCGAAACGAGTGCCGTTCCGGCCGCCGCCGCCGAAATGCCGGTAAAAATAAAACGCCGTCGATCCATGGAGTCCTCCCCCGATCGCCTAAGTAACCGGGCGTTCGCCGGCTGAAGCGCCGGCACCCGCGCGGTCGTGGGCACCTAGGTCCAGAAAGGCCAGCGGGGGCCGCAATCGCTAATATGAGCAAACACATCGGAACGGCAGTTACGCGATGCCCGAACCCACTTGTCGTCCGATTGTCGTAAATGCGTCGGATCGCTTCGCACTGTCGCGAAGGCAAAACGACATGCAGAATTAGGCGTCTTCGATTGTGGAGACGGGGGACTCGAACCCCGGACCACTTACATATGGTGCAAGTAGTCTGGATCGATCTTTAAACTCCGCCTTGCGATCGCCACGCAAGGTCAACTGTCGTAAGCGCGACGCCGTGCTTCGTTTGTCTTGCGAAAACAAAAACGCCCAACTCCTTACAGAATAAGCGTTTCCGATGGTGGAGATGGAGGGACTCGAACCCCCGACCCCTTACATGCGAAGCAGGGAGACCGATTGGCCTGGCCCTTACTCCATCAGGTTTTTTCGGCCCGGTAAGCAGCTTTCTCCCCATTATTCTCCCCCGGAGGACCGTGGTTAGGATCGTCTCCATGGCGATCTTTGTCACCGGGCACGGCGCGGTTGACGTATCGGTATCACTCGGCGAGCTTGGCGCAGAAATCCTCGCCGCCAATAGGTATCTTAAGCGCTCTGCCGCGTCCGACTAGACCGGGTGATGCCGCGATGAACGAAGCGCTCTTCGGGCAGCTGGTCGACAAGAACAAACCGGCGTGACTTTGTGAAGGGTACGAACCGGCGGGGGTCCCTTCGGGCAGCGCGAATCGCGGGCCGATATGCGAGGAGCGGACGGAAGGCTCATCGCCGCTATGATCGGCGATGGCTACGAGCAGATTGATTTGACGGAGCCGTTCGAAGAGGCTGGGACGACAGCGCGGCAGCGTAGCTCGCAGCAGCCCCGCAATCTTAGCGCGTAGATTCGCGGCGGCCGCGATCGTTGCAGCTGAGCCGGCGTGAAGCCTAGCGGCCGGGGTGTCTCGTCTTGGCTTTTAACTCCCGGTACCATTCCCCTCGACAACATATCAGGGCTTTCAAAACGAGGATCGAGGCTTAGCCTGAGGCGCAAAGCTTATGCGATCGGAGGCCCCGCAAAACGAGGTCCCAGCCGGCAGCGTCGCTCGGTACAGGGCTGCCGCGCCCGGAGGCCCGGGTGACCGGAGCCGGCGGCTCCCCTACAAGCACGCTCAAAGGCTTCTACTACCCGATTGGCGCCACGCGCAGCCTAGCCTTATAGAAACGCGCTCGTAGGCCTCACTGACGACGCTTCGGGGAGATGCAGCCGCGGGCTAATTAAGCGTAAGGATGATTGCGATTTCGCGCCATTTGGGCGTCAGTTGTTTCATCGTTGCCATTTGGCTTGGCGGGTGCGCTCCGTCTCCGTCGACCGGCCAGGTCCGAACGTATTATGTCGCGGCCGACGAGGTGAACTGGAACTACGCCCCGCGCGGAACGAACGTGATGATGGGAATGCCCTTCGACGCGTATCAGCGGGCCTTCACGGTGCGCACACCTCATCGAATCGGCAGCGTTTATCGCAAAGCGATCTATCGCGAATATACCGACGCAACCTTTCGCACCCTCAAGCCGCGGCCGCCGGATCAGCTCTACCTTGGAATCCTAGGGCCGATCATCCATGCTGAGGTGGGCGACACAATCAAGGTCGTCTTCAGAAACAACGCATCTCGTCCATATAGTATGCATCCGCACGGTGTGTTCTACGCCAAAGACTCCGAAGGCAGCGCATATAGCGACGGTTCGATCGGTGCGAGCAAGATCGCCGGCGCCGTTTCGCCGGGAGCTACCTACACCTACACGTGGCAAGTACCCGAGCGCGCCGGCCCCGGCCCAAACGACCCGAGTTCCATCGTCTGGCTCTATCATTCGCATGTGGAAGATCAGCGAGACGTCGATGCCGGGCTCGTCGGCGCGATCGTCGTGACGGCTCGCGGTATGGCTCGTCCCGACGGAACGCCCAAAGACGTCGATCGCGAGATCGTCGCGCTCTTCAACATGTTTGACGAGAATCAAAGCTGGTATCTCAATCGGAACATCGCCCGCTACGCTCCCGCGGTCAAAGGCGATGAGAAATCGGCGGAAGTACCGGTCGATCTCAATGGTGATTACTCGCTGGTCGGCACGGCCTTCGCCGATACTAACTTCAAGTTCACGATCAATGGCTACCTCTACGCAAACGGCCCCAAGATGGTGATGAAACGCGGCGAGCGCGTGCGCTGGTACCTGCTGGCGATCGGCAACGGGATCAACTTCCACACGCCGCACTGGCACGGGAACACCGTGCTTAAGAACAACGAGCGCACCGACGTCATCGCGCTCTCTCCGGCCCAGATGGTCACTGTCGACATGGTCCCCGACGACCCCGGCATCTGGCTCTTTCATTGCCATATCGCGGATCATATGCGCGCAGGCATGAGCGCGTTCTACCAGGTCCTCCCCTAAAAGCGTGGTCAAGGCAGAACCGGTCGTTCTCCGGCAGTTCGAGCAACGAGATATCACGCAGTGCGGGCGGATTTGTTACGAAGCCTTTCGCACGATCGCTGAAAAGCACGGCTTCCCGCCCGATTTGCCAAGCCCCGACGTCGGCGCCGGCATCATGGAAACGCTCTACAACGGTCCCGGATTCTACGGCGTCGTCGCCGAGCGCGACGGCGCGGTGCTCGGAAGCAACTGGCTCGACGAACGCAACGCCATATCGGGAGTCGGACCGATCACGATCGACCCCGCGGTCCAGGACGGCGGCCTCGGACGTCGGCTGATGCACGCCGTGATCGAGCGCAGCGACGCGCGCGGCTTCCCCGGCGTGCGCCTCGTGCAAGCGGCCTATCACACGCGTTCGCTTTCGCTCTACACGAAGCTGGGTTTCGCGTCGCGCGAAGAGCTCGCGGTGATGGATGGCGCCGCGGCAGATTCAAAACTGACAGGCTATGCCGTTCGTCCTCTGGGGCCGGATGATCTACCGGCGTGCAACGAGATCTGCACCA
This sequence comes from Vulcanimicrobiota bacterium, assembly GCA_963826325.1. Taxonomy (GTDB): domain Bacteria; phylum Vulcanimicrobiota; class Vulcanimicrobiia; order Vulcanimicrobiales; family Vulcanimicrobiaceae; genus Cybelea. The sequence continues at coordinate 399,799 of CAWGWT010000007.1, forward strand.
ACGTACACGGCTTCCATCGCGGCGCAGAGCTTCAAGCCGCCGGCGCGGCGAACAACGCGTTCGTTGCCGAACGTGATGGCGCGATCCGCGCGTACACGTCGGGCTTGGGCTTCTTCGGTCATTCTGTCGGCGAGACGACCGAAGCCATCTGCGCGTTGTTGGCGGCGGCCCCGCGGTTGCCGAGCCTCGGCGTGCTCGTGCCGATTCGTAATTATCAGCTCTTCCGCTGGTGCTTGGATCGCGGCATGCGCGTCGTATTGACGATGACGCTCATGTCCCGCGGTCTTTACCACGAGCCTTCCGGTCCGTGTCTGCCATCCGTCGTGTACTAGCAAAATCTCCCAATTCCGCGCGATCATTCGAAAAAAGAATCGCGCGAAACCGAGATCTTGCAGGAAACCGAAGAAATAGCTGATTCTCCCCCGTAAAATCAAGCGTTTTCGCGCACGAAAGATGATCGCCGGCGTTCGCATCTTCCGCTAGCATTCGCTCGAGTTGTCGTACGATTGTCGTACGTCGCAATGCGGTGCGCGCTGGCCCTGGCTTCCGGGCTATCCGTGGGATGGTGGAAGCCCTGAACAGAATGCAGGCCGCTAACCGACGTCAGCGAAGGTTGCACCGTGCCTATCGAACGCTCATACACGGTTGTCCTCGAACCCGAAGCGCAAGGTGGCTTTAGCGTATCTGTACCGGCTTTGCCGGAAATCGCGACGCAGGGCGAGACCGTCGAAGAGGCGTTGACCTGTGCGCGCCAGGCCATCGCTCTCGTTCTCGCCGATCGCAGAGAACGCGGCGAGGAGATTCCGCCGAGCGACACGAGCGCGGTCGTCAAGCGCATCGCTGTAGCGGTTTAACCAACCCCGCTCGACGCATGAGCGAGCGTGCACCACGAGTCTCGGGCGACGAATTGATAGCGGCCCTCTATCGCGCGAGCTTTGTTCGGCTGCCCAGGAAGGGTCACATGTCCGATTGCGCGGTCCGAACGGTCAGCTCGTTACGGTCAAGCGCACGCGCGATATCCTCAAGCCAAAGACATTGGCCAGCGCGCTGCGTCAAGCCGGCTGGACTTTTGAGGATCTGCGCAAATACCTTTAGCGAGCCGTAGCCGCCGTCTACGGATGCAGCCTACCGCCCTACTCAGATTGGTCGTGCTTCGATGACAAAAAAGGGCGAGCCGGTGGCAAGGACTCGCGTAATGCGAAAACCAGCCCTTCCAAGCAGCCGGCGATACTCGCTTTCGTTGCGCTCCATGCCCCCCGTCATCACCAACATATTCATGTCCATCAGTTGCGGGAATCCGGGCGCGTTGTTCTCGGGCACGAGCATTTCGACCACGAGCACTCGACCGGATGGAGCGAGGGCAGATCGGCAGCTCCTTAAGAGCCTAATGCTCTAGTCGTCATCCCAGTCGTGCAGGATGAATCTGAGCAGATGAACGTCTGCATTAGGCGGCACCGCTTCGAAGAAATCGCCGCTCTCGAAACGGCATCGCTCCCCAAGCTCGCTGGAGCGTATTGCTGCGACGGCTTGCCCCCCCATGTATGGCCGGTCGAAAACGATTCCTTCGGTATTTGAATATCGGCTCAGGATCGCACGTAGCAGGCTGCCATTGCCACCTCCGATGTCGACGATCAGTTTTTCATCGCTGAAGTCGTATGAGTCGAGAACGCCTCGCTCCGACATGGCCGACGTGCTCTGCATCGCCTTGCCGAACTGCTCACCCTCTGCGGCGTGAGTAGAGTAATACTCGAATACCGGCATGCCGAAGACGGCCAGCGGCTGCGGTCGCCCCGAGCGAATTGCGTCGACCAAATGGTCCCAGCTGCGACGGTGGACCTCATCGGTTTCGGCGAGAAAGAAATCCCGCATCGAAGCCCCCGTGTCGGAGCGCAAGCGGTCACCTACCGATGTTAGCGTGTAGCCCGCGCCAGTATCGTGAAAAACGCCGAGCGATGCAAGCGCGCGCATTGCGCGCCGCAATGCATCGGGGTCCGCCTCGGCGGCTTCTGCCAGTTGTTCGCACGTCTGCGGCTGCTTTGCAGCGAGCAAATCCGGCACGCCCAGACGGACAATCGCCGCCGCTAGCTGCGTCACCCAAGCTCCTGTGAGCATGTCGATCACGATCTTATCGGCTTGGGCGGCTGCATCGCCCACATGGGCCTGGACGCTAGAATCAGCCACGAGTTCCACCCCCCTTCTAATCATTCGAATTTCCGCTAGTATGGAGAATAGTACTGCCAGGGCTCGCGACCAATACAACACCGGCTGCAAATACGAGCCCTTAGGCTGGCGATAGAGTCCGCGGGATATGAGCGCCAGTGTTAGCACGATGTGCATCTAGCGTCAGCCTAAATCGGAACCCGCGAGCAAGAAGCGCCAGGATAACGCTACACTGCTCAGCAAGCCGTTATTTCCGACGGTCCGCGGAAGCTTGAGCTCTTACCAATATTGTAAGTGCCGCCGATCGCTGCGCCTTGCCGCGAGACTGAAAGCGCCAGATTCACAACAGAAGCAGGCGTTTTCGATGGTGGAGATGGGGGGACACGAACCCCGACCCCTTACACGTTGTGCAAGTAGTCTGGATCGATCTTTAAACTCCGCCTTGCGATCGCCACGCAAGGTCAACTGTCGTAAGCGCGGCGCCGTGCTTCGTTTGTCTCTGCGAAAACAAAAACGCCCAACTCCTTAACAGAATAGGCGTTTCCGATGGTGGAGATGGGGGGACTCGAACCCCCGACCCCTTACATGCGAAATAAACGCTCCTCGAAACCTAGAGTGCGTACGAAACGCAAGAAATAGCCTATTTTCCTAGCTGCGTCAGTCTTTTTGCGCTCCATTTTTCGTTCGCTAGAGTTCGCATTTTCCGCTAGTTTCCGCGCCGATTGTCGTAAGATTGTCGTAAGCAGCTACTCGCTCGTTCGGTTGGGCGGGCGCACGTGATGACCGTAGCCAAAGCAGTCGCAGGACCCGTGCTAGTGCGAACGCACCAGACTTTAGAACTCCCAGAGCATTGCGCGCGTCCAGGCGCCACTGCAGCCTTGAAGCTTTACGGGTGCCGCAACGAACAGTCGCGCACGGCCATCCATGACTTCGTCCGGGAAGTAGAGCTCCTCAACGATGAATTTGCCGTGTTCGAGCAACACGCGGTGTGGCGGGGCCGCCTTCTCCGGATCCTTGTAACCTCCCAGGCTCACCGCGTCAATGCCGACGCCTTTAACCCCACGGTTCACGAGGAGCTGAGCCGCTTCGCCGCTCAAGTAAACGTATTCCGTCAAGAAAGCCTGGCTGTTTCCGCGACGGTGTCCGCCGCCCGTGTTCAGCAATACAATGTCGCCTGCGCTAAAATCACGGGCACGCGGCTTTAAGTCGGCGACCTCGATTGCGGTGCCAAGCCTCTTGTTGCGCAGATCGACGATGACGCCCGGCCCGACATAGCTCTCGAGGGGAACCTGATCGATCGTGGTCCCGTCGGCAAAAAAATGAAAGGGTGCATCGCAGTGCGTTCCGGTGTGCGTGCTGACCTCGACGATCTCTTTGTTAACGCCCTGAACGGCGAGCATATAAAACAACCGGATTTGTGCCGGCCTGGGGTTTTCGTCTGGATACTGCGGACAATTCGTAAATACCGGCTGGCTCAGATCGTAGATACGCCGCGGGATCACGATTGGGCTGAATCCCAGATCCGCGCGAAGGCCGCCGTATTGTGATCGAGGACCGCGTCGAGGTCCGCCCGCCAGATCGAATCCGGCAGCGACTCGCTTGAGAAAATCTCCAGAACGTACGGTCCCCTATAACCGGCCTCCCGCGCGGTCGTCATGATCCGAGCATTGTCGATAATTCCGTCGCCCAGGCTGATCCGATCTGCGCCCGACCGCGGCCTGTGCCAGTCGCTCACCTGCACCAAGAAGATACGATCGCCGCATGCGCGGATCACATCGTGCAGATCCGGAGTTTGGAAAATGTTCCAAGTGTCCAGGCAGATGCCCAATGCAGGATGGTCGATGCGCTGGACCAGCTCCAAGGCTTCATCCAGCCCCCATAATGCGGTGTCGGTATTGAAGAGCACCGGGTTCAGCGGCTCGAAGGCGATTCGCATCCCGCGCTCTGCGGCGAATTCTGCAAGCTCGGCAAGCGCCGTTAAAGATTTCTCATATACGAGCCGAGTGTCGCCGCCAGGGGCCGCGCCGGTTATTACGACGAACGGAACATTCGCCGAAACGTGCGGCCTAATTCGCTCAATCGCGATTTTTATATGCCGAACGCGATCGTCGGGATCGGTCGGTGAAGGTGCCAGGCTGTCGGGGAAGAGCGAGTGCACCGTCGACTGAACCGAACTCACGGTCAAACCAACCTTGCCAATCTCGCGAAGCTGCGGCGCGTAGTCATCGCGATTAAGTTTGTATTCACAAACTTCGATCGCATTGATGCCATGAGCCGCGTACGCTCGCACGTCCCTTTCGAATGACCACGGCCACGTTGTAAACTCACTGACGCCGAAGCGATGTATGCTGCCGCTCATAACTAGACCCGCTCGTGCAATTCCAGCACGCAGAAGCCTTTACTGTCGAGCTCGATCGGAATGCCGTTTTTTAACGCCGTAGCATTAAGCACCGGCGTTTCGACCCACGCCCCTCGCAGGCTGTTGTACGACCTGCCAGCGTACGAATGGGTAAGATTCAATAGTACGCGTAATGCCGTTGTGATGGTTCGATTCGTCGTATTTCCCACAAAAATCGTGAGATGTTTCCCCCTGCGCAGCGCGATTGCCACGGCGGCCTCGCCGCTCGCGCGAACCTGAGGCGAGATGTCTCTATCGTGCGTCTCGTATGGCAGCGGCTGATCAAAGCGAAAGTTCGCGTACACCTTGATATCGGGCGCACGCACGACAAACCAGGTGTAGCTCTTTCCGGCCAGCGGAAGATTGCGTACGCCCAGCCATTTCCAATCGGGTGCCAGGCGCGGCTTAATGCTGGGCGAGCCACCGGAGAGGTCGAGCCCGGCAGCACCTTCGATTGCAGCCCACAGATAACGCGGAGGAAACCAGGGCGAGAGCATCATGCCCTGATTTGCGAGCGTTTCACCGTGAAGCCACTCCGAGAACTGACCGGGAACCGTGTTGTTGCGCAGCGGGTCGCGCGAATAGTGCCCGAAGCTCGAGCTAAGGGCGTAGGCCATGAACTCTGGGTTGAAAGCCGCCGCGGCGAAGGCATACCAAAACGTCACGCCGACCCAGACGCCGCCGAGCAGCCCATATCCGCGGGTAGGCCCATAATTAATGTCGTTCCGGGGCAGCGTGCGGATCCCGGCGCTGGTCCAAAACGCCGGCACGCTCAGGCGCCCGATGATGCGCGCCGCGGTCTCGTCGTCGGCCACTCCGAACATCACCGGGAAGATGAGATCCGAGGTCACCTCACTACGCGGATTTCCGTGCAGGTCGATGTTGAGGTAGTACAGCCCGGTTCGCGGATCGAGTAAATGCTCGTTGATGGCAGCGCGCAGATCGTCGGCGTGTGCTTTGAACTCAGAAGCTATGTCGTGTTTCTTCAGAGCGCGGGCCATCTGTGCAATCGTGTTCAACGCGGCGAAGCATTCCGAATTTACTTCGGTCGTGGCGCCGGATAATCGATAACCTTTGATGACGTTGCGCCACCCAATGATTCCCCAATCGGAGGTCTTGGTGGCGGTGCACCATACGAGGCCCTGTTGGTTGCGCTGAGAGAGAATATAACGCGCAGCCTTGAGCGCGAAGGGATAGACGCGCTTCAAGAATGCGAGATCGTCGCTCGTATTGTAGTGGTGCCACAGCGCCAGGATCAAAAGTGGCGTGTTGTCGTTGATGTTGAGGCCGTAGTCCTCCCTTTTGCCGTTCCGGACATCGTAATACTCGATGACCATCCCGGTCCTTTCGAGGTGCTCTGCATACCAGGAAAGGGACTCGCGCGCAAACTCGGGGGTAATATAATCGGCTCCAAATGCGAACCAGGCGGTGTCTCGCGCGACGCTATTGTTGGAACGAGTAGGGTCGTTGACGAAGCTCCATCCGGTGGGCGTCAGCAACTGAGTGCGCAGCATATTTGCCTTCGCCCATAAGACCCCGCGATTCACGGTTGAATCCGGAGTCACCACCACCGCGCGGCCAAGGATCTCATCGTAGTGCGCCCGGGTCCGCCGTAGCGCCTCACCGGAATCCGGGCACGCGGCATACCGGCGCGTCGCTGAGGCACGTCCGGCGGTGGAAAATGACAGCTTGAACGAGAACGAGGTGCTCTGGCCGGGGCGCAACCTGCGGCTTAGGTGCATGATGCCGACGGGGTCTCCTGCCCGGTCCAGCGTCTTGTTGCTGAGTCGGCCCGGAAACTCGCTTGCGGTGGATTTCCCGCTATCGCGTGTGACTTTGTAACTCGTGGGCTTGACGGAGCATCCGAAGAGACGCACGAATTTTCTTTTCTCTCGGCTCCATGCTATCAGCGCTCGATGCTTTTTGCTGTACGCCGTCCTAACGTCGTATGCGCTGTCACCGCGCAGCTGTGCTGCGGCATACGTGCCGATGTAGAGCTCCTCGTCGGTTTCGTTGGTGAGTTCGACAATGTAATAGGCGGCGGGCGGATCGACGCGATGACCCTGCGGCATGCCGTTGAGCACGAAGAGATCTTCACGAACCCTGGCACCGTTGAAGAGGGTGAACAGATGCTCTTGATGATCTGGATGTATGACGAACTTTCCAGGAAGGGCCGGCAGTGGAACGCCGGTGCGCTCGTCCCAGTGATGAATGACTACCGAGCCGATTGCCACTTTGCCGGCATCACTCGAATAGAATTTTTCGATTGCGCCAGTAGCTTTAATGACGAGCACCGCCTTGGGAGAGCCGAAGGTGCTCCCCGCTGCCATTTGGGTATCGGAGACTTCGTAGGTCGAGATACGTTCGCCCGTCCCGATGCTGGCAGCAGCGTCGTCCACGATTAAAGGCTACCGGACTGGCGGCTCATTCCGCCGTCGATCAGGTAGGTTGCGCCGGTAATGTACGCGGCCGCGTCCGAAGCAAGAAAGACGCATAACGCCGCGATCTCTTCGGGCCTGCCCATTCGGCCTAGTGGGATCTCCGAAAGAAGCTGTCTCATCTCGCGGGGATCGCGCTTGAGCGGTGCGTCCATCGGCGTATCGATGGCGCCGGGTGCGATGTCGTTAACGGTGATGCCGTGCGGCGCCAGTTCGACGGCAACGGTGCGCATCAGCATGCGTACGCCGCCTTTTGAGGCGCAGTAGGGAGCGTTCGTCGGCATTGCGATGTCTTCGTGCACCGAGCTGATATTGATAATTTCGGCCACCGCGCTTTTGCGATGCCATATGTTTGGCCGCGGCCTGCGTACAGAGCCACACGCCAGTCAGGTTCACCGCGATCACCTTCGTCCAAACCTCGAGCGGCATTTCGAGGAACGGATGCTTCTCCTCGAGACCGGCGTTGTTAACCAGCACGTCGACGCCGCCGAATTTCTCGACGGCAGTTGCCACGAGTCGCTCTACATCGCCGGCAGTTGCAACGTCGGCGGCGACAGCCGCCGCGCGGCCGCCAAAGTTCTCAATCTCTTCGATCAGCGCATCTGCCGGGCGGCTGTCGCCATGATAATCGACGACGACGCTCGCGCCTTCGCGGGCGAACCCAAGCGAAATCGCTTTTCCAATTCCCGTGTCGCCGCCGGTTACGATCGCCACCCTATCGCGTAGTTGCACGAACTTCCTCGGCGCGTTGCGCTTCGCTTACGAGCGGAAGCCGTGCGGTGCCTTGCGGAAACACCGCGTCGAGCGTCCAATCGAGAGCCACGCGCGTCTTTCGATACCAGCCCGGCAGCCGCCCCAAGTAATAGCCACGCCACAACATCCATGCCGGGAGACCCGAGAGCATTCGCCCGCCCGGCAACTCGGCTAAGCCGTGGCGACCGCCGAGCGATGCCATCTGGCCAAGCTCGCGATAGGTGAAATCTTTCGTCGTTGAGCCCGCGACCTTCGCGATAATATTGCGCGCCAACAATGGCCCCTCACGGACCGCGTTCTGTGCAAGCGGTGCGTACGTGCCGCCATTCGATTTGGGAATGGCAGCGCAGTCGCCGATCGCCCAGACCGCGCGACATTCGGGCACGGAGAAATCGGGGTTGACGACTATCGCGCCATGTTTAGAGAGACGGACGGCAAGCGTCTTGACCAAGGAATCGGGCTCGATGCCGGCGCTCCAGACGATCGTACCGCTTTCGATCCGAGCGCCGTCTTCGAGTCGCAGCCCACGGGCATCGACCGCTTCGATCTTGCGACCCATGTGAAGCGTGATGCCGCGATTGCGCAAGGACGCTGCTGCCTGTTTTCCAAATTTCGGAGGCAAATGCTGGAGTAGACGATCGCCGCTTTCGACCAGCTCGGCGGATATCTGGCTACGCTCGATCCCTCGATAGAACGGCAGCACCGAGTGAATAAACGCGAGCAGTTCTCCGGCCGCTTCGACTCCGGTGAAACCACCGCCCACGATGACGAATCGTAGCAGCCGGTCTCGCTCGATCAACTGGCGCGTAGCCGCGGCGACTTCGAGCGCCCCCAGTACGCGGTTGCGCAGCGTTATGGCGTCCGACATCGTCTTGAGCGGCAGCGTATGCTCGTCCACGCCAGGGAGCCCGAAAGTCGACGTCGTCGAGCCGAGCGCGAGTGCGAGCTCGTCGAAATGAAGCGTTTTGCGCTCGCGCGTCAGCGGGCTCTCCACGGCTACGGCGCGACCGGGCAGATCGACTTCGACTGCCTCCGCGAACTCGAAGTTGGTCCGCCGAAGTCCGGCTCGCAACGGCTGGGTTATGTCGCGCGCATCGATGGTACCGCCGGCCACTTCCGGAAGCATCGGGGTGAAGAGAAGGTAGTTGTTGCGGCTAACCAGTGTTATCCTCAGGTCGCAGCGACGCTTTCGCTCGAACTCGCGCGCCGCAGAGACACCCGCGAATCCACCGCCAAGAATAAGGACTTCCGTCGGCATCGGCTAGCGCTTCCACAACAAAAGCGTGGCAGCCGCGGCCGCCCCAACAAGCACGGCAAGACCGATTGATCCTTGCAACGCGGCCTTGCGCGCCTCTTTTAGAGCGTCGGGCATGTACCGCAGCTCGGGATGCACGTCCTGGCGTTGCCATCCTTGGTCGTCAAAAGCCATTTTTAGCACTTGCGCGGGGTGCAGCGCCTGACGGTTTGTGGTTTGCGATATTTGCTCGCGGCAGCTAAAGCCGTCCGCTACGATGATCGTGCTTGCTTCAGCAGCTCGTACCCGGGGCAGAAGCGCGCGTTCGCCGATCGCCATCGACACCTCGTAGTGGCTTGCGTCGAAGCCGAACGGTCCAGCCATGCCGCAGCAACCCGCATCGGGGATCTCGTACTCGAGCCCGAGCGCGTCGAAGAGTTTTTTCTCGCCGGACGTGTCGAGAATCGACTTGTGGTGGCAGTGCTCTTGCACCAGTGCTTTGCGGCTCAGCCGCGGCAACTCGAGCTGCGGCGCCTTCTTCGCTAGGAACTCGGTGAAGAGATAGGTTTGCTCCTTCAACCGCTTTGCATCTTCATCGGGCCCGAGCAAGTTGGTCATTTCATCGCGAAAGACCGATACGCAGCTAGGCTCTAAGCCGACGACGCAGATTCCGGCACGAATCTGCGGCCGTAGCGCCTCCAGAGTCTCCCGTAGCATCGCTTTGGCCAGATCGAGCAAGCCGTAGTCGTAGAGCGGGCGCCCGCAGCAGAGTTGCACCGCGGGAATGGTGACGTGAAAGCCGGCCTCCTCCAGCACTTCTACCGCGGCTTGCGCCGTAGTCGGGTGGAAGTGATCGTTCCACGTATCGGGCCATAGAATGACCTGCTCCCTACCGACGTTTCGGGGCGATCGCTTCGCAAACCACGCCCGGAACGTTTCCGTCGCAAAAAGCGGTATCGTCCGCTGCGGTGCGATCGAAACCGCCGCTTTGGCGATTTCGCGCAATCCGGGCGCTTGCGTGAGAGCGTTTACTAATCCCGGGGCGCGCGCCGCCGCTCGAGCCCACCAATACATCAAGCCAAATGCGTACGCCGCGATAGGCCGGCGTTTATGCTCGTAGTAGTGCGAAAGAAACTCGGCCTTATAGGTCGCCATGTCGACGTTGACCGGGCATTCGCCCTTACAGCCCTTGCACGAAAGGCACAAATCGAGGGCATCCTTGACGCCTTCGTCTTGCCAGCCTTTATCGATCGGGTTGCCTTCGAGCATCTCGAAGAGCAGCCGTGCTCGACCGCGCGTCGAGTAAGCCTCTTCCTTCGTCGCCATGTAGCTGGGGCACATGGTCCCGCCGTCGTGCTTGCGGCATTTTCCGGTTCCGACGCAGCGGTTGGCCGCGAAGGCAAAGCTGCCGTGATCGTCCTCGAACGTGAAATGCGTTCGAGGTTCCCACGGTTCGTAATCGGTGCCCCAGCGCAGATTTTGATCGAGCTTGTACGGATGCACGACCTTGCCCGGGTTCATCTTGTTATGCGGGTCCCAGATCGATTTGAATTCCCAAAACGCTTCAACGAGTTCGTCGCCGTACATAATCGGCAAGAGCTCGCCGCGCGACTGACCGTCGCCGTGCTCCCCCGAGAGGGATCCGCCGTGCTCCACGCAGATGTGCGCCATCTTCGTGACGAACTCGCGATACTTCGCGATGCCGGCCGCGGTATACAGATCGAAGTTGATGCTAACGTGGACGCACGCTTGACCGAAGTGCCCGTAAATCGAGCCTTGATAGCCGTACTCGTCGAGCATCTGCTGGAACTTGCGAATGTAGTCGCCCAATCGCTTGGGGTCGACCGCCGAATCTTCCCAGCCCGGGTAATAGTCCGCCTGGTTAGGGATCTTTGAGGTCGATCCAAGCGCTTCGTCGCGAAAGGTCCAGAATTGCTCCTGATCCTTGTGATCGTCAAAGAACTTCATCGTCGGCGGGTTGGGGCGCGCTTTGTACGCCTCCATCAAGCCGTGTGCGCGCGCGGTTGCCTCCTCCTTGGTGTCGCCGCCGAACTCGCAGATCAGCCACCCCGTACCGTCCGGGAACATCGCGCGGCCGCCCTCCGGTTCGCCCTTGAGTTCCATGTAATGAAACATCGAAGCGGACATCCCCTCAAGCGCGATGGGATTGTGCTCGTCGCAGAATGGTACGTGATCGGCCGCGGTTGCGAGATCTGGAAATCCCAAGATCAAGATCACGCGACATGGCGGACTATGTACTAACCGAACCTTCGCCTCGACGATGGTGACGCATGTGCTCTCCGTTCCAACCAAAGCTCGCGCCACGTTAAAACCGTTTTCGGGAAGCAACTCATTAAGCGGAAAACCGGAAACGCGGCGTGGAATATCCGGGAACTTCTCCCGAATCTTGTCGGCGTATTTGTCACGCAACTGCTTGAGCGCCGCGTAGATCTCTCCGCGCCGGCCGCCGCCCGCGATGATGCGTTCCAGCTCTTGATCGGATTCGGTCCGACGCGCATCCTCAGGCCGTCGTAGGTGACGATCTCGAGTTCCTCGACGTTCTGCTCGGTCTTCCCAGCCATCTGCGCGTGCATCCCGCACGAGTTGTTGCCGATCATGCCGCCAAACGTGTTACGGTTGTGCGTCGCCGGATCCGGCCCGAAGGTGAGGTTGCGCTCCTCCGCCTTGTTGCGCAGGTCGTCGTTCACGCACCCCGGCTGCACGCGCGCGTTCCTTGCTTCCCAATCGATGTCAAGAATGCGGTTCATGTATTTGCTGAAATCCATGACGACGGCAGCATTGCAAGTCTCGCCGGCTAGGCTCGTGCCGCCGCCACGAGAGAAGACGGGCGCGCCAAACTTCCGGCACGCCGCCAGCGTGCGTTCCACGTCCTCGGCATCTTTGGGAATGACTAATCCGATCGGCACTTGCCGATAGTTCGATCCATCCGTCGGAGTACATCGCGCGCGTACTCGCGTCGAATCGAACTTCACCTCGTACGGTCCGCAGGAGTTCCTTTTCAAGTCCGGCCGCATCGACGTCGGCCGCATTGACGGTACCGGGACGTTGCGTCGGTCTTGGATGAGCGCCGTTGGCACTCGCGCGCGAGCCTTCGACCGTTTCAAGAATACGAATCATGGGTGGTCGTCCTTAAACGGCATAGCGTTCTGCGTCGGTGCGGCGCAGCTCTAAGCCAATACCGGGCCGGCTGGCGTCGGGCGAAAGCTCGCCGTTTTCGGGCTCCGCGGCGCCGTCGAAGAGCATTTCCTCTATCCGGTAGTGATCGTAGAAGTATTCAATATGGCGAAGTTGCTTGCAAGCCATTGCAGCATGCACGTGTAGGTGCGGCGCGCAGTGGGTCGATAACGGAATCATGGCCGTTTGGCAAAGGCCGTCAACGGCCATCAGCCCCGAGAAACCGCCGCATCGCGTTGCGTCGGCCTGCAACACGTCGAGCATCCCGGCCTCGATCATGCGGACGAACTGATAGAGCCCATAGCCGTATTCGCCGTCGGATATCTCCATGCCGGGAGGCGCATGCTCACGCACCTGGCGCGTACCGGCATAATCTTCTCGAAAGACCGGCTCTTCGAACCAGGTTATGCGCTGCTGGGCAAAATAACGCGCCTGCGCAAGCGCCTGTTGTACGGAATAGGCACCGTTGGCATCGACAAAGAGTTCCGCGGCAACGCCGATGGCGTTGCGGGCCGCGGTAACTCGTTCGAGGTCGGCCTTCGCATCGCGCCCGACCTTCATCTTGACGCGTGCGATGCCGTCGCTTACCCAACCGGTCAGTTGATCGCAAAGTTGGCGCGTGGAATAGGCGGTAAAACCGCCGCTGCCATAAACCGGCACGCTCGCGCGCGCCGCGCCGAGCAGGCGTATACGTGGGCACTCCCAACAGCTTGCCCTTGAGATCCCAGAGTGCCACGTCGATCGCCGAGACTGCCATAGACGTGATGCCATCGTGTCCAAGGTTGCGTGCCTTGGCGTACATGTCGTTCCAGCGGGCGCCGATCGCCATCGCGTCCTCGCCCACCACGGTGCCGCTAAAGAGGCTTTCGATAAGTTTCGCGGTCGACACGTCCGCGTAGGTAAAGCCGATCCCCGAGCGGCCTCCGCCATGGACCTCTACGTAGACCATCGTGGTCGTGTCCCATTGCAGGGTACCGTCCGACTCCGCCGTCGCCGTCGGGCACTGTATACGCCCTCACGTCGAGCGCAGTGATCGGCACTTCCGCGTGCAACGCAGCGACGCTACGACACGGCTATTTGTCGGAGCCGTGCGGGAGTAAAGCCAGCAAAGACCTCTTTGATAGATTCTTTGATCACGGCGCCTCTGTCGGGATCGCCTTTTGTCATGGCCGAAAAAAGATTGTGAGCTTGCTCCAGAGTGATCTGCGGAGGCAGTTGTGAAATATTCGCGTCGACCACGACGTCGTAGATAACCGGCCGATCGGAGGCCAGTGCCTGATCCCAGGCAGTGCCGATGTCCTCCGAGCGCTCGACGCGAATCCAGTTAAGGCCGAGCTGCTTCGCGTACTCGGCATAGTTGAACGGAGGCAGATCCTGCGATGCGTCGTACTTCGGATTGCCGCTTTCAATCCGCATCTCCCACGTCACTTGGTTGAGGTCTGAATTATTGAGGACAAGGAAAATCAAGCGTGGGTCACGCCACTCCTTCCAATACTTCGCTACGGTGAGCATCTCCGCGTTTCCGTTCATCTGCATAGCTCCGTCGCCCGCGCACGCGATGACGACGCGATCGGGGAACGCAAACTTAGCGGCAATGGCATACGGCACCGCCGAGCCCATTGTCGCCAAGCCGCCAGAGAGCGAAGACTTCATTCCGCGACGCATATCGAATGTTGCGCGCAAACCAGTTTGTCGGCGTGCCGGCATCACCGGTAAGTATCGCGTCGGTCCGGCAGGCGCTTGTTGAGCTCCCAAAACACGAGCTGTGGATTGATCTGCTCGCCGGTAACGTGCGATCTTGCCTCCTCGTCGGCGTGCCACTGCTCGAGATTCTTTGCGATTTTGTCGCGCCAGCCGTTATCGGTCTTGGGCTTTAGCAGCGGTAAGAGCGCCGCCAAGAGTTGCACGGCTGTCGCCGATCAGATTGACTTCGGTAGGAAACCGCAATCCGACGTTGCGTGCGTCGATGTCGATCTGAATGCCCCGTGCCTGACCCTTCCTTCGGCAAGAATTCCGAGTAGGGGTAGCAGGTGCCCACCATCAGCAGCGTGTCGCACTCGTTCATCATGTCGGAGCTCGGCCGCGTGCCCAGCAATCCGAGCGTACCGGTGACATATGGTAAATCGTCGGGAACCACGTATTTCCCGAGCAGCGCTTTCGCGATGCCGGCATCGAGCCGGTCGGCGACCGCCAGCACTTCATCGGTCGCGTTGGCGGCACCTTGTCCCACCAAAATAGCTACGCGCTTGCCCTCGTTGAGAATATCGGCTGCGCGCTGCAAATCGTGCTGCGTCGGAGACGATCGGGCCGAGTAGCCGACGCTGCTGCTCATCATGTTGTGCGCGCGCGGCGGGTTAGTGAACGGCTTTCTTCTCCTGAACGTCCTTGGGAACGATCACGCACGTCACGGCTCGATAGGCCACCGCCGTACGCACGGCTCGATCGACGACGTGTCGCATTGCCGCCGGACTCGATACCGTGTAGACGTATTCCGTCACGTCTTGAAACAACACTTGAAGGTCGACTTCTTGCTGGTAGCGATCCGCCAAGCGCTGACGTCGCCGCCTGGCCTACGATCGCAACGACCGGCGTGTGATCCATCTTCGCGTCGTAGAGTCCGTTGAGCAGATGAATCGCGCCCGGGCCCGAGGTCGCCAAGACAGATTCCCACTTCGCCCGTGAATTTCGCGTGCGCGCACGCCATGAACGCCGCCATCTCTTCGTGGCGGACCTGAATGAATCGCAGCTTGTCGCCGATGCGATCGAAGGCCCCCATGATGCCGTTGATGCCGTCGCCCGGATAACCGTAGACTCGGTAGAACCCCCATGCAACCAGTCGCTCGAGAAGAAAATCACTCGTTGTCATAGTACCCCTGACTGTTATTGAGCTCTTAGCTATACCCAACTAAATCTACATCGAGCCACCAGCAAACGGTTCGCCAGAGAAAAAAGGCGGCCGCGATGATACTCGTTCCGATTGCGACACCCGCGACGTAAGCCCCGGCGTCTACATGTAGAAGCGGCGCCAGCGCCGCGAGAGTGAGTGCCGGAGGCATGTATGCGCGAAGAATTATCTGCGCAACCAGCACGGACGCAGTTGCGAGCGCTAAGCTCATCGCACCGGCACCCAAGAACTGCCAGCAGAGCGCCCCTGCGGCAGCGCCAACACAGGGCAAAACCACAATGGAACGCAGATTTGCCGCAGCAGCGTTTGTTTGCGTGAACAGCAAGAAGGCGATCGCGGCAAACGGCGGCAGCATCACATACTCTGC